>JHWZ01000036.1 GCA_000687695.1 Lachnospiraceae bacterium P6B14 | reverse complement strand
ATGAAGAATTATACACAAAACGAAAAGATTTTGCAAGTATCAGAGTCAACTCTCGTTATCGGAGTCGATATCGGAAGCCGGACGCATTATGCCAGAGCTTTTGATTACCGAGGGATAGAGCTTTCAACAAAAGTATTCGTTTTCGACAACGATATAGAGGGATTCAATCGTTTTTATGGATGGACAAGGGAATTAAAGACCAGAAATGAAAAGGATAAGGTTATAGTGGGCTGTGAGCCTACAGGGCATTACTGGTTCTCATTTGCCAGATATATCACTGAACATGAGATAAAGCTTGTAATGGTCAATCCCTTTTCTGTCAAGAAAATCAAGGAGCTTGATGATAACAGTCCCAAGAAGACTGATCGTAAAGATCCTAAGACTATAGCTAAACTAGTGGTAGATGGGAGGTATTCCATCCCATACATGCCCACAGGCATTTATGCCGAGATAAGAGATTTGGTATACAGCCGCGACAGGATAATGAAGCAGAGCAATATATCTGCAAACAGGATCCAAAGGTGGCTTGCAATACACTTTCCTGAGTATCAGGGGCTTTATACAAGATTCGATGCAGCAAGCGGGCTTGCGGTGCTTGAGAAGGCACCGTTGCCGAAGGACATAGTAGCGCTTGGAGCAGACGGTATCCGTAAGATCTGGCACGAGAAGAGATTTCGTGGAAGGGGAGTCACGGCAAATAGGGCTGAGACCCTGGTTGAGGCTGCCCATAACAGTGTAGGATTGGATGGAGATGTTGCGACAAAGAGCGAATTGTATATGCTGCTCGAAGAGCACAGGCTCTGGGCATCACAACTAGAGACTGTGGATAAGGTGTTGGAGGAAACTATCCTCAAAGTACCGCACGTGGAAAAACTGCTCGCCATCAAAGGAGTAGGAGTTGTAACAGTGGCAGGCTTTATTGCTGAGGTTGGTGATATAAGACGCTTTAAATCGCCAAAACAGATCCAGAAGTATGCAGGCCTGGAACTCGTAGAGAACAGTTCCGGAAAGCATAAAGGAAGATCAAAAATCAGCAAAAGAGGACGCAGAAAACTTAGAAAAATCCTGTTTCAGGTAACGATTCCGTTGTTAGCCAGGAACAATGAGTTTAGGGAAATCTACGACTATTATGTGACTCGGGTAAAAAATCCACTGAAACGCAGACAGGCTATGATAGCCGTGAGCTGCAAACTCATCCGCGTATTCTATGCGGTATTAACAAAAGGCGTGGAATATGACAGATTCAAGATGCTGTCTGATATCCACAGGAATAGCGAGCATATAGCCGCTTAAGTTGCACAAAACACTGCAAAACAGGTTAGCGTCCGCCAAGAATGGTGCTGTGAAGCAGGAATGCAAAAAGTATAAAGACAAAGTAGAGCCAGTAGCTGCGTTGACATATT
>JHWZ01000035.1 GCA_000687695.1 Lachnospiraceae bacterium P6B14 | reverse complement strand
GAAAGGCTCCAACCACAGCCTCTTTGTTACAATGTTAATCAGTTAGATACCGCATGACGGTTTATGTAGAACGAGGTTACACGGACAGAGAGCCCTGTGGATCTTACAGCATCAAATACTACTTTCAAAGGAGGATCATAATTATGATCTACGTAGGTATCGATGTCGCAAAGGATAAGCATGATTGCTCAATCCTAGGCACAGATGCAGAGGAACTGTATCCCGTGTTTACCATCACAAACAACCGCGAGGGATTTGATGAACTCTTTGAGGCCATCGCAGAAACAGGTGCTGATATCTCAGAAATAAAAGTAGGACTTGAAGCTACCGGTCACTACTCGTACAATCTTCTGGGATCGCTCCTTGATGCAGGTCTCACCACCTATGTCATCAATCCGTTACACACAAATCTTTACAGAAAAGGTCAAAGCCTTAGAAAGACAAAAACGGATAAAGTCGACGCCCGTTCGATCGCTATGATGTTAATAACCGATAGGACACTCAAGCCCTACTCAAGTACATCATACCACAATGAAGAGCTAAAGTCACTATCTCGTTACAGATTTGAATTGGTAAGACGTCGTGCGAGGCTTAAAACCGCTGTTTCAAGGCTGATAAATATTTTGTTTCCTGAGCTTGAGAACCTTGTTCCGACCATCCATATGTCATCTATCTATGCTTTGCTCATCGAAATGCCCGGCGCTTCACAGATAGCAGCGTGTCATATGACTCATTTGAAGCACCTGTTATACACCGCCTCTAAGGGGCATTACGGTGACGAAATGGCAGATATCATACGTGAAGCCGCCCGTTCCTCTATCGGCTCAATAACGCCCGCCAAATCACTTGAATTGAAGCACACGATAAAGCAGATACAGGCACTGGATACGGACATCGCTGAAATTGAGAGTTCCATCGATGTCATCATGGACTCCATAGGCACTCCGATCACAACGATACCCGGATTGAAAAATCGTATGGGTGCTATGATCATTGCTGAAGTAGGTGACTTCTCCAGATTTGATAACGCTGACAAGATCCTTGCTTATGCAGGACTGTCTCCGTCAACATATCAATCAGGTCAACTTGAATCCAGCTACTCACATATGGAGAAGCGAGGATCCAGATACCTGCGGTACGCTATAATAAATGCCACAAAGTTTGTCTGTATGTATACTCCTGAGTTTAGAAATTACCTATCCAAGAAGCGCGCTGAAGGTAAGCATTACAACGTGGCGATATCCCATGCTGCCAAAAAGCTCGTTCGTACTATCTACCGTATGGAGATGACAGGCGAAGCATATCGAGGATAGTCTTGCCTCTCTATACCTTTTCTGAGAGCATCTGTTCAGATGCTCTGTTTGCCATGCAGTTTTCAAAGATCAAATCTATAAAAATACATTTCTGCATTTTTATCAAAATTTTTTTAATTTCCTCTTGACATTTAATAGTTAGTCTTT
>JHWZ01000033.1 GCA_000687695.1 Lachnospiraceae bacterium P6B14 | reverse complement strand
AGCTAGCGTAAAATTTTAGTAGGATTTAGAAAAAAGGGTATTGAAAAAGGGTAGTCCCCTATGATAAGGTTTGATTGCTAGAAAAAACCGAAAGGAGAACTACCCTATGTCTAACAGTATACAGTATTTTGAGAAAAATGGAATACCCAATTTGGAAAAAATCACAGAATCTTTTATGAAATTCCCTCTCGAGTTTGCGGAGTTTGTGAAAGGCGTCCGTGATGAATTTATGGAAATAGCCCTAAAGTACGCCGGAGACACACTGACATCGATCAACAATGCGTTTCGAAACAGTACAAGAAGGGCCCGGGAATGGGAAGTCGTGGATACAAGGCTGGCATCCAAGATAACCTCGCTCGGGACCGTGAAGTACGAAAAAACTTTGTTCAAAAGCAAAACGACCGGAGAATATGCATACCTCGTTGATAGCTTTCTGGGATTTGAATCACATGAAAGGTTGACCGAAGATGCCCTTGAAGAAATGTTGAAGGAAGCGGTTCAGACATCCTACCGGAGAGGCGGGGAAGCTGCCAGCATAATGGACAGGGTTAGCAAGCAAACGGTCAAGAATCATTTACACGCATTGGAGTTTCCGTCTGAAAATGAATCTGAAAAACATGAGAAAAAAAGAGTTGCCCAAAAGCTGTTCATAGAAGCAGACGAAGATCATATACATCTCCAGTTCAAAAAGAGGAAGGGAGATCTGAGAGCTAATAAGCTTGAAAAGAAACTCAATGGTGCTATCGTAAAGCTGGTCTATGTACATGAGGGGATCGAGCGAGTCGCGCCAAAGAGCAAACGTCACAGAATGATAAACATACACTATTTTGCCGGCACTTATGAGGATGAAAAGAACAAGGAACTCTGGGATGAAGTATATGCATATATCCTTAATAATTATGATATAGATAAGATAGAAAAGATCTACTTGAATAGCGACGGTGGCGCATGGATTAAAGCAGGAAGGAAACGGCTGCATGGGATCACACATGTATTGGACGAGTTTCATCTGAGAAAAAAAGTGTTGGAGATGACTCGTCATGTGGATGGGATAGGAAAAGAAGATCGAGTGGCAATGCATGCATTGCTGGATACTATAAAGAGAGATACCAAGGAAGAATTTATATCCTATGTCGATATGCTTCTGTTTCATGCAAGTGGAAACGACACAGTATGGAACAGAGTACGTAGAGGAGCAGAATACATACTCGAAAACTGGATGGCAGCAAAGGTCAGACTGTCTCAACGAAACAAGGTTTGCGGAAGTAGCACAGAAGGGCATGTAAGTCATGTGTTGTCAAGAAGAATGAGTACACTACCAATGGGATGGAGTAAGCACGGAGCGGATCGAATGGCCCACCTAAGAGCATACGCCCTGAATGGTGGAGACATGCTGGAATTGGTGAGATATCAAAAGACTCTGGATAAACTCCCGAAAGCTGCAGGGGCAGAAAACATCACACTATCAGCAGCAAAAATAATGTCTTCAGAGCATGTGGATTTGCCTGAGTGGGCGGGCTACTACGAAAAGATACAGGTAAGTGTAAGTGAAAGCATAAGAAAAAAGGCATATATGGCAACGTTTAGTGT
>JHWZ01000032.1 GCA_000687695.1 Lachnospiraceae bacterium P6B14 | reverse complement strand
CAGACCGTAGACAAACCCGGTTTGGCGGAAAGTTCCGCTGAACCGGGTTTTCTCGTTTTTTTTCCTGTTTTAGCATGCAATTGGTAGATTTTTAGGAAAATAGCGAAAAATAGTGGGGATTATCCCCTTCTTTTTTAGGATTCTTGCCAGTTTCTTTAGATTCATACACGCAAAGGTTAGCCCGACCTTCATTTGCATCCGGGCCTTTCCATACATCTGCGTGTATCGGAAACCGTGATTCTCTTTTGCTGTTCCAAACAATCGCTCTATGGTTTCTTTTCGTTTATTGTATAGATCCTTCATTCCGATTGTGTGTCGGATATCTTCAGTTATTTCTACGTAATCTTCCCATATGTGCCGTGTGACAGTTTTCTGATGGTTCTGGCTTTCTGTACATTGGTCGATATAAGGACATTTCGCACAATCATGTGGATTGCTTTTATATTCTCTGTACCCGTCACGATTGGTAGTTCTGTATTTTAGTATTTTATCATTGGGGCACAAATAGCAATCATAGTATTCATCATAAACATACTGATACTTTCTAAAGAATCCTTTCTTTGTCATGGGGCTTTTGTATGGGAACAATGGTTTTATTCCATCATCAATAAGCATTTTTGCAATTGCCGGGGTTTTATATCCTGCATCCATGATCATGATATTCGGATTAAGAGGTTTCATCTTGTCATACAGTCCTTTGAATGTCCGACTGTCATGCTGATTACCGGGACTGACTGTATATCCGAGAATCCATCCGTTTTTATCACATGCGGTTTCAACTGAATACGCAAAAACCTGTTTATGCTCTCCTTTGTGAAACCATCCACTGTCTGGATCTGAGGTGCTTACTTTGATTTCTTTACCTCCGCCGGTGCCTCCGCTTGGACCATCATCTTTATCTTTCAATGGCTTTTTTCCGTGCTCTTCCCGGTCTCTATTTATTTCTTCCTTAAGCTGCTCTTCGTAAAACAGGCTCTCCTGTTTAGCGATTTGCTTTTGATGCTTTTTTGCATTGGCTCTGGCCTTTACATGTGTGGCATCAACGAATATTTCAGTGGGATCAATAAGATCGTATTTATAACACTCTTCAAGAATACGTGAGAATATCTGTTCAAAAAGATCGGTATCTTTAAACCGTCGAGTATAATTCTTTCCGAAAGTAGAGAAGTGGGGGACTTTGCTGTATAGATCAAGACCTAAGAACCATCGATAAGCGACATTTACTTCTATTTCCTTAATTGTTTGCCGCATACTCTTAATACCGTAGAGATACTGTATGAGTGGAATCTTTATCAGCACGACTGGATCCAGGCTTGGGCGCCCATTGTCCGGAGAGTACTTGTCCTCTACAAGATCATAAATGAATGACCAGTCAAGTGCACTATCAATCAATCGGAGCAGATGATCCTTGGGAACAAGGTCATCCATACAGATGAATTGAACCTGTTCTCGGTTCTTTTCGACGTTCGTTGACATCATAGGCAGATACCCTCCATATCTGATTTCTATGATACCATTATACCAAAAAAGCGCTGAAAAATCCAGTGTTTTCGATGTTTTTCTTCGTTTTTTCTACGAGAAAAGTCCGCGGTTTCCCGCGGACTTTGTCTACAGTCTG
>JHWZ01000031.1 GCA_000687695.1 Lachnospiraceae bacterium P6B14 | reverse complement strand
TGAATAATACGGCCCAAACTACACCTCCAGTCCGATGACAGGAAACCGTCATTCCGCATAATGGGAACCATGATTCCGGACTGGAAACCGATATATTATATCCCTTATAATGTTTGTATGCATCTTTGATGCAAATACATTATAAGGAGGTCGGTTCTATGACCAAGTACCGAGAGATTCTTAGGCTTTCCAGCCTGGGAATCAGTCAGCAGAACATCGCGTACAGCTGCGGTGTTTCCAAGAAAACGGTCAACAAGGTTTTGAAGCGAGCCAACGAAATGAGTATTTCATGGCCACTCGATAAAACCATGACTGATGCTGTGCTTGCCGAGAAGATGTTTCCTTCACGGCAAAAGGATGGTTCGTCCAGCACCAAACGGATGCCTGATTACGACTACATCCGCAAGGAGCTTCTCCGCAATGGAGTCTCCAAAAAGTTACTCTGGGTCGAATACTTGGAGGAGTGCCGATTAAACGGTGATGATCCTCTCATGTATTCTCAGTTCTGCTACTACATCCAACAGGATGAGCAGAAACGACGTGCCACTATGCATATCGACCGCAAGCCTGCAGAGCAGGTGGAAGTGGACTGGGCAGGTGATAAGGCACAGATCATCGACCGGGATACCGGTGAGATCATCGATGCCCACATCTTTGTGGGAGTCCTGTCTTACAGCCAGTACGCTTACGTTGAGGCATTCCCCGACGAAAAGCAGGCAGCATGGATCAGTGCCCATATCCACATGTACGACTTCTTTGGCGGTGTGGCGCGCATCCTTGTACCGGATAACTGCAAGACAGCGGTCAATCAAAACAAGAAGTATGAAGATCCGCGGATAAACGCAGTCTACCATGAGATGGCAGAGCACTATGGGACAGCCATCATCCCAGCACGGGTACGAAAACCAAAGGATAAACCAAATGCGGAAGGATCCGTAGGACATGTGTCTACGTGGATCATAGCCGCACTAAGAAATGAACAGTTTTTCTCGTTCAGAGAGATGAATCAGGCGATACGGGCAAAGCTCGATGCCTACAATCGGAAACCCTTTCAGAAAAAAGAGGGTAGCCGATATGAACTCTTCCGAACCGAGGAATTACCATTTCTGGCGTCATTACCCGCTACCCCATACGAACTGGCGGAATGGAAACAAGCCACCGTTCAGTTCAATTATCACATATCTGTCGACGGTTGTCTATACTCAGTTCCATATGAGTACATAAAAAAACGTGTCGACGTACGGGTAACGGACAAAACTATTGAAGTATTCTACAACCAAAACCGTATTGCAACCCATGTGCGCCTGTATGGTCGCAAAGGACAGTATTCTACGGTAACGGAACATATGCCACCGGATCACCAAAAGTTCTTGGAATGGAACGGTGATCGATTCCGCAAATGGGCGGAGCATATAGGGATAAATACCTACAAGGTTGTGGACGCTATACTTACCTCCAGACGAGTGGAGCAACAGACCTATAAGGGCTGTATGGGGCTTCTAAAGCTTTCGGAGAGATACTCTCCAAATCAACTAGAAGCTGCCTGTGCAAAAGCGTTGAGCTTTACATCAACGCCGAGCTACAAGAGTGTATTGAACATCTTGAAAGCCAAGCCTGATCTAGCTGAACCGGAAGAACAGTCTTCCGAACCCACCGTCAATCCCTACGGCATCACGAGAGGTGCCGACTACTATAACAGGAGGTAATCGTCCATGTCTGAACAAAGTACTATAAATAAGCTTATCGAGATGCGTCTTACAGCAATGGCAAACGCTCTCATAATCCAATCGGAAGATCCAAAACTGAAGGATGTTTCCTTCGAAGATCGATTGGCGATGCTGGTTGACATCGAGTATTCAAGTCGCAAGAGCAACCGTCTTAAGCGATTGATCAAAAACGCCGGCTTCGATCAACCGGAAGCAAGTGTAGTTGATATAGACTATACTTCCGGACGAAAACTTAACAAGGATCTTATACTTAGACTCGCCACATGTGATTATATCACGGAATACCTTAACGTATTCATAACCGGTGCCACAGGCAGTGGTAAGAGCTACCTTGCATGCGCTCTGGGGATGGAAGCTTGTAAACACTTTTACAATACCAAGTATGTCAGGATGCCGGATCTCCTTCTCGACCTGAAGATGGCCCGAGAAGAGAATCATTTTAAAAAGACTCTTGGTAAATACGCCAACCCCACACTACTCATTCTGGATGAGTGGTTACTTCTTACTCCTGATGAGTATGAACAACAGTGTATCTTTGAACTGCTGCATAGACGACGCAAAAAGTCTTCAACCATCTTTTGCTCACAGTACCGTAAGGAAGGATGGTATGATCAACTTGGTGGCAGTGCATCTCCACTTGCAGATGCAATCCTGGATCGCATAATCCATGATGGATACGAGATAAACATCGAGAGTATCGACCCTACAAAAGATATCTCAATGCGTGAGGTTTACGGCTTAAAGTCAAAACAAAAATAACAACAAGCGGTGGCTCAACCCGTTCCGGACAAGCGGCTCACGCCGCATCGGAACGGCGGCTCCGCCGCGTAAGTTCGGAATCGGTTTCCGATTCATCGGACACACGGTTTCCTGTCCTTCGGACAGGCGGTTTCACCGCACCGTAATATTCA
>JHWZ01000030.1 GCA_000687695.1 Lachnospiraceae bacterium P6B14 | reverse complement strand
ATAATACATTTCCACACATTTTCTTTTGAATTCATAACTATAGCGCATAAAAATACCCTCCTTACTGGTTTGTCCAGTAAAGAGGGTACATATCACTGACGCCCTGCTGCCCTTTTTTTGATCTCACATAATACCTGACTTTTAATTGTGTAATCAAAGATTAATCGTCACATCCAGCTCTCCACCCTCGTACGCACGGTACGAAATGCCGGCTGCCTTCATCATCTTCTTCGCCGCAACAACCGACGCGGTGTCCGGATACAGATCATCCTGGTAGATCACCTCTTTGATCCCGACCTGGATAAGCGCCTTCGTGCACTCGTTGCACGGAAACAGTGTCGTATAGATCTTCGCTCCTTTTAACTTATCACCGGAACCGGAAAAGTTCAGTATCGAGTTAAGCTCCGCGTGGCAAACATAGATATACTTGGTGTCAAGCGGATCATCGCCCTCTCTGCCCCACGGAAACTCCTCATCCGAGCATCCTCTGGGCATACCGTTATACCCCATCGAAAGGATCTTGTTATCATCTCCCACTATGCACGCACCCACTGACGTATGCGGGTCCTTGCTCCTCATCGCGGACAGCTTCGCTATCCCCATGAAATACTGATCCCAACTCAAATAATCCTGCTTTTTCACCTCATTTACCTCCATTAACAGATTCTCGATAGATACAGGCCACAATAGGGCAGGTTTGATTTATCGTGCGAGGGACCTGTCTGAAACGTCAGTGCGTAGCCGAGGTTAGGAAACTCAAAGAGTTTCCTTCGAGGCATGCACTGCTACGTTTCAGAATGACGCGAGTGGAGTCCCGAGCAGATAAATCGAAACCGACCGCCTATGTGGCCGTTAACCCTCCAATGCCTTCTTAGTCTTTTCGACTCTCTCCTCAACGTCCTGTTTCAGTTTTTCCCACTTATCCTCATGCTTAACATAGTACTTCGGACACATCTTACCGGTAACATCATAATGCCTGATAATCTGCGTCTGAGGATCCAACTCGAACCTGATGCATGCATACGTCAAAAGTTCGATCAATGCCTCATAAGTCGCGTTTGTAAACTTTCCGTTTTTCTTCGGATGGCAACACTCGATTGCTACAGTATCGGAGTTCCTATCGTTCGAGGCATATGCCATCTCACTCAAAGGGATACACTGAATAATATTTCCCTCGAGTCCTATCACGAAATGCGAGCTTGCAAACGTCGGAGTTTTTCTGTCCTCATTTATCCTCGGAAGGTTATTAAAGTAATCCCTGTTATCCTTTGCATCAGCCCCGGGATTTGCGGTATAGTGTACGACAACCGCATTTACCTCCTTCAGTGCCAGCTGTGGTCTGGAAAACTTGTTGGGAGTCAAAAGATCCACTGTAAAATTCAGCTTCGGAAGCAGCTTTTCCGCCCCATGCTGATCTTCCTTTTGGGTCACCGATACCTTCTCATCAGGCTCGGAATCCGGTATCGCTCCAAACAAATGTAAAACCAAAACGAGAACAAGGATAAAAACCGCCGCACCACCGAGAATGATGATGCAGCGGATCACTGTACTTTTATTGACTTTCTTCCAAAAATCCTTATTCAACACTGTAGTTCGGTGCCTCTTTCGTAATATGGATATCGTGCGGATGGCTTTCCTTAAGTGAAGCCGCGGAAATCTTAACAAAACGAGCTGTATCCTTCAATGTCTCAATATCCTTTGCTCCGCAATATCCCATACCGGAACGGATACCACCTACCATCTGGAATACGGTATCCTCAACAGGTCCCTTGTACGCTACACGGCCCTCGACGCCCTCAGGTACAAGCTTCTTTGCATCTTCCTGGAAATATCTGTCCTTGCTTCCGCTCTCCATAGCAGCTATGGAACCCATTCCACGATAAACCTTATATTTACGTCCCTGGAAAAGCTCATAACTTCCCGGGCTCTCATCACACCCTGCAAACAGGCTTCCCATCATACATACATTCGCTCCTGCTGCAAGAGCCTTTGTCATATCACCGGAAAGCTTGATACCACCGTCTGCAATGATCGGGATATCGTACTTCTTTGCAGCCTCATAGCAGTTCATGATCGCCGTGATCTGAGGAACACCTATACCTGCGACAACTCGTGTTGTACAGATAGATCCCGGTCCTATACCAACCTTAACCGCATTAACACCTGCTTTGATAAGCTCTTCCGTAGCCTCTGCCGTCGCAACATTTCCCGCGATGATCTGAAGGTCGGGGTATTTTTCTCTGACCATCTTCACACAACGAATAACGTTTGCTGAGTGACCGTGAGCCGAATCGATAACGATAACATCGACCTTTGCCTTCACCAGCGCGTCTACGCGGTCAAGAATATTTGCCGTAACTCCGACTCCTGCGCCACAGAGAAGTCTTCCCTGGGCATCTTTGGCAGAATTCGGATACTGGATCTGCTTCTCTATATCTTTGATCGTGATAAGTCCGGAGAGATTACCCTGCTCGTCAACGATCGGAAGCTTCTCTTTTCTTGCCTTGGCAAGGATCTGCTTTGCCTCGTCAAGAGTGATTCCCTTTGGTGCAGTGATAAGCCCCTCGCTCGTCATACTCTCACTTATCTTTTTATCATAATCAGTCTCGAACTTAAGATCACGGTTAGTTATGATACCAACGAGCTTTTTGGTACCCTGCTCCGTGATCGGAACACCGGAAATATGGAACTTAGCCATAAGATCGTTCGCATCACGGAGAGTATGCTCGGGATGCAGATAAAACGGATCAGAAATAACTCCGTTCTCAGATCTCTTTACCTTGTCAACCTCATCAGCCTGGGCTTCGATCGACATATTCTTGTGAATAATACCGATACCACCCTGACGTGCCATAGCGATCGCCATACGATACTCCGTAACCGTATCCATTCCCGCACTCATCATCGGGATGTTCAGCTCGATCTCCTTTGTCAAATGTGTCTTCAGCGAAACCTCGTTCGGTATCACCTCTGAGTACCCCGGAACCAATAGTACGTCGTCAAATGTGATGCCTTCTCCAATAATTGTCGCCATCTCCTACCGTCCTTTCCGGTCGTCTGACCTTGCTACGCTTTTTTTCAAAAAATAAAATTTTTACAATATTATCAGATTTTACAGAAAAAGTCAAGGCTAATTTTTCTCATTTTTCAATTTTCAATTTAGTCCCCGGCGCGTATGTTGAATGGTTTTCTGCGAGGAGGCTGTCTGAAACGTCAGTGCGTAGACACCGTTTTTTGGTGTCATGCACTGCTACGTTTCAGAATGGTGCAAACGTACCTCCGAGCAGAAACCATTACAACATAGCGCCTACGAACCAAAACAGGTGCTGCAAAACAGCACCTGTCAGACCGTAGACAAACCCGGTTTGGCGGAAAGTTCCGCTGAACCGGGTTTTCTCGTTTTTTTTCCTGTTTTAGCATGCAATTGGTAGATTTTTA
>JHWZ01000029.1 GCA_000687695.1 Lachnospiraceae bacterium P6B14 | reverse complement strand
AGGCGTAGCAGTAACGGAGATTCCGGCGTAAACTTCTCTTTGCTTTTCGCTCACGTCGAAATGCAGTGAGAATACAGGATTGACACATAGATTTGACCCATCCCTTATTATATAAGCAGGGATGGGTCAAGTTTATGTTAGAAAGTGGGAAAAAATATCATACACTCAATGTGCACCATAGTTCGCTCAAAAATTCTGCTCCCAGCATAGCACACCCACCCATACATATGATATAATATCATTCGTGACGGTCTGCCGCTCACGACTCATATGTCCGAGGTCGACCGATCATATAAAGAATTACAGGAGGGATGTAAAAATGCAGTTTTTAACAAATCACGCCAGACGTACTCTGGCACGCTGCTTGACGGTCATAATGGTCCTCAGCCTTTTTGCGGGGATTTCATTTAATGAGGCCAAGCAGGCAAAGGCTACAACAAGCGGTCTGGTTGCGACCGTGTATATGTGGGATGACGAGTTTGAGCCTATCCAGGTCGACACGGAAGAATGGGGTGAAACCCAACTGATGGAAGAGCATCTCGGAGATATTGAGATGTTTTCTCTTACGTATGACGGAGAAGTTGTTTCTGATCCTTCAGCCGTAAAAATCTACGACGTACAAGATGAAACCGAGCTTACCGGCATCGCGACCATCACGACAGTTAACTCTAGTACGACCGATGCCCTGGAGGCTGCTGTATGTGCTACTGCCGGAGATACTACCGTATTCAAGATGGAGTTCACCGAAGATACGACCAAGATCGGAGACTATTATATCGGATACACACCCGAAAGTGGAGATACGGTTTATAGAAAGTTCAATCTCGGCGGGAATGGTTTTTCCGGAACAATTGATCTCGAAGGCGGAGATACTTGGGAGTTTTCAGATCAGACTCAAAATAACTTTGAGCTCGGACAGGAGTACACTGCTACACTTAAGTATATGGGAACTCCCATCACAGATATATCCCGTCTTTCCATAAAGAAGACGAACAGTAATGGAGATTATGTGGATGCCGATACGCACGCTACTATCACATGTAATACAGACGGCACAGACGGCAAGTACAAGATAAAATTCGGTACACAGGAGATCACCCGCTGGCAGGACGCGGTCGACGGATCAAATACAGAAGAAGGAGTATACGCGCTTTGCTATCATGATGGTAACGATGAAGATCAGTTTATTCCTGCCAACGTATATGCTCACCTCTCTCTCGTAGGATACCCTGCATATGAAGGCGGTGTATTCATCGATCCATGGGGTGGATCAAGCCTTGATGATCGTACGGATTGCTTTACGGATAACGCAGTAGTGACAGTGGGAAGCTCGAAAAACCTTTACATGTGGACATGCGTATCCTCACCGCTTTTAAATATCGCGGAGGATCAGGAGCATCACGAATACTGGTATAACAACGGATTCCACCAGTTCTGGCTGGGCTCAAACCCGGCGAGTGTCCTCGACACGGCTGATCTTTCACACGAGCCTTTCCATTTTTATGAGTATAGAAGAAACAGATATGGTTACGAGGTGGCTTATGAGGACACTGAAGTCACGGATGCTATCACGGTAACATACAATGCGGAGTTAAATAGGACTGCCAGAAATAACGGATCCTCTGTTGCGTATGGCGAGGGAACTGCGAATCCGAGCTACGCACCGTTCTGGACATTTACATTCAATAGAGCCGGAAAATACGCAATGTCATACGGGGATACAAGAAAAAATCAGGAGTGGATTACCATAAATGTCGTAGAACCGTCATCAGGTGGTGGTGGCGATTATGGCGGCGGATCAGGCGGAACACCTACTGCACCTCCTACATCTGCACCGACACCGGTCCCGCCTGTTGACCCGACTACTCCATCGGCCAAGCCGCTCGATCCAACTGTTGACAAGATCGAACCTCCGACAGCTGCTGTAAAGGGCGATCCGGAAACGAATACCTCAACAGGCAAGGATGGTTCGAAGATCGAGTCGACAAAAACCGAGTATGAAGACGGATCTACGATGGTTGTGAGCATAACAACCGGCAAAGATGGCTCGGTATCAGAAAAGACTGTCCTGACAAAGAATGATGGAAGCAAAATTACGTCGGAGACCAAAACCGCTGACGACGGGACTCTGACCGAGTCATATTCGACATCAGATTCCGAAGGAAAGAATAAAGAAACCAAGACGATCGTGACAGCTACGACCGGTGAAAAGACGATCACTGAGGCGGCCGAAACGACAACGGGAACAGGAAAGAATAAGAAAACGACAGAGAACGCTGTCTCTGAAAAACTGAACGCAGACGGAAAAGTAGAGTCCAGGACGGAGTCTACCAAAAACACCGATAAAAAAGGAGTGTTCAACAAGGAAAGCACGACGACTGACGCAGACGGAAACAAGACAATCACAAAAGAGAAAGGCAAGAAAGACAAAGTCACTTCGTCGTCGGAGTATGCTGTCGATAAGGATAACCCGAGCGAGGTAAAGCTTACCTCGGTCAAAGGAAAATCTTTGGATCTTTCCAAAAAGATCAC
The DNA here is from genome assembly GCA_000687695.1 of Lachnospiraceae bacterium P6B14. Classification (GTDB taxonomy): domain Bacteria; phylum Bacillota; class Clostridia; order Lachnospirales; family Lachnospiraceae; genus Eubacterium_F. Next base: position 1,378 of record JHWZ01000029.1, on the reverse strand, counting down.
TGCGAATGGAACAGAATACAAGGTTACATCCATAGGCGGGGATGCCCTGCCGGCAAAAGGCAAGGTGAAAACGCTTGTAATCGATGCAAAAACACTCGAGAGTATCGACCCGGGCGCACTTTTGAACCTGAACAAAAATGGCCTTGTTAAAATAAAAGGAACCAAAAAGGAGTGCCGGGAAGCCATAAAGATGATCCAGGAAAGCGGCCTCCCGAGAGGTAACAAGATCAAATTCAGCGGAAAAGGCCTGGATAAAGGAAAGGGAGCCTACCAGACCAAGAAAAAATGATCTTGACTTATATATGATCAAAAAGTAATGCGAGGGGCGTAGTGAGATACTACGTCCCTTTTGATATGTTTCTTGTCGTGGCGTGGTATCATTAAATTAGACTTATCAACTCGAGCTCATAGAGCTCGACACCAGGAACTATGTTCCGGATAGGAGGGATACTATGCCAGCATACAGAGATTCAGACGGGAAACATTGGTATTGCAAGTTCTACTACAAGGATTACTCCGGAAAACGACGTCAGAAGCTGAAACGAGGCTTCCTGACAAAGAAGGACGCCCTCGCGTACGAGGACACTTTCATAAACGGAAACCTGAGCGGTGGCGAGGAGGTTTTCTTCCATGTGTATGAGATCTACATCGAGGAGATGTCTCATCGGTGCAAGCTCTCCACCATGAATAACAAAACCCGTATCTTCGAGACAAAGATACTTCCATATTTCGGGCGGATGAGACTAAAGGATATCACTCCTGAGTCGATCCGCAAATGGCAGGACGATCTCAGTGCGCCCTCGTTCGGACTGTCAAAAACCTATCTGCGTACGATAAACACACAGTTCGTGGCATTTATGAACTATGCGACAAAGCTCTACGGACTACATGAGAATCTATGCAAGCGTGTCACCTGCATGGGCGTGAGTAACACTCATGAGATGAGATTCTGGACCCCGGAGGAGTATAAGGCGTTCCGCACAGTTGTCAAGGAGGATCCTCTGGCTTATATCTGTTTTGAGGTATTATACTGGACCGGTATGCGCACGGGCGAGATGCTGGCGCTCACGCCCGATGACATCAACTTTTCAAACAACGAGATATCCGTCACGAAGACCTATCAGCGTATCAGGGGTCATGAGTATGTCTGGGAACCAAAGACTAACGCATCTTTCCGTAGGATCCTGATGCCGGGGTTTCTGTCGGATAAGCTAAATGAGTACATCCTGACCATCAGGACTTATGACAGTTTCCATCGCATCTTCCCGGTCGACGACTCATGGTGAATATTACGGTGCGGTGAAACCGCCTGTCCGAAGGACAGGAAACCGTGTGTCCGATGAATCGGAAACCGATTCCGAACTTACGCGGCGGAGCC
>JHWZ01000028.1 GCA_000687695.1 Lachnospiraceae bacterium P6B14 | reverse complement strand
AATTTGAGCTATAATTGAAACAGTAATAATTATCGGAGAAAGAAGGAAGGAGTGTGATCATATGCCCAAGAGTAGGACCATAATAGATATGAAAAGGACGGGACAGAATATTCGTAGACTAATGATTATCAAGGGGCTAAATGTGAAAGATTTGCAAGGACATTTGGGGTTGTCCACACCGCAGAGCATATATCACTGGTTTGATGGGCGGAGTCTTCCGACTGTTGATAATCTGTATGCGCTTAGTTATTTGTTCCGTGTGTCGATAGACTCTCTTATTATCGGGAATAGAGAAATGAGTGTTCCGACATACAGTAATACACTTCAGAGGATCCTTCCATTTTGCGTTGAATTAGACACAAAGCGAGTTGGTTAAAGCGCAGAATAAAGCGCAAAAGCCAGGCGGTACATTAGCTATATAGATGTGTTCGAAGTATTGTGTGTACTATAGGTATTGATTCTTATTCTTATTCTGATACAAAAGACAAAAATCGTGATTTTCGTGATTTTTTCATTCGAAAGCCATGCAAATGCGAGGCTTTTTGCGTATAATGAAGGCGTGAGAAGCTGTGGTATGTGATTAAGAAGGAGATGGTCGCTATGGAACAGACTCTGGATCGAGGAATTGCTGAATACAATCCACCTTTGGAGACAAACATCTATGATTGGCAGTTGGATCATTTGGACTGCGATGCGATATTCACCGGAAACGATATGCGGAAGGTGAAGATTTTTTACTATGCGACGAATAAGACACACAATGACGATCTATATAGTTTTATGCGTGAAAAGCATGGAGATAAAAAGATTATGATGGGGTTGTCGGAGGAGGAAGTCGGACGTGTTGATTAATGCATATTACAGAAACGATTTTTCATATTCCGTTGAGTCCGGTGGAATCACTAATCGTGATGCAGTGATGGTCTCTATGAAAGTGGATACCGGATCTCCTTACACGATTATATCGCTTGACGTACCTCGTTCTCTTTTTCAAAAATCTTTGGGTAACCACTTGGTGTAACTACTGAACCTTCGGTTCAGCGCATATCGGATCCCAGGAAACTCCAAAGGAGTCCATTAAACCATCCTTTCCAAGCGGGTTTGCGAGGACGGGACAATGTTCAAATGAGAGCAATTAAGAGAGGTGCGCTATTATGATGAAGACGATGGTAGTATTGAAGACTTAAAAGCTCATTATTGTAAGAAGATTAATCAAAAGCAAGATAAAAGCAATTTTTTTTCTTCAGTGGGAAAGATAGATATTGACGGTGATGCGGTAGATGAACTTCGCAGAATCTCGATGGTATAGATGGATTAGGATTTGTTCAGGAGAGATTATAAATGAGTGAAGCAAAAGCAACGATAATAAGAATTCTTCAAGATATGCCGGATGACACTTCAGATGAGATGGAGATCATCAGAAGGCTTAATATGCTTGTCCGACTCGAGAATAGTAGAGAAAAATGTGAAGATGGTGTTTTGACAGACGAGGAGCTTGATGAGCATTTTCGTAATGGCGTCAGCATCCTATGATTTGGACTATGCGCTTAACAACACGAATCGGATCGGTGTTCAAATCCCGGTGGATTTTTCACTTGAAAAACCTTGCAAATGCGAGACTATTTGTGTATAATGAGGGCACAAGATAAAAGTAATCTCCAAGGTAAGGGGGTGTTGATATGGGCGAAAAAAATGAGTTGGATTATATGTGTGGTATATCAGATGACGAATTGACGGAACGGTTTAAGGAATCCATTCGGATTGATAATGAAATCAGGCAGATAAAAGGACTTCCCATTGCTGGTTTTGATACAGAAAAGAAAAAGGCATATATGGAGTATCCAGATGGAAGGAGAGAATATGCTTGATGCGGAATTAAAACCCGAAGTTATCGTGTTCGCAGGTCCAAATGGAAGTGGAAAGACTACTATTACAAAAATGGCAAAGACTGTTGGAGTATATATCAATGCTGATGATATAAAAAAAGCAAGTCTGTGCTCTGACATGGATGCAGCGATACAGGCTGAAAAGCTAAGAGAAGATGCGATATCTAAGAAGGATGACTTTACATTTGAAACGGTTTTATCAACTGATCGTAATTTAAAACTGCTCCGGAAGGCAAAGGAAAAAGGCTATTTTGTTCGTTGTGTATATGTGCTGACAGCAGATCCTGAGATTAATGCTATTAGGATCAGAGTAAGACAGGCATCCGGTGGGCATAGTGTTCCAGAGGATAAGATCCGATTAAGGTATGATAGGGCGCTTGCGTTAATTCCTGAGTTGGTGGAGATTTGTGATATTCTCCATATCTATGATAATACGGATAAGCCTTTCAGAATATTCAAAAAACGTAAGGATGTATTCTATAAATGGGAAAATGAGTATTGGGATAATGAAGCAATTGAAAAACTGACAGGTATAACACAGTTTATTTGACTTTTCGAAGGAGTAGGTGTAGTATAAAAGAACAAGGTGTGGGTCTGCATTGGACATATGCGGTTCGCCACACCATTTTTTAATCATTATGGCTTCCGAGAGGAAACTCTTTAATTATCTGTTTTATGTCAGGTATCCGCAGATTTGTGAGACAGTGTCTCGCAAATTCGAAACACCGCCGGAAATGTTGATAAAACTGTTATGTACTCAAAAAGGACCAAAGATGGTTGAATACGTTTTAAACGGAATGGATGAGAATCTTTTTGTATCAACCTATATGCTTCAGTTACCTGATAAGAAGCAATTGGAGGAATTCTTGGTAAAAGAGATGAAAGAGCTGGGAATATGATTTAGTGCATACCTCCATGCATACCTGTGGTCGACCGGAGCCTCCAAAGCTCCTTTCTACGGGGATTGCGGGGATCTGACCTTGCTTCAAATCCCTCCTTCTCCGTGAATAAAAAAAGCCCATATGGGCTTTTTTTTATTCACAAAGAAGATCGGGATTATCACTTAGTCTTCTTCGATTTAACCTTGGAGTACTCTCCGTATGATATGCCTGTCGATGCTTTGTTATATGCACGTACCATGATATAATATTTTGTTTTTCTTTTAAGTCCCTTGATGGCTTTTGATGTTTTATTTCCATTGATTTTAATCGTCTTGCTATAGTAGAAAGACGAATCTGTGCTGTATACTATGTCATATCCGTTTGCTCCGACGGTCTTATTCCATTTCACTGTGAGTTTCCCTTTTGAGGAAGACATACTTTTGATCTTAACGCGTCCCGGAGCTTTTGGCAGTATCTTTAATGACATACTGCTCTGTTCACCTGATGGAGAGGAAGCTTGTATCGTTGCTTTTCCCGGGGTCAGGTAATGAGCGATTCCATTTGAATCCACGTATACCACGGATTCATCAGAGCTTGTCCAGGTGATGTTATCGACAGAGTATAGGGTAGCACCTGACTCAGAGACATTATAAGTAAGGTGAAATTGCTCCTTCCTTCCGGCATAGAACTCGTCCATTCCAGATACATTTGTGATCTTTGCTTTGCCTACAAGAGTTTTGTTGATCTCTATTGTTTGGAGGATGTTCTTCTCAGGTTCAGAGAATCCCTCAGAAGCACCGGGTTCATACGAAAACTCTCCGGCGGTACAATTCCCATAGGCGATATTGTCACTTACGAAGGCACCAAGTCCTACATATGTATGCTCGGGATCGATCATCTGTGTATAGTGTCCGGTTACCCCACCGGTTTTATGTACCCAGTCATATTTTTCTTCGTACCACTGATTAATTCCATGTATCATGTCTGAAGAGCTGTTCCAAGCCAGTACCTCTCCCCATGAGTTTTGTCCACCGGGAGAGATCAGATCAAAGCAAGAATCTCCATTTGGTCTCATATGTTGTAAGTAGACGCCACCTTCAGCAGCGCGGATTTTTGCTATGTATTCCAGGTCGGAAGACCATTTTATCGGTACATAGTCTGAAGGAGCCAAGGGAGCACCTGTGGATGGGTTGATAATCCCCTCTTTACAGGCTTCTTTCCTTATGTCGTTTATACGGTCCAGGGCTTTTTGTTTATCTGATACGTATGAACCATATACCCCTGCAAGGATGCAACCTGAAGATGGGATAGAAGTATCGGTAGGCAGGGATGTTGATGCTGAGCTTGCAGTAGTCGGTATAATGAGCCCTAGGATAAGGATTATTATAATGATTTTATTTTTGTTCTTCATACTGATATCTCCTCACGATAAAAAAGGTTTTCCTATGTACGGTACATTATGAGTCTTACTAGTTCTGTTTCCTATTAACCACTGTAGTATAATTCTACTCTGAAAAGACGGTTGTGTCAAACTGAAATCAAAATTTGACACAAGTCTTGCGGAGGCAAAAAATTTGAGCTATAATTGAAACAGTAATAATTATCGGAGAAAGAAGGAAGGAGTGTGATCATATGCCCAAGAGTAGGA
>JHWZ01000027.1 GCA_000687695.1 Lachnospiraceae bacterium P6B14 | reverse complement strand
GAGGCCCCTGCAGCAGAGCCTGAGGAGGACTTCGATCCGAATAAACAGCTGAGTCCTGATGAAATAGCAGCCATGTTTGGTGCAGCAGAAGAAGCCGCAGCAGCAGATGCTGAAGAAGAGTCTTCGGAGGAAGAAGCAGAGGAAGCGGCTGAGGAGGAAACACCAGACCTCGCGCTCGATGTGGATGGCGCTGAGGAAGAAATACCTGACCTCGCGCTTGACGTAGATGGTGCAGAGGAAGAAATACCTGACCTCGCGCTCGACGTGGACGGCGCTGAGGAGGAGATGCCAGATCTTGCTCTTGATGTAGATGGCGGAGATGAGGAACTGCCTGATCTGGGCTTGGATATAGCAGGCCTTGATATGGGTGAGGAGTCAGGCGACGAAGGAGAGGCACCGGCAGAAGTGGACGATGATGACATCAACGCGCTTCTTGCCATGCTCGACAACGACATAGATGATGAGATGGAACAGCCAACGGAGGAAGAAGAAGAGTCGGAGGAGGAGTCTGAAGAAGAGGAAGCTCCTATGGATATTCCGATCGATCCGGATCAGCTGTTCAGTAATGATGAGAGTGATGAGATTTTTGCTGATGAGATATCAGATGAGCCTGAGCCTGAGCCCGAGGAAGAAGAGGGTGGTGACGACTTCGACGTAGATCTCGAGCCTGAACCGGACGAGGATGAGATGCCGGTTGACGAGCCGTTTGCCCTGATGGATGACGGTGAAGAAGAGGGCGGTATGGAGGATGCCGACGCGCTTTCAGATGAAGGTGAAGAAGAGTCCGAAGAGGATGAAGGTGTAGCAACGCTCGAGGTTGCAAAGCCTGTTAAGCGTAAAAAAGTAAAACGTAAGAAGGTAAAGAAAAAGGAAGAAGCATCTTTCTTCAAGCGTATATTCGGTAATATCGTTACCGAACAGACTGCCGAGATAGAGGCAAAAGAGCGTGAGATGGAAGGCATGAGCAAGGAGGAAAAAACCAAGCTCAAGGCCGAACAGAAACAGCTCCAGGCAGTTGAAAAGGAAGAAAAGGCCAAGGTTGCAGCTGAAGAAAAAGAAAAGAAAAATGCTGACAAGGCCGCAGCTGCAGCAGAGAAGGCTGCAAAGAAGGAAGAAAAGAAAAAGCAGAAGGCTGAGCTTGCAGCAACTGAGGTAGTAGGCAAGGTCAATCCAATAGGAACCACGATAGTGCTTTTATTATTTGCGTTTATCGGAGTATCAGTGCTGCTCGGATCGAACACCTTCTCTTACAGATCAGCTCTTCTCAACACGAAGAAATCTTTCGATGAGGGTGAGGTCGAGGAAGCATACAACTCCATCCGTGGAGTGAAGGTATCCGAAGAAGATCAGGAGACCAAGGAAAAGGTTTATATCTGTATGCAGCTTCAGAAACAGCTCAACTCATATGAGAACTACTATGATATGGGCATGTACCTCGAGTCACTGGATTCACTGATGAAGGGTATAAGAAGCTACGATGCAAACAAGGATAAAGCCGATAAATACGAGATTCTCGGACAGGTAAATGCCCTCGAGGGTAAGATTGCCGGAAACCTCTATACCGAGTTCGGAGTCAGTGAGACTCAGGCCAGAGAAATGAACAGCATTGAGGATCGTCACGAGTATACGGTTGAGCTTGAGAAAATCATCGACCAGTGGAATGAGAAAAATAAGGAAGACGAAAGATGATAGCAATCGTAGACTATGATGCGGGTAATGTAAGAAGTGTTGAAAAGGCCATGGAGCATCTTGGTGCCGAGGCGACACTCACAAGGGATGCTGATATCATCAGATCGGCAGACCATGTGATAGTGCCGGGGGTCGGTGCTTTTGAGGATGCGATGGGCAGACTTGATCGCTACGGACTTACCGAGGTCATCCGCGAGGTGGCCAAATCCGGAAAGCCTATCATGGGAATATGCCTGGGACTGCAGCTTTTTTTCGAAGGAAGCGAAGAGTCTGAGAATGATGTAGAGGGTCTGAATCTGCTACCGGGAAGACTGAAGAGATTTCCTGATACGACAGGATACAAGATTCCACAGATCGGTTGGAACGCGCTTCACATCAAAACTGGGACGAAACTGTTTGAGGGAGTTGATGACGGAACCTTCGTATATTTTGTCCACAGCTATTATCTTGAGGCGACCGACGAAAACGATGTGGCGGCCACGGCTGAGTACATGATACCGTTTGATGCTGCGGTTGAGCATGAGAATATTTTTGCTACGCAATTCCATCCTGAGAAGAGTGGTGATCCGGGATTGCGGATATTGAAGAATTTTATTTCTATATAATAAGGAAAGAAAACAAGGTGAGCTGATGTTTACGAAACGAGTGATTCCCTGTCTTGATGTCAACAAAGGACGCGTGGTGAAAGGCGTCAACTTCGTGAACCTTATCGATGCCGGTGATCCGGTTGAGGTTGGTGCGGCGTATGACAAAGAGGGTGCGGATGAGCTCGTTTTTTTGGATATCACGGCAAGCAGTGATGCGAGGGATATCCGCGCCGATATGGTAAGACGCGTGGCTGAGCGAGTGTTCATACCGTTTACTGTGGGCGGAGGCATCAGAACAGTTGATGATTTTCGCATGATTCTCAGAGAGGGCGCCGATAAGGTTGCGGTGAACTCTGCGGCTATCATGAATCCCGAACTGGTGAGTGAGGCTGCCGATAAGTTCGGATCGCAGTGCGTGGTCGTGGCGATCGACGCGAAGAGAAGAGAAGGCGCCGACGGTTGGACTGTTTATAAAAACGGTGGCAGAGTGGATATGAACATCGATGCCATCGAATGGGCGATAAAAGCAGAGAAGCTCGGAGCCGGAGAGATCCTTTTGACAAGCATGGATTGTGACGGGACGAAGGATGGATACGATATCGAGCTGACCAGGATGGTTTCGGAGAATGTGAACATACCTGTTATCGCATCGGGCGGAGCAGGAACGAAGGAGCATTTTTATGAGGCACTGACCGAAGGAAAGGCTGATGCGGTGCTCGCGGCGAGCCTGTTCCACTTCAAGGAACTTCCGATACCTGAGTTAAAGGAGTATCTGCACGAAAAAGGGATCGATGTAAGGAGGTAACATGGCGGAACTGAATGCTACATGGTCAGAAAAGCTGAAGGATGAGTTTTCGAAGGAGTACTATCGGAAACTCTATTCTTTTGTTGGAGAGGAATATGCTCATACGACGGTCTATCCGCCGCAGGAGGATCTGTTTTCCGCGTTGAATCTGACTCCGCCGGACCAGGTGAAGGTGGTCATACTCGGACAGGATCCTTATCATGAGCCCGGGCAGGCGCATGGACTGTGTTTCTCTGTGAGAAAAGGTGTAAAGATCCCACCGTCACTGGTAAATATTTATCAGGAGTTGCATGATGACCTGGGATGCGAGATCCCGGATCACGGTTACTTGGAAAAATGGGCCCGACAGGGAATCCTTCTATTAAACACCGTGCTAACAGTCAGAGCTCATCAGGCCATGAGTCACAGAGGCAAAGGCTGGGAGCAGTTTACGGACGCGATCATCGATGTGGTCAATAAGGAAGACAGACCGATAGTCTTTATTCTGTGGGGACGCCCTGCGGGAGAGAAGGCAAAGCGACTTGATAATCCAAAACATCTCGTGATACAGGGTCCGCATCCATCTCCATTGTCGGCGTATCGGGGATTCTTCGGTAGTAAACCTTTCAGCCGGGCAAATGAGTTCCTGAGAAATAATGGTGTCAATCCGATCGATTGGCAGATAGAATGATAAAACCCGCTCGGTGAGCGGGTTTTTCTTATTCGGATCGCAGAGAGGTCAGTAACAATTCAAATGATTGTTTTTTGAATATGCGTTATTATAATCCTCTTGCGATTGCTCTGAAACTGATGTATAATTTATTTGAACCGTTGTTTTCAATATGTACAGAGGTAACGTATGATATCGAAGGACAAAGAGCTAATCCACATGCAACTTCGCCTTTTTCGTATGGCTTGCCGAGAATGGAATATGAGTATTACGGAGTGTGCTGATGTTTTTGATCAATACAGAATCGATAAGTATATCGATGATGCATACGAAATCTTTCATGTCCAGGGCGACGAAGCGAATTTTGCAGAGATTGATCGATACGCAAGATCAAAGGGGGCGATAAAATGATTCATGATGGCGATCTTGTTTACCATGGCAGTTATATGCCGGTAGAAAAACCTCTTGTGGAAAGGTGCAGAAACGGAAAGGATTTCGGTCGAGGATTTTACGTGACGACAAGCGAGGATCAGGCCAAAGCATTCACGAGCTCATCTGTTAAAAAGGCGATCACGGAAGGAAAGGTATCCGCTTTGCATGATCATGGCGTTGTATCTGTATATCGTTATCATGAGAACCCGGATATAAATATTTTTTGTTTTCCTGATGCTGACAGAGAATGGCTCCACTGTGTGGTAGCGCATAGAAAAAATGCGTACCCTGATATACTTGAAAAATGGAAGGATTATATGATTATCATCGGTAAGATCGCAAATGATACTACCAACCTTGTCATAACTACTTATATGGATGGATTATATGGAGATGTATTCACTGAGCGAGCAGATACAGTTGCTATAAACTACTTGGAGCCGGAAAACCTTAGGGATCAAATATGTTTCAGGTCTCAAGATTCTATATCATGTTTAGAGTATGTTGACAGTTATGAGGTACCCATCAAATGAATGAAAGAATAGAGAGAGCCATGCAAATGCAAGCTGCAATGGTTATAATGGACCGGGCAGCCACTCAGAACAAATCGATTAATGAGGTTTATAGAGATTTTCGCAAATCTCGAACGTTTGCTATGCTTTTCGATTATGGGACTTCGCTGTGGACGACAGGCCCTGCTTATATTTCTGAAGAATATGATTTGGAATTGAAGGAAAGCAAAACTCCTAAGATTTCAAGAGAGACAGAATATGGAATGATAAAACCCGCTCAGTGAGCGGGTTTTTCTTGTTTAAACCTTACTGTGTGATGGAATCATTTTCGCGAAACATTACGATTAAAAGTTTCGTTACATTTCGTTAAAAAACTATTTACAAATAAAAATTCGCATGTTATACTCAACATAGGAGTATTATATTTATGACAATTGCGATTATAGGTTACTGTTGATGATTTTCTTGAAGATCTGGAGGGAGAAGACTATGAAGAGAATCAGAAGAAGAACACGAAATAGGATAATTGGCGTTTGCTCTACGCTGATTGTTCTCGTGTTGGGAGTATTCATGGTTACGGTTTTGAATAAGGCCGGAAATGATTACTATGGTTTGCCGACACACCTTAAAGGATACTTGGGGGATAATATCCGTTATGGTGTTATCGCAGAAGAAGTAGAGCAGAGTAGTCACGTAAACACTAACTTCGCAGCAAAAAAGTATACCATGACAAATGCCGATAAGTACGGTTCGGGTTGTGGTGCTGTTAATGGCTATGAAGGTGGTGTAGATATGCTTATTGGTGAGCTGAATGATATCTACATCGAGAAGATGAATTCAACACTTACCATGGCTGAAGAACAGAAGGATAAAAAGCTCGAAGATGATCAGGAGATCAAGGCGAAGAATATCAGTATTGTGTATAAGGCTCGGAATAAAATTAATACTGCTATTGACAATATGATCACCAAGGCAAAAACTCAGTCAGCAGCAGATCTGGCAAAGAGTAATTTCACTCTTCCGGAAGCTAAAGACAATGCTACAATAGACCTTGCATCTGATCAGAAAATTGTTGAGACTACTAAGGTTCCTCATGTTACTATGGTTCCGGTTGTCAAGAATAACAGTGAAGGTGAAGCTGCATCGGGAGAAGATGTGACCAGTGAAGGTGAAGCTGCATCGGGAGAAGATGTGACCAGTGATGGTGAAGCTGCATCGGGAGAAGATGTGACCAGTGAAGGTGAAGCTGCATCGGGAGAAGATGTGACCAGTGAATCCCAGCAGGAATTCGAGGAAAAGACATATTACACCGAGGAAGAAATTAAAACTACAAAGCCTACAGAGGACGTTGTCTATGTGAATGGAATAGAAAAGTTCTTTGGCAAGAATAACATTATGATCAAAATGAAAAAAGGTCAGGTTGTAGTATTCAACATTCCGTCTGACGGAGAGGTTAATATTAACCCGGGCTTTGGTATCACGGTTGATGGAAAGGATATTGATGATTCAGACAAAGGCGTGGCTGCCGCATCTGTGATCTACAATATTCCTAATGCAACTAAGGTTAAAATCAATTCAAACTTCTCGAAGTGTATGACAATCATTGCGCCGAATGCAACTGTTGTCAATGAGCAGTGTCAGTATGGATGGATTGTATGCAAGAAGTTTACTCATACTAATGAGTGGCATACATGGATTACCACATATCCACCGACAACAGAACCGCCGGTAACAGAGCCGCCGAAAACAGAGCCGCCGGTAACAGAGCCGCCGACGCTTTCTTATGACATTGATGTAACAAAGGAAGTTACAGGCGCAGAATGGCCGGACGGTGCAGAATTCAAGTTTGATATTAAGTATTTGAAACATTATGGAACTCTTGATTGCATTGATAATACTAAAGACAGTAGTGTTATCCTTACAAAAGATGAACGTACTAAAACAATAAAAACAATCAAATTTGATTTAAGTAAGTTTAAAGGCGATGAGTCGGGTGACTATAGTAAGAAGGTTGTTCCCGGGAAATCAAAAGGCGGTTATGTAGAGTACTGCTGGTATCTGTTCAC
>JHWZ01000026.1 GCA_000687695.1 Lachnospiraceae bacterium P6B14 | reverse complement strand
GGAAGGATGGTATGATCAACTTGGTGGCAGTGCATCTCCACTTGCAGATGCAATCCTGGATCGCATAATCCATGATGGATACGAGATAAACATCGAGAGTATCGACCCTACAAAAGATATCTCAATGCGTGAGGTTTACGGCTTAAAGTCAAAACAAAAATAACAACAAGCGGTGGCTCAACCCGTTCCGGACAAGCGGCTCACGCCGCATCGGAACGGCGGCTCCGCCGCGTAAGTTCGGAATCGGTTTCCGATTCATCGGACACACGGTTTCCTGTCCTTCGGACAGGCGGTTTCACCGCACCGTAATATTCAATATAAAAGTGAGATTAAGATAAAAAGATCATTGAAAGGCTAAATCCATCTTTGCAATTATATACGATTTTTCGCAGTTTTGCAAGGCTTTCACACACATTGGGCATGCTGCACCAACGCCTATCCCTCCGAGGCTTCGTCAAAGATGAAGCTTCCTTTTCAAAAAAAGATTCCTGCCGTAAATCCGCGACAGGAATCTCTCTAAATAATCTTTATTCAGCTATGAAATAATTGGTTCACCCTTTTTGTGCGATAGCCGCCTGTGCGGCTGCCCGGAAACATAGGGTCTTGAAACGAACGGATGTTCAAAAATTGTATTGCAAAAAACATCTCAGATATCATCTACAGACATTTCCGACATTTCTTCTATCATTCTGTCTGCAATCTGAAAGCATTTGTAATAGGGAGATTGCTTCGCAGACTCAAGAGAATTGTATTCTTCACTAAAGGAAATGTCATTTTCTGCACTATACAGGCTTTGTTCTGAAACTGTATATACTTTTCCATCAAGTGCATTTACATGAACAAATACTGTTGAGATTCTAGAATCCAAATACTCTTCAATCTCAATTTCGGCATCTATTGCCTCTACTCCAGGACCAACCGATGATACTCTTGCGTTTTCAGATATAATTCTCATGTTTACCTCCATATCTATTCCTTCATTTCAACTTTATCTTGCACTTCTTGTCTCAATAACCTCCTTGAGATATTGTATTACCTCCCTACATGTCTGCTCATTAATCTCAACTGATTCTTTCATACATAGTTTAGCGTGAACCAGATTCCTCTTTTCCCTAATTTTGTCAGCTTTATCTGCTTTCATCCACTTCGGTTCAGCCAGCTCCTCTATTGCCTTGATATAGTCAGCTAATACAGCCTTTTTTTCATAATATACTTTTTTTCCTTTTCTCCACTTTTCAATTTGTATAATGTAGTCTTCATCGAAGTAGTTGACGCCTTCAATCTCTGACAACCAATCAATCAAAACTGCTTCTAGAATCGAACCAGCAAGAATCAGCGTTGCTTTGTATGCTTTTCCCCTGAAGCAAGTATTGAGTTCATCGATGTCTGATTCAAGGAACTCCTTCATTACCTCATTTTTGTGCACCTTGATTTTCTTTGTCCATTCCTCCTCAAGAATATCCTCAACGATTTCTTTTTTCTCACGGACATTCTTAGCTCTAGTCTTATGTCCCCCACTTATCACCTGCATATGGGGCATCAACCTTTTTACTCTCGAGAACTCTGCGATATCAGACTGTTCATAAAATCTTAACCTAAATGTACTCAAATACTCATCATTACCTAATTTAGGTAATACAATCGGGATTTTTTCCATGTCTGTCTTTCTAATCCTATTAAGCACACCACCCATAGATAGTGATTGCATGATAGTTTTGGCAGTATCACTTTGAAGATACATAAACAAATAATGTGGCAAAATGCTTTTGGGACGAATTACATAAAAATTAGGACTAATATGAAAATCACATTGAGGATCTTCATCTACCAAGTACATTTTTTCAAAATCCCTAAAAAGAATGTCATATTTTCTAATAGGTGCATTCGTCAATACTCCTTCTCGCAATTTAGTATAATCAATCGGATATTTCCATTCAGGCACAAACAGGAACATTGAGCGCTTATTTCTATCCCTGTCCGACATTGGGCGAATAATCTCTGCTACTTCTGATAGGCAAACCGTCTTTTCATCTGCTAACGCAGCTTTTACACGACAAGCATCTTTTGAGTACCGTTTAGGAGCAAAAATATCTTCAAACATCTTGTTCTCAAGAGTATTAAACTTGGCAAACTCATTTCCTTCAACTTTTCCTGTCTCAATCCACTTATCAATCTTGTCTATATAATTATAGAATTCGGAAAAATAAAGTGTATTCCAATCAAATTCCTTTCCCGATTGTATTTTCTTTTGCTTTACTTTTCCACGATATTCTCCTACCGTAAAGCGATTAGGTCTATCCTTTGTAAAGATATATAGTATCAAATGTGCATCTGTATTTGGTAGAACTGCGCCAAGATCAAACATGCCTTTAAGTCTATTGTTCTCCCTTAGTGCAATTACATACTCTTTGTTTTCACCGTGGTAATGAGTAAGCTGGTTTTCCGTGAGGATAACCGCCACATCTTTTGCTTTTGAACGTGAAGCTTTTACAAGCATCTCGTCCTTAACGTTACGCCCAAATGCACAACCAAACCGTGTTTCAATCAGTTTTATTACCTTCATATTTCCCTCCAATGAATTAATAGTATTCTTTCGGTGGCCACTTGCTATATATCTGAAAGATTAAAGTAATCTCGAGCCCTTTTGACACATTCTTCGATGGTTTCTTTATGCTTCAGGTAGTCATCATACCCGGAAAGCTTAATTTTATACTGTTTCCATCTACTTTCGAAGGTTATGTCCAACCCCTCATCTTCTAGTTTGGAGGATAATTCCTTATCCTCATTCGCCTTGAATATAACGTAAACAAAGCTTTTCTTGGGCTGGAATGAGATGAAGTTCTTCGCCACGCCGTCTTTTGTGATTCCTATGTAGAACTTATTGTACTTCATTTCATACCCGGACACATAATCACTAAGGTCTGCAAAGATATCATCTACCGCCTTCATCATCTTCTTTGTGCTTCGGTTATTCTCCCAATAATTCCTATCTGTCACCTCAAAATCAGCTTCTTCATCTGATCCAAGGACAATTCGGTCGATAACCTTGGTAAATGTGAGCGATATCTCATCTCCGACCTTATAAGCGGACATCTGGAGTGCTATCAATGGAATCGCACCATTGAACAAGCTAATCACATTCATGAATCTTCCTGTGATCTCTTCAGCCACAATAACCGCACAATGGTCAAACTGAGGGAAACGTTTTCTCTCCGAATCCCAATACTCAATCGTTCTGATAATATGACTGGGATCCGTCGCTCCTAACTGAATCTCAGCCTCATACCTGGTTTCATTGTCAGTAGAACCCAATAATAGATCGAGTCTTCCGCCAGCAGGCTGAACTCGTTCCCTCTGAAGCGGCGCAAGATCACCTATTCCTAGCACTTCCGGATTATCAAATATAAACTTCTGTATCAAGTCTTCCTTGATTTCCGGGTGATTCTTAAGTGATACCCTCTCTAACGTAGTCAAATTTGCCATTCTTTCCCTCACTCTTTTTCATAAACCGTTATGCTTGTTCCCCTATAATTCTCCTTAACATCTCTATAGAGCTTTCTTCTGACGGATCATTTGTACCTAGTTCACCACGGAAGGCCTTTGCAAGGATTGATTTTTTTATAGTTTCAATATTATCCAAAGTTGTCACGGCGTTATCCACCACTCTGTTCTCGTTGTCCATTAGCATTTTCACAACTTTCATAATTTCTTCAGCCTCTGCCTTACTTGGAACATTTATATGCAAGTTTTTAATGTCCGCCAAACTCAGATTTGCTCTTGCCGTTTCACTTTTATTCTCAGAATAGTATCTAAGTGCCACCGGCGAGTTTAGGTAGAAACAAACATATTGATTTAGCTCAATATCTGATAATCTAATCAAACACACTGCTTGATTAGTATTTGCCTTCTTGTCAATATTATAAATCGCAGAACGCCCAATTGAAGCCCCTACAATATTAACCAAAACATCACCTTTTTTAAGCACAGATCGTTTCTGGATCTCATTAATCTTATTATCTAAGTATTTTTCCTTTGTTAAGTCGAGATAACCTTCTCTAACATTTTCACTGGTCACAAACAGTGTCTGAGTATTATCGTCCAAATATTCTACGCCTTGCCATCTCGGAGATGCCCCTTTTGTCACCAACTCTGCTATTCCACCAATTGTCGTGTTATTCCAAGATTCAAGAGTAACACTGTTTCTTTTTCTCCATTGTTGAGTTATTCTTCCTTCAAATGCCCTATGTAGAATTGCAGCCCTTCTATCTTCATGAGCATCAATTATCGATTGTAGCTTTTCTTTAGCATCATCCAGTTTAGAAAACAGACTCTCAATTTGATCTACAATACGCTTCTGCTCTGCAAGAGGTGGGAGCGGAACATTTATATTCTCAATTCTAAATAAAGCCAACTTAGGTTGCGTTGTAGAAATTGTCGATTCCACCATTTGGAGTTGAGCCACATTTGACTGCAAATACATCATCAAGTACTTATTATCTGTTCCAATGATATTTGTTATTTTAGCAGCATTTTCAGTTAAATTAGCACCGTCTAAACTCTCTGGAATAATACCTATTTTCCCTATACTTCCAGCCACTGATATATAGACATCTCTTGAGCTAATGGTATAGTTATGTATCATTGAGAATATGTCGTCGTCAACATACTTAATATCAGCTAAATCAATTGTTCCATTAGACATGTCGGTTACTCTAATATATGGATGCTCTGTTTTATCATCAGACAGTTTTTTCCCTTTAGGAACTCTTTTCCCACCTTTTACATCAGCTATTCCACCTAACTTTACCCATGTCCAGTTACCAGGAATCTCATATAATTGCGCATCATCAGAAATGATAATATCAACCACCGAGCTTATGTTCTTTGCCTTTGCCATTGCTTATGCACCCTTGCTTTCCAGAGACTTAAGCTCCTTGACTACGATCTGCAAGAGATCTACCGCTTCTTCTAACTGAGCAATACATTCTTCTCCACTCTCAATAGGATCAGGAAGATCATTATAATCAAGAACAGAATCATCCCTTATAAGGCCAAGATCAAGACTATGGTTCTTACCTTTTTCTGATATCTGATCATAGGTATAGACACTCCATCGCTCATCTATTATATCGTGTCTATTACTTGCTGTGTATGCTTTCTTAAAGTCATCGAAATGCTCTGATTTTAGCGGGTTTGTCTTACCAAACGATGGCATATTGGTTCTTAGATCATAAAACCATACTTCCTTTGTATTGTCCTGATCCAAAGTACCTCTTGTAAAGAAAAGCACGTTTGTCTTAACTCCCTGAGCATAGAAGATGCCTGTAGGAAGCCTCAATACGGTATGAAGATTACATTTATTCATAAGGTCTTCCCTGATACGTTCACCATCTCCATCGGCAAAAAGAACATTATCAGGCAGGACAACCGCCGCCCTCGCTTTTCCGTCTGGCTTCAGCGATCGATAAATGTGCTGCAAAAAATTAAGCTGTTTATTGCTTGTCTGATAGGTAAAATCATCTCTTGTCGCACGCTCTCCGCCTTTTTTCGTTCCAAACGGAGGATTTGTGAGTACCACATCAAACCCATTCATCTCTTTTCCCTGGTTTGAGAGTGTATCACATAGGTATATCTTACCCTCGATATCGTGAAGCATGGCGTTCATAAGTGCCAATCTGTGAGTCTCATGAACAAGCTCTCCACCTGTAAAGGCCTCGTATTTCTGGAATTTCTGCTGATCTTCCGATAGATCAAACAGGTCATTGGTATGCAATTTTACATAAGCATCCGCAGCTATCATGAATCCAAACGTACCACATGCCGGATCGTTACATCTCTCCCCTGCCTGTGGAGATATGAGCTCTGTCATGACATCGATGAGCACTCTCGGTGTAAAGTATTGCCCTGCTCCGGACTTTTTCTCATTAGCATTCTTCTCTAAAAGCCCTTCATAGAGGTTACCAAGTCCTTCTTCTTTAGCAGAATACCAATCAAGGCCATCGATATTCGTAATGATTTTCTTGAGATTGGCCGGTTCTTCGATGTTACTTCGTGCTCCGTTATAGATTTCCTGAATGCGCCCGGTACAGTCTTCGCCCAGAGTTCTCAAGAGTTCCTCATAATACTTCTTAAGCTCTAGTCCATCCTTATTCTTCAGCTCATCCCAGCGATACTTCTCAGGAATATCCTTTTCAGAATTGGTTTCTTTCGCCATTTTCAGGAAAAGGATATACGTAAGCTCCGTCACATACTGATGATAAGTGATTCCGTCATCACGAAGCACATTACAAAGATTCCAAAGTTTTGATACAATCTCATTGTTTGTCATTACTCAGTCTCCATATTACGCTATATACATGTTTGTGTTAATCTCATCAATAATCATATCCAATTTTCCGGAAAATGCCTTATCCACTGCAGGATAACCGCCTTTGTTCTTGAATGCTTCGGCATCAAAGGACTCTTTGTTCAAAACTGTCTCTTGTTTGAGATAGGCTTCAATCTTATCCAACCACCCTATCTGTATCTTACTCAACTCCGGATGAGCCTTTTTTGTCTTTTCGATAGCTGTATGGATACGATCATCCTTACTGATAAGAGCATCTCCAATACTCTTTTGCCTTATAAAACTGATAATATCCGCCGCAATCTCTTCATTCGTCATTTGTTTCCATGCCGTTTGAAGCATGGTTTCATTGAAGTTATGACGATCAAGTGTGAGCTTCAATTCCTTTAGAGCTTCCCTAGTCAACTCTTTCGGACGAGTTGCCACTATGTTGAGAGCGGCGATCTCATTAACGTTGTTGTCTATATACTCCCTAAACTCTTTCAAGTAATCCTCAGGCTTTGTTGCTCCACCATAACTTCGTTCATGGCTCACAAGAACATCTTGATCATTGCTTATAAACACAGGCCTATCATGATGCTCTCCTCGAACATACTTGAATGCATCCTTATTCTTCTTTACTATCTCTACTGCCTTGTCAATAGGAGAATTACGCAAGCTGTCAACAAATTGATCTACTGTAAGCCCACCACAAAGCGACGTAAATTGTTCCGTATTCTTATCAGACATTCTTCCCTTTGTCCTAAGAACCTTAGCCACAATCATATCTATCTGGTTTCTTCGAGCACTATCTGATTCCAACGCGTCAATACCATCTATAAGCTCATCAAACGTAGTCTTGGGATTGGCAACAATAGGTTTCATATTTGATACTTGCTCCAATGCCTTATATATGCCTACTGCATCATATATCTCAAAATGAGTTTTCCCTATCTCTGGGCACAATCTGGTTGCTCGACCTAACATCTGCTCAAAGAGAATACGCGAGCGGATCCTTCGTAGGAATACAAGGTTTTCAATCTCCTCTACATCTATCCCGGTCGTAAGTAGGTCAACTGTCACGACGATACTCGGATACTGTTCATTCTTGAATCTACGTATTGCTTCTTTGATCTTCACCGGATTTCCGTTTTCAATAGATCCGGTTATCTTCATTATTGCCTCTTCACTGACACCTTGCTCTGTATAGTAGTCCTTCAGAATCTTGGTTACTGTATCAGCATGTGCGTCATCAACTGCAAATATGAGAGTTTTACCTTTCTCATTAGGATCAATGTTATTGGCAATCTCGTGTAATACAGTCTCATTGAAGCTCTTATTCACTACTCTTCTGTTAAAATCTTCAATCTCAAACTTAAGATCATCCTCAAGCTCTGAACTATTGATAATCGTATTTGTCTCCGGATCATAGATGGGAGCAGTGCTTCCAGCCTCAAACGTGATACCCTCTTCACTCAGTTTTGTCTTGATATAATGAGGAGCATCATGATCACAAAGATATCCATCGATCACAGCTGTACGATATTTGTATTCATATACTGGTTTTCCGAATATCTCAGTAGTATGAAGAGCCGGAGTTGCCGTAAGGGCTATCTTTACTGCGTCAAAGTAGTCTATTACAGCTCTATACTTACTCCTGAAGTCATCCTGATTTCTATACAGGACTTCATCATCACCCATCTCTTTATCGAGAATATACCCTCTATGAGCCTCATCAACGATTATCAAGTCATAGTCCGATACTCCAAGACTTGTATCTGACTCATTGTACAGAATACGCTTAACAAGGCTTTGTACGGTCGCAATATGAACTCTCGTATCCTTCTCAAAGTCTTTCTCTCCAAGATCCTTGATATCATACAACTGATTCAAGGTCTTAAGGTCTTCAAGACGTACTTCCTTGAAGACATCCATAGTCTGATCGCCTAGCGCAGTTCTATCCACGAGATACAGTATTCTCTTGAATCTCTTAGCTGACAGAAAACGATATATCATTCCAAGGACTGTTCTCGTTTTTCCTGTGCCTGTTGCCATAGCTAAGAGAACTGTAGACTTCTTCTCTGCAATTGCCTTTTCAGCTGCCTTAATAGCTTCTATCTGATAATACCGTAATCCTAAACCATCCGGATCTTCAAGTATCTCATATCCGGTAGATGCCAGTTTCTTGTCTGCTTCTGCTATATCACGCTCAAGGTCTTGCTCTATCCCCTCAGGTGAAGGCCATCCTGCCAATGCCTTAGGTGAGTTAAATGGTTCTCTTGCATCCAGGAACCATATACCTGACATATCCTCATACTGCTTAATGTACTCTCTTCCATTTGTAGCAAAAAGAAACGGTACAAAGTATTGCCCATACGTCTTAACCACATAACTAAGATGTTCTTGCTTGATATTCTTTGCATAATCTTTACATTGTCCATCAAGCACTGATGACACATTTGTTTGCTTCTTCTTTGCCTCAACTATACCTACCATCTTTTCTCCGATAAAGAGGGCATAGTCAGCATAACCGTTTCTACCTGTAGTTGAATCTGTAGGCCATTCGGCTATAGCCAGATTCCTACCTTTTGTCGGTCTTGTTCCCTTTGAATATCTAAGATTCGTCGTATCAGCATCCCAACCAACCTTACGAAGCTGTTCGTCTATCAGTTCTCTGGTCTGGGCTTCCGAGAGATGAATATTCAACGCTTTCGCATATCCAACCGCTCTTCGTTCAGAATCAGCCTTTCCATTTCCACGAATCTTCTGGATCTCTTGCATTAACTGATTATTCCTTGCTTCAAGGTCAGCATTCTCTTTTTCAAGTTCTTCAATATTGACTGTATAATCTACCGGCACTACATACTCTTCAGGCTCATAGTTATAATCACCATACGTCTGCATATACCATACACATAACTCAAAGAGAAGCCTCAAATTGTTTAAGGCCTTATCTTCATCGTCAGCTATATTATGAGCAGCGTCATTTCGGGATTTTCTAAGGATATAGAAGGTATTCTTGATTTCATAAGGAAGAAGATCATTCTGCTTTAACAGTTTTACTCTATTCGCATGAGTATTATCATATTCGGGTTCAGCTATACCATCATAAGCAAGCATATACTTAACCATAACCTCAGCCAGCATACCTTGCTTAATGATAGATGTATTCGGATCTGAATAGACATACTTCTCTGATAGATCACCTAGTTTAGCTAAGTCAGTCCAACGACTTTCCAAAAAGGCAAAATTACTCATTGGTAACACCCTCCAGTTTATCCCTTGATCAAAACCAGAAACGCCTATATAGAACCTACTCCACCCATATCGCGTCCTCAATTGAATAATACGGCCCAAACTACACCTCCAGTCCGATGACAGGAAACCGTCATTCCGCATAATGGGAACCATGATTCCGGACTGGAAACCGATATATTATATCCCTTATAATGTTTGTATGCATCTTTGATGCAAATACATTATAAGGAGGTCGGTTCTATGACCAAGTACCGAGAGATTCTTAGGCTTTCCAGCCTGGGAATCAGTCAGCAGAACATCGCGTACAGCTGCGGTGTTTCCAAGAAAACGGTCAACAAGGTTTTGAAGCGAGCCAACGAAATGAGTATTTCATGGCCACTCGATAAAACCATGACTGATGCTGTG
>JHWZ01000025.1 GCA_000687695.1 Lachnospiraceae bacterium P6B14 | reverse complement strand
TAAGGATTATTATAATGATTTTATTTTTGTTCTTCATACTGATATCTCCTCACGATAAAAAAGGTTTTCCTATGTACGGTACATTATGAGTCTTACTAGTTCTGTTTCCTATTAACCACTGTAGTATAATTCTACTCTGAAAAGACGGTTGTGTCAAACTGAAATCAAAATTTGACACAAGTCTTGCGGAGGCAAAAAATTTGAGCTATAATTGAAACAGTAATAATTATCGGAGAAAGAAGGAAGGAGTGTGATCATATGCCCAAGAGTAGGACCATAATAGATATGAAAATTTCTTTTGGGACAGAATCAAGAGAGAAGCATTTAGACCTGTTTCCGGGACGCTTCCGAGTCGTTATTCGAGACATTATTATGATTTGTATTGCATGGAGAGAACATCCGTTATGGATCGTGCACTTGACGATTAAGATTTGCTTACTCGTGTTGCTCAGTTTAAAGATAAGTTTTATCATTGTAAATGGGCACGATATGATCTAGCAAAACGTGGAACAATTCGTCTTGTTCCACCGGAGTACAGTATCAAAGGATTGAAAGAAGACTACGAGCATATGAAGAATATGATCTTTGGTGAAGTACCAGAGTTTTACGCGATGTTAAAAAAGATAGAAGAGTTAGAACAAGAAGTCAACGAAAAGAGAGGGTAATAGGAGGCTGCTTATGGTTCGTGAAGCTATAAAACAAGATTTGATGAATCTGCTTGAATTGTATCTGCACTTGCATGAGACCCGTATACCGGAGCAGGATTCACGACTGGATGCTGTGTGGGATTCAATCATTTCCGATAAGAATCACCATGTGATCGTAAATGAGGTCGACGGGAAGATCGTTTCGTCGTGCATCTGTGTTATAATCCCCAATCTCACGAGAGATCTTCGCCCGTATGCGTTGGTAGAAAACGTAGTCACACATGCTGATTATAGAAAAATGGGCTATGCCGGGCAGTGTCTGGATTATGCAAAGAAGATTGCGGAGAGAGAAGACTGTACCAGGCTTATGTTGATGACCGGCTCTAAAAAGCCGAAGACACATAAGTTTTACGAAAACGCCGGATATAATAGTGAAGACAAGACGGCGTTTGTTCAGTGGCTGGGGGCTCCGGTGAAGCGAAACAAGGATAATTGATGGGCATGATATGATCTAAGGGATGAAAGAGTTATGATATACGAATTAACAGATACATCAAAAGCAGAAAAACTATTTGAAGGCTGGAAAGAAACATTGATCTATTCTTGCCTGCAGAAGGTAATGGGAAAAATCTTCGTTACTGATCCGGTCTCTCCGGTATCGGCGATGGCTTATGTCGGATGCTTTGCATTTTATGCCGGAGTACCTGATAAAGAGCTTGTCATGCATAAGCCTGATGGTTTTGTTATTCTGGTTCCGCGGAATAGGGATTGGGAGATATGCATTGAAGAGTGCTTACCGAAAGCAAAGAAGGTGTCCCGGTATGCTATCAGAAAGGATACTCATTTCGATAAAGATTCTTTACAAAAGCATATTAACAAGCTACCGGATGGTTACGAATTGAAATACATCGATGAAAATATCTATGATCAGTGTCTGACTGATTCGGTAACGAGAGATTTTGTTTCGTCTTTTGAAAGTAAAGAAAAATATATGGATCTTGGGAGAGGCGTAGTTATTATCAAGTCGGGGAGGATTGTTGCCGGAGCATCATCTTATACAAGATACAACGAAGGGATCGAGATAGAGGTTGATACGGTTGAGAAAGAGCGCAGAAAGGGACTGGCGACTGTTGCTTGTGCAGCACTGATCTTACGCTGCCTTGATGAAGGCTTGTATCCAAGTTGGGATGCCATGAATATGAATTCGGTTCATCTGGCAGAAAAGCTGGGGTACGAATTTGACCATGAATATACGGCATATGAGGTGTCAGGAAAGGAGCTTCGCTGACACCGGAGGGGCCTGTTCAAATTTATACATTTCAAGATTTAAAGAATACTTAAGATTCTTTGTGTATACTGAGATTGTGTGGGCTGTGGCCTGTGCAGTTCAATCTGTCCTATGAAAGATATGATGGGAGGAAATGAAATATGAAAACAGCAATCATATACTACAGTATGTCTGAGAACACAACATGGATTGCCGAGAGAATATCAGAGATGATTTGTAAAAATGATCCCACGGAGTCTGTGGATATTATCCGGATCGATCCGGTAAAGGCGTATCCGTCAACCGGAGCGAAAAAGTTTATTTGGGGCGGAAAAGCAGCTACAATGAAGAATAAACCCAAGCTTATGCCGTATGAGTTTGATGCCGATAAGTATGATCGTATCATTATAGGGACACCCGTATGGGCGGGGACATTTACCCCACCGATCAGGAGTTTTATCGAGGAAAACAGAGACAAGCTTGAAGGCAAGAAAATAGCAGCATTTACAAGCTCATCGGGTGGTCAGTCTCAAAGTGATAAAGCGTTATCAAAACTGAAAATGTTTCTGGGATTGGAATCATTTCTTGCAGAGTTCGGTTTGACCGATCCTAAAGACAAACCGGAAGAAAAGAATGATGCATTGGTCAGAGATTTTTGTAATGCACTATTGTAGGAAAGGGTAATTTCATTGAAGGGCGAAAGAAAAAAATATATAAAGCGAATATTAGCCATCGCAATTCCGATGATGCTCTCAAGCCTTATCTCAGAATTACAGATGGTAATCGATCGTGCTTTTATCGGGCAGATTTCCATCAATAGTATGAGTGCTGTCGGAAATGCTTCCACACCGATCTGGACAACGATGAATATTATTTTTTCGTTTGCAACCGGTGCAACGATCTTGGCAAGTCATGCGTATGGAGCCGGAGAGAATGACCGTGTAAAGGAGATACTCGCATCTGTTTTTAAGTTCAGCAACGTACCGGCGATCATTTTGTGCCTGTTCTGGCTGCTGTGTCCGAGGATCGCGTTCAATCTGATGGGAGTTGACAAGAGCATCATCGATATGAGTATTGATTATGCGCAGATTTATTCACCGATCTTTATCCTGACCGGAATCGGAGCGGCCGTAAGCGCGATGCTGCAGGTGAGCCAGAAAACAAAGATTATGATTGTGTACGGCATTACGCGTTCACTGGCAAATGTCGTACTCGACTATCTGCTGATCTTCGGAAACCTCGGCTTCCCCGAACTGAAAGTAAAAGGGGCGGCTCTGGCCACTGCGTTGGCGGAGCTGTTGGGTGATATGATCATCCTGATCTATGTACTTAAATCCAAGGAACTCGTATTAAAGCCTACCTTCTCACAGATCTGGCATGCAAAGCTGAAACCATATCTGAATACGATAAAGCTCGGTGCACCTGCTGCCTGTGAGGAATTTGCCTGGAATCTGGGAAACCTTTATCTGCTCGTTATGCTGAATCAGATATCCGCGGAAGCCGCCGGCATCCACTCGATCATCTTCAGCGTTGAACTCATCGCAGTTGCGCTGTTTGTCGCGATCGGGTCGGCCACACTGACGCTTTCGGGATATGAGACCGGCAAGAAAAATAAGCGCGGTGTGTGGGATGTGGTCTCCAATTCTTCCCTGCTCGCTCTCGGAATCAGCATTATTAATCTGATTATTTTTATAGTATTTCCGAGACAGATCCTCGGCATTTTTACAACTGACGAATCCGTTCTGGCTGCAGCACCAATATATCTTTTGATTGTCGGTATAGACCTGTTTCCGAAGGCCGGCAATATTCTGTTCGGCTCCGGTATCAAGGGCTATGGTGAGCCGAGCTGGATGCTGAAAACGCAGTTGTTCGGAACCGTATTTATCATCTCGATGAGTTCACTCTTGGTGCTTGTGTTCCATATGGGCATCATGGAAATATTCATGCTGGTCGTTGCTGATGAGATGATCCGCTTTGTATTCAACGCATGGAAACTCCGGCGGATCACAAAACCATGAGTATAAGGACAATGACAGGAAAAGTACTTGACAGTAATTATAATTAGCATATAATAAAGCTAAATCAAATTAGCCGCCAGATGGAGGTGAGTAAAATGAGAGTAACTGTAATTCACGGACAGGACCACAAAGGAAGCTCATACAACATCGGAAAAATGCTCTTGGAGAGGATTTCCAATGCTGAGGTAACAGAATTCTTTTTGCCAAGGGCGCTTAATCATTTTTGTAAAGGATGTTATACATGCACAAAAGATGAAACCAAATGCCCTTACTATGAAGAGAAAAATGTGATAATGCAGGCGGTCGAGGCAGCGGATGTACTTATTTTTACCACGCCTACGTACTGCATGCGTGCGTCAGCACCTATGAAGGCATTTATTGATATGTCTTTCACATACTGGATGCCACACAGGCCGAGAAAATGTATGTTTTCAAAAAAAGCAGTGGTGATTTCCACAGCCGCCGGTAGCGGTGCCAAATCAGCAACAAAAGATGTTGCAACAGCACTTCAGTATTGGGGTGTGCCGTATGTAAAACAATACGGCATCGCAGTACAGGCAGCAAGCTGGGATCAGGTGTCGGAAAAGAAAAAAGAGCAGATAAACAAAAAGATAAATAAGTTAGCAAAAGGGCTTCAAAAATCAAAAGTACATGTTGGATTAAAAATCAAATTTTTGTTCAGCCTCATGCGACTTATGCAAAGTAAAGGAATGGGTTCCGATGAATCCGAGCGTGTATACTGGGAAGAGCAGGGATGGTTCGGAAAAGCCCGCCCATGGAAATAGTATAACATGAATATACCTTGACAGGAGGAATGTTTATGGAAATAACGGACAACCGTATTGATGCCGGGAAGGCATTTGACTGGGGAAAAACCTCGGAGGAATACGCAAAATTCAGGGATATTTATCCTGAAGAGTTTTACAAAAAAATAGTAGACAGAGGCCTGTGTATAGATGGCCAAAATGTACTCGATCTCGGAACGGGTACAGGTGTTTTGCCGCGTAATATGTATCGCTTTGGAGCAAAGTGGACAGGTACGGACATCTCTCCGGAGCAAATAGAGCAGGCAAAACGTTTGTCAAAAGAAGCAGGGATGGATATTGATTATTTTGCGGCATCTACCGAGGAGATAGATTTCCCGAAGGAGAGCTTTGATGTGATCACTGCGTGTCAGTGCTTTTGGTATTTTGATCATGAGCGTGTGATGCCGGTGCTTGCTGATCTTCTTAAACCAAACGGAAAGCTACTGATCCTGTATATGGCATGGCTTCCGTTCGAAGATGAGATTGCGGGAAAAAGTGAAGAAATTGTTCTGAAATACAGTCCCAACTGGTCAGGTGCGAGGGAAACTAAACATCCGATATGGATCCCTGATGTGGCGTATAACTATTTTGAGATGGAAGATCATGAAGAATATGATGTGATGATTCCATTTACGAAGGAATCCTGGCATGGTAGGATGAAGGCCTGCCGTGGTGTAGGGGCATCACTGTCAGGAGAAGAGCTCGCAAAATGGGAAGAAGAACATAAAAAGTTTCTTGATACAATTAGCTCTGAACAATTCGAGGTGCATCATTATGCAGCGCTTGCGTTGTTAAAGAAAAAATAATAAAAAAAACAAGTGGAGGGGAAAAGCAATGAGACATGAAACAAAAGATGAAGTGGTTACTATTTGGCTTGAGGGACGTATCGACACAAATAATGCTCCTCAGATTGAGCAGGAGATCGAAGGGATTCTTGCAGAAAACGAAGGAGCGAAGCCTGCTTTTGATGCAGGTGGTCTTGAGTATATCTCGAGTGCGGGACTTCGTGTTCTGATGAAGTTCAGAAAGCAAATCGGAGAGCCCTTGGAGGTTACAAATGTATCCTCAGAGGTCTATAGCATATTTGAGACTACAGGGTTTACGGATCTTTTTGAAGTCAAAAAGGGTCTCAGGCAGATTTCTATCGAGGGGTGTGAGCTTCTCGGAGAGGGTGGAAACGGAGCCGTTTATCGTTTGGATCCGGAAACCATAGTAAAGGTTTATTACGGAACCAGGAACGATCTTGAAAAGATCAACCGTAACAGAGAGCTTACAAAGAAGGTGTTTCTTCAGGGAGTGCCGACAACGATTGCCTTTGACACGGTAAAAGTCGGAGAGGACTATGGCGTAGTATATGAAATGATCGATGCCAAATCCCTGATGCAGGAGATGGCAAGTCATCCGGAAAAAATAGACCATTACGCGAACATGATCGCGGACACACTTAAAAAACTTCACAGTACAGAGTTCGAAGAGGGAGCACTTCCTGATTCGAGAGACACTTTCAAAAATGATGTTAAGGAGTCAGCCAACGCCGGTTATTTTTCACCGGAAGAGGTCAAAAGATTGTATAAGCTTGCAGACGACATCCCATACAGAAACACATTTATTCATCAGGATTTCCATCCCGGAAATCTCATGCTCCAAAACGATGAGATCGTATTGATAGATGTCGAGGATGCAGGTTTGGGCCATCCGGTACTGGACCTTTCGTCTATGTACCTGGTATATGTGACTGCGGCTGAAAAAGGCTGGTCAACGAAGTTTAATGTTAAAAAAGAGGACTTCGATCGTGCTTGGGATATCATAATTAAAAAATACTTTGACACCACTGATGAGAAAAAGATCACGGAGATAAACCGTATTCTTTGTGGATACTCCATGGTCAAGCTTATTCGAGGTATAGCGACGTCTCCTACAGTTCCTGATGAGCATCGTAAGCCTGCGATCGATCAGGCAAAAGAGGGACTGTTTAAAATGATAGACATGCTTCATCCGATACCATGATGCAGTGAATCTGTGGCGGAAATATTGCCGGCCATCGCGTGATCCTCAACATCCTGAGGATAGGTTCCTCCATAATATAAGTGAAAGGAAAAATGCAACAACGAAGGGAGGATATCTATGAGTAGAATCTTTTTATCAGGTGACATTCACGGAGAGCTGGAATACTATAAGGTTATCGATTACTTCGAGAATCTGGCCTTGTACGATGAAGAATTGTCAAAGGATGATTACCTGATCATCCTTGGGGATGCCGGTATCGTTTGGGACGGTGGGGCAGCGGACCGCGAAGTGCAGCAGGCGCTAAAGGACCTTCCGGTGACAACGCTTTGGCTCGACGGAAATCATGAAAACTTTGATCTTCTTGAGGAGTACCCGGAGGGCATCTGGCACGGAGGAAGGGTGCATTATATCGATGAATCCATTATTCATCTGATGCGCGGTCAGATCTACGATATTGGTGGCTACACATATTTCGTATTCGGCGGAGGTAACTCTATCGATAAAGGTTCCAGGACACCGGGGATCAGCTGGTGGCCCGAGGAGATGCCTTCTACCGAGGAGTATGAGGAGGGGCAGCAGAACCTCGAAAAGCATGGTAACAAGGTAGATTATATCCTGACACATACCTGCCCGGAGCACGTGGCGGAGCAGATGGTGTCATACCTGTATCCCGGCGAGGAGACGTTGCAGAGGTACTTTGATATTATATCCGAGACGACAGAGTTTGAGGAATGGTATTTTGCCCACTGGCATATGGATGAGGATATCGGAAACTATCATTGCCTGTGGAACAATATCATTGAGTTGGAATAAGTAATGGAAACAACAGATCAGTTTGAGCAGCTTTAATTCTCAAAATATTGAGGATAGTATCCCCCATAATATAAGTGAAAGGAAAAATCACTTGTGTTATGGGGGATTTTGTATTCCCCGGAAAAGGAGGCGCTTATGAATACTAAAATTAAACCCGAAGAGTTCGAATACGATGGACTACAAAAGATTTTTCAGTTGTTAGATGGTTTGGATAAGCCGTATATTATCCTTACGGATAATTGGAGAAATAACCAAGGTGAACTATACCGTATTCAAACAATAGAGCCTTATCGCGGAGAAATAGAATACGGGGAGTTTCCGGAGGGATATATCCCTTATAGGCAGGATGAGGGTATTGAACTTTTGCTTACACACATCATAAAGGGAAGTGTAGAAGAGAAAAGAATAAATCTATTTGTTAACACTTTCAACTCGTATCAATACTCAGTGGACGAGATTATGAATAGAGCAGGTATCAGATTGCCAAATCAAGAGGAACTAAACGAAGCGCAATATGTTAGTGATGTTCCGGTTTACCGAAAGGAAAAGAAGGGCTTTTTTAGAGACTTGTTTCACGGCGATAAAGGCACCATGATGGACGGAATTAAAGGGTCTCTTGAGTATAAGCATATTCCGTATTCGATAATCTATAAGGGGAATATGCTTACCTTCCGAGTAATCATTCCTGCACCGTTGGCGCCAAGAGGGCATATAAAAGCATATGTTCATTTTTGGGATAGAGATGCTGTGATCCGATTTTGTTACAATGATGCCGGGACAGAATTGTACAAAAAAAGTACATATAAATCAGAGTTATTGCGATTTCTGAATTATGTTAATCAGGATCTGATAGAGAGTCATTGGGAAGACAAGTATCTGGAGACTGTTAGACTGCGCTACGCACCGAGGGTATATGTAGATGAGTTTAATTCTGATCAAATCACTTTCTCAATCAGGATTCGGTATGGTTCTCAGGATTATTATTTTGCTGAGGAATATATCAGTAATAATTGCGTGGAACTCATGAATGGATTGTCGCCTTATATTTTCGGAATACTGTCGGGAGAAGTTGATGTAGACGAAGCTATAAAGAAAGCCAGATATAGTAAAGAACCGTTACATGCGTGAAAGACTAACTATTAAATGTCAAGAGGATATTTGAGGTTTTTCAAATATTTGTGATCAGAACACGAAAAAGTGTTTTTGATATATTTGATCTTTGAAAACTGCATGACAAACAGAGCATCTGAACAGATGCTCTCAGAAAAGGTATTGGATTTGAGAAGGATTAGCCCCTGTAGGCGTCTCCGGTGAGTTCCATGCGGTAGATTGTGCGCACTAGTTTCTTCGCAACATGTGTGATTGCAACATTATAATGCTTGCCCTCTGCTCGCTTTTTTGCAAGGTATGCAGCGAATCTAGGATCCCATTGACTCACATACTTAGCTGCATTTATCAAGGCGTAACGAAGGTATCTGGAACCGCGTTTTTCCATATGGGCGTAACTCGAATTTAATTGCCCGGATTGATAAGTTGTTGGCGATATACCGGCGTATGCAAGTACACGATCTGCGTTGTCAAACCTTGTGAAGTCGCCTATCTCCGCAATGATCATTGCACCCATACGATTGGCGATTCCCGGGATGGTTGTTATGGGTGATGCCATGGAATCCATAATCATATCGATGGAATACTCGATTTCGTCGATGTCGATGGAGATGGCTTGTATTTGCCTGATAGTGTGCTGCAATTCAAGTGATTTGGTCGGCATTGTGGAGCCGATAGAGGTCCTGGCAGTCTCGCGTATGGTTTCTGCCATATCATCACCGTAACGACCTTTAGAAGCCTTATACAAGAGAGATTTTAAATGAGTCATATGACACTCAGCAATATAAGATGCTCCCGGCAACTCGCTCAAAAGTGCGTACACAGATGCTATGTGGAGCGTTGGGACTAGTTTTTCAAGTTCGGGGAAAAGTATGTTAACCAGCCTGGATACGGATGATTTAAGCTTCGCTCGCTTCTGTACCATATCAAATCTGTAACGAGTTAGTGACTTTAGCTCTTCGTTGTGGTATGATATATCTGAGTAGGGCTTGAGTGTCCTATCGGAAAACATCATCATAGCGATCGTACGAGCGTCGACTTTATCCGTTTTTGTCTTTCTAAGGCTTTGACCTTTTCTGAAAAGATTTGTGTGTAACGGGTTGATGACATAGGTGGTGAGACCTTCATCAATGAGCGAACCGAGTAGATTGTATGAGTAGTGTCCGGTAGCTTCAAGTCCTACTTTGATTTCTGATGCATCTTCAGCTACTTCATACATCTTGATGAACAACTCGTTGAATCCGTCTCTGTTGTTTTGGATAGTGAATACCGGGAATAGCATTTCGGCTTCTGGGCCGAGGATGCAGCAGTCGTGCTTATCCTTGGCAACGTCGATTCCAACATAGATCATAGAGATGACCCTCCTTGTAGTAGTATTTGATGCTGTAAGACCCACAGGGCTCTCTGTTCGTGTAACCTCGTTCTACATAAACCGTCATGCGGTATCTAACTGATTAACATTGTAACAAAGAGGCTGTGGTTGGAGCCTTTCAGTAACCGTCTATGCGGTAGGAGGGCAAAACCAATCCACAGCATCTCCAACATCATACCTCATACCTATCCAAAGGTAAAGGGGTATGAGGAAGTGATAAAGACCTTGGAGAGGGTCTCTAAACACTACTACTATATAATACGAGGAG
>JHWZ01000024.1 GCA_000687695.1 Lachnospiraceae bacterium P6B14 | reverse complement strand
TCCGCGATTTATCTCATCACCGCGGAACCCTTTTCATCATGTACGGGGTACATAATCCCGTCAGCCCCCGGCGACTTCGGCTGGAGCCGCCGATAGGTGCAGGTGGGATTAACAATCTCGTACATGATAGGAACACGGTATCCCTCCGTTTCAAAAAAACCTTATTATTACAAACACATACTCGAAATTACAATGTCTTATTTGTATGTATGAGGGGGAGTAACAGTAGCCTCATACAACTATAAAGTTTTCAAAGATCCAAAAGAGATAAAGTTTTCTAAAATCAGCATCTATTGTACTACATAATCGGGAATTTGTCAAATCTATGTTTCCTATGTTTCCTATGGATATTATATCAATATATGTGTATAATAATGAGAGGAAAAGTGCCTGGGAGCGTCATAGGAAACCGACGGCAACAACGGCAACACGGCAACATCCAGCACGATGACAAATGGACAAGTTCGGATGGCGGAGAAAAGCTTCTTTTGATGCCAAGGTTAATTTTGTCCAGAAACGGAATAAGCCCTCCAGGGCAGATGCAAGGGTAGCATCCGGTCACGCGGCTGATCGGATCTTATTTCTTGCTTTGATATATGGATAATTTCCGAGTAATTGGATTGTCGTATTCTACCATGTCTCATGTCTTGGGGTCGGATGGAGGATGGAAAGCACAATATTAAGCTTGGCATCAAAAGAAGCTTTTCTCCGCCAGACGAGCCCCTCAAAAATTTGATAGTTTTTCTATAATCTCTTGTCCAAAAGTAATATGATGTCTACATAGGCTAATAAAAATTGTTCATATTTTAGATTACCTGCGAAATATTTCATATTTGTTGTGTGAATCCAAATCCTTTTTCTTGCTATATTTTTCTTTTAGTTCTTTGTGTAGTTTGACAAGCTCATGAAACTGTATTTTTGTAGGAAAATCATTCCTATTGATTAGTTCTAGTACTTCACCATCCACTTTGTTTCTGTCCACACAACCGGATTCAAGATTAATATGACAAAGATAAAACCGATTAGTTATATTATTAGTGAATACATCCTCCGGAATTGATACTTCTGATTTATGCAATTCAAAGATCGCACCCGCCGATCCAAGATTTATACTTCTCTTAGAATGTGACAACGAGCCTTTATCATGTGCAAAATCATTTGTAGTATCGTTTGAAATCGATATGTTATTTATTTCACATATAAGCTTAACCATCCTGCATTTTGGTGCACTATAATTATATACTACTTTGTAATCCTCGTCCCAAAGAGAATCTATTGTACCATAATTATACTTTAAGAATTCATAGTAGTCTTTATCTGAATCCATACAATGAACAAATTCAAGATAAGGGATAAAAATATATTTTTCTGCTAAATATTCATTCATTTCATAAAGCATTTCGACCATAACATCCTCTGTATTCTCTTTTTCTTTCCCTATAACGAATTCATGGAATATAAAATCAAAAGTATCTTCAGGTTGTTTTGAGAAGAAGTCAGCGGTAAAATACTCTTGAAATGACCTATGAACAAAATGATATTTCCCTCCATCTACAAACATCAAGCAAACTCTCTCAACAACATCTTTTATAAAATCAATATATGAGAATTTATAGTTATAGGCTTTTTCTATATCCTCAACATATTGTTTTAATTCGTATTCCTCAAAAGAGTACTTTGAGTCACCATATGTTCTTACGCAGAATTCAGAAAAGAATTTTTTAAAATCCGCTGATGACAGTTTTGTGTAAAAATCTCTTCTTAACTCTTTAATTCTGTCATGTCCTTCACAAACAGCGTCATATGCTTTTTCATAAAACTCATGTCTTTTTTTAGGTATATCCATATTGTACCTATATGTATTTATTGTTATACATAAAAACAGAGGTGTACCAAAGAAAACTCTGTACTCATATTCAGAGAGATCAAATCTATTATTAGCGATGTCGTCAAAAAACTGTTTTTTCAATTTATCGCTTAAGTAATTATTGCCAATTCTAGAGATTAACTCAAATGATTGTTCTCGCGTAAAATATTGTAAATTGTATTTATGAAATTTTCCCAAGAAAAGAGTTTTATCCCCGGGTCTCATGGATATTATATATAGACATTCGTTGTATAAGTCCATCATTCTTTCGAGTTGCTTGTCAAAATCCGATCTTGTATTTCCTGTAATCTCGTCAAGACCATCCATCAACAAAACCATACTGCCCGTTGACAAAAATAATCTAAGATCATTTATAGTTAGTTCTGCATTATATCTTTGAAATTCAGAGAAAACAAAATCAAGCAATGTCAAGGAACAATCATAATCTCTAAGAGTAACAAATATGGGGATTTGTTTATACGAGTTGTAGTTAATGATTGAATCTAAAAAAAGATGATTCATCATCATTGTTTTTCCAAGTCCAGCACTCCCCTCGATTATAACTCGTCTTTTTTCTTTTGATATTTTTGAAATATTTGCATTTTCAATAATTCTATGTTCTATCTTGTACGCTCCGTTTGTTTTGCATTCAAAAGAGCCCATTAGATTACTGCAAACAAAAAAATTATAGAACTTTTCTTCATTTCTAAACAAAAAAGTCACAATCTTAGACCGTGCTCTTTTCGCATTATGAAGATATTTTTTAATTCTATTATGAACATCGTTTTCAAAAGCTGTTTCATCCGGATCATTATATCCACATCGAATCGCATTCTCAACAGGAAACTCAATACTCTTTTGATCTTGCATATCAGAGTTCATTTCACCATTGGAAATGTCAAAATCGATTAAAATACTATCCATTCCAGACAATCCTATTTTACAGCAGAGAACGAACTCTCCTGTGCTTTGGCTTTTATTTGTCCACTTTACAAATGTATCCTTCCCCCATTTTTCTGGTCGCTTTCTTTGATCTTGTGAAAAAACAAATAACCACATCCCAAGCACAAAATCATAATACGAAAACTGCGTTTCAGTCATTATTTCTTTTTTTTTCATTGTTGAAAGGTATTTACCAACTCTAAACTCTTCGTTTTCATCTATCGTTTTATCCTTTGAAACTAATTCGACAAGCGCAGATATAAACCATTTCTTTTTTTCCGTGTTAGTAATAATGCTATCTATCGTTTCCGCAAAATCATTCATTACTTTTTCGTAATTATTCTCGATCCTTTTATTAAAGGAATCTATTATAGCAACATCTCCAAAACCAGTATGTTTTGATTCATTTATCTCACACTTTCTAAATTGTGTAACAAAGCTCTTATTAGTAAGCTCTTCTATAGGTTTGAAATAAGGGTCTATTGTAATCATAAGTTTATTAAAACATATCATTTGATTTGGCTTAGTACTTGTTTTGGCATGTAGTAAAAGCGTAAAAAAAATACCACCACACAAGAACGGTATTGGTTTATCTATTAGATCGTGTTTTTGCGACATGGTTTATGCTCCTCTGTATAATTAAACAAAATAAACAGATTAAACGATAAAGCCTATTGTAATTATCCGTTTTAAACGGCAAAATGAATACAACACAATAATTGACAAGTTTTTCCGCGGATTGACAAGTACACACTCACCAGCCCGTTTGATATACTCAAATCATCCTAGGCGGCAGTATTCAATCGGACACCACCAAATTCAAGGAGGAATCATTATGAGTAGATCAATCTATAAAAACAACGTTCACAGCTTTGATTACATTCCTAAGACAAGCAACGTCGCTATCGGAATGCGTATCAAGCAAAAGCGGAAAGCCAAAGGCGTCACAGCGGAACGAATGGCTGAGGATCTCAATACCTATATGGGAAAAATCAGCCGTCTCGAGACCGGAAAAACTGAAATTAAGGCCGGCGACCTAGTATTGTTATCACAATATCTTGGCTGCTCGATTGACTATCTGGTCACAGGATACGAAAAAATCCCTTATGTTGAAGTAGAGACCCGTGAGCATCATCCACCACTTGAACATCTGATGGCCCGAATCAGCGAATTAGATGAAGAAACTCAAGAAGAGATTTCCAAAGCAATTCGCTTAATATATAAGGTTTAATCCGTATAACTACTGTTTTGGCGATAGTATTCACCTCGCTAAAGAATCAGGCTTTTCACACGAAAGACAACTCTGATGTGAATACATGTTAACATCACATACTATAGAATCTCCGATTCAGTAGCGAATCACCATCATGGTGTGTCAAACATACAATTGCCTGTAAGGCGGCGAGCGATCGCATAACAAATCATACGGCAATAGCTATGAGTGATTTTAAGTGACTTTCTCATAAGTAGCTATCACCTCCTTTCAAAATAAAAAAGGTTCTCGGGGGGAAATCTTAACAGGTTAATCCCGAGGTGCAAACTAAGGTACTCCAGCATATTGTATGTTTTTCACATAGGAGTCTCCCGGTGGATTTTACCCAGCCGCCACCGGGGGAGCTCCTCAAAATGATAATACCACAATTCGGACAGTTTTTCAACCGAAAAATCCCCGAACCCATAGGAATTACGAGGGATATTCCGGGTGGGTTCAGAGTTTTTCATAGAGAATCCGTCAAAATATGCCAGCAGGAGGTGATCAAAGTGGACGAAGAAGTTAGGGAACACGTACTCAAACTGATTCTCCAGGGTCTGGAGTCAGTAGAGAATGCACTGAATCTGATGTTACAGGAATGTCAAGTGAAGCTTGAAGAAAAAAAATGGAGGTAGAGCAATGGCGACAAGATCAGACACAACGAGAATCATCGTTCCGTGCAAATTTGCTTATGTAAATTGCTGGAAACCGATTTCTCAGTACAATGGAAGCGTAAAATACAGCGTGGTGATAGTGATCAACAAGAATGACGAAAAATCAATAGCCAAGGTTCGCGAAGGCATCGACTATGTGATCGAGCATTCCACCGGGGTATGGGGCGGGATTGTCCCGGAAAACCTGAAGCTGCCGCTTCACGACGGAGATAAAGAAAAACCGAACAATCAGTTCTTTGAGAACTGTATGTATTTGAACGCAAAAAGCAAACAACCCCCACAGATCGTCGACAGCATGGTCGAACCGATAACGAATCCGAGTGAATTTTACTCGGGTTGCTACGGGAAGGTTAGCATCCGGCTTTATGCCTACAATGTAGGCGGCTCCAAGGGAATCGCCGCTTGGCTCGGAAATATCCAGAAGTTGGCGGATGGTGAAGCCTTTACCGGGAGGATCACGGCTAAAGAGGAATTCAGCGTAGAGACGGGAGGTGGCGTGTATGACTGAAGAATGGCATACATTATTGGAATCTGATTCCAAAGGGGTGATCATCAGCTCGATGAAAAACTTCACCCTGATCATCGAAAACGACCCACAGTTGGCAAATATCGTGTACAACGAGATGACGAAAAATATCGACATCATCGGTGAGGTACCATGGAACAACTCTGACCATCGCGGCTGGAACAGCAACGATTTTTCCTGCCTTGAGGTGTATCTGGAGAAGACCTACCGCCTGTATGCACCCACTAAGTGCAAGGATGCACTCTACGCTTTTGTCAGCACGCACAGGCGACACCATCCGATCAAGGCCTATCTCGAAGGTTTGAAATGGGACAAGGTTGAGCGGCTTGACCGTCTCCTGATCAGCTTTTTCAACGCAGAGGACAACGAATATACGAAGATGGTGACAAGGAAGACACTTGTGGCTGCCATCACAAGACTTTACAACCCCGGCATCAAGTACGATTATGTACTTGTCCTGTGTGGCGATCAGGGAATCGGAAAAAGCACACTTTTTTCAAAGCTCGGAAAAAACTGGTATTCAGACGCGATGAACATTTCTGATATGAAGGACAAGACCGCCTGTGAGAAGATGCAGGGCGTTTGGATCATGGAACTTGGCGAGCTCGCCGGATTAAAGAAAATGGATGTGGAGATCGTGAAATCCTTCATCTCTCGCCAAAATGACAAATATCGTCCCGCTTACGGCCTGTATGTGGAGGATCACCCGAGATCCGGCATTATCGTCGGAACCACGAACTCACGAAACGGATTTCTCCGCGATGTGACAGGAAACCGCAGATTCTGGCCCGTCATGGTCTACAAAGGCGAAAAGAAAATCTGGGACATCGAAAGCCGTATCGTGGATCAGATATGGGCGGAAGCCTACCAGCGTTACCTCGCTCACGAGCCGCTGTACCTGAATGTCAAGGATGAGATTCAGGCCGCCGAGAGGCAACGCATCTCCATGGAGCAGGATCCGAGAACCGGTATCGTTGAGGATTATCTCGAGCGCACGAACCCGACACGCCTGTGCCTGATGCAGATATGGTGTGAGTGCCTCGGCAAAAAGCGCGAGGATATGATGAGAAACGATGCCTATGAGCTGGAAGCCATCCTCACCCAGATAGGCGGATGGGAAGTGTACTCCAAGAACGCTTCAGGCAAGACGAGGATCGAGAACTATGGTGTCCAGAAGACCTATGTCAGGAAGGACGGTGAGAAAAATGGCCAGGTGTGAAACCATTGATGAAGTGCTTGCGCAGATTCGACAGCGAAAGATCAATTATCTTCCGATGCCTTTGTGGTACAGCAAGCCGGGGCTTCTGCTCAACTACATCCACTCCGCTAAAGAAGAGGATAAGAGCGAAACCTTTCTCATCGTCGATACCGAACAGGCCATACAGTACGATTGGGAGCCGGTGTTTTCCTCTGATCCTGACATCGAGTGCTTCTTTTACAAAGATGAAGACTCCCCTAAACAGCTTGAAGGAATCGCACCACGTGTAATCTTCATGTCCAAGAAGATTCTTGAACACATGAACACCAATCCGATCAAAGGACAGACATCACTTGTCATCGGGGAAATGTCGGATTTTTCACACCATCAGGTAGGGTGTTTTAATCCTCTGGCAGAGCTCCGTTCATACTTTGACCGCGTACTGGCTTTGTCGAGTTACCATCCCTTTGTCGATATCCAGTGGATATGGGCACAGTTTATGATACTGGATATGGGAACGCGTCTTGGGAAAGACCGGGTGGCATTCTACGACCGATTTTTCTATAAGACTGATGATTCCGGAAAAAAGGTAGACACTCCCGAAGAAAAAGAGGACGCGAAGGATACCATCATGGCGCTCACCTCGGACATCATCATTGACTGTCCCTTTGACCATCAGAGTGCGGAGATACCTTATACCGAGGCATATCTGTACCACAGGATGGGAAAATGGGAGGCATCCATGTACAACGTAATGCATGTCGTCCTAAAAAAAATGACAAAAGAAAAGGACAAAAAAATAAAAAGAATCCTCTCTCAGCTGGCAGACGGACTGGTGTTTGATGATACCAACGGAAAAAACGATATGCACCCCATTCATGAGGGAAAGATACTGCTTTTCAAGCGAATTGTCCAGAGTTATAGCGGCTCCGGTGGTAATCGAATCACAGTATTCTGTGCCAGTGAGGAGGAGGTCAATTTCCTTAAAGAGAAACTGAAGGAAATCAATCCTATACGCCCTTCGCCTCTCTATCGCGGCTGGATTGCAAGTTCCGAAAATATGAACAACATACTCTTTCTGACACCGGACAGCGACGAGGATGAGATCCGGAGGATAAAGCCCCAGGATATGATCCTGTGGTTCTCTCAAAGTCCTAAGATATGGCAGAAAAGGGCACTCATTGAGAAGATACAGCCTACACCGGATTACGAACGTGCGCACATGGGCGTTTCCATCCATTTGGTTACACTGGGCACGATTGATATGCTTTTGATACGACAAACGGACCAAAAGAGCGAGGAATGACCGGGTGATGACTATGAAGAAACTGGATCTCCATACCGTTTTCAGCGATTTCAACCTGGATGAAGCAAGACTGTCATTGAGGACGAATAAAAAGAAAGCATCCGGCGTTGACAACGTGAACAGGCAGGATTTTTTTTCCAATTGGGAATACGAAAAGGACGCCCTCCAGAAAGCTCTTTTTGCCCGCGAGTATGAACCCTCGCCCCTGAAAAGGATACTGATTCGAAAAAACAGTTCCTCCAAGGAAATGAGAAAGATCTCAATCCCCACAATCAGCGATCAGGTTGTGCAATGTTGCATCAGGATTGAACTGGAAAAGATCTTTGTGCCAAAGTTTCACTACTGTAATTTCGGATTCATCCGGGGGCGAGGAACCATACGCGCCTTAAAAACCTGCTTGAAATACATCAATCAGGGGTATGTGGTTGCCGTGGATATCGACATCCGGAAGTTTTTTGACATGATAAAACACCATGTGCTCCTACGAATACTCGATCCCTATGTAGACGAAGACATACTTAATCTGATAAGAAAGTTCATTAAGGCACCGGCAATAACCTCCAAAAGTATCTCCTATAACAGGCGTGGTGTCTCACAGGGCGGATGCGCCAGTCAGTTTCTCGCCAATATCGTATTGAATGAGCTTGACTGGTTTCTCGAGGAAAACGGGATTCATTTTGTCCGGTACGCTGATGACTTGGTGGCGTTATGCCGTGATCAGGAGGAAGCCCAAAAAACATTCTCCCTTATCGTAGAGTACCTGGGCAATACCCTGAAGCTTTCGATCAACAAGGAAAAAACAAAAGTGATCCCGGTCGAGGAACTGAATTATCTCGGCTATACCTTCGTCAAAAAAGGCTCCCTCTACTACCTTGCGGTATCACAGAAGAAATACGAACAGCTGTTTGACAAGATTAACAGAACTGTCACCAAGCGGAAAAAATCCGTAGTTGAATGGTGGGAGCTGCAGGGGGCATTCAATAGGGGATGGCTGAACTACTACAAGCATGCGGAAATTGAAAACCTGCGCAAGGTCGTCGATGAAGCTGACCAATATCACGAACTGCAGATCACAGAGCACCTAGAAGGTGCCAAAAGCGAATGGATCTACGAGCTCGTAAATGCCAAGCAATACATATCCATGGAGCAATGGCTCGAAGAACTCATAAGCAGAGGAGGGAAATCAAATGGGCGAAGAAAAAGAAAAACCTAAAAAAAATACAACAGTCAAGTTAGGTCTCAACATCTGGTCTAAGGGGCTCGAGAAGAACAGCAAATGGATTGATTCAAGGACTTATGCGAGCACCGGGAATCTCTCCCGCATCCCATTTATTGAGCCCATGTTGACAAACTGGCTTGATAAGGATACTATCATGACCTATTCCATAAACATGAACAAACAGACCGAGGATGCCTTGGACGGTTTGTGCTACGAGATTCTTTGCCGGATCGGAGCCAGCCGCTCGCTCACGGCGACTCAGCTGTTGCGATTCTTGCTCTTGCAGGGTTATATTATTACTCCTGATACACTTGATGACACACTGACAAAACTGCAAAAAAACGGCCATATCAACCGATTTGTCATAAGGGATACGGAAACACGCACAGAATCCGTATGCCTAAGCCTTCGAAAAAAAGGATATAAGGTTTGCCGGTCTCTTGATGTGGAGGCCGGAGAAAGAGAATGGATATCCAAGGTTGCCATCGGAGATGAGATGAGTTTTCTGATACGAAATATTATTGTAAATCAGATTATATTGAGTCTGCTCGAGAAAGGAAACGGAAAGTTTTTGTTCTCCCGTGCGGCCACGTACATTCTAAAGGGAGTAAAGACGCACCACTTCCCACTTGCCATCCACCTGAACGGATATGACTACTATTTTGAAGTAGCAAAGGGTGGCGACCTCGAGACTAAATACATCCGTAACGCCTTTGACAACCTTTTCAAGTCGATTTCACCGAAGGAACGAACGCGCTTTATCTTCATCTGTGACAGTCCGGCGAAAATGGGAGCCCTTTCTATGTATTTTTTCAAATACCTCGGTAAGGACATCTCCTCCCGGATCTACTATTCCTACATCGATGAATGGAACAGGGATGAAATCGGCTCCATATACGAATATGTAACAATAGAGTCAATGAAAAGACAAAACATATTCGAACTTGAGTAGTGCCCACCCGTCCTTGACTGAGGACTATCGCATAGATATCGGCGGCTCCAGCCGAAGTCGCCGGGGGCTGACGGGATTATGTACCCCGTACATGATGAAAAGGGTTCCGCGGTGATGAGATAAATCGCGGAATCCCTTTTCCTATTTATGGATATGTGTTATAATGAACTTATCTGAAATCACAATCCAATTATTGACCCGGAGGCGATACCTATGCGAAATGACACAATCCCGACAACACCGCTTGCCGCCCTTGCCACAGTGCTCTGTCACAAGGACACCGTACCATTTTTCCCAAATCAGGTGGTCATGTATCAGTTCCTAATTACAATCTGCGGTGGGAATATTTCTTATCTTAACGACCGTATTCTCAACATAGATGATCTTATCCGTGAGATTTCCATATTTGTACAGCACTCTGGAAAAGGCGATGCTACTGAACTTTTCGGCGAATCCCTTCCAGAGCAGATTTCTGACCTTCATCAATGCATCTACGAGAATATCGCCAACACCGACACCAATACTAAACTATCTTTCAATCCGCGGATAGGAAATACCCACTTGTTATCCGTAAAGGCTCTGAATGATGCACATACTGGAAGCACCGGCAATATTGAGTCTAACATCAGCAATATCATTTCCGGAAAGGGCAACCGAAAAATCCCCAAATACTGGAGCAAACTGATTGCCAAAGACAGTGATAATGAATATACGAAAATCCTGCAGAGAATCTTTTGGATCCTCCAGTATTACATTGCGTACTATATGCCGGACAGCGAATTGTTCCGTAAAAATGATGTTGTTCCCACATCAGCAGACAATCTCTTCCCCGAATACTACTGTCTTTCCGACACGGGGAGAAAATCACTGTATAAATGGTTGCGCGAATACTGTGGCACCTATTCAAAGCTCATCAATAATTTGCTGGAGCATACCTTTGATCTGTCTATCCTGTCAAAAATCATCTTGGACACCATCATCG
Organism: Lachnospiraceae bacterium P6B14; assembly: GCA_000687695.1. Taxonomy (GTDB): domain Bacteria; phylum Bacillota; class Clostridia; order Lachnospirales; family Lachnospiraceae; genus Eubacterium_F. The sequence goes on along the minus strand of JHWZ01000024.1, from coordinate 2,147 downwards.
CTATGGTTAACTGGTCACAAAAGGTAAAATTCAAACGAATCTCAGATATCACACAGGTAGCCGGAGATATTCAGATGCTGACGGAACTTGATCAGTATCGCTTCTTTCAGAAGAGTATCGACTGTTACGGTGCAGATTCCTTTGACCATTATAAGGCACTCATCAGATACGCGGAAACCAACTGCTATGCTGCGGAAAGAGTCGGTTTAATGTACTATTGGGGAAAGAAGTTTTATATTTCAAAAACCAATGTTTATGAAATAGTCCCGGACAGGGAGAAAGCGATCCAATACTTTCAACAGGCAGTGAAACTATCGAATCCACCTATTCAATCAGCCTGCTGGTCACTTGCCTATACCATTGAATATATCGGATACGATACAGAGAAAGAGGCTGAACAGGCAAGACATCTTGCAGACAAGTTTTATCAGATGTGCGGTGACTATCCGCCCGCTCTAGCTAGCCGAGCACTACGGCTTCAATCAATCGCAGAGTCCGAATATAATAAAAAAGCAATCAGTTACCTCAAATATGTTGAAAAAATCGCCGGGTCGCTAAATCTGTTTCATCAATCCGGGGACGCAGGATGGGTATTTGGATACAACAATATCGCCATCTTTCTTTTTGACCACAACGATGATCAGCTGTTTAATGATCTCCGTGACAAGGTCAACTTTGAACTGCACGACGTATGGTATTATCTTGAAACGAGTGCTGATATGGGGAATCTGTGGGCTATGAAGAAACTTGCTGAACGATATTTGAAAACAGGTGACTACGAAAAAAGCAAGGAATGGCTGACCAAGGGAATAGAATACGGATATTCAAAAGCATACTATCTGATGGCATTGCATTTTTCAAAGGATGATCAGGAACAAAGGAAGCTTCTACAGATTGCCGCGGAACAGGGAGAGCCAATAGCGGCGTTTGATCTGGGGAATATATACCTCAATGTATCCGATTACAGGAATGCAAAGAAATGGTATCAGACCTGTCTCCGACTGATCCAAACAGCCAAGGAAACAGACACCTCCCTTTATCAGGAAGTAAAGGAAAAACTGGATTCTTTGCAAAACAAAATCGAGCCTACAACTTAACCGTAAGCCCGATTGCTAATGATTATTATTTGAAAACTCCATATTCTCTTCCCTTAAAGCAAATAGAGCATCTCAATATATCACCCATATTTGTTCCTCATGTACGGGGTACATAATCCCGTCAGCCCCCGGCGACTTCGGCTGGAGCCGCCGATATCTATGCGATAGTCCTCAGTCAAGGACGGGTGGGGAAAAAAGCGCCGTCAAGACGGCGCTTTTTAGAGGTTAATACTTAGCGAGGTTTTTGATGATGGTTTCTAAGCTTGCATAGCCTGAGAGATCGTTAGCAACACTCTTGTCGTCATCGAATATACTCCACGAACGCCAGAAGTCTATACCTCCGTGCGATGTGGCACTGGCTGAGATATGTACCTTTATCGTAAGATAGTCTCCATCTGCGCCTTTTGCAGCCCAGACCAAACGAAAATAGCCCGGAAGGCCAGAATCATACTTGTAGCCTTCGTCGTCAAAAATTTCCCAGCCATTCTCCGCTAACGCTGGCTCTAAAATCGCCCATTCCTTTTTTAGAGCTTTTAGCATGCGAGATTTAACCGAAGTCGCACAGAGCTGTTTTTTTAGAACATAGCCCTTCTTTCCGCTAGGAGTTTTAATCCTCGCCCAGTCGCCAGATTCACTTAAGACTTGGACCTTCTTATTGCGCCGAAGAGTCTGGACTACAGCGGCGGTTTCAGATTTCGTTTTGCGGACCTTGACCTTATTCCATTTGATATACATGGTCTTCGATGCGGCTTTCGCTACGGGCGGACTAGATGTGGACGATGTTCCGGGTGTAAACCCTACACTCCCGAACGTCACGCATAATGCAACTAAAATACTTGCTAAGATTTTAAATGATTTCTTCATTTAAATCGCCTCCTTTAAGGTGCTTGGGAGTTTTGATCCCAAGATTGCTATGTTTATAGTTGTCTTATCTTGGGAGCCAGAACTCCTGAATTAGGAAAAGGGATTCCGCGATTTATCTCATCACCGCGGAACCCTTTTCATCATGTACGGGGTACATAATCCCGTCAGCCCCCGGCGACTTCGGCT
>JHWZ01000023.1 GCA_000687695.1 Lachnospiraceae bacterium P6B14 | reverse complement strand
TGAGGTGTGGGTAGCGGAGAAATTCCAATCGAACTCGGAGATAGCTGGTTCTCCCCGAAATAGCTTTAGGGCTAGCCTTGAGTTAGACACACGGAGGTAGAGCACTGAATAGCCGCGGGGGCGTCAAAGCCTACCAAAGCTTATCAAACTCCGAATGCCGCGTTGCCGATGCTCAGGAGTCAGACTGCACGAGATAAGTTGGGTGGTCGAGAGGGAAAGAGCCCAGATCTACAGCTAAGGTCCCAAAGTACGTGTTAAGTGGAAAAGGATGTGAGGTTTCGAAGACAACTAGGATGTTGGCTCAGAAGCAGCCACTCATTCAAAGAGTGCGTAATAGCTCACTAGTCGAGAGATCTTGCGCCGAAAATGTCCGGGGCTAAAACACGACACCGAAGCTTAGGAATCACTATGTGATTGGTAGGGGAGCATTGCTAGAGGAACGAAGCGGTACCGTAAGGAGCCGTGGACTTCTAGGAAGAGAGAATGCCGGAATGAGTAGCGAGACGAAGGTGAGAATCCTTCGGGCCGAATATCTAAGGTTTCCAGAGTAAAGCTGATCTGCTCTGGGTAAGTCGGGACCTAAGGCGAGGACGAAAGTCGTAGTCGATGGATAACAGGTAGAGATTCCTGTACTCCTCATAATCAGAAATGTGGGGACACGGGTGGAGAGCCTGGCCGCAGAATGGAAAGCTGCGGACAAGCAAGGTACCGTGTAGGGAGGCAAATCCCCCTACTATAACGGGAATATGTGATGTGGAGCGAACCAAAGGGTAGCGAAGCAGGTGAGCCAGCCGTCGAGAAAAGCCGCTATTGTGTTATGAGGACCCGTACCGCAAACCGACACAGGTAGATGAGGAGAGAATCCTAAGGCCGACGGGAGAAGCATTGTTAAGGAACTCGGCAAAATGACCCCGTAACTTCGGGAGAAGGGGTGCCATAGAAATATGGCCGCAGAGAATAGGTCCAAGCAACTGTTTAGCAAAAACACAGGTCTATGCGAAACCGGAAGGTGAAGTATATGGGCTGACGCCTGCCCGGTGCTGGAAGGTTAAGGGGAGTGCTTAGAGCTTGCCTCGAAGGTGCGAACTTAAGCCCCAGTAAACGGCGGCCGTAACTATAACGGTCCTAAGGTAGCGAAATTCCTTGTCGGGTAAGTTCCGACCCGCACGAAAGGCGTAATGATTTGGACGCTGTCTCGACAATGCACCCGGTGAAATTGAAGTACCAGTGAAGATGCTGGTTACCCGCGCCAGGACGGAAAGACCCCATGGAGCTTTACTCCAGCTTGATACTGGGATTCGGTGCGGCATGTACAGGATAGGTGGGAGACTATGATCCCGGGACGCCAGTCTCGGAGGAGTCGCTGTTGGGATACCACCCTTGCCGTATTGGGTTTCTAACCATCCACCGTTATCCGGTGGGGGGACAATGTCAGGTGGGGAGTTTGACTGGGGCGGTCGCCTCCGAAAGGGTATCGGAGGCGCTCAAAGGTTCCCTCAGAATGGTCGGAAACCATTCGAAGAGTGCAAAGGCAGAAGGGAGCTTGACTGCGAGAGCGACGGCTCGAGCAGGTACGAAAGTAGGACTTAGTGATCCGGTGGTATAACGTGGGATTGCCATCGCTCAACGGATAAAAGCTACCCTGGGGATAACAGGCTTATCACTCCCAAGAGTTCACATCGACGGAGTGGTTTGGCACCTCGATGTCGGCTCATCGCATCCTGGGGCTGTAGTAGGTCCCAAGGGTTGGGCTGTTCGCCCATTAAAGCGGTACGCGAGCTGGGTTCAGAACGTCGTGAGACAGTTCGGTCCCTATCCGGCGCGGGCGTAGGATATTTGAGAGGAGCTGCCCTTAGTACGAGAGGACCGGGGTGGACTGACCTCTGGTGTACCGGTTGTTCTGCCAAGAGCATCGCCGGGTAGCCAAGTCGGGACGGGATAAACGCTGAAGGCATCTAAGCGTGAAGCCCCCCTCAAGATGAGATATCCCTGGCTTTAAGCCAATAAGATCCCTTAAAGACGATGAGGTAGATAGGTCCGAGGTGGAAGTACAGTAATGTATGCAGCTGACGGATACTAATCGATCGAAGGCTTGACCTAATTGGTTGTTTTCTTGGATTTGTAATATGTAGTTTTGAAGGAATGCGTTTCCAAAATACGTATTTCCTTGGCCCGGTGGCTCAGTTGGTTAGAGCGCCGCCCTGTCACGGCGGAGGTCGTGGGTTCGACTCCCATCCGGGTCGTTTCGAATTAGTAACGACGTGAGCGTGTATGTCGATGCTTCGCATCGCCATCCCGCGCTAACGCTCGGGTGTCCTTCGAAACACATATGTTTAGACGAGCGAGCTCGTCACACAATGTGTTTCTCCGTACATCGCTCACTACTAGTTCAAAAAAAACACAATGTGTTTTTGGAGTCTTAGCTCAGCTGGGAGAGCATCTGCCTTACAAGCAGAGGGTCATAGGTTCGAGCCCTATAGGCTCCATTATAGCATGAGCAGCTGTATAGCTGCTCGACTAAGCCGACGTGGCTCAATTGGCAGAGCAGCTGATTTGTAATCAGCAGGTTATCGGTTCGAGTCCGATCGTCGGCTTTTAAACATTTTAATATGTTTTGGGCGGATTCCCGAGTGGCCAAAGGGGGCAGACTGTAAATCTGTTAGCTACGCTTTCGAAGGTTCGAATCCTTCTCCGCCCATTGTGCTTTCCGCAGGAAAGCGGCATGGCTCGGCGAAGCCGAGACATTCTGTCGCGGGGTAGAGCAGTCAGGCAGCTCGTCGGGCTCATAACCCGAAGGTCGTAGGTTCAAATCCTGCCCCCGCAATTTTGCCTCGATAGCTCAGTTGGTAGAGCAGAGGACTGAAAATCCTTGTGTCGCTGGTTCGATTCCGGCTCGAGGCATAAAAAAGCCAGTGCAGAAGCGCTGGCTTTTTTAATTATTAAAAGCGAATTGTCACTCTGTTGACAAAGAATTATAATATCATATGAATTGATGTTATTTTAGGGTGGAGGTTCACACATATGAAAAGGAAAAAACAGATATCTGCGCTGATGATCGCCGTTCTTTTTTTGAGTATGGTGGGTCAGTCAGTGATAAACAGTGGCAGTATTGCGTTGGCGGATGAGACTACTTCTACCGCGGCGCCGGAGCTTACGTCTACACCTATAATAGAAGCCACACCGGCGGCGGAATCCACGCCGGTACCGACGCCCACGGAAACACCGGTGGTCACGGAGTCACCGTCTCCCACGCCGATTCCGACGCCTGTTGTGCCCGTTACCGGCATATCAACCCAGTATACATTAAAGAGTATCTATGCCGACAAGGTTGTGTCAAATAAGACCGATCTTAAGGTTTCTGAAACTTATGAGCTGTGGGTCGGTGACAAGATGACACTGACTGTAACGGTAAAGCCGGATACAGCCTCTGACAAAACCATAAACTACGTAAGCAGCAATACTAATGTAGCTACGGTTTCAGCGAAGGGAGTAGTCACGGTCAAAGGAATGGGAGACACAACCATCACCATCAGCTCCCTCACAAACCCTGAGATCAGCCAAAGCTTTAACATACATTGCTATAAGAATAAAATAAATGTAATAACAGACATGGGTGCCGTGCCGGATGACGGACAGAGCGATCTTACCCCCATCAAAAAAGCCCTGACACAGGGACAGTACATGCTTCCGGGAGATACTTTGAGCATCACCATTCCCGAAGGAACGTATGATATAGAGGGTTCGTTACCGGCGTATTCAAACACGACACTCACGCTGGCTGAAAACACCATTATCAAACGAGCCGCAACCGCCGGTAGTAAGGTCATGTTAAAAAGCCACACCTTCGAGGAAATAGGAGGATATGGCCAGATAGAAAACTTTACCATGAGCGGTGGAGTATGGGACGGAAACGCGGACGGTAGTGCAACGTCAGACCTGCTCTATTTCGGACATGGTAAAAACATAACCATATCGGACACGAAGGTTATGAACACATGTGGAGAGCACCTCATTGAGTTCGCGGGTATTGATTCTTCCACTATCAAAAATGTCAAGCTTGAGAACTTTATAGTACCTGATGTCGGAACAGCATATACACCGAAAAAAGAAGCGATACAGCTCGACTATTGTTCTTCATCAAGTGCTCCTGCGATGAAACCCGGTGACTATACCCCGAGCCAAAACATAACCATCACCGGATGCTCCATATCAAATTATATGTGCGGGATCGGAGCGCATGGTTACTCACCTGATACTTATCTTGACGGCATCAATATCAACAACAATACTTTTACCGACATTACAAATGTATGTATAGATGCTATGAACTTCACAAATCTGAATGTAGAGAATAACACGGTAAATGGATTCAACGAGTTTGTTTTTGCGTATTTATCAGATGGTACGATAAAAAATAATACAGTTAAAAACCGTACATTTACCGGACTTATAAAAAAGCCACTGAACACATCTAATGGAATAGAGCTTTTGGATTCATCATTTACCATTACGGCAAACACTCTGGATGGTCAGCTTGCAAATGGTATTTATGTAGGAACTGATTCAGAAGCGGTCGTTACAAAAAACAAGATCAAAAACAGCAAAAAGTACGCTATCTACACGAACAATGCAACGGCCACCTACAAAAAGAACACCCTTTCGAGCGCCCAAAAAGGTGCATTCCATACGGATAAGGATTCGACGATTACTTTCTCCGATGATATAAGGGCTTATTATGTTGCTCTTGAGAAAGAGTATCCCTACACGGGGAAAAAGATAAAACCTGTTGATGCTATCCCGGGACTGAAGAAAAAGTATTATAAAATAACATATAAAAACAACAAGAAAAAAGGTACTGCAACAGTAATAATTAAGGGTAAAAGTAAAGTTAAAAAGACCAATAAACTTACCTTCAAAATAGTGTAATCAACTCTATCAGGAAAGGGCAAATAATATGGATATATCAGGTGCAAAGGAAAAGCTGAAAAAATACGGACAGGAACATGTCCTTAAGTATTATGATGAGCTGGATGGAGAGGCTCAAAAAGCGCTTTTAAAGCAGATAGAAGAGACGGATTTTTCTGTTCTGTCACATCTTGATGATGCTAAACGAGGCGACGAGAGAGGGCAGTTTGCACCCCTCGCAGCCATGCAGAGGGATGAAATAATTCGTCGCGAAAAGGAGTTTCATGATGCCGGAGTAAAGGCAATACAACAGGGGAAAACTGCCGCGCTTCTTTTAGCAGGCGGCATGGGTACGAGACTCGGCTCTGATAATCCAAAAGGAATGTATGATATAGGTCTTACTAAAGAAGTATTTATCTTCCAGAGACTGATCGAAAACCTCCTTGATGTGGTAAATGAGACCGGCACCTGGATCAGGCTTTTTATCATGACAAGTGAGAAAAATCACGAAGCCTCCGTGGCATTTTTAAAAGAGAAAAACTACTTCGGATATAAGGAAGACTGCGTGGTATTTTTCAAGCAGGATATGGCTCCGGCATGTGACTACGAAGGTAAGTTCTATATGGAAGAAAAGGGACGTATATCCACATCTCCGAACGGAAATGCGGGTTGGTATTCTTCGATGGTACGTGCGGGGCTTGATAAGATTTTGGAAGATGAGGGCATCGAGTGGATAAATATTTTTGGCGTGGATAACGTTCTTCAGCGCATCTGCGATCCGTGCTTTGTCGGTGCGACCGTGATATCGCATGTATCGGTCGGAGCGAAGGTGGTTAAGAAAGCAGCGCCAAATGAGAAGGTCGGAGTGATGTGTCTCGAGGACGGCAAGCCATCCATAGTTGAGTATTATGAGCTTTCTCAGGAAATGATGGATGCGAAGGATGAGAATGGTGATCCCGCTTACAACTACGGAGTGATCCTGAATTATCTTTTCCATGTGCCTGAGTTAAAGGCGGTTACTGATGACAGGATGCCGCTCCACGTGGTTGAGAAAAAGATTCAGTACGTAGATAATAACGGAAATACTGTGAAGCCGGCCGAGCCGAACGGTTACAAGTTCGAGCAGTTGGTGCTCGATATGATACATCAGCTTGATACGTGTCTTCCGTATGAGGTTATCAGGGAGAATGAGTTCGCTCCGATCAAGAATGCAACGGGTGTTGATTCGGTGGAGTCGGCGAGAGAGCTCTGCAAGAAGAACGGTATTGAGTTATAGAGTATGTAGACAGGCGGCATCATGCATTTAAAGAGGCTGGAAAAGTAGTATTGAGGGGAACTATAGATAAGTGAGTATTTGGTTAATTATATTAACGGCAGTAGGCATCGCATTTGGTTTGGGAGTCCTCTATCTGTCGATGGCAGTTGGAAGATTCGGACTGGTGCAGAGGTTGTCTAAAGGAAAGAACTGGCTCAGGAGACTTATTTCCGCGCTTATTGTGACAGCGTGCGTAGTAATCGTCGGAATGATCATCGACGCCGTAAACGCAGTGATAATAATGCTGCACTTCGTATTTATCTTTATGCTCTGCGGACTGATTACGCGCATCATAAAGCGGATACGAAAAAAAGAGTTCAAGATCTACTGGCAGGGTTGGACCGCGATAATCGGGTCGATAGCATACCTGAGTGTCGGGGCATTTTTATGTTATAATGTATGGCAGACCGACTATAGCCTCACGACGGATAAGCAGATCAGCGGGTTGAAGGTTGCTGTGTTTGCGGACTCGCACGTGGGGACGACCTTCGGCGGTGAGGGCTTTTCTAAGCATATGGAGACCATCATGGAGCAGAACCCCGATATCGTGCTGATCCCGGGGGATTACGTGGATGACGATACGACTCGTGAAAACATGATCGAATCTTGCGCGGCGCTCGGGCGGATGAAGCCAAAATACGGTGTGTGGTTTGCCTACGGAAATCACGACAAGGGTTACTATGGGTCAGAACACCGCGGATTCTCGGCGGAGGATCTTGAGAATGAATTAAAGAAAAATGGCGTGCACGTGATGATCGACGATGTGGAGACGGTCGATAACATATGCATAGTCGGTCGCAAGGATAAGTCAGTAGACCGAGACAGAAAGCCTCTTTCCGGGCTTCTCGAGGGCGTGGATGATGACAAGTATATTATAGTGATGGATCACGAGCCGAACGATTATGATGCGGAGGCGGAGACAAAAGCGGATCTCGTCGTATCGGGACATACACACGGCGGGCAGCTGTTCCCGGTGACGTATTTCGGCGAGTGGTTCGGAATAAACGATGCAGTTTACGGGTATGAAAGACTGCACGATACGGACTTTATCGTGACTTCAGGGATTTCGGACTGGGCGATCAAGTTCAAGACGGGAACGAAGTCGGAGTATGTGATGATAAATGTGAATTAAGAAGTCTATTATGGCAAAGGAGAGATCAAATGCTTGACATCCTGATAGTAGAGGACCATAAGGAAATAGCCACGCTTCTAAATGACTTTCTTGAACGTGAGGGCTATATGGTCAGCATAGCCGAGAGCGGAGAAAAGGCTCTGAAGATATTTGAGATGTATGGGGCGAAGCTCGTAGTACTCGATATTAACCTGCCCGGGATCGACGGCTTTTCCGTTTGCTCAAAAATCCGCGAGAAGGCAAATACGCCCATACTCATAGCCAGTGCCAGAACCGACAAATCGGATCAGCTCACGGGACTCGAGCTCGGAGCAGATGACTACATAGAAAAGCCATATGATATAGATATTCTTTTGGCAAAAATAAAAGGTATATTCCGCCGCAAGTATGAGGTCGAGGAAATGAAGGAGGGCGACCTTGTACTGAATACTGCAAAACAAACTCTCACGCTGAAGGATAAAGACATCCCGGTTACCGTAAAGGAATTTGAATTGCTGAAGCTGTTGATCGAGAATAAAGGTACCACGATGAAAAAGGAATACCTTTTTAACACCATCTGGGGAAGCGACAGTGAATCAGAGCCACAGACTCTGAACGTACACATAAACGGTCTCAGAAAAAAGATTGAAAAGGATCCGAAAAAACCCGAGCACATCGTAACAGTTTGGGGTGTAGGATACAGATTTGAATAAACGATACGGAGAAGCCTATGTTCGGTAGAAAGAAACAGTCTGTGCTTACATATGATCCGGCGGTAGAAAAACCTGTTATCAAAGCCAGCATCTGCAACGGTGAACAGACCGCAGGATTTGTTAACCTTTCATCCAATCATTTCCGCGAAGATATGCTTATCCGCGGAGCAGAGGATCTGTATATTTTTAAGCAGAGGTATGGAATAGAGGGAGATATAGAAAAGATATATTAGTTTTATATCGAAGGGAAACGAATAAGATGAAAGACAGAGATAAAGTCATAGTACGCACAAGTGTGATCGGAATCCTTGCGAATGTTATCCTCGTAGGGTTTAAAGCAACTATCGGCCTGCTTTCCAACTCGATCGCGATCGTATCAGATGCGGTAAACAATCTCAGCGACGCGTTGGCTTCATTGATCACGATCATCGGAACAAAGCTCGCATCGAAAAAGCCGGACAAGAAACACCCCTTTGGATACGGACGCATCGAGTATCTGAGCGCCATGGTAGTAGCGGCGTTGGTTTTGTATGCTGGTATCACGGCGGGTGTTGAATCCGTGCGGGGGATAATCAATCCTGAGGTTCCGGAATACACAACAACCGGACTGATAATCATTTCATCCGCTGTTATCGTTAAGCTTGTTTTGGGTCTGTATGTAAAGAAAAAAGGCCACGAGGTAAACTCCGGCTCGCTCGTAGCATCCGGTTCAGACGCTCTTTTTGACGCGATCCTTTCGCTGTCTGTTCTTGCGAGTGCGATCGTTTTTATAGTATGGGGTATAAGTCTGGAAGCTTATGTCGGCGTGATAATCGCGATCGTTATCATCAAGGCCGGGCTCGAGATGCTGATGGAGACACTCGATGAGATTCTCGGAAAACGTGTGGATAGAGATACACTAAAGGCGATTCGCACTACCATTTGCGAGGAACCACAGGTGCAGGGCGCTTATGATCTGATCCTTCACAGCTATGGACCTGATCGATATGTGGCCTCGGCCCACGTCGAGATACCTGACACTATGACTGTGTGCGAGATTGATGAGATGGAACGCAGGATTGCCGACCGTGTGTTTGAAAAGCACGGGATCATCATGGCCGCCGTTGGTATTTACTCTGTTGCCACGTCAGATGACAAGATAATTGCATTTCGTTCCAAGGTGACACACCAGATCATGCAGCATGATGGCGTGATCCAGATGCACGGTTTCCACGTGGATGAGGAAAAAAAGCAGGTATCTCTCGATATAGTTCTGGATTATGCGCTTGAAGACCGTGACAAGGTATTTAAAGAGATATGCGGGGAGCTCGAAGCCATGGAGCCTTCATATACATGGAGACTTACTCTTGATATTGATTTTTAATGCAAATAATCCTTGACATAACAGCGGTTTTTTGGTAAAATTGACAAGTCGCGAAGAAATTGCGATGATGGGGCATTAGCTCAGGTGGTAGAGCACTTGACTTTTAATCAAGTTGTCCGGGGTTCGAGTCCCCGATGCCTCACATATAGAAAAAGGTCAGACACATACGTCTGGCCTTTTTTCTATATGTCACGAGACAACGAGGGACTCGAACACCGTGGGTTAAGGAAACTCCGAAGGAGTTTCCTAGTCCCCGATGCCGACAGGCGAGTTTCACTTGAAATACTCATTTGAATGATGTATAATTCTTTTATATTTACCACCAAAGGAGAACTACCCTGTTTCACTTACGGAGGATGCGATATGCCCAATAATATTTACAAAAGAAGTAAATCCGCATACCTGATTCAAGCAATATGCATTGTGCTTTCAGCCTTTCTTTTGTTTACGTACATGCATTTCGGCTGGAGTCAGAACTTCGGTGGTTTGTTATCAACACTCGGTCTTGCCATTGCTTATACTTTCCCGTTGATCTTTGTCGAGGGTCTCTACGGTATCAGGAGCGCCATGATCTCCTACACTTTGATCCTGATACCGATCATCATCATGTCTCCGGGTGATGCATTCATGCTTACCTTTCACCTGGTAATGATCATTATATTGGAGTTTTGTATCAATCACGGGTTTTTAAAAACACTTACAAAGACCCTTATAAGCGGCTTGATTTCAGGCTGCATCCTTAATGCCGTATTCTTCTTCGTCAACCATCTCGTGGCTGAAGGAACCTTTTCAAATGTATTTTCTAACGTCGATTTTCATGGTATGGCAGATATACTTATCCAGATAATCATTGCATATGTGATCCTTTACCTTCAGTTCAACTTTCTTCCGGAATCACGCACCAGGATTTATCCTGTCGGACGATTCAAAAATCATATTAAAAATAACGAGTACAATGAGTACCTTAAACGTGCGCCCAAACGTTCTTTGGGAAAACAGATCATACAGATACTGGCCATCGAAGCTCTCGTGCTTGGTTTTTTTTCCGCTTTGGTAACAAACTCCCTTATACCCGGTCTCGGGGAAGTCGTGGAAACTCAGGGGCCCGGAGTCAGTGGCGGTGCAGTTATGTTTAAGCCTGCAAGAAGGCCGGATTCAACCTCGGCAAACTCTTCCACGGAAAAATCAATAGACGGTACCAAAGATGTTCCTGCTCCTGTTTCAAGATCAGCTGCGGGTCCGTCCGAGGAAGACAGAAAAAAACTGGAAGAGCACATCAAAGAAAGAGTCGACTGGTATATGAGCAGGACCAGACTTGGTGCGTTTAACAGCGATGAAGACGGAACAACCGAGATCTTTGTTCTGAACGCTGAGGGCCTTGCTTTCGATATTAAGCTTATTCTCTTTCTTTTTAATATTGTAATGCCTATAGTCATGCTACTGCACTATCTGCTTGAGCGTAGGATGATAGCTCCGATCGCAGGTATGTCCTTAGCAATGAGTGAGTTTGCAACTGATTCTCTCGAGCAAAGAAAATCAGCGGCTTCTCAGATCACAAGCCGCACCTTAAAAACAAAGGACGAAGTCCAGGTGCTGCATGAAAGCCTCGCTACGACCGTTGATGAAGTCATAGATTACATTGAACGACTGCAGGAGGAGCAGAAGCTCAGAGAGGATTTGCGGGTTGCTCAAAAAGCGAGCGAAGCCAAATCAAACTTCCTTTCAAATGTATCTCATGAGATACGCACACCTATAAATGCAGTGTTAGGTATGGACGAAATGATCCTTCGCGAATCAAAGGATCCGACTATTCGCAAATACGCAAATGATATCATGATATCGGGCAGAACTTTGGTCAGTCTTATAAATGATCTTTTGGACTTTTCGAGGATCGAGGCCGGAAAGCTTGAGATCATCCCAGTCGAATATGAAATGAGTTCAGCGCTTAATGATCTCGTAAACATGATAAGCATAAAAGCCGAGGAGAAAAATCTCAAATTTGAAATCGACGTCGATGAGACGATACCTCACCTTTTGATCGGTGATGAGATCCGCGTAAAACAGTGCATCCTGAATATACTGAACAACGCCGTCAAGTACACACAAAAGGGCTTAGTAAAACTAAGCGTTTCCTATGATAAAAAAGATGATAAGCATATCCTGCTGAACATAAGTGTGGCTGATACAGGTATCGGAATCAAAAAAGAGGACCTCTCCTCTCTCTTTACTCCGTTTGAGAGGATCGAGGAAAACAAAAACCGAACCATAGAGGGTACAGGCCTGGGTATGAGCATCGTCAAAAACCTTTTGGACATGATGGATTCATCTCTTTCGGTCGAGAGCACATACGGCGAGGGCTCCACCTTCTCCTTCTCAGTTGTTCAGGAAGTCATCTCCTGGGAACCGATGGGAGATTTTGCGGAAATGTATGAGCGATCTCTCGAGTCAACTAAAGAATACCGGACTACTTTCCAGGCACCGGATGCAAAACTGCTCGTAGTCGATGATACAAAAATGAACCTTACTGTGATCCAGGGTCTGCTTACTCCGACACGTATCAACATCACAACGGCACTAAGCGGTCAGGAAGCAATCGATAAGGTTAAGCGCGATCACTTCGACATGATATTTTTAGACCAGCGCATGCCGGGTATGGACGGTATAGAAACTCTTCAATACATGAAGAAAAACATACCTGATCAGATTAAGGGAGTCCCGATCGTAGCTCTTACCGCAAATGCCATATCGGGAGCCAGAGAACGATTTATAAAAGCGGGCTTTGATGATTATCTCACCAAGCCGATAGACAGTATCAAGCTTGAAAACACGATCGCATCTCTTTTGCCGGATGAGCTTGTGATCCATCAGGATGATGATGACTACGTAGATGTTTCCGAGGACATCTTGGAACAGACGGATAAGACTCCTCATGATGAGATGCTGAAAAAGTATTCTCAATTTGATGAGATCAGCTACGATGACGCAATCTCAAATTGTATGAAAGAAAGCATCCTTTCGGAAGCGATAAATGATTTTTATGCAGCATCAAAGACCGGTCCTGATGAGATAGAAAGATATCTCCGCGAAAACGATATTAAAAATTACACTGTAAAGGTTCATGCTTTGAAAAGTTCCGCAAGACTTATCGGGGCCATGGATATCTCCGGTCAGGCAGCGTATTTGGAAAAATGCGGTGACGATGAAAACCTGGCTGAGATATCAGAGCTTACTCCAAAGCTTTTATCCGATTACAGATCCTTCTCGGATAAACTCAAAGCACTCATTTCAGAGATCAACGGGTCTGATGATGATCTCCCCGAGATCGACTCTGCTGCCCTGTCAGACGCATATGCAGGGATAAAAGAATACGTTGATGCTTTTGATTTTGACAGTGCGGATTCGATACTTGAGATGCTTAAGGGATATCGGATTCCCGACGAAGAAAAAGCCAGATACGAAAAAATAAGTGACATGATAATGAAGCTTGATCATGACGGATTAATGGAGGTATTGTGATGGAAAAGAAACTAATGCTTATCGGAAATGAAAAGGGGTTCATGGTACATGCGACCGTGACAGCTCTGGAAAAAGAGGACTACGAAGTGCTCTGTGTACCACCCGACATCGACGAGATCTACAGGCTTAAGGAAACTCCGGATATCTGGATACTTTATGTCGAGGAGCTAAACGAAGAGCTGCAGAAGGTCCTCACTTACTGCAAAGATACTGTTGGCGGAAGAGGAGCATTTTTCTATCTGATAGGAAATCCCGAAGACTTGAAAGAGGTCCGG
Source organism: Lachnospiraceae bacterium P6B14 (assembly GCA_000687695.1). GTDB lineage: Bacteria > Bacillota > Clostridia > Lachnospirales > Lachnospiraceae > Eubacterium_F. The sequence continues at coordinate 2,105 of JHWZ01000023.1, read as the reverse complement.
AAAGTCATCCCCGATACGCTTATCAAACGCTCTTTTGAAAGACCGGTTAACAATACCGACCTTGTAAAAGAACTGAATCATATCATTCTGATCGACGAGGTAGGCACCATAGAAAAATCGATCCTGATAGTTGATGATGATCCGACCATGGTTCGAATGATCAAAAATCTCCTCTCCGAAAAATACAAGGTTTACATGGCAAACTCCGGTATGAATGCCATCACTCTCCTCGTCAAGAACAAGGTCGATCTGATACTCTTGGATTATGAAATGCCTGTCGTTGACGGAGCTCAGGTTCTGGAGATGATCCGTTCCGAACCCGCGACCAAGGATACTCCCGTGATCATGCTGACTGCAAAGGATGACAAGGAAAGCGTGATGAAAGTACTTGAGCTTAAACCCGAAAAATACCTCTTAAAGAGTATGCCTCCGAACAAATGGGTGACGGAGATCGACGACTATTTCAGATCCGTGATGTAATCTGACCGGCACTAAGCATAGGTCTTGCGATCTTCAAAAATGATAGTCTGTCGGTTTTGACTCAACGGATCAAGTTTAGGTATTCCTCGACCTGTTTCTGCGCGTCCGGGATATCCTCACAATATATACTGATTCCCTCTCTCACATCCGCTCCGGGACAGATCTTACGTATATCACTCGCACTTGATGCGAATCCACTACCTCCATGTGTAGTGATCAGATCGATAGTTTTACCGGAAAAATCAGCACTCTCAAAAAACGTTGCCACGGGCATCGGTATAGTCCCCCACCAGATCGGATAGATAAGTATGATCCTGTTGGTCCCGGATACATCAATCGGCTCTATCGCCGGCCTCGCCTGGTCATTTTTCTCCGTAGTTGCAACAGAAACAGTATCGTTATAAGACGATGGATACTTCTCACCGGTCAGAGTGATGGGCACTACATCACAGTCAATTGCATCTTTAACCATGGACGCTATTAACTCGTTACTTCCCATCAGTTGTCCATTCATCTTAAGAAGCGAGGCTCCCGACACGGCATCCACATCCTCGTCAAAATCAGTGTTGCCAAGTCTGGTGAAATAAACTACCAACGGCTTTTCAGAAAAGCTTTCAACCCCGGAAGTATCCTTTGTATCTGATGAAGTCTTTTCTATCTCTACTGTTTTAAAATGTCTGTTCAGATACGGCGGTAAAAACAGTCCGATCGCCGCTCCCAATACAGTAAGTATAATCAGGATAACAGTAAACCGCTTTTTATTCTTAGATCTCCTGCGCATCGCCAGACCGCCATGCAGTATACCCAGTGTCAAAACCGCTGTTGCCATGTATCTGTGGAAATCGGGACTTCCCAAAAAGTGCACATCCGGAAGCAGAATCCTGGATACATCCATAGCACTAAGCATCAAAACTATTATCGATAAAACAAGCAGAATAGTAACGACATTAAAAAACCATAAGGATGCCGGCAGTTTCTTTCCCTTTGACTTCAATAACCCCGGAAGCCAGTGCCTCTTAAGTATCATATGTATTATCAGGCATACGAAAAATCCTATTCCCAAAAACTCGTGAGCAACATTACCCATAAATACATATAACATCTGCACAAGAAGGAACGCAAACATCAGGATGTCAACTATGATAGTAATTGTTTTTTTCATTAAAAAAATTCTCCTTTAAGTGCCAATTCGCAATCATCTTACGTAGAATTATACTACAAAAGCCTTGCTTTAGCAAGGCTTTTAAAGGGATCGATTGTTTTCAAAAATCAGCGTGATAGCTAGCGTAAAATTTTAGTAGGATTTAGAAAAAAGGGTATTGAAAAAGGGTAGTCCCCTATGATAAGGTTTGATTGCTAGAAAAAACCGAAAGGAGAACTACCCTATGTCTAACAGTATACAGTATTTTGAGAAAAATGGAATACCCAATTTGGAAAAAATCACAGAATCTTTTATGAAATTCCCTCTCGAGTTTGCGGAGTTTGTGAAAGGCGTCCGTGATGAATTTATGGAAATAGCCCTAAAGTACGCCGGAGACACACTGACATCGATCAACAATGCGTTTCGAAACAGTACAAGAAGGGCCCGGGAATGGGAAGTCGTGGATACAAGGCTGGCATCCAAG
>JHWZ01000022.1 GCA_000687695.1 Lachnospiraceae bacterium P6B14 | reverse complement strand
CTATATCGTTGTCGAAAACGAATACTTTTGTTGAAAGCTCTATCCCTCGGTAATCAAAAGCTCTGGCATAATGCGTCCGGCTTCCGATATCGACTCCGATAACGAGAGTTGACTCTGATACTTGCAAAATCTTTTCGTTTTGTGTATAATTCTTCATATGAGGCCTCCGATCTGATTATTGGTTTAATCCGTCAAGATATACCTTAATCATATCGTAAGGTCTCATTTTTTTCAATTGGCACTTTTTAATGAATTACAGGAATGCTCCTCTAATTCCTTATTAAGTATCAATTGATACTTTTGCGAAAGACGATTTGCAATTATATCACTCGATAACCTAATCACAGCAACAACAATTCCTCCAATTCCCCCAGCCGAGGCAATACAAACCGCTATTATTCCTGCCCAATTCATTTCTTTTCTCTCCTCACCCTAATTTAGCATAATACTCCGCTATCTTCTTAACCGCACAAATCACATCATCCACATCCTGATCCGTCATGCGTGGATACAGTGGGATACTCATAATCCCCTTGTAAACCTCTTCCGCGCAAGTACATAAACCCTTCTTATACCCCAATCGCTGATAATACGGAAACCAGTACACCGGCACATAATGAATTTGTGGCTGCACACCCTCCGCACTCATTGCATCAAAGAATTCTCTGCGTGTACATTTAAGCTTATCTAGGTCAAGACGAATTATATACAGATGTCTACATGTATCCGACTCAGGAATCTCTTTTTGAAGAATAATCCCGGGCACATCCTTGAACGCCTCATCATACCTCTTTACGATTTCCTGACGACGCTTCTTAAACTTCTCTAGCTTTCCTAACTGATTCAGAAGCAATGCTGCCTGAAAATCCGTCATACGATAGTTATAACCGAGCCCAGTCTGTTCATAATACCACGGCCCTTCATGGACCTCCTCCATATCAGCCTCGTCATGAACCATCCAGTGTGTATGCGCCAAAGCAAGCTTGCGATGAAGCTCATCATCATTTGTAGTAATAGCACCACCTTCGCCTGATGTAATAGTCTTCACCGGATGGAACGAAAAACACGTCATATCCGCAAGAGATCCTACAGGCTTCCCATCATATCTGGTTCCTATTGCATGGGCCGCATCCTCGATAAAAATGAGTCCATGCTTATCACATATATCGCGAATTCGTTTGTACTCCACTGATTGTCCGGTAAAGTCAACCGCTATAACCGCTTTTGTCTTATCCGTAACAAGCTTCTCTATACTATCCGGATCTATATTATACGTTTCCTGATTAATATCAGCAAATACAACCGTTCCACCACAATACCTTACACAGTTTGCCGATGCAGCAAAAGTCAAAGGAGTTGTTATAACTTCGTCCCCCTCCTGAATTCCCGCTGCTAAACATGCGCAGTGAAGTGCTGCAGTTCCATTCGAAACAGCAACAGCATGCTTTGACCGAGTATACTCAGCCAATTTCATTTCCAATTCTGAAACACGTGGTCCACATGTGATCAAATCGCTCAACAATGTCTTTGACACGACTTCAACATCTGATTCATCAATCCACTGTCTTCCATAAAAAATCTTTGATTCACGGACTGGTTGCCCACCATTACATGCCAGTTCTTCCATCATGTATAACCTCCATCACTCGATACCTCTCATAAACGCTTCCTTATTCTCCCTCGCGCTCATCGTCGGGCGCCCGAGATCCGCTCTCGCCCCTATTGCACACTTCACCTCTAGAAAAATAGGCCCGACGGAACCATCACTTATTTCTGTCAGTATCCTATCTAATCCATCAGCATCTTCCGCACAATAGCACTTCACATAACCCAGACCACCGGCAACTTTCGCCAAATCGCGTCCTACAAGCACCGTCGGCTGACCTCCCACCGTTTCATGTGCACCGTTGTTGATCACAATATGAATCAGATTCTTCGGGTTTATATCACCTATCACCGCCATCGCACCCATATGCATCAGTGCAGCGCCATCTCCATCGATACACCAAATCCGCTTTTCCGGCTTCTGAAGAGCGATTCCAAGTGCAATAGATGAGGCATGTCCCATCGATCCGACCATCAGAAAATCATGACCATGTATATCCACATCACCTTTATCTCCAGCCATCCGTCCCCTGATCTCAAACAACTCACGGCTCGCCTTCCCCGTCGTACTAACGATCGGATCATCACCACTCACCTTCACGATATGCTCGATGATTTCCTCGCGCGTCATCACATAATCATTTCGGTACTCCACCTTCTCATCAAAGGTCAGCGCGTCCTTCCTAACCACAAACGCCACACTCTTCCCGGCATCAAGCCTGTCGCGAAAAGCCGCCATATATCCACGCAGCTCATCCTCCGTAGTCGACTCCGACAGTATCTGATACTCGATATCCATCACCTCGAGCAGCTTGCAAGTCACTTTTCCCTGATAAATATGCTGTGGCTCATCATGCACACCGGGCTCTCCTCTCCATCCGATCACAAAGATGCACGGGATCCCATACACCTCATCCGAAAGCAGCGACGCCACGGGATTGATCACGTTTCCCTCGCCCGAGTTCTGCATATACACAACAGGCACCTTCCCCGTAGCCAGATGATACCCGGCAGCGAGCGCCGTCGCATTACCCTCATTCGCCGCGATTACATGATGTGTAGAATCCGTCCCGTATTTTTGCATCAAAAAATCACAGAGCGCCTTCAGCTGACTGTCCGGCACTCCGGAATAAAAATCCACTCCAAGTATATCAAAAAAACTCTCAACTCTCATACACGTATTATCTCACATTCATAACCCGCTGTCAATCTCCTTGCAATCGACCAAAACCTTTGATATAATCATAGCTAGAAAGCATCGAAAGGAGCCAAACATGACCAAGCCGATCAAACGCAATATCCTTCTTAATCCCGGTCCGTCTACGACGACCGATACGGTAAAGTACGCCCAGATCGTCCCCGACATCTGTCCGCGCGAGGAGGAATTTGCTTCACTTATGAAAGGAATCCGCGACGACCTCGTAAAAATCGTTCACGGCGACCCCAAAAAATACACGGCAGTTCCCTTCTGTGGCTCAGGCACCATCTGCATGGATATCACGCTGAACTCGCTCGTTCCCGAAGAAAAAAAGGTTCTCGTCGTCCATAACGGCGCATACTCCGAGCGTGCCTGCGAAATACTCGACGGCTATCATATCCCATACATAGATTTCAAACAGTCACTCTACGAGCCACCAAGCCTCGACGAGCTTGACAAAGCGCTAAACGAAAACCCGGACGTAGCCGTAGTTTACGCCACACACCACGAGACAGGTTCAGGGCTCCTTAACCCAATCAGAGAGATCGGCCGCATCGCACATAAGCATGATGCGATATTTATCACTGACACTACATCATCCTACGCGATGATCCCCATAGATATCGAAAAAGACAACATAGACTTCTGCATGGCATCCGCGCAGAAAGGCATCCAGGGCATGACCGGCCTGTCATATGTCATCGGCAGGAAAGATCTGATCAATATATCAAAGGACTACCCGACTCGCTCCTACTACTGCAACCTGTATCTACAGTACGAGTTTTTCGAAAAGACAGGCCAGATGCACTTCACACCACCGGTTCAGACCATCTACGCCGCCAGACAGGCACTCGATGAGTATTTCTCAGAGGGCGAATCAGAAAAATGGTCCCGACACCAACATATCATCTCTGCCATTCGCGAAGGAGCTGACCGTCTCGGATTCAAGGAACTACTCGATAGGAAAAACCAGTCCAGCTTGGTCTCGGCAATTCGCTATCCAGATGATCCAAACTGGGATTTCGACAAGGTACACGACTACTGCTACGAACGAGGCTTCACCATCTATCCCGGCAAGCTTGAAAACACGGGCTCATTCCGTCTGTGCGCACTCGGAGCGATAGATGCCCCCGATATAGAAAGCTTCTGGGAAGTATTCGAAGCAGCACTAAAGGAAAACAGGGTTCAGATACCCGCAAAATACACGGAGGAATAATATGGCTATCGGAATCCTGCTTGCCGCCGGCATGGGCACACGCATGCGACCACTCACAGAATCCACCGCAAAGCCCCTTCTTAGAGTCGGCGACACGATGCTCATCGAGACCGTCATTACCGCTCTCGAAAACTACGGCGCCACAGACATCTACATCGTAACAGGATACAAAGCAGAACAGTTTATTCCACTCACAGAAAAATACCAAGCAGTCAATCTTATTCACAACCCGGAATACGAGACAAAGAATAATCTATCCTCACTCTACGTCGCAGTAGAAAAACTCCGTGATGAGGATTGTTTCATATGCGAAGCAGACCTTTTCATCAAGAATCAAAGCATCCTATCGGCTTCTACCAAAGAACCTTCAAAATCAGGCTACTTCGCCAAAATGATTCCAGGCCACTCAGATGACTGGGTATTCGATGTGAACTCAGAAGGGCGCATCACCCGAGTTGGCAAAGTCGGCACCGACGCCTGGAACATGGTTGGCCTCTCCTACATAAATAAAAAAGATAGCACCGTACTAGCCAATGCTATCATAGAATCATATAACACCCCGGGAACCGAAGACCTCTTCTGGGATGACGTCGTCAACCAGAACCTTGACAAGCTTAACCTCACCATCTTCCCTGTCGCAAACGACGACCTCTACGAAGTCGACACCCCAGAGGAACTACAGGCCCTTCAATAGCTTACAGACTTTAGTTTAAGCCATCACTTTCACCACCGTCTCCAGCTCCGCATCGGAAATCCCCGTACTACACGGCAGCGTAACAATCCTTCCCCAAATACTCTCCGCAACCGGCATCTCCGATCTCGGACAATCCTGATACATCGGCTGCAGGTGAATCGGTTTCCAGAACGTCCTACCCTCGATACCGTTTTCTTTTAAAAATGCCGCAGCACTGCGAACATCATCTATACCACACCCATCCGGAAGAACAACACCGGAAAACCAGCACGTCCCCCCGTCCGTCATCGGGAATGGCTTCACTTTTTTTTCACCTTCCGATTCATCACTCTTCAGTTTAACGAATCTTCCATTCTTCCATGCCAATCCTTTCAGATTATCTTCATAGTATCTATGTACATCCCTCTTTTTCTCTATAAATCCGGAAAGATTCTCCATCTGTGCGCATCCAACTGCCGCCTGCAGATTCGTCATACGATAATTGAATCCGACCATATCAAAATTGTACTCCGCGCCCAAACGGGCCGTCGTAGTCAGATGTCTAATCCTCTCCATCAGCTCCTCATCATTACCAACAGCCATACCACCCCCGCCACATGTCACGGTCTTATTCCCATTGAAAGAAATAACAGAAACATCAGCCAAAGGTCCAAACGGCATGTCCTGATAAGTCGCTCCAATCGCACATGCGGCATCAACTACAAGTGGCAATCCATATAAATCAGCGATAGAACGAAACAGCTTCATATCAGGGATATTCCCAAGGGAATACACCGGCATGATTGCTGCCACGCGTCGGCCGGTCTCTTTATGATAAACACCATCAGAACTCCTTTCCGCATTTCTCTCAAGTTCGCGTTGAACCAGTTCCGGATCCATACACAAATCCTTCGCTGACACATCCATCATCCATGGACTCGCACCACAGTGAGCCACTGCATTCGCAGTCGCAATGAAAGTAAACGATGGAATGATCACCAGATCCCCCGGCTTCACCCCGACCGCTGTCAGTGCAGCATGAAGTCCCGTCGTCCCGGCAGATGTAGCCACTGCGAACCTGCTCCCTGTAGCATCTGCAACCACCTCTTCAAGTTTATTTACAAACTCTCCGACAGATGAAACAAACGTCGTTTCTATACACTGATCCAGATATTTCTGTTCATTACCAATAAGATTTGGTACAGCTAAAGGTATCATATTATCCCTCCTTACACTCTGGATTGCAAATAGCCTGCCACACTCTCGGACTGCATTCCGGCTTTTTCCGCATCGGTTCGTGATGGAGAATAGCATAGATTAACTCCTCTAGCGTCCACCCTTCACCGGGATTGCTTTCGTACACGACCATATTGGCAGGATTCCACGTCCTTGCTACATTTACCTCGCCAGTCGATATTATCGGTCGTTCCATCATTACCGGGATGCCTCGTTCTCTGCATGCATTCATCAGTGTACAACCATCTCCATACATACCATCCACATTCTCCGAGATGATCTTTTCATTCTCTCTCCACGTACGAATTGTACTATCCGAAGGAAGAATCACCATCTGTTTTTTATCTACATCATATTCAAAAACTTCACTACGCGGATTAAGTACAATTCCTCCTTTTGAAATAAACCCCTCTTTCAGCTTTATGTACTCACCTCTTAACCACTCAGAATAATTGGGTATAATCTGTTCAGTATACGGATCCTCGCACCATATGACACAGAGTTGCTCCCGATATTTTTCGAATAGATTTATCACTTCTTTTGCCTTCTCAATCGCGGTCTTACCATATTCATACATCATACTGGTTCCTACAAAATACAAAAGACACTTCCGTGATCTATCTGCCTTTTGACTCTCCGCACAAGCCTCTTTTCTCTCGGTAAAGTCATCAATTGGCAATCCATATGGAATAATCCTGTCATTAATTCGATCTTTTTCAGTTTCACCGAAAAACTCGCTTATAATATCTGTATAAACGTTTCTCATTCTCTCCGATTGCGTCACTATCTGATCCGCAAAAGCAATACCCGGAGTTTTTAAAAATGTGCCAAGAGTATACTTCGCCTGCACGTCCTTATCCGATATTTCACGCAGCCTGAAACTCGGAACCAGCACCATTCTATCTGTGTACTTATGTAGATTTGACGCATAGAAAAACGGGTGTACCGGAGAAAACCCGGCATACTCATCATAAGGATACTGATAAATGATTCTTTCAGGATGTCTCCCCTCAAAATCGTACTGATCATATGATGTCAAACTAACCTCATCAGGATATCCTTCCTGCTCGATACGCATCTCGTCCTTATGGATCTGCATCTCCATATCACGATAAAAAAACGGGATCGGTATTACAACAACAGACCATACTTCATCGGCATTCGCACATTCCCAAAGTGTATGAAGAGACTCCCAATCTGATACATGTTTAACCAGGAAAACAACTTCCTTCTTTTTTTCTACTTCCTCTATCAATCTGTCTAGTTCATCCGTAAACACCTTTGCCTCATTAACCATATCAATCACAGATCCGACATCCTCAGGCATTTCCTCCCCACCGGAAAAGATCTGATACAGATGAAACATATGCTCGCAATACTTCTCCAATACAGATACAGTTTCAGCCGGATTTACCGCTCTGTCCTCAGTATGATTTCCGAGACCGATCGCCAGTTCCTGACACTGTCCTGCCAGATCACATATTTCCTCATCGATGCATCCGGACTTGACCTGCTCAAGGATATAATCCTGGGCTTCAACCAAAATCTGTAATGTCTCTCTTAGTTCTTCAACCAGGCTTTTTCCATCTATTCTTCGAGCCAAAACATCTCTGACACTATCTCTATCGTATTGATACTCAGCCAATCCAAAACCGGTATACTCCTTGGCATCGTGATTCATCCCCTCATACGCCGGATATCCATGTGCTCCAAACACCATGTATGGACGCATATAGTTTCCAAAATACCTTCTCAAAATCCCGTCATACCCTATAGGAACCCTTATATGACCATACTCAAAGTCAACATCTATGTAATTCTCATACAGGTATTTTGGAGCGATCATAGCCTTATTCCCGTCATAATATGACGGCATTCCCAGATGATCACAATTCTCACTTCCAAACTTTAAACAAAACAGATCCATCGCCTGAAGGATCTGCACAAATAAAGGCACCTCTCCGTTCTTCTGAAAATGATACCCTGTTATTCTTCTCAATTCTTTTAGTTCGTTTTCAATTCCTTTATCTGCATAGGGATTCTTTACGCCCTTTACTATCTCCTTTAGATTTCCGGCACTATTTAACACGCTCCAGTATTTTTCTTTTCTCTCGGATTCCATCGGAAGATACTCCAAAAGAAAAATATCGATAATCGCTGCGAATGGAAAACCAAAACTGTCCTTCCACTGCTCATGCTTTTCAACAAGAGAGCGAGAACTCAGCCATCTTCTTACAAGGTTTTCCCTCTCCTCATATGTATAGTCACTGATCCAATAGTTTTCAGGCCACTTCTCATTCTCGTCTTTCTCATGTTCTTTAGACGCCTTCTCAACTGTTTCATAATCCACGTGGGTCATAGCCACATCAATATCATCGTCCCAGGGAATATAACCACCGTTTCGGATAGCTCCGAGGAGTGTCCCCCACATTGCACCGACCTCAACGCCTTTATCTTTACACACTCCCTCTAGGGCGCAATATGACTTCAGTTCCTTCGCCCACATACGCTTCATCATACTTGGTACGAGAAACCCATCTATTACCTCATCGTCAAAAAATGAATCCGTCATCGTATTGAAAGAAGTCCTTTCCTACAATTGTTCGATCAGTCCCAATATCTCTCCAATGGACATCAGATCATCATCTGCCTCTGCACCTCGATGATACTTTAGAATGCTTTTTGCCACCTTCTGCATCGCGGGGAAAGCAGCACGCAAGAGCTGGTTCGCATATATCACAATGTTCACTCCATGAGCAACCAGTTCATCCTCCGTAACGGTATTAAAAGACGACGGGACAACAACTAACGGCGTATCCTTATCAGACTCCCTAAACTTATCGCAGAACTTCAGAATCTCATCTGGTGATTTCTGACGACTGTGGATCATAATACCATCCGCGCCGGCATCACGATACGCAAACGCACGGGATAATGCATCCTCCATCCCCTGTTCAAGGATCAAAGACTCCACTCGTGCGATAATCATAAAGTCATCCGACAGCTGTGCATTCTTTCCTGCCCGGAGCTTCTCACAGAACTCCTCAATTGATGCCTGCGTCTGCCCCGCTTCCGTACCATAAAGGCTGTTCTTCTTCAGACCGATCTTATCCTCGATAATCACAGCGGACACTCCCATACGCTCCAGCGTCCTTACCGTGTAAACAAAATGCTCTGTCAGTCCACCGGTGTCGCCATCAAAAATAATTGGTTTCGTCGTTACCTCCATAACCTCATCGATGGTGTGAAAGCGTGATGTCATGTCGACAAGTTCAATATCCGGCTTTCCTTTCGCTGTTGAATCACATAGCGACGATATCCACATAGCATCATACTGCGTAATCGACTTCTCATCGACTACCTGAGTACGCTCTGCAATCAAACCTGTCAGACCAGAATGCACCTCGATTGTCTTAACAATCGGCGTCAGCTCCATCACACGACGCAGGCGATGCCTTCGAAACTCCGGCATAGCCAGCTTCTGCTCCATCAGTCGGTCGATACGCGTAATCTCAGGGCTTTTGGTAAAGGAAACCTCAATCAGCTTTCCCCCATATGGTTCTAGTAATGAAACGATGTTTCGACGGATTCTCTGCATCCACTCTCCGTTCCAGTTATCACCATGGATTACGTAGTCTGGATGTATCTCACCGATTACATCATCATACATTATTGCTTTCTGTACGATCACTTCATCCACGATATCAATATCACAGATCATCTCAACTCGCTCCTCAGTCGTTTTTGTCGGAAAACGATTATAAAGCATCATCTGGGACGACGTAAGCACACCGACCACAACCCGGCCATACTTCGCCGCTTCGCGAAGGATGTTCATATGTCCTTCATGGATAATATCCGTACAAAAACATGTGTAAATAGTCTTCATAATCCGACCTCTTTTCGATACAAAATAGGAGCCCATACCCTAGGCTCCCATTATCTCATATATTCGCTAATCTGTCAACGCCAGCCATCTGGCTCAAACACCCATTTTAAATTATACACTAATATCTCATCTCGATTTCATCAATATACTTTACTATCCTATCGATATCTCCGATATACTCCACATGCCACAGGTGCGGGTACCTTACTACAGCTCGCCGATACTCGCCTTCACTCATAAAAACAAAACGGCTCATGTAACTCTGTGTTTTTTTTAGCACCGCATCATATTCCTCACATGTTCCCATGATCACGTTCACTATATCCATCGGGAGTCGGTTAATCGATGCAACTCCAGCCGTAGTTTCATTACCATAGCCGGTCAGATCTATGTTTATCACCAATTGGCAATTTTCAGGTGATGTTCCGGTCAAAAATGATGTCATCTCCGCCGGAGAGGACACGCCACACTCCGTAACCTCATATTCACGCGAAGCATCCAAAAGAACCCTCTTTATATCCCGCGCCAAACTCCCCTGTCCCGGCACTCCTGAATCGTATACTATCTTAGTACTTACCATCCGAATATCTCCTCTGCAGTTCGTCTCCCACATACACCATACGCTCATACGGAGCCTCAGCCAGCCCCTTCGGCACTCCCCACACTCGTAGTGCCTCATCAACAACATCATCCGTCAGCGTCTCATATATGATCGTAGGATCACCGATGACCTGCCACACCTGAACTAGCTGTGTCAGATAGCCCCTGGTATAATCATTCATTCCATCAAACATCATCAAACACCACCTTAAACATCTTTTCAAGCTGTTTCTCAAAAGTATACTTCTTCATTCTCTCATGCCCGTTTTTCGCGATCTCACGCCGCTCATCCTCGTGAGAAAGATAATACTTTGCCTTCATAACCGCATCCTCGATGCTCTCATACACAACGCAGTCTCTCCCTGGCTCAAACTCCTCCACCAACTCCTGCTGGTAATTCGAGAGCAAAAATCCACCCGCACCCATGATATCCATCACGCGAAGAGGCATCCCCTCAACTATTCTCTTGAAACTGATATTCAGGTTAATCCTACTGGCCTTGTACACTCTGTAAACCTCATCATAACTGTCTACGAGCCCACGGAAATCAACCCTAGAGAGCATATCCTCACTCTTGTTTGAGTATAGTGCCACATTGAAATCCTGTGATAAAAGGAACAGTAGTGTCAGTCTCTCTCTCCTAGTCACTTCCTTTGCTATGATCGACTGTAATCCTTCATGGAATGACTTATCGTATTCTGACTCTCCCTCCAGCAAAAGACGTATCCGTTCACACATTTCTCCCTCGGTGAAACTATCCAGAAAGTACCCACCGTATATCTTCATTTGAGCCTCGATAACGCTCTCAACCTGACCAAGCTCATACTGTGGCAGCCTAGCCCTAAATCCGGCAAATGTCGACGGATACAGGGTTCCAACAAATGAAACATCCGCTCCATACTTATCCCTCTCAGCCGAAGACAGCTTTATCTCATCCAGCCTCTGCAAATTCACAGCCAAAGCCTGATGGTAAACCGTATCGATTCCTCGCTCCTTCATCTCGCGATATACATACCTATCAAACAGAAAAATATAGTTTGTTTGATACCTCAGTATATCCTCTCTCTCCGTAATCCCAAAAGGCGAGTCGAACACCCATGATATATATGGTATATGCATCTTGAAACAACATTTAGAAACTACCGATTTGAAATTAAAAGAAAAAACCGCATCGTATTCTCCTGCTACTAAAGCATCGCAAAAATGCTTTTCAAAATACGCATCCTCATCCGTCAGTTTTGGGATAAATGGATACCAAAAAACCCTATAATCAATATTCATCCTACAGAGAACATCCTCCATATCCGTCTGCATGAAGGCATCCCACTCATATAACATCATCCTCATAGAAAAACACCCTTCGTATCATACTTATTAAATTGTGCTAAACTACCATATAGTCCCCTCCAAGAACACACCAACTCGAATACTATATCGGCAGACGACAACTGTATCCTTCACCCTTATCCAACAAAAACATCGTAAACAAAAAAGTCCCACAAATGCAGGACTTTTCAGACCATTTGCCATATACTGTGTTTCATCACTACCCTCTGTTCACAGCCTCTATCTTGCACTCATGCTTTCTCGTAGACTTGTCATAGCTAATTCCGACAAGAAGAACATCGCAATCCAGTCCTTCAAGAGCGGATGGATACTTCTTATCATGAATCTTTTCTATAGCACCCTCAGCAGACTTGTTCCACTTCAACTCGATAACCAGAGCCGGATATTTTGACCTCGGCTTGGGCAAATAAACGATATCCGCGTATCCGTCCCCTGCCGGGAGTTCCTCCCACTTTGTATAATTGTCCTTATACGTGTAGTATGCCAGCTTTATCACACTTCTGAGTGCTTGTTCATCATTGTAGTGAAGAGGATCTGTCTCCTCCCTATGCACCTTCTCGATACAAGCAGCTACCGCCTTTTCATCTCCATTGATTGTGTCTTTAAACAGTTTGTGGCTCTCTTCCAGCCTCTTCCTCGTCTCACTATGATCCACATCCTGGAGTGCACGCACGAATTCAAGACGAACCTCCTCATTTGGCACATACGCGCACCCGGAATTAGCATCGTAGGCCAAATACCCCAGATGGATCATCAAAGTCAAAACATCATCCTTATTTCGGAATGTAACCAGATCATTCGCAAAGCCCTTGGTCTCAACCGGCACCTCGACACCCCCGACCATCTCAGCTATGGTCTTCGATAACCCCTCATAATCCATGCTGATATAAGCCATCAGGCGATCCGCCGCCGAAGTCTCCGTCCAGTAAGAATCGAAATCCTCGTTCTCGATAGCTCTCATAACTGAGTTTGGGTTATATACAGATGTCCCGTCTTTCAGGCGATATCCATCATACCATCTCTTCATACATGAAAAATCTACCGACTCCGCTTCACACAGGCTCTTTACCTCATCTTCGGTAAATCCCACATACTCACCGAATATCCCGGGCTTGATCATCGTGTATTCCCTGAAATCAGAGATAGCAGACTGCGATCCGTCCTTCTTGATAGGCAGGATACCCGTCATATAAGCTGCCGAAAATATCTTCGCCGTGGTTCCACTACTCTTAAAAAGCATCCTTAAGAACCTGAGGTAATCCGACTCTATCTCCGGAGTCTCACGTATAGGAGCATCCCACTCATCTATGATCATGATAAACTTGCTTCCCGTATGCTCCACACATCGAATAAGTGTCTCATCAAACGATCCACCCTCAGTCACATCCGGATAACTTCTCAGTATCTCTTCGGATACACTTTTCTTGATAAACTCGATTAATCCCGACGGATCCACTTTCTCAATGATGTTTGTCATATCCAGGTATATAACATCATATTTGTTCAAATACGTTTCAAAGCATTCATCCTTCGCAATATCAAGCCCGCTAAAGAGATCCGCAGAATCACAGGTTTTATCATAGTACGCACACAACATCTGTGCAGCATATGATTTACCAAAACGCCTCGCTCTGCTGACACACGTTAACATATGATTCGTGTCAATACTATCATTGATCACACGAATCATCCCTGTCTTATCTATATACTTAGATCCAGAAATCAGCTTAAAACCGTCATTTCCGGGATTCAGATATGTTCCCATAGACTAACCTCTTCTGATGCCCTATTACACCCTATACCACCAAATGTGTCAAATATTCACACCAAATAGCGTATCCCTTAAAATGCAGTTATCTGCATTCTAAAGAGATTTGATGAAAGATGCAGTGTTTCGTCCGAATGTTATAGGATTGTTGTCCGGATGTTGCAAGAATCATCACTATCCTTTTTCCCCTTTTATGAGACCTATGAAACTTATATACCAGTCTTTCCTTTCAATTGATGTAATTGCGTATTACATTCAGATACCGTATGTCCCTCGCTGCATAATAAGAATTATAACCATGACTGTAGGAATTCTTTACACTTGTGTATTTTTTATTCTTAGTCATTATTAATTCCCCGATTCAACCATACCCCACTCCAACGGAGTTCCATATGCAATATCACGCGCAGCCGTCCGTCCAACTATATTCTCAAACTCCTTCGGACTCAAACCATAACCAGGACGTATCGATCGAATATTCTCTCCCGTAAATCGTTCACCCTTTTTTATTTCCTTGACCACATACAGTGATCGTCGATCGCTTCTTGCTTTTTCTTCTCTTTCCGAAAGTCTATACTCCCCACTTCCCAAAACAGTTTCTGCTCGTCTCACATGCTTCACCATCTCTGCAAATTCCGACATTTTCATGGAAAACCCTTTGTCCGGGTTATCCTCCGCATCATCTAGCATCACGTGTTTCTCGACCACAGTTGCTCCGGCCGCCACAGCGAGCACTGGCACTTCATAACCCGACGAATGATCCGACAACCCTACTTCAGCCCCAAATTCTTTCCGCATGGTCGACATCAATCTCAGATTCATATCCTCTGGATCAGCAGGATACTCACTACAACATTTTAAAAGGATTATCCGATCGTTCCCGACATCTCGACACGCATCAACAGCGTCCTGAATCTCCTTCTTCGTTCCCATGCCACAAGAAATAATCATCGGCTTTCCACATTCTGCCGTGTATCGTATCAGAGGAGTATCAATTAACTCATAGGACGCGATCTTATATGCCGATACCCCTAGCTTTTCCAAAAAATCTACAGCTGTCCGATCAAAAGGCGTCGACAAAAAGTCCACTCCAACACGCTCACACTCTTCTTTTATGGACGACTGCCACTCCCACGGGGTATATGCCTTTCGATACAAATCATAGTAGGTATATCCGTCCCACAGCCCTCCATGAATTATGAACTCCGGCCTTTCACATGGAATCGTGAGCGTATCAGCCGTATAAGTCTGTATTTTTACACAATCTGCTCCAGCCGCCGCTGCCTCCCGAACAATTCGTAACGCATTTTCCAACCTGCCTGCATGATTTGCACTCATCTCAGCAATGATATAAACAGACTTTTTCTCTGATTCCCTCAATATTATTTCACTCCTTTTTTCATCAGAGAGTATTTCATCTCTGCAATCTCCCAATCCTCGATCACATCAATATCCTGCACCTCAGTTTCCGGAACTATGATTCCCTTGGTTCTTTCCTGAATCATTGTTTTGTTTCGAAAAAAAGCCGCAGTTTTTACATAACAAAACTGCCCACAATCATGGTATATGGGTTCCAAGTCCTGACTACGCACCAGTGCATTATCTGGATACTGGTATTCGATAAAACCATTTCTTTCTACAAAAGCCCTTTGTGGTGGAAAGTTGAATTGAACCACAGGAATAACAGAATCATATTTATCCATACATATATATCGAAATCCTTCTTGTAGTTTCTCTGCTGTAACAAACGGCGCTGTAGGATAAATGCAGCAGATGATATCAAATATCTCACCCCGATGACTGTATAGTCTAATCACCTCGTCAATCACGTCAGCTATCACAGCATAGTCATCACTGTTTGACTCACTTCGGAAAAATGGAACCTCTGCACCATATTGTATAGAAACCTCCGCTATTTCCTTGTCATCCGTAGAGACCATGACCTTATCAAATAGACCGCTTGCAAGTGCCGCCTCTATCCCATATGCAATAATCGGTTTTCCACAAAATATACGAATATTCTTCCCTGGAATCCTTTTAGATCCGCCTCGAGCTGTAATAATCGCTATCGATTTCATATTCCCCCCCCTGTTAGTTCCAAGGCTAGTCTTTCAGCGCCTCTTCCGTCAATCATCTCCTGCATTCGTCGCCCCATCCCCACTCGTTGATCATAATTTTCTCCTAATACAGCCACCGCTTCCAGCAAGCATCCTGCCAAATCCATCCCGCCCTCATAAAGACTCTCTCTTAAATCACCACAGTTCACTGCTACCCCATATTCGTCCATAGCCTCCGCAGAAGGGATCTGATTATCGGCCAACGCATATGTCACAACCGGCACCCCGCATGCACATATCTCATATAATGTTGATCCGGCTGCTGATATAGCAATATCACAAGAACTAATAAGTCCACGCATATCTGATACATCCTCGTGGATCAATATGTTCGAACCATCCCTGACCAAAAAATGAATTCGTTCATTGTCTCGATTCATCCGGCCCACTAGAACATGATACGTGATGTCAGTTTTTACGCTTTCTCTCAGCCGTTCTACAATTTCAAACGTCAAGTGCTCCGGATCAGCTCCTCCCGCAGAAACCAACACATCCTTTACGTCACATCTTTGTTCTCTCAACGGAACATCATAGAACATTTCTCTCAATGGAGCATATTTCATTCCCAGTATTAGGTGCGGTATTCGAGATTTATACATATCATAATAGTCCTGCGACCTAGCAAACACATTATAATTCACCAATACATCCACAGGATATGGGCGCTTTTCCAAATCGTCAAAATATACAATCCGTTTTCGTCCAGTCCCCTTTATGATATCCTTCAGTTCTATTAAATCGGCAAAGTATTTCTCTGAAACATAATACGAATCCACAACAAAATAAATATCCTCATCCACATCTTTGAAAAAACTCGAGATATTCCACTTAGACAATTCCCCTTCCATATTCTGGTAATCGGAATCCAAAACAAAAACCTCATATCCTCTTCCGGTAATCAGATCTACTACCTCTTGATCTGCCACAATAAAACACACGCTGTGTCCCATCCGGCGAAGAACATCGGCCAGACTCAAACATCGCATCACATGCCCTAGACCAATCTGATGGTTTCCATCTGCTCGGATGAAAAAAGCACTCAATCTATATACCTCTCTATTCTTCTTTGTGCAAGTTCCACAAAACGCCCTTAAAACACTGGACTTGTGAAACCATTAACTGTTCCGTATAATCTCAAAGTATAGTCATTTTGGATAAGAACCGGCTTCTTTGAGCCTATTTCTGATGATTCTGAGTACAAGGAAGAAAGCGTCGTGTTTTCATGTCATGAAGGCCTTCCTTGTATCCCCGCTCACCTACAGTAACTAACCTCTCATGTCTACCAGGATCACTGACCTCTGTCAGGTCCTAAATTCCTTCGTTCTGTTTATCCATAGTCGGGTGCTGCTCATGCTCCTACATCAGGGTCATCGCCCTATCGAATATGTCAACGCAGCTACTGGCTCT
>JHWZ01000021.1 GCA_000687695.1 Lachnospiraceae bacterium P6B14 | reverse complement strand
GGCTGCGCCTCTGCCCTCGTAGGTCCAGGCGCTACTGCGCACAGTGACTCTTGATCTGCGTGGCTGCATTATATCTGTGGCCGCCAGTTTGTCAACCCTGCGCTATGCGCACCGCGAAGCGGCTGCGGGGTTGACAAGCCTGGTGGCTCACAGATAAAGTCACGCCTAGGCAGATCAAGGGACACCTTTGCTTCCTGAAGGAACCAAAGCCTGAACATGAGAGGCTGGCGGAAGCGGAGCGGACGCCAGGCTTCCGTTGAAGAAGGCGTTGCGGAAAACTAAAAACTGTGGTATAGTATGATAGCAGTCAGTTCTTGACCGCATCATCGGGGAGATTTTACCCTGCTTATTCCTACAGTAAATTTACGCGGCCGATTCCTGAAATAAGAGTTGTAAATGAACTTAAGTTATGATAGAATGGTTCTATCAGATGAGCCGTGCAAAGTCACGGGGATAATTGGAGGAGAGACATATGCAGGATCAGACGACGACTGATGTGTTGATTGACGGGAGAACCTATACGATAGCGGGTTTTGAGAGCGATGAGTATTTGCAGCATGTAGCGACTTATATCAATCGAAAACTCGGTGCGCTGAAAAAGAATAAAGATTACATCAGGCTCGACCTGGATATGAGGAACGCGCTTTTGGCGATAAATATCGCTGATGACTATTTCAAGGAGAAGCGTGTGGCGGACGAGATCAGAGGCGACCGCGAGCTGAAGGATAAGCTGGTCCTCGATATGAAGCACGAGATCATCGCCCGTGAGGACAAGATATCAAAACAGGAAGCAAAGATAAAGGAGCTTGAAAAGAAGCTCTCAGACTCTGAGAAAAAGATCGTAGAGCTTGAGACCACGATAAAGAATAAAAAATGATAGGACGCGAAGCCCCGACGATTTGGCCGGGGCTTCTTTCTTGTGAGATTACTTTCAATGAATGGTGAATGATATGCAGAAAAACCCTGAGATACTCGCGCCTGCGGGTTCCATAGAGACATTGTATGCCGCGCTTGATATGGGCGCGGATGCTGTTTACGTGGGCGCGCAGAGGTTCGGAGCCAGGGCATTTGCAAAGAATCCGACTATAGAGGAGCTTGTTTCTGCGATCACATATGCGCATCTTCGCGGAAAACGCATCTATCTTACGACAAATACGCTTCTAATGGACAGTGAGCTTGATGAGCTTGTTACCATGATAAAGCCTTTGGTTGATGCGGGGCTGGATGCCGCGATAGTGCAGGATCCCGGAGTGCTCATAAAGCTTCATGAAGCATATCCGACACTTGATCTGCACGCCAGTACGCAGATGGCGATATTCTCAGGAGAGGAAGCAGAGTTACTTCGTCCTTACGGAGTGACCAGATTTGTCCCTGCCAGAGAGCTCAGTATCGAGGAAATCAGGCAGGCCAGAGCGCAGACTGACCTGGAGATAGAGGTGTTCGTACACGGAGCACTCTGTGTATGCTACTCAGGTTGGTGTCTGATGAGCGAGTATATAGGAGGTCGCAGTGGAAATCGCGGTATGTGTGCGGGACCATGCAGGCTTCCGTATACCAGACCGGATAGCGGAAGGACATCGTTTGAACTGAACTCAAAGGATTCCGAGACTTTGCTGCATATACCGGAGCTTATAGAAGCGGGGATTGACTCGTTCAAGATCGAGGGCCGTATGAAGAGTATGGAATACGCTTCATATCTGGCTTATCTTTACAGACGTTACAGTGATATCTATCTTGATGAGGGCTATGACTACTACAGAGATCTCGTTGAGAATACGGAAAGCGTTCTTCACAAGGAGCGAAGAAATGCGATGGAGCTGTATAACAGGGGAGGATTCTTTCCATCGTACCTTTTTGCGAAGGATGATGAGGTTACGATAGAACCGCAGATCAAAGGGCATTATGGTCTTAAGGTCGGACATGTGACAGCGGTGAACCGTACACGTCAGATAAAGGAGTCATCCTGTGAAATACTCATTGAAAAGCAGTTGTATCCGCATGATGTTCTGGCTATCAGAAACTCATCCGGTGAGACCGTGTACGAGTTTACGGTTGGTGCGGGAGCTATGAGCGGATCGATAGCTGATGTTTCGATAGGCTTTTCTTCGGTATCTGAGGGGGATGAGATATTCAGAACGAAAAATGCCACGCTTTTGTCGATGATTGGTGGTATGATCGGTGAAAGCGGATTAAAGAGCATGCTGCCCATACGCGGCAGATGGATTGGAAAGATCGGTCAGGCGGCAGCCCTTGAGATATCCGCGGATATATTTGTTCCTGCAAAGCATATGCCGGGAGAGCCGCATGAAGTGATGGATCTGGAAAAAAGAACCGTCAGTGTTAGTGCGACAGGTATGATGGTCGAGCCCGCGAGCAATGCTCCCGTAACGAGTCTTGACGTCAGAGAGAGATTGTCGTCTCTCGGTGGGACAGGTTACACCTGGGATGCTCTCGTTGTGGATATGGAAGAGGGGGCATTTATCCCGCTGAAGGCGATCAAGGAGCTGAGAAGGCTCGCTATAGCTGAGCTGGAGAAGGAGGCACTGAAGATATGGAGGGCTATCTCCGAGACAAGGTATCATGATGAGAGAGCGTCGATGACAGAAGTAGGATCGATGCATGAGAAGCAGGCGGAAGACAGAAAGCCTGAAGACAATACTTATGTTTCGGATGTTGATACAGATGGGGCTACTTGGATCAGTGTATCAAATATGTCTCAGCTGGAGTGTGTCGTTGAGATTTTGAAAGATGTTTCACGAAAAGGAAAATATGTGTTACACGTGAAACTTGGCGGTTTTTCGGGGGTTCAGCTTGATGAGATACACACCATGTGGATGGTGTTCAGAAAATATAAGTCAGATATTGTGTGGGCATTCAGCCTGCCGAGAGCGTTCAGAGGACGTGAAAAAGAGGAAAAAATGTCCGAACTGGCAGCTTTTTTTGAAAAATGTTTCACGAAAGATGCGGCGGTGAGAAAAGCTGAGGAGGAGTCTATCGAGAAGGTGGATAACTCTGGACACAGAGTTCTGTTTGTGGCAAACAGTCTGGCATCGATCGTATTCAGGAACAAATACGCAAAGAGCTTTCCAATGATCGCGTATGAGAATATGTATATGGAAAACTCTTTGGCAAAGAGGTTTTACGGTGAGTTGGGTGTCGGCAGTACCATGCCGAAGAGGTCTTATGGAAGGATCCCTGTGATGATAAGTGCTCACCGGATAGCTGAGGGTGAGATCAGGACGCCTAAGGGGGATGAGTTTATCGTAGTGAAGCCGGAGGGAGTTTCGTACAGGGTGATCTATACGAAGGATAGAATAACTTCTGAAAAAGATACGGATAAAAATGAAGGATCGGGCGTGTGGGTCGATTTTTCAATCGAAAACGAAGAAGAAGTGAAAGAGGTTTTGGGTAAATGGTTGTAGTTGTAGCTGACATATCGAGATACTTTTTGGTGTTTCTGATCGTGGTATATGTTTTTCTCAGCTTTATCTCTTTTGTTGGGAGCACGGAGGCGAAAAAGCTCGCGATCTACAGGAGCCAAAGAGTAGTGACGGTGCTTCTGTATTTGCTGTGCGCGTCAGTTTTGGTGCTCGAGGATACATCGGCGAAGACCATAGTTGCGCTTTCACTCGGGATGCTTTTTTATATCGTGTTTATAATCCTTTATCAAAAGATATATGAGGGACTATCAAGACTCATTCTGAATAACATGATGCTTTGTCTGATGGTCGGATTTATCATGCAGATCCGTCTGAACCCCGGTAATGGAATAAAGCAGCTTTTGATGGCCGGTATAGCCATGTCGGTGTGTCTTCTCGTGCCGTTTTTGATCGACAGATATGCAGTTTGGGAGAATCTGGCAGTTCCTTATGTGATCGCAGGACTGCTTTTACTGGTTTTGGTTTTTGTGATAGGAGTGGAGCATTACGGTGCGAAAAACTGGATCGCCATAGGTGGCTTTGAGCTACAGCCATCAGAGTTTGTGAAGATAATATATGTGTTCTTTATCGCATCGATGCTCTCAAAGAGAACCGACTTCAAGTGGGTCGTTCTTGTCACGATCCTTGCAGCTGCGCATGTCGGCGTACTTGTTTTGGAAAAAGACCTTGGCGGTGCCTTGATATTTTTCTTTACGTATCTGATGATGCTTTTTGTGGCAACGGGGCAGTGGCTGTATATCGTCGCGGGTCTCGGAGTGGGCGCCGGTGCGGCGTTTGTCGCGTACAAGATTTTTACACATGTTCAGATTCGAGTGAAGGCGTGGAATAATCCTTGGGCGCACATAAATGATGCCGGATATCAGATTTGCAGGAGCCTGTTTGCGATAGGAACGGGTGGCATCATGGGAATGGGACTCGGACAGGGACTGCCTGAGAGTGTGCCGGTAGTTGATTCGGATTTTATTTTTTCGGCTATTGCAGAGGAGCTGGGTGTCGCGTTTGCGATATGTTTGATACTGGTGTATATTTCCAGCTTTATCATGTTCGTGAACGTTGCCATGAAGATGAAAAATGCCTTCTACAGACTCTGTGCATTCGGGCTTGGTGTGGTACTGGTGTTCCAGGTGTTTATATGCATCGGCGGTGCCACCAAGTTTATCCCGTCAACTGGAGTTACACTGCCTCTGATATCATACGGTGGATCGTCCATCATAGCGACGATAGTAATATTTGCCGTGATTCAGGGAATGTATGTTATGGACAGTAAGACCCATAATAAGAAAAATACAGAGCAGGTGCCGCAAAATGACCCGCAAATGTAAATGGAGATCGTGGATATGAAGAAATCGATGGCGATAGTTACATATATCTTTATTGCGTTGTTTATGGCGCTATCTGTGTATCTGATTGTTTTTATTGTCAAAGACTCGGACAAGGTGCTTAATAACCCTGCAAATAAAAGATCTGATATATGGGCAAAGCATGTCACCAGGGGAAATATCGTTTCTTCGGATGGTAAGGTTTTGGCAAAGACCGTGACAGGAAAGAAGGGTAAGGAGACGAGAGTTTATCCCTATGACAGCCTGTTTGCGAATGTGGTCGGTCATTATTCATATGGCGCTACAGGCCTGGAGTCGTCTGAGAACTATGAGCTTTTGAACTCAAACCTTAATCCTTTTAACAAGATTCTGAATGAGTTTGAAGGGAAAAAGAGCCCCGGAAATAACGTGATCACAACTTTGAACGCCGGTATGAGTCAGGCGGCGAGTGAGGCACTGGGCTCAAGGCGCGGGGCAGTGATCGCTATGGAGCCGAAGACAGGCAGGATCCTTACGATGGTTTCAAAACCGAGCTATAATCCTAACGATATCACGGCGAAATCCTGGGCTCAGCTGACGAGTAACTCAGGAGAGGATTCTCCGCTTATAAACCGTGCAACGCAGGGGCTGTATCCTCCGGGATCGACTTTTAAGATGTATACCGCACTCGCATATATCAGACAGAATATCGATTACAATGATTTTAAATACAAATGTAAGGGTAGTATAGGTACCGGCGATGGCGGAAAGATCAGATGCTACGGCGGAAGTGTCCATGGAAAGGTCGATCTGAAAACCGCTTTTGCGAAGTCGTGTAATACTGCGTTCTGTACTATCGGTGGAAAGCTGAATGTCGCAGGATGGAGAAACCTTTGTGAGAGTATGTACTTCAACAAGGTTATACCCATGGACAAGTTGGAGAAGAGCATATCGAAGTTTCAGCTCACGTCCTCTACGTCCAAGGGTGACATCATGCAGGCATCCATCGGACAGGGAGATGTGTTGGTAACTCCGTTACAGAACATATTGCTCGCTTGTGCGGTAGCAAATGGCGGAAAGCTGATGAAGCCGTATATTGTCGACGGGATTTCGTCATTCGATGGTAAGATGGTACGAGAGACATCGAAAAAAACACTTGGACAACCCATCTCCAAGGATGAAGCAAAAACGATGCACAATCTGATGAGAGAGACCGTAAAGAGCGGAACTGCGACGTCTCTTTATTACGGAACTCCGTACAAGGCAGCCGGAAAGACAGGGTCGGCTGAGTATAAGGCCGGATCCTCTGATTCGCACGCCTGGTTTGTCGGATATGCGTCGTACAAAAAGAAAAAGCTCGCAATCTGTGTGCTCGTCGAGGGAGGCGGTACCGGCGGTGCTGTTGCCGTGCCCATCGCAAAGCGTGTTTTCGATACTTGGGCAGATAATATGTGATAAAAAAATGCCTTGCTAATGCAGGGCTTTTTTGATAAAATATAGGTAGTGTTTTTGATTCGTGAAGGTTGTTAGCATCAAACCCTGAAAACAGGAGGTAGGATATGCTTGAAAAGATCGATCTGAAGAAAAAAGCAACGTGGTCGGATACCGATGAGCGTATCAAAAAGCTCGAGGTAAGAATAGGGGAGTTGCAGAGAGCTTGCAAGGATTTGGGTATCCCTATCATGGTTATTTTTGAGGGGTACGAGGCTTCCGGTAAAGGAACCATGATCGGACGTATGATCCGCGCACTCGATCCGCGTGGTTTCCAGGTGTTCCCTATGGAGAAGGAGACAGAGGAGGATAAGATGCATCCTTACCTCTGGAGATTCTTCACGAAGTCACCTGCAAAGGGACGTATACACATTTTTGATAAGAGTTGGTATCAGGGATATTTCTCAGACAAGCTCACACCGGAGGAGATACGCCAGTATGAGAAGCTGTTCACGGATGACGGAAATCTGATCGTGAAGTTTTTCCTTGCGATCACCGAGAAGGAACAGAGGAAACGCCTGAAGGCTTTGGAAAAGGACAAATCAACCAAATGGCGTGTAAACAAGTCTGATTGGAATGAGAACAAAAACTATGAGGAGCAGGTGCTCAGATATGATACACTGCTGATAAAGACCGATACACATGAGGCTCCGTGGACTGTCGTCGAGGCTATGGATAAAAAATATGCCACGATGAAGATCCTTACAACGCTTGCAAAGGCGATGGAGGAGGCAGTTAAGGCGGCAGAGGCGAAAAAAGCAGATAAAAATGCCAAAGAGCAGGCCGCGTACATCGGAGCAGATGAGGAAACGCCTGCGATGGAGCATGAGGAGTTCAAAAATGGCGTGCTTGCAGGTATCGACCTTTCAAAGAGTCTTTCGGATGATGAGTATCGCAAAAAGAAAAAGGATCTGCAAAAGAGACTTTCGATTCTTCATAACAAGATGTATCTGAAGAGGGTTCCGGTGGTCCTTGCCTTCGAGGGCTGGGATGCCGGTGGAAAGGGTGGAGCGATCAAACGAATCACTCAGGCTATCGACCCACGAGGATATGAGGTTGTACCGACAGCGTCTCCGAATGATATTGAAAAGGCTCACAACTATCTGTGGCGTTTTTGGCAGAGATTTCCGAAGGACGGCCACATGACGATATTTGACCGCACATGGTACGGTCGAGTGATGGTTGAGCGCATAGAGGGCTTCGCAACTGAAGAGGAGTGGAGGCGAGCCTATGCCGAGATAAACAATATGGAAGCTCAGCTTGTGAAAAACGGCACCGTGGTGCTCAAGTTCTGGCTCCATATTGATAAGGATGAACAGGCGGCCAGATTCAAATCCCGTCAGGAGACGCCGGAAAAGCAGTGGAAGATCACTGATGAGGATTGGCGTAACCGTGAAAAGTGGGATGAGTATGAGAAAGCTGTCGACGAGATGATCGTAAAGACATCGACCAAGGGAGCTCCGTGGCATGTTATCGAGGCGAATGATAAACGTTATGCCAGGATAAAGGTTCTTGAGATCGTAGTTGAGGCATTGGAAAAAGCATTGGGTTAATGTTAACTGCTTAAAAAAGGGGGAAGAATTATGAAAAAAAGCACACAAAGTATCATCCTGGTTTTGTGCATGGTTCTGTCACTGATCTATGTACAGACAAACGAGGAGGCAGCATCTGCGGCTAGTGCGCCGAAGCTGTCAAAGAAATCAGTTACTTTCGATGATGTTGGTGATTACAAAGAGATCACCATCAAAAATGTCAAAAGCAAAAACATCAAAACAGTCATCAGAAAAAGTGACAACATAAACGTAGCAGGAGTCGACAGGGGTTCTGCTAAAAACAAGTTTATGGTCACCTCTGATGGAGTTGGAACAGCTACTATCAAGATTACTATAAAGCTGAAAAAAGCCATCAACAAAAAGAAGACTTATACCCTGAAGCTTAAGGTTACAGTTAAGGGAGAGGAAGAAACACCTACTCCATCTGTTGAGCCTTCTGCATCAGCAACGCCATCTGCTACTCCGACAGTCACACCGACTGCAAAGCCGGGAGATAAGCTGTCAGCAGAGGAGCAGACGATATATGACAAGATCATAGCTAAGAAGTCAACATATTCACAGGGCATGTCATATCCGAACAGTACTGCGTATAAGTGGTATGCTTTCCACTATAGCGGAAATCCCGAGTCATCAACAGGTACACCGATCACTATGAATATGACCGGTTCCGCAGCGTTGGCTGCTATCCTTAATGATGCTGCGTTTGGTGCCGGTACTGCCGATCTGAATGTAAAGGTTCCGAATCCCGGAAAGAAATTAAATAATCCTGATCCGAACACATTACGTGTTGGTGATGTGATCAAATATTGGCCGGATTCAAAGGTATATAAGATTGCGATCATCATCGGTAAAAACAGTGACCAGCTGTTGCTAGTACAGACCGATGCAAAAGAGCAGATTACATGGGAAGCATTTATCCCGAAAACAACAAAGATTGAGGTTGCTTATTCCAGATATCAGACGACAGCACCGAGTCCGTCGCCGACAGCGTCAGCCACTCCGTCGGCATCAGCAACTCCGACGGCCACCCTGGCCCCGGGATTTACTGAGGTGTCAGAGGAAGAACAGACTGCGTATACGAGAATGATCGGATATCAGGTTCAGTTCCCTCACGGAATGGACTGGACTGACAATAATAAGTATAATTATTCGGCGTTTAATGGTCTGGTGATGGATTTGGGCGGCGCAAAGGCTTTCGCGGCATACTTAAGTGATGTTGCGTTCAACGGAGATGTTACAAATCACCCGGCGCGTCAGGTTGATAGGCCGGCTGCAACAACAATTCGTATCGGTGATATCATCTTTTTTGCCAGCGCATCACGTACTGCTATGGTTGTCGGAAGAGATGACAAGAACTTTAAAATTGCCGAAGGAAATGTTGGCGGTAAGATAAGCTGGAATGGAACTCTTGCGACAAATGCAGTTATTGATTATATGTGGACCAGATGGTAATTGATTATTAATACAATAAGGCGGGGGCTTTTGTTCCCGCCTTTTGTGCAAATAATGAGCGGAGAACAGAATAAAATGAAAACAACAAAGAGAATTACTTCAGTATTTATTGCTTTGATGATGGTTGCATCCATGATAATGACGATGGAGGTTAAGGGAGCGACTCAGAAGCCAAAACTCAACAAAAAAAGTGTTGTGCTCGAAGTGGGAAAGAGTGTTACCTTGAAGGTGATCAGTGCAGATGAATACACTGTTAAGTGGACTACGTCTGATAAAAAAGTTGTAACTGTCACCAAAAAGGGAAAGGTAAATGCAAAGAAGGTTGGAAAGGCAACTGTCAGCGCTAAGGTATCACAGAGTAATGGAAAGGAAATTACTCTTAAGTGTAAAGTGACAGTCGAGAAGACTGATTATAAAGAGGTAGTGCCCGGCTCGCTTTCGCATGACGGATATTCCGTAAAGCAAGTTATTGTTTTGAGCAGACATAATATTCGATCACCACTCAGTGGCGGAGATTCTCTACTTGGAAAGATTACACCGCATACTTGGTTTACCTGGACTTCGAATCCGAGTGAATTGTCCTTGAGGGGCGGTGTGCTTGAGACTGAAAACGGTCAGTATTTCCGAAAGTGGCTTGAGAAGGAGCAGCTTTTCCCGGAGAACTACCATCCGGACGAGGATGCTGTTGCGGTATATGCTAACTCTAAACAGCGAACCATTGCTACTGCTCGGTATTTTATTGCAGGACTCCTTCCGACCGCAAATAAAAGAATTGAATATAAGGTCGATTTTGATAAAATGGATCCCGTTTTCACACCGCAGTTTACGTTTGTTACAGATGAGTACGGAGATGCGTGTGCTGAGCAGATGAAGAGTATTTTTAATAAAAAAGTTGATAAACTGAAAGAGGATTATAAGCTTCTTTCAGATGTTCTTGATCTGAAAGATTCGGAAGCATATAAAGACGGAACGATAGGAGAATTTAAGACGGATGATCTTGGTCTTTCCATCGGAGTCGGAAAAGAACCCGGCATGACGGGATCACTTAAGGATGCATGTTCAGCAGCTGATGCATTGGTTCTTCAGTACTATGAGGAGGCGGATGAAAAGAAAGCCGCTTTCGGAAAGAAGCTTACCAAAGATCAGTGGGATATGATTTCCGAGATAAAGGATGTTTACGGAGATGTTCTTTTTACGGCACCATTAGTGTCCGTGAACGTTGCGAATCCTCTTTTGAAAGAGATAAAGAAAGAGATGAATACGGAGGGAAGAAAGTTTACCTTCCTGTGTGGTCATGATTCAAACGTAGGAAGTGTTTTGGCTGCCATGGGCGCTGCAGACTACGAGCTTCCATGTACTATCGAAAAAAAGACTCCTATCGGAGTCAAGCTTGTATTCACAAAGTATGAAAAAGATGGCAAAGAAGCGTGGTCAGTGGATCTCGTATATCAGACCACAGATCAGCTTAGACAGTTAACACTTTTGACACTGGAGAACCATCCTGCTGTTTACAGTATCGACCTTGAAGGCCTGACCAAAAACGAATCAGGTTTGTATGAAGGGAAGGCAGTGGAAGAGCGTATAGATGAAGCGTTAAAAAAATACGATGATATGGTTACCGAGTACTCGCAGAAGAAGGCGGCATAAAGAATAAATGAATTGATATTTCTTTTGGCTAATGAAGGGGGTTGCCTATGAAGAAAAAAAACCAATGTATTCTGTTGGTGTTGTGTATGATACTTTCACTGTTCCCGGTTCAGACTTATCCGAGTGCAGTTGATGCAGCTAGCAAGCCAAAGCTGTCGAAGACATCATACACGTTCACAAAGATTTCAGATACCAAGGATTTTTCTGTTAATAATGTATCTCCTAAGTATATCAAAAGCTTTACGGTAAGCTCGTCAAATTCGTTTGTTGCGTCAGCGACAACTCTGTCAAAGACTAAGCTTAGGGTGTATTCTTATTATCAAGGCAAGACAACAATTACTGCAAAGGTAAAGGTAAAAAAGCCAAAGAAGAAGAGTAAGACATATGCTTTAAAACTGAAGATATATGTCAAGCCAAAGACGGCTACACCGACTCCTTCGGTTACTGTGGCGCCTACGGTCACACCGAAGATCAGTCCGACAGTAAGTCCGAGTGTAAAACCATCGGCGAGTCCGAGTAAGACTCCATCCGCAAGCCCGAGCAGGACTCCGACATCGAGTCCGAGTGCAACGCCGACGATTCGCCCGTCAACATCACCTACTGTATCGCCGGCAGTATCGTCATCTCCGGAACCGACATCAACTACAGTCACTATATCATTTCCGACATCGCCTGCACAGGATGAGAGCGAAGCG
Organism: Lachnospiraceae bacterium P6B14; assembly: GCA_000687695.1. Classification (GTDB taxonomy): domain Bacteria; phylum Bacillota; class Clostridia; order Lachnospirales; family Lachnospiraceae; genus Eubacterium_F. The sequence goes on along the minus strand of JHWZ01000021.1, from coordinate 5,914 downwards.
TACAGCCGTATAATGGCCATGAGATCTTATTTTCCTGATAACACACATTGGGATAATGAAGATGTTTATCATTGGTATAATGTGCTGAGTCACAATGGAGCAAGATACAGAGACATGGGCGGTGCAGGATGTGTTGGTATTGCCTGTATTCTCAGTGATGCAGCTTTTGGAAGAAATGAACCTGCAACCTGGATTGACCATCCCTCCGCAAGCTCGATACGTATAGGAGATATCCTTCGTGTAAACAATGATAGTCATTCCGTAATTGTAATAGGAACAGAGGGTGACCATTTTACTGTAGCAGAGGGCAATGTTCAACTTTATGATAGTTATGGATATTTTATGGATAGTGTAATACGATGGGGAAGAGAGATATCAAAAAATGATCCCATAGACTATGTATGGACAAGGTGGTCATAAGAGATAAAGAACTATTGTTGATCTTTTTATTGAAGGGGAATAATTAAATATTCCGGAAAGAAGGTGTGAATGAAGGGATATAGAAAAAGAGTTGCGTTATTTTTACTTTGTGCGCTGGTGTTTTCACTGATCGCACCTGAAACATTGATTTCGAATGCAGTTTCAAAACCGAAACTCTCCAAGAATAAGGCTACTTTTTTGGTGGGAACAACCAAAACCGTAAAAGTTAAATGTGCTGTTTCGGGAAAGATCAGCGTGCGATCGCTTAATCCTTATTTCTGCAGTGTATCAAAAGTGAAAAAGAGCATGAAAAAGAATAGCCCTGCGTACTTTAAACTTAAAGGTTTGTGTGCCGGTTACTCAATCATAGCGATCCACGTCAAGTTAAAGAAAAAGATCAAAGGGAAAAAGGAATATGATCTGCAATTTCATGCTTATACAAAGGATAAACCAAGCCCGACTCCCGGGGTGAGCGCGACGCCGACTATAATACCTACACCGACCAAAACACCAAAGCCGACCAAAACACCGAAGGTCAGTGCGACTCCGACAAGGACGCCATCTGCAAGTCCGTCAAATACACCGTCGGCCAGTCCGACGAAAACACCGTCTGCGACTCCGTCCCGGACCCCGAGTCAGTCGCCTACTCCAAGGGTCACGGCAGATCCGTATAATTATACTGTTACATACACGCACAATCTTTATGGTGACGTGGCTGAGGGAGTGACCGGCATGCCGGATCCTTTGGTTGTGAAAGTACCAAAGAATGGAGATTGCTTACTTACGTTACCTCCTGCGCCCAGATGTCCGGGATACTATCTGGATTCTTGGATATATAAAAATGATTACAGATATCAGCCCGGTAGAGTTGTGACTATTGATAAGGATATGACGATCAAAGCTCGCTTTGTTCGTGATGTGGATCAGTGTATAATCCAGTATGAAACAGGAGTACAGCAGCACCCTGAGATCAGGGGAGTGATCAATGGAACGGTTGTTGCACGAGGTGGAACTCTAACTATATCATCCATCAGACCGAGCTGGGAGGGACATACCTTCTCCGGTTGGCAGATAAGAGGATATGATGCCATCTATCAAGCCGGACAGCAGATATCAAATATTCATTCCGATCTTACGTTGTATGCTGTATGGGATGTGGATGTATCCAGTCTACCCACGCCTACATTGCCACCTGCCGAAGCGACTGTGCTTAATAATATCCTGGAAAAGAAAACTGAATATCCTGAAGGGAGTAGTTATTCATCCGGAATTGAGTATAGATGGAAATATGGAAATATCACTATAACGTGCCATGGGGATGATGCGTTTACTGCGATGCTTAGTGATGCAGGATTTGGAGTCGGATATAGAGTCAATCCGATTTCGTTTGGAATAAGCAGTCATAATTTCAAGGTTGGAGACATAATTGAGTGGGATAATCTTGACAAGAGCGGTATCATTCTCGGTATGGATTATGAATACTTTACGATAGCAGAGGCGAACAACGAGATAGTTCATTGGAACACAAAACTGTCAAGGGCAACATCAATCGGACACATCGATTGTAGATGGTAAGTAAAATGTTTGATTCTTTGAATGATGCAATAAACGATGTCTTCTGTAACAGCGTAATTATCACCGGTCGCAGACCTATCGGTGGTGGCGATATTAATGATGCATACGAACTACGACTTAGCAACGGCGATCATGTGTTTATGAAGTCGAACAGTGCATCGAGGCTGAGCTTTTTCACAGCCGAGGTTCGTGGGCTAGAGGCTATAAGGTCGACAGGAAAGATTGGTACACCGGAGGCTCTTGCTGTAGGAACGGATAGCAGTGTCGGTGCATTTTTACTGCTGAAGTTCATCGAGAGTGGACCGAGGATAAGTGACTACTGGGAGACCTTCGGCCATGAGCTGGCTGCCATGCATCAGGTGAAGCAGGAGGCGTATGGGTTTTACGAGGATAACTTCATCGGAGCGACACCGCAGAAGAATGATAGCAGGCCAACGTTTCTCGAGTTTTTCAGAGATATGAGATTGAAGCCGCAGTTTGATATGGCGGATCACTATTTTTCGTCAGGAGATCGTAAGCAGATAGAGAAGCTACTTAGTAACATGGATCGATATTACATCGAGCCTGATCATCCGTCGCTCGTGCATGGTGATCTATGGTCCGGTAATCATATGACGGGTTCTGACGGAAAGGCGTGGATCATCGATCCTGCCGCATATGTGGGGCATCCTGAGGCGGACCTGGCTATGACGGAGTTGTTCGGACGGTGCCCTCAGACGTTTTACGACGCATACGAGGAGGTTGCGCCGCTTCAGCCCGGATATGAGAAGAGGAGAGATTTCTATAATCTGTATCAGCTTCTTAACCACTTAAACCTTTTTGGCAGATCATATCTGTCATCAGTCAGGAGAATTCTGAATTCCGTATGACATGTTGTTTATACGCAATAAGACACAAAGCTACAGTAAAGCTTATATACATTCTAAAATGGAGGAGTTATATCATGGTAACGGATGGAAAAATATGGGTAGCAAATAAAGAAAACGGAGAACATATCTGCCTGACACCGAAACTGGCAAATCGTCACGGAATCATTGCAGGTGCGACGGGTACCGGAAAGACAGTTACGCTAAGGGTTCTCGCAGAGAGCTTTTCCGACATGGGAGTTCCTGTGTTTATGGCTGACGTGAAGGGTGATCTCGCTTCACTCGCAGACGCCGGTGCGGACTCTGACGATATGAAAAAACGCATCGATAGATTTGGTCTTTCTGATGCAGGTTTTTCTTATAAGGCATATCCGGTTACGCTTTGGGATATCTTCGGAAGTAAAGGCATCCCGCTTCGCACGACCATTTCGGAGATGGGACCGCTTCTTTTATCGCGACTTATGGAGCTTTCCGATGTCCAGGCAGACATCCTTACTGTTGTTTTCAAGATCGCAGATGATCAGAATCTTCTCATATATGATACGAAGGACCTCAAGGCGGTTCTGAATTACATAGCCGAGAATAACAAAGAGTTTGAGGCAGAATACGGAAAAATGTCCCCACAGTCAATCACGGCTATCGTTCGTGCCGTGGTTGCTCTTGAGACTGCAGGTGGCGAGGCATTTTTCTCAGAGCCTGCGCTGGATCTCGCCGACTGGCTGGCCACTGATGAGAATGGCAGAGGGCGCATACAGATTTTGGACGCGCAGAGTCTTGTCAGCAATTCAAAAATGTACTCGACGTTTCTTCTTTGGTTACTGTCGGAACTGTTTGAGAGACTTCCGGAGGTAGGAGATCTCGATAAGCCGAAAATGGTATTTTTCTTCGATGAGGCACATCTGTTATTCAACGATGCTCCGAAGGTTCTTCTGGAAAAGATCGAACAGGTAGTGAAGCTGATCCGTTCAAAGGGTGTCGGAGTATACTTCTGCACGCAGAATCCGCGCGATATCCCCGATGGTGTACTCGCTCAGCTCGGAAACCGAATTCAGCATGCGCTTCATGCGTATACACCGGCGGATCAGAAATCGGTTAAAGCTGCTGCAGACTCGTTCCGTGTAAATCCTGAGTTTGATACCTTTGAGACACTGCAGGCGCTCGGGACAGGAGAGGCTGTCGTGTCATTTTTGCAGGAAGACGGTACTCCGGGAATATGTGAAAAGGTGTCGATACTTCCGCCACAGTCGAAACTCGGTGCTATCGATGATGCCAGGAGAGGTCTTCTGATAAACGGGAATCTGCTTTACTCCAAGTATGCACAGGCTGTGGATCCTGACTCTGCGTATGAGTTTCTGATGCGTATGGGACTCGAGAAGGAGGCAGAGGAGGAAAAGGCGAAGGCCGAGGCAGAGGAAGCCAAGGCTGCAGAGGTTGAAGCAAAGGAGCAGGAAAAGGCAGAGCTGGCCGCGCAGAAGCAGGCGGAAAAGGAAGCGCTGGCTGCTCAAAAAGCTGAAGAAAAGGCGGCTTTGGCGGCTCAGAAGGCAGCTGAGAAGCAGGCTGCGGCTGATGCCCGTAGGAATAAACAGGTGGTTAAGTCTGTAGGCAACTCGATAGTCGGTACGCTCGGTCGTGAGGCCGGAAGGTCGGCTCTTTCAGGCATGGGTAGTATAGGCAGAAAGGTTGGAGCGAATGCCGGGGCGTCGATAGCGAGAGGTTTGTTTTCAACCTTGTTCAAGTTGTGACAGAAAATCCATTTATGTAAAAAAAATACTTGCGTTATTATGGCACATGTTGTATAATAACAAAGTGGTGTTAAACCATGTTGTTGTTTATACTAACTATCAAAGGAGGAATTCAAAATGACATTTCCAAACGCAGCGAAAGGTTTAAAGAAGATCTACTCTGCAGAGATCCTCGCCCTGGTTGCAGCACTGTGTAGCGGTATTATACTTATTGTCACTGCATTTACTGTAGCATCAGCAGAGGACGGTAGTGTTGCCGGCGCACTTACAGGTGTTGCTATCATTGGGCTCTTCGGATTAGGAGCCTTGGTTTTATTGATTCTGGCTCTCATCTTCAACCTGATCGGAATCTCATCTGCAAAGAAGGATGAAACAGGAGATCAGAAGGGTTTTGCTACTGCATTTATCTGCATTATTTGCTCACTTGTTGCAGGTGTGGTAGCAGGATTTTTTACAACTTCGATTCCTGCACTCGCTACAGGATTGACAACTGCTTCAAAGCTTCTTGATCTGTTTGCAACATACTATGTTCTCTATGGAATCGCAGATTTTGCAGATAAGCTCGGAGATTCAGATCTTGCGGCTAAATCAAAGGGAATGGCGGTTAAGCTTTGCGTACTTTACTGTGTTTCTATCATTGCAAATGCAGTTACATCATTCCTTTCAGGTAAGCTTGGTACGATCATAACATTGCTTTTGGCACTTGTCGTACTTCTGTTCTCAGTCGTATATTACATTATGTACCTGAGAACACTTAAAACTGCAAAAGAAGTATTTGCCAGCAAATAATTACGCTCTTGACAGAGTATTGAATTAATGGTATGCTATGTAGCGTTGCGTGAGAAATCACGCAGCGCTATATTCGCGGATGTGGCGGAATTGGCAGACGCACGAGACTCAAAATCTCGCGGTGGCAACATCGTGTGGGTTCAAGTCCCACCATCCGCATGATGCAAAAAAATAAAAGAAACAGGAGCTGTACTCCTGTTTCTCAGACCGTAGACAAACCCGGTTTGGCGGAAAGTTCCGCTGAACCGGGTTTTCTCGTTTTTTTTCCTGTTTTAGCATGCAATTGGTAGATTTTTAGGAAAATAGCGAAAAATAGTGGGGATTATCCCCTTCTTTTTTAGGATTCTTGCCAGTTTCTTTAGATTCATACACGCAAAGGTTAGCCCGACCTTCATTTGCATCCGGGCCTTTCCATACATCTGCGTGTATCGGAAACCGTGATTCTCTTTTGCTGTTCCAAACAATCGCTCTATGGTTTCTTTTCGTTTATTGTATAGATCCTTCATTCCGATTGTGTGTCGG
>JHWZ01000020.1 GCA_000687695.1 Lachnospiraceae bacterium P6B14 | reverse complement strand
CACATATGGAGAAGCGAGGATCCAGATACCTGCGGTACGCTATAATAAATGCCACAAAGTTTGTCTGTATGTATACTCCTGAGTTTAGAAATTACCTATCCAAGAAGCGCGCTGAAGGTAAGCATTACAACGTGGCGATATCCCATGCTGCCAAAAAGCTCGTTCGTACTATCTACCGTATGGAGATGACAGGCGAAGCATATCGAGGATAGTCTTGCCTCTCTATACCTTTTCTGAGAGCATCTGTTCAGATGCTCTGTTTGCCATGCAGTTTTCAAAGATCAAATCTATAAAAATACATTTCTGCATTTTTATCAAAATTTTTTTAATTTCCTCTTGACATTTAATAGTTAGTCTTTTTTTATATACAATTTACTAAACTCAGAAACTGCGACCACAGTACTCATTTCAGTTTGATTGACTCAACACGTGTATACCACCGCCATCATATGAAACATCTACTAAATTGGGTATCTCAGAAGATGGACTAGCATCCGAAAGCGAACTTGATGATGTAGCAGGTAATCTTGTCAAAATATTGAGGATCTGCAATGGCGGAGATAGAATCTGTGTGTTGATCTCAATACTTGATTCACTTAAACTAGACTTTATCACTGTTTTCTAGCCAATGACACACCATATCGCAGAAGTCATCATTATATGCTTATTCTTTTCCATCTTTCAGGATAATAATCCGGGTACATTATAGAGTGTTCGCCAATATAATCAGGAACGTAAATGTCCTGTTTTTCGTTAAGATACGCTCCCCACCAGGAAAATGAAGAATTTGCAATAATGCATTTATCACATATACTCATTAAATACAAATCCTTCCACGAATCAAGGCCGGTGTTAAAACCTATATACCTAAATTCAAATCTTTCGTCAATAAAGTATTTCTTGCACCATTCTATGTCGTCAGAAAAAACAAACACCTTACACTTATCAGAATCTTTAAAAATCTTATCAAAGGCATTTTTATAATACTTTGTATTCTGCAAACACTTATACTGCCTCATCCCATCCAAAGAAAGATAATCTGTTCTTCTTATATGCACAGCAACTGACTCTGAATCATTGATTTCTTCAATGGTTGTTAGATTAAGGCTATCATTTATTCTTCTAAATCTTAGTTTTTCCAGAACTTCCTCCTTTGCATCATAAAAAAATGATTCGCTCTGCCAATAGCCCAAAAGATAACTATTCTCATTTATTTTCTTTTCTTTATCAATTTGTCGTCCATTTATCTCGTTTTCAACCAAAACATTTGCCCCATATTTCGGGTATCCAAGTTTTGAACTAATCCTCGAAGGAACATATTTCAAGGTTTTTACACTCTTAATACGATCTCGCGAACTACAATACGGGATTTCTACATCAAACGCTCTTTCTATACAAGGCCACTCCATTTCAATCTTATCAATGTAGTCCCTATCCATTGTTACATTATATTCAGGATATCTATGCTTTATTCGCAGAAAAAAAGCATACTGAAATAATTGATTACCAAGCATACCATCAAATGCAATAATCATTTTCACCCTCCAAAAATACTAGTATTCATTGAACAAGTCAACATATCCGTCTCCAAGTCTCATCGATCGTATATAATTGTTTAAGCAACTTTGTCCATTTCCAAAGTGACATATAGAGTTTAAACAAATCTCAACCATTGAAAACAGTTTAATCATTTCATTTCTTTTTTCATCCCAAGATTTTTTTTGAAATGAAAAATTGTAGTAACCAGTTTCATCTGGCCTAGTCAAAGTATATATACTCCATTTAGGTCGTAACTCTCGCATTACTTCTATGAGTCTATAGTCATCTGAAAGAACAAAAACAGCCCTACATTCCGAATTATATATATCAGACGTCTCAATTCTCTGTATAGTGTCTTCGACCGAATGCAAGCATTCGACCTCCGTTATCTTATCCCCCCCCCTTAATTGTGTAGAATAAAAGATTTTAGGTAAATGAATAGATTCAATTCGAATATTCATCTCTTCCAATGTTATTCTATTATACCGCATTGCTAGACAACTTATTTTCCCAAATTCATCAAGAGTGCATCCATTAATACTAAACAAATCCCATAAAACAACTTCTGTTTGTGATACTCTTCTATCTATCGCTTTATCAAAAACATCCTGGGTCAAATATTTAATACCATACTTTTTTTTCATATAAATACGAACAATAGGTTCAAAAATCAAGAAAGGTTTTCTAATGATTGCAGAAATAGAAAGCTTGTTCCTTCTGTTAAAACTCTTGTTTAAAGTTGAGTGATTCAATTCGCAAAACGGCATAAAAAACTCACTCCATCCATTTCCTCCGGCAAAATTTGCATCATCAGCATACAACACAAATCTTATCCTACGAGAAAAACACCATAACATGCATTGCATCATCGCGTCAACTTCGGAATGAAATCCAGCTACACATCCAACATGAAAACAAACGATATCACAAAATGTATCGTTAAGACGATTATATTCCGATTTTAATCGTTCAAATTCCGACTCTGTTATCATTAGACTCCTCCATACATGAAATCAAAACAAATGTTTTCATTCACTTTTTATTCTTTTTATGCACTTATAATATAGTTTTAGCCATCTTATGCAATGAACACTTCGACGAATAACACCTGTTTTAAAGTGTTTTTTTATAGCCTTTGTATACAATTTATCTATTTCAGAATTATACTTTGTCTTCTTTAAATAGCTCAATATAGATTCGTTATCACATGGTGTATTGATATCAAACGAGAATCCTCCATCACCACAGTGGTCTCCGCTTCCATCAAAACCAATATTGCAAACAAGAGAATCTCTTACATGCAGACATTTGCCAGAATTCTCATAAATACAATAATCCCAAAAAACCGCCCATGTATCCATCAATCCAAGATAATTCAACATTACTTGAATAAATCCCCCCTCGGCATCAAATCTAATTGCCTCACGCAAACTCATTCTTTTAATAATATCACCGGGATTCTTGTAATATTTCTCCCATGCTCTACGCCATGTTGCCCAGCCCCAACACTCGCCTTTACCTTTTACAAAAAACACTTGGGGGAATTCTTTCAAGTATAATTTCAAATATGAACATCCAGAAACACACATGACATCCAAATCGTTTTCATAAATCTCCAAAGATGTATTCATATATGTCAGGAACAAAGGCGACGTGATTATATCATCTTCAATAACAATTACTCTTCCGTACATTTCAGACAATTGAGATACTCCTGAAACTATATTCCTAGATAGACCCCAATTATTACCTCGTTCGATAATTGTTATGGAGCCAAACCCGTGTACCCCCTTTAAATACTCCCTAATACAATTAACTCTATCCTCATCTCCATACTTCGGTCCATCGGAAAACACAAATATATCACTTTTTTCAGCCAACTCATTATTGAGCAATGCTTCTATAGTTCGTTTAGTATGATCTAGTCTATTATAAACAAAAACAGCCACCGGTGCATAATTCATATTAAATCCTTATCTTGATATTACATCTACCTCAAAAAACAACATCTTTTATATTTGTTAGAATCAAATTGCTCTGGCTACAAAATAGCATGTCCACGAAGAACAATCCAGTTTGCCCAGTGTTTTTTCATCAAGCACATCAATCAATCTAAATCCCGATATATCTAACATCAATTCGATTTCAGGCTTAAAAAAATATCTCATACAGTGCTTCTCTTTTATACGATTTGTTTTCGCAGTATTCTTATCAACTATTTGAATGGTATAGTTTACATCAACAACATTCTGGTCATTATGAAGAACAGGCTCTGCAATTCTCATGATTCGTATATTATCATCCTCAACTTCCTTGTATCGGGTTTCAGGAAGATCTGTTAATACCCCAAAACCATACCATGCCGAAAAAACAAATATGGAATCATAGCAAACCGCCTCTCTGATTGACTGAAATGCTTTTAATAAATCTTGATTGTTGTTTATATAACTAATCACATGAAAAAGAGAAATCGCCGCATCAAATGAATTATCTACTCTAAACGTTCTTGCATCAGCAACAACATAACGCCCCCCCCCGCGCTTTTTTGCAATCTCCACCATTGTTTCAGACATGTCAATCCCCATTAGTTTATATCCATATTTGCTTAGTGTATAGTCATGCCTCCCAGTTCCACATCCGATGTCGATTATTGATTTGACTCTATTTACACTATATTTTTGAATCAGTTTATGAACCTGTCCAGCCTCAAGTTCATATTCCTTTTCTTGATATAATAAATCATAGTATTTGCCATAATCGTTAAATGCTTCCATTTTATACAAATCCTTTCTTTAACTCTCTCACATCATAGCAATATGTCTTTAACCCTTTTCATTTTCCCTGTGTTTACATCAATCACCGGAAGACTCGAAATCAGTTTTCTGCCCATATTTATTGGCAAATACGTTAGTTCTCCACCCTCACCCCTCGTTTCATTATATATACCCTCTTTCCAAACATCGTCGATTGAAATCTCTGGCAAATCACACAATCCTTTTTTTACAAAAAATGCATTATTTCTAATATTATTTAAACAAACAAGCTTATAACCCCTCCCACTCAGAAGATCTAAAAACGCTTTAAGAGAAGCACCCCAATAAAGATTAGAATAATGGCCCTTCGACCTAATAAAAGAGTCGCTATATGGTATTGATACACTCTCTTTCGAACCAAATATGCAATTGTACTCACATATTACTATTGTTGGGTCATATTCATTTATGCTCTTGAGAATCCAATAATCATTCCCGTCAATATCAATTGACAACAAACCAACTTTTTTGTCAAATCCCGACTCGGATAGTAATCTATTGATATTATCTTTAGTAATAAAAGCAACTTTACTATTAATATTTCGACGCCAATAATACCACTCTTTTTTTACATTCTTCATATACTCCTTGGAACAATCCAGAATATAACCCGACCAACAATTATGTAACAATAAAAACCTGGTATTTGATTCATTATAACTCTCTACACCAAATTCAATGAATGTCTCATTCTGTATTTTTGTATGATGAATAATATACTGAAGCAAACCATCCTCATTATTCTGCGAAAAAGCTTTAAAGCCATACTCCCCCCAATTCTCAGGTGTAAATCTCAACTTATCAGAGTCCCATAGATTCATTTTGATACCCAACATTATTTCTGCCAATGCTAGTTTATCAATATCATGCGAAGAACTCTCTTGATATCTCACCCTTTTTATTTCGTTTTTTATCATCCTTTTTAAACTCATCTCAACTCTCCTTCCATCTACCTTGCACATTCAATAATTGAATCACATATATAAGATACTTCTTCATATGTCAGAGATGAAGCACTAGGGAGATACAATCCACACTCAGACAACCACTCGGTTACCGGATAATTGTCATCACAATTGCACCCATATTTTTTCAGAGATGGTTGCCTTGCCATACTCTTGAACAAAACTCTTGTTTCAATACCTCTTTTTCTAAGCTCGTCTCCTAATTCATCTCTGTTTCTTCCAAATTCTTTTTCATCAACCACAACAGCATTCATCCAATTCACATTCAGCGAAGACTCTGTATCCATCTGAAAAACAATCCCAGGACAATCTCTTAGTTTTTCCACATATATCCTGTGGTTTTTTATCCGTTTCTTTTTGTACACATCTGCAAGTTCTACCTGCGCTAGTCCAATAGCCGCATGAAGATTACTCATTCTGTAATTAAATCCAATATCTTCATGGATGTAGTTCCTTGGCCCTCCCACAGGAAAACACAGGTTTTTAAAATATCTGCACCGCTCATCCATGAGATCATTATCTGTAACGCATATACCTCCCTCTCCCGTTGTAATATTCTTATTTGCAAAAAAACTAAATGCACCCACAGAAGAAAATCTTCCAACTTTTCTCCCTTTATATTCGGCTCCATGTGCCTCAGCTGCATCCTCAACTATATAAAGGCCATGTTTTTCTGAAATATCAACAATAGCGTCCATATCACAAGGATTCCCAAAAACATGCACCGGCATAATAGCCTTTGTATTTGGTGTTACACTCGACTCAATCTTATTAACATCTATATCCCATGTTTTTGGATCCACATCAACAAATATGGGCATAGCCCCGGTATAACAAATCGCAAAAGCAGATGAAATCATCGTAAATGAAGGTATTATTACTTCATCGCCTTTCCCTATTCCACATGCTAGTAAAGCTAAATGTAATGCAACCGTCCCGTTTGTTACAGCAATCGCATGCTTGCAGCCACAATACTCTGCAAACGATTTTTCAAATCTTTCTACATACTCTCCACTACTTGATATCCACCCGGTTCTCACTGCATCCGAAACATATTCTAATTCGTTTCCATCAAGCATAGGGACACATACAGGTATTCTCTTCTTATTCATCTTTGTCCTCTCTTCTTTTTCTTATAATTACTTCGCCACAATACGGATCAAATCTCGTCTTATCCCCATCACCAGCATATGGTCCTTGTTTAATCTCAAAAAACTCCGTTTCCGTCTCACACACAAAACCATGTCCACCCGAAACCAATAGAAGCACGTCTCCTGCGTCTAAACGGATTGACTCCTGATAAACATTCATTTCAGAATACAGGTCACACCGCATATGTCCCTTTTTCATGAATATAGTCTCTTTAGTGTATAAAACCTCTCTTCTTAATTCGTTATGTACATGAGGCATTATAATATGACCCTTCGGATGGTGCATGTACGCAATCTGTTGAGAATAATCATCAGGCGTAAAAAAAGTGATTCCTTCTCTATCATAATCCCCTCTGACAACCAATGCTAATACTTCTCCATCATCCGACTTGATCTTTTCCACTGTTCGACACCCCCTTCCAGCACTCAAGTTTTTTTGAAAACTCATCAACTATTTTTATGATAGGCGTCGAATAACCACAATTATTAAACCTTTCTGATACAGCCTTTCCCCTTTTAATTAATTCTTTTCTCTCTGACGGAGAATACAACCTCTTCATACATTCTGCAAGCGATTTTGCGTCATATCCATCAAAATACAAAGCCGCGTCACCTATTTCTTCTCTATGTCCAACTAGATCAGAGAGGATTACAGGACATTCCAAATAACACGCCTCTATTGGCGGAAGATTATTCGGTCCCATTAACGATGCATAAATCATTCCTAAAGAGTGTGTATATATCCAGTGCAACTCCTCATCCGGCACAAAACCAAGAAATAAGATATTATCCTCTAATCCTCTTTTTTTTACTTCATCAATCAAATAATTCTTGTTTATATAATCTCTGCCAGTAAAAAGAATATTTGCTTTGATTCCATATTCGTTTTTAAGTATATCAACAGCTTGAACAATTCTTATATGGTTTTTGTGAGCCCAAAACTGTGCAGGATAAACAAAATAATCACATGGCAATTCATATGATGGTTTTTTTTCTTTTTTATTGCAAAAAGAAGAAATCATAAAAGGCACAATCCTTAATCGTTTTTCAGGCAACGGATAGTTCTCAATAATATCCCTCTTTCCTTGTTCGTTCCCTGTCAAAACATAACTGGCTCGCGGAAGCATCTCCATATAAGTCATTTCTCTCAAGTTCCATTTATAAGTATCTCCTCGCATCTCAGGAAACTCAGGAAAATCTCGATGTCCCAAATCCCATACAGTATATATATATGGTGTCTGTAAGTGTTCCAAAACCGGTGATACAAACCAAAACAAATCGATATTCTCCTTTTTTGCCAACATGTCCAACCAAGATGCCCTCGCTTTTATAGGCGTTCTCAACCATAGCCGTCTTTTTATGTTTCTGATTGCATACACTGTCTGAACGGCATAACAATTTAAAACTGATTTCATCTTAAATCTATTTATGTTGATATAACCTATACCATTTTCATCAACGAAACCTTTTTCGGATAGTTTCCCTTTAAAAAGAACTACCATTCTAAATTGACACATATTATTCTTGTATTTATCAATAAGATCAGACAAAACCGTGGCTGAAAGGCTTGCAGAGCCACCAATCTCAGGAGAATACTTTTCTAAATACACCCCCAACGTAAGAACGCAAGGTCGCCTATGACTTGTATTTCCATTCTTTAATTTGTGGTTATTATCCTTAATCATATCTCTCCCTTTTTATTCAGTCCATTGCACAACGATTCATATAACTTCAATTCCCAATCATCTACAAATACCCATATTTCAATCCGTGTCAATAACTTTCTTAACTTGTCTCTCCCATAAATAAGTTTCTGCAAACTTACGTCGTTTCTCAAACCCAATATCTGATTCTCTATCTATCATTTCAAATCCATCTCTTAGATCATCAGCTGTCGAATTGTAAAACCAAATATATTCTCTAAACCTCTCCCAGCCATAAAACTTTGTTGAAATAATTGGTTTTCCCGTGGCAAGATACTCAAATATCTTAGAAGGAAAATTGAATGCATTCTCAGGATAGTTCATATTCCTAGGATTAACTAATACAGATGCTTCTCCGAGCTTAACCAAGTAATCCTTATATTCCATGACTCCAAAAAACTTTATTCTCTTGTCGCTCTTAGCATAATCGCAGACAAATTCCTTTAATGGACCTTTACCGCTAATCCACAGTTCAACATCAGGTCTTTCAAACTTACTAAACGCCTCAAGCAACATGTCCACCCCCGTTGATCCGCTTAACAGCCCTGCATACATTAAAACAAGTTTCTCCTCCGATTTTTTTTCTTCATTAAAGAATTCAAACACCTTCTGATTAATGCCGCCCTCCATGCAAACAAATTCTTGCTTTTTATTTAGCATTTTTTTTGAAAAATCGGACAAAGCAACGACTTTATCATAACTCCTAATATCTTTTCTTTGAATCTTAGAATAAAACTTTCTAAGCAAATTGCGGTAAGCACTCTCCGGCGAATAATCCGCTAAGACCATCACAGATTTCACATTACTCTTTCGCGCCAAACGAGCAAACCCCAAATAGCAATAAGTCGGGTTATATACAATGACATATTCAGATCTTTGAATCTCTCTCTTCATTTTTCTTCTATACTCTATAATACTCTTAATCTTTGGAACTCGCCCATTTACATAAAACCATCCATCTTTCTTGTCTAAAACAAGGCGATTCCAGTTTTTGTCATCCACGCCATATCCTAGATACGCAAGAACCAAGACTTCATTCTCTAATTCGAGCTCTCGAATTAAATTGTTTAAAAACCTGTTTCCTGCAACAGAAACTCCTTCAATCATATTTTCATAATCGTTTGGAACAACCGTAGCACATACCAATATTCTCATTCGAATTCCTCCAATCATGTTTTCTCTGCCTACACAACGATGCAACTAATGTCATGGGCAAGATTGGCATACAGAATATAATGCTTTCTGTTAATCCTGCCAATGCAATAATAATTACATACATGTGACGAATCAATTTTGGAATACAGTAATTCGTCCATATTTGTTTAAGAAGAATAATATACCAACATAGTCCAAATAAACCAAACAACGAGAATACATATACCCACTCCGAATCTGCACCTTCAAAACCCAAATCTGTAATTGATCCAAAAAACAGTGAAAAGAAATTGCTATCTCTGATATATTCATCAAGAATCTGAATCTTTATCCTTAAGGATCCACCTTCTCTAATTCCACTACCAAACTTTAATATCCTTATTCCACCAACATCGTAAAACAAAGAATAAAAAACAAAACAAAACAAAGCTGCCAAAACAATCACTATCGATACTTTAAGCCAAAAAGATCGTCTTTCCACAATCATTGTATAACCTATGATTGCCAAGCCAATTGCTAAACTCGTTCTAGAACCAGTCATAACTATAAAAACCACGGACAAAACAACCATAAAACCGTCTAATAATCTTTTTTTTTCAATAAAATAGTGAATAAAGTAAGGCATGCATAACACTATTGCAGCCCCCCCAATATTAGGATTTATAAATAAGGAGCCAATCCTCTTATCCCGATAATACGATATTTGCATATGGATTGGCATTTCATCCCCCTCAACATAATACTTCATTATGAAATCATTTGCAACATCCGGATAAAAATACTGAATGAATCCTATAAAAATAGTAAAAAATGCTATAATAAGTATCATTAAATGGACCGTTCCAATCTCTATTTCAGTTTGCGATAGCATAAATAGTATCAATGCAATATATCCAAATCTCGAAATCTCATGAACAACAAGATTAGAATTAATGAATTCAAACTGAACAATTCCATACGACACTGAAACCAGCATTGCCAAACCCATACATGCAATAATCATCAATCTACTTCTATCCAGTTTCAAAGTGCACTCTGGACCAACAGATGCAATCAATACTGTCAACACAACCGCGCACACTCTTATTGAAACCCCTACTCTAGTTACCGGCATAACAGAGGATAACCCAACAATGATAATCATTATCCGAACCAGGCTATCATGCCCAACCCTGCAAGAAATAAATCTCATTTTCCCCCCCACTAACATAAATGATGAACCCTTTTGCAAACTATGGATTTCCAATATGTCAATAAATCATTGTTTCGGTTAATAACAATCAATAACACATTACCAACGAGACAACACAAAAAACCCACCATGGCAAATTCCCACCAATAGTCAAGAGAGAATAGAACCCTCACAATCAGTATGAACAAGCATACAACAAAAGTAAATGCAGTCCATTTACAGATTGTAAGCAAGAATGCCTTATAACAAACAATTGATTTAAAATAATATTTAAACAAAATAAATGTACTCATTGGCAAATATACAAGCGTTGCAACTATTGACATTACGATCATCACTCCGCTAACATCAAACAACTTAGCCACAGCAAACGACAACGTTAGGGAAATCATCCCACTTAATAGAGGAACCCATTTTCCTCTCCACCACAAGCCTCCCGCTTCTTTATATGTCAACGCCATATCTCCAACCTTATAAACATACATAAATACAATAAGGCATATTACAAAAGACATTTCAAATGTATTCTGTTTTCCCTGCCAAACACCTATCACTGGTTGAATAAAGACTAGCATTAACATGGTTCCAATAGATAGCGCCCACAAGTATATAAAGTTTACTCTCATAAACTTTATATTATTATATTCAATATCTTCTGTAGCCATATCATTACCAACGGTGGGAACAATAGAGTTCTTTACTGTATCAATAATTCTAAAAACAGCGGTAATACATATGTAATATCCATCAAACACGCCTAGGGTTTTCATTCCCAAATAGCGAGATATTATAAGCAGCGGAACACTTTGAAAAAGAACTTCTCCAACATGTTGCAGAAACACCCCTGCTAATCTCTTTTTTGTATTCTGTGCCACAAAACGTCTATCATCTTTTTCAACACCTCCCGCCACATCGTCATTCTTCTCTTTCGATAGTTTCAAATCAGGATACAGTCTATCGATCACGCGTGCAAGAACCAAGCATTTAACCAAAGTCACCAAAGGTAGCATAACCGCATACAAATAGTAATTCCTTACAATTAACACAACCACAATCTGAGAAACATAACAAATAGAATTAAAAAGCAACAACACTTTAAATGAAACATCCGTTTGCTTAGCACAATAAAGTATCACCTTTTTATAGCAAAAAACACCATATTCTATTACCGTATTTGACAGCCAAATCAAAAAAACAATATATATGTTTACATTATTTGGTACATCCTTTTGAGCAAACATCCCCAAAAAAGGGCAAAAAGCAAGACCGATTATCATAATAACACATGCAACCGTCAAACATACCTTTCTGTAATAGCGCAGCATTTCTCGAAGTTTGTCATATTCGTATTTATTCCAAACTAAATACGCGCCTGCCGCAAGCGCACTTTCAATTCCAAGATTTGTAAATGAAAAAAAGGAACTCGCCAGACTATTCAATCCAACATACTCAATTCCAACACAATACAATAACACAGTTCTTACAACAATAGGCATGACAAAGCATAGTGTCCTATTAGCCATCCCCCATATCATTGCTCGTCCGGCGGAGCCGATTCTCCTACAATTCATCATCCGCAACCATCTCCATAATCTTTCCCCATTCAGACTCACTATTTGATTGAATTCTTTCACCTCTTTGCATGGATTTATACTTCTTTATAAGCTCAGCCAATTCATTGGCGTCATTATAATAATAAACGTTATCATATTCACCTAACACTTCTCTAGCATAGCCTACGTTTCTTGCAATAACAGGACTTCCATATGACATGGCCTCCAAAAAGGGAATCCCGACAGTTTCTATTTCGGAAGCAAATATCAGACCATACTCGGTATACATACTCAATAATCTCTCTCTTTCTAGACGCCCAACAAATCTGACATTCAACAAATTCCTACTCTTTTTTCTTATCTTCTTTGCATATCCATTTTCATTCCCTTCTATCGTAAACAAAACTTCCCCATCAAATAGATCTCCCGCTTTTCGTACGGCATCAACAATTATTTCATGCTTCTTATAAGTCACTGGACCACATGGATATATATACCCTTTTATATCTCTGGATTCCCCTTGACCATTACAATTAATATTGACACCAAGTCTAATTACAATTATATCCTCCGCCAACACTTTAGATTTATTATACAACATCTCTCTAACAGAATCAGTCTGTACAAAAACCTTATCAGCCTTCTGAAGTGATCTCATAGTTAACGGCGTCACAATCAACCTATAAACAAAATTTCTCCTATCTGTTCTATCAATTATAGAAAAATCGAACAAAGGAAAAAAATGAATCGCATTATGAAAGTAAACATATTGACGCACCCCCGCCACAGGAAGCGCTTTATTCTGCAACGATAATACCCTATTTATACGATACTTGTCAATCAATCTTGGAAACACCTTGTGTTCCCACCTCAATCTGGCCATCCATCCCCTCTTAATCTCTGGGCACTTTACTACCATTATATTTTTACAATCATCTAAATCAACTACCGAAACAAAAAAAACCCAATAAACACCCGTTTTCATATTGTTTTTAACATAATTATAAAAATCATTTAATACGGTTAGCGCTCCTCCTTTTTCGGCAGCTACATCAACAACAGCAATAATCAAGCGCTCGCCATCTCTTCTATCGTGATCCATTTAAACATGCCTCATGATTCTAATAGCCATTTGTCTAATCCTCACAAATCTATCTTTAATCCTATTTTCCAATTCATTATTGTAATACTTATAGACCGGAAGAATCTTATTCTTAATTCTGTTTTTTTTAAACCACTTCACGTAATCCTTATCTGACATACCTAGATAATCATCGCTTATATATGACTTTTTTTCCATAGGAATATGTCTTTCTTGTTCAAAAAAAACAGAATTGCTTTCAATATCATATCTAAAACCATATACAACCACACATTCTTTTCTTATTTCGACCGCCATTTGCTTGAAACTATATTCCGGATATCGAACCATTCCTTTATTGAATACTCCTTGTGGGAACATCCAATTCCCAATACTATAAAAAATAGGTTTTCCCATGTGTAGTTCATACGATTGAACACAATGGGGATGATGCCCAATAACAGCATCCGCCCCAGCTTCAACCATTTTCCTTGCAAGTGCTCTGTGTGCAGGCATAGGAAATCTTTCCAATTCAACATCCCAATGTAAGGTCACATATAACCGTTCACTTGAATACTCGTGCCTAAATGAACTAATATCGCTCAATATATGCTTTGGTTCAAGCGAATTAACTCCGATTCTTTTCTTATTCGGGGGCTTACAACCTATTACTTCCCAACCATACGAAAAAACGCAAACTCGCTCCCCATTATCCTCAATCCACATGGGTTCACTCGCTTCTTCTTCGCGCCCAGCTCCACAATAGTTGATACCATTTCTTTCAAGTAGCTCTTTTGTTCTAACAAATGCATCTGGAATATCAGTAATATGGTTATTTGCCATTGTTACGCCTTTAACATTCCATGACTTTAAATGACTCACAACCACATCGTTGCTAAAAACACAACGGTCTGACGTTGAAACTATACCATCAGCCACAATTGCCCCTTCAAGGTTTGCTATTACCGGAGCATTCATAAAAGCATCTGGTAACTCAACATTTTCAATACATACATTCGCAGGAATCGCGACATCCCCAACAAAAATCAATTCTCGCTCTCCTATTATAACATAATAATCTCAGTTTATTTCACTTACAATAAATCGAAGTTTACCACTTTTTGACTTTTCAATCTCGTCAACTCTCTCGTATTCTATATGAATTTGTTCACCAAATGTCTGGTTAAACAGTTTTCTCGAATGCTCGATATCAACTCTAAACCCAACGCCTCTAGGAACATAATAAACGATTAAATCATAATTTTTTAACTGCTTGATTTGCACCTCTTTTAAGTTCACAGCATCTTTAAATACATGATCCAATTTTCCAATCTTCTTTCCACTCGGGAGAACAACACAATCTTCAATTCTCCCATCTAATGAAATAATCTTCCTTCCCGTTTGGTTTTCTGTAAACTCGCAAACGTCTTTTGTATCCCATCTCAACAATGGCATGGCATAGTTTACCAGATTCGATCCAATTATTCTAGCAACACCATTCTCTTCAACAAATTCAGTTGCAGCAAAATCCTCATCAATATACATTACCTCATCAGGATACTCTGAAAAATTTGATACCCCCTCTGACAATCCATAATGCTGATATACATGGACTCCAAAAGCTCTCTCAATATTTACAGCTTGGTAATCCAGTAAGTTTTCAGCACCAATTGTCACAAATCTAATTTGGTTTCGTAGTTTTTTATTTCCCTCCCTAATCACCTCACTAGCTAATTCGGATAGCAACGATGGATATCCATGTATCCATGATATTTTTTTATCTACAATCTCTTGAATATAATCTTTAAGATACTCTGGTTTTTCATGAAAAGCACTAAAGTATATCTGATTACAAGGCTTGTTGTATCTCCAAAATGGCGGTTTCTTTTGCTTTGAGGGAACAACAAACTTCGTTCCAAAGTTACCAGACAATGTATTCATCCCAATCCCAAGTCTTCTTCGATATCTCCACCATACCGCCCATTGCTCACATATTGCCTCCTGCGTCGTCTTAAACATAAATCCAGCACCTGTTGTACCACTCGTGTGAGCTGAAATCATGTATTTCTTAGGAAAACCTACCGACAAGAAATCCTCTGGATTATTATTCACGATCTCCTTAGTCAACACAGGCAACACTTTGATATCGTCCAATCTGCGTATACTATCTGGATTAATCCCTCGTTCATCAAATAATCTTCGATAGTAAGGCACTGTGTTATAAGCATGATGTATCATATTGTGAAGTTTTCTGTCACGATACTCACATTTTTGCTCATAACTCCACCCATCTCGTTCTTCATACTCCTTCAGCTTTTTCCAAAAGCATTTACCGTATCTAGTATTCTTAATTCGCATGCCCTCTACATAACATGCCAAGTTTTGCCCCCAAATCGGAAGGCGGTTATACACATCCATTTTATCCATAGATTATAGTTCCTTTAAAAGCATCCTGTGTGAGACAAATGAATCATCTATTGATGCGTTATTCTGTTTTCCGGCAAGTACATCCGCAATTGCTCGATATTCATTACTAATTCCCTTATCTTGCCTTGGATTAACATTTTTTTTCCTAACGCTTCCATACTTTCTCATGCTTACATAGTTATCCATCTCATACACAGTCCCATTTGAAAACACTCTTAACTGCTCTTTTGGATACTTCTTTGATCCCATTGATGTGTACAAGATAGTTCCTATGGCTCCGGACGAAAACTTCAACCTGATAATCGCGTTATCTTTCTTTGGAAATGCTGGATTCTCAACAAAATCCACATTTAAGTCAACCAAATCACTTCCATCAAGATACAGAATTGTATCTACAAAATGGATGGCCTCTCCAATAATTCTTCCGCCACCCCTCTTTTCATCCTGAGTCCAATGGTCATTCGGAATGTATCCGGCATTTACGATATAATCATATACAGCCGGAATCTGATCTGTTTTCAATTCACGCTTGATTTCCTGGATAAGTGGAGCATAACGACGATTAAGTCCACAAAACAGTTCGCCCTCGCTCTTTTGATAAACTTCTTCAATTCTGTCGAGTTCATCCAAAGTCAAGCATAATGGTTTCTCGCAGTACACACTCTTACCGGCCTCTAGTGCATCAATGATAAACTTTGCATGAGTGTTGTGCTGAGTGGATATACCTACCAGATCTATCCTATCATCTGATAGTAGCTTTCGATAATCATTTGTTGTATAATTAAAACGAAACACCTCATTTGCCTGAGCAGCAGCCACACCACCGGTTGTAGCAAGTCCTACAAAATCATACATTCTCAATGAACTCATAATCGGAAGCATTGTTGCTCTAGCGAAGTTTCCGGCACCAATCAATCCAAAACCAATCCTATCACCGATTTCTATGTTTCTATTTTTGGTGACGTTCTGTTTTTTCTGTCGAATTATACTATCCCATTTATTATTGTTATCAATATATCGAAGCAAAACACCTATATATCGCTCATGGTTAGGGTTTGTCGTAATCATTTCATAAGCTTTTCTAGCCTCATCAAACGGCATCTCATGGGTAATAAGATCCGAAATATTCAACCGTTTTGTCGCCAAAAGCCGAAGGAACTCCTCAACATTTCGTCCTTCCGTGAAGCGTACATATCCTATCGGATAGTCTACGCCATCATCCTCATACGAAGTATCATAACGCCCCGGTCCATAAGATCGCGCTATCTTGAACGTCAACTCTCTTTCATAAAAAGATCGACGATCCAAATTTAACTGAGTCACGCCAATCATACAAATGATACCACGATCTCTGGCTATTTCCTGTGACAACTCGATGGGAGCATTGGAATCCGTCGCCGCAGTGATAATTACTTTATCAACACCTCTCCCCCTAGTAAGGGCTTTTGTAGTATCTACAGCACTATCATCGTTCGAATTGATAAACGCTTTCAACTTCGTATCAGGGAGCGTCTTGTCCGCTATATCAAACCCAATTATATCGCATCCATAGGCATACAATATTCTAGCCGTGATATGTCCTAATAATCCAAGTCCGATAACGGCAACTGTTTCACCGGGCATCACTTCTGCCTGATGAATTCCTTCAAGCGCTATTCCTCCAAGTGCAGAAAACGCCGCCTGTCTTTTATCCTCAAGCTCATCCGGAACTTTTACAACCAAGTTTTTTCCTACCCTGTTAACCTCTGCGTGATAGGCCTGACCAACCTCGGCCACAATATCACCAACAGAAATATCTGTAACCCCTCTGCCAACATCAGTCACTCTTCCCACTGCTGTATACCCCATAGGCATAGGGTCCTTTAATCTTCCAAACGCTGACTCTATTGTTGTAAGAATCCCATCCGTAGACATTTTTTCAGTTACTTTTTTCACTTGATCCGGACGTTCCATCGCCTTCTGAATCAGATTTTTGCCTCCAAAGGAAGCCAAACTACGTTCGGTGCCCGCAGATACAACAGAGTAAAGGGACTCAACTATTACAGTATTATCCTTAATTGTCGGTGCTGGAGTATCCACAACCGACATAGACCCATCACTTACTGACAAAAACAACTGTTTCAAATCTTCGACCTCACATTTCTAGACTATTTCATTATAGATGATAGCACACCCCATCATAAACATGCCTTGTATCAAGTACTATCTTATCTCTGAACTTATCCATGTTGCCTTTTAACTCATCATGCGCAACCATAATCACCACAAAGTCAACATCATTTAAAAAAACATCCAAATCATGATACTGGTTTGCAACCTTATCCTCTGTGATTAACGGATCATACACCTTTAGAGGATCTCCCAAATGTTTTTCCTGACTTTCTAGAAGCTGCAACGTCGGAGACTCTCTCATATCATCAACATTTTCCTTGTACGTAAGCCCATATAATCCTACACGCCCCAGATCCGTCATGCCCCTTTCCTTCATAATGTCATAAATCCTGTGAAGAACAAAGGCGGGCATAGCATCATTCGTCTTCATAGATTCATCGATCACCTTAGCAAGACTGGGATAATCACCTACCAAAAACCACGGATCTACCGAAATACAGTGTCCACCTACACCAGGCCCCGGCTGAAGGATGTTCACCCTCGGATGCATATTACAAATCTTTATAATCTCATATACATCAAGATTGTCATGGTGACAGATTTTCATCAACTCGTTAGCAAATGCAATATTGACCGCACGATAGGTATTTTCTACCACCTTGGTCATCTCTGCGGTCCTTATGTCGGTAACAACTATCTCTCCCTGACAAAATGACGCATACATCTGTTTTATCTTCTCGCCGGCTTTTTTGTCATCCGCCCCGATCGTTCGGTTGTTGTGGATGAGCTCGTAAATCATATTTCCCGGTATAATACGCTCCGGTGCATGTACAAGTTTCAGGTCTTCTCTCTTTTCCTGTACTAGAACGGGACGAACACTCTTTTCAATCGTCCCGGGGCTGATCGTTGATTCAATTACGATAATCGCGCCTTCCGGGGCAACATTCAGTACATCCTTTAGGGCGGCTATTACGTATTTTGCATCAACTTTTTTGCTGAACTTGTCATAAGGAGTTGGCACTGATATGATATAGGTCTCAGTTACCTGATATTCCGAGGTGAATTTGATTCCTTTTTCTGTAGCGTCTTGATAAAGCCCCTCTAAGCCATTCTCCTTAAATGTCGTATGTCCGGCATTTAACGTATCAACAAGCTCCCTGTTATAATCTGTCCCAATTACATCTACACCATGGCTTGCTAGCATTAAAGCAGTTGGTAGTCCAATGTAGCCAAGCCCTATAACGTTTACCATTTTACAAAACCTCTATTTCCGTAACAGTTTTACCTTTTATCCCATCTATCACAACGCAACTAATCTTTTCCCTTTTTAGATAATACACGCTTCTAATCGATGCCTCAACACGACTATCCCTACAAGAAATGATCCGACAAATTGTTCTCCCTTTCCAACTTAACTCATATCCTGCCTCTGTTTTCTCAACATCGCAAGGAGTATGAAATCTGATCTCACATTTTTTGCCCACTGCATCAATTATTCGATATCCCTTATCAGTAATAGCGACTGTTCTCCGATGAAAGTATCCGTTTTTCGCACAGTATTCACCATGCATCATATTACTAGTATTCTTGATCCTTCCTCTCTTCGGCCAATCGTAAATCATAAACGCGCCGTGAGTACTCATCTGAGTCTTTCCGGGAACTGTTACCGTATTATGGCTTTCATTTAAAACAAGCTGTCTTCCTTCATCGCTCACATAAGAGTATGTTCCACCATCACATAATACATTAACGCCATCTACCCACAAATCAAAATGCAACTGATCCATGTGTCCTGGTCTCGTGCGATATCGGTTGCAAATCATCATTCCCCATGAGGTGTTTTTCCGCACAGTATAAAGTCCGGTACCACTGAAGCTCTTTGATGTGCGATTTATATGAATTCTCTTATAGTTTTGATTATTCTTATTTCCTGAGAACCATATGAGTTCCTCTTGATGCGCGCCATCATCATACAACTGATTTCCTGTTAAAAGAGCAAATGAAGCATTTATAGTCGGCCTAAAATCCCGATATCCACAATTCGTAAGCGGAAATACAAGCGCACCATCATTAGCTCCATAATTTGGCATATCTCCACTATCATCTTGACATTGATACATCAACAATGCTGCATTTCGGATCTTTCTTTTGTTTCGCTTCGAAAGATCCATGCCCGTCTTTTTGGATATACTCAGTATGCAATTCAAATCCTGAATCGCTAATCGTTCATAATTAAACGAATGCTGACAGTATCCACCATCACATGTAAACTGCTCATCAACAACCTCATTCAGCAATTCATACGCATTTGTCATTTGTTTATCATCCGCACAACACCATGCACCAACAATCATCCCCATAAGTTCTGATATAGTATGATTGTTTTTGATACAACGGTAGGCGTAAAAGAAATTGCCTAAAATCCTACGATAGCACCTGTCGACTAGATCCTTCACATGGACGTCATCAACATCTTTTGTTAGGCCATCCTCTCGAAAGACAGAATAGACCAGAAGTGTATTGACCATCCTTAAAGCGCATTCCTGACCACATTTATAATTGGCACCATAGCCATACGGATTCTCTGATAGCCAGTTTTTAATCACATCAGAAAAGAACAAGTAATACTTTTCATCCTTTGTAAGTATATAAGCACGAGTTATAGTAATCATCCATGAAAATCTCGATGCTTCCCAAACTACTTTTATATCTCCTCGCCTTTTATCAAAATCAGGAATTAGATACCATTTTTGTTTTTCACTGCAACGTTCTCCAGTAACAGGATTCAATTGCCAATCCATAGGCATTCCATAATTAAGATCTATCGACGAAAATCCAGGTATAACGCCTTCGAGTATTCTGTCGGCCGTACCTATAAGCTGTTCTTTTTCCTTACCATTCAGACTCTCAAGTATCTTGCGAATAGACTGAACATTTATTTCGAATAGATTAAGTCGCGTCGGAAATGAGGTCTTGCGCTCAAATAGTTTCTCCACAATTGGAAAAATCCGTAGAAGCTTTAGCTTAGCACTATACAGCATACGATCCGTCATCCATCGGAGTCCATACTCTTTGAGGATTGATCGAATCATTCTTATATCAGACATCACAATACACTTTCTATCACATTAACCAATTTATCTGTTAACACGGCAAAATCAAAATCTTTGGCACCCACTTTCGCATTTTTCCCGATCCTTCTTCGATCTTCTTGACTCATATCATGAAATCTTTTAATCTCTTTCACAAGGGCTTCCGGTGTATCCTCATCCAATTCAACACCACAATCGTATCGTTTTATAATCGAATACCCCATGTGAACAGTACTGATTATCGGTTTGCCACTCGCCATATATTCGAACAGTTTATTTGAACTGTTTCCTCTCGACCAATTATACTGCCCCTGAGAGTAATTCAGCATATTGACAGACGATCTACTTAGGATATATGGCACATATTGTCGATTGACGTAACCTTTGAGTTTTACGGAAACCATGCTCTCTTTTTCCACTCGTTTCTTTAAATCAAGAAGCTGATTGCCATCACCATAAATCAGAAACTGTACATCCTCATATCCTTTTTCTCCTTTAAGAATCGATGCCGCATCGAGAAGATTGCCAACATTATTGACCGGGCGAATTGCTCCCACATAAGTGATATTGAATTTTGAATCATCATTCAAGTCTTTATCATCCAATATCCTGGTTTGACTTCTTTCATCACAAGTCGCTATATCCACTCCATTATTGATATAATGGCACTTTTTCAAATCAATATCCCCACCCTGATCGATTGTCCATCTACGTTCTTTAAGATAGTCGGTATCTCCTTCTTTGGTAAAAATAAGCGCATCCGCATTTTTATAAATCCAATGCTCGCCCTTGATTAATGCTTTTCCAAGCGCACTATTCTCTTTTGCTTTTCCAAACTGAAATATTGCTTCCGGCCAGAGATCGCGAACTTCACAGATACAAGGTATCTTCATTTTTCTAGCTATCTTTACACCCGCAATCATAGTCAAAGGATGAACCG
Organism: Lachnospiraceae bacterium P6B14; assembly: GCA_000687695.1. Taxonomy (GTDB): domain Bacteria; phylum Bacillota; class Clostridia; order Lachnospirales; family Lachnospiraceae; genus Eubacterium_F. The sequence goes on along the minus strand of JHWZ01000020.1, from coordinate 11,403 downwards.
AGGAAGCCACGATCACATCTGGTTTTCCATAGTTCTTGGAATATACTCTAGTTGCGGGAAACAGATTTGAGAAGAATAACCCCATATTTTTGATACGATCGATACCATTCCCCTGAGACGACGTAGTTTTTACAAAAACAAACGGAATTGAATTCTGTCTTTTTATAGCAAATGTGTTTTTCCCGAGATCAACCGCATATTCTCCGCTCAGATATGTCGAAGCACAAAACACTGTCACATCATAACCCCGATTTGACAGCTGCTTCGCAAACCAGTAGTGCCTTCCGGCACGATCCCTAAACATATCCGAAGCATAATGATTCATCAACCAAATTTTCACGTCTTAATCCTTAACCTTTGTTGGAACGACGATACACATTCCCAAACTGTTATTATTAGTATCATTATTCATACTTCACATCTATACTAAATACGATCACCTATACAAGTGGCTCTATGCATCTTCGTAATCAATATCATTGCAAAAACTCATAATCGTTAAACCATCTTCTTACTTATAATTCTAGCAGGATTTCCAACAGCCGTAACATGGTCTTCAATATTTCTTATAACTGTAGCTCCAGCTCCTATAATCGAACAACTCCCAATATTAATCCCCTGTATTATTTGAGCTCCTGTACCTATTTCAGTAGCTGTTCCTATACTAACATTTCCGCTCACATTTACACTCGGATACAGCGTCACATAATCACTGAGGGTTGCATCATGTCCAATTGTACAATCCAGATTAACGATGTTATGCTTACCTATGTGGGCATCTACAGTAATAATGCTTCCAGCGCATACCATAGATCCTTCCTCTACGACATTGTTAATCCCCAATTTTACATCAGGAGCAATCAATGTAGCAAATATGATATGTGGATATGATTCAAGCCTTTCGGCAAGCTTTCTGCGTGTCTTAGAGTTTCCGACGGCTATCACACACCACACATCGAAATCCACCTTTTCAAGAAGATTCAAATCACCATATACAGGATACCCATCTATCTCTTTCCCCCAAAGTGCAGAATCTCCATCCACAAACCCCTTAATGTCCCATTTTTTCTTTTTTTCATTAATGGTCTCTGCTAGCCAAATTACTTCTCGTCCGAAACCACCAGCCCCAACTATATACAACGGTTTCAATTCATTTTTCATTTCCAGTAAATGCCTCCATAGTCGCACTTGTCTCGGAACTGATACCTTCTCTTTTTAGTACGACTTTTATGGTTTTTATTAATATCTTCAAATCCCCAAAGAATGTAATATGATTTACATATTCCACATCCTTCTTGAACTTTTCATCCCAACTACAGAGATTTCTTCCCCCTGTCTGAGCAAATCCAGTTAGCCCAGGTCTTACGTCATGCCTATGAGCCTGTTCTTCGTTGTATCGATCAAGGTAATCCGATAATAGTGGTCTCGGACCGACCAAGGCAAGATCACCTTTTAGCACATTAACGACGCTCGGAATCTCATCAAGTGAGGATTTTCTGCATATCACTCCAACTTTAGTCAATCTATCTTCGTCTGACAAAAGATTTCCCTCAGCATCCCTATCATTAGTCATCGTACGGAACTTATATATCTTAAATATCTTTCCTCCAAGTCCTGGCCTGTCCTGCTTAAACAGCACGGGACTCCCCATGCTAATCCTCACAGCGACGGCAACAATTAGAAGAATCGGCCAAACCAGAATCACAGCAAATAGAGTCAGTGCAAAGTCGATCGGACGCTTTACATGTTCTTCATATGGTCCATAGAGCTTATGGCCTTCTACCCAGCCCAACTTACTGTTTTTCTTTTCAATCATACTCACAAAGAATCCAAGCGTAAAACAGACTGAGAGCATAATCGCAAACAAACTAATTATTTTCTTCATCATATCCATCATCTCAAACTATAAATCATCATTTTACGGGTTATACTCATTATCATCAAATGTTATTCTATCTCCATCTCTCGCTAAAACTATATGAATCTCGAACTTCACCATATCATATTTCTTTTTTAGCACACCTACAACAGCCATCATATAATCATTTGGCATTTTGTCAGAATCATCTCTTTTCATTACCACCGATAGTAACTCTCTTCCAGCACGAGATAACGGAAAATGATTAAACCTAACGCTCATGGTTTTCTTTGATGAAGCAAGTAACAAATAATCACCAAACTCCATCAACACTTGAGGTTTCTGACCCACCTCTACAGATAAATGTATTTCTCCATCGGAATTAATCAATCCAATCTCATCCATGCTCAAAATATCATTATAACTAAAGCCAAACTTGCTATTTAAAGAGTAATCTTGGAACAAGAATCTCTCGGAAATAATAAAGCGAGATAACCCGCTAAACAGCTTTGCATCGTTTGCACTCATACTCCTCAGTACCGATAGCGTCTTCATAGAAAACGAACCAGGATCCAATACCTCCCCAACTAAAACTCTAGACCATATGTCCTGCATCTCTTCTGTGCTAATCTCTCCAGCCAAGTTTATAAACCGAATCATCCACTCAGGTAGAATCTCTTCATCTGAAGCTACTTGCTTGTCATCTAATACATCAATGGCCTTATCAAATACAGTCTCAAGGTTTTGTTGTTTATATAGTTCTTGGTAAGCAATTCTGCATCCAGTCCGTTTAACCAATGCATCAGAATCAACTATATTAACCCTGATATCACCACCCTTATATTCGATAGGCAAATCACTATTCTCGCGAATAATTCTCAAGTATTCTTCTGTACGATACACTTCAGCTTCAGTCATCTTCTTATGATGGTGCGGTTCATACGCAACACCTATAGCAGCCCGAATCGCATCAATCAACTTTTCAGCAGGTTTACTGATTGACTTAATTACTTCACCAAGTTCTCCCATCTTTCTACCCCAATCACCGTTCTTTGAAGCACCTCTTCACTACTTCTATCACCACATCCTGCTCTGTATCCGTCATCTTGATATCGCTAGGCAGACATATGCCTCGGCGGAATATATCGGTGCCGACATCAATGCACTCGCCTGCACCAGCCGTGTTAGTAGCGTTAGATGATACATGGTTGTTCTCACTCACTGTGACAAACTTATGCGAAGCATAAATCGGTTGAAGATGCATCGGTTTCCATATCGGGCGACCTTCAGCGCCGAAGTGATTCAGCGCATCGAGTATCTCATGAGGGCAGGTCTTGCCAAGCTCCCTTTTGTACATATAATCCAGGTCGCCTCTGACCTGCTCGCTCATTGCTTCATGATTGATTACCATACAGCTGAGCCAGAAGTTAGGTATAGACTTTTCCTTGTCATATGGATTCATCTGCACAGGGAGGTCTTTGAAACCTTCCTTGTACCGCTCATATATTTCCCTTTTTCTGTCTATGTGATCCTGTAAGTACAGGAGCTGACCTCTTACTACGCCTGCTATGACGTTACTCATGCGGTAGTTGTAACCAACTTCCTTATGCTGATACCACGGTGCGGTCTCACGGCTCTGCGTGGACCATTTGCGAACCTTGTCGGCATCTGCCTGAGAGTCGGTAAGGAACATACCTCCTGAGCTGCCCGTAATTATCTTATTACCATTAAATGATATGGCATTGAAGTCGCCTAGAGCACCTATTTCATACCATATATCTCCGATGCGATATTTGGCGCCCAAACTCTCCGCGGCATCCTCTACGATTAGCGCACCATGTTCATTCGCTATCGCCCGTATTTCCTCCATCTTTGCCGGCGTACCGTAAAGATGGGCAATGACTATCAGCTTTACATCAGGATATATCTCAAAGGCTTTTTTCAGAGCATCTGGATCCATATTCCAGGTTTCATACTCGGAGTCGATAAACACTGCTTCTCCATCCTCGTAAGCCACAGGATTAACCGATGCATCAAATGTAACATCCGTACAGAAAACCTTTTTCCCGGCAAGTGTTCCCATATCCGGTGCAGCTTGTCCATACAAGGTTTCTCCAGCAAGCTTAGTTGCCAAGTGAAGGGCGGATGTACCCGACGCGAGTGCCACAGCATACTTACAACCCACATACTCAGCTACGGCTTCCTCGATAGCTACGATATTACTTCCGGCAGTCGTCACCCAGTTTGTGTCGAATGCCTCGTCGATGAATCGTCGTTCCTCACCGTGCATCGTAGGGCTGGCAAGCCATATTCGGTTTTCAAGAGGGCTTATGCCTGCGAAACGCTCATCATTCTCGAAATCCATTGTCTATCCTCAAACGAAGAAGCTAACTTCCCCGCCATTCTCCTCTTTAATCTTTTTAACCCACTCTTCATCCTGTGGTATTGACGAAGTTAGAATCCTGTGAATCTTCACGCACGTAGCATCATTAGATGATGAGATGCCGTCCACCACATAATTATAATGGTATTTCTCAAGGGCATCTTTTCCAGTAGAAAAGGCTTCCCCTTCGGATGATTGGTCTTGGTTCTCACCAACCTGACCACTTTCATTTTCTGTCACGTCTCCGATGATCCTCACCGGCCCATCTATCATTCGCAGCAAATCACTCAAACGCATTCCTCCGCCGCGATGCTCCGCCTTCATCGAGAAGCTCCTTAACTCGATATCATGTTTATCACAGATATCACGGATATTGTTTTCTACACTTGCAGAAAGGCGATCATCCGACATTATTACACATTTGATATCATACTTAACGACTGCGATCTCTATGTCTTTCATGTTTGACACGACAGGGAGTCCGTTAAACGCACTACCGCTGTAGCGTCCTGTAAAATCGGCGACACACACAGCCCTCAGAATGCTGCTCTTATCCTTTGATACTATTCTCTGTATGATTCGAGCATTCTCACCGACACCAATGATCATCATAGGCATCGTTGTGCGAGCGCCCTTGCCACCACTGTTTCGTGTAGTAGAATCTATCCCCCCGGTAGTAGAACCATCTCTGTCCGCTGCCACATCGGCTCTTCCGAATGCTTCTAGGATGAATCTGGGTGCCACTCTCGGGATACTCATCAGTACGAACTGTAGACCGGCTCCGATGCAGTAGTAGGTTATCGGCATTCTTCCTACGATCAGCAGGCCACCGATTACCTGAAACACACACGTGCACACATTCGCAAGTATCAGCTTCTGCGCATCATTTATACCAATGTATCTCCACACTCCCCTGTACAGTTGGAACAGTACGAAAATAAGCAGACTGACTACCGTGTAATACGGCGCAAATTTCCACAGCATCTCGATGTACTGCGCACCCATATCATGCCATCTGTACTCGATGTAAAACCTGATGATGATCGCCATGAAATAGGCGAAGTTTACAATCAGTGCGTCATATAGAAATAGTAATATGCGAAAGATCCATCTACGGACCTCCACATGTCCGTTTTTCTCTATCTCCATACCTCTCAGGTCCTCTCCTATATCCCGGTTTTATCTCTCTTCTTTTACTCTCTTCGTCTCGGTTCTCGGCCTCTTCCGCCGCCTTATGCCAGCTCAGCTTCCGTGTTTTCTTCCTCCGTAGTGGGCATCGATACATCTTTCTGAGTGCGACAGATATGCTCTGCAGCATACCCGATTCCAAGCAATATCCAATATACTGGCGCCACGCAGACTATTGAGTCGTTCGCCACTCCGGCAACCATGTATGCAGATGTGCCTATTGCCGTCATCGCTACTACCCCCCATGCTGAGAAAGCCTTTCCAGCTGCTTTAGCCTTATTCTTTCCAAAACTGAGTTTCAGTGCTCGTATGATGAAGATCAGGTAAAGTGCCAGGAATGCAAGCAAAGCGATCAATCCATCCTGCACCCATATCTGAAGGAACATATTATGCGGTTTAGTATTGATAAGACCATGATATCCCCAGTTGTCTTTTCCGATGAAGTCGTCATTCGGGGTGGCATATACGAAGTTATCGGGTCCGGCACCGGCGAAGATATATTTTTTCAAAGTCGGTATGGTGCAGGCCCAGATGTATCCTCGACCGCTGGCGAAAGTATATCTACCCTCAAAACCGGCGCGCTCGACATCTTTCAGCTTCGCAAGCTTTCCGACCGCATCTGCGCATAACCTCAATGACCCGTCATCCTCGCCTGAGAACGACCAATCAGTACCCTGCGATGGTTCAACTACATGGAACCGATCATACAGGAAACCAAATCCCTGCGGATCCAACTCGGGTGCAACCTGGCCCATGTCTATATAAAATGATATCGCAGGATAACCCTCCTGGTCTATCGTAACATGCTTTTTCGTTCCGGTAACCTCGCCGGTCTGTTCATTTTTCTCTTCGATGTCTTCTATCTTTGTGGCGATCTTTTCATCGGTATCCTTATCCGTGACAGTAAACTTTTCTTCTATCGGATAGTCCTGCGACCATCCCATAGTCTTCAGGAGTTCCTCGTCGAGCTGTGCGCGGATCTTTTTGCCGGTTTCTGTCGTTATGGTCAGACCATAGCCATCGGTCTTTATGTTCTCGATAACCCGGGATTCCTTTTCTCCGAGAAATCTATCGATATATCCACCTGATATCACGATGACGAGTGCTCCGACAACCGCTACTGATGCGGCTGCGATCGCCCCGATACGTATTGCCTTTCTGACGCGCGGCAGGAACAGGATAAACGCAACACCTACGGCTACTGCGGTTCCGATGAGACCTGCGAGCGACATTGCGCCGTAAAGCGAGATGATGAGTGATACACTCGTCACACCGGCAAGTATCTTTTTCGAAAGATTTTCGCCACATATCGTGAGATACAGCGTAAATGGCAAAACCAACGGAACATAAGAACCTACGTAGTTCGGGTTGTATAGTGTGGAAAACACAACGTCCATTGAGTTGTTCACATCGAAGTCGCGGTTCATAAATTCAAACAGTGATATGATGCCTTTTACCGGCGGGGTCGCAAAGATGTTCAGCCCGAAGGTCTGGAGCGCACCAATCAAGCCAACGATGAGGGCTCCGATCACAAGGGCGTTGAGGACGTATTTTATGATGTCCTCACTTCTCGCGAAGCCGAATGCCATCATAAAACATACGACATATGACAACACGGTCAGGCAACCTTCAAACTGCTCGTATCCGCCAAAGAACGCATCCTTCGGATGCTTTGACAGGATTGAAGATACCAGCGTCATCACAGCAAATAGCCCTGCCGCGATCATCGGAGAAAGGCTCTTTTTATCTGTTATAAAACTCGGTTTGCTCTTAGTCGCCAAGTAGCACATGACGAAGATCATCACGCCGGCAACTAACTGGAGCACAACTCCCTTATAGTACATAAAGAAGTCAATTGCGTATGCATCGCCGGAAAACCATGTGTATTTGCCCAGTCCATGGTCGTACAAATGCGCCATCACGATGAGCGGGACTACTGCGAGTGCGATGATGAGCGGGATGAACCATTTGTTGGAAGGGATATACTCCAGCGCTGTTGTATTTGCTTTGCCTTTTTGATCCGCGCTGGTTTTTCCTGTGTTCGCCTGACCGCTCCTCTTCGGCGTGTTTTTCGTTGCTTTCAAAACTCTATATCTCCTCGATTTTTCGTTATTTTCAGTATCGTCGGACACAAACACCCAAGTTTATAGTATTATACACTTATTCGGTGGTTTTGTCAAATAGTATCGCCCTACCGTCTTGGCTGGATTGTCTCGGCTCACAAATCGCCTATTTTTATACTCATTTTAGTGTTTATATGGTATGGCTGGGATTATGGAAAACTAACGATCCATACCTCGGTGTCACCGGTTGGCGACACGTGGGCCTATCGTGGCACAAGGTATGAAAAAACAAAAAAAAGGAGGAAGATGTACAATGACTAAGTCACGTACACTCCGCAAGGCGGCTGCTGTAGCACTTTCACTTGCTATGGCATTCTCAGTGGCAACAGTTAGCACTGACGCTTCTGCGGCAGCAAAACCTTCACTGAAGAAGACATCTGTTTCAGTAAAGGCTAAGAAAACCGTAAAGGTAGGAATCAAGAACTACAAGCTTGTCAAGAAAGTGACCGTTAAGGTAAAGAACTCTAAGGTTGCTTCTGCAAAAGCAGTTGGCAAGAAGGCTATCAAGATTACTGGTAAAAAAGCTGGTAAGACAAAGGTAGTTGTAACAATCAAGTATACGTCTGGCAAGAAGACTAAGACTCTTAAGAAGAACATCACAGTTAAAGTTGCTAAGGCAGCAACAGACGATGACGGTACTGTAGTAACTGAGTCACTTAAGGTTGTTGACCTTGATGGTTATCAGACAGATGGTACAGCTGCAATCGGCGACCGTCTCCAGGTTCAGATCCCTGCTTCAATCGGTACCATCGATCGTATTAACTGGTATATCGATGATAAACTTGATTCAACATCAAGCTCAGAGGGTGATGATAGTATTCATGGAGCTACAAAAGCTGGTGTATGGGTAGCTCGAGTTGTCACAACAAAGGGAACAACATATTCATCTGATTCAGTCACTGTTTCGGACAAAGAGACTCGTGCTACTGTTAGCGGTTTTGCAATCGCAGATGATTATGAGGATTCAAACATCGACTTTGATGACAAGGATGGTCAGGCTATTGTAGATATTACTCTTAGCAAAGACTATGCTGGAACATTCAGGTTCTTCGCTGAGAAGGATGGTAAGATTTCAAACAAAACAACCGTTGCGACAGTTGATGTAGTTAAGGGTAATCCTATAACTCAGCAAAACCCGCTTACATATACATATGCTGGATCAACTGAGAAGTTCACAAATCATGCACTCTATGCAGATCCGCATACTACAAAGGTAGCTGCAAATGCTCCTGTAGGTGCTAACACAAAGGCTGTATCAAATACTGGAATCAACAAGGTTACCAACAAAGATGGTTCAGTTACATATCGTTTCTTCGTTGCATCTGCTGCAGGTGGATTCAAGCGTGGTTCATCATATGTTGCTCTGTTTGACCAGACAAACGTAATCGATGATGATGAGAACTCTGCAACACCTAACATCACAAATGCATTTACAGCTCCTTATGTTACCGCTCCTGCAGCTCTTTCAATCGAGCCGATTTCAAAGGATATGCCGATCAAGGTTGACTTTGTTGATGCTGAAGGCAAGAAATTAGAGTGGCTCGGTGCTTTTGCAGATGCAGGAAATGCGATTGGAGATCTTGGAATCTCTGAAGTGAAGGTATTTGCTGACACTTCAAGCGCTGTATCAGATAAGAGTGGAACAAAAGAAGAAATTGCATCCGCCAACACAACTAACAAGGTTGTAAAGGGTGTTATCAAGACTACAGCAAAAGCTGATAGTGCTGCAGCTCCTGCAACATTCAACGGAAAGAGCAACTATATCGCAACAGCTAAGTTTAAGAAGGATGTCTATGGTGCAGCTGATGTTCCTCTTACTTCTAAGGCTGCAAGCACAAACGCTGATGTAGTAGGCAATATCACGAAGATGGAGCCTGCTACAGATCCGAAGAACCTTACACTTGAGTTCAGTAACGTTCGTGCAGATGCAACTGTATACTTTATCACAGGTTCATACGACAAGGATAACAACACAGGAAAATCGGCCACTGATAACATCGAGAGCTTTGATCCTGCAAATCCGGGAAACGTTAAGTCTGTAGAGATCGCAAAGAACAGTGAGAAAGCTACCATCGAGGGTGCTTTTGAGAAGGTTCTTCTTCCTGAAGGAAATCAGACTCCTGCACAGGTTGATAAAGCAAATACTTACGGCGTGATCATCGTACCGAAGGATATGAACAACTTTGGTATGGTTAAGAAGAGCGACGGTGTGCTTCAGCAGAAGATAACTAAGTTCGAGCTTAAGAGCGCTGTGAACTACACCAACATTAAAACAACAACTACTACTGGCTTCTGGTATTATACACTTTCATCTACAACAGATACATTGATTGACCCGAGTTTCTCTGCACCGGCGAGTCAGGCAGTAGATACGCTTGTTGTAAAAGATCAGTATACCAACGCTATCGCTATTAGTGCAACCCGCGCTTCGATTGCAAAAGAGTATACACTCAAGAAAGCAGCTGATGGTGAGGGCGACAACACAGAGGTTACTCTCAGAATCGTTGCTGGTGCTGCTGGTGGAACTTATATCGCAGTTGACGCTCATTCTGCTGTAACCGGCAAAGAGTACACTGCTACCGCAGGCGGAATGAAGTTTACATTTAAGGCTTCTGTTCCGACGGCAATAGACGCAGCTAAGGGATGGACAAATACTACCGATCCGTTCGGTACACTTACAATTGCTGCAGCATAATTTTTAACTGACTATTTGGGAGACAACCATGTGTTGTCTCCCATTTTTTTGACTAGGAGAATGATCAAAATGAATATTAAAAATACAAGAATTCGTTGTGCTTGTTGTTGCCTCATTGCCATGTTGGGGATAGCTCCACTGGCATCTACCACGCAACATCCTAGCTTGGCAGCATCCAAGCCAACGATTGCAAAAAAAGCTACCGTAGAGATAGGAACACCCAAAACCCTTGAAGTCAACGCGAATGGATACGTTATTACCAGAATTAAGCCAAAATCATCTAATTCGATAGTTGCTTCTGTAAAGAACGTTAACAGTCGTGTTGTGATCACCGGTAGAGAGAAAGGAAGCTGCACCATAACAACAACCGTACGTGCCAGAAAGGGAAAAACCATAAAGAATTTCAAACTAAAGACAAAGGTGACCGTAAAAAAAGTTAAGACCACAAGTATATCTATCACGTCATTTAGTGAGTTAAACGGAGCGCTCGAGTCAATGCAGAAGAATGGTGGATCTGTCACTCTGAATTCACCTGAGGAAGGCTCTTTTGAGATACCTAAGGCATCTTACTCAAAAGTAAATCTTGTTATAAATGCTCCAAATGCTAAGATTGTAAACCACGCGACATTTAGCTCTATAACGATCAAAGCGATGAAGGATGAAAAGTGGGACGAACAGGCTAGTGGAAACTCCTTTACGCTCGAGTCTACTGCAGCACTTAAGCTTGTAGTAAATGCGGGATATAGTGTAAACAGTATAACTCTTTCCGGCTCGGTTTCCACCGGAGTTCAAACCATAGAGGTTATCGGATCTGTATCCAATATTTTTGTTAAGGATATAGCACCGGCAGATATTAAGGCCACTGCGGATTCGTCAAAGATCGGATTGATCGAAATATCCGCGATAGGTGCAAACGTTTCTGTTGATGCGAACTTCGGATCTACCGTATCCAAAGTGAGAGCACTCAAAACGTCTAATACCTCGCTTACCGGTAATTCGACAGCAGCAATTATCGTTGAAAAGGTTCCGCAAGCGACTGTAAGCGTCGCAGAAACGCTGACAGGCGTAGCAGTAACGGAGATTCCGGCGTAAACTTCTCTTTGCTTTTCGCTCACGTCGAAATGCAGTGAGAATACAGGATTGACACATAGATTTG
>JHWZ01000019.1 GCA_000687695.1 Lachnospiraceae bacterium P6B14 | reverse complement strand
GCTTATCCTTTGCGACATCGATACCTACGTAGATCATAATTATGATCCTCCTTTGAAAGTAGTATTTGATGCTGTAAGATCCACAGGGCTCTCTGTCCGTGTAACCTCGTTCTACATAAACCGTCATGCGGTATCTAACTGATTAACATTGTAACAAAGAGGCTGTGGTTGGAGCCTTTCTGTAACCGTCTATGCGGTAGGAGACAAAAACCAATCCACAGCATCTCCAACATCATACCTCATACCTATCCAAAGGTAAAGGGGTATGAGGAAGTGATAAAGACCTTGGAGAGGGTCTCTAAACACTACTACTATATAATACGAGGAGATTGCTTATGCCATGGAATATGTCGAGCGAGCGACCGATTTATCTGCAGTTGGTCGATCGTATCAAAAGACAGATCGCCTCAGGTAAGTACAGTCCCGGTGACAGATTTCCGTCAGTCAGGGATCTGGCGCTCGAGGCAGCGGTCAATCCGAACACGATGCAGAGAGCCCTATCCGCTCTTGAGGCGGACGGCCTGCTGATCACCAGCAGGACAGCGGGGCGGACTGTCACCACGGAGGAGGTGCTGATACAAACGATGAAAGAGCAGATAGCAACCGAGGAATACGAAAGATTTTACAGATCGATGAAGGAACTCGGATACGATGATGATGGGATACAGGAATTCATAAAGGGAGTTAAACTTCCGGATGAGAAAGGAGAAAAACCATGACTATATTACAGACGGATTCACTTAGCAAGAGCTATGGCAAATACCCTGCTCTTAATAATGTCAATCTGACACTGGAGTCCGGGAAGGTCATAGGACTGCTCGGACCGAACGGCTCGGGAAAAACAACACTACTTAAAATAATTGCAGGACTTTTGACACCGACATCGGGAAGCGTGCGTATAGACGGATCTGAGCCCGGAGTAAAAAGCAAAGAGTGCGTGTCATTTTTGCCGGACACCACATTCTTTCCAACATGGATGAAGGTAAAGGATACATTTGATCTCTTTGAAGATTTTTACGAGGATTTCAACCGTAACAAGGCACGCGAGATGCTTAAGAATCTCGACATCCCCGAGGATATGCAGCTGAAAAAGATGTCGAAGGGAACTCTCGAGAAGGTGCAGCTGATCAGTGCGATGAGCCGCGAGGCGAAACTTTATATCCTCGACGAGCCCATCGGAGGAGTTGATCCGGCAACGCGTGATTATATCCTGCGTACCATAATCGGAAACTACAATGAGAATGCATCAGTGCTCATCTCGACGCATCTGATCGCGGATGTTGAGAATGTTCTCGACGAGGCGATCTTCCTTCAGAAGGGGGAAGTGAAGCTTCATTCATCTGTTGATGATATCCGAGAGAAAGAAGGAAAGTCGGTTGACGAGCTTTTCAGGGAGGTGTTCGCATGTTAGGTAAAATGATAAAACACGAGTTTAAGGCTACAGGAAGACTGTACTTGCCGATGTTTCTTATCACGATCGCACTCACGCCGATCCTGTCACTGATCTTCAAGATCTCGGGCGGCAGGGAGTCGGTCATAGGCGGACTTATATCGGGGACCAGCGTATTTTTCTATGTGGTCATGCTTATAGGTTTGTGCTTTGCATCATTTATATATGTAATTATCAGGTTTTATAAAACGGTTGCGACATCGGAGGCGTACCTGACGTTCTGCCTTCCGGTAAAGACCAAAGACATACTTATATCGAAGCTTTTTGTCAGTGTGATTTGGGAGTTCCTTTCGGTAGGCGTGGTGCTTCTTTCGATATTTATCACACTTTGTATTCAGGGAAGCAGTATCCCTCAGAGAGTATTTGATACTATCTGCAAGGTCGCTCCGATCGTTGCTGCAGAGTATGGTTCGGTATTTTTGTTTTTCGTACACCTGGCAGTGATGATACTTATATCATCGATCGCGGGAACGCTGACATTTTTCCTGGCGATATGTCTGGGACAGCTGTTCAATGAGCACCGTGTGATTATGAGTATCGCGATGTATCTGGTTGTTTACATGATCTCGCAGTTTATAAGTATGGCTGTGTTCATGCCGTTTATCCTCTCAGGCGAGAAAAGTATAGTGATTGGAAAGGTTACAGCAGCGAATATTAGTTTCAACGGATTACCCACAATGGGAATGATGTTCGCGGTAAGCGCGCTGGAGATCGTGCTGGGAGTAGCTTACTACATAGTATGTCATACTGTGATGAAGAAGAAAATGAATGTGAGGTAAAGATAGTTTAGGACCGCGCGGGGAGTGGGCCGAGCAGGGGTGTGGACACGCCTCGGGTGTGTGAACTGCGCGCGGAGGGAGATCTCCCGGGTGGTGGACCGAGCAGGTGTGTAGATACGTTTCGGGTGTGTGACCTGCGCGCTGGGAGTGGACATGCTTGGATGTAGGCTTCCTAAAGTATAGATAATAGGCCGTTCTGCGTATGTGCGGGACGGCCTAAAAAAATTTTTATAGAAAAATGTAAAATATACTTGACAAAGAGTAAACTATGATGTATAGTATGACATGTAAGGACGACAAGGCTATCCGGAAGCGTTGAATCCTTACAGACTCAAACATCCATGATGCCACATGAGAAATCGCGTTGCGAGTTTCTCATGGGCACCTCACACAAAGTGTTCAGAAAAGGAGGATAAGGTGAAAATAAACTCTGATGAGCTTTATTTTCACCCGGGTGTTTGAGCAGAGCTCAAACACCCATGATGCCACATGAGAAATCGCGTTGCGAATTTCTCATGGGCGCTCTTCGCACATAGTGCTCAGAAAAGGAGGTATAAAATGAAATCAGCAGGTTTAGCAATTGGAATCATGGTCGGATTGATAATTGTAGTATTCGTTATGAAGTATATCAATCGCGACAAAAAGGTGAAATCAGAGTATGACGAGAGGCAGCAGTTAGTACGCGGAAGGTCGTATATGTACGGCTTCTGGGGTATGGCAATAGCGAATGTTATCATGCTATTAGTCGGTGTCGAGAACATGGATATCATTAAAATGTTGGGTATGAATGCATTTTTCCTTCCATTATTTGTCGGTATAATTGTTCAGATATCTCATGCTATTTTTAATGATGGCTATATGGCTATGAATAACAATTTTGCCCGTTTTATGGTCGTTATGGGTATTGTTTCGGTAATCAATCTTGTATGTGGTATCATGCCGATAGTAAGGAATGGTTTTATCCAGAACGGTGAAGTGTATCCGACATTTATCAATCTGGAAGTTGGCGTGATGTTTATCATCTTATGTATCGAGATGGCGATCAAAAAGTGCATTGATAAGAAAGAGGATGCGGAGTAATCTCTGTGGGATCCTGTATGGGGAGGAGATGCGTGGCGCGTGTATGGGGAGGAGATGCGTGGCGCAGCCTGCCAAGAAATACAGGAAAAAGTGAAGCGAGGTGGTAATACATGAAAAACTTGAAACTTAAAGCAGCGCGTGCTGGAAAGGATCTCTCCCAGGAGCAGCTCGCTGCAGCGTGCGGAGTTTCCCGCCAGACGATAAGCGCAATAGAAAAGGGAGACTATAACCCGACCATAAATCTGTGTATCGCGATCTGCAAGGCGCTCGGAAAGACGCTTGATGAATTGTTCTGGGAAGATGAATAGATTATAGATTTGCTGTAGAGTGAAACAGACTTGGTTTCCGAGTGGTGGGAAGAATTGGTTTGTTGTGTAGTGGAATTGATTAGGTTTCCGTATAGCGGAAGGATCGGAGCGCCGGTACGATGTACCGGCGTTCCTACTTTTTTAGTTATTTAGCTCGTTTAGTCGGAAAAGTTTCTCCCTGCCCTGTCACCCTCTACCCCATCGCTTCCTGCCTCAGGGCACACGGGAGGCTGGAAGCAGAGTTCGTTCCGACTTTTTTGGTTTTTTCGCTCATTTAGTCGGAACAAATTCTTCTTCTCGGCTGCTACGGACTGGAAGCGGAGTAGGTATCGGAGAAAAAGTTCCGACTTTTTTGACGATTTTGCCCGTTTAGTCGGAAAAGTTTCTCCCTGCCCTGTCGGGCAGGAGGCTGGAAGCAGAGGCGGTTCCGACTTTTTTGGGTTTTTTGCTCGTTTAGTCGGAACAAATTCTTTTTCTCGGCTGCTACGGACTGGAAGCGGAGTCTGTATTGGAGAAAAAGTTCCGACTTTTTTGACGATTTTGCCCGTTTAGTCGGAAGCGCTTCTGCTTCCAACAAAATCCATCTCAAGCAAAACGCAAAAAGTTCCGACTAAATCACTCAAAATCACGATTTAGTCGGAACCGACACTGTTTCCGCTCTTATTCCGCTCCCATTTATCAGACCTTAACACCACATTATAAGAGATATTGATCAATATAACTCTGTATCACCATAGTTGATAATCCTACAACCATGGTCTCATATGAAATAATAAGGTTTGCTCCCAACAAATACCCGCTTTGCTCATATTCTCTCAGTTTTGGAATGTTACGGCTTATGTATTCAAGGTTATCCATCATGCCGAAGTGTTCCCAAACAAACTCTTTCCGGTTATGTTTGTTAAGACATACAAAATCAGGAAAGATCCTGTGACCCGATTCAAGTACAAGTTCCGGTTCATATCTGTATGGAACACCGTTGTCAAAGAACATATCTGCCAGAATCTTTTCCGATTTTGAGCGCACTATTTCTCCGTTTTTTGTTATAGTATCTATAGTTTGTTGGGGAAGATCAAAATCATTTGATAAGTAACTCTTTTCACTCCAAGCTTTGGCATAATCTTCATCTGATTCAATAATAGGAGAAACAACTTCTTTTCTTGCGGGATGTAAGGAGTTATAAAACCCCCATACTTCATTCTGGGGACATATTTTTTCCAGTTTTTCCAGTCGCTTTATTCTTTCGTCGATCCTGCGTTGTAGTTTTGAATTATAGTCCCGTTGTGCAAGGCTGTGTATAATGCTATAGTCGTCTTTCTTTTTTAAATAAATACGAGTGCCATCAGGTTTGACTGCATAATACGAATAGTGATTATTCTTTTCTTCTGTCACTAGGCGAGCGGAAGCATATCCATTTGTTTCAAGTTTTTTTCTGTTTTTAAACTCCGCTCTTTCAGCTGAGCGAAGAGTTTGTTTGATACTATTCAACTCCTTCAGTTCATTTCGAATTGATTCCTTGGTATAGACCATTTTTATTTCCTCCTTTTCTGAATTTGGGTAGAATTAATCGAAGTATTAAGGTTCCCAAAACGAAACCAAATACTCCAACAGTTCAACAGTTAACAAACTACAATGGGGTAAAAAAGAGTAACAAAAACAAACCGACAGAACTGTCATCGTTCAATCCACACTGTCAAAAAATACCCAAAAGAAACATAATTACGGCTTTCCTTAATTACAGAAAGAAGATTCTAATAGAATTAAAAATGATTCTGATTAGGATAGTCCAGATATAAGCTGATTATAATACTGCAGCTGAAAAAAATCAAGAAAAATCTTGTTTTGAAATAATCCAACTGATATAATTAGGAAAGAGGCAATTGTATTCACAAAAACAGTAGGAGCACTTATGCAGGAAAACCCCAGCGCTTTCGACAGCGCTTTATCAAATTTTACTTTTGGGATGGCGAACAAGGATCTGATATGTCACATGGCCGATGAAGGCTACAGTGTTAAGCAGATAAAAGCAGCAACGGACTATCCGGTTTCCTTAGAAAAAATAGCCGAGACTGTATGGGAATTCTATATCGAAACGGGCATGATCAGACTGAATCCCCCGGATAAAGCAAATGAACCAAGATACGATTACGTGATGGATATCGGTAAGTATGGGAAACGAAGCTTTCGTCGGGTGGAAATAGATACTAGTATAGCATTAACCGAAAACAATCCCAACAGAACTGCATCTTATGTTAAACTCGATATCGGCATAATAAAAGCACATGATCCAGCACTTTATCAAAAAATGATCACCGCGCTGGACAGCAGAAAACGCGATTATATAGAAGGGCTGCCCTGGCCGGATAAAACGGTCTATCATATTTGCAACCTTGCGATACGTGAGATAATGAGCATCTGGTCGGAGTCCGGTTTATATGTAAGTCAGGAAACTATGGATCAAACCAACTGAAGCGGCAAGTGCACCGAATGCACTTGGGAATGGAGGTAAAATGGGCAAATCAGAAGTGTTTTTCACCACGTTTAAAACAACAATGAGTGAGAACCTGCCGCAGAAACTACATCGTCTGATCAAGACCGCCGGCTTCGAAAACATCGACTTTTCGGACAAGTACACTGCCATAAAGATCCATTTCGGCGAGCTTGGAAATCTGGCATTCCTACGTCCGAACTACGCCAGGGTTGTAGCGGATTATGTGAAGGAACTCGGTGGCAAGCCATTTTTGACAGACTGTAACACCCTCTATGTCGGCAGTCGAAAAAATGCTCTCGATCACCTCGAGACCGCCTATCTGAACGGATTCTCACCGCTGCAGACAGGATGTCACGTGATCATCGCTGATGGACTGAAGGGCACGGATGAGACACTGGTTAAGCTCGATGGCGAGTATGTCAAAGAAGCGAAGATCGGTCACGCCATCATGGATGCGGACATTTTTATCTCGCTGAATCATTTCAAGGGACATGAGATGGCCGGGTTCGGCGGTGCTATCAAAAACATCGGTATGGGCTCCGGCTCGAGGGCCGGAAAAATGGAACAGCACTGCGATGGCAAACCGACTGTGGATGAGGAGTTGTGTATCGGATGCGGTGCGTGTGACAGGATCTGTGCGCATGGAGCTCCTGACATCCGCGAATACGTATCCGGCGAAGGGAAAAAGGCACGCATAAATCATGATATTTGTGTTGGCTGTGGAAGGTGTCTTGCCGTATGTCCGAAGGATGCCATCAGTGCAAGCTTCGACGATTCGATAGCGAAACTGAATTATAGGATGGCTGAGTACAGTCTTGCCGTGTGCAAGGACAGACCATGTTTCCATATTTCACTTATCTGCGATGTGTCGCCTGACTGCGACTGTCACGCCGAGAACGATATCCCGGTTATTCCGGATGTCGGGATGCTGGCTTCGTTTGATCCTGTGGCACTTGATCAGGCTTGCGCGGATCTTTGTAACAAGATGCCTGTTATCGATGGGAGTATCCTCGATGATCATGTCAAAGAAAACCCGCATGAAGCAGAAACTCATGATCATTTCCATATGATACATCCTGATACGGAATGGGAGTCCTGCCTGTCGCATGCAGAGAAGATCGGCCTGGGAACCAGAGAATACGAATTGAAAAGGATCTGATATCAGGGGTGTTTCACAAGACTTGTTTTGTTTATAAAGGGAATACATGGATGCTGCAGAAGAATTGTTTATGTACGGTCGGAAAGCAAGATGCTTTCCGGCCATATTTTTATCATGAAACTTTCATATTTGTGTCGAATTAGTGAGCCGATTTTGACAATGGAAGTTGTTATGATATGTCATGAAAGGAACCGATACCGGGTGGGTGGTTGTTTTCCGGATAGGTTCCTCAGGAGAAGGAAAGAGCGCTGGGTGCCGGCTTCGGTGCGTGTACGAGGCCGGCGTCTGGCAGACAAGAGGAAATGTTGGCGTAGGCTTCGGTGCGTGTACGAGGTCGGCGTCTGGCAGACAAGAGGAAATGTTGGCGTAGGCTTCGGTGCGTGTACGAAGTCGGCGTTTGGCAGACAAGAGGAAGCAGCGGTGTGACCTGCCGCGTGGGAGTGGAAACAGTGTCGGTTCCGACTAAATCGTGATTTTGAGTGATTTAGTCGGAACTTTTTGCGTTTTGCTTGAGATGGATTTGGTTGGAAGCAGAAGCGCTTCCGACTAAACGAGTAAAATCGTCAAAAAAGTCGGAACTTTTTCTCCGATACCTACTCCGCTTCCAGTCCGTAGCAGCCGAGAAGAAGAATTTGTTCCGACTAAACGAGCAAAAAACCTAAAAAAGTCGGAACGGCCTCTGCTTCCGGCCTCCTGCCCGACAGGGCAGGGAGAAACTTTTCCGACTAAACGGGCAGAAAAACCAAAAAAGTCGGAACGGCCTTTGCTTCCGGCCTCCTGCCCAACAGGGCAGGGAGAAACTTTTCTGACTAAATGAGCGAAAAAACTAAAAAAGTAGGAACGAACTCTGCTTCCAGCCTCCCGCGCGCCCTGTGGCAGGAAGCGATGGGGTAGAAGGTGACAGGGCAGGGAGAAGCTTTTCCGACTAAACGGGCAGAAAAGCCAAAAAAGTAGGAATGGCCTCTGCTTCCGGCCTCTGCTTCCGACCTCCTGCCCGATAGGGCAGGGAAAAGTTATCCGGAGCAGCGCGGCGTTCCTACAGGTATTTCTCCTCGTATTCAGCCATCGCTATGGGCTTACTGAAATAGTAACCCTGTACGATCTCGCATCCGAGCTCTCTCAGGCGGTTAACCTGGGAAGCCTCCTCGGCACCTTCGGCGAGGCATCGGAAATCAAGCTCTTTCGCCAAAGCGATGATGTGCCGGATCACTACGAGATCCTTCTGTCTCTCGTCCTCAGTTCCTATATGATCAACGAAGCTTTTATCAATCTTCAGTGTGTCCAGAGGCATTTCCGTAAGTAGCGACAATGACGAGTATCCGGTTCCGAAGTCATCCATCGAAATTCTGAATCCTCTGTCGCGAAGGTCGTTAAGTACTCTGAGCATCTGATCCTGGTCATCATAAGAAGCACTTTCCGTCAACTCGAAATCTATCAGCGAATGATCGACGCTGTATTTGTCGACTATCGAAGTCAGGTGATCGATAAGTCTTTTGTCATACAGACGTGAGCGAGAGAGGTTCACTGAAATAGGATATAGCGGTTTCCCCTCGGCTTTCCATCTTTTAAATGCGGCACAAACCTTATCAAGTACGATATCGTCTATCTTTCCGATAGATCCGTCCTTCTCGAAAAATGGTATGAACCTGTACGGCGCCAAAAACTCCCGTCCCCGGTAATTCCATCGAATCAGCGCCTCGGCTCCTTTTATCCGCGCGCCACTCTCAGCCCCAGCGCCACTCACAGCCCCGGCACCACGCTCAGCTCCAGCGCCACTCACAGCCCCGGCACCACGCTCAGCTCCAGCGCCACTCACAGCCCCAGCGCCAATCTCAGCCCCAGCGCCACTCTCAGCTCCAGCGCCACTCTCAGCCCCGGCGCCACGCTCATCCCCGGTGCCACCCGTTATATCAAACTTCGGCTGCAGATACACGACAAACTCATCCTTTTCGATCGCCGTGTCCACATAAGCCTTGATATAGTTTCCCCACTGGATGTCCTCGTGCATCTGATCCGTATACATAACGATATCCGTGCGATCCTGATGCGTCCCCATCGACTGCGCAAGCTTCGCGGCATCAGCCACGCGGTTGCCATATAACATCGTCCACTGCATCGGGACAACCCCGCATCTATAGAGAATCTCATAGTTAGTATCGACCTCAAGGTGAGATAGCTTCTCAAAAAAAATCGCAAGCTTCGCCAAAGTCTCATCCTCAGGCATATCGCGGATCATCATGGCAAAATTGTCGTTGTGACATCTGGCGGATGCATAAACAAAATCAGCCTCGTTCATCGCGCTTACGACGTTTTTCAAAACCTGATTTGCTGCCACGTGTCCGTAAACCTCGTTGATCACCCTGAACTCCTTGATGTCAAAATGAACAAAAGCAAAATCAGTGATACCGAAATCCATCGGCATCTCGATGAATGCGAGCAGATGATTCCAATTGTAATGGTTTGTGATCGGATCAAAAAATGCCGCCTTATACATCTGATCATGAGAGAGCGCTGCCGAATCATCATTGATCACGGGGAGCGCACCATCACGATCCAGCCTGCACTCATAAAGCAGGCGAAGCTTCTTCTCGGATGCGAACATGCTGATCACATCCGGATCAGCCTTGATCGAAAAATCCGAGTAGATCCTGTGCGCGTCATCATCCGCAGCCATCTTTTTAAAAAGCTTGCGTATGTTGTGGTCGCTGATCTCGACCTCGTTATCTATTTCAATCGAGTAGAAAAATGCCCCGTCGAGCACGATAGAAGAGAGCCCCTGCGGGTAGTCGATTTCACCGGCAGCGGATCCACCACCTGTCGTGCCACTCACGCCTGCAGCGCCTGTACCACCGGACTCACCGGCAGCGGATCCACCACCTGCCGTGCCACTCACGCCTGCAGCGCCTGTACCACCGGATCCACCGTCCTTATACTCGATCCCGATAACTTCCGTCCCGAGTTCTTTTATGAAAAATACACCGGGGCTGTCATACGTTCCAAAATCATTCGTGTATTTCGCCACTTCATCCGGGATATTACCGTGACAAAACTTCTCTATATCATCGGCAGAGGCGTCGATATAATACAGAATTCTTTTCGGTTTATATAACTGATTCAGTTTATTGATAAACATATGACAGCCCCTTTCAGACGTCCAGGTATTCTTCGGCATAGGAAAAAGAAGCATCCGAAGCATAATCGCCACAGATGCGGCCAACCAAAACTGAGAAACCATTGACCTCTAACCAAACAGTTTTTTCACTCATCGTTTTCTCCTCTTATGCTTATGATCAAATCCATCCCCAGAAGTTGAACAACTTTTAATGCTTTACCCATCTCTACGGTTTCTTTCCCATTTTCAAGATTTGATAGAAAACTTGCCGACAAACCACTGCACTCGGATACATATGCCTGAGTGTATCCAAGTTCTTTACGTCTATGCTTGATTTCCCGGCCAAAAGAAGACATATCTGATATTTTCATATACTTATCACCTTTCAAAAATAGCCGTACGACCATATTGTTATACAATAAGTATAATATAGTCGTACGACTATGTCAATGCTTTTCTGGGATGTTTTGTGATCCGGATGTAATATATCCCGCAGACGAGAAAAAGATTGCGAAACTGCTAAGTTTATGTTAAAATGTATGTTTGTAGAAGAGCTTCAGGAGCTTTTTACGTAACAGATCATGAGAGGAGGCGTCAGAGATGTGGGTAAAGGTACCGTTTGAGAATAACCTGATCAACACTGACAGAGCCAGACGTATATCAGTAAAAAGAGCTGCCGGCAACGGGGCGAAGACTACATATAAGGTTATCGTATCCACGGAGGAGCACCATTATACGCTGTTCGCCAGCGACAAAGAGAGCGATTGTGCTCAGGTGCTCGACGAGATATTCACCGCCATGGATCTGCAGAAGCCGACTTATCTGGTGCCCATGTCAAAGCTTAAACTATCAAGATAACAAGCGAGCCGCCGGCCCGCCGTACGGAGCGAGCACACAGCCAGCCTGCGGTCTGCCGCCCGGAGCGAGCAACGATCGCGCAACAGGGTCACCGCCCGGAGCGATCACACCGCCCGTAACAGGCCCACGGCATATAGATCAGCGCGTGCCATTACGCATAGTGGTATGTGGAGGAAAAGATGTTTACCGGAATCATAGAAGAAGTTGGAAAAATAGACAGGATCAGCCGTGGCTCTGCTTCGGCCCGCCTGAGGGTGAGCTGTAAAAATGTCACCGAGGGAACGAAGGTCGGTGACAGCATCGCAGTGAACGGCGTGTGCCTGACCGCGACGAGAGTCGATAAGGACGGCTTCGAGGCAGATGTGATGGACGAGACCGTATCGCGCACATCGTTAGCGAGCCTGAAGAGCGGGAGCCCGGTAAACTTAGAGCGTGCGATGAGCGCCGACGGGAGATTCGGAGGACACATCGTGGCAGGTCACGTAGACTGCACGGGCACGATAAAGAGTATCGAGAATAAAGAGATGGCGGTCGTTTACGAGATACAGCCGAACGCAGGTGCACATGACGGCACGGACAAGTCGACTGGGAATGCTATGAGGAACGCCGGCGCGGATGCCATGCGTTATATAGTAGAAAAAGGCTCCATCGCCATCGACGGCATCAGCCTGACGGTAGCGAGCGTAAGTAAAGAAACGTTCACTGTGTCGATCATCCCGCACACCATCTCGAACACAACATTATCAGGTAAAAAGACGGGGGACATAGTCAACTTAGAAACTGATATAATAGGAAAGTATGTTGAGAAGCTCATGGGTAGTGGAATGAATCCGGCGATCATCGGGACTGCAGAGAAGGAGAGTACGCCCGGCGCGCTCTCCGGCGACTATGACAAAGCAAAAGAGTTCCTTATTCAGAACGGCTTCTGATAATAAAAATGTTATGTACGCCGCATACGGCACCAAGCTCAAATCGGCATGACTATCCAATAATACAGGAGAAAAAAATGCAACCAGAAACAAAAGCTCAGAGTGCATCGGGAGGATCGGCACTCGCAACAATCGATCAGGCATTAGAAGAATTAAAAAACGGAAAGGTCATCCTTGTCATAGATGACCCCGACAGAGAAAACGAAGGCGACCTCATCTGTGCGGCCGAGCATGCTACGACCGAAAACGTCAACCTCATGGCGAGCGAGGCAAAGGGCCTCATATGTATGCCGATGAGCGCTGACATGACAAAAAAACTCGGACTGGAGCAGATGGTCGAAAACAACACGGATAACCATTCGACGGCGTTCACCGTATCCATCGACCACATCGATACCACGACCGGAATCTCGGCAGTCGAGAGATCACTCACCGCCATGAAATGTGTCGAGGACGGCGCGAGACCCGAGGACTTCAGACGTCCGGGGCATATGTTCCCGCTCGAAGCCAGAGAGGGCGGCGTATTAAAAAGAGCCGGACACACAGAGGCGACAGTCGATCTGATGCGACTCGCAGGCCTAAAGGAATGCGGCCTGTGCTGCGAGATCATGCGCGAGGACGGCACGATGATGCGCACGCCGGAGCTCTACGACTTTGCAAAAAAACACGGGATCATCGTCGTCACCATCGAGGACCTGATCCGCAAACGCTTAGAGACGGAAACGCTTGTCAGCCGCGAGGCAGAAGCCAAACTCCCGACCAAATACGGAGAGTTCACGATACGCGGTTACAAAAATATCACGAACGGCGAGCATCACGTAGCTCTCACCATGGGTGATGTATCAGACGGAAACCCTGTTCTGTGCAGAGTGCACTCGGAGTGCCTGACAGGAGACGTATTCGGATCAAAGAGATGCGACTGCGGCGAGCAGCTTGAAAACGCGATGCGAATGATAGCAGAGGAAGGCAGAGGAGTCCTTCTTTACATGCGCCAGGAGGGACGCGGTATCGGCCTTCTGAACAAGCTCAAAGCCTATGAACTTCAGGAGGAGGGATACGACACCGTCGAGGCAAATATAAAACTCGGCTTCCCGCCTGACCTAAGAGAATACGGAATAGGAGCCCAGATCCTTTACGATCTCGGAGCAAAGAGACTCAGGCTCCTTACCAATAATCCGAAAAAGATCGCAGGACTTTCGGGTTACGGAATCACGATCGAGGAGCGTGTACCGATCCAGATCGCGCCGCAGCCTGAAGACTATAAATATCTGAAAACAAAGCAGGAGAAAATGGCGCACCTGACAGATTATAGGTAGTCATGCTTAGGAATAAAGCAGATTCTCGTTAACAGACTACATATAGGTTAGGATGTTCAGTTAACTAAACAAGGAGGAAGAAATAATGAAAGTAATCGAAGGAAAGCTTATCGGTAACGGAATGAAGATCGGTATCGTGGCAGCCAGATTCAACGAGTTCATCGTAAGCAAGCTCGTATCCGGATGTGAGGACGGACTTGTACGTCACGGAGTAAACGGTGACGATATCGAACTCGCGTGGGTGCCGGGTTCATTTGAGATCCCCGGCGTTGCCAAAAAAATGGCCTCATCCGGAATGTACGATGCAGTTATCTGCCTCGGTGCAGTCATCAAGGGCTCAACATCACACTACGATTTCGTATGTGCTGAGGTCAGCAAGGGTGTAGCTGCCGTGGGAATGGATACCGGAGTACCGACCATCTTCGGAGTACTCACGACAGATACCATCGAGCAGGCTATCGAGCGTGCAGGAACGAAGGCAGGAAACAAAGGTTATGACGCTGCAGTATCTGCAATAGAAATGGTTTCATTAAATAAACAACTGAGCTAAATATAAACAGCTGAGCTAATCAATAGCTCAGCTGTAATTAATTATCAGATCAAAATACGGACATCTCACATCGTATCAGTCGATACCGTCTGTATCCGTATCAGATGGTGATTTCGGTGTGGCATCCTCGATCATCGGACCGAAATCCGTGGTGAGCAAAAACAGCATCGACGACGCCGCTATGACAAACGTGCTCACATATGTCGAGAAGAAATAACCGATAAACTGGTTCGGCTCATTGATAACGATGATGATACCGTTCAAAAACAGGTAGGCTCCGCACAGAACGCCCATGCCGCCTGCGAACAGAGCGAGCACCCTCGGTCCTATCTTCTGATAGTACAAAAAGATAATGATATAGCAAACCAATATCAAACAGTAAAGGATCACGAGACTGATGCCGTAAAGCGGGTTGTCAACCTCTGCACCACGGTTATTGATCGTGGTTCCTTTTGAAATAAGGTTTGCAACTGATCCCAGGATCAAAGAGCCGAAGCCGATGGTCACAGGGAGAGATACCGTCGCGCCCTCGAGCAACCTTTTGTATGCGTAGAAAAGGCAAAATGCAGCGACGAGCATCAAAGGATCTGCCAAAAGCCACAAAAATACGAGCAAAACATCCATATCCGGATGTGAGATGCGACGTACAAATGCGATCACAGCCTGGCCTGTGTCATAAGCCGTGATGATGACTGTCGCGATCAAAACTGCTCGCAGTGCTTTCAGAAAGATCGGATTTTGAATACGTATTTCATCCATAAAACTGCTCTCCTCTCAAATCATAGTCTACATGCTGGATGCATGCGAAAGATTCAACAGAAACTATTATACCACATAATAAATGATTCTTCAACTTGTGTCTTTACTTTTTTTAAAATAATTGATAAAATAACAGGTGCGGGAGACCGCAAAAAAAGTGAAAGGATGGATCGATATGGAAAAGAAAAAAGGATTTATCGCGGAATTTAAGGAGTTTGCGCTCAGAGGAAGCGTAATGGATCTGGCAGTCGGCGTTATCATCGGTGCCGCATTCCAGGCTATCGTGAACTCACTGGTGGAGGACATCCTCTCGCCGATCCTCGGACTCGTGCTGCAGGCCAACTTCAGCAACCTTTCGGTAACGCTGTTTGACGGAAATCTGGTGCTCCGCTACGGAAGCTTCATCATGGCGATCATCAATTTCCTGCTGATGGCATTCGTGATATTCCTTATTATAAAGGGGATCAATGCGATCAGAAATCGCGGGAAAAAAGAAGAGGCAGCGGATCCGACAGAGAAGACCTGTCCGTACTGCCAGAGTCAGATCTCGATCAAGGCTACGAGATGTCCGCATTGTACATCTGAGTTGAAATAAAGCAGGGTAAGATTATTTCACTCTACCGGTGAGGCAGAGATCCTTGCCGAGGATCATAAGTTTTGTATCAATCAGTTCAAACGGGGTTGCTTCCGAGTTAATCGGAGGTAACCCTTTTCCTATGAGCTTGGGTGAGATATACGTATATACGCGGTTTACGAGCTCCGGGCGCGAAAAAAGCGAAGAGTGGATCTTTGATCCGCCCTCGACCAGGACACTGTCGATACCGCTCTCGCCGAGCTTTTTAAAAAGAGCCTCGAGGCTGACCTTGCAGTCTGTTTTTCTGGAAAGGATCACGGAGTCGTCATCGTCTATGGGCCTTTCGGCAGGGAGGATGATAACCCTTGCGCCTGCCTCCGTGAGCAGTCTTTTTTTCGTTGCCATGGACATCGTGGTCTCGGCAACGGATGTGTCGGAATCAATCTCAAAAGCATCCTCACAGCACGCGATGACCGTTGGGACCGTGGATGCGGTTTTTACGATCTTTGACGTGAGAGGGATACGTAAGTGTGAGTCAAGTATGATTCGGATCGGGTCGTAGCCCGGATGTAAAAACAGGTCGGATGTACCGCCTGCGTCATCAGACCCTGCACTTTTTGCATCGACACCCCTGTAGTTAAGCATCGGATCATCGGTGATCACAGTGCCAACACCCACGAGGATTGCGCGGTATTTTTTACGAAGGGAATGAACGTGCGCGTTTGCCTCCGGACCTGTTATCTCTATCCGCTCGGTTTTGAACATATCATCAGCCCTGCGCATCCTGCGACGCGTGGAAACACTGTCGAGCTCATCCATCGCCGTAGTGTGTTTGGCGGCAGCATAAACAGCGATCTTTCCGTCTAAACTCATCGCGTATTTCATCGCAACGAAGGGCATTTTTGTCTTAATATAGTAAAAAAATATCTCGTTCAGCGCATCGCACTCATCCTTGAGTACATGCGTCTCGACCTCGATCCCGGACTCTCTGAGAAGCTCGATCCCGTGACCGGCAACTAAAGGATTGGGGTCGTCGGAACCCACATAGACCTTTCCGATACCACGTTCGATGATTATATCCGTGCACGGAGGAGTCTTGCCGGTGTGGCAGCAGGGCTCGAGAGTTACGTACATCTCGGCGCCGTGCACGTCCTCGTCGCATGAGAGAAGAGCGTTTCGCTCCGCATGAAAACCGCCATAACGCTCGTGATATCCCTCGGCCACAATGCGGCCGTTCTTCACGATGACGCAACCTACCAAAGGGTTCGGATTCACGAGTCCGGTACCCCTACGGGCAAGCTCTATGGCACGTTTCATGAAATCATCGTTTCTCATATGGTTCCTTTCTTTTGAACAGGCTCGTGCACATCGCGTCTGCATGCAAGCATGCGCCGTACACGTCCTGCGTACAGGCTCGTGCCTTATACGCGTCAGTACATCGGGCGCCTCAGACACATCTTGTCAAACGTGTACTCAGGTGTTTTGAACGGAAAGCTCACTTCATCAACATAGTACCATGGATCGTCGTCGTGCGCGGGATTTTTTAAAAGGTGGAACTGCTGCGCCGGCATATATCCCTGCGCCAGCAAAAATGCCTTGCGCCCGGATTCGTCCTCGCACGTATCCACGACCATCACGACATGACCCGGTGAGCCCGCCTGCAGAAAAATATCACCGATCTTGATACTGCTCAGCTTCTTGACCTTTTTCGAATCCGTCTCGAGAGAATAGGTCCCGGCGTACGCGAACACGATCCTCATGAACTTTTTATAGGTGGCGTCCGATCCGTCGAACTCAGCGCGGTCCACGTACTCAAAGGAATCCCCGCTCTCTATGATGCGCATTCCCTCGCGCCAGCGCTGATAACTCGCCTTGAAACCATCCGACAGAGTGAAGCTTATCCGCGACTCCTCGCTCTGTGAGCGGAAATACTCGGCATAGACCCTCATGACCGAATCGGCGCATTGTTGCAGGTCCTCTTTCTCAAGAGGGAGAGCGAACACCGCCACGTGAGCGTTCTGGTCGGATTTCAGCTCCTTGTTGTATAGGTGAACCGGCGAGCCGTCCTTTTTTAACTTGTATCCGCGTAAAAATGCTCCGAGACTGCCTTCATCCTCGGTAGTCCGCGTAAATCCGGCGGGTACATCGACCCTTGATTCCAAAGTGTTTCCGGAAGCATGCACCAGAGGGATGCCTGTAACCGAGTCACTCGTAGCCGGAGTGGAAGAGGCATTATCGCCGGATGAAGGATTGGTTACGTCTGCGACCGTATCACCGGGTGAATCTGCGTCGGCGTTCACGGACATGCCTGCACCCGAAACCGAGCCGCCGGAAACTCCGGAGGCATCTGCCATGGGATATTGTTCTTCAAATCTCGAAAACGGCCTGATTATGATGATCATCAAAAGAAGAATCACCGCTCCGAGGGCGCAGGCTGCGCCGATCGCTTTTTTCTCTGTCATGGTTACCTCGTTGCTAATAGTGCTTAAAGCCCCCCATAGTTTTTCTATGGGGGGCCCTACACAATATCACAGGAAGGATGTAAGCTCGCGTGTCTACGGCTCGAGCCCACCGCGTCGACTCGAACCCTGCGGGTTCTCGTGTCGCGTTGGGTTCAAATGCCCTTGTGTATATGCCCCTACGTGCAAGCACGCGTGTCATATACACTTCGGTCATTCTCGCGCCTTATCGCGTCAGTTTGAAATAGTCTCCTCTGTGTCTTTGTCAAAGAGATGAATCTTGTTTGCGTCAAGTGCGATCTTGACTGTATCGCCTGTACGAGCAGCTGTACGCGGATCAACACGAACCGTGATGTCGTATGTATCAACCTGGAAGTACAGGAATACTTCAGCACCGAGCATCTCGTAAACCTTTACGGTAGCGTCAAGGCAGGTATCAGGTGACTGAGCGATGAACGCTGGATCATCCTTGATATCCTCCGGACGGATACCGAAGATAATGTTCTTATCCTCGTAACCACCATCGATAAGCTTGCGTCCCTTCTCATCAGGAAGCTTGATGGAGTTTGAACCGAACATCAGAAGTACATCTGAGCCCGATGAAACCACGCGTGCCTCGATGAAGTTCATCTGCGGTGAACCGATGAAGCCTGCTACGAACAGGTTGTTCGGCTTCATGTAGAGGTCGAGCGGTGTGTCTACCTGCTGGATGACACCGTCCTTCATAACTACGATACGGGTACCGAGTGTCAGGGCCTCTGTCTGGTCATGTGTTACGTAGATGATTGTTGTCTCAAGTCTCTGATGAAGCTTTGAGATCTCGATACGCATCTGTACACGAAGCTTTGCATCCAGGTTTGAAAGAGGCTCGTCCATAAGGAATACCTTAGGATCACGCACGATAGCACGTCCCATAGCGACACGCTGTCTCTGACCACCTGAAAGAGCCTTCGGCTTGCGGTCGAGCAGGTGCTCGATATCGAGGATCTTTGCAGCCTCGTGAACGAGACGATCGATCTGATCCTTTGGTGTCTTTCTCAGCTTAAGTCCGAAAGCCATGTTGTCATATACGGACATATGCGGATAAAGAGCGTAGTTCTGGAACACCATTGCGATGTCACGGTCCTTCGGCTCAACATCGTTGACCATCTTGTCACCGATCCAAAGCTCACCGGTTGAGATCTCCTCGAGACCTGCGATCATACGAAGTGTGGTAGACTTACCACAACCCGACGGTCCTACGAAGATGATGAACTCCTTGTCCTCGATCTCAAGGTTGAAGTCCTTTACAGCGTGGAATCCGTTCGGATACTTCTTGTTGATGTTCTTCAGTGATAAACTTGCCATAGTTATAATCCTCCTAAAAAAATATCAAGTTCATTAGCTATTCGGCACGAGCTCAACGTGTCGACTCGTGCCTTATCGCGCTCACTATACGATAGTATACACTATATCCCGCTAAAACGCCATATCCATTATTTATAAAAATATCAAGACACTTTTGGTAAAAATGCACAAGAAGGCGCGATCTCTAAATATCCGCATCCACACCGAGGATGATCTCGACGTCGATACCTTCCTCAAGGTCGGCGGAAGTCTCCACCTTTACTGCCTTCGGCTTCGGGAAATACTTGCGCAGCTTCTTTTTCGCCCACTTGACATCTCTGGCATAGATAGTGGTCGTCTGCTGTTTCATACCCGTATAGTTTCCTATATTAACGACAGAGAGGTGATCCTCCTGCATCATCTTCTGATATTTCGAAGCGAGGCCGTCTATAGCGGATCCGTTCAGGATCTCTATGTTCTGGTCATCTGAGGATGCCTCGGCTTCCTTGCCTGCGGTAGACTCGTACTGAGCCGTGGTGTAGGCAGGTGACTCCCAGATATCATTAATGAGCTTCTTGCTCTTTTTCGTGTTCACGGTAAAGCTTGTTCCGTCATCAGAACCCTTCAGTACATAGATATGTACGAGATCCCAGTTGACCTTTGACAGGGCCTCGGAGTAGCCGAGCTTCTGTGACAGAGTCAGGTCAGAGATCTGCTCGTCAAAAAGATCCTTCAGCATGTCGTCCATGTCATTTTTATTTGTGCACTTTTTCATGCTGGAGATATAGGCATCAGTCGGAGAGTAGCATTTGTCCTTTTTGGTGCCCAGCTCGTAGTACATATCGAACTTTGTTTTCGGGATCGCGGTGAAATATCCGATATCCACAGGCAGTACGTCCTGGAGCGCCATCACGGCAAACTCATATGCCACGTCGCCCATAAAGTATCCGGGCACGTCAGACAGCTTGACGCTCTGCGGGATGTTCTGATTGACCTTTGTCATCTCCTGATATGTCGCCTGAGAGAGCTCGACATGCGTGTTCGCCGGGATGGTGACTAAGGTGAGATTTTTGGAATCCTGATCAAAAAGCTCCAGGATCATCGCGTTAACCTTGCTGTCGTCCTCGTTGTACGACAGGATGAGGTTTGATGACTCCGTGCCGGCGTTGATATCGATCACGTGCTGGTAGGTCGTAGCGCGCTCTTCGCGGTCAGTCTGCTTGTAATACAGCATCGTAAGGTAGTAGCTGAGCAGGCCAACGCCGACCAAAAGCGCCATAATGCCGATGGTCTTGAAGAAATATATGACAATGATCTTTGCTACACTGGGTTTGTTCATGTTAATCCTCCATGATGAGCGCATAGTTGCGCACACGAAAATACCATACCACAAAAACTCGCATTTTGCAACAAAAAAATGCCATACAACACACATATAATAAGAAACACGGATTCTTATTTAGCCTTTTTGTGAACGGAAGGCGATGGATTAGGAGAAGGAGATTTGATATGACACCGGAAAAAAAACATAGAAATCACATAAAAAGATATATTGCGGCAGGTGCGATCGTAGTCGCGCTGGGCCTGCAGTCGGCAGCGGGAATAATGCCGGGGACAGATGCCGTGAAACAGGCCAAGGCAGCCAGGGCTAGCTATCAGGAGGATGAGTACACCTCTGAGCTGTCTGATTACATAGAGGCTGAGATGAACATGCAGCTGAGAGCGTATTTTTCGGGAAGCAACGGAAAAAAAGCGAAGATGACCAAGTCGACTGATCCCGATTACAAAACGAAGATAACATTCTATCTGGACCCGGCGAAGATGGGGGATGTGGATGTTGACAAGATGCTCGGTTATCTCTACGAACTCATCGCATCGAATCCGAACTTCTGTACGATGTCCACGTCGATTATCTGGAACAGATACACGGGAGAGTTCAGTGTCCACTCGGTTGTGGCGAAGAAAAAGCAGGCAGCGGCGATAAACAAGTTTAAATCGTTTCTCGCGGATGTCGAGAGAGTGCCTATGCAGGCGGAGGATATGAGCGATATCGAGATCCTTTTGTACCTGCATGACACGATGATTCAGCAGGCAAACTACGCAAAGAACATGAGCGACAAAAGCATATATGTTCCGTATTTCATGAGTACTACGGGAAAAGTGGTGTGCCAGTCGTATGCGGCAGTCCTTAACAACCTTATGAGAGATCTCGGGTTCACCTGCTATATCCTCACCAGCGAGAACCATGAGTGGAATGTGGTCAAGCTCGACGGAAAATGGACCTGTATTGACGCAACATGGGACGATCCGAGCGGAAATGAGCTTGATTACGTGCTTCATGAGAACTTCCTCGTAAAACTGAGCTCATTTAAGACGTTGCATTCGGTTGAGGACTTCATAAACTACAGATATAAGAAGATAACAAGCAAAGCAGAGAACGCTTTTACCACTCTACCAAAGTCGGATAAGCTTTGTCACCCCGTTTGCTACAAAAGTGGGATTTGGTTCTATGCCGACGGCGGGATTTTATACCGTTGGGATGGGGTGTCCAAAAAAGCGGACATTGAGGAAGCTGTCCCGGAGGATTACATGAGGTGTGTGGCGGTGCTCGACGGAGTAGTCTACATCGGTGGTACGGATGGAATCTTCACCTATGATCCGGAGAGCCATGTGATGGAAAATATCAAATCAAATGTGGAGTGCAGCGGTCTGTACTACTTCGGTAAGACCCTGTATTATAACGAGTATGGCACATGGAATGTATGTGCCGTGGCATCTACTCCGTATGCGGATTATGAGGAACTGAACGGCACAGAAAACACTATCAAGGTTGATCTCGCGGTGCCGACCAAGCCTACAGTTAAAGTTGTGAAGAGTTCCGCCAAAAGTATACGTGTGACCGTGACAAAACGATCCGTGGGTGCCACCGGCAGTTATCAGATCCAGTATTCGACCGATCCGGACTTCTCCTATAATAATAGGAAGAAAACCATCCGGGGACTCACCGCCAGCCTGACCGGCCTGACAAAGGGAGTGAAGTACTACGTACGCGTCCGCGGTATAAACAAGCAGGATGAATACCTGATGAAATACGGCACGTGGAGCAAGGTGAAAAGTGTGTGAAGGCCAAAGTTCGTTCCGAAAAATGTAATAAATCGAAAAAGTTCGTTCCGAAAAATGTAACAAAACGGAAAAGTTCGTTCCGAAAAATGTGACAAAACGGAAAAGTTCGTTCCGAAAAGTGTAAAGGGGTATAAAAAAGATATGAAAAGGAGGCCGGGGCGCTCTGCGTCCCGGCTTTTATGGTGATATACCGCACTTTTTACGATTGATAAGACCGGCCTGTTAATACTAATATATTAGCAATAACTTGACGGAAACGTAAAAAAGTGCTAATATGTTAGTAACGGAGGTGCCCTATGGAGAACTATGATCATATGTTATATACACCATCCGATGTAGCGCAGGAACTCGCTACACGGATGAAAAGAATTAGAAAGAGAAGGAAAATCACACAACGCCAGCTGGCTTCCAGAAGTAACGTAAGCTACGCGTCCTTATGCCGGTTTGAACAAACCGGACTGATTTCTTTAGAGTCCTTTATTAAGCTTTCCATGGAACTGGGAGTGGTCGATGAGATCAGGGAGTTGTTCACACGCCCGGTGTATTCGAGTATAGAGGAGGTTTTAAATGACCGAGACTAGGAAACTGGAAGTTTATTACCATGGAAGTCGGGTTGGATACCTGGCAGAAACAACAGATCATATGATTGCATTTCAGTATGATGATGATTGGATCCGAAATGGTTTCGCAATCAGCCCGTTATCTCTGCCGTTAAACAGTAACGTGTTTGTTCCTCCCGAAAAATGCAGGGATCGTTTTAACGGACTGTTTGGAGTGTTTGCTGACAGCCTTCCGGACAGCTGGGGCGAACTGCTGCTGAACCGTCGTTTGAGCGCAATGGGAATAGCAGCCGGTGATGTTTCATCATTGGACAGATTGGCGTATACCGGCAAATCCGGAATGGGCGCGCTTGAGTATTATCCTGCTAAAGAGTCGGACTTTAGTGTGGAATCCGTGGGTTTAGATTATGATCAGATCGCCGGAGAATGCGAAAAAGTACTGGCATCAGCTGAGACTGATCAACTGGATATGCTATATCGACTGGGAGGTTCCAGCGGAGGAACGAGGCCGAAGGTGCTGATAAAGGAAAACGGTAAGGATTGGATTGTCAAGTTTCCTGCGGGTGTGGATCCGAGTATCTGTGGCAAAAGAGAATACGATTATTCGGTATGCGCTAAAAGCTGCGGGATAATAATGACTGAGACGGAGCTTATTGATTCATCTGTTTGCGAAGGCTACTTTAAAACTGCCAGGTTTGATCGCCGAGGTGGAGAAAAGATATTCAGTTTGACTTTTGCCGGGCTGCTTGAGGCCGATTTTCGAGCGCCATCCTGTGATTACGGCACATACTTTAAGGTTATCCGTATGCTGACGAGAGATAACTCAGATGATGTGGAGCAGATGTATCGGGTTATGTGTTTTAACGTTCTCACCCACAATCTGGATGATCATGCCAAGAACTTCTCTTTGCTCTATATGGAGGATAAGGGGTGGAGATTGGCTCCGGCATATGATCTGACGTTTAGCACCACGTATTGGGGAGAACAGACCACGTCCGTTTGCGGAAAAGGAAAAAACATCTCAGATGAGGACCTGATTAAAGCCGGCACAGATGCCGGCATGCCAAAACCGTTATGTATAGGGATATTAAATGAGATTCGAGAAGGGACACGATCGCTGAGTCGATATCTGTAATGCTGAATCCATGAGAAAACGGAGAAAAGGAAGCCGGGGCACTCTGCGCCCCGGCTTTTATGGCGATATGTGAAAAAAACCAATCTTTGTGAATCTTCAACAAATTTTAGATAGAGGGTTCTGTCGTTTAGACAAAATTTAGGGCGTGATGCGTCGGACTACAATCCTCTACTTTGTTAATTTTGCACAAGAGACCTCTATGCTCTACTCGTGTAGATGATTTGACATTTCCTCTTGGTTTTGGTATTTATTGACTACCGAAACACTAAGGAGGGATATGATATGAGACTAAGAAATTCAATCGTCAGGTGAAAAACAATGCAGATCGCTTTGAGGGTGATGAGTTTATGTTTCAACTGACTAGAGAAGAGGTCAATGATTTGGTGAGGTGCAAAAATTTCACCTCACGTGAAAGCAGGGATGCATATGTTGATTAATAAAATGAAGGGAAATCCGATACTGGAATTGTCATAAATGGAGGGATGCAGGTATGACAGTAGAAAACAATGCGAATGATAAAGGGACATTTGAATACTTCTATGAAATCTATATGAATGATATCAGGCTCAGATGCAAGATGTCCACACTAAGGATGAAGCAAAATGTATTTGAAAACAAGATCCTACCGTTTTTCGGTAAGATGAGAATATGTGATATCACACCGAATGTCATCAAACAATGGCAGGTCGAGCAGTCTTCTGCTGAGTTTGGCTACTCTTCATCGTATCTTCATTACATGAATGCACAGCTGTCCGCATTCATGGAGTATGTGAAGGAGTTATGTGACCTACCGGTGAATCCATGTACCCGTGTGCGAAGCATGGGGAGCGTAAAGAATCGCAGCTCCAAGTACTGGACGCCGGAGGAATACTTTGCATTTAGAGATGCTACAAAAGTAGAACCGTTAGCTTACATATGTTTTGAGACTTTGTTTTGGACGGGGATCCGAGCAGGAGAGATGCTGGCGCTCACCCCGGAGGACATCGATCTCGACAGAAGGGAGATAACCATAAACAAGACTTTTCAAAAGATAAGAGGGAAAAAGTATATTTGGGAACCAAAGACCAACTCCTCGAACCGTACGATACTGATCCCGGATTGCCTGGTAAAGGAGCTGAAGGAGCACATAAAAAACCAGAAATCTACGGACGAATGGCGAAGAGTATTTCCCGTGGACATAGATTGGCTGTACTACAGGATCCATAAGTACGCAAAGATCGCGGGAGTGAGGGATATCAATGTACATGGATTACGGCACTCGGCAGCATCGCTGCTGATCAACAAGGGTTTTGGCGCCCTGGAGGTATCTCACAGGCTTGGCCATAGCAGACCGAGCATTACGCTGAACACCTATTCTCATATGTTCCCGTCAAGACAGGAGGATATAGTGAATCTGCTGGATGAGATTGACAAAACCAGTAAAAAGTAGTAAAATAAATCAAAACCAGTAAAAAGTAGTAAAAATTTTCAAAACCAGTAAAAAGTAGTAAAAAACAGAACGGAGAGTGCATATGATCAATCCATATACTATCGGTTTTGGAAAGAAGCCAAAACAAAACATAATAAGAACCACACAGTTGAATATGATATTGGAGAACTTTGAAGATCCCGATCTGTCACAGCAGATATTTGTGATCACAGGGGTGAGAGGGAGCGGGAAGACAGTATTTATGACGGAAGTTGCCCAATCATTGCAAAAGAACGATGAATGGATCGTGATTTCTTTGAACCCGGAGAAGGATCTTTTGGAAAGCTTGATGTCTAAGCTATACAACAGAAAGGATCTTGGTAGCATCTTTAAAGAGGCAAAGATTAACCTGTCTTTCTTTGGTATAGGTGTCGATATAGCCGGAAGCAGGCAGATCACAGATGTTGAAGTCGCGATCACAAGAATGCTGGAAAATCTTAAAAAACACAAAAAAAGACTTCTCGTAACGATTGACGAGGTGACAGGTACCCAAAATATGCGTGTATTTGCTTCGTCTTTCCAGATTATGATCCGTGATGAACTCCCGATCTTTTTGTTGATGACGGGATTATACGACAATATTAGTAAGCTGGAAAATCAGGATTCTATGACTTTTTTGTATAGAGCGCCAAAGGTGGAGCTAGCACCTCTGAATATCGGAGTAATGACGGATAATTATCAAAATGTGTTAAACCTGGACAGAGAAAAAGCGTTGGATCTTGCAAAAAGAACCAAGGGTTATTCGTTTGCGTTTCAGGTTTTGGGACATTTTGTGTGGAAATATGAGGGGGATGTAGAGAGGGCTATGCCTGAGTTCAAGCAGTACTTGGATGACTACGTGTACGATAAGATCTGGATGGAGCTTTCTCATGAGGACAAAAGAGTATTATATGGAATGGCATCTGTGCAGGATGATCGGGTAAAAACAATAAGAGATTACCTAAATATGGAGACTAACTCGTTTAATCCCTACAGAAAAAGGCTGATAAGGAAAGGGTTAGTGGATGGCTCGGAATATGGCACTCTGAGATTTGCCCTGCCGCTATTTGAACAGTATGTTTTGGAAAACTATTAGAAAAAGGAAAGCTTTGTATAAGGAAGCCGGGGCGCTCTGCGCCCCGGCTTTTATGGCGATATGTGAAAGAACTCTGAAAATAAATAGTGAAAAAATAGTGAAAAAATAATGGAAATTCATCCTCTTATCGTGGCAGCGGTTGTTCATTATCAGCTGGTCACCATCCATCCGTTTGAAGATGGAAATGGCAGGACAGCCCGATTGATGTCGGGATATATAATGGATACCAATGGTTACGGGTTTAATGGCATCGGATCACTCGAAGAGTACTTTGCTTATGATACTGACGAATACTATGAATCGATTCAAATGGGCCTTCCTGCGCTATACTACTCAGGTAGAAATGATCCGCCTCGTTCCGAAATCTGGATAAACTATTTTCTGAGGATGGTCCTGCTGTATTCAAGTAAGGCACGCGAACTATCGTCAGGATCCGGAAAAGATGCAGTGAAAAGCGGTCTTTCGCATCTTAAGGGAAAAGAGATGGAATTGCTTTTGTTTCTGCTTGACAACTACAATAACAGTTTTACGCCGATCGAGGTGAGCAGAAAACTGAGTGTAACCAATAAAACCGTGATAAACAGACTTTCGAGCTTGGCGAAAAACGGTTTTGTAGAACCTATCATCGTGAAGGAGAGGATAAGGTACTATCGAATCAGCGAGTTTTCAAGGGATAAGGAAAAAGCGATCCGAAAAGCAGTATTTGAAAAAATTGAATAAACCTATGCAAAACTCTTAAAAATGCATAGGTTATTCAAAGGAAGCCGGGGCGCGCCAACGCCCCGGCTTTTATTGCAATATGTGAATGATTGTTTTGATCATGATAATGCGATACGAGTGTAGAATCTAATAAATCCGCATCTATCGTATGCTCTTAATGTATTCCAGATCCTTTTCAAGAACCTCATCGATTGAAAGACCAAGCCAGTTTTTGTTGGATCTTCGTAGTTCGTTTTTGTAATCAGCATTAGTAAACATACGTTCAATCCTTTTAATGATGGCAGTCATGTCAGACACATTTTTAAGTGTAACATCGTTAAATATGTATTTTTGGATACAATCCTTGAGCTGATCCATGTTTGCTCGTTCGCTGAGATAGCATATATCGAACACATCCTTATACCGTGTGTTACGGCTTCCGAATCTAACCATTGACTTAAGTTTTTCAGCAATCATCTGAGCAGGTGAGTTTATCAGTAGAGTCACAGCATCATCCTGAAAATCAACATCAAAGGCATATTCTTCCTGTTCGATAGAAAGATCGCTGTGAACACCAATATCCATTTTAAGGGAAATGGCCGTACCTTCGGTGTCGGCGACTGAAATATGGATTCGTTTTCCTTTATAATCTTGATGATTGAGATCGATAATTCTACCCTCGAGCTTTAATGTCAGGCCTTCAATACAATTGAGTGTTTCTACAAATCTTTGTATGGAATCGTCAGAAATGGAGTTCCTGATGAAATCAAGGTCGAAATCTTGTGTGGCGCGGCGGGCATTTCCTGAAATGCTCCGCATGACAACGCCGCCTTTTATTGTTGTGTTTTTTGCCATGCCGCTGTCTGCAATGGCTTTTAATATAATATCCTGCCCTAGCTTTAATTGCGCGTTCTGTTCGGAATAGCCGGATGATTTAATCTTTTCAATTTCTTCATACAGGTTCATTACAGCACCTCCATCTGTATCTTGTTCATAAGTTTTGCCCCGTTTTTGAACATATCCGCATAGTCTTCTACCAGGTTGAAGTCCAGTTCGAATGACAGTTTTCGGTAGTTCTGAATAATCTCTTTGTAGTAATCCATAGGGGTTTTGGCTTTAAACCGCATTAGCTCAATCAGCATGCGCTCTCGATCGTATATTCGGATGGTGGAACCATTAAAGAATATTTCGGTGATGCCGGGTTCAAACAATGAGTCTTTCATAAAAGACTGTATGATTCGAGGGTCGTTAATCCTTGTATCTGTCCGCCTGGTGGCAAGGAAATAGTGATCAGGAATCATATCTGTCAGGGAATGGTAATAAAAAGCGCTTTGACCGGTACAGACAGCCTTTGGGTATCTTTGCATGATTATATCTATCTCAGAAGCATTGCGTTTGGTAGAATAAATCCCCTTTTCTTTCACGAAGAGATTTCCGCTACTAAGTTCTTTCTTTAGTTTGTAGTCGTTTCCGAACTTTTCAATACATTCCTGATAGGAAAGTAACATGATTCCACCTCCTCCGTTTTGAGTAAATATACACACGATTGGAGATCGTGTGTATATTTACTTGAATTATATCGTTAAAACTAGTATAAGTCAAGCTGTATTTTGGCGAATACTCTTGTTTGCGGCGTTATGATACAGGTGTAGAAGTATGGTTTTTCTTGAAATGTGTCAAGAGCATGTTATAATAAATGTGACGATAGTGCCAGAGCATGTGGTGGAGGGACACGTATGGAAAATGAAGCCATGAATACGCTGAGAATGTTGATATTCCGTATCCTATGCAGAATGGTAACATTCTTTGATAGGTTTTTCATTGACAAAACGGAAAAACAGAGTTATAATCATATATGAAAGTAGCCACTGATAAAGGCGGTTACCTTGTCATAGGAACTAAGAAAGCAATCCTATCCTTGGTCGGGCGGATTGCTTTCTTCTTTTTTGTCATTTAGTATGTCATAGATCAGCCGGATTACAGCGGCAACCGCGCTAACCATCGATGCTATGGCACCTATTACGACAATCAAAAGATCACGTTTTCTCCCTTCTTAGTACTATCCCCATAGGCACCACCTCCTCGGATGCAGGAAGTTCGCATGAGTATTCATACGTTGAAGGTAACCGCCTTTTCGCTTATCAGTGGCTATAATAATTATATCACACGAACATATGTTCGTCAATAGAAAAATGTCAATGGAATATAAAGAATATGATATCGTGTTAAAGGAAGCCAGGGCGCTTTGCGCCCCGGCGTTTATAGCGATATTCGAGTAATTATCTTGACATTTTAAGCAGTATTTGCTATAATTTGAATAAACCTATGCAAAACCCTTAAAAATGCATAGGTTAATCAAAAAGGAGATATGTATATGATATCACGTGCAGAGTGTATCAGGAAGTATGGATCTGATTATTTCATTCAAAAAAGAATAGATGCCGGAGAGCTGTTTCGAGTAGATAAAGGAATATATTCGGAGCAGGAGCATGTTCCGGAGTTGGCTTTGTTGTCGTATAAGTACCCAAGGGCCGTCATTACGATGGATACCGCCTTTTATTTGTATGGTATGACTGACGAGGTGCCTGATTTATGCACCATGGCAACCAAAAGATCTGCAACGCCGATAGCGGATTCGCGTGTGAAACAGTATTTCATGAGAGAAGAGCTCTTAGAGATAGGCACAACAACGATGGAGTACAAAGATTATGATCTTTTGATCTTTGACCGTGAGAGAATGCTGATCGAGCTTGTCCGTTACAAGAGTAAGCTTTCGTTTAATTATTATAAGGAGATTCTCGGGAATTATCGAAGGCAGCTTTCTCGATTGAATACGGAGAGTATTCGTGATTATGCTGAACGGATGCCAAAGAGCGACATGATAATACGTACGCTTAGAACGGAGGTGTACTGATGGTGGATCTTGAAAAAATGGTATATGAATACATGAAAGAGGGGTACAGTGAACTGCTGGCTGAAGCCAGAGTATGTCAGGATATCGTTCTGAAAGCAATCTCCGAGAGTACGATGAGTCGAAATGTGACGATCAAAGGCGGAGTGGTTATGCGAAGTATCACAGGAGATGTTAGGCGTGCTACCAGAGATATGGACTTTGATTTTATCAAGTATTCAATCGATGAAGATTCTATCCGAGAATTCATAAAAAAGCTGAACTGTCTGGAAGGGGTTAAGATTCGAATTTCCGGTTCTGTTGAGGAATTATCGCAGCAGGAATACCGTGGAAAACGCATATGGGTGGTAATAAAGGATAATAAGGGGCACAGCTATAAGAGCAAGATGGATCTGGGTGTGCATAAGAATACTCAGATTGAGCAGGATGAATTCTGTTTTGATGTGTGCCATGATGATGAAGGTGTTAGCTTGCTTATGAACTCAAGGGAACAGATTTTTGCAGAAAAACTTCGCGCACTCATAAAATTTGGTACTTTTTCGGGACGAGTAAAGGATGTTTTTGATCTATGTTATTTGGCAGATTATGTCGACGAAGATAAACTCCTGAAATGTGTACGAACATATATTCTCGATGACACTGAAATGTTTGAGAACGATATGGATGATGTTAGAAAAAGAGTCAAAAAGGTTTTCGATAATAAGGATTTTAGAAGAACCGTTGAGTCTGACAGACGAGATAATTGGCTTGGAGTTAAGGCGTTGGATGCATTTGAGCAAATACAAATCTGTTTAGGTAAACTACATAATATAAGCAATACAAAGCGATAGTTTTTATTCCGACACCACGAAAACGTGGATAAAAGGAAGCCGGGGCGCTTTGCACCCCGGCTTTCATAGCGAGATAGGGGCAAAGATCCTAACTTGACATTGGATAATACGCTAGTAGAACTGCATTACTCCGTGAATAAGGCAATTGTGAATGCTTTGGAGCCGAGGCAAACATATAACATCGTCGAAAAGAATTCCCTTGACAAGCCGATACCGATGGCATATGATTATATATAAGAGTTACAGTGGATGAAAAAACTTGAAAAAACGCTGATTCTGTGGTAACATAATCACAGGGGAAGAAAGGGATTTATATGGGAGAAGATAGACCGAGAAACTGCGGTTTTTCTGAATAATGTGGCAAACCTGCAGTTGGAGTATGAAGAACAGGAAGGAGGGATCGATATGTGCCTTGCGATGGAAAAAAGAGTAAAAAAAGAACGGATTATAGGTGCTATGGAGTACATGAAGGATGAGGGGAAAACGGAAAAAGATATCATGGATCGAATAATGGAGAAATATGATGTCACTTCAGAATATGTAAAAGAGCTTTTGATGCCTCAAAAAGTGTAACAAGCATAGATGATCCGCAAGAAAGAACGAATATCTACATGAAAAGGAAGCCGGGGCGCGCCGGCGCCCCGGCTTTCATAGGGGTATGCAAGCAAATATCTTAGCCTATGTCGGCACGATACAAATGTAGAAAGCTGATTTTGCTTGAATTCTGTCAAGAGCATGTTATAATAAACGTGAAGATAGTGCCAGAGCATGTGGTGGAGGGATGAGCATGGCAGAGATGGAGATGATTGAGGAGATCAAAGAGCTATTTGTAAAGGCATTGTCACCTGTCCGGATCTATTTGTTTGGCTCTTTTGCGGCTGGAACCAACACAGATGAAAGTGATTATGATTTTTATATTGTTCTAAATGATTCGACAAAGGATCTGGCTGAAGCATCTGCTAATGCCTATCGATCCATACGCCATGTAAAAAAGAGACCTGTAGACATAGTTGTAGGAACAGATTCGCGTTTTGAAGAACGCAAGTCTCGACCTACAATAGAAAACGAAGTATTTACCAATGGGGTGTTGCTATATGGAAAATGAAGCTAGTGAATGGTTAGAGTTTGCGGAAAACGACTATGGCGTAGCAAAACACCTATATGAGACCTACTATCCCAAGCCTATAGAAATAATATGCTTTCATTGTCAACAATGTGCTGAGAAGGCAGTAAAATCAGTGATTGTTCACTTGGGTTCTCCCGGAGGCATGCCAAAACTTCACGACATATCGTTTTTGCTTAATCAGATTAAGAATAATATTACGATTGATGAAAAGTACTATGATTATGGAGATGTTCTCACTCCCTATGGTATTGCGCCCAGGTATCCTCAAGAATTATTCTTGGAGGAACATCATGCTGTAAAGGCGATTGAATATGCAGGAGAGTTTTTGTCCTGGGCAAAAACCAATTTGCAATAAGTAGCAATATAAGGAAGCCCGGGGCACACCAGCGCCTCGGCTTTTAAATTTGATCTTTCCATATAAACAGGCTTGAAATCCGACAAAACATCCCAAAAATCAAAAATAATCCTGCTGAAAAGCACCAAAAATCGTAAAAAATGCAAAAAAAACCTAAATTTACAAAATTTTGGACCAATTGTGCCACCTGTATGACAAATTTCTCTGATAGAATCATCATCGTCAGGATGAGAAAAAGCATGTCCTGGCGACAAAACTTAACATCGGGAGATGGATTTTCGTAGTTTCTTCCTATTATATATGGAAAGTACAAAAATTCATTGACAAACCAATCCTCTTCGTATATAATGTAGTTTGGTATTGGTAAGTACCGATGCTAAACCGAGACTCAGCGGCACAAGATGTTGCGGTTTCGGGCTTCTGTGTTTACACAGATGGACCTTTACTCAAAGGACGGACCGAAGATGCTATCGCAGATCAGAAGAAAGACCGGAGAGTAAAAACGTCGCTCCTAAAGCGAATGTCCAGGATCGGACATTTTGCTTCGCAGCACGACTGGCAAGGGGTCGGTTATGACGTTCTCAGGCAGAGGACCTCTCAGAACGGACAACCTA
The DNA here is from genome assembly GCA_000687695.1 of Lachnospiraceae bacterium P6B14. Classification (GTDB taxonomy): domain Bacteria; phylum Bacillota; class Clostridia; order Lachnospirales; family Lachnospiraceae; genus Eubacterium_F. Next base: position 3,821 of record JHWZ01000019.1, on the reverse strand, counting down.
CTTGGAGGTGTGCTTTAGGATTTGGCGGGAGAGTGGTCAACTCCAAAGCAACTCTATAATTCAGGTCCGATGATTAAGGACAGCGAAACACAGTAAGAATCAATTCGATTCTACAGCTGAAGAGTAGCTCGATTTAATCCTTTGGCTGGGATTATGGAAACCTAACGATCCATATCTCGGTGTCACCGGTTGGCGACACGTGGGCCTATCGTGGCACAAGGTATGAAAAAACAAAAAAGGAGGAAGATGTACAATGACTAAGTCACGTACACTCCGCAAGGCGGCTGCTGTAGCACTTTCACTCGCTATGGCATTCTCAGTGGCAACCGTTAGCACTGACGCTTCTGCGGCAGCAAAACCTTCACTGAAGAAGACATCTGTTTCAGTAAAGGTTAAGAAATCAGTAAAGGTTGGAATCAAAAACGCTAAGCTTGTTAAGAAGCTGACTGTAAAGTCAAAGAACAAGGCTATTGCGACAGCAAAAGCAGTTGGTAAGAAGGCTGTCAAGATTACCGGTAAGAAAGCTGGTAAGACAAAGGTAGTTGTAACAATCAAGTATGGCAAGAAGACACTCAAGAAAAACATCACAGTTAAAGTTGCTAAGGCTACAACAGATGATGACGGAAAGGTAGTTACACAGTCACTTAAGCTCGTTGACCTTGACGGACTTCAGACAGATGGAACCGCAGCTATCGGCGACACTATCCAGGTTAAGATCACAGGTCAGACCGGATCGATTCAGACTATTTACTGGTATTTGGATGAAGCGCTTGAGGATACTCCGGGTCTTACAAAATCAGATTCAACTTACGAAGCAAAGAAAGCTGGTGTTCTCCGTGCACGTGTTGTAACAACAGGTGGTACCACATACGAGTCAGATACACTCACAATCTCAGACAAAGAGACCCGCGCAACTGTTAGTGGTTTCTCAATCGTTGATGATTATGAGGATTCAAACATCGACTTCGATGACAAGGACGGTCAGTCTATCGTAGAGGTTACACTTAGCAAGGACTATGCCGGTACATTCAAGTTCTTCTCGGAGAAGGATGGTAAGATCTCAAACAAAACAGTTGTTGCACAGAAGGAAGTAGTAAAGGGAAATCCGGATAATACCAACGTAAACCCTGCTAGACCATTATATGCTGCATCAACTGTGAAATTCACAAACCATGCGCTCTATGCAGATGTGCGTACTACAAAGGCAAATGCTCCTGTAGGTGCTAACACAAAGGCTGTAGCAAATACTGGAATCAACAAGGTTAAGAATACCGATGGTTCAGTTACATATCGTTTCTTCGTTGTAGATAATGCAGGCGGATTCAAGCGTGGATCATCATACGTTGCTCTGTTTGATCAGACAAACGTAATCGATGATGATCAGGATTCTGCAACACCTAACATCACAAATGCAGCAACAGCTCCTTATGTTACTGCTCCTGCAGCTCTTTCAATCGAGCCGATTTCAAAGGATATGCCGGTCAAGGTTGACTTTGTTGACGCTGATGGAAAGAAATTAGAGTGGCTTGGTGCTTTTGCAGATGCAGGAAATGCGATTGGAGATCTTGGAATCGATAATGTAACAGTATATGCAGATACTTCAAGCGCTGTATCAGATAAGAGCGCAACAAAAGAAGTGCTTGCGACTAACGTAGTTAAGGGTGTTATCAAGACTGATGCAAAAGCTGATAGTGCTGCAGCTCCTGCAACATTCAACGGAAAGAGCAACTATATCGCAACAGCTAAGTTTAAGAAGGATATCTATGGTGCAGCTGATGTTCCCCTTACTTCTAAGGCTGCAAGCACAAACGCTGATGTCGTAGGCGGTATCACGAAGATGGAGCCTGCTACAGATCCGAAGAACCTTACACTTGAGTTCAGTAACGTTCGTGCAGATGCAACTGTATACTTTATCACAGGTTCATACGACAAGGATAACAACACAGGAAAAACGGCCGCTGATAACATCGAGAGCTTTGATCCTGCAAATCCGGGAAGCGTTAAGTCTGTGGAGATCGCAAAGAACAGTGAGAAGGCTACCATCGAGGGTGCTTTTGAGAAGGTTCTTCTTCCTGAAGGAAATCAGACTCCTGCACAGGTTGATAAAGCAAATACTTACGGCGTGATCATCGTACCGAAGGATATGAACAACTTTGGTATGGTTAAGAAGAGCGACGGTGTGCTTCAGCAGAAGATAACTAAGTTCGAGCTTAAGAGCGCTGTGAACTACACCAACATTAAAACAACAACTACTACTGGCTTCTGGTATTATACACTTTCATCTACAACAGATACATTGATTGACCCGAGTTTCTCTGCACCGGCGAGTCAGGCAGTAGATACGCTTGTTGTAAAAGATCAGTATACCAACGCTATCGCTATTAGTGCAACCCGCGCTTCGATTGCAAAAGAGTATACACTCAAGAAAGCAGCTGATGGTGAGGGCGACAACACAGAGGTTACTCTCAGAATCGTTGCTGGTGCTGCTGGTGGAACTTATATCGCAGTTGACGCTCATTCTGCTGTAACCGGCAAAGAGTACACTGCTACCGCAGGCGGAATGAAGTTTACATTTAAGGCTTCTGTTCCGACGGCAATAGACGCAGCTAAGGGATGGACAAATACTACCGATCCGTTCGGTACACTTACAATTGCTGCAGCATAATTTTTAACTGACTATTTGGGAGACAACCATGTGTTGTCTCCCATTTTTTTGACTAGGAGAATGATCAAAATGAATATTAAAAATACAAGAATTCGTTGTGCTTGTTGTTGCCTCATTGCCATGTTGGGGATAGCTCCACTGGCATCTACCACGCAACATCCTAGCTTGGCAGCATCCAAGCCAACGATTGCAAAAAAAGCTACCGTAGAGATAGGAACACCCAAAACCCTTGAAGTCAACGCGAATGGATACGTTATTACCAGAATTAAGCCAAAATCATCTAATTCGATAGTTGCTTCTGTAAAGAACGTTAACAGTCGTGTTGTGATCACCGGTAGAGAGAAAGGAAGCTGCACCATAACAACAACCGTACGTGCCAGAAAGGGAAAAACCATAAAGAATTTCAAACTAAAGACAAAGGTGACCGTAAAAAAAGTTAAGACCACAAGTATATCTATCACGTCATTTAGTGAGTTAAACGGAGCGCTCGAGTCAATGCAGAAGAATGGTGGATCTGTCACTCTGAATTCACCTGAGGAAGGCTCTTTTGAGATACCTAAGGCATCTTACTCAAAAGTAAATCTTGTTATAAATGCTCCAAATGCTAAGATTGTAAACCACGCGACATTTAGCTCTATAACGATCAAAGCGATGAAGGATGAAAAGTGGGACGAACAGGCTAGTGGAAACTCCTTTACGCTCGAGTCTACTGCAGCACTTAAGCTTGTAGTAAATGCGGGATATAGTGTAAACAGTATAACTCTTTCCGGCTCGGTTTCCACCGGAGTTCAAACCATAGAGGTTATCGGATCTGTATCCAATATTTTTGTTAAGGATATAGCACCGGCAGATATTAAGGCCACTGCGGATTCGTCAAAGATCGGATTGATCGAAATATCCGCGATAGGTGCAAACGTTTCTGTTGATGCGAACTTCGGATCTACCGTATCCAAAGTGAGAGCACTCAAAACGTCTAATACCTCGCTTACCGGTAATTCGACAGCAGCAATTATCGTTGAAAAGGTTCCGCAAGCGACTGTAAGCGTCGCAGAAACGCTGACAGGCGTAGCAGTAACGGAGATTCCGGCGTAAACTTCTCTTTGCTTTTCGCTCACGTCGAAATGCAGTGAGAATACAGGATTGACACATAGATTTG
>JHWZ01000018.1 GCA_000687695.1 Lachnospiraceae bacterium P6B14 | reverse complement strand
GAAGCAGGAATGCAAAAAGTATAAAGACAAAGTAGAGCCAGTAGCTGCGTTGACATATTAGATAGGGCGATGACCCTGATGTAGGAGCATGAGCAGCACCCGACTATGGATAAACAGAACGAAGGAATTTAGGACCTGACAGAGGTCAGTGATCCTGGTAGACATGAGAGGTTAGTTACTGTAGGTGAGCGGGGATACAAGGAAGGCCTTCATGACATGAAAACACGACGCTTTCTTCCTTGTACTCAGAATCATCAGAAATAGGCTCAAAGAAGCCGGTTCTTATCCAAAATGACTATACTTTGAGATTATACGGAACAGTTAACGGTTTCACAAGTCCAGTGTTTTAAGGGCGTTTTGTGGAACTTGCACAAAGAAGAATAGAGAGTATAAAACGAAGCTAAACGCTAAAGAATATGTAAGCAAAGCGAGGTTTGATTTAGAGTTTAAGATTTACAGAGAATTAAGCGCTGCTTTTTGTGGAATGATTAAGGATGTTAGTGTCATGGTGCCAGCAGGGTATCATTGGGAACCAAGTGATGAAAAATATAGAAAGGAATATGAAGACAATTGCTTCGATGCTGCTAACAAATCTGTGGGAGAAGCTCAGGATGCCCTTTATTCCTGCGCTCCGTTTATACCTGAGGATTATTTTAATGGGTATGAGTCCGTCTTGAACAAGTGCAAAGAGCAGATAAATGTTGTTGCGTTTAGGTACTCAAAATCGAGTATAGGAGATAGCAGAAAAGGTTTTAATTTAAGACCAGATGATTACAAAAGAACAATTGAAATTAATGAACAATGGAGAAAACACAATGAAACCATTCGTGATTATTTGTCTGGTTTGGACATTGTTGATTAATGATGGAAACTAGTTGCAGTATAGTAAATCAAGTAGCACAATTCTTGATATATTCTTTACGGAGTCAATCTCCAGACCTGCCTCCAGAATAAAGTTTCCGTATCGTTTGGTGTCAGCATTTTTAGTGTGCTATGTGGCAGTTAGAGTTGTATCGTACTTCGACATATATGTAATTATTTCTATATTCAGTGTCTGAGTTATGGTTATGCGTGTTTACATGTCGTGTCAGTATAGATATATATCGAAAGACGAGGAGGGTAAAATGACAAGGGTTTTTATTGGTTCATCATCGAAGGGGCTAAGGCACGCCGAGTATTTGAGGAAATATATAGAGGAATACGCATATGATGGTGCGGATGTAAAATGTGATTTGTGGAATGATTCAAATATGTTTAAACTAAGCTATTCTACGGTGGAGGGATTGCTGAGAATAAAAGAAGATCTGAAAAATAATAAAGGATTTGCGGTTTTGTTATTCACCCCTGATGATATGGTGTTCTTTGATGAGGGCGATAAGAAATCAAGTAAATATTATGCTCGGAGAGGAGTAGTATCTCCCCGAGATAACGTAGTGTTTGAGTTAGGACTTTTTCTGGGAGGCCTAAATAGGGATAATGTGTTTTGTGTTTATCCGGAGAACTATGATTTAAGAATTCTATCAGATTGGAAAGGCAACACAAATGCACGGTATCAGTATAATCTTACGCATATTGAAGAGCCAATGAAAATACCAGCAAAGACTATTGTTAGGGAGATCGGGTTGGATAAAGAAACATACTTGGAAAGATTGTTTTCATGATTCATGCATTAAATGGGATTTTAAACAAAGCGTATAAATAGTATTATTTGTCTTGAACCGCCCCAGTGCGATATGGTAATGGGGCGGGATATGACTGATTATGATTGTTGAGAGTTGTGTGTGTTTGTTTGATGGCGGATTTCCTCTGCTTTTTCCGGAGTGATGGTTCCATCGGCGAGGAGCATGCTGATTACTTCCTCTCTACCATCCTCGCGAAGAGTTCGGTTGTGGCGTTCCTCATCAAATTCATATATGCTCATCATGGCGACCTCCTTGCGGTTTTTTTTGAAGAAATCCGGCAGTATGCCTTCGTTTATGCATATGTCTATGGCTTCATCGGTGGCTTTTTTGATGTTTCCGTATAGGTTGATACCTGATCGGATGAGTGATACAAAGTGCGCATATCCGAAAAGCTCAGGGCAATGCTGCTTAAGATCTTCGTTGTGACCGTCGTTGATATTTAGCTGTGTTACGGTTAGATCGAGATTAGCGTCAGTCGTAAATCAATAATGCAGGCCAGGTCGTTTTTCTGCTTCATGTAGATTGCATTTTCGAGTGTTACTACTGTTAATTCGTTCGTGTCAGTGTATTCCGTATTGAACAGTGCGTTGTATAGCGATAGTAAAGAGCTTTTGTCGCTGAACAATTTACGGAACACAGTATCCTTGTGGTTTCTGTTTACAGTTACATTAGTTGTTTCTGTTTTCATAGGCGTGTCTCCTTTCCATAGGAAAATGGCAGGAGCGCCTACGTATCGTCGTAAGACTCCTGCTGATGTGAAATTGGGAAATCGCAGGATGTTCTTTCGACTAAAGATTGGTAACTGAAAATAGAATTATTATACTAGAACTTTCTGCTGAGCCCATGGTAACATAGGAAATAGAGATTGTCAAGTGTTAGCGATGATTCTTGCAACACCCGGACAAGATTCTTGAAACATTCGGACAAGAATCTTGAAATATACGGACAGGATTCCTATAACAATCGGACAAAACACTAGCATCATGAGTGTTCTTGGCCCAGATGAGCCACCTGTCCGACAGGGGGTGAGCCGGCTTACCAGTCGTAGTGAGCCATCATTCCGATAACGGATGAGCCATCTATATATAATCTTTTATATGCGTTCAAAAGACGTATTTTGAAAAGGAAATAGAATATAAGAAAATATCTATTTAGATATAATACTGCCCGAGTATATATCTAAATAGATATTTTTTCTTGACTTTATACGTCCGATATGTTACACTCGTCATGGAGGGTATCAGTATTATGAGTGATTTTCAAGATTTTTTGGATGAGAACTTGGATAGTGTGCACATTGATGTGCGCGATAGAGATGTGTTTCAGGTTGAGGAATATGATATTTTTGCTGAAATAAGTGACGATATTAGGCGTATTCGTCGGGAAAACAAACTGACGCAGAAGGAACTGGCGTACAGATCAGGACTCACGCAGGCGAAAATCAGTAATTTTGAGAAGCGGATTTCTAAACCGACTATTGATTCTCTAAAGAAGATTGCGGATGCAACAAATAGGAGATTGGTTGTGAGGTTTGCTGAACAGGAGGTTGAGTGATGGCTTTTTTAAACGAAGTACGTGTTGATGAGTATAGGGGAATCAAAAGCCTTCATATTGACGGATTAAAACAGGTTAATCTTGTCGTTGGCGATAACAACTGTGGAAAGACAAGTGTTCTCGAGGCAATTCAGCTCTTGGGAACATCCGGTAGTCTGGCAAGTATTTATCGTGTTTCCAGACAAAGAAGTGCGTTGTCAATTGTAAATTCGGAATCACCATTTGATAGTTTTCTTTGTATGTTTCCGCGTGGGTTATCAGATTCAATGAGGATATCTGTTTCCAGTCTTTTTGGCGAGAAGGAGCTTTCATTTGAGTTAAATGGCGAAAAGGGAATCGGATATTTTGGAATGGGAGAATCAGCATCTGATAGGTATGAAGATAAAGACCAGATGAGGCTCGAAATGGAAGGAGAAGTTTTCAAGGGAGATATAGTATATAGATGTGGTGATGAACTGACGAAGAATAGCGTGGATATAAACCAGTATTCCAAAATAGGTGGCGTGCCTCTTTCTGATAATAAGAAATTTGATATAGTTTATGTATCGCCGTTTGAGCATTTAAGTGGCAGAGTGATCAGCGGAATCATAAGAAATGAGGGATATAAACAGGTTTGTTTGAAAGCAGTTCAGTTGTTTGATCCTGATATTGAAGACATGATGGTTTATCCGAGTGATGTAAAAAACCGCCCTGTTGAGTATATCAGACACAGTAAAACCGGAGATATGCCTATATCGACTTATGGAGACGGTGTAAAAAAGGTGTTGGTGTTGTCAAATGGTATTGCTCGTGCCGCGGGTGGGATTCTTTTGATAGATGAGATTGAAACATCCATCCATAAACGGTACTATGATGATATTTTCAGATTTATAGTTAAGGCATGTAAGTCTTTTGACGTGCAAGTGTTCGTCACGACACACAGTTTGGAGGCTATTGATGGATTGTTGGCAACTCAGGACTATGAATCACAGAAAGAGAATGATGATATATGTGTCTGCACATTGAAAAGAACTAAAGAAAAGACTCTTTCTCGAGTGCTTGCAGGACGAGAAGTGTATGAAAACAGGGAAGAGTTTGGTTTTGAGGTGCGTTTATGAATAGGGTGATTCTATGTGAGGGAATGACTGATGCGGTTTTATTGAGTTACTATCTTGGAAAAGTCGCTGGATGGGATTTTTGTAAGAAAGCTCCTCAGGGAGTAGATATTAAACCTGATGATAGGATTGGACAGAGTGCAAATTGGTATAAAAAAGGGGATGAGAGACTCTTAATATGTGGTGTTGGTGGGAAAGACAGAATGGGATCATTTTTTAATGATTATCTGCTACACCCTATGGTTGTTTCTAATTCGTTTTCAAGATTTGCAGTGGTTTTGGACAGGGATGATAGGGGAACAGATTCGTTAGAGTCTCATGCATCGTCAATCTTTAATCCGATAATCACATCGATGAAGAATAGTGATTGGGTTAAAAACTCATACAAGGATTCATATGGAGAAAAGCAAGTATTGGAGACGCTTCTTGTTATTATTCCCACAGAGCACCAGGGTGCTCTTGAGACATTGATGTTGGATTCAATTGCAGAGGATCCATACGCATCAGTAATCGTCGATGAGGCAGGTCGGTTTGTGAAGAGTATGAGGCAGGAGCTTTCGCCGAAATATCTGAAGACGAAAAGGGATGAATTAAAGGCTCATTTGGGTGTGACATGGGCGATCCAATATCCTGAGAAGGTGTTCAGATTGATCGATGAGCAGATAAGGAGCGTCGATTGGGAAAAGTCTGATGTGTTGAGAGCATGTTTTGAACAACTGGTGAGGATATGAAATATTGTCAAGTATACCTTGTAAAAAAGATTGAAGTGACATTGAACTTGATATTGAAGTAGCATTGAAGTATAATTGAAGTACTTCAAGCAAACAATGTCGGAGGTGCCAATGTTTCTGGAATCGATGCGAGCGGTGACGTTTGACATTCTTCTTAGATTGGGGCATAATCATGGTGGAAATGATAGAGGAGAAGGAACATGGTTAATCTTTCTGATAAGGTAAAAAGGGAGATCTGTGAAACAGCTCGTTTGCATGGGGTGGACAGAGTAGTTTTGTTTGGATCCAGAGCTAGAAATACTCATACTGAGAAAAGCGATATAGATATTGCGGTTTACGGGGGGGAGTTCGACGGATTTTTCTGGGATATCAAGGAGAATATCCATACACTGCTGATGCTTGATATTGTTAATATGGATTCAGCTGTGTCGGATGAGTTGAAGGATGAGATAGAAAGGGATGGTGTGGTGATTTATGAAAAAGATAGATAATTTTAAAAACAGTCTAGGGGTTTTAAAGGGCGCTGATTTTAATCTGGCCAATGAAAATGATATATATCGGACAGGTGTTATCGCCCAGTTCAATTTGACTTTCGAGTTGGCTGTGAAAGCGCTTCAGCAGGTGATGCGTGATTATGGTGTTCAGGGATCAGAAACAGGTTCTCCGAGGGAGTTATTGCAGCTCGGGTACAAAGTTGGATTTGTCGATGATGAGACGGTATGGTTAACTATGCTTAAAAAGCGGAATACGTCTGTTCATGAGTATGATGAGGATGAAGTAGATGAGATACTATTGCTAATCAGAGATAGTTTTACGCTGGCATTAGAGAGACTGCTTAAATTGCTAGAGGATAAGGCTGATAGTATTGGAAATGATTTGACATAAACCATAACCTATGACAAGTGCATGTGAGGGAGTTACAAATGGAAATCCTGGTTGGTGATGAGCATATTAATTGCACACCTGTGATACCATATGACGAGAGGGTGTGCGATATGTTAGATGCGTGGGCGACGGAGATACGCGGAGACAGAGAGGCGAAGGCGTATCCGGATGTGCTGACGTTTGGTTTTTTTATACGCAAGGGGTCAATCAGTAAGAAAAAGAAGGATTTTTTGCGGTCATGTGGAGGAGTACCGGAAGCCGTAAGTGTAAATGAGGGAAAACAGAAAAAGCATGTTTCCGAGAGGCGACTCGGACGCGGGTTGGCGTTTCATATCGCGCCGTCAAATGTGCCGGTAAACTGCATGTATACTCTTGTTTTTGGCCTGCTTTCGGGCTGTGCGAATATAGTACGTGTGCCGAGTAAGGAGTTTCCGCAAGTGAATATACTGTGCAGGACGCTTTCGGCTGTACTGAAGAAGCACAAGTTTTCTGAGCTTGCGGACAGGATTCAGGTGCTCCGTTATGACCGTGATGAGAAGAATGCAAGCGGTGTGGGGATGACGGAGTTTTTTTCGTCTATTTGTGATGTGAGGATCATCTGGGGTGGTGATGAGACTATCGCTGACATCAGGAAGTATCCGATGGGGCCGAGGGCGAAGGAAATCACTTTTGCTGACAGGTATTCTTTTGGGATTATCGATGTGCAGGCAGTGGCGGATGCTACGGATGATGAGATCGCAAAGCTTGCCAAGGATTTTTATAACGATACGTATCTGATGGATCAAAACGCCTGCTCCAGCCCTCATCTGATCGCTTGGTCTATTAAAGGATATGTTGATGCGTCAATGCAAAAGAGGATTGCTGAAAGCGGTCTTGCAGATATCCCTAAGTCTGCTAAAGAAGTGAAATCTATGATGGAAGGCGGGCTGAAATCTGCGCAGGAGCGGTTCTGGAAAGCCGTGGCCAAAGAGGCGTCTGACCGATATGATCTTGCAGACATAAAGGTGAGTGAGAAGTTTGCCGACCTATGCGAAAAAGCGACTTTACGTGGTGAGGGTGATGGTGCATCCGAAGATGCGATTATAAATGGAGTAAAGAGTTATCAGGACAATCTGCTCTATGTGTGCGACGTGGATGAGCTTAACGGTCAAACGATTGAAGATTGCAGGGGCAAGTACGGGTTATTTTTCCAGTATACGTTTATCGATATAAAGTCGGTGCTGCCGGTAATGGATAACAACAAGGTTCAGACGTGTGCGGTGTACGGGATCGATACGTCTGAGGTAGTTGATCTGATCGTAGACAATGGCTTATACGGGGTCGACAGGGTGGTGCCTATCGGAAAGACGCTGGATATCGATGTCGTTTGGGATGGATATGATCTGGTGAGAGAGATGAGTCGGGTTATAGAGGGGTAAACTTGTGTGAAGTGCAGGCGGCAGCGGATGAGACATTGTCGGAGTGCACGGAGATACATGCTGATGAGAAGACGGGATAAAATGGAGGAAAAACGTGAGCGTCAATATCGAAGATTTCTACGAGATAGAGCCATACAGTTTGGATGCGCCTGAGAAGCAGGCGCTTCTTTTGGCGCGGTTGAATGAGCTTACTAAACTGCACTATTTGGGATGTGATACCTACAGCGATATTCTCGATATGATATATGATTTCAGAGAGGGGCATGGGGTAAAAAAGATCAGAACTTCTACAGATTCAGAGGAAGAGATTGCTGATAAGTATGCTCTTTTATATGCAGAAAAACTCGAGGACGTGCCGTTTTTACCGGTAGCTCTTTTTAAAAGACTTGAGTTAAAGTCGGTTCCGGATGAGGATGTTTTTAAAACAATGACATCATCGGGAACGACCGGGCAGCAGGTGTCGAAGATCTTTCTTGATCGTGAGACGGTGAAGAGTCAGCAGAAGGTGCTGGTGGAGATTGTGAAGAGTTTTACGGGTGCGTCGCGTATGCCGATGATCATACTTGACTGTCCATCGGTGGTGAAGGATCGCGCGATGTTTTCGGCTCGTGGCGCCGGAATCCTCGGGTTCTCGATGTTCGGCACGAAAAAGATATATGCGTTTGATGATGATATGAAGTTAGATGTCGAGGGTGTCAGAGCATTTTTATCGGAGCATGAGGGTGAGACTATCTTTATGTTTGGTTTCACGTTTATGATTTGGCAGTATTTTTACAAGGAGTTGAAGAGGATGTGCGATGCCGGCAACGGGTGTCGGGATATTTTTAATCTGGAAAATGCTGTGCTGATCCATGGTGGTGGATGGAAAAAGCTCGCAAATGAGGCGGTTAGCAAGGATGAGTTTAAGCAGTCTCTGCACGATGTGTGCGGGATCAAGGTTGAGAATGTGCACGATTATTATGGCATGGTCGAGCAGACCGGGTGCGTGTATATGGAGTGCGAGTGCGGGCATCTGCATGCGAGTATCTACTCGGATGTGATTACCAGGAGGATGAAGGATTTTTCAGTGTGTGAGTACGGCGAGGAGGGCGTGATCGAGGTGCTGTCGAGCCTGCCCGAGTCGTATCCGGGGCATGCGATCCTGACGGAGGATGTCGGAGTGGTGCTCGGTGAAGATGATTGTCCTTGCGGTAGGAAGGGAAAGTATTTTGAGATACACGGGCGTATGGCGAAGGCCGAGGTGCGAGGGTGCAGTGATACGTTTGGAGGGTGAAAGAGCCCGAGGCAATGCCTTGGGCTCTGAGTTAGTAAATAAAGAAAGTGATTAGGTATTCTGAACGTCAGTCTCTTTTCGAAGTGCTTCGGCGCGCTCCGGAGTGATGGTTCCGTCAGCGAGGAGGATGTTGATAATATCCTCGCGGCCTTTTTCGAAGCCTTCTTCGTGTAAGGTGCGATTGTGGCGTTCCTCATCGAATTCATATATGCTCATCATAGCAACCTCCTTTCTGTGGTGCTTGAAGAAATCGGTCAAGATGTTTTCTTTGATACAAACGGTATCACAGTAAATAGAGATTGTCAAGGTGTATGTAACATATGTGACAAAAATAAATTATAATTCTATTGACACGGATTTCGATATGAGATATAATGTAAAAAAACGAGGGTAGGTACGGAGTATGTTTACGGTTATGGATTTTTCTGACTATGAGTTAAATGGTAAATATTATGGTGGTTCTGAGAGAAAGGTAGGAATAACCATTGATGGTCAGGATTATTTGATAAAGTACCAGAAGAAAACCGCTTTTGGAAAAAGGAATAACCATCTTTCGGAGTTTATTGGCTCACATGTTTTTGAAATATGTGGAATAAATGCACATAAGACTTTCCTTGGATATAGGAATGGAGAGCAGGTGGTCGCTTGCAAGGACTTCAATGAAGAGGGAAAACAGTTTGTTCCGTTCAACGATGTGGGAGAGAGCACATTGGATCAGGATAAAGAGACATATCAGTATGATTATGAAGATATTATGCAGATGCTTAGGGATAATTCAAAACTTACTGATGTGAAAGAAACGATTTCAATGTTTTGGACTATATATGTTATGGATGCATTGCTCGGAAATTTCGATCGTCATGGTGCAAACTGGGGCTTCATAAAGGAAAACAACAGATATTCCCTGGCTCCGGTTTTTGACAACGGTTCTTGCTTGTTTCCCAATATGGTGGATGAGGAAGAAATGCGAACAGTTATTGAGTCAGTGGAGGAGACTGAAAAAAGAGTGTATGCATTCCCTACGTCACAGGTAAAGCTGAACGGGAAAAAGAGTTCATATTTTGATGTGATCAATAGCCTTCAGTTTGAAGAATGCAATGAAGCATTAACATATGTTGTAAATGTATTAGATATGACCAAGATTGAGGATTTGATACGTGAAACCCCGTTGATTTCAGATGTGCAAAGAAAGTTTTATATTCATATGATTAATGCTAGGTATGACAGAATCCTAAAGGCATCGTTTGACAAACTTACTATTTGAGGTTGAAGAGATGAAAGAGATAATAACACTTGGAGATATATGCCTATACGATGAGTTTAAGCTGACATATAAGGTTGCTGAAATCACGTATACGGAGCGGGAAGATGATAGCTTTAGATATGAGATAAGACCAAACTATAGTGTGATAAGCCTTTTGAAAACAGAGGATTTTCAGGGGATACCAGGGTTGGACCTCGATCAAAAGAAAGAAGTATATGTCAGAGAGAACATGACGCCGGTATTTATAAGTGAAAGAACACCCGGAGAGAATAGAGAAGATTTATGGGCGTTGTTGGATGAATGTGATATGCAGTATTTAAACCGTTTGGAATGGTTGATCAAAACTGACACTCGGTATTCTGGTGACAAGCTATTTGTTCAAAGCCATGAGGATAAATCAATTAACGTTGATTCTGTAGTTTCGTTGGGAAACCGTAGTTCAGTAATATGTAAAAAACTGCTTGATACAGTATGCTATGGTGATTCCGTGACGACAGGAAATCTGAAAGTTGATGATGAAAACAGGAAACAAGTCTTTGACTTGATAATAGCGCTATACAGTACAGAACGAAAGTTTCTTGACTCTCAAAGAAGAGCCGGAATTGCTGCATCGGCAAAAAAAGGTAACTACAGAGGAAGAAAGAGAATTAAAATCGACAGGCCTTTCGCAAATGAAGTATTTTTGGACTATGCAGGAAATAGGATAAGTTGTACACATGCCGCTGAAAAACTGTCGATTAGTAAACGAACATTTCAAAGAAGATATAAGGAATTCTTAGTCGAGCGCCAAAAGAAATTGGATTAATATATGGCACGGAGATATTGTTGTTGGTGCCCACGATACAAACGGTATCACACGAAAAAGGGACTACTAGGGTGTATATACGTATTGACAAAACAATCCTGATAGTATATACTTGTATATACAGATGCAAGTATAGGCTATCGGGATATTTTTATATGCTGTGATACGAAAAAGGGAGGTCGATGTGCATGAAGACACAGTTGAGAGCATGGGGGAACAGCAGGGCGGTTAGACTTCCGGCTAAAGCGATAGAGATGGCCGGATTGACGGAGGATGATGAGCTTGAGGTCGTGGCGGAAGACGGGGGAATCATCCTTTTGAAGAGCGGTAACAGGAGGGCGGAGTCGATAAAAAGGGCGTTGGCGTATAAGGATGCTCTTAATGGTCTGTCGGATATCGTGATCGAGTCGGATGTTAGGGAAGAGGCTGAGGAGGTGTGCGAGGAAATCGGTCTGTCGTTGCAGGTGGCTATCGGGATATTTTTGCAGAAGGTCAGACGGGAGAGGAGGATTCCGTTTGAGTTGTCAGTTAGAGATTAGATTTAGAGGAAGGAACGTGATTCATGAAAATATACCAAGGGAGGAAATATAAATGAGTGATAAGGACCTCGAGTGGGAGCTCGTAAAACGAGAGCATATAGTGAATGATGCGTGGATTGATTTCAGGAGGTCGGCGTATCGGATGCCGGACGGGTCGATCGCGGAGCCTTTCTATAGTTACTCCAGGAGAGACTATGTCGTGATCGTGGCGCAGGATATGGAAGGAAAGTATCTGTGCGTACGTCAGTATCGCCAGGGGATCGGTGAGGTTACAAATGAGTTTCCGGCGGGTGGAATTGAGGTATCAGGTGAGAAGGAGTATGCGTCTGATGAGAGTGAGAGAGCGAGTGCAGAGGATGCGCTGGACGCGGCGAGGCGTGAACTCTTGGAGGAGACCGGATACGAGTCTGATGAGTGGAAGCATCTTTTGACCATCCCGTCGAATGCAACTATTGCAGATAACTACGCTCACATTTATATGGCAAAGAACTGCAGAAAGGTGGGCGGTCAGGATCTCGATGATACCGAGTTTTTGAATGTGCATCGAGTGGACGCGGATCAGATAGAAGAGTGGATCAAAAACAGGCAGTTCCAGCAGATGGCTCACGTGACGGCGTGGCTGCTGGCGAAGGCGGAGAAGTGAAATGCATGTGTTATACATAGTTATGAATAAATGTTCTCCGGTGGATCGGACACGGTCCGTGCTCTTTAAGCGCGGCGATGTGCTCGGCCGTTCCGTAGCCTGCATTTTTATCGAAGTGGTATTCGGGATAAACCTCAGCGTAGGTTTCCATCATGCGATCTCTGGTCACCTTGGCGACGATCGATGCAGCTGCGATGGAGAGACTTCTCGCGTCACCCTTTATGATGTCAACCTGGCGGATCGGAAGGTCCTTCAGTGTCATCGCGTCGATCAAAAGCAGATCGGGTACTACGCCCAGGTCTTCGACGGCGAGCTTCATGGCTTCCATCGTTGCGTTTCTGATATTGACCTCATCGATGCGAGCCGGTGGGATGACACCGATCCCGTATGCGACAGCCTTTGACGTGATCTCGTCATACAGAGCTTCGCGATGCTTCACGGACACCTGTTTGGAGTCATTCAGACCTTCGATATTTATCCATGGGAAAGACTGTTTTTTTTGCAACTCATCAGCTTCTGTTTCTGATGATTGATCGGAAGACTGATTTCCCGGAAATACTGTCGGGCAGCTTTGCCTGCCGGCAGCCCATGCCTCCACGACGTCGGAGGGAAGTATCACCGCGCCTGCGACGACCGGTCCTGCAAAGGGGCCTCTGCCTACCTCGTCTATGCCACATATAACCGGGCATTCGCCACGGTATTTGTTTTCAAAAAAGAACATCGTATCCAGACGTTCCTTTTCTTTGTTATGTTTATCAAGTATCTTCTGATATTTTGTGATCAGCTTCTGAACTCCACCGCGCTCATCTGAGCTGAAATCGTTCATGCGAGCGGGTAACTCGGACAGCGGAGTATTTTTAAAAATGTCCTCGATTTCTTTGATGCTTGCTCCCATCGTATGCTCCATTTTCTATGTATTGATATGTTAGTAGTTTGTACCGGTTTAAGAATCGCAGTGCTAGCGGCCTTTGTTTATCTTGCTCTGTATACGATCCATATTGTCGACGAAAACAAGCACCTCCGCCACGATAGAGTAGAGTTCGGGCGGGATGTATTCTCCGATGTCAAGGATTGAAAGTGATTCGGCGAGCTTCGCATCTTTATGCACGGGGACGTTTGATTCCTCGGCGATTTCGATGATTCGTTCGGCAAGCTTTCCCTGACCGGTGGCTATGACCTTAGGCGCCTGATCGCCCGGTTCATACTCGAGCGCGACAGCCTTTTTTCTGTTATAAAACTCAGCCATAAGGTGCTCCTTGTTTTAGACAATAGGTTTCTAAATCAGACAAAAATGTTCTGCCTGATATTATACTATATCGGACAAAAGAGTGTCAACAGTAACTGCGCAGGGGTGTCTTGATGTTTTTATGGGATGATTGTGGTTAATAATTGACAATATGGTACATAAATGGTAAAATATATGGTATAAAACTAATATTGATTCGGAATAAGGAGGTAAAGGATATGGAATTATTTCAGATGATCAATTCGAAAAGAGATTTATGCCTGACTTGCGAGGAAATAGCGAAGGGGTCGGGTGTGCCTATCAGTACGGTTAGAAAGGTTTTCAGTAAGCAGACGAAGGTTCCGCGTAGACAGACGTTAGATGACCTGTCAAAGTTTTTCGAGTCGAAGTATCATCCGGCTCAGGTCGAGTATTTCCGTAACGAGGCCATGCAGTATGCCAAACAAAATCGTCCATCAGGAAATGGATTGCTTGTGAGAGAGCCTGGTGCTTATATGAAAAGTGCGGATGTATCAGGAATGAGTGTTAAGAGCATTGATAAGAAGTATACGCTTGAGGACTTTGATGAGATGCCGATGGAACCCAGAATTGAGTTAATAGATGGTAAGGTTGTAACTATGGATGCACCAAGTTTTTCGCACCAGGATGCTGTTATGGAAATAATATTTCAGACCAAACTGTTTATAAAAAAGAACAAAGGGAAGTGTAAGGCTATGGTATCACCTGCAGCAGTGCAGCCTGTAGTGGATGATCCGAGCAATGTAGTTGAGCCTGATGTTTTTGTTGTTTGCGATGAGAAAAAAATGGAAGATGGTCGTCATGTAATAGGTGCTCCCGACTGGATTGTCGAGGTACTGTCACCCTCGACCAGAAATCGCGATATGGTCAAAAAAAGAGACTTGTATAAGAAAGCCGGCGTCAGGGAATATTGGATGGTAGATATGGATGGTGAAGTAGTGATAATATACGAGTTTTCAAAAACGAACAATCCATCTATAAGGACGATGAGTGAGCCTATCCCTGTGGGGATTTATGATGGGAAACTGGAGATAGATCTTAGTGAATTAGTAAAAAATGAGGATGCCTGAGCATGGAAAAACTCAAATCAACCCGCGAGATCGGAGCGGAGAAGGAGGATGTGGCGTGCTCCTTTCTCGAGTCCCGTGGTTATAGAATAATTGACAGGAACTTCCATGGTGGGAGGTTTGCGGAGCTTGACATCGTGGCGAGGGATAAGGATGGGTATCTGTGCTTCGTTGAGGTGAAGTATCGTCACGATGATGAGCACGGAGGATGTGAGGGTGCGATCGATCATAAAAAGATTCTGAACATCTGCAGATGCGCAGCGTATTATATGGCCGGAAAGCAAATGACGATGGATATTCCGGTCCGTTTTGATGTGGTGTATATCCTGGGCAGGGAGATACGTCTCGTGCAGAATGCTTTCGACTATATTCAGTAGTAGAGCTGCACGGAGGCATGCCGTACAGAAGAAAACACGATACTTCTCGATAATTCATCACAACATACAAGGTGTACCTGATGACTAAAGCACCACATCAAGTATACTTTTTTTATTTTACTCTTGAAAAATCCTTAGAAAAATAGTATTATAGAAGTGTGTGTCCAGGAGGTAGAAATGAGTAAACCGATAATAGCGGTTGTCGGTCGCCCGAACGTCGGGAAATCGACACTTTTCAATACATTAGCCGGGGAGAAGATCTCTATCGTTGAGGATACCCCCGGAGTGACCAGGGATCGCATCTATGCGGATGTGACCTGGCTTAATCATGCTTTCACGCTGATCGACACGGGCGGTATCGAGCCGACGTCGGATGATCAGATGCTGATACATATGAGAGCGCAGGCTGAGCTTGCGATGGAGACTGCGGACTGTATACTGTTTTTGACGGACGTGAGACAGGGGCTCGTGGACGCGGACTACCAGGTGGCGGACATGTTGAGAAAAACTGCCAAGCCTGTCGTGCTCGCAGTCAACAAGGTTGACAATTTCGAAAAGTTCATGCCGGATGTGTACGAGTTTTTTAACCTCGGTATCGGTGATCCTCATCCGATATCAGCGAGCTCGAGACTCGGACTTGGTGATATGCTTGACGCAGTACTGGAGGTACTGGGCGACAGGGTGAATGAGGTAGAGGAGGACGAGAGACCAAAGATCGCCATAGTCGGTAAGCCGAACGTTGGCAAGTCCTCACTTGTAAACAAGCTTCTCGGTGAGGAGCGAGTGATAGTTTCTGACATTGCCGGCACCACGAGAGATGCGATCGACACCATGCTTAAGGTGAACGGTACAGAGTACATCCTCATCGACACGGCCGGACTCAGACGTAAATCAAAAATAAAAGAAAACATAGAACGTTACTCCATCATACGAACCGTCGCTGCCATCGAGAGAGCGGATGTGGTCGTGCTGATGATAGATGCTGAGGAGGGCGTGACCGAGCAGGACGCTAAGATTGCCGGACTCGCGCACGACAGAGGCCGAGGTCTCATCATCGCGGTTAACAAGTGGGATGCCGTCGAGAAAAATGACAAGTCGGTGAAGGAATACACTGAGGACATCAGAAAGGTTCTTTCGTTCGTTCCGTACGCTGAGATCATCTTTATATCAGCGAAGACCGGGCAGCGTACCGGAAAGGTATTTGAGCTCATCGAGACTGTTATTGAAAACCATGCGCTCAGAGTTCAGACGGGTGTCCTGAATGAGATAATGACAGAAGCTGTAGCTATGCAGCAGCCGCCGTCTGACAAGGGAAAACGCTTGAAGCTTTTCTATATGACTCAGGTTGCGGTGAAGCCGCCGACATTTGTTATTTTTGTTAATAAAAAAGAGCTTATGCATTTCTCTTATCAGAGATATATAGAGAATCAGATAAGGCAGACTTTCGGGTTTTCCGGTACGCCGATACGCATTCTGATAAGAGAAAGAAAAAATGAAAAATAACGCGCAGTGATATAGTTTAAAAAAATAAAACAAAAGCAAAATCATATAAAAATAAAAGCAAAATGATATAGAAAACAAATGGTTTTACTAGGAGGCATAACATGTGGTTTGAGCGGTTGATGGCAGGGTTGTTTTTCGTCGTTGGATACTTTTTTGGTAGTTTCTCGACGGGGTATTTTTTCGAAAAAAAACATGGCCATGATATTCAGTCGGAGGGCAGCGGTAATATAGGTACTACAAACGCTCTTCGTACTATGGGAAAGGCAGCCGGAGCGATAACATTTTTAGGCGATCTGGCGAAGGCGTTTATACCGACTCTCGTAGTCAGATTTGTATACTGCAGGATAATGGGTTACGGTGATGATATGACCTATATCGTAACTTTGGTTACGGGACTCGGAGTGTTCATCGGACATATCTTTCCGTTTTATCTTCGCTTCCGCGGAGGTAAAGGGATTGCAGTTGCGGCAGCGGTTATCGTGGCGACCTCGTGCGACGGTGGGATCGGATTGTGGATGATATTTATCGGGCTTGCTGTTTTTATAATAGTAGTGGGTGTGACCAGATATGTTTCTCTGGGATCGCTCATCGTGTTGTGGTACTTCCCGATCTATGTTTCATTGAAGTTCTGGGACAGCGAGTACTATTGGATGGCTTTGGGACTCGGACTTATATTTATCGCACTGAGTTACTGTAAGCATGCCGGAAATATAAGAAGATTAATTAACGGAACTGAACGCAAACTCTTTGAGAAAAAATCTGATGAAGAGGATGCTGATAACAAAGAAAAGAAGAAAGATAAGAAGAAAAACAAAAAGAAATAATGAATAAGAATTGAAGGGGATATATCAGGAAAAGAGGTTAATAAGTCGTGAGAAATGTAACGTTTTTAGGTGCTGGTAGTTGGGGTACTGCGCTCGCAATATTGTGTGCAAATAATGGCCATAAAGTTACCATATGGTCAGCGGTGGAGAGCGAGCTCGATATGCTCAGAACAAACCGCGAGCACAAGGATCGCCTGCCGGGGGTAAAGCTGCCTGACTCGATCGAGATAGAAGGTGATCTGGAGAAGGCATGCACGGACTGTGATGTACTCGTTTTCTCAGTTGCGTCACCATTCGTCAGAACGACGGCGGAGCGAATCAAATCCTTCGTAAAAGAAGGACAGGTTATAGTCAATGTCGCAAAGGGAATCGAGGATGGTACACTCCTCACACTTTGTGATATCATATCCGAAGTGCTTCCGAAGGCTGATGTGGCAGTCCTGTCCGGACCGAGCCACGCTGAGGAGGTCTCAAAGGGTGTCCCGACCACAGTGGTTGTCGGTGCGCACACGGAGAAAACAGCTACATTTGTACAGGACGTATTCATGGCGCCGAACTTCAGGGTTTACACAAGCCCCGACATGATCGGTATCGAGCTCGGTGGCTCACTTAAAAATGTCATCGCACTCGCCGCCGGAATACTTGACGGCATGGAGATGGGAGACAACACGAAGGCTGCACTTATGACCCGTGGCATCGCAGAGATCGCACGCCTCGGCGTAGAACTCGGAGCGCAGATAGAAACCTTCACCGGTCTCTCCGGTATCGGCGATCTCATCGTTACCTGTACATCGGTTCATTCACGTAACCACAATTGCGGCTATCTCCTCGGAAAAGGTAAAACTCTCGAGGAAGCCAAGAAGGAAATTAATCAGGTCATCGAGGGTGTTAACACCGCTCAAGCCGCTATGAATCTTGCCAACAAGTATCATGTCACGATGCCTATTGTTGAACAGATCAACGCAATTTTATTTGATAACAAGCCACCCAAACAAGCGATGGCAGATCTCCTCGAGCGAGACAAAGTAGTCGAATACAAAAGCCTCAAATGGGACAGATAACTGATCAGCCGCATTCGGCGGCAGGAGTTTTCTCACAGCGAATCAGCGTAGCTGTGAGTCGTGAGAAAAGCTCCGACCGCGTCCGATGCGGCGGTCGTTGAAATGTGAAAATTTAGTGTTTTTTCCGTATTTACTTGCTAATATGTGTAGTATGTGATAAAATAAAAAAGATGTACTTACATCATGATTCATAATGAAATGGAGGATTACAAAAAATGAATAAGAGAAAGGGAGCGGTAATGACGATTGCCGCCGCAGCTGTTTTATCGATTGCATGCCTTACAGCCTGCTCGATGGACGATTTTACTGAGAAGTTTGTGGGGGCAGCAAGTGGTTCCGCAGCTGATGAGCAGAGTGTAAGCGCTTCAGGCACTGCCGCACTTCCGACCTATGTATCGGGTCAGGCAGTAGATATCGAGGAGTATGACGCAACCGAGCTCGTAGAACTCGGAGAGTACAAGGGTATCCCTGTTGACTGTACAGTAACAGACGAGGAAATCCAGGGCGACATCGATGCGCTTTTTGATGAGCATCCGCAGAAGATAAAAGAGGGAACTGCCGAGAACGGAATGAGCGTTAACATCGACTACAGCGGAAAACTCGATGGCAAAAAGTTTGACGGTGGTACTGCTAAGGGAACAACTATCAAGCTCGGAGAGAGCAGCATGATCCCGGGATTTGATGACGGTATCATCGGCATGAAGGTCGGTGAGAAAAAGGATGTGGAGCTCACATTCCCTGAGGAGTATCCGAACGATCCTGATCTCGCAGGAAAGAAAACCGTATTTACCATGAAGCTCAACTACATCGAAAATCGTGAGCTTACTGATGAGTATGTTGCTAAAAATACTGACTACAAAACAGTTCAGGAGTACAAGGATTCCTTGAAAAAGACTCTCAGGGATTCCAAAAAGGCAAATGCTCCTACATCAGCAATGGAGCAGGTTGTAAGCAATTCAAAGGTTAAAAATATACCGCCGTCACTTCTTCTTGCAGAGAAGGAGATGATGCGTGCTCAGATGGAGAACCAGATGGCACAGTATGGTATGTCAATCTCTGATGCGCTCGCACAGTTTGGTCAGACCCCTGAACAGTTCGAGGATTACCTCGTAGAGCAGGCAAAGCCGATGGCGGAGACCGAGCTTATCATGGAGGCTATTGCTCTCAAAGAGAATATTGATCTTTCTCAGGCAACCATCGATGCTTATACCGAGGATCTCGGAAAGCAGAGTTCGGATGGTACCGTAGAGAGTATCAAAAAAGCATACAAAGAGTACTATGGAACGGCTATGCCGTTTGAGCATTATATCCGTAGCTCGTACATCTACAAAGAGGTATCAAAGCTCGTAGGTGACGCGGCGAAAATCACAGAGTAACCATTGTTAAGTAGGGCGTATTTTTCTGTAGTGTAACAGGAGGGCCTTATGGCAGAGGCAGAGGCAAAGGACAAGGAGATCGATATCACATCCTACCTTGAACAGGGCTTCGACGCGCTTCAGTGCGAGGAGATCCGTGAGGGTATGGCTGACGGGGTCGATGTGTCTTTATTTGCAAGGAAGGAGTTTAATTCCCTGCAGATGAAGGAAATCAGATCCGGTCTTAAAAATGGTCTCGACGTCTCTGTATATGCAAAAACAGACCTGACCTCGTACCAGATGCATGAGGTCAGAGCAGGTATGGAGCGCGGGGTCAACATGTCTATATATGCCAACCCGAGGCTTCAACCGCTTACCATCAGAGCTCTCGCTCTCGGAAAAGAAAACAATATAGACGCAATGGTCGTTGTCGGCAAAGGGCATCAGGGTAGACCTGTGCTCGAGTACGTACGTGGACGCATCGCGGGAATTGATCTGGCGGAGCGTTTGGATAATGGCTATGACAGCGATCAGCTTGCGGCTCTTATTGAGGCGCATGAAAAGGATATAAATCTGACTCCGTATCTGGGGCTGAACCTGTACGGAGTTCAGCTTCGTGAACTTATCGCCGGTATTGAGAACGACGTAAATGTTGCTCTCTATGCCGGAAGCGGGTTCAACTGGATGCAGATGCAGATCATCCGTGAGGGACTCGAGAAAAAGCTCGATATGAAGCCTGTTATGAATCCGGATTTCACTCCGGAGCAGATGAAAGAGATCGTAATAGGTATCGAGCAGGGGTTGAACACTTCCAAGTTTGCGAAGGTAGGACTCGAGCCCGAGAAGATTGCAAAGCTTCGCGAGAAGGTTGCCAAGGAGGGAGATTACGAGGAGCAGATCGATCAGATTCTCGCGGGCTCTTTGGTATCAGACCTTTTGTCGATGGACGATCTGCCGGCTATCGATTTCGATATCGCATCCGAGGCAGAGAAGCTTTTGGAGCAGGAGGAGGTCGTAGATCCTGCCGTTGCTCTCGCAAAGGAACTCATCGGAAATATCTCAAAGGAAATTGAGGATACCGAGCAACTCGAGCAGGAGATAAAGAGAGACATACATATCGTCGTTTCCGAGGACAAAATGAGTGTGACTATGAGTATCACTCAGCCTACAAACGATGCTGTTATCGGTGTCAGAGACGTTATGCGTGCTTTGCGTGAGTATGACATCAAGCAGGGCATAAAGAAAGATGTTATCAAACAGATGACCGACGAGAAGCTGTACTTCACGGATATGGTCATCGCGGAAGGAAAGCCGGCCGTGCGTGGTGAGGACGGAAGGTTTGAGTTCCATTTCCGCAAGGAAGTAAAAAGTGAGCCGAAGCTTTTGCCGAACGGCGCTGTAGATTATAAGGGTATTGAGCTTTTTGAGACAGTAGAGAAGGGACAGGTCATCGCGGACTATATCGCTGCTACTGCCGGAGAGTTTGGTTATGATGTTCACGGAAATATCCTTACACCCGAAAGAGGACATGATCTACCGGCGCTCAAGGGTAAGGGCTTTTATATTTCTGAAGATAAAAAACAGTATATTGCCGATATCACGGGTATTATCGAGTGGGTCGACGACGAGACTATAGAGATCAGAAATGTTTATGTGGTTACCGGAAATGTGGATCTGTCAGTCGGAAATATCAACTTCGATGGAGATGTGGATATCTCAGGTGACGTGGAGAGCGGATTTATGATTTCTGCATCCGGTAATGTTTCCATCGGAGGAAACTGTGAGGCATGCTCTATCTATGCCGGCCATGATGTCCTTATCAAGGGCGGTGTCCAGGGGCGTGGCACCTCGGAGATTGTCGCCGGCGGTGTGATCATAGGACAGTTCTTCGAATCATGTACGATCAGAGCAGAAGGAAATATCACTTGCACATACCTTCTGAATTGCGATACTGTCACCGAGGCATTTTTGCAGGTGGCAGGAAGACGAGGCGTAATCATAGGCGGTCACACTACCGCGAAGACCGGCCTCGAGTGTTTCGGAATCGGAAATGTTGCGGAGAGTAAGTCAATAGTCGAGGTTGGTGTGGGCGATGGAGATACCAGAGCCTATCAGGAACTCATGGACCGCTGCGAAAAGGTTCAAAAGGATATAGATACTCTCGAGGAAGGTATCGAAAAAATCATGGCTATGCCGGAACGCGACGAAAAAGTGGAAGCGTTCTACGATCAGTTGACCAAGGCTCTGTATACGCAGAAAAAAGAGATCAAAGGCCTTTTGGAGGAGCGCGAAATAAAAATATTCAAGATGAGCCAGCAGCAAAACGCGACGATCGAGGTAAAGGGTACCGTATATCCGGGTACACGTGTGTTCATCAGCTCGGTTGTATATCTGGTCAGAGATACACTCAAAAATGTCATCTTCGTTAAGGAAGACGGCAGGGTTGGTTACAAGATAAGAACAAAACTGTAACATGGGGGACAAATATGGATGAAGCCGGCGTAAGAATGGCGCGGTACTTCGGTGCCATTATCGAGAACAGGGATTATATCACGAACCAGCATGCAAGGCGTGTTGGTATGATTTCCTATGTCCTTGTGGAAAAGCTTCGCAAGATGTATCCTGATCTGGGTATAAGCAAGGATATGGCGAAGATGATATCCAGCGCCGCAACGCTTCATGATGTAGGTAAGCTAAAGCTGCCTGATCGAATAGTAAATAAACCGTCAAGACTTACCGATACGGAATATGAGATATATCAGAGCCATACCTACAAGGGTGAAAAGATGTTTAAGGATGTTTTTAAGCACCTCCCGAAGGGTGATGAGGACAGAGTATTTTTCAAGCTCGCTGCATCGATATGTTTAAATCATCATGAGAGGTACAATGGCGACGGATATCCGGAGCATAAAAAGGGCGATGATATCCCTATCGGTGCGCAGATAGTAGGACTTGCCGATGCGTATGAGGATGCTCTGGGTGACAGACTTCATAAAGCGGCTATCCCGAAGCTGGAGGTTTATGACATGATCGTAAACGGAGAGTGTGGTTCTTTTTCTCCGAAGCTTGTAAACGCGTTTATTGCGTCAAGACCGGAGCTTGAAGTGCTTTTGGCACGAGAAGAAAATAAAGATAAATAACAATGAATAGTAATATTTTGTCGACTTGTGTAGTCTGTCAGTACAAGATATTGTGAAAAGATACGAAAATCCGTGCTTTGTTTTTGAAGTACGGATTATTTTTTTACCGAAAAAGTATTGACAAAAGAACGGAAACGCGTTATAATTTGTTTCGACATGTAACAATTCTGTAACAAAATTAAAGGGATAAGTTACTTATGCGACATGTATCTCGGATGTATACATGCGCGATTATAAGGAGACGGTAAAATATGAGAAGAATAAAAAGAGCTGCGGCTACCTTTATTGCGGGTGGTTTTGCCATCGCCGTTTTGGCTTCCACAGTTCAGTCATCTGCTGAGGCTGTCGGACGTGAGGAAGGCATCAGTGGTGCGATCGTTCTTGTGAATGATTTTTGTGCAAAGGTTGCCAATGGCGAGTTGTTTGCTACAGATCCTCTGCTTATGTTGAATGGGGATCAGATTCAGCAGGAGATGAAGGGAAACTACGGAAATGACGAGGTTATCCCGGGACCTGCGACTGAGATCGAGTCAGCGATCCAGGATGGTGAGCATGTCAGACTGAATCTGAATTATTCGAGGCTCGGTATCGCGAACAAGGTTGATAATTACTTAAACGTTCGTAAGAGACCATCCACTGATTCACGCATCATCGGAAAGATGGTTAAGAACTCAGGATGCCATGTCTACAAGGTTACAAAGGACGGATGGGCAAAGATCATTTCAGGCGGAGTTGTTGGATTCGTTAAGGCTGAATTCCTTACGATGGATGAGGAGGCTGAGGCGATCGCTCCTGAGGTTGGACGTGATTGTGTTGAGATCATGACTGACTCTCTGAATGTAAGAGCGCTTCCGTCAACTACAGCGCCGATCTACTCTGTTTGTGATGCGGGCGAGGAGTTCGAGATCAAGAAAGAGAGTGTCGATCAGCAGTTCCTCGAGAAGATCATCAAGAAGGAAGAGATCTCTGATGAGGCTATCGAGCGTGCAGGCGGTATGCAGTACCTGCTTGACCATATGAATGAGTTCATATGTATCATGGTCGATGATGATTATGCATTTGTTTCAAAGGAGTACGTAAGAGAGCAGTTTTCTCTGAAGCGTGCGACTAAGGTTAAATATGATCCTGAGACAGGAGAGGCTCCGGGCTCATACGGTATCGTGGCATACGCTATGCAGTTCCTCGGAAATCCGTATGTATGGGGCGGAACAAGCCTGACCAACGGATGTGACTGCTCCGGATTTACCATGCAGATCTGGGCACACTTCGGAAAGGGTCTTCCGCACAGCTCAGCCGCACAGGCAGGTTGCACGACCAGCGTGTCACATCCTATTCCGGGAGATCTGTTCTTCTACGGTAACGGTGGTATAGGTCACGTAGCTATGTACATCGGTGGCGGTCAGGTCATCCACGCCAGCAACCATCGTGACGGTATCAAGATTTCAAACGCTTATTATCGTCATCCGGTAAAAATAGGCAGACCGTGACATTTTTGAAAAATAACACGATAGGAATTGAAAAATGAGTCATAACGAGTATTATGACATAGTGATCATAGGGGCGGGCGCTTCGGGACTTCTAAGCGCCTGCCTTTTGGCGTGTTCGGGGAAGTCGATCCTGGTTCTGGAGAAGGAGGATCGCGTCGGGAGAAAGCTGTCTGCGACGGGTAACGGCAGGTGCAATCTGACCAACATGAACATGAGCTGGAAGAATTATTATGGGGACAAGGAGTTCGTTTCTTCCGTGCTTGAACGTGTTAGTCCCGCGCGCGTGATCGATACTTTTAACGAGCTCGGTGTGCTGACTCGCGAGAAGGATGGATATGTGTATCCGCATTCGAACCAGGCGCAGACGGTGATCGGTGCGCTGTATAAGGGATGCAGGAAGCCGAACGTGCATATAGAACTGTCGGCAAGAGTTACCGATGTTTGGTGTGAGGATGCTTATGATGCGGCGGGGGTGGCTGGCGGAGTGCCTGAACGCTTCAGAGATAATGAGATGCTCAGTGAAAGGGATATCATCGATGTGGATGAGTCTACAGGTCAGGTCATCCACGCACCGGCAAGATTTGAGATAGAGACTGATACATGTGATTATGGATGTGAGACGCTCATTCTCGCCACGGGAGGACCTGCCGGTAAAGAACAGGGAGGATGTGCGGACGGCTATTCATTTTTAAAGAAGCTCGGTCACAGTGTGACGGATGTGTATCCGGGACTCACGGGGATGAATGCGGCGGGTCGTTTTTGGAAGGGCGTTGCCGGGACGCGCGTGCAGGGAAGCTTTTCCCTTTATGTGGACGGGATGTTGCAGGGAACTGAGACCGGTGAGATACAGATAACGAAGACCGGTGTGAGCGGGATACCTGTATTCCAGATGTGCAGGGTGGCAGCTGAAGGGCTGGCCGCTGACAAGCCTGTTTGGGGCGTTATCGATTTCGTACCGACTTTGTCGCAGGATGAGTGCGAGAGGTGGGTTTCGGTAAACGGTTTTGACGGGCTGGTGCCGTCGAAATGGCTCTCCGTGATCGGGAACGGTCAGAAGAGTGCAGAGCAGATCGCGAAGACTTTGAAGAGGTTTGAGTTTACGATAACGGATACTTATGGGATTGAGAAGGCGCAGGTGAGCGCGGGAGGAGTGCCGGTCTCAGAGGTGTCGGAAGAGACGTTTGAGAGTAAGTGCTGCCCGGGGCTGTATGTGCTTGGGGAACTGATGGATATCGACGGGATGTGCGGCGGATATAATCTGCATCTCGCGTGGGCAAGTGCGATGATATCAAGCGAGAGTATCTTGAGGACGTGCGGAATCTGATACAGTTTACGCTCGTGACCGCTTGCGCTTATTCCCTTACGTCACGTTGCACGACACCAAAGTACGGTGTCTGCGCAACGACGTAAGCGACATGTCACTCGCCGTAAAGCTGTAATCAGATTCCTGCGATACAAGTACGAAATTAAGAATACGGTGTCTGCGATAAAAGAAAAGAATAAAGAATGAATGAGAAGGAATTATCTAAATGCTGGAGTTGGGTCAGATAAAGATTAATATACAGGATGTGCCCGCTGATGAGAAGGAGCACTTGCGTGAATACGCGTCGCAAAAGTTGAAGATTAAAGCGGAGCAGATGCGCAAATTTGAGATATATAAGAGGAGTCTGGATGCGAGAAGCAAGCCGGATATCTTTTATATTTATTCGATCAGATTTCTGTCGGATGATGAGGAAACTATTCTCAAAAAGAATCATTATAACAAGAACTTAAGACAGGTTAAAAAGCCCATAATGTATGAGTCAAAGTTGACACAGATCAGAGGGCGTGATGACGAAAGAATTGTTGTCGTGGGCAGTGGGCCTGCGGGACTTTTTTGCGCGTATGCGCTTTCACTAAGAGGGTTAAGACCGGTGCTTATCGAGCGTGGTGCGCCGATGGAGGAGAGAGTCGGTGAGGTCGAGCGTTTCTGGGAGAGCGGCGAGCTGAACGAGGAGGTCAATGTCTGCTTCGGCGAGGGCGGAGCGGGGACTTTTTCCGACGGCAAACTTAATTCCGGAGTGAAGGATAAGGACGGAACGAAAAGATTTATCCTCGAGACCTTCGTGAGATTTGGCGCGGGTAAGGATATACTATATGACGCCAAGCCACATATCGGGACTGATGTTCTGCGTTCCGTGATCGTCAATATGCGAAAGGCGATGGAAAAGCAGGGCGTGACATTTTTGTTCCATACGAAGTATGTCGGCGTCGAAAAGCAGGGCGACCGCGTGAGCGGCGTCTGGGTAAAGCAGGGCGCACTTCGCGATACGATCCCGTGCGAGCATCTGGTGCTGGCGATCGGGCACAGCGCCAGGGATACATTCGATAAGTTAAAAGAGCAGCGGATCGAGATGAGGCCGAAGCCGTTTGCTGTGGGCGTCAGAGTACAGCACAGACAATCGGATATCGACCGCGCGCAGTATGGACAGGTGAAAAATGACAAGCATGCCGGACAGGATGTGCCGGGTGGAGTGGCGGAGAACGCCGGAAATAATGTGCCGGCTGCATACTATAAGCTGACCGGAAAAACTGAGGATGGCAGAGGGGTATACTCGTTCTGCATGTGCCCGGGTGGATATGTGGTGAATGCTTCGAGTGAGCCGGGACATCTGGTCGTGAACGGAATGAGTGATGTCAGGCGTGATTCCGGATATGCAAATGCGGCGATAGTTGTGACGGTGGATCCCGGTGCAGATGAGAGGAATGCAGTGTCGGACGGATCCGAAGACGCAGATGTATTTGTCGGAGTGGTGTACCAGAGACAACTCGAAAAAAACATGTATCAGGTTGCTGATGGAAAGATTCCTGTGCAGAGATACGGCGAGTTTCAGAGTTTGGCCATGGATCATCCGGATAAGGATTCGAAACAAGATGTCAATAATAATGAGAATACTGCGGTGGTAAGTGGTAAAGTGCGTGTCACGGGACTCTCAAGTAACCAGCCGTCCGTGAAGGGACAATGGACATACGCTGATGTTGCATCGGCGTTACCTGAGGAAATACGCACCGCTGTGTGTGAGGCGATCGATCAGTTCGGGAAAAAGATACAGGGATTTGACGCGGATGATACGCTGATACTCGGGGTGGAATCGAGGACGTCGTCACCGGTTAGGATCGTTCGTGACGATGAGTCGCTCGAGAGTGTATCGCTACCCGGGCTTTATCCCTGCGGTGAGGGCGCCGGTTACGCGGGAGGTATCCTTTCTGCAGCCATGGACGGACTGCGGGTAGCTGAGCGAATAGGTGAGAGACTGATGCAGTAAAGATGGGGTATACGTCTCTTGCATTCATTGCGATTTTATAGTATAATCGAGCCATAAATCTAAGGGAATAATTTGATACGTGTGACAAAACTG
This sequence comes from Lachnospiraceae bacterium P6B14, assembly GCA_000687695.1. Lineage (GTDB taxonomy): Bacteria > Bacillota > Clostridia > Lachnospirales > Lachnospiraceae > Eubacterium_F. The sequence continues at coordinate 19,026 of JHWZ01000018.1, read as the reverse complement.
ATTGAAGAGAGAGTAGAAAAATGAGCAGGATTGATTTTAATGACAAGAAAAGAATAGTTTTCAAGGTGGGATCATCAACGATTACTCACGAGGAGACAGGCGGACTTGACCTGGTAAAGCTTGAGAAGTTTATCAGGATCGTTTCGGATTTTCGCAACCGCGGAAAGGACGTGATGATCGTTTCATCGGGTGCGATCGCAGTGGGCAGGCGAGCCCTCGAGCTGAAGGAGAGACCGACAGAGCAGGCGGTGAAGCAGGCATGTGCAGCTGTCGGACAGATCAGATTGATGACGGTGTATCAGAAGATTTTTTCTGAGTACAACCAGAAAACAGCTCAGGTGCTGATGACGAAGGTGACTATCGCCGATGATACATCGAGGCACAATGCGCAGAATACCTTCCGTGAGCTTCTCAATATGGGAGTGATACCAATCGTAAATGAGAATGATACGGTCGCTACCGACGAGTTTACGCTTTCCGATAACGACTATCTGTCGGCTATCGTTGCGGCTATATCGGGTGCTGATCTGGTGGTGCTCTTAAGCGATATCGACGGACTTTACTCGGACGATCCGAGAGTGAATCCTGATGCCGTTCGTATCCCGAAAGTTGATATGATCACCGATGAGATGCTCGAGATGGCAAAGGGACCTCAGACAGATGTCGGGACAGGTGGCATGATCTCGAAGCTTGAGGCGGCGGGTATTGCTAACGACGCCGGAGCGGATATGCTCATCATAAACGGAAACGATATGAACAACATCGAAAGAGCGTTTAATGGTGAGGATATCGGTACGCTGTTTACCGCGCATAAAACGAAACATTTTCACCTGAAGAATTATCTCGATACGCCGAGGCTTTAATTCTTGAAACAAACATAACGGAAATTGTGTGTTGAAAATGAAGGGGGATTCGGCCTATGAGAAAAATGAAAAGATGGGAAGCGAGAGTTGCGATCGTACTTGTTTTGGCACTGGTATGGAATCTGATACCGACAGGGCCTAAGGCGGCTACTGCTGCATCTAATACAGCTAAGTATGTGACGGCCAAAGGATCGATCCCTCTAAATACACAGACAACTGTCAGCATCGAAAGAAGAATTCCTGGTGTAGACAGTTCTCATTATTCTGCATATTCTTTTACTACAACAGGTGAAGCCAGAACATATTATCATTTTATCTGGAGTGGGTCAGACAACAATTATTATCCCGAGTATTATATTACGGATTCTCTCGACTATGATGACTGCATACATCATTCAAATACCATGGATAACAGTTACTCGATCGGGGATGTCGGTGGAGGTGGAAATAACCTTTTGCCAAATACCACTTATTACATTCTTTTTGGAGGAAGAACCGATTCGGTCATCAATGCGACTGTATCCGTAATGGCATATGTGGATCCCGAGGCTGATACAGCGAGCGGAGCGGAGACTATTGAGCCCGGAGTTGAGTATTACAAAAAGGTTGAAGGTGTCAGGGATACTGATGTTTATGTTTTTGATACCGGAGATAATACATATAACCTTGTCGGAAAAACTGACGACAGAAAAGAAGGTGTTGTAGGCAGTGTAAATCTGCATTTTTATAAGGATGCTGAGTGTACTCAGCGGGTGGACTATTATATGTTGTTCAAAAGTGAGTCAAGAACTATCAATCTTAAAAATTTACTCGAAAAAAACACGCGCTATTATATAAAGACAGAGTTCGGAAACGGTATATGCGGAATACCTGTTGGATACACGTTTAAGCTTGAACCGCAAGGCGCGGTATCGCCTACACCAACCCCGTCAGCTAAGCCGAGTGCATCACCATCGGCATCGCCGAAGCCGAGTGCCACGCCATCAGCATCACCGAAGCCGAGCGCTACACCTACTGCATCAGCTAAGCCGACCACCAGTCCGGGCTCCACATGGACGGTGGATCCCGGAAGAGACGGCTACACAGCAGCAGAGGCAAATACAGACGGATATACTTCAGGAAAAATAGATAGCACTAAAGATCAGGATGTACTGTATTTCGACACGGGAAACTATGTTTATTCCATGGATTTTTATGGTGATAAACAGGTGTATTTTGAGATCTATTCGGACATCGATCTGAGAGATTTTGTATACTATGTTTTGGTAAACAGTAATACTGTATATGCAGATCTTTCAAAGGAATTAAAAACAAATACACGTTACTATATCCGGATCATTTCAAAGGAAGATGAGGAAGTGGGACCTCAGGGTTACGAGATACTTACACACAAGACCCAGGCATCTTCGTCCTCGTTCACATCGACGAAGAAAAAGAAGATGAACTATACAAAGTACTTGAAAAAGTACAAGTACGTGACAAATCGTTACTCAAATGTAACCGGAAAGATCAAGGGTAAAAAGATAACCTTCAAGAAGAATAAAAACGGATATATTTGTTGGATGAATTTCAGTAACGGAAACGGAGGAAGCCGGTATCTCACAAACAAATCCGGCGAGCTGAAAAAGAAGAAATATACATACAAGCTTGCCAAGGGTTGCAAGGTTATCTATGACGCGGATGCCGACGGTAAAAAGGCAACTATCAAATCAAAAAAATGGTTCAATAAAAAGTTTAATAAAAAATGGCCGCAAGGCTCAAGCTGGGCTGAGTTCGGAGTATTTTTGAACAAGAAAAACAAGGTTATTCTGATCTTCAGCGGTGATATGCTGGGAGCGTGGCAGACGTGATGGATAAAAAAGAAATAAGAAAGCAAATGATAAGCCGACGGGATGCGATAAAAGAGAGTGAGCGAGTGGAGCTCTCCGCACGCATCGCGGAGCGGCTTTTTGCTATGAATGAGTATAAAAATGCGGGGACAGTCCTTTCGTACGCATCGTTTAGATCAGAGGTGGCAACGGATGAGATTAACAGAAGGATCATCGCGGACGGAAAGAAGCTTTATCTCCCGAAGACGTATGTGAAGGAAGGGATTCTGAGGTTCTTTCTTGTGACCGATCTCGAGGCGGACATGGTATCCGGCGCCATGGGAATCATGGAGCCTCGGGAGGAAGCCGACAGGCTGTATGCAGGTAAAAAACATGGGCAGGGCGGAGAGACTAATGACGCCGGGACGGAGCGTGTCCCTGTGGACGGAGAGCCGGAAGAGGGGACCCTCGTGATAATGCCGGGAGTTGCCTTCGATACGTACGGAAACCGCATGGGCTACGGTGGCGGATTCTATGACAGATTCCTGGCTCAGAACGCGGAACTCAGAGAGCACACGGTCATGCTCGCGTATTGTGCCCAGAAGGCTGACAGACTCCCTACCGAGGTGACCGATATCAGGCCAAAACTTATTTTGACAGAAGAGGGGGTTCTATGATATAATATTTGTTTGCAGGTGCTCTCACTTGCAGGATGTATAAAAACACGGGTAGAATGCCCTGTATAGGGGCTTCCGAGATAAAAACGGGAAAACAGGAGGAACAAAATGAAACCTTACGGACTTAATGAACTCAGAAAGATGTATCTGGACTTTTTTGAGAGCAAGGATCACCTCGTGATGCCGAGCTTTTCTCTGATTCCACAGAACGATAACAGTCTGCTTTTAATCAACGCCGGTATGGCGCCTTTGAAGCCGTATTTCACCGGTCAGGAGATCCCGCCGAGAAAGAGGGTGGCTACATGCCAGAAATGTATCCGTACCGGTGATATCGAGAATGTCGGTCACACAGCGAGACACGGTACATTTTTTGAGATGCTCGGAAACTTTTCATTCGGTGACTACTTCAAGCATGAGGCTATAAAGTGGAGTTGGGAATTTTTGACAGAGGTACTCGAGATCCCGGCAGACAGGCTCTATCCGTCTGTTTACGAGGATGATGACGAGGCGTTTGAGATCTGGGAAAAAGAGGTCGGTGTCGCTCCGGAGAGGATTTTCCGTTTCGGCAAGGAGGACAATTTCTGGGAGCATGGTGCAGGCCCGTGTGGTCCGTGTTCTGAGATATATTTTGACCGTGGAGAGAAATACGGCTGTGGCAAGCCTGACTGCACCGTCGGCTGTGACTGCGACCGTTATATCGAGATTTGGAACAATGTGTTCACTCAGTTCGAGGGTGACGGACATGGCGGTTACGAGGAGCTCGCGACCAAGAATATCGATACGGGTATGGGACTTGAGCGTCTGGCAACCGTTATGCAGGACGTTGATTCTATTTTTGATGTGGATACCATCCGTCATCTGCGTGAGGAGGTTTGTCGTATCGCAGGTGTTGAGTATGGCAAGGATCACAAGACTGATGTGTCGGTAAGAGTTATCACGGATCATATCAGATCCGTTACATTTATGGTTTCCGATGGTGTGACCATGTCGAACGAGGGACGCGGTTATGTGCTTCGTCGTCTGTTACGTCGTGCGGCTCGTCACGGAAGGCTGCTTGGCATCGAGGGAACATTTTTGTCAGACTTAAGTGAGGTCGTGATCGATGACTCGAAGTCGGGATATCCTGATCTCGAGGGACGTCGTGAGTATATCAAAAAGGTTATCAGTGTTGAGGAGGAGAACTTCGATCGCACTATCAGCCAGGGCTTAGCTATCCTCGAGGATGAGATGTCTCAGCTGAGAATAATCGATGAGACGGTGCTTCCGGGACAGGAGGCGTTCAAGCTTTGTGATACCTACGGATTCCCGCTCGACCTGATCATCGAGATTTTGGCAGAGAACGGTTTTACGGTTGACGAGAGAGAGTTTGACAAGGCGATGGAAAATCAGCGTCAGACCGCTCGTGCCGCTCGTAAAGAGACAAACTATATGGGTGCGGACGAGACTGTTTATCAGCAGATCGACGCTTCTATCGAGAGCGAGTTCGTCGGATACAAAAGACTTGAGTTCTTCTCAAAGATCACGGCGATGACCTCTACAAATGCTATCGTAGATAAGCTGGAATCAGGCATGGAAGGAACCATCATCGTGGAGAAAACTCCTTTCTACGGCACGATGGGTGGTCAGCTGAATGATATAGGAATGATTGAGACCGATGGCGGTCTGTTCCGCGTGGATAACGTTATCCACCTGCAGGGAACGAAGATCGGTCATGTCGGAAAGGTATTAGACGGATCCATCAGCATAGGTGAGACCGCGCGCCTTAACGTTAACGAGAGCCGCAGAGCGCTTACCGCGAACAACCATACAGCGACTCACCTTATGCAGGAGGCGCTGCGTCGTGTGCTCGGAAGTCATGTTGAGCAGCAGGGTTCATATGTGGATCAGGAGAGACTTCGTTTCGACTTCACGCATTTCTCACCGATGACAGACGATGAGATCGCAGAGGTAGAGAAGATCGTAAATGAGCAGATCAATCTCGGACTGCCGGTGCTCACTGAGGAGATGACTCTCGACGAGGCTAAAAAAATGGGCGCGATGGCGCTTTTCGGAGAGAAATATGGAGAACGCGTGCGCGTTGTGGAGATAGGAGATTTCTCAACAGAGCTTTGCGGTGGTACTCATGTTTCAAATACCAAAAATATTATCTCGTTCAAGATTATTTCCGAGAGTGGTATAGCTGCAGGAGTACGTCGTATCGAGGCGCTCACTTCGGTAGGACTTATCGAGTATCTGAATAAATCTGACGAGATGGTTCACAAGGTGGCAACTATCCTGAAGAGCAATCCTTCTGAAATTGATGAGAAGGTATCAAGACTTCAGGAAGAGGTCAAGACTCTTCAGAAGGAAAATGAAAAGCTGAAGGCAAAGCTTGCCAAGGATGCGGCAGGTGATGTTTCGAGTGAGGCTGAGGATTACAACGGAATCAAGCTTCTGACTAAGCAGCTTGACGGTGTCGATATGAACGGCATGCGTCAGCTTACTGATGATATGAAGAATAAACTCGGCGAGGCGTTTATCGTTCTTGCTTCCGCGGCTGACGGCAAAGTCAGTTTGGTTGCGACTGCGACGGAGGGCGCGATGAGCAAGGGTGCTCATGCAGGAAACCTTATCAAGGAAGTCGCTGCGATCGTTGGTGGCGGTGGCGGTGGAAAGCCGGCCATGGCACAGGCGGGTGGAAAGAATCCCGACAAGATACCTGAGGCGCTCGCTAAAGCTATTGATGTAATGAAGACTCAACTTGGGTGATATATACGCGAGCGCTATGGTAGCTTTTCTTCCTCGCTCACACTGTAAAGTGTTCCTCGGAAGAAAACTACCGCCGCTCGCGTGAGAGCACTTCGCAAGGAGTTTTTATGGTGAATAATAACAAACAACTGATAGCTTTGGCGGTAGTTTTGGTATTAGTTGTCGGTATTCTTGTGGTAATGCGCCTCAATAGGAGCGGCGACGACGAGAAGCTCTACGAGCAGTTTTTTGCGATGGATACCGTGATGGATATCACGCTGTATAAAACGGATAAGACTGACGAGAAACTCTCTGATATCATGACGGAGATGCGTGACCGGATTTATCAGATGGAAGCTGAACTGTCAGTGACTAAAAAGGACAGTGATGTATCCAAGCTGAACGCTGCAAAGGGCGCAGCGGTTAAAGTTTCTGAAGATACATATTATCTACTCAGCAGTGCTATAAAGGTAGCTGATGAAACAGAGGGACGGTTTGATCCGACGATATATCCCATCGTGAAGCTATGGGGATTTACGACCGGAAAGAACAGGGTTCCATCTGATGATGAGATAAAAAATGAGCTTAAGAAGGTTGACTATAAGCAGGTATACGTCTCAGAGGATCATAATGTTTCCATGCGTGGGGATGCGCAGATAGACCTCGGTGCGTGTGCGAAGGGTTACCTTTCTGATGAGCTCTGCGAGATCATGCAGGCCAACAATGTGAACGGTATAGTTTCACTCGGTGGAAATGTGCAGTCTGTCGGGACCAAACCTGATGGGACTGATTTTACAGTCGGTATCGCTGATCCAAAGGATCCTTCTTCCGTATATGAAAAGATCGTAGCTAGAAATAACGCTGTAGTAACGAGCGGAAATTATGAGCGTTATTTTGAGCAGGATGGAAAAAGATATCATCACATAATGGATCCGAAGACAGGAGCTCCTGCCGATAACGGGCTTGCATCCGTGACGGTGGTTGGTCCGAATGGGTTACTGTGTGACGCATATGCGACTGCTTTTTTTGTAATGGGCGAAGAACGATCAAAAGCAGTTCTTGAAAAGAATCCATTTTATAAGGCGGCATTTATTTACGAAGATGGACATGATTCGGGATTTGATAAGCTGAAATAATATAGTGATGAAAGGTAGAACTAAGGGGTGATCATATGGTGAATGTATTGGGAAAAATAGTAACTGTATACAATAAAATATCTCTTGTTATAAGGATCCTGATCGGACTTGTGCTTGGAGTGATACTGGGACTTTTGGTGCCGGGGCAGGAGTGGATCTCGGTTTTCGGTGAGGTGTTTGTAGGAGCGCTAAAAGGCGTAGCTCCGGTACTCGTGTTCATACTGGTTATCAGTTCTTTGGCAAAGGGCAGCGCCAAGATGGACAAGAGATTCGGTGTCGTGATATTTTTATATATGTTAAGTACATTTTTGGCTGCGTTTATTGCTGTGTGCGCGAGCTTGATTTTTCCGCAGACATTTACTCTTACGGATGCTTATCAGGCCGAGACTGTCGTTGGCGGTATCGGAGAGGTGCTCGAAAACCTGGTGCTTACGATGGTTCAGAATCCTATCTCTGCGATCGTGAACGCGCAGTATATAGGTATCCTAATGTGGGCAGTTATATTCGGACTGGCACTCAAGAGATATGGATCTGATAACACGAAAAATGTCATCGCGGATCTCGCAGAGATGGTCACGACCGCGGTCAGATGGGTCATCAACCTGGCGCCTTTCGGTATCATGGGTCTGGTGTTCTCATCCGTATCCGAGACCGGGTTAGAGATTTTCTCGGAGTATGGCTCGCTGGTTCTGATGCTCGTGGGTTGTATGCTCGCTGTGGCGCTTATCGTGGATCCTCTGATCTCATTTATATTCCTTCACAGGAATCCATATCCGCTGGTATTAAGGTGTCTGAGAGAGAGTGGTATCACTGCATTTTTCACGAGAAGTTCGGCGGCGAATATTCCTGTTAATATGGAATTGTGTGAAAAACTCGGACTCGATGAAGATATGTATTCAGTGGCGATACCTCTGGGGGCTACCATAAATATGGACGGTGCAGCGATCACTATCACCGTGCTTTCGCTCGCAACAGCTAATACTATGGGAGTATCGGTTGACTTCTGGTCGGCACTTTTATTAAGTGTTTTGGCAACGCTCGGAGCGTGCGGTACGTCAGGTGTGGCAGGAGGATCTTTGTTGCTGATCCCGATGGCTTGTTCTATGTTTGGTATTCCAAATGAGATCGCAATGCAGGCGGTCGGTGTCGGGTTTATCATCGGAGTTGTCCAGGATAGTTTGGAGACCGCACTGAACTCGTCAGGTGATGTCATGTTTGCAGCTACTGCCGAATACTATGCATGGAGGAAGGACGGGAAGAGTCTTCCGAAGTTTTTGGGTGGCGAGTTGGAAACGGATGTGTGAGTCTTACGGAGATGTTTTAAATATGATTTTGGAATTCAAGAGGTGAATCGGTAGTGGAAAACAATGAAAAGAATGAAGAAATAAATGAAGAGAAGATCGAAGAGATAATAAACGACAGATATAAGGATTATCATACCAGTCCATTTGAACCGATGAAAAGAGCGAACCCGAAGGTGCTTATTGGGATTGGTATCATCGCTATTATTCTGGCGGTTGTTATCATTTTTGTTTTCGGCGGTGCGAAAAAAGCTGATGCAAGAACATCAGAGTACGGTAGCAGTATATATCATCTGATGGACGAGGATGACGACGGGTATGATTATAATGAGGATGATGATTCGTACTATGATGATGACGATGACTCCGGCTATGATGATGAGGACGACGACTACGACGAAGAGTATTATGATATAACCAAATATCCGTACAGAAATATAACTCTTTATAACGGAGTAGATATCACGGAAAACACCTATGATTATCCGGGCGACTATGACGAGGATGATTATTCTCCAAGCTATTTTTATTATGGTGATCAGGGACGTATTACATTTTCTTCATATGATGATGACGACTGGTATGAAGACGATGCGATAGTTCCTTATTACAGGAGCAAGACTCTCGCATATGACGAGTTTGCAGGTGAGCAGATACAGTACAGTGTGGATAACCCGTCCGTAGTAAAGATCGATGAGAAGGAGCATACCTACTGTATCGTTGGCGGAGGAAAGGCGACAGTTATTGCGACCTGCGGAACCATGAAAACGACTTTTGTTTTCCTCGCGTCTAATGATACTTCATCAGCTACTCTTGAGAAAAATGACGTGACAGTTTATATGATGGATGACTATGCAACCGGATATGCTACCGTACAGTTTAAGAGTGATGTTGACTTTACGTATTCATCTGTTGATAGCGGAAAGTCAACCGGAAGTCTGGAGAGCGGCAGTGTATTTTTGAACCCTAAGAATAAAACGGTTAGTATACGTATATACGAAAGCGGTTCGGGTGATGTGACATTCTATCTGAACGGCGTTCCGTTCACTGTTCATATTGAGTGTAAGGTTGTTAATATTGCTACTAAAGTAAGAGTATTGGACAAGGGAAAAAGCTTTGTTTTAAAGCTCAAAAATTATCCGGGTTCACCGGGGTGGAAGTCAACTGATGCCAAGGTTGCATCGGTGTCCGGAAGTGGTAAGGTCAAGGGCAAAAAGACAGGCAATGCCATCATCTATGTTGACATGGACGGAAGCCGTATCGGATGCCTGGTATCTGTTGTAAAAAAGGGTGTGACCAAAGCCTGTGCGAGAGCCACATTCATCGGTACACACTGGAAGTATTCGCAGGAAAAGCGCATGAAAAAGGGTTACTATGACTGTAGCGCTTTGGTATGGAAGGCATATAAGAGCGGAGGTATAGCTGTGGCCGGTGCAAAGGGTTATGCGCCGACGGCTGCTGATCTGGGCAAGTGGTGCGCTAATCATAAAAGATTAGTCGGAAAGTTTAACTACAATAAAATATCAAAGCTTAAATATCTTCCGGGTGACTTGCTATTTTTGACAGGGGCAAAAAACGGAAGATATAAGGGAATCAGTCACGTGGAGATGATCACGGGCTATCAGTTGTACGGTTTTGAAGGGAAGAGGCCTATGGTCGATCTGACATGGGGCGCCCGTGGTACAGGCTATGGCGGCAGCAAAAATGATATCGTCGGCAGGCCGGTGTGCTAGGCATTTTTAAGATGAAATAATAAAACAAAAACAAAAACGGAGGTATAAAACATGGACTATCAGGAGATCTACAAACAGAAGCTGGTGAGTGCGGATGATGTTGCCGCGCAGGTTAAGGACGGAGACTGGGTTGACTTCGGCTGGTGCGCAAATACACCTGTTGCGTTTGACGCGGCGCTCGCTAAAAAAATGCCAAACCTCAAGGATGTGAAGCTGCGAGGCGGAATCCTTATGTGGGTTCCGGAGGTATTCAAGATCGAGAATCCGGCAGAGCACTTTACATGGAACTCATGGCATATGAGCGGAGTGGAGAGAAAAGCTATCGCGGAAGGGTTCTCTTTCTACGGACCGATCCGCTATTCAGAGCTTCCGAGATACTATCGTGATCTCGAGGACGACATCGCGGTAAATGTGTTCCAGGTGTCACCGATGGATGCTCACGGATGGTTCAGTTTCGGACCGAGCGCATCTCATATGGCAGCAGCCATCTCAAGATCGGAGAAAGTCTATGTAGAAGTAAATACAAATATGCCTCGTTGTCTGGGCGGATTCGATGAGAGGATCCACGTGTCACAGGTAACGGGAATCATCGAGGGAGATAACCCGCCGATCGGTGAGCTTCCGGCAGGAGGTCCTGCGACTGACATCGACAAGGCAGTGGCAAAGCTCATCGTGGAGCGCATCCCGAACGGAGCATGCTTGCAGCTCGGAATCGGAGGTATGCCAAACGCAGTTGGTGCTCTCATCGCAGAGTCTGATCTGAAGGACCTCGGTGTGCATACCGAGATGTATGTGGACGGATTCGTCGATATGGCTATGGCAGGAAAGATCACAGGTAACTGCAAAAATATCAACAAGGGCCGTCAGACCTACGCATTCGGCGCAGGAACCAAAAAGCTCTATGACTACCTCGACAATAACCCGGAGTGCATGAGCGTGCCTGTAGACTATGCAAATGACATCGATGTAATCTCAGCTCATGATAATTTTATTTCTATTAATAATGCGATCGATATAGACCTTTACGGACAGGTTAACTCTGAGTCAGCCGGCACCAAGAACATCTCGGGTGCTGGCGGCCAGCTCGACTTCGTGCTCGGTGCATACAAGTCAAAGGGCGGAAAGAGCTTTATCTGCCTGTCGTCAACATTTACCAATAAGGCAGGAGAGACAGTTTCACGTATCCGTCCGACACTGGCTGATGGAGCAGTAGTGACCGATCCGAGACCGTGCGTGATGTATGTCGTAACGGAGTACGGTATCGTAAACCTTAAGGGCGGTTCCGCATGGGAGCGTGCAGAGAGACTTATCAGCGTTGCGCATCCTGACTTCAGAGACGAGCTTATCGCCGAGGCAGAGAAGATGAACTTGTGGCGCAGATCAAATAAGAGGTAAAACGAATGAAAGCAATCTATCCCGGAAGCTTTGATCCGGTAACCTATGGACATCTCGATATCATCGAGCGAGCAGCAAAGGTGGTCGACGAGCTCATCATCGGTGTGCTGGTAAACAGCGCGAAGAATCCTCTGTTTACAAGAGAGGAAAGGGTGAAGCTCATCGAGGAGACGACCGGGCACATCCCGAATGTAAAGGTAAAAACATTTGAGGGGCTGACTATCGACTTCGCCAAGCAGAACGGCGCAAACCTTATCATCAGAGGCCTGCGCGCCGTCACCGACTTCGAGACGGAGATGCAGATCGCTCAGACCAATCACAGCATCGAGCCTGAGGTGGATACTATGTTTTTCACGACCAGCCTCGAGTACGCATTTTTGAGCTCGACAATCGTGAAGGAGGTCGCGCACTACGGTTCAGACGTATCAAAAATGGTCCCGCCCGCAGTTGTTGATGCCCTCCAAGCAAAAAAATAAAAGAGTATGTGCATGTAGCAAAGATAGCTGCATGCACATTTTTGTTGATGCCCAATAAGCGAAAAGGAAAAAAATAGCGAGCATGTAGCATAGATGGCTACATGCACATTTTTTAGATGCCCAACGAGCGAAAAACTAATAATGAGGAGCAGAAATACATACTTGTACGGGATGTGTCTCGTACGTCGTTGCGTAGCACGGGTATTTTCCGTGCATGCAACGTGACGTACGAGAAAAAAGCGAAAGCGTGCCCGTACAAGTATTGTATACTGCTCCGAATATTTATAAAATTTCGTTCGTTAAATCATTGACAATGTCAGCCATTTTTGTTATGATAGAACAAGACTGTCACATTTGTGACAAAAGTTCGTAACATGTGAAAAATTATGTATCATAAGGAGGACTATTTTCATGGCAAGAAAAGTGGTTTTAGCAGGTGCATGTCGTACTGCGATTGGAACAATGGGCGGTGGCCTTTCTACTATCCCGGTAGCCGATCTGGGAGCGATCGTGATCAAGGAAGCGCTCAATCGTGCAGGAGTTAAGCCGGATCAGGTTGACCATGTTTACATGGGATGCGTTATCCAGGCAGGACAGGGACAGAATGTAGCACGTCAGGCAACTCTCAAGGCAGGACTTCCGATCGAGGTTCCGGCTGTAACATCAAACGTTGTCTGCGGTTCAGGTCTTAACTGTGTCAACCAGGCTGCTCAGATGATCATGGCAGGAGATGCTGACGTGGTTGTAGCAGGTGGTATGGAGAACATGAGCATGGCTCCATATGCTATCCCGCAGGGTCGTTACGGATATCGTATGACTTGGCCGTCACAGAGCCAGGGTGCGCTCGTGGATACGATGGTTAAGGATGCTCTCTGGGATGCGTTCAACGACTATCACATGATCCAGACAGCTGATAACATCTGCAACGAGTGGGGACTTACACGTGAGGAGCTTGATGAGTTCGCATTCAACTCACAGCAGAAATGCAAAAAGGCTCTCGAGACCGGTGCATTCAAGGATGAGATCGTTCCGGTAGAGGTTAAGAAGAGAAAAGAGACTGTTATCTTCGATACAGATGAGGGACCGCGTCCTGACGTAACTCTTGAGAAGCTCGCAGGCATGCGTCCGATCAATAAAGACGGATTCGTAACAGCAGGAAATGCATCAGGTATCAACGATGGTGCAGCTGCTATCGTAGTTATGAGCGAGGAGAAGGCTAAGGAGCTCGGTGTTACTCCGATGGCTACATTTGTTGCAGGAGCACTTGCAGGTGTTCGTCCGGAGGTTATGGGTATCGGACCTGTTGCTGCTACAAAGAAGGTTATGGAGAAGACAGGCATGAGCATTTCTGACTTCGACATCATCGAGGCTAACGAGGCATTCGCTGCTCAGTCAGTAGCAGTAGGAAAGGATCTCGGAATCGATGTTGACAAGCAGCTCAACCCGAACGGTGGTGCGATCGCACTCGGACATCCGGTTGGAGCATCAGGCTGCCGTATCCTGGTTACACTTCTTCATGAGATGAAGAAGGCAGGCGCTAAGAAGGGTCTGGCTACGCTCTGCATCGGCGGTGGTATGGGATGCGCAACTATCGTTGAGATGGATTGATTCAGAACTTATAACCGGCCGGTCAGATGACCGGCTGGTTTAGTATATTAAAAAGGCGCCGGACGCGGTCGGAGCTTTTCTCACGACTCACAGCTGCGCTGGTTCGCTGTGAGAAAACTCCTGCCGCCGGCGCCATCAACAATAATAAACGGGAGGAAAAACTAACATGGAATTCATTCAGTATGAGGTTGAAGACAAGATCGCTATCATCACCATCAGCCGTGAAAAAGCTCTGAATGCGCTTAACTCTCAGGTGTTGGATGAGCTTGATCAGACACTGGATAACATCGATCTCGATGCGATCCGTTGCGTCATCCTTACAGGTGCAGGAGAGAAGAGCTTTGTCGCAGGTGCTGATATCGGTGAGATGAGCACACTTACAAAGGCTGAAGGAGAGGCTTTCGGTAAGAAGGGTAACGACGTATTTTTGAAGCTGGCGAAGCTTCCTATTCCGACCATCGCTGCAGTGAACGGATTTGCACTCGGCGGAGGATGCGAGATTTCAATGAGCTGTGACATCAGAATCTGTTCCGACAACGCTATGTTCGGTCAGCCGGAGGTTGGTCTCGGAATCACACCGGGATTCGGTGGTACACAGAGACTTCCGCGTCTCGTACCGATGGGCATGGCTAAGCAGCTTATCTTCGGTGCACGCAATATCAAGGCTGATGAGGCATTCAGAATCGGTCTTGTAAATGCTGTATATCCGCAGGCTGAGCTTATGGAGCAGGCAAAGAAGATGGCTAACGGCATCGCCGCTCAGGCTCCGATCGCAGTACGCAACTGTAAAAAGGCTATCAACGAGGGCTATCAGATGAACATTGATGATGCTGTTGCTCTTGAGGAGAAGCTTTTCGGTGACTGCTTCGAGACAGAGGATCAGAAGGCAGGAATGGGCAACTTCCTTGCTCCGAAAGAGGAGAAGGTTAAGGTTGTTGACTTCAAGAACTGCTAGTTATTTTTAAAAATGAACCGGCCGTCCGGAACATTTTTCTAATCAATCGAATCAAATTTAAGGAGGAAATATATTATGGTAGTAGGTGTAATTGGTGCAGGAACCATGGGTTCCGGTATCGCACAGGCTTTCGCTCAGGTTGATGGATTTGAGGTTCGTCTTTGCGACATCAAGGAGGAGTTTGCAGCAGGTGGTAAGGAGAAGATCAAGAAGGGTCTTGACAAGATGGTTGCCAAGGGCAAGATGGATCAGGCAGCTGCTGATGCTATCCTTGGCCGTATCAAGACCGGTCTCAAGGACATCTGTACAGATTGTGACCTTATCGTAGAGGCTGCTTTCGAGGACATGCAGGTTAAGAAGGATACCTTCACAGAGCTGCAGTCAATCGTTCCGAAGGATTGTATCTTCACATCCAACACTTCATCTCTGAACATCTCAGAGATCGGAGAGGGACTCGACAGACCGCTTTCAGGTATGCATTTCTTTAACCCGGCAGCTCGTATGAAGCTGGTTGAGGTTATCAAGTCAAAGAGCACAACTGATGAAGTATTTGACAAGATCATCAAGATCTCAGAGGAGATCGGCAAGACTCCGGTACGTATCAACGAGGCTCCGGGATTTGCTGTTAACCGTATTCTTATCCCGATGATCAACGAGGCTATCAACGTACTCGACGCTGATGTTGCTTCTGCTGAGGATATCGACATCGCTATGCAGCTCGGATGTAACCATCCGATGGGACCGCTTCACCTCGGTGATTATATCGGCCTCGACATCTGCCTTGCGATCATGAACGTTATCTATGCAGGTACAAACAACGATCCGAAGTACAAGCCGGCACCGCTTCTTGAGAAGATGGTAGCTGATGGCAAGCTCGGCTGCAAGAGCGGCGAGGGATTCTTCAAATATTGATCTAAAAAAAATAAACCGAAAGGAGTTTAGCTAATGGATTTTACATTGGATAAGAAGCACGAGATGGCGCGTCAGCTGTTTCAGGACTTCGCAGAGAATGAAGTAAAGCCACTGGCACAGGAGACCGACGAGACTGAAGCGTTCCCTATGGAGACCGTGAAGAAGATGGGCAAGTATGGCTTCCTCGGAATCCCGGTGCCGAAAGAGTATGGCGGCCAGGGCGCTGACATCCTCACCTACATCATGTGCGTGGAGGAGATGAGCAAGGTCTGCGGTACAACAGGCGTTATCGTATCAGCACATACATCACTTTGTGTTGACCCGATCCTCACCTATGGTACAGAGGAGCAGAAGAAAAAATATCTTCCGCCTCTTTGCAGCGGCGAGAAGCTCGGAGCTTTCGGACTTACCGAGCCTATGGCAGGTACCGACGCTCAGGGAGCACAGACAAAGGCTGTTCTTGATGAGTCCACACATGAGTGGGTACTGAACGGTTCCAAGTGCTTCATCACAAACGGTAAGGTTGCTGATGTATATATCATCATCGCTGTTACCGATATCACAGAGGATAAGCGTGGACGCAAGAAAAAGAACTTCTCAGCGTTCATCGTAGATAAGGATACTCCGGGATTCTCATTCGGAACAAAGGAGAAGAAGATGGGTATCCGTGGTTCATCCACGTATGAGCTTATTTTTGAAGATGCTCGTATCCCTGAGGAGAACCTCCTCGGCGCTCGCGGAAAGGGATTCCCGATCGCGATGCACACACTTGATGGTGGTCGTATCGGTATCGCTGCTCAGGCGCTCGGTCTGGCAGAGGGTGCTATCGATCGTACTATCGAGTACACCAAGGAGAGAAAGCAGTTCGGTCGTACCATCGCTCAGCAGCAGAACACTCAGTTCCAGCTCGCTGACATGGCTGCAAAGACTGAGGCTGCAAAGCTTCTTGTATATCAGGCTGCTATGAAGAAGCAGCAGTTCGCAGAGGGTGCAAAGGTCAGCTACTCAGTAGAGGCAGCTATGGCTAAGCTCTTCGCTGCAGAGACCGCTATGGAGGTTACTACCAAGGCGGTTCAGTTGTTCGGTGGTTATGGTTATATCCGTGAGTATGACGTAGAGCGTATGATGCGCGACGCTAAGATCACAGAGATCTATGAGGGAACTTCTGAGGTTCAGCGTATGGTCATCTCAGGTAATCTTTTGAAATAAGAAAGGAGGGTTCGCAGTGAAAATCGTAGTATGTATCAAACAGGTACCGGATACAGCGGGCGGTGTCGTATTCAACCCGGACGGTACACTTAACAGAGCAGCGATGCTCACTATCATGAATCCGGATGACAAGGCGGGCCTCGAGGCAGCGCTTCGCATCAAGGATGAAAGAGACGATGTAGAAGTAACGGTTCTTACCATGGGCCTTCCGAAGGCAGAGGATGTACTTCGCGAGGCTATGGCAATGGGCGCAGACAAGGGAATCCTTGTTACAGATCGTGTTCTCGGTGGTGCCGACACATGGGCAACATCTACAACGATCGCAGGTGCTCTTCGCAATATCGATTATGACCTCATCATCACAGGTCGTCAGGCTATCGATGGTGATACCGCTCAGGTTGGTCCTCAGATCGCTGAGCACCTCGGACTTCCTGTCATTTCTTATGCACAGGATATCAAGGTTGAGGGTGATTCTGTTATCGTTCAGAGACAGTACCAGGATCGTTACCATGTACTCAAGGCAAAAATGCCGTGCCTGATCACAGCACTTTCAGAGCTGAACGAGCCACGTTACATGAGCCCGGGCGGAATCTGGGATGCTTTCGAGAAGGAGATCACAACATGGGGACGTGCAGACCTCAAGGATGTTGATGATTCCAACCTCGGTCTTAATGGTTCACCGACCAAGATCGCTAAGGCTTCTGACAAGGTAAGAAAGGGTGCAGGCGAGAAGTTTGTACCGGCTGATCCGACAGAGGGCGCTACGATCATCGTTGACAAGTTGAAAGAAAAGCATGTAATCTAAGGAGGGACATATAATGGCTAATACACCGAATATTGAAGAATATAAGGGCGTTTATGTCTTTGCTGAGCAGGTCGACGGTGTGATCGGAGGAATCGCCTTTGAGTTGTTGGGCAAAGCAAAGGATCTGGCAGCAGACCTCGGTCAGGATGTGACCGCAGTTCTTATCGGATCCGGAATCAAGGATAAAGCTGATTCGCTCGCTGAGTACGGTGCGGATCACGTAATCGTTATCGATGATCCTGAGCTTAAGGATTATCGTACAGAGCCATATGCTCATGCATTGGCTTCTGCTATCAAGGAGTACAAGCCGGAGGTTATGCTCGTAGGAGCTACACCGATCGGTCGTGACCTCGGTCCTACAGTATCAGCTCGTGTGGCTACAGGTCTTACAGCTGACTGTACAGTACTTGAGATCGGTACATTCCATGACAATGCAGCTAATACGGACATCGAGAAACAGCTTCTCATGACCCGTCCTGCATTCGGCGGTAACACGATCGCTACGATCGCCTGCCCGTACAACCGTCCGCAGATGGCTACCGTACGTCCGGGCGTTATGCAGAAGATCGAGCCGAACAAGGGCGCTAAGGCTGACATCATCGAGTTCAACCCGGGATTCACTCCGGATAATCGCTATGTGGAGATCCAGGATGTGGTTAAGAAGGTTGCTTCTACCGTTGATATCATGGACGCAAAGATCCTCGTATCAGGTGGACGTGGTGTAGGTTCTGCAGAGAACTTCAAGCTTCTTGAGAACTTCGCTGAGGTTATCGGCGGAACAGTAAGCTGCTCTCGTGCGGTTGTAGAGAACGGCTGGCTTCCGCAGGAGCGTCAGGTAGGACAGACCGGAAAGACTGTTCGCCCGAACGTTTACTTCGCGATCGGTATCTCAGGTGCTATCCAGCACGTAGCAGGTATGGAGGAGAGTGATCTCATCATCGCTATCAACAAGGATGAGGATGCTCCGATCTTCGATGTTGCTGACTATGGAATCGTAGGAGATCTGAACAAGATTCTTCCGCAGATGACTGACATGGTTAAGGCAGAGATGGAGAAGGCTTGATCGAGTCTTTAGTCTGAATAAGCTATTAAACGGGATGCTCGTATGAGCATCCCGCAGACCGTAGACAAACCCGGTTTGGCGGAAAGTTCCGCTGAACCGGGTTTTCTCGTTTTTTTTCCTGTTTTAGCATGCAATTGGTAGATTTTTAGGAAAATAGCGAAAAATAGTGGGGATTATCCCCTTCTTTTTTAGGATTCTTGCCAGTTTCTTTAGATTCATACACGCAAAGGTTAGCCCGACCTTCATTTGCATCCGGGCCTTTCCATACATCTGCGTGTATCGGAAACCGTGATTCTCTTTTGCTGTTCCAAACAATCGCTCTATGGTTTCTTTTCGTTTATTGTATAGATCCTTCATT
>JHWZ01000017.1 GCA_000687695.1 Lachnospiraceae bacterium P6B14 | reverse complement strand
ACGCTATAATAAATGCCACAAAGTTTGTCTGTATGTATACTCCTGAGTTTAGAAATTACCTATCCAAGAAGCGCGCTGAAGGTAAGCATTACAACGTGGCGATATCCCATGCTGCCAAAAAGCTCGTTCGTACTATCTACCGTATGGAGATGACAGGCGAAGCATATCGAGGATAGTCTTGCCTCTCTATACCTTTTCTGAGAGCATCTGTTCAGATGCTCTGTTTGCCATGCAGTTTTCAAAGATCAAATCTATAAAAATACATTTCTGCATTTTTATCAAAATTTTTTTAATTTCCTCTTGACATTTAATAGTTAGTCTTTCTTAAACACCTCATCAGTCCGCTTCGCGGACAGCTTCTCCTCAAGGAGAAGCCTACATGCACTTCATCCGGCCGCTTCGCGGACAGTTTCTCCTCAAGGGGAAGCCATTATACTGCCGTTCCGTTTATCAGCTTATCCAAAACCTGATTCATTACGGACAGAACCTTGTACTGGTTAAAAAGCATCTGCTGGAATACCATCAGGTCCTCAGCCTCTTCGTCCTCGTCTACACCTGACACACTCTTTCTGTTCATATCGATCGCGAGCAGAAGGTTCTCCTGGCTTTTGCACAAGTGCTCTGCCTTCATGCACTCGACGCCCATCGATGATGCGAGCGACTGGATGAAGGAGTCCGGCGCTCCGTGCAAAAACATCTTTGAATCATCCTTAAGCTCTGAGAGCTTCTGAACATTTTCCCAGTTGTCATTTCCGATCGAGGTGATGTTTCCATTCTCATCTTTTACGATTGCCTTGCATGCGAGCTTCTTCGGATCGACGATCATCTCTTCGCTGACCTTAAAGTTCGCAGCGTTCATATAGTAATAACTGCCATCCGCAGTCTGATCCATATTTGCTGTGTTGAAGTTGTGCTCGCCTTCTTTCATCACATAGTCTCTACCCTGTGTCGGAGTCTTGGATGTGAAGAAGTCGATTCCGAACTCATTGTAGAGGTCATGTCCCTGGTTCTGTATCTCATTGAACCTTTCCGAAAACGTTCTCACGAACTCATTCAACTGAGCAAAGTAATACGGGATTCCCCTTGCAGAGACATTCTCGCCGACTGATACCGTCATCTTTGATGACACCGCTGTAGTCAGTATCGCATCGTTTGTTGTATCGATCGTATCATGCATCTTAAAGACGTATGTATACTCCTTAGCTGTTTCATCCCACTTTGCCTCGAATGTATCATATCTGTACATCCTTCCGTTTACCATGATCTCTCCGTCATGTGTGGGGATATTAAGAAGTGCTGTGTCGTTTATAAAGTTTGCAGTCGGATCATACCCGTCATCGCCCGATGCAAAATTACTCTTTGATTTGATAGTTATCGTGCTTGCATCATATTCTGAAACATACCCCTCGAGAGTGGTCGAATTATTCCCGTCTCTCATCTCAAAAAGTGACTGAAGTTTTCCACCAAGATTTCTCGCATGCTCGAGGAAGTCTGTACCATCCTCCCAGCTGAGCTCATACAGACCCTTTATATCGTTTATGTTTGTATAGGTATCTTTTTGAGTGTATACGACATGGTTGATCCTGTAGCCATCTACCAGAGTGTTTCCGTTCATGTATACATAGAACTGAGTATCTACGGTAAGCTCATCGGTCTGTCTTCCACTAGTCTTCGTGATCGTACCTTTTTTCTCGAGCGTCTCAACCTTTGCATACTGAGAGAGCTCATCGATAAGCACGCTTCTCTGATCGCGAAGGTCATTCGCCATGTTTCCGTATGACTCGATGACGTTTATCTGGCGGTTCAGAGATGATATCTTCTCGGCGATGGCGTTTATCTGATCTACAGTCGTCTTGATCTCGATATTTGCCTCATCCTGCAACTGCTGCATATTTTTACCCATGTTCTGGACATACTCAGCGAACGTCTGCGCTCTGGTCGCAGCCTCTGTTCTGATGGTCAGGTTATTTGGGTTTCCGACAAGATTTGAGAGACTTGCATAGAAGTCATCAAAAGCGTCCATGATCCTTGACTTGTCATCACTTGTGACGTTACCGCAGATCATGTCCTGAAGAGCGTTAAGATAATATGTATCTGTATCATATTTGCTGAAAGCGGACTGAGTACGGATGAACTTGTTGTCATAGTACTCGTTTCGCTCGCGGGTCACATTTACATTTCCGACACCGAATCCCTGAACGGTGATGGCACTCTTATTAGCCACGAGAGCCTCATAGTTCGCGGTCTGTCGGGAGTAACCCTTGGTCTCTATATTTGCGATGTTGTGAGCTGTAGTCTGAATAGCGGCATTGTATGTCATCATGCCGGTCTTAGAAATCTCGAGTGATCCGAATGTTGAAGGCATATGCGTCTCCTCCTGTCATAAACTGTTAACTTATGTGTTGCTATACTTATTATCGACCAAATTTCGATAAAAATCAACCCCAAAAGCGAAAAAAAGTGCCTTAAAAAGCACTTTTTCATATATGCAGGAAAGTTGTTAAATGTATCACCGTACGGGATGTGTCGAGAACGTCAGTGCGTAGCGTGCGTATTATGCACGCATGCACTGCTACGTTCTCGAAAAAAGCGCAAGCGTGCCCGTACGGATACATCAACAACTTTCCGTATGTCTTCAAGTATTATGCTCCAAGGCGCGTTATCAGATGTTCCAACATCTCATCGATAACCGTTATATATCTCGACGAGGCGTCATAGCACCTCTGGAACTTGATCAGATCAGACAGTTCCTCATCGCCGGAAACACCCATAACATCAAGTCGTTCGTTGTCACAACTGTGAACCGTCAGCTCCTGATTTTCTACGATTCCGTTCCACACATTTGAAACGGTTGCGAGGTTTCCGATGATACCCGCATAGTAATGTGTCACATCGAACTCCGTCTGCGAGTTCGGATCGAGTGTACCGAGACTCTCCTCGAAGTTTTTTACCACCTGGAGTATAGCCTCGTTTGAATACCCTCCCGCCTGTGGTCTGTTCTCGTGGAACTTGGTCGGGATCCTCGAAGAATCCTGCAGGATATCAGGGTTCATGGTAAGCTGGCCGATAGTATAGAGGCTCTTGTTCCATTGATCTTTCTGGTCCTGCCAGATTTGCTTCTCTGCTGCAGTCATATCTGATTCTTTTTTCGTCACATTCTTTCCGTTAACCTGCCATGTCTTATATGTGACCTCGGTTGCCGGAGAACCTTCCATCTTGATATCTGCAGTCGGTGCCTCTGTGATCTCCTCATTGTAGATCCATACTTCATAGGTTTTTCCATCATTACCTTTGTAATACTGCGGTGGCTCAGCTTTTGTAAAGCGTTCCATACCACGTCTCGAGAATATCTCGGTGCCTGCGGTGCTATTTTTATCATCACCGACAAATGCATTCTCAAAATCGAAAATACGTACCGCATTTCCGGCAGCATCCACGATCGGTCCAAGTTCTTGATCTGTCACCGGATCATAATACTTCATAGCCTTTGTCTTGTTATCTGAACCATCTGTAGTCGCATACTTGATCGGGCTCAGCGTATCATTGATCATGGTCACGATTCCGTGAACCATCGTGTCGATCTGGATCTGTATAGTCATTACGATAGAAGGATCGATATAGCTGTTGTAAGCCTCGAGCCTCTCGTCGTATGTTTTTGCCGCCTTATTATAATCAGCGATCGCATCAGCCTGAGTGTAGGTAGTGCCATCGACCTTATTTGTATAGTCGATAAGCTGCGGCTTCTCGCCTACATTGTTATCCGTGTACTTCGCAGCGTGACCGCCTCTGGCTACCATAAGTCCACGGAGCGTACCCACATCAGTATGTTTCGCCGAGTCATATTCAAGCTGGTCATCCGTGAAATAGTCGCCGCCGTTCTCCCATTTTACCTTGAGGAGCATCGAACCTGCGTCACGGTTATCCGGATCGTCAACCGGCCACAACTGACCATTTCTATCGTACTTTCCGATAGGAACCGTAGTCAGTCTGTACTGGTTTGTCGTATCCAGCAAAAACTGTCCCTGTGCAAAGATGGTGATCGTACCATCCTTCTCCTCGTTTGTCTCGAAATCGATGATCTTTGAAAGGTCATCGAGAAGTTTATTTCTCTGGTCACGGTAGTCGTTTGCCGGCTCACCGATCGCCTCGTATTTCTGTATTTTTCTGTTAAGATCTTTTATGGTGTTAACGATACTGTTTATGCTATCTACTTCCTGCTGGATCTCGACATCGAGGCTCGTCTGATAGCTGTTTAACTCATCCTGGAGTACCTTCGCTCTCTCCACGAACTGCGAAGCGATAGATACAACCTGGTCCTTGTATACAATGTTACCGGGATCCTCGGCAAGTGATGCGATGGCGGTCTTCAGCTCAGTGACTGCCGTCTGGAACTGCTCGCCGTAGAGCTCGCCCACCATGTCCTGGATCTCGATGGCTGTCTCTTTATTCTTCTCATAGAATCCGAGTCTTCCGTTCTGCATGCGATACTGATAGTCCAGAAACTCGTTTCTGATCTGACGTGTCTGCTGGATGACGGTTCCTTTACCGGTCATCATAACGTTATCTGAAGGACCTATGGACTTAACGTAAAAAGCATCCGAAAGCAACACCTGCTGTCTGACATATCCCTTTGTCTGGGCGTTTGCCAGGTTGTGAGACGTCGTATTCAGTGACGCCTGCGCAGAGTGTAACCCGGATACTCCTGTATAAAAGCTCGTCATCAAGTTAGCCATACGTTTCCTCCCATGTTTCCTCCCATAAATCCCAAAACGAGCCCACACCTAATAAAGGGTGCAGACTCGAAACATCCTTGTTTATTGAGTAGCATCGAAACGCGGATGCTGAGGGGCCATTCCGTTGACCTCCGAGGCATCACTCCCATAATTGGAGCTGCCTGCCGTCATCTGCGCGCTTCGCATTACATTCATATTGAACTCAACCATGTCCATGGACTCCTGCAAAAGCTCCTTGTTCTGTTCATTCACGGTCCTAAGTCTCTCAACCGTCTTTTTGAGCTTATCATGGATCTGCTGTAATTTCTTTCTGTCTTCCGGCTGTTTTTGAAGAGAATCCTCGATCTCCTCCAGCGTGATAGTCTTCGGGTTTTTACCAAGAACAGTCGCGATGTTCACCGCGATCTCCTCACGCTTAGCCTCGAGAGCTGTGGTTTTGTCAACCATCTCTCGCTCAGTGTCCGTGATGGATTGCATCTTATCAAGATCGTTTGACACGATCGCTCTGGTCTTTTCTTCCTCGATGGGTATGAGCTCAGAGTAGAGTTTCTCCTCCTTTGTGAGCGTCTCCATCAGTTCTTCCATCAAACTGGCCACAGTTTGTCCCCCTTAACCTAAGAGCTGGCTAGCCATTTTTTCAGCTACTGCTGTGAGCGGTACATTGTAGGTACCGTTTGCAAGCTGCTCTTTGATCTCTGCTACGCGATCTTCACGAACCGGCTCAGTTTCCTTGGCAGCTTTCTTTGCTACCTGGTAAGCATTACCGAAATCCGAGATTTCTACGGCATCACGCGGTGATGCAGCGTTTGCGTACGGAGAACGTCTTGTTTTGTTCGGTCCATAGACCTGATTCACAGCCATATACGAATCAATTCTCATGTTCCTCAACCTCCGTTCATAAGCGGTTTTCCGCCTTTCGTTAGCACATCGGGACATACTCATCTCGATGTGTTCACTATATTTATCGGACGTATCGCCGGATAGTTAACCCCTTTTATTAAATAATTCAAAAAAATCAAAATTCCAGTTTCTGCTGCTCAACCACTGACGCATCGAGTGTCAGATCAGCCTTCTGACCCTTGGCACCACGCCTCCTGTTACGTACCCTGCGGGCATTAAGCGTCTGTCCATGATAAATAAATGTCTCGGCCATCGGATCGACCGCCGTTCCGTATACAAGCTTGTCATCGATAGCTAAAGATATGGCCTTCACGCCGCGGCTGGTCTTCTTGAACTCGTTGACCTCTCCCACGGGGAATCCCAGCGAGAGTCCTGCATCCGTAAGAAGAATTACCTTCTTCGTGCCGGCGAGCACCTCGGAACCCGTCAAAGTATCTATACCCACAACCCTGTCATCATCCGAATCAAGCTTCGTTGCGGCGATCTTCTGGCGCCCGGTCTCAAACTCGGCACCGCTTACGAGCTTGATATAGCCGCTCTGTGTCACGAACATCAACATCGATTCATACAGCTCCTCGAAACCGATGTAAAGTATACCGTTCTCGTCGTTTTCCATCTTGCACAGATTGTGGATAAGGGTTCCCTTGTCCTTCGGTTTGCAACGGGGGATCTTGTCCATTTTTACCTGATACATATTTCCTTTATCGGTAAATATACAGATCTTATCAGTATTCTCGACGTGGAGCGTCCTGACATATTCGGCGAGAGTCTCCGGGGTCTGACGTGAATAAGCTCCCGCATCGATACATTTTGTATAACCGAATCTGTCGAAAAGAACGTAGAGATCCTCCACCACAACTTCCTCAACATATGCCGTAACTTCGGCGTTTGCAAGCTCAGTCTTTCGCGGTGTGGCATACTGCTTTTTGAACTCTCTGAGGCGTGTTTTCATAACCTTAAAGAGTTCCTTTTTGTCGCCGAGTATAAGTCGGTATTCTTTTATCTTTGCCTCGAGCTCTTCGTTCTCGTTTTGGAGTTTCAGTATCTCCAGACCGATGAGTCTCTGCAGCGGCATCGCAAGGATAGCGTTTGCCTGAACCTCTGAGAAAAGAAGTGTTTTTGCCTGCTCCTCGGAACCTTTATTTTTGAACTTGATATCGTCGGTCACACCCTCTATGAGGCAGGCCTTTGCCTGTGCGACAGAGCTCGATCCTCTGAGTATCTCGATGATCAGATCGATGACATCGACTGCGCGGATGAGTCCCTCTACTACCTCGAGACGTTTTCTCGCCTTATCAAGCAAAAACTCATATTCTTTTGTATAAAGTTCCTCCTGGAAGTTGACGAAGGCCTCGATCATCGTTTTCAGATTAAAGGTCTCGGGCTGGCCTCCGACGCCACCCTCTGTCGGGCGGATCGCGAGAAGGTTGACTCCGTATGTATCCTCCATCTGGCTCTTTTTATAAAGGCCGTTTAAGAGGTTCTCGACGTCGCGGTCTTTTTTTACCTCGATGACGATACGGATACCCTCCTTCGAGGACTCGTCTCTTACATCGGCAATCTCATCGAAGACTTTGTTTTTCATGAGATCTGACAGTGACTGCACCAGCTTTTCCTTGTTACCGGATACAGTGTACGGGATCTCCGTGATCACGATATTTGTTTTGCCGTACTCACCTTTTTCGATCTCGGTGCGGGCGCGGACTCTGATTTTGCCCTCTCCGGTCTTGTAGATCTCGGGGAGCTCGTCGGCGTTTATGATGATGCCGCCTGTCGGGAAATCAGGACCCGGACAGTGTCCAAGCAGCGTATCCAGGCGCACTCCCGGGGTGTCGATGTAAGCGATGGTCGCATCGATGACCTCACCGATATTGTGAGGTGGGATGTTCGTCGCCATTCCGACGGCGATACCTGTTGTTCCGTTTATAAGAAGGTTCGGGAGCTGTGCCGGAAGTACGACCGGCTCCTGCTCCGTATCGTCGAAGTTCGGAGTAAAGTCTACGAGGCCTTTTTCGAGATTCTCGAGCATGCTCATCGCAGCAGGCGAGAGCTTCGCCTCCGTGTATCGCATGGCCGCTGCCGAATCTCCGTCGATGGAACCGAAGTTTCCGTGACCGTCGACCAAAGGCGCGTTCAGAGAGTAGTCCTCCGTCATGTGCACGAGTGCGTCATAGATCGAACTGTCGCCGTGCGGATGGTATTTACCCATCGTATCACCGACAATACGGGCACTTTTTCTGTACTGAGAATCCGGCGTGAGCCCGAGCTCCTGCATCGCATACAGGATCCTTCTCTGCACCGGCTTCAGACCGTCTCTCACGTCAGGCAGCGCTCTCGCCACGATAACGCTCACCGCGTAGTCACGGTAGGACGTCTTCATCTCCTCAGCGAAATCCAGCTGTATGATATTATCTTCCACTACTTTTTTTGCCATATTAACTATCCTCTCAAAAATAGTTTTTCTGTTCTTCCGTGCAGTTCATCCTTCCTACTGCACACACCTGCCGGCATGCATCCGTCACACAATACAACGATGTGCCAGCATCACACATCGAGCACCGCGTACTTGGCCTCTTCCATGATGAACTCACGCCTCGGCGGCACATTTGATCCCATCAGGATATCCGTGATCTCATCCGCCTCGACAGTATCCGAGATGGACACCTGCGCGAGCACTCTCTGCTCCGGATCAAGCGTTGTCTCCCACAGCTGCTCATCATCCATCTCGCCGAGACCTTTGTATCGCTGAAGCTCTTTTATCTTTATGCCTTTTTTCCTGAACTTCTCAAGCTCGAAATCATTAAAAAGATACTCATTCACGCGCTGTTTTTTCTTGCCGGAATTATCATCATATGAAACCCTGTACAATGGCGGCAGTCCTCGATAGACCTTGCCCTGATAGATAAGCTCCGGCATAAATCTGTAGAAAAATGTCAGTAGAAGCGTCGATATATGCGCCCCGTCGACATCGGCATCGGTTAGTATTATTATCTTGTCATAGCGGAGCTTCGTGATATCGAACTCCTCTCCGATCCCGCAGCCGAAGGCTGATATCATGGTCTTTATCTCGTTATTTACAAGAATCTTCTCGAGCGGAGCTTTTTCCACGTTAAGTATCTTTCCGCGCAGCGGCAGCACCGCCTGAGTCCTGCGGTTGCGAGCAGTCTTCACGGTACCTCCCGCCGAATCTCCCTCGACGATATAGATCTCGCACTCTTCTGCTTTTTTGGATGAGCACGCCGCAAGCTTCGACCTCGTATCGACATCGTTAAGCTGCTTCATGATATTCTTACGAGCCTTGTCGCCGGCGGTACGCGCCTTGAATGATTTGTGGATATTCTCGAGAATGCGCTTCAGGACCTCGACATTTTTATCGAAATACAGAACCGCCTTCTCGCCCATGACCTCGTCGACAGCCGTCTTTGCGTCGGTGTTTCCGAGTTTGTTTTTCGTCTGCGACTCGAACTGGGGATCCGGATGCTTGATCGATACGATGGCAACGATCCCGTTTCGGATGTCCTTACCGTCGAAGTTGTCGTCCTTTCCTTTCAGGAAACCGAGCTCTCGCGCGTACTGATTCATGATGCGCGTGAGTGCGGTCTTGAAGCCTGTCACGAGCGTTCCGCCATCCGCGAGGTTGATGCGGTTACAGTACGAGTTGATCTGCTCGGTGTACTCGCTCGTATACTGGAATGCTATCTCGACCTCGATGTCGCCACTCTTGCCCTCGATGTAAACGACGTCCGGATGGAGCTTCGGAACGTCACGATTTATGTACTTAACATAGCTCTGGATACCGAATTCCTCATAGAACTCAGCCTCTTCACCTGTCCTCTGATCCTTGAAATGTATCCTCAGACCCTTGTTAAGATATGCGATTTCCTTGAGCTTTTTGCGAATGGTGTCAGCCTTGAACTCGACTGTCTCGAATATCTCGTCATCCGGATAAAAAGTCACCTTAGTTCCGGTATTATTCTTCAGGCAATGTCCGATCTCTGGGAGCTTGTTTCCTTTTTCAAGCTTTGTGACCGGCTTGCCACCATTTTTATATTCATCGCGGTAGATGCGTCCGTCACGGCGCACCTCGACTGAAAGACTCTTTGAGAGGGCGTTTACGACTGACGCTCCGACTCCGTGCAAACCTCCGGAGACCTTGTAGACATCGCTACTGAACTTACCTCCGGCGTGCAGGATCGTGTAGACCACGCGCACGGTAGGGATCTTCTGCGTCGGGTGGATGTCCACCGGCACGCCTCGCCCGTTGTCCTCGATGATCACACCGCCGTCCTTAAGCAGAGTCAAGTGCAGCTCATCACAAAAACCTGCCAGGTGCTCGTCGATTCCGTTGTCAAGGATCTCCCAGATCATATGGTGGAGACCCCTCGCACCGGTACTTCCGATGTACATACCGGGACGTTTTCTCACTGCCTCGAGCCCCTCGAGAACGACTATGTCTTTTCCGCTGTATTCTTCGCTCATGGATTATCTTCCTTTCCACTTTTACATTCACTGCGTATGCGCCATCCGCATCGTCCGAACTCCCTCCGGCCCCCGCGAATCCGCCTGTCTCACCACCTTATATGGTGTATCAGGTCTCATGCACACACAGTATATATTCTATTCCATATTATAGCTTTCGTCAAGCTTTTTCTTCTGACAATCTCGAACGACTGTTTGTTTTCTTATCGTAGGACTGCTTTTTCTCCATACGATACTCTGTTATAAATACACAGCAATAGGTTTCAGAGCATGCTGACCTTCTGCTTCAGCGCCTCCTGTAAGACCTTTGACAGACTGATGTTCTTCTCCTCTGCTTCCTTAGCAAGCCACGCCGGGATCGACAGCATCTTTTTAACAGCTCTTGTATCCCGTCTGTACTTATCCACATCTGTACATATATATGTAGTTTCCACTCCCTTTTTTGGATTAAGCTTGGCCAGATCACTGGCCTCCGGCAAATCCTTTCCATCTTCCAATATCGCCACCAGATACAACCCAAGTGCCTCTGATGCCTCCCCCATTAACTCCTCAAAGCTGTCGCCCACAGCCTGACATCCCTCCAAATCAGGGAACTCTATCCAATATCCGTTCTCATTATGAATCAACGCAGGATATACTTTTATCATGGCTTTCTCCTTTCACAGTCCGTCCATCCATTCTTCTTCATGAGGTTTACCAACTCAAGACCATACATCTTTACCTCCTTATCATACTATATATTTTATATAATTGCAAGTTGTTTTTATATATTTTATTTACTATACGAATAATCCGTATCACTATGATGCTTTTTTCTTCCAATAGTACACTAAAATAGTTGACTTTTCGCTTGAAATCCGCTAATATTTAGATTTGCAGGGCATTATTTCCTGCACACTTACTGAAAAAGTGGGAGGATCATTATGAAAAAAACAACTATATTATCAAAGGAACAAGTCCAGGAAATCGAAAAGACCTACCCGACCCCATTTCATATTTACGATGAAAAAGGCATCCGCGAGAATGCGCGCGCAATGAAAAAAGCGTTCTCCTGGAATCCGGGATTCCGCGAGTATTTCGCCGTCAAGGCAAATGCCAACCCCTTCATCCTTCATATATTAAAGGAAGAAGGTTGCGGCGTCGACTGCTCATCGCTCACCGAGCTCATGCTCTCTGAGGCAGTCGGGTTCAAAGGCTCCGACATCATGTTTTCATCGAATGTGACGCCTGTTGAAGAGTATCAAAAAGCCTATGACCTCGGCGCATACATCAACCTTGATGATGTCACACATGTTGATTTCCTTCGCAAAAATGTCGGCGTTCCCGAATCCATCTTCTGCCGCTACAATCCGGGCGGTGTGTTCGAGATGAGTAACGGAGTCATGGACAATCCGGGCGACGCAAAATACGGCATGACGAAGGAGCAGATGATTGACGCATTCAATGAGCTGAAGGTCCGCGGCGCAAAAAGATTCGGTATCCATTCGTTCCTTGCAAGTAACACCGTAACAAACGAATACTATCCGAAGCTCGCCGGCATACTTTTCGAGCTCGCTGTAGAGTTGAAAGAAAAGACCGGTGTAGAGATCTCATATATCAACCTTTCCGGCGGCGTGGGTGTAGCCTATGATCCGAAGGATGAGCCAAACGACATCATGGCTATCGGCGAAGGCGTACACAAAAAGTTTGATGAGATATTAGTTCCTGCAGGTCTCGGCGATGTATCTATATTCACCGAGCTTGGTCGTTTCATGCTCGCTCCGTACGGACAGCTCGTGACCAAGTGTATTCATCAGAAGCACATATACAAAGAATACGTAGGACTTAACACCTGCGCGGTTGACCTGATGCGTCCGGCTATGTACGGAGCTTACCATCATATCACCGTCCTCGGAAAGGAAGACGCACCATGTGATCACATCTATGATGTGACAGGCTCTCTCTGTGAGAACAATGACAAGTTCGCCATTGACCGTGCTCTCCCTGAGATTGAGATCGGTGACTATATAGTGATCCACGACACCGGCGGACACGGCTATTCGATGGGATATAACTACAACGGAAAACTCAAATCACCTGAGCTTCTTTTGAAGGAAGACGGTTCGGTCGAGATGATCCGAAGGAAAGAAACGCCGAGAGATTACTTCTCGACTTTCGATTTTTCGCGTTACTATGATAGAATCAAATTTGATGACTAACGCTCTTAAACTAAGCAAGGGATGTGATTTTAATCTCTCCGCATGGCGCTCCACTCGCGTCATGCGGAGATTAAATCACACCCCTTATTTTTTATAATAATTTACTATCAAATCTTCTTGCGTTTGCTCCACTTGCCGTATACAGTCTGCCCCTTCACTCTACGATAAGCCCGTATCCTGAAGTAGTACGTCCTGCCACTCATCAGACCTTTGACAGTCATCTTCAGTTTCTTAAACTTCTTTGATTTCGCACCCTTCCAGCTTTTCTTATTTGTTGTATACTGAATCTGATAACCGGTCGGTTTTTTCTTGGTGACCTTTTGAACTCTTACTGTAAATGTCGTACCAACCCGGGAAACATAGGTAGTCTTTACCTTCGACGGTCTGTCAGCGGATGAGATCGTCGAGATGTCGGAAACTATTTTTTCTATTACGATAGGCGGTTCGACCTCAGGCTCATCAACCAAGGACGCCGCCGGACCCGTGGCTGCATCCGGGGATCCTGATGGAAGCGGTGTTCCAGTAGCGCCGGGTGAGTTTGTCGGCCCGGGTGATGCTGATGCACCCGGAGCTGCAGTAGCACCGGGAGCTAGCGTCGGAGCAGGCTGACTGCCCGAGCCATTTCCACCTGTACCCGAGCCTCCGCCTGTTCCATTTCCACCTTCGCCTGAGCCTCCACCAGAGCCACTTCCACCTGCTCCAGTTCCACTACCACCACCTGTGCCAGATCCACCTGTACCTGTACCGGCACCGCTACCGTTGCCAGTCCCAGAGCCATTTCCTCCGGTTCCATTGCCACCATCGGTTCCCGATCCATTTCCTCCAGTACCAGATCCACCTGTTCCGGACCCGTTTCCTCCGGTTCCTGATCCTCCGCTGGTTCCCGTTCCGGACTCTCCGCCCGTACCGGTTCCTGAACCGTTTCCGCCTGTGCCTGCACTGTTGCCTCCGCCTGTGCCACCGCCGGAGCCTGTTCCGCTTCCGCCATCAACTACTGTCACACGGCCTTTTCCGGTAAACGTTTTCTTTGTGTAGTCAACATTCCATGTCGGCGAGAACACGACATCATAGGTATGCGTTCCCACCTCCGGAACGGTATCACCGTTAGCGAAGCTCCACGCACCCTCAACCTCGGCACTCCACTTCACGGCACCACCGGTTAGGCTCGCTTCCCTCAGCGCCTGACCTCTGTTGATGGTAACTTCCACAGCGTACTCGCCCGACTGCGTCACATTATAATCCTTTTGGATAAAGTATTCAGGATTTCCGATCATCTGGAGCCCACTGCCGACAATATGCGACGAAGACGACCTGATATCAAAAATACCATACAGCAAGCCATCATATCTGCTCTCATACTCCAAAGCCTCAAATCTGACTCCGGGCTCACAGTTTATGTTTGCTCCCCGAAACCTCGCCGTACTCATTGCCGGAACAATGATCGTCGTCCCTGCCTTAAGCGACCTG
Organism: Lachnospiraceae bacterium P6B14; assembly: GCA_000687695.1. Classification (GTDB taxonomy): domain Bacteria; phylum Bacillota; class Clostridia; order Lachnospirales; family Lachnospiraceae; genus Eubacterium_F. The sequence continues at coordinate 37,569 of JHWZ01000017.1, read as the reverse complement.
TTACTCACAGAATCAGGTATCGTCACATTTTCACCGGTCGGAACAAGCATGATATTCGCTTTCGCTCCGAACTCATTCGAAAAATCATAAACCTCATCAACACTTGATGTATATCTCTTCTCGTGCCCGCCCTCGTTGTGAGCGACATTACTTCCCCATTTTTTGTTCGGATCCACCATAAGCGCAAACGCATAGTAGATGCTCCCCGTAGTCCCGTCCGGTCTGGTTCCCATATAGCTGTTCGCAGCATGACCATATGTCTCAAATCTGTTCTGTTCTTCCGCAGAAATGTTCTCGTTTGTCCACGAGAAATGTAACTCCGAATCATAACCATCATACGCCTTAACTACATTCTGCGGAAAAATCATAGAAAAAGCGAACGCCATCCCGAGTCCCCATGCCATCATTTTTCTTCTAATCCTATTATTAATCATATAAATCCTCCATTTCATGCAAAAAATTACATTTTTCGTACAAAAATAACACGCTCCGTATCATCGGAACACTCTTATTAACTTCATTCAATTTGTGAAAAATCAGCAGACTGACTGCCATGACGCCCGCCGGACAACGATCGCTCTCCGGTGTGCAAGACCTTATGAAACCGCCTGAAAACAACGGTTTTTCTGACAACATGGTGTACAACTCTGTTTAAAAGTCACACGATGTTGTATCCTTCGAAGGAACTATATCATAACACATGAAAAATCCCATGTCAAGACATAAGTAAAAAAAGATGCCCACACGGACATCTTTACCTAAATCACTTACCTCACCTTAAGTATATCAGCTCGTTCAGACTCACTCAGTGCTCATCAGATATCTCGATCTGTTCAAGCACCACATCTCGCCCGGCGACAACCTTACCGTTTCCATCGCCGCAGCTCGGACACAAATATTTGTTCTCTCTGCACGGATGATACTCGCTCCCGCAGCCTCCGCAGATGACCCTCACCGGCACCATCTCAACCTCCAGCTTCGATCCCTCCAGGATCGTCCCCTTCACTGCCTGCGGATAGTACTTGTGAAGATACTCAGGTAACACATCCGTCATCTCCCCGACCGACACGCATACCTTACTGACAAGTGTCGCTTTGTTTTCCTGCGCGCACTCAATCGCCTGATTCACGAATCTGACCACGTAACTCATCTCATGCATATTAATCGAATCCCCTCATGGAAAAACATACTATCAACCAATCCTTGTTTTCCCACCCATATAAGGCTGCAACACCTCAGGAATGTTGACGCTCAGATCCTCGTTCAGGTTGTTCTCCAGGAACGCGATAAGCATTCTCGGCGGAGCAACTACGGTATTGTTCAGCGTATGTGCGAAATACTTTCCATCCTTGCTCTTTACACGGATTCCAAGGCGTCTCGCCTGGGCATCCGAAAGATTTGAGCATGAACCAACTTCGAAATATTTTTTCTGACGAGGAGACCACGCCTCCACGTCTAATGACTTGATCTTCAGGTCAGCCAGATCACCCGAGCAGCACTCGAGAGTACGAACCGGGATATCAAGTGAGCGGAAAAGATCAACCGTGTTCTGCCACAACTTGTCAAACCACATCGGGCTCTCCTCCGGCTTGCAGACAACGATCATCTCCTGTTTCTCAAACTGGTGGATACGATATACACCGCGCTCCTCGATACCGTGCGCACCTTTTTCCTTACGGAAGCACGGAGAGTAGCTGGTAAGGGTCTTCGGAAGTTCCTCCTCAGGTATGATCTTGTTGATGAACTTACCGATCATGGAGTGCTCGCTCGTACCGATCAGATAGAGATCCTCGCCCTCGATCTTATACATCATGGCGTCCATCTCCTCGAATGACATAACACCCGTAACCACGTTTGAACGGATCATAAACGGCGGTACACAGTATGTGAATCCACGATCGATCATAAAGTCTCGCGCATAAGAAATAACCGCCGAATGCAGTCTCGCGATATCGCCCATGAGATAGTAGAATCCGTTTCCGGCTACATCTCTGGCCGCATCGAGATCAATACCGTTGTGCTTCTCCATGATCTCTGTATGATATGGGATCTCAAAATCAGGAACCACCGGCTCTCCGTATTTCTCAACCTCAACATTCTCTGAGTCATCCTTACCGATAGGCACGCTCGGATCGATGATATTCGGGATCACCATCATCCTCTTTTTAACCTCTTCAGCGAGGGTGACCTCCTGCTCCTCCAGAGCCTTTAGCTCCTCAGCCTGCGCACTGACCTCAGCCTTAACCTGCTCAGCCTCATCACGCTTGCCCTGCGCCATCAGAGCACCTATCTCCTTGGACTTTTTATTTCTCGCGTTACGTATATCATCAGCCTTCTGCTGCACATCTCTTCTCTTCTTATCGTACTCGATAACCTCATCCACGAGCGGCAGCTTCTTGTCCTGAAACTTTTTCTTGATGTTCTCCTTAACTACGTCAGGATTCTCACGCACAAATTTGATATCTAACATATCTTCTCTCCTTCTAACAAAAATTTGCGAACACATACATAATATCACAATCAGTCAAATAATACAATAAAAACATTTAAGAAAGCATGGGGCCCCGAACGAACAGTTTAGAACCATCCGTACAGGGCCCCAGAATACACATACATATCCCGTACCTATTCATGCATTTCTTTTATCTGATTGTGATACTACCCAGCGAGGCATCAACCTTAAAATACCTCTCCTCGCCGCTCTCATCCTTCGCATCTCTCCTGATCTCGTCGCCATCCTTCTCATCCAGGAATACGATATTACCAAGACTCACATCCAGATCAAGCGCATACTTGTCAGCAATCTGTGCCTTCGGCTCCGGCAGCTCATACTCAAAACTTCCCAACGCCAGATCCGCATCAACCATGCAAAGGTCTGAATTACTGATCTTCGCAGCACCGGCCGACAGATCAAAATCCGCCTTGCCATCGCACTTCACACCCTCGATATCGAGGTCACCCGCAGACAGATCCACATCCATCTGATGCGCAGTCATATATTTCACCGAAAGCTTACCTGCAGACAAATCCGCATTGAACTTGTCAGCCTGGATCGCATTCACATCTCCCGAGCCCTGAACCTTTACATCTCCCATAGACAGATCGAGATCGTAAGAGATCAATGCATCCTTCGGCACCCTGAGTTTCACGTTTCCGGAACCTGTTTTCCATCCGAAGAAGCTGAAACCGGACTGCTCACCGATCTTCAGATCGCTGCCGTTCTTCTCAACCACCGGCTTCTCACTGAAATCACCGTTAACCTCAACCGAGATCTCTTTCTGATCAGTCACCTCGATCGTAAGCTCCGAAGCACTCAGATCTACATCAATCTTGTTAATGCCTGCCGCGTCAAATGACTTCTTGTCATCAACCACAACTGTCTTGCCGCCACCGAACACACGCCCGCAACCTCTGAATCCGGTGATCACCGGCAGACCTCTGAAAATATTAAACGCACTGTTCACTGTCAAAAATACAAAGATAATGATCAGCACCAAAAGCCATGTAGGCATTCCCTTTTTCTGCTTAAATGTCCAATCATTAGCTCCCGGCTGGCCCGCTCCGTACTGACCCGTAGCACCTGAATCATTGCTCGCAGTCCCGTAAACCTCTCCGGAAAATGTCGAGAAATCTGTCTCCTTAGCTCTATTTATGCCCTTAGCCAGATCCTTGAAACGGCTGCTGACGCTCGAAGAGTAAACCAGCAAACCGACACCGATCGCCGTGAACAGAAGCACCGAATCATCCACTATCTCACCGATGAGGCCGGGGAACATATTTCCCATACTCGATGCAGCAGGCCCGAGGATAATAAGAATAATACCAACAACGACACATGCCGTTCTTCTTCCGGCCCACTCATCACCGGCCGTCTGTATCTCCATGGCCGCACCACCGTTCGGCGAAACCGCATCCTTATTCACTTCTCCGTATCTCTTGGTCTGGCTGGCAGCTACTATGAAAAATGCCACGGCACCGGCTATACATGCAAAGAACATGGAATCGCTGATCGCCTCAACCACAGCTCTCGGAGCTCCGATGCTCAAAACTGCCTCCAAAACACAGTTAATGAATGGCGCCAGTATACACAACGCTACACCAAAAGCAACAAACCTTGCATGCTTTTTGGTATACTTCAGATACTTCTCAACATCCTCAAGCTTCCAGTTGAGCCATCTGCGCGGACGCTTTTTATTATTGTTACCATAGTTATTCTGATTGTTTCCGTAGTTATTCTGGTTAGGTCCATAGTTATTCTGGTTGTTCCCATAGTTCGCCTGACCGGCTCCTGCACCGTCCTGTGCTCCACCGGTAAACCCGGCTCCCGCGCCGCCTGTGGCAGCTGCTCCAACTGCCCCCGCAGCCATACCTGCTGCTGTAGCCGCACCTGCTGCGAACCCTGCACCCGTTGCTCCTTCCGTAGCATCTGAAGCAGAATCTGCGCCGTCGGCATTTTCAGCAATATTCGTTGTATCATCTGTATCAGTCACATCTGCTTCGGACTGCTGATCACCTTCATCAACTGAAGCAGACTCAGAAACATCCGCTGCATCCTCCGAGCCGTCAGCATCATCTGCCTCAGAAACAGTCTCAACATCCTCTTCCTGTGTGCTCTCTGCCTTCTGGATCGCAGGCGCATCCTTCACCGCATCCGCGATACCAAGCTCATCCGCGATCTCCTGGAAGTTTCCAAACTCGGAAATAACGATACCCACAGCCTCGTTTTCATTTTTGCCATCGGCAATGAGCGTTTCATATTTATCCTCCATCATCTGGAGCAGCTCCGCTTTTGCTCTCAGGACATCCGTCGTCCCATCCACTCCGCGAAACATATTATCAAGAAACTCTTTAAGTGCCTCCATCAGTACACCTCCGTTTTTTTCTTTCCTGTTCTTTATTTCATCTATATCAATATGTTTATTTCAGAAAAACATCAACTTACATATTATAACACATTTATTCTCAGGTTACAACAAATCTGTCGATAACATCCTTCGTCAGTGCCCACTCTTCGCACTTGTTCTTGAAATGATCTTTCCCCTTGTCGGTGATCTTGTAGTAAGTACGGTTCTTTCCGTTCTCTCCAACCTGCGAAAACGACTCTATATAATCGTTCTTCTCCATCCTGGTGAAGGCCGAATACAGCGTCGTCTCCTTGATCACATATTTCTCATCCGATATTTCCTTGATCCGTCTGGAGATCTCATACCCATACGAAGGCTCCTCGCGAAGCAAAAATAGTATGATTGTATCATTATACCCGCGGATCACATCACTACTGATCATACGCACACCTCCTAATTATTCTCTCAAGGTTATCATACCACGACCATCATATCACGCCTGACGTATCACGTCTGTCGTAGTATGTTAAACGTAGTATAGCACCTGTCGTAGTATCTGTCAACCCCTTTTTTTAGTAAAAACAAAAAAGGCAAGAAAAATCTTGCCTTTTTATACTATTTCTCGGCCTTACGCCTCTTTCTTCACCGGTGCCTCCTTCGGCTTTCCGGTCGCAACATCAATGATAACATGCTTCGGACACTTCATAGAACACAATCCGCATCCGCGGCACTTCTCCGGATCGATGTGCGCGATATTGTTCTCCACATGAACCGCATCGAAATTACAACTCTTCTCGCAGATACCGCAACCGATACATCCGGCCTCACACACGGCCATGACATCCTTGCCCTTGTCAGTGGACGAGCACTGAACCATGTAGAACGTCTTGCCCTGTTTAGGACCATACGGGATAAGCTCGATGATATGCTTCGGACATGCATCCACACACTGGCCGCATGCCACGCACTTCTCACGATCGACAAGTGCGATACCCTGATCAGTCACACGGATCGCATCAAACTGACATACGGTAGTACATGATCCGAGACCAAGACATCCCGATGCACAAGCCTTACCACCCGCACCCGGGATAGCTGCAGCCGCACGACAGTCTTCGATTCCGACATACTGATACTTATCCTTTGCCTTCTCACACGTGCCCGCGCACTTAACGAAAGCAACCTTCTTCACTGCAGCGCCCGCATCGACACCCATGATCTTTCCGATCTCGGCTGCCACCGGAGCACCACCGACAGGACATCCGTTAACCGGAGCTGTCCCTGCAACGATCGCGTCTGCCAGACCGTCACAACCCGGGTAGCCGCAACCACCACAGTTGTTACCGGGCAGGCACTCACGTACCTTAACCACTCTCTCATCAACCTCGACAGCAAACACCTTTCCGGCCACTCCGAGGAGTATACCGATAAGGATACCCAGCACCGCCAGCAGAATGATGGAGAAGATAATAATTGTAGTCATATCAATAACCTCCTATATAATCCGATCATCAGAAGCTGACGCCGCCGAAACCACAGAAAGCGATAGCCATCAATCCTGCTGTGATAAGCACGATCGGCGTACCCTTCATGGCTGACGGGATATTGCTGTTTTCAAGTTTCTCTCTGATACCTGCCATCAGGCATATCGCCAGGAAAAATCCCACGGCAGCACCGAATCCGCGGATAGTAGCCTCGAGGATATTGTCTCCGTTCTGAACCGAAAGGAGCGCCACACCGAGAACCGCGCAGTTCGTAGTGATCAGCGGCAGATACACACCGAGTGCCTGATACAGACCCTTCATGGCCTTTTTCATGAACATCTCGACAAACTGTACCAACGCTGCGATCACGAGAATAAATACGATAGTATTTAAGTACTCAAGCTGATTCGGCAGCAAAAGCAGGTTGTAAAGTGTACTGGTTATAAGTGAAGCGATGGTGATGACGAAAATAACCGCACCACCCATGCCGGCAGCTGTCTGAACCTTTTTGGAAACTCCGAGGAACGGACAGATTCCCAAAAACTGGCTCAACACGAAGTTGTTGACGAGCGCTGCCGTAAACAGAATAGTAAATAACGTCATGCCTCATCACCTCCATTCTCAGACTCAGCCGCCTTCTCCTCGACGGTCTCCAGCATCTGATCGTCCATAGTTGCCGCCTTGTTATCCATCGGATCGTCGGAAAGCTCCGGCATATCCGGATGCTTCTCATCATTGTCAGGCTTGTTTGTAGCCGACGGCAGCAGGAAGCGATTCTGCACTGCGGTCAGGCCTGCGAGTACGAAAAATGCTCCGGGCGCCATAACGAATATAGCGATATGTGCCACTGAAGGGATGATCTCGTAACCGAATACCGCACCTGAGCCGAGGAGCTCTCTGACGATACCGATACAGGTAAGACCGACCGTGAATCCAAGTCCCATACCCAATCCATCAAAGCATGATGCCATGATCGGGTTTTTCGATGCATAACTCTCCGCACGACCGAGGATGATACAGTTAACCACGATCAACGGGATATACACGCCCAGCGCCGCATCGAGGAAAGGCACGAACGCCTTCAAAAGCAACTGGACGATCGTTACAAACGACGCAACCACGACGATGAACGCCGGGATACGTACCTTATCGGGAATGATCTTTCTGAGAGCCGAGATCAACATGTTACTGAGCACGAGCACAACCGTGGTAGAAAGCCCCATGCCGACACCGTTGATAGCTGATGACGTAACGGCCAATGTCGGACACATACCGAGCATAAGCACGAACGTCGGGTTCTCTCTGACGAGACCATTACTCATTCTTTCGCCAAATACACTCATCACGCCGCCCCCTTTCCTGCAGCATCACAGAACAGGACGCCCTTGACTGCATTGGTCACTGCGCGGGATGTCACGGTAGCACCTGAGAGTGCCTGCACCTGTGAGTCCGTAGCAGCTTCCTTGTTGTACATATTCTGGGAAGGATCAGACGGAAGAACCTTTCCGGCGAAACTTGCCTGCCAGTCCTCGTTCACACAGTTTGCTCCGAGTCCTGCTGTCTCAGACTGAGCGGTGATGGAGATTCCCGTGACCTTTCCCTCGGCGTCTACGCCGAGCGCGAAGCTCACGTTTCCGCCGTAACCTTTTTTCGCATTAACGAGATAAACGTTTCCGCCGTTTGCTGTCGGATGAACCTCTGTCACCTCGACCCATGTGGCGAGCGTCTCGCCCTCAGCGACCTCGGCGTTACTCAGATCATGTGAAGAAAAATATGCCGCAGCCGCATCGACTTTAGCGGTATCATTATCCTGCACACTGTCGCCTGAAGCAACGACCTTTGCGCACGCCTCGTTATTTGTCTTTGCCTGTGCCTGGTCGATAGGATCCTTTGTGATCGCATATACGCCCGCAAGCACTGCGCCAAGTACCAATGTTATTAAGCAAAGGATGATGGCGTCTTTGATCATAGTATCTTTTTTCTTTTCCATGTCACGCCGCCTCCTTTTTCTTTTTCTCATGCTCCTTACCGAAAGGCTTCGGTATGGAGAAACGCTCGATCAGAGGCACACAACAGTTTCCGATGATGATCGCGAAGGAAACACCCTCTGCGCTCTCTCCGAAAAATCTGAATAGTGCCGTAAGCAAACCGAGCAGTATCGCATATATAACCTGACCTTTTTTCGTGATCGGACTGGTCACATAGTCGGTAGCCATGAACCATGCACCGAGCATCAGACCGCCTCCGCAAAGCTCGTAGAGGATCGGGTACGGAGCCCCGCCTACTGCGAACTGATAGATCAGATCGATCACTGCAAAAGTTCCTATGTAGATCACCGGGATCTGCCATGTGATCACGCGACGGATGAGAAGGTAAGCTGCACCGAGCAAAAGTGCTGCACAGGATGCCTCACCGATGGTACCCGTCGTTGTACCCAAGAACATATCCATGAGATTCGGAAGTCCGCCGATTGTAGCTCCCTGCTTTACCTGCATAAGAGGAGTTGCTGCCGATGTCGCATCAACTGCGATTCCGTACATCCAGTCAGCGCCCTCTTTGATAGTGAAGCTTGTCATCGCACTCGAGAAAGAAAGCACCATGAAGCACCTACCTGCGAGCGCAGGGTTCATGAAGTTCTGTCCGAGTCCTCCGAATATCTGTTTACCAACAATGATCGCAAAAACACCACCGACCACGCACATCCAAAGAGGAATGGTGTTCGGAAGGTTCATCGCGAGCAAAAGTCCTGTAAGTAACGCAGAAAAATCTCCCGTAGTTACAGGCTGTTTCATACATTTCTGCCAGATCCACTCAGCCACGATACAGGTAACGCATGTGGTCAGGATCACAAGTACCGCGCTCAGACGGAAGTTATAAATACCAACCGCCGTTGCAGGAAGTAATGCGATCACCACATCCCTCATGATGGACTTCGTTGATGATCTGTCTCTCACATGCGGAGAGGAGGATACGCTTAATAATTTCTTTTCCTGTTTTTCTTCCATGATTATGCGTCCTCCTTTCCTTTATTTGCTGCAGCCTCTTCCTCTGCCTTTTTCTTTGCAGCTGCTTCAGCCTGGGCTTTTCTGTTCTTAGCCATCACAGCCTGTCTGCACTGCTTGAAGGTCTGAGTAAGTCTGCGCTTAGCCGGACATACAAACGTACATGTACCGCACTCGTAGCACTCCATACCATTCAAAGCTTCGAATGCTTCGAGATCGTTTCTCTCTCCCGCCTGCGCCATCATCTGCGGCACGAGGTGGCACGGACATACGCTCGCGCAGCGTCCGCAACGTATACAGTTTGTCGGCTCATTTTTCAGAACCTCATCCTCAGAGAAAGCAAGGATGGATGAGCTCGTCTTCGTGATCGGTGTGTCGAGCGTGTACATCGCCATACCCATCATCGGTCCGCCTGAGATGAGCTTCGCAGCACCCTCCGGCTTGAGACCGCCCGCAGCATCCAACACCTCTGCGTGGCTCATACCGAAACGAACGAGATAGTTCTGCGGATCAGCCATAGCCTCACCTGTCAGTGTCATCACGCGCGTCATCGACGGTGTCTGCTTTACGACAGCATCGTAGATAGCCAACATCGTCTGCACGTTGTCCACGATACAGCCGACATCAGCCGGAAGAAGCTTCGCATGAAGCCTGCGTCCGGTCGTCACATAGATGATCTGACGCTCCGCTCCCTGCGGATACTTTGTCTTTAATCTTTTTACGGTGATATTGGGATCGCTCTCCGTAAGATAGGTGAGCTTTTCGATAGCTTCGGGCTTGTTATCCTCGATCGCGATCACGCCCTTGGCATTTTTAAAAATGGAAAGCACGACTCTGAGGCCCTCGATGAGTTCCTCCGGTCGCTCCAGCATCAGACGATAGTCTGAAGTCAGATAAGGCTCGCACTCCGCACCGTTGATGATGACATGATCGATCGCGTCCTCATTCTTCGGTGTGACCTTTACGTTGGTCGGGAAGCCCGCGCCACCCATGCCGACGATGCCGGCATCCTTGATGATCTGGCGGATCTCATCCTTTGACAGAGACTTATAATCTCTCTCTGTTCCGAGTCCGTCGATCGGTGTGTAGTTTTTGTCGTTCTCAATGACAACACAGGTTGCTTTCGCTCCGGAAGAAAGTGTCCTTGGCTCGATCGCTTTGACCTTGCCGGATACGGAACTAACGATGTTCGCCGAGATGAATCCGCTCGCCTCGCCGATACGCTGTCCCATCTTCACTTCGTCCCCGACGTTAACCACCGGTGTCGCCGGCGCACCGATATGCTGACTCATCGGAAAGACAAGCTCATCACCCGCTTCAAGCGTTTTGATGGGCTTGTTTTCGGAAAGAGCCTTACCCTCATAGGGGTGCGCACCTCCTCGAAAGGTTGACAGTCCCACGGTTGTTACCTCCTTGTTTTATATTTGGTAATCATAGTGAAAAATACGCCGAAACGCCTTTTTCACCAAATACTCTCACGAACAATATTTTATCACTTCTTATCACTCTTGTAAAGAATCTATTTGTTTAAAACTATCCCATCACAAATGGTATATTTTACCACTCCAGGCAGCTCCCATCCAAGGAAAGGTGAATTATCCGACTTCGACGCGAAGCCCTCCACCTTCCATGTTTTATCAGGAGCAAAAATGACCAGATCGGCAACTCCGCCTTCTTCAATCGGCCACGGCTTTACTTCGTAAAAATCCGCCTGATTTTTACTCATCTTTTCCAAAAGTTGCATCATGGAAAGATGCCCCGGCTTAACAAGATTTTTGATACCGAGACCAAGCGATGTCTCGAGTCCAATAATACCGCTCGGCGCCTTCTCCATCGGGACATTTTTCTCCTCACGAGTGTGAGGCGCATGATCGGTCACGATCATATCGATGGTTCCGTCTTTGAGCCCCGCGATGATCGCCTGTCTGTCGGCCTCAGTTCTCACCGGCGGATTCATCCTCGCCATCGTACCGTACTCTAAAACGGCATCCTCAGTCAGAGAAAAATGATGAGGAGTTGCCTCGGCATGTATGTCCGCTCCCTTATTTTTATACTCTCTCACTATGTCTACGGAAACCGCCGAGCTGATATGCTGTATACAAACTCTCGCCTTCGTCTCGAGTGCTACTTGGCAGTCGCGCTTCACCATAACATCCTCAGCCTCATGAGAAGCTCCACCGTAATTCAACTGTTCGGAAACCTTTCCCTGATTCACTCCGGGAGCAACTATAAACTTAGGATCTTCCTCATGAAGGCTTATAGGCATACCGATCTCATATGCTTTGGCAAACGCATTTCTGAGTATATATTCATCCATGATAGGGAGTCCGTCATCGGTAAAGCCGGCAGCTCCCGCTGCCTTTAAGATGTCCATATCAACAAGCTCTTTACCTGCCATCCCCTTGGTCACGGTCGCACAAGACAGAACGTGAATCCCTGTCTTTGCTCCCTTATCAAGGACGTATTTTAAGGTCTTTGGTTCATCCACCGCAGGTTTTGTATTTGCCATACAGACAACGGTGGTAAAGCCGCCTCTCTTTGCAGCCTCTGCTCCTGTCTCGATATCTTCTTTATGAGTGAATCCCGGATCTCTGAAATGCACATGAGCATCCATTAGTCCCGGTGCCACCACACATCCGGTCGCATCGATGACCTCGTCATCCTCCCCTGCGGGCAGATCCTTCCCGACCTTTACGATCTTTCCATCATTAATAATGATATCAAGATCGTCCTCAGTTGAAGTAAATGGATCGACTATATGACCATTTTTAATCACTATCATTAAAAATACTCCTCGTATATACACAAGTACAAAAGCAGGAACAATTGGTGATTTACTTACAGTAGACCAGAATATGAGTACCAATTCATGCGTGAAACAAGAACAGCCAATGATATATGCTTTCGGGATGAAAAACGTATATCACCGTGAGGGATGTGTCGCGAGCGTCGTTGCGCAGCGCAGGTATTGAAAACTCGTAGAGTTTTCTCTGCGCGCACAACGTGACGCTCGGGAAAAAAGCGAAAGCGTGCCCTCACGGATATACGTCTTCATCCCGTTATATATCATGGCTGTTCTGGCTTAAATCACCAATTAAACTTGTAAACTGTCGTAGAGTTAAACGCCTCCCCCTTCGGCAGATAGCATGACAAAAACTCCGGAATATTTACGGCATTCGGGAAGAACTGTGTCTCAAGACAAACTGCATCACGCTTGTTGTAAACATGACCACCCTTGCCGCTCACGCCGTCAAGGAAGTTTCCTGAATAAATCTGGACACCCGGAAGATCGGTAAATACATCCATGCTTCTTCCCGTGCTCTCCTCAGAAAGAGTAGCAACCTTGGCATAACCTCTCGGATCCTTTCTGAGAACCCAGTTCTGATCATAACCGCCGGCACCCTTGAGCATCTCATCATCGGCATCGATATCCTTTGAAAGCTTCTTTGTCGTACGGAAATCAAAAGCAGTACCCTCGACATCGATAAACTCTCCTGTCGGGATAAGCTCACCGTCAGCCTTTGTAACCTGATCTGCATTGATCTGAAGTGAATGCTCCACAACCGTACCTGAACCCTCACCCTTCAGATTAAAGAATGAATGGTTGGTAGGATTGTAAATAGTATCCGCATCAGAGCGGGCGAAATACTCGATCTTTAACTCGTTGTCATCAGTAAGTGTATAGGTAACCTTCACCTCAAGAGCGCCCGGAAATCCCTGCTCACCGTTTGGACTTACTCTCTCAAAATAAACAGCGTTATCACCTGCAGTATCACCTTTGTACATTACTTTATTATACCATGGCTCGCCACCGTGAAGGTTGTTGTTGCCGTCATTTTTCTGAAGATCATAATCCGTTCCGTTGAGATTGAAACGCGCATTTCTGATGCGGTTAGCATGTCTTCCGACAAACGCTCCGAAGAAGGTGTCACCATCCTCGTAGCCTGCAACATCATCGAATCCGAGAACCACATCATCAACCTTACCTGATTTGTCAGGAACATTGATCGCCTGTACTGTCGCACCGAAGTCAAGAAGTGCCACACTCATGTTGTTCTTATTTGTGATCGTAAACTTGGTTACGCCCACACCGTCCTTAGTTGTTCCGAACTGCTCTTTTGTTACTGCCATTTTACTACCTCCATTCATTTTGAAAAATATTCCGACACGCAAACTCCCCCTCGCGTGTAAGTTTCATAGCTTAAATATCACTCAGCCTGATCAGCTTTTTCTTCTACGGTTATCGCAAGCCCCAGCTCCTTTAACTGCTCATCATCAACAGTTCCCGGTGCCTCCGTCATAAGACATGATGCATCCTTAACCTTCGGGAACGCGATGACATCACGGATAGACTCGGCTCCGACCATCAGCATGATCATACGATCAAGCCCGTATGCGAGGCCTGCATGAGGCGGCACTCCGTACTTGAACGCGTCAAGCAGGAATCCGAACTGCTCATAAGCTCTCTCTCTGGTAAATCCGAGAGCATCAAACATCTTTTCCTGTATATCATCACGATGGATACGAATAGATCCACCGCCAAGCTCAGTACCGTTAAGTACGATATCATACGCCTCGGCACGAACACGTCCCGGATCAGACTCCAGGAACTCAAGGTCCTCCTCCATAGGCATCGTGAACGGATGATGCATCGCCTGATAACGACCGAGATCCTCGTTATACTCAAGAAGCGGGAACTCGGTTACCCAAAGGAAATTAAACTTGCTCTCATCGATAATCTCCATCTGACGGGCGAGTTCGAGACGAAGGTTGCCGAGCACATCCCAAACAACCTTATTTTTGTCCGCAGCAAATACGAGAAGATCTCCCTTCTCACCATCCATAGCTTTGACAAGAGCATCGAGCTCATCCTCCGTCATAAACTTCGCAAAGCTCGATTTATACGTACCATCCTCATTCACCGCAAGATAAGCCAGACCTTTTGCTCCGAAATCCTTGGCAAAATCCACGAGCTTATCGATCTTTTTACGCGGCATATCGCCCTGGCCCTTTGCGTTCAGTCCGCGCACTGAGCCACCTGCCTCGATAGCACCCGTAAATACTCCGAAGCCACAACCCGCAACAACATCCGTCACATCCACAAGCTCCATGCCGAATCTGGTATCCGGCTTGTCGGAACCATAACGGTTCATCGCCTCGATCCACGGCATCCTCTGCAGTGGAATCTGTACATCCACTCCGACCTTGGCAAAAACTCTCTTTAAAAGCCTCTCGTTAACATCGATAACATCATCGATATCCACGAAAGAAAGCTCCATGTCTATCTGCGTAAACTCAGGCTGACGATCAGCTCTCAAGTCCTCATCACGGAAACATCTGGCAATCTGGAAATATCTGTCATAACCCGAGCACATCAAAAGCTGTTTAAAAAGCTGCGGGCTCTGTGGTAACGCATAAAAATTCCCCGGATGAACCCTGCTCGGTACCAGATAGTCTCTCGCTCCCTCGGGAGTTGACTTCGTAAGCATCGGCGTCTCTATCTCAAGGAATCCCTCCTCTGCCAAAAATGCTCTGACCTCCATACAAACCTCTGATCTTAACATCAGATTTCTCTGAAGATCAGGCCTTCTCAAATCAAGATAACGATGCTTAAGTCTGACCTCATCCTTCGTCTTTGAATTCTCCTCGATCGGGAACGGCGGAGTCTCAGACTCGGAAAGGATCCTCATATCTCTGGCGATAACCTCGATGGAGCCTGTCGCCAGATCCTCGTTTACAGCGCCGCCTCTCTTTGCGACCTCACCGGTAACAGCGATAACGAACTCAGCTCTCAGATGTCCTGCACGCTCAAAGTTCTCTGTTCCGATCTTATCCTCCTCAAAAAGAATCTGCAGGAGTCCCGAACGATCTCGTAAATCTACGAAGCAAAGTCCACCCTTATTTCGATTCTTCTGTACCCATCCCATGACGGTCACAGTCTCTCCGATATTTGCCTCACTAAGTTCCGCACATCTGCAAGTGCGGTGCAAGCCTTTCATTGATTCAGCCATTTTTCATTCACCTCATAATAGTTTATTTATTATTATCATTAATAATATTCACATCACAATTTCAAGAATACTCACATCACAATTTCAAGAATATCACATCGAAATTCTAAATCACTAATTCATGGGTGGAGCGCATTTAATTCACATTCGGCGAGGGTCATTTGCAAGCGTCGGTGCGTAGGCGCCGTATTTTGGCGCCATGCACCGCTACGCTTGGAATTAAGCGCAAGCGGGCCCGAGCGAATGTAATTAAATCGCGACACCCTATTGTATCAGTCATTAAACACTTCTCTGATATCGTTAAACCCTTGCTCCGTGAGCTGATCCTTCTGGAACTTTTTGTTCTTTTTCATGCGCATGACACTGACATGCGCCCCCTCAGCTCGAAGCTTATTTGCCTGATCTATCGAGGTTCTCACCTGATCTGCCGTGCATTTTTTGTCGATCAAAAATGCCACCTTCTTACTCTCGGACGGGATCTGATATCCGCGCTCCATAAGTAACATCGATATCCTCTCGAAACCGATCGAGAACCCGCACGCCGGCGTGTCCTGTCCGGTGAACCTTCCAACCATCGTATCGTAACGACCGCCACCTCCGACTGATCCGCCGTACTCATCCATCGCGATCTCAAAGATCGGTCCGGTATAGTAGCTCATGCCTCGAACTAAAGTAGGATCAAAAAGGATCTTAAACTCCGTAGCAGAACTGTCCGCTGCCACACTCATGATCTCTGAAAGGTTGTCGCTGACTCCCTCCTCGAGACTGTCACCGAGAGTCGATGCCAGATCTGAAAGCCTGTCGAGTCCGATCGCTCCCACACCGTCTGCTCCCTCACTCAGATCCTGAGCAGCAAATATACTCATGCACTTATCAACTGCATCCTGTGCATAGCCGGCTGACAGTAACTCCTCCTTTACGCCGTCGGCACCGATCTTGTCCATCTTGTCAAGTACGATGAAGACGTCGTCATACTGATCCTCATTGAAGCCGCAATACTTTGCGATACCCTTCAGTAAGCGTCGATCGTTTATCCTTATCGTAAAGTTTTTAAAATCAAGTTTTCCGAGAAGCGTTGTCATGGCAAGTATAAGCTCGATCTCAGCAAGGTTAGAGGCCTCACCGAGTATATCGATATCACACTGCATAAACTGACGGAATCTTCCTCTCTGCGGACGATCCGCTCTCCAAACATTACCGAGCTGCATAGCCTTAAAAGGCGAAGAAAGCTCAGCTGAGTTGTTCGAATAATATCTTACCAGAGGCACGGTAAGGTCAAAACGTAAACCTCCGTCAACGAGATCCGCTTCCTCCTTTGCCTCAGCCAGACGAAGCTTCTCCCCGCGCTTTAATATCTTGAAGATCAGCTTTTCATTCTCACCGCCATGACCACCGGTGAGGTTCTCTATAGGCTCCACACATGGTGTTTCTATCTGATCAAAGCCAAAGCTTTTGTATGTCTTTCTTATCATGTCAAGAACATACTCTCTTATCTCCATCTCGCGTGGAAGGATGTCTCTCATTCCTGTTGTCGGTTTCTTTTTCAGTGTCATTTTTTCCTCCAATTATAAAGTGCGTGCGCACATTTTTTCTGATATCAGATCACCTTTCGGTTCATCATCGCATGTCTTTCAATCTCGTCATCAAGGATCTTTTGTTTTCTCGCGATCATCTCATCGATACGTGAGATATAATCTTCAACACTCTTTACATTTTCTATTCTCTCGATCCTGGTCGGCTCATAGATACGATGTCTTCCGAAAACAACCTCATCTTTGCCGTCTTTTTTATCCGTCTTCGGACGCTCATGCACGACATGCTTCGATGATGCGCCTGATCCGAACGCGAGGATATCCTCCAGTTCCTCCATCATAAAAATGTTGTAGAGGCACTCTTTGCCAAGTCTCGCGTATGCGACATTTTCCTGGTTTGTATTTCTGGTGGTTCCGTGTGTGTTTTTCTGTCGGTACATGTAGTAGGGCTCGTAGCCATGCTCCTTCAAAAAGTCGTAGCTACCCTTTTGCAGCACCGGTATCAGCGTGTCCTCCGGCCTTATGAGTCCGCCGGTCTCCATCTGCTCACGTCTGAGTCTCGAAGCTCTCTTGATCACGAGAGTATGTACCGTGATGCTGTCCGGTCCGAGATCATAAACCTGATTCAGAGTGTTGTAAAAATCAACCTCATCCTCCTCCGGCAGTCCCACGATCAGATCCATGTTTATGTTATCAAACCCGACCTCTCTGGCCATGCGGAAAGCCTCTCTGACCTGATCGACGGTATGTGTGCGACCAAGTCTTTTTAAGGTATCCTGCAGCATCGACTGCGGATTTATCGATACTCGATTCACTCCCGCATTTTTCATGATCTGCAGCTTTTCCATGTCCACACTGTCAGGTCGTCCTGCCTCCACGGTGAACTCTATGACCTCATCCATGGGGAGTTTCCGTCGGATGATATCCATAAGTCTCTTTAAGTCAGGAGCCTCAAGTGACGTCGGTGTCCCTCCTCCCACATAGATGGAGTGTAACGTTCTCTTTTTCCTCTGCGCATGAGTGAACACATCGACAAAATCCATCTCTTTTTCCAGCGCATCCAGATAGTCGCTGACCCTGTTTTGATATTGTTTTACGGGATATGAAGAAAAAGTGCAATACTCGCATATCGACGGACAGAAAGGTATCCCCACATAAACACTGTAGCCGGCATCCAAATCCAAACCGCTCATCGCGTGATGCTCATTTACAGCCACATCGAGAACAAGCTCAGCCTTCTCGGGATATACCAGATAATCGTCCATCAGTATCTCGAAGGACTCCTGTCTGGAGTTCGTCTCGGTCAAAAGTCTGTAAGCTATCTTCGCCGGTCTGATACCCGTGAGGATTCCCCATGGAAGAGCCGAATTACTTCTTCTCGAAAAAAATCTGTAGGCCTCTCTCTTTACAACCTCTTTGTTGTAATCCTCTAAAACAGTCTCAAGAATCTCTTTACCCTTCAGGAGTATACGAAGCGGATAGTCCTCGCGGTTGGACCAATCCTCACGCGTGACTACCTCGCACTCCCTCTCAGGGTAAAAGCTATTTGCAAGTGTCATCAGATCATAAGCAAACTCGCCGTTTTTATGTTCGCTCGATGCTTTGATCTCAATAGTGATCATCTATTTGTTCCTCCATGGTTAGTCGTTATGCGTATGGGTTATTCGCTGCTTCGTAAGCAACGTCCGTCGCCGGCCCGTGTCCCGGCAGTATCTTTGTATCGTTTGGCAGCGCAAGTATCTTTTCCCGCACTGACTGAAGTATCTCCTTCATATTTCCCGTCGGAAGGTCCGTACGACCTATCGACTCCATAAAAATGGTATCGCCTGCGAAAAGCACTCCCTCATCCTCGAGGTAGTAACAGCATCCGCCTTTGGTATGTCCGGGAGTATGAATCACCTTGAAATCCATACCGGCGAGATTCAGTACCTCTCCATCTCGTACCGTGCACTCCGGCTCTATGGCCGAACCGCTGCCCATCAGTCCCATGGAACCGTTCTTCATCGGATCCGTGATCAGATCCATCTCCTCCTCGAGGATATAGACCTTCCCACCCATCTTCGCGGTGAGCTCCGGCACTCCCTCATAATGATCGAAATGCCCGTGCGTAAGAAGTACCGCACTAAGGCTCAACCCGTCATCTGAAAGGACCTTAGCGATCCTGTCTCCGCTCGCACCGGGATCGACCACGACACAGTCCGTACGCCCTTCGACATGAGCCAAGTAGCAGTTTGTCCCGACAGGCCCCACAGTCATGGCGCGTATGATGACATTTTTCTTATCAGCCATTGGTACTCCTCTCTATATCCGTGACACTCTCGACCTGGCGGAGCTTTTTCAAAAGCTCGTCAAGCTGTGCCACACGATGTATCTCAAATCCGATGGTTATCGTAGCCTTGTCCTGTTTATTGGTTCTGACATTCATGGAGCGGACGTCTATCTTGCCCTCCGTAAATATTCTCGAGATATCCATAAGGATACCGTTTCTGTTGATACAATAGAGGATGATCTCAACCGGATAGGTTCCCTCACCATCTCTGGCGTTCTGCGACCACTCAGCCTCTATCAGGCGGTTTCTCTCACTCTCCGGCAGGTGGATCATGTTTACGCAGTCGGTTCTATGTATGGAAATACCGCGTCCCCTGGTCACGAAGCCTACGATCTCATCTCCCGGCACCGGTGAACAGCACCTTGAAAAACGCACTGCAAGGTCATTCAGACCCTCGACTATGATACCGCTCTTGCTCTCGAGTGCCTCTCTGGTCTTGTCAAGCCCGCCATTCTCTCTGGCTTCTCTGGCCTTTTCCACGACCTCGATCACCTGCTGGTCGGATATGATGCGGCTTGTAGAATGCTTGTAGCGTTCCTGAAGTTTCTCGACCACCTGGCCTTCCTTCAGTCCACCGTGTCCTACTGCCGCACAGATAGCATCCCAGTCGGAGAATCCGTATTTCTGCAGCACCGCATTCATAAGCTCCGGCTTCATCAGATCCGATAGCACAACGCTGTGCTTTTTGCAGTATGCGTTTATGAGTTCCTTGCCTCGTTCTATATTCTCTTCCTTGAACTGCTGGCGGAACCACTGATTTATCTTGTTTCTGGCCTGCGTACTCTTTACGATCTTCAGCCAGTCACGGCTCGGACCTTTCGAGTTCTGGCTCGTGATGATCTCGATACGGTCACCATTCTGTATTTCGTAATCGTTTGTTACGATGTTTCCGTTTACTCTCGCACCTACCATCCTGTTTCCGACCGCGGTATGTACCGAATACGCAAAGTCGATAGGTGTCGAGCCTGTCGGTAACGTCTTCACATCTCCGTCAGGTGTAAAGCAGTATATTCTGTCTGAAAAAAGATCCAGGTCGCTCTTTATGATGCTGAGGAACTCCCTGTTGTCATCCATGTCGTGCTGCCACTCAAGAATACGACGGAGCCATGCCATTTTTTCACGTTCACTGTCATCCATCGTACGGTCGGATGATCCGCCCGTCTCCTTGTATTTCCAGTGAGCGGCGATTCCGTACTCGGCCGTCCTGTGCATCTCGTAGGTACGTATCTGGATCTCAAACGGCTGTCCGTCCGGACCGATCAGTGTCGTGTGTAACGACTGATAGTTGTTCGGTTTCGGCATCGCGATATAGTCCTTAAATCGTCCAGGTATAGGCTTATACATCTCGTGAATAATACCGAGCGCCGTATAGCACTCCTGATCCGTATCGACTATGATACGTATGGCAAATAGATCGTATATCTGATCCAGGGATTTTTCCTGTGTGATCATCTTTCTGTAGATACTGAAAAGATGCTTTACACGTCCATCGATGGTGGCGTTTATACCGTTCTCCTCGAGATGGGTACCGACCTCCTCCATGATGTCCTTTATAAAATTTGCCTTGGTCTTTTTAAGCTCTGAAAACTCCTGCTTCAGCTCTCTGTACTCCTCCGGCTCCAGATACTCTAACGCGAGGTCGTCGAGCTCGACCTTTACTTTAGAAATACCGAGCCTGTCCGCTAAAGGCGCGTAGATATCCATCGTCTCGCGGGATTTTTCTTTTTGCTTCTCAGGCGGCATAAACTGCATCGTTCTCATGTTGTGCAGTCTGTCGGCAAGCTTTATGATGATAACTCGGATGTCACTGGCCATGGCGAGGAACATTTTTCTTAAGTTCTCCGCCTGAACCTCAACCTTGTCAGCCGAATAGTTCAACTGGGTCAGCTTTGTGACACCGTCAACCAGTATAGCAACCTCCTCGGAGAACTGCTCTGTGATATCCTCCGTTGTATACGAGGTGTCCTCGACCACGTCGTGAAGCAGTCCGCCAACGATCGTCTCTTTATCCATCTCCAGCTGGGCAAGTATGATCGCCACACAAACAGGATGAGTCAGATACGGCTCACCCGAACGTCTCTTTTGGCCCTCGTGGGCTTTTTTCGCAAGATCATATGCTCTTTGGATCATGTCCAGATCACTGGAAGGATGGTATGAACTCACTGTCTTAACCAGGATATCAAAAAGAACGTCCGGATCGGTGAAGTTCGGGGGGATGACATCACTTGAAAGCTCTCCGGTGTCGAAACCCCTCGGAGTGAGAGTTGAGAGTATGGCTTCCTTCGCGGTCATCTCTTTAGAATCTGCCGTCTGTGCTGTCTTGGCAGCATTCTTTCCGAAAAAAAGTGCCATATCTTCCCTCCTCTCTCAAAGAATTATCTCGCCGAAAACGCATAAATCAGCGTTTCCTTAATATATAAAGCGAACGATGTTACCATCATACCACGCTTAAGGATTTTTTTCAACTATTCTCTTGTCAAAAATTACAGTTTTTGCTTTTCTTTTCAAAAAAAATGTGGTATGATGATAAAGGAGCTAGCTACACTGAAAGAGGGCGTGTCGCGGTTTGCCGTAAGTGCGCCTCGGAATGGAGGATAACATGCTTTTAGTCGACCACGAAATCAAGATCCCATCCAAAGTAAATCCGAATCTGAAGCTTCGTGTATTGAAGGGACATTTTGCAACAGTTCACTCTCATATCAACTGCTATATCGATATGACCATGCTGAAGTACCGCCACAGCGAGGCAGCCGAGGTTGCCAAGTCTATGGCTTCGGACTATCAGTATAACAAACCTATAGATACCATCGTCGTTACAGACGGTTGTGAGGTCATCGGTGCATATCTCGCCGAAGAACTCAAGAAAAACGGTGTTATGTCTCTGAACACACATGATTCTCTGTACATCGTAACACCGGAGATCGGCGCAGGCGGTCAGATGATCTTCCGTGACAATATCCAACCGATGATCAGGAATAAAAATATCCTGCTCTTACTCGCATCCGCTACTACCGGACGCACCATCGCCCGTGGTATCGAGTGTATCCAGTACTATGGAGGTATCGTGCAGGGAGTATCAGCGATCTTCTCAGCATCAGGTGAGATCTTCGGACACGAGGTTCATCACATCTTCGGTGCGGATGATCTTGATGATTATCAGACGTTCTCGCAGGAGACATGTCCTTTCTGCCAGAAGGGTCAGAAGCTCGATGCGATGGTTAACAGTTTTGGTTACTCGGAGCTTTAAGCACATAGCGACGCGCCGAACGCTATGATAGCTTTTATTAAATT
Organism: Lachnospiraceae bacterium P6B14; assembly: GCA_000687695.1. Taxonomy (GTDB): domain Bacteria; phylum Bacillota; class Clostridia; order Lachnospirales; family Lachnospiraceae; genus Eubacterium_F. The sequence goes on along the minus strand of JHWZ01000017.1, from coordinate 15,076 downwards.
ATATTGAAAATTAAGGTGCAGGAAATAACAATGTTTAAGCGATTAAATTTAGGATTTATCGGCTTCGGTTTGATCGGAGGATCGATTGCCAAGGCTTTAAAAAAACAGGGCGCGGACATCCGCGTCCTTGTTTACAGTAGACGGGTAAATCCCGACCTTGAGGTCGGAGTAAGTGAGGGTGTGATCGATGAGATCGTTTACGATATCGATGATCACTTCGCTGACTGTGACGTGATATTTTTATGCGCACCGGTGAGAAAGATCATAGACCTTCTCCCACGAGTAAAGGAGGTCGCATCAGGCGAGTGCATCATCACCGATGTAGGCAGCGTTAAAGGCGAGATCGTACATGCTGCCGCTGAGCTTGGTATGAGCAATAAGTTTATCGGCGGACATCCCATGGCCGGCTCGGAAAAGACGGGATACGCAAACGCCACCGACATCCTGCTCGAAAACGCTTTTTACCTTCTGACTCCTACCGGGGAGAACTCCGAAGAGGATATCACTCTTTTAAAGGATCTTGTAAAAATGACCGGCGCGACCTGCGTCGTTCTCGATCCCGATAAGCATGATCATATCACAGCTGCCATATCTCATGTTCCGCATCTGTTGGCGGTTGCGCTCGTAAACCTGGTGAGAAACCACGACGATGACGAACAGACGTTAAAGACCTTTGCAGCCGGCGGTTTCAGGGATATCACGCGCATAGCTTCATCCTCTCCGCAGATGTGGGAGGAGATCTGCCTGACCAACTCCACGGCTATAGACGAGCTTCTTTCAGAGCTTGAAAGCATGATAAAAGACTATCGCGAGGAGATAGGCGAGGGTGATGGTGATTCCATTTTTAATGCCTTTGAAACGGCAGGTGACTATCGAAATTCACTACCAAAAAAAGCCAATGCATTGGTTGGAAAAATGCACGAGCTTTTTGTAAACATTGATGACAGACCGGGAGCCATTGCGAGCATCGCTACCATCCTGTCAGTCGGTGGACTCAGTATTCGAAATATTGGTATTATAAATAACCGCGAGTTCGCTGACGGAGTACTCCGCATCGAGCTCAATTCCGATGGCGACGTAGAGATCGCTCGTGATCTTCTTATGAAGCACGGTTACGAGGTCGTAGAGAGATCATAACAGACTATATCCTTTCAGAAGTCTTCCTTGATCTCCACTTCTACACCATCTAATTCATCATCCTGAATATTATATACAGGCTCAGCATGTGACGCCGCTTTCGGTTTTACCTCTGTGTGGATCGGTGTCGCGTGCTTTTTCTGTGCGTTCATAAGTCTCTCGATACGCTCCTTGTCAGAGACATGCTCCTTTGGCGCGAACAGTCTGTCACGTATCCTATCCTCCAGCCATTCTACGCCCTTGCGCACTCTCATCAGCTCGAATAAAGCCATTCTTCCTCTCTCTATCAGAACTGACAATCCCAAACACAGTACAGAGAACGCGAGCACTACTCCGACGAGCTCGATACCGCTTCTGCCTGCCAAAAATGCAAATTTTCCGGGCAGAACATGCCACCATACCAGCATATGACTGCATATGATATAGGCAGCAAAAACAGCCGGTGCACTGAACTTTATAAACCTGTGCATATCTCCTTCTTTTTTGATCCTGAGCTTTGAAAAAAGAACAACAAACGCAATCGAAGAAATCACCATTGCAGGCGATGTAAGATCAACAAATGTGTCTCCTGAAATACCGATATTGAAAATCTGGAATGTAGGTGTGACCATTTTCCATATCCATGCAAAGAAATTACAAAGAACGATGATGAGGATCAGCGTTCTGTTTTTCATGTAATAACCGATTTCGCATTTTTTGATGATGGCGCCGACGATATACATGATAACCAGCCATACCATAGAGTATCCGTTTGACGGAATAAACTTGTCAGACCAAAAATCATAAGCACTGAACACGATAAGAAGGACAACAAATATCCTTCTGAGTGTTTCCTCCGAGAATGACCTTATCGCCGCATCCAAAACAGGCATCAGTACAAACAGTCCCGTATATGCAAGGAAATACCAATAAGAACCACCGGTTACCGGGAAAAATGAAGCTGCTATGTCCTTTCCGCTGACAGCTCCTTCATCCAGTATCCCGTATCCGATGAGAGTCAGAACTACACTGTAGGTAAATACCATCAGCCACAGCATGACATATCTTGACACCCGAAACGGCTTTCTTTTTTCTGAATATCCGACGTATCCGCTGATCAACGCAAAGATATTTATGGAACCATACGCTACAATCTCCATAGCCCATATGATACGACCGTTGACGACATCTCCATTTACTCCCAAAAGTCCACCCTGCCCCAGGGTATGGAGTATCATAACCAAAAACATCGCTACGATCCTCAAAAGATCGATTCCCTCATTACGCTCTTTCGTTCCCATGACTCTCCTATCTCCTCTAACGGTGATCATTGTGATCATTTCCCGACAATTGATTATCTCACAAAATCGGCACTTTTGCAACAACATATTTGACAATAAACTCGATTATAGGTATTATTAGTTTTATAAATTGCAATCGAAACGGAGAATTACATGAAAACCAGCGATTTTTTCTATGAACTACCCGAAGAACTGATAGCTCAGGATCCGCTTACGGACAGGAGCGCGTCACGACTTATGGTACTGAATAAAAACAATAAAAATATCGAGCACCGATCATTTAAAGACATCTGTGAGTATCTCAGCCCCGGCGACTGTCTGGTCAGAAACAACACCCGTGTTATACCGGCGAGACTCCTCGGGGTAAAGCCCGATACGCTCGCTCATGTCGAAGTATTTTTATTAAAGCGCAGGTCGGGTGATGTTTGGGAGACACTCGTTAAGCCCGGAAAAAAACTGAGACCCGGCGCCAGAGTTTCCTTCGGAGGCGAGGGAGAGGACGCTCCTCTTCGCGGAGAGATACTCGAGGTACTCCCTGACGGAAACAGGCTTGTAAAGTTTACCTATGAGGGGATATTTGAAGAGGTTTTGGATGTACTCGGTCAGACTCCTCTCCCGCCGTATATCCACCATGAGCTCGCGGACAGAAACCGCTACCAGACCGTCTATGCGAAATACGACGGCTCTGCTGCTGCCCCGACGGCCGGACTTCATTTCACCGAGGAACTTTTTGACAAGGTGAAAAATATGGGCGTAGAGATCGCCGACGTAACACTCCATGTAGGACTCGGCACATTCCGTCCGGTAAAGGTTACGGACGTGACCGCACATCATATGCATTCGGAATGGTACCAGATACTGCCGGAGGAAGCTGACAAGATCAACAGAATAAAAAAAGAAGGCGGACGAATCATCTGCGTTGGTACAACCAGCTGCAGAACCATCGAATCCGCCACGGATGAAAACGGTATCCTCCACGCCGGCGAGGGCGATACGGATATCTTTATCTATCCGGGTTATAAGTTCAAAATACTTGATGCCCTGATCACAAACTTTCACCTGCCGGAGTCAACTCTCCTTATGCTGGTCTCAGCTTTGGCAGGACGTGATTTCATCCTGGACGCTTACGAAGAAGCGGTAAAAGAACGCTACAGGTTTTTCTCATTCGGAGACGCCATGCTGATCCTCTGACCCTGCAGGATCCGTGTCTCCATTCCGTTTTTAGTATTAAGGATGAGATCCTCTCGTGGCGTAACCGCTCCCGGCTCGGTGATGACGATGATCGTCGACCCGCCGTATTCAAAGTATCCCTTTTCTTCACCGCGAACACAGAAGCATGAGTCCTTGTGATTTTTTATCTTTCCAACGAGCAGTGCGCCGACCTCCATCTGCAGAACGTCGCCGAACTCCTCAGTGTGGATCAGCGTGTATTCACGCGTGTTTTCCTTGTAGATAGGCAGATAATCATTCGCCACGGGATTGACCGTATGAAAGCTTCCCTCTATGCGATACTGCTTTGACTGACGCCCCGATGCCGCATAAACATAGCGATGATAATCAGACACCGTCAAACGGAGCACGTAGATATAGCCGCCCTGAAAACGGTCTGCGAGCCTCCTCGAGTGAAGCAGCGAGCGAAGCGTATACTCTGTATGCTTGATGGAAAAGTTCGAGTTGGAAAGGATGGGATAAACCGTCGCCCGACAGTCGCAGGGACTGATAAGAGCGTTCGGATCCGGATCAACAGGACGCGCCCCATCTGTAACCTTTCTCGTAAAAAAGTCATTAAAAGACGTGTATTTTCTTTTCGGAAAATCCGTCATATCTATCTTCTCTTTTTTGATGAACGGATTCACCAGATGACGTGAAAAGAAGGATGACAAAATACGCCCCGACAGCTTTGAGATACCGGGCTGTACCAAAGGCTTTAACAGCATCCTTCCAAACTTATTCGTATACAAAAATGTCAAGAGACGATCCTGCTCTGTCTCCTCGATAATCTTTTTTCCATTGAGATCTATGTAATCCATTTATTCCACCTTACCAGAAAATATGTAATACACGAAGCATCACGATCGTGACAAATACCATCATAACGGCGATACCGGCGTTGCCGGGCTTTTTGATGCGTATATCAAATACATACAAAAATGCAGTGAGAAGCATGCAGACCGCCAATATGAGAACAAACACCTCATGCTTTACATACGGCTCAAAAAGGTAGACCACAGGAAAGATGATCGTGATCGTGGTGATGGGCATCCCTCTGAAATACTTGGCCCCCTCTTCTTTCGGCTGTTCCTTTTTCTTCATCTCTTCCATCACATTGAAATAAGCAAGACGGATGGCTCCACACAGAACAAATACGATCTCCACCGCAATGCCCCACGGACGCTGAAGTCCCATGTTGTATGCGAGGACCGCGGGAGTTACACCGAAGCATACCATGTCGCACAGAGAATCAATCTGGACGCCGAAGATGATCTGCTCCTCGGTTCTGTTTTTCATGGCACGCGCTATCTTTCCGTCGAAGGTATCACACGCACCTGCCAAAGCGAGACAAAGTATCGCGTATTCAAAATACCCGTTAAACGAAAACACCATTCCCGTTATCGCGAGCGCGACTCCAAGATAAGTCACGATAACAGAGTGATTGTAGACTCCGATCATAGTTTAGGAACCCTCCTTTTATATATCCTCTGATCCGTTTAGGATCTTGTCTTTCGATGCTTTGGTGCGGTCCGGATGTCTGAACAGGATGCGTGGCTTCGGATCCTCCGGCGCACGCACGGTCAGATGTGTGATAACCGCGATGACTGCACTGACTACAACCAGCACATAGTATGAAAATCCTCGGCTGACCATCATCGATGCAACTGCCGCCGTACTTCCTCCGAATATCGGAGCGAATATCAAAAGATACAGTCTTTCACTGATACCCATACCTCCGGGTAGCGGAAGCATGTCAACCGCTATGGATACGATCGCCTGTAAAAGAGTGATCGTAATCGCGTTTTCTTTGGAGTTCCCCATCGCCAAATAAACGATATAGGTGATGAAGAACAAAAAGAATCTCTGCAAAAATGTTATGAGCGTCGTATTAAACACCGCAAGCTTGTTTGCTTTTAAGTATGCCGACGCGTGCTTGTATTTTTCCATGGAACGCTCGAGGCGCTCGGCACGGTTGTTTTTCTCCTTCATGATGTGGAGCTTTTTAAGCAATGCATATCCCTTTGTGATTCCGAACTTTGCAGTGTTCGGCATGAATACGAGGATACTCATGATCGCCACGCAAAATACATTCAGCACGATTCCCACATAGAGGAAGAAAACGACCTCTCCGTCGATCGTGGCAAGCAGTCCCTGACCGAAAGCGACCAGCCCGAGACCTACGGCAACGAGTACAAACTTATACTCTATCGTTACGACCATCAGAATGATCGTAGCTGTCGCAATGTCTATGTTCTGCCTTTTCATGTAAAATATCTGCATAGGCTGCCCGCCGCTCGCCGACGGTGTGATGCAGCTATAAAAAAATCCCACGAAGGAATATCTTATGCAGTTTAAAAGCGGAACCTTTATATTCACCGTACTCATCAGGTATTTGATGATGACGGACTCGCTACATACGAAGAATATAACGAGGAAAAAGCATATTACCAAAAATACAACCGGTATATCCGAAAGAAGCTTGAATATCTGTCCGATATCCTGGTCTCTGAAGATAAGCCACATTGTCAGTATGAGCAATGCAAGCAAAAATCCCACGTTGAAGAGATTTTTATACAGGTTTTTCTTCTTTTCCACGTCAAACACCTCATCCGTTACTGAAGCTTCGCGCCCGGCACTATCTTCCTCACCAGTCTCGAGTACCAACGTGTAATAAATACCGGGAGGAATAGTCTTTGGGCTATGATATAACACAGCTCACCGAGCAGAACTCCCGAGAGCACATCTACGACGTAATGCTGCTTCAAAAACTGAGTCGACAACATGATAAGTATCGCCGATGCGCATGAAAAGATCTTGGTTCCGAGCGGAACACTTTTTTCTTTTCTGATTCCGATGAAACAAAGCCAGCTGACCAGACAGTGGATCGACGGAAACAGATTCGTCGGCTGATCGATCGAATACAAAAACCTTGTGAGCTCATCGGCAAATGAGGTTCCCACAATCTCAGGTCTCACATTCGTCGTCGGCAAAAATATAAAGAAAAACATGCAGATGATCCTGCTCATCATATCAGCGACCACAAACCTGAACAGGTCAATCGGTCTTTTTCGAAGAGTCCTGGCGATGTAGCAGTAGCTCAACGCCCAAAACACATAACAATAGCAAAGATATATAAATATCCATCCCGTTATGACGGGGATTTTGTCGTCCACCGGAAGTGTCAGATTGTAGTGAGGCAGGTCACCGCAGAGTGCCATGGTAACCCAGTAAACAACGCAATTCAGGGCAAAACACAACAAAAGAGGCACCAGCGCCCATATAGGCACCAGCGGGTCTATATATTTTTTCAAAAATGAATTCATCGTCAATCCCCCAAAACGTGTGCTTTTTACGCATACCAAATTATTATATCATAAGAAAGAGTTTTTGGCAAATATTCTTGATAATATTTTTAAAGTGTGGTAAAGTAGTTATATTGTTTGGAAAGGAAGGATATAAAAATGGGTGCATTTGATATAATCGTTGCTTTGGTTCTCGGAATCGTCGAGGGCATCACGGAGTGGCTGCCGGTGAGCTCTACGGGGCATATGATCTTAGTCAATCAGTTCATGTCATTCTCTGATGAGGAGTTCCAGTCAATGTTCCTCGTGGTGGTGCAATTGGGAGCGATCATGGCTGTCGTGATACTCTTCTGGTCGAAGCTGTGGCCGTTCAGATTCGTAAAAAGAGCCAGAGGCGAGAGCATAATAAAGACCGATGTATTTTTGCTCTGGGTAAAGATCGCGGTAGCGAGCATCCCCGCTGCCATCGTCGGATTCACGATCGACGACATGATAGATGAGCTGTTTTATAACGCGTTTGTCGTGGCAGGCGCGCTGATCATCTACGGTATTCTATTCATCATAGTTGAGATTTGGAACAAGGGACGAAACCCTGTTATGAAGACTGTTGCGGATATCGGATTTTCATCCGCGATCATCATTGGTATATTCCAGGTTCTCGCTGCTGTCGTACCGGGGACATCACGTTCGGGAGCGACCATCATAGGAGCTCTTCTTCTCGGTATCGCGAGAAGCGCGGCAGCTGAGTTTACATTCTATCTGGCGATACCGGTCATGTTCGGAGCGAGCCTTCTCAAGGTAGTTAAGCACGGACTTCATTTCGATATGATGGGCTATATCACACTCGGAGTCGGAATGATAGTTGCCTTCGTCGTATCGCTCTTTGTTATCAAGTTCATGATGGGTTATATCAGAAAGCATGATTTCAAAGCGTTTGGTGTCTATAGGATCATCCTTGGTGTCGCGGTTCTGCTCTACTTCATGCTGACCGGAGCGGCAGTGGCGTAAAGGATTGGAGGATAGTATGGGATACCCGGTTACCGGAATCGGCGAGGCCATAGCCTACGTCGATGGAAGCTTCAATAATGAGACCGGCGAGTATGGTGCGGGCGTTGCCTTTTTTACGGATGGTAAACTGATAGAGTTATCGGAAAAAGGTTCAAACCCTGATGCCGCTACCATGCGCAACGTATCGGGTGAGGTCATGGCATCCATGATGGCCATGAGGGAGGCTCGTGTTCGCGGGATAAATCATCTTGTTATCTATCATGATTACCAGGGTATCGCGGACTGGTGCACCGGAGCATGGAAGACGAAAAAAGAAGGAACCCGGGTGTACAAGGACTATTATCAGGAGATGCGTCTGAATGGTCTTTCCATAGATTTTGTCAAGGTCGAGGGGCACTCCGGCGACGAATGGAATGACCATGCGGACATGCTCGCTCGCAAGGCGATCGGTAAATGATATCTGCTCTACTTTTCTATTGACGTAACCCCATAGAAACGCTATAATATTAGTAATATCCTAACTTCAGCAGGAGGAGTCGTCTATGGCAGGTCACATCTTCGGCGCGATCAATCTCGGTTCATCCGAACTCGCACTAAAGATCTACGAGATTTCCAAGAAAACAGGCATCACGGAGTTAACCCACGTACGTCGCAAATTTGCCATCGGTGTGGAGACCTACTCGACAGGCTACATCTCCTACAGGAGCATGACAGAGATATGCGACACACTAAACGACTTCACACGTATCATGAGCGAGTTCGGTGTCGACTCTTCTGATGTCTGCGGAACCAGCGGTATCCGCGAGGCTGAAAACATGCTCGTACTGCTCGATCAGATCAGGATTCAGACAGGCTATAATGCGCGTATTCTCTCAAACAGCGAGGCGCGCTTTTTGTATTATAAAGCGCTGGCCATGAATGAGCCAAACTTTTCCGCGCTTAGTGCGGACGGTATACTTACCGTCGATGTAGGCGCGGGCTCGATGCAGCTTTCATTCTTCAAGAAAGGACTTTTGCAGGTTACCGAAAACCTGCTCTTAGGCTCCTCACGAATCCAGGAACTGTTGCAGGTGATGGAGGACGAGGCGTATGATTACAACGAGCTCATCGACGAGTACATTGAGAAAGATATCACAAGCTTTTTCAAACTTCACTTAGAAGGAGTCAAGATAAAACATATCGTGGCTGTCGGAGGAATGATCCCCGATGCTTATCACTATATGAAAGATCAAAAGGTCGAGTTCGACGGGATCATAAAAAGTAAAAGCCTAAACAAGGTCAAATCACTCACGGGTATTTCACCTGAAAACTTAAAGCTCGTTCTGCCAACGGTACTTATTCTCAGAAAAATAGCGATCATGGCGAACTGTAACAAGTTCATCCTCTCCCCCATCGATCTTTGCGATGCGATGGCTGCGGAGTTCGCTGAGAAGCGCCTTCATATACTTCCTGATCACGATTTCAATTTGGACATCATCTCGAATGCGCGTAATATCGCTGCCAAATATCACAGTGATATCGACCACGTCGAGACGGTCGAGAGACTTTCATTACAGATCTTTGACAAGATTAAAAAGCTCCACGGGCTCGGAAAAAGAGAACGACTTCTCTTACAGATCGGAGTGCTGTTACACAACATCGGATCATTTATCAGCGACATACATTCCCGCGAAAACGCATATCACATTCTGATGAATACGGAGATCATCGGGATATCGGACAGAGAACGCAGGATGATCGCGAATATGATTCGCTATAACGAGGACCGTTTTCCGGATTATATGGCTTTAAATGAAGACATTTCAAAGGAGCAGTACATCACCGTCGTCAAGCTTAACGCTATAGTAAAAATAGCAAACGTCCTTGACAAGAGTAACCGTCACAAGATAAAGCAGATCGGTGTAACTCTGGATGGAGATGTCCTTTTGGTCACCGCGGAGACGATGGAGGATATCACCTTGGAAAAAGGACTTTTCCACGACAAGGCAAGCGCATTCGAGGAGATATTCGGTATACGTCCGAAACTGGTACAAAAGAAGACCGGACGTAATTTATAATAATAACAGACAACATCGTACGGAGGGATTATATGACAGATTCAGAGCGTTTTAATAACAGAGAGTTATCCTGGCTTGATTTCGATGTCCGTATCCTGGAGGAGGCACGAGACTCTGCTATCCCCCTGATGGAACGACTGAAATTCCTTAGCATCACGTCGTCAAACCTTGACGAGTTTTTTATGGTGCGTGTTGCTTCTCTAAAGGATCAGGTAAACGCAGGCTACAAAGGACTCGACATCGCGGGTATGACCGCACGCGAGCAGATCGAGGCTATCCTTTCTTACACACATGATTTCGTAGAGCGTCAGTACACTACCTACAATCGCTCATTTTTGCCGCTCTTAAAGAAAAACGGATTGAAGATCGTGTCATACTTCGAGGATCTGAACGAGGAACAGTCGGCATATGTTGACAAGTATTTCCGCTCGGAGGTCTTCCCGGTGCTCACACCGATGGCCGTCGATACATCGAGACCGTTCCCTCTGATCCGCACGGGTTATCTGAACATCGGCGCCCTCTTACAGGACAAGCAGAACAAAAATACCGTCGACTTCGCTACTGTCCAGGTACCATCCGGTCTGCCGAGAGTCGTTACCATCCCTACCGATGAGGATGAGTGTACGACTGTTATCCTTTTGGAGCAGATCATAGAGAAAAATATTCATCGCCTGTTTTCAGGCTATAAGGTTCTGTGCGCGACACCTTATCGTGTTATGAGAAATGCGGATCTGCCGTTCGATGAGGACGAGGCAGCAGATCTTTTGATAGAGATCGAGAGACAGTTAAAGCGTCGCCAGTGGGGTGAGCCTATCCGTCTCGAGGTGGAGTCCGGTATTGACAAGCAGCTTTTAAAGGTGCTTAAAAAGGAACTCCCGATCAACGAGGAAGCTATCTACCGTATCAATGGTCCGCTGGACTTGACATTTTTGATGAAGGTATACAACTTCGATGGTTTCGATCATCTGAAAGACAAACCATATACTCCTCAGCAGCCGAAGTATTTAAAACCTGACGAGGATCTCTTTGATCAGATCAGAGAGCATGATATACTTCTTCATCACCCGTATGAGACATTCGATCCGGTGGTTCGTTTCATCCGTGAAGCCTCACAGGATCCGGATGTGCTCGCGATCAAGCAGACACTGTATCGTGTCAGCTCGCACTCACCCATCATCGCGTCACTCGCTGCCGCTGCCGAAAACGGCAAGCAGGTTTCGGTGCTCGTCGAGCTGAAGGCGCGTTTTGACGAGGAGAATAATATCGTATGGGCGAGAAAGCTTGAGGAGGCCGGTTGCCACGTTATCTATGGTCTGGTCGGATTAAAGACTCACTCAAAAATAACCCTGGTCGTACGTCGTGAGGAGGACGGCATCCGCCGTTATGTCCACTTAGGAACAGGAAACTACAATGATTCTACCGCGAAGCTCTATACGGATATGGGACTCCTTACCTGCAAACGAAGCTACGGTGAGGACGCAACGGCAGTCTTTAACATGCTTTCCGGATACTCAGAACCTCTCGGCTGGAACAAGCTTACGCTCGCTCCTCAGTGGCTCCGCGACAAATTCCTCGAGCTCATAGAACGTGAGTCGATGAATGCTAAACGCGGCAGAACCGGCCGTATCGTAGCGAAGATGAACTCCCTTTGCGACAAGGAGGTTATAGAAGCCCTGTATAGAGCTTCAGCACAGGGAGTAAAAATAGACCTTATCATCCGCGGTATATGCTGTCTGAAGGCAGGGATACCTGGAATGAGTGAGAATATAACGGTACGCTCCATAGTCGGTACATTCCTCGAGCATTCGCGTATATTCTATTTTGAGAATGACGGCTCACCTGAGATCTTTATGGGCAGCGCCGACTGGATGCCGAGAAACCTTGACAAGCGCGTCGAGATTCTGTTCCCTGTAGAGGATCCTGTCCTCAAAGAGGATGTTATAGACATATTAAAAGTCCAGCTGTCAGATACCAAGAAAGCTCGTATCATGCAGCCGGACGGAACATATGAGAAGATCGATATGCGCGGCAAAAAAGCGATAGGCGCGCAGGAAACCTTCTGTCAGCGAGCGATCAAAACTTCAAAAAACAGATAATTAAAAACGAGCTATTTGACACGATCAAATAGCTCGTTTTATTTATATAGTCATTGATCATTTCTTCGCTTCTATTGCATCAGTAAGCTCTTTGATCAAAGCCTCTACTCTTGCTACTACTCCGTCGAGTGACACCTTCTCCTGAACTGATTTATCACGGGTCGACAGCTCAACTACCGACTCTTCCATGTTACGCGGGCTGACTACGAGTCGGATCGGTACGCCGAGGAGATCAGCGTCTGAGAACATAACACCAGGACGAGCTTTACGATCATCGTAGATGACCTCGACGCCCTTTTTCTGAAGTTCATCGTAAAGATTATCGGCGAACTCGCGTGTCGCCTGATCATCAACTCTGAGGGCACACAGATGTACCTGCCACGGAGCGATCGTGATCGGCCAGATCGGTCCGTATTCATCGTGATGAGCCTCACAGACGGAAGCTGCGAGACGACCGACACCGATACCGTAACAACCCATGATCGGAGTCTGTGTCTGACCCTCTGCATCGAGGTATGTCATGTTCATCGACTTTGTATATTTGGTTCCGAGCTGGAAGATATTTCCAACCTCGATTCCTCTTGATATCTTTATGGCAGGCTTACCGCACTTCGGGCAGATTCCACCCTCTGTGATCTTTGCCACATCCACATACTCTGCATCAGGGATATCACGCTCCATGCAAAGACCGGTGTAGTGATACTCATCCTCGTTTGCTCCGCATGAGAGATTGTTTGTTCCCTGGAGCGACTTGTCATAGATCACAGTCGGTTTACCGGAGATCGTCAGATTAACCGGACCGGTATAACCTGCGTGAAGTCCGCTTTCCGGAGTCACCTCGGCAGGATGTACATCCTCACCGAGATAGTTTGTAAGCTTAGTTTCGTTCACATCGAGATCACCACGGAGGAATACAACGACGTATTCGTCATCCATGTTTTTCTGATACATTACCGCCTTACATGACTGCTCGACCGGCGTCTTTAAAAACTCGCAGACATCCTCGATGGTCTGCTTACCAGGCGTGTGAACCTTGGTAAGCGGCTCGTCCGGACCATTTTTCTCGTTCTTTATGATCGACTCGGCAGCCTCCATGTTGGCTCTGAAATCACACTCGTCACAAATCGCAAGCGAGTCCTCTCCAACCGGAGTGAGGAGCATGTACTCATGCGCAACCGAACCTCCCATCATTCCGGAGTCTGATTTTACGGTGATGACCTCCGGCACTCCCGCTCTCGCGAAGATGCGGTTGTATGCCTCGTATACCACCTGATAGTACTCCTCGAGATCCTCCTGTGAAGTATGGAAGGAATACGCATCCTTCATGGTGAACTCGCGCACGCGGATAAGACCGGCACGAGGTCTCGCCTCGTCGCGGAACTTCGTCTGGATCTGGTATATCATAAACGGATAGTTCTGATAGCTGTTTGCGTAATCTCTTACGAGATGAACGGCTGCCTCTTCGTGTGTCATACCGAGAAGCATCTTTGCACCGTTTCTGTCTGTGAAACGAAGCATCTCAGAACCGATACTCTCGTACCTGCCTGACTCCTCCCAGATATTCGAGCTCATCACAACAGGAAACAAAACCTCCTGTCCATCGATAGCATCCATCTCCTCACGGATGATACGCTCTATCTTCTGGCATATCCTTTTGAGAGGCGGATACTGAGAGTAAATGCCCTTTGCTATATCCTTCATGTAACCGCCGCGCATCATCAGCGCATGGCTGTCGATCACACAGTCGGTCGGTTTTTCCTTGAAACGATCTCCCACCATTTTATCAAGTTTCATTGTGTTTTGCTCCTTCTGTAAAAATTCAGTAAACAACGCTAATATAATACATTATTTAAGGTAAAAAGTCAACAAAGATTAGAACTCAAATCTGTCAATTATGTCAAGTATGTCAAATCTGTCTTATCTACCCATTTATTTCTTTTCTGTAAAAAATGACGCGGAGGTTTTGACCCCTCCGCGCCGTTCATAACTCCGAGCGATTACTCATTATTAAAACGCAGCCACTTTTCCGACTATAGACGATCTACGAGAAGACTTTGTCTCCGTTTCGTCACCCACAACCAACGAAAGCGCCAGGATATCATCTGATGTAATCTCTTTATTATTCTGTTTAGCAAACCGGATAAACTCAATCATTTTTTTCCAACCATTTTCTCCACCTGCATTACTCATAGCCCCGCAGACAAAATCATGGTCGTCGTATATTTCACGAAGAAGAGCCATAAGCTCTTTTTTGCTTTCTTTCATGTGTTATCCTCCCATTTAATTTCGATATCATCTATAATTGGACGCTTTCCAATAATACGATAATCATTATAACCATAGTTTATGATCGTGTAGTAATAATCACCAATAGGCTTAGTGACAAGATTTTTAGTTCGGTCCATCTCTGACATATTTGTATTTATCTCACTTATAACATGAGCATACTCATCTTTGGGCAAAATAATTTGCTCCGCAGTCTTGACTTTGTCGATTATTTCAAAATACTTATAATAATCTAGTTGATTAAGCAAAAAACGCCTCCAAAAACTTTTTCCTTTGCTTGATTATACAGCCAAAATCACGCATTGTCAACCATACTTATTTCGAAGGCCGCGTAAATTTACTGTAGGAATAAGCAGGGTAAAATCTCCCCGATGATGCGGTCAAGAACTGACTGCTATCATACTATACCACAGTTTTTAGTTTTCCGCAACGCCTTCTTCAACGGAAGCCTGGCGTCCGCTCCGCTTCCGCCAGCCTCTCATGTTCAGGCTTTGGTTCCTTCAGGAAGCAAAGGTGTCCCTTGATCTGCCTAGGCGTGACTTTATCTGTGAGCCACCAGGCTTGTCAACCCCGCAGCCGCTTCGCGGTGCGCATAGCGCAGGGTTGACAAACTGGCGGCCACAGATATAATGCAGCCACGCAGATCAAGAGTCACTGTGCGCAGTAGCGCCTGGACCTACGAGGGCAGAGGCGCAGCC
>JHWZ01000016.1 GCA_000687695.1 Lachnospiraceae bacterium P6B14 | reverse complement strand
GCTTATCCTTTGCGACATCGATACCTACGTAGATCATAATTATGATCCTCCTTTGAAAGTAGTATTTGATGCTGTAAGATCCACAGGGCTCTCTGTCCGTGTAACCTCGTTCTACATAAACCGTCATGCGGTATCTAACTGATTAACATTGTAACAAAGAGGCTGTGGTTGGAGCCTTTCTGTAACCGTCTATGCGGTAGGAGACAAAAACCAATCCACAGCATCTCCAACATCATACCTCATACCTATCCAAAGGTAAAGGGGTATGAGGAAGTGATAAAGACCTTGGAGAGGGTCTCTAAACACTACTACTATATAATACGAGGAGAAAATTTATGAGAGTTACGAACGGAATGATGCGTACCAACTCCATGATGAACATGCAGAAGAATAAGGTTGCGTATGATAAATATCTTCAGCAGTATAATACACAGAAAAAGATCCAGCGTCCGTCTGACGATCCGACCATCGCGGTGAGGGCGCTGAAATACAGGACCACTCTTGCCGAGATCGAGCAGTTCAAGAAAAATATTGAGGACGCGACCTCGTGGATGGATGCGACCGAGACAGCCATCAAGGATGTCGACAAGGTTATGGATTCGATGGTTGAGTACGTAACTCAGGCCGCTACCGGTACCGTGAACGCAAAGGACCGTGAGGACATAAACAAGCAGCTCGACCAGTTCGCTCAGTATATCTACGAGCAGGATATGAATGCAGACTACGCTGGACGTTATCTTTTTACAGGATTCCGTACCGACAGTCCGCTGCTTTTTGACAAGGCGCAGGAAAATGTCCTTTACACCATACATGAGCAGCTCGAGGTCAGTGATATCAGGAAGTATGACTATGTGTATGGAAGGGCAGAGATCGGAACTTCTACAACTCCGGGTACTGCCGGGTATAAGAGTGCACAGGACTATGCGAATGAAGCACCGAAGTTCCAGTCTACAAACCGAATTCTGGTTTCGTATCAGGATTTGGATTCGTCAACAGAAGCAGCTTCTTTTGTGACGAACTTTAAAAAGACAAATGCCGATGGATCATCTTCGCCGGCTACCGTGAACATCTTGGATAATAATGGAGCGGCATCAACAGCAACATCAGTAACAGGACCGTATATCGTATTCAAAGATAAAAATGGTACTGAGTATGTGAAAGCGGTAACCATAAAAAAAGTCGAAGATGATGAAAAAATCATACCGCCAAGTACGACACCCGGAGAGTATAATGAACACCTCAACCCGGGTGATAATGAGGTTTATCTCGTGCCGGAAACAGGCGAGCTTGTATTTGGAGATAAGATTTATGATGTAATACGTGGAGGTTCGGACCTGGCTATCAGCTATCAGAAGACAAGTTTTGATAAGAATGACATCAAGCCGGAGCATTATTTTGTATGTGAAGCGCAGGATCTGACAAACAGTAAATCATGGGCATATAATGCCGATAGTGAAAACCTGAGCGACACTGATCTTTTTAACAACTTCACGCCGCGTCCTCAGGGTATCCAGTACCAGATCAACTTCAGCCAGACAGTCCAGGTAAACACAGAGGCTTATAAGGCGGTGGGTACCATAACGGGCCGAAGTATTGAGGATATCAAAAACTCATGTAATGAGCTCGATATAATCGAAGCAAGGATGAGCGAGGTTGAGAAGAGGATCAAGGATCTCGATGAGGGAGCGAATGCAAAAGAGATCGCGGATCTTACGGAGCTCAAGAGTCAGCTGCAGACTCAGATGGATCTGCAGAAATCAGTACTTGTTAAGAGCCTCGGAGCTATGATCACCACTATTCAGGGAGCAAAGGACAAGATCAATGTAGCTCTTGCAGATCACGGTTCACGTTATAACCGTATGGTGATGACCAAAAACAAGATCGAAGAGCTCGAGATAGACACCAATCAGGCAAAGTCTGACAATGAGGATGCCGACCTCGGAGAGGCGTATATCAACTTCACTGAGAGTAACCTTTTGTATCAGGCCACACTGAATGCTACGAGCAAGGTGCTCGGGCAATCATTGCTTGATTTCATCTAAAAAACAGTTGGCAAGTACCTTACATTATGGTATAATACACACATATGAGGATGTCAGGGCAGACATCCCGGAGTGTGAATCAACATATGCATAACCACAGGGAGGTGAGTAAAGGTATCCTTGTGGTTTTGCGTGGTTATTTCAATAACATAAGGAGGACACTATGAAAGTACAGACAAAGTTTTTCGGTGAGATTGATTTACCTGAGGAGAAGATCATCCATCTTGACAGAGGTTTGATCGGACTCGAGCAGTACAAAAAGTATACAATTCTTTACGATGAGGAGAAGGAGGATTCAAACATCTCCTGGTTCCAGAGCTGTGATGAGCCGACACTCGCTCTACCGGTCATCAAACCATGGCTTGTAAAAGAAGAGTACAATCCGACAGTAGAGGATGAGCTGCTTAGAAATATCGGAGAACTCAATGAGGAAAACTTGGTAATTCTCCTCACAATGACAGTTCCTGAGGATATTACAAAGATGAGTGTAAATCTCAAGGCTCCTATCGTAATAAATGCAGACACCAGAAAAGGAGCTCAGATCATCGCGGAAAACGATGACTATGAGGTGAAATACATGGTGTATGACTTGTTCAAGAAAAAGAATGAGGAAGCAGGAGTATAAACTGATCCATCCATAGGGATGTGTTCTTCGATATATATGGAGCGCCATATGAAATGTACGTGTGCGCTTCGGATAGGAGAGATAGCATATGTTAGCATTAGCAAGAAAAGTAAACGAATCCATCATCATAAATGATAACGTAGAAGTTACGGTGCTCGAGGTGAAGGGTGATCAGGTGAAGCTCGGAATCAATGCGCCTAAGAGTGTACCGATATATCGTCAGGAGATCTACAAGCAGATCCAGGAAGCAAACGCTACCGCGGCCGATATCAAGGACCCGAAAGCTCTTTCTGACCTGCTCGGATAAAAAAGTTTCAAAAAGGGGTTAACTTATCTCTTTTTGTGACGATATAAAGAATGAAGTCTATAGCTATCATGATGTTTTTGTGTATAGTGACTTCATGAATGTAACGTAAATTAAGTGCCTTCCGACACGGATGTCATGAATGGGAGCATCCGGGCAGGGGTGTTTCTTTCGTCAGTGAAGGCATAACAAAACACATGGAGGTGTTGATCATGGGAAAAGAAGCAATCGAAGGAATTGGTTCTGACTATGCCAGCCGTGAAAATCGCCCAAAACCACAGGAGTATGATTCGTACAGTTCGGCGTATCAGGTAACTGAGAGCGGTGCGAAATCAGCTACACCTGTTCCTGTAGTTATGAAAGAGAACGCAGGAGAGGGTGGTAATCAGGGGAAAAGTCAGGAGGACAGAGCCAAAGAGGAACGTGAGAGAATCGCGTCCGAGGCATCAATCAAGGAGGCTACAAACAGAGCCAACAGAACGATGGAGAGAACACGTTGTGAGTACTCCTATCACAAGGAGACAAACCGCGTGTCAATCAAGGTTATTGACAAGGACACTGACAAGGTTATCCGCGAGATCCCGCCGGAGAAATCACTCGATATGCTCCAGAAGATGTGGGAGATGGCCGGAATCCTCGTCGACGAGAAGCGATAAGGGGGTGAGCGTATGCCAATGAGACTTAGCGGTCTGATCACCGGTATGGACACAGAGGCTCTCGTAGGTCAGCTTATGAGCGCTCAGAGCCTGAAAAAAAAGAAAACCAGTGGTGCGAAGCAAAAGCTCGAGTGGAAACAGGATGCGTGGAAGGAATTAAACAAAAAACTAACTACGTTTTACAACGGAACCGTCAGTAAGATGAGAATGTCAGCTGCGTATTCTGTAAAAAAAGCAAAGGTTTCCGATGAAACAAAGGCTACCATTGATGCAGGAACAAATGCGGTTACCGGAAACTATACTATGGAGATTAAGTCCATAGCATCTGCTCAGTTTTTGACCAGTGGTAAGACCTCAATTACATCCACAAAACAGAACCTTTCTGAAATAGGATTGGGTGAAAACGAGACCGCGAACGCGCTACTCGGAAAGACGATTACATTCAAGTCTGAAGGAAAGGATGCGGTAACACTTACAGTTACGGAAAATACGAAGGTTGATGATTTTCTCAAAGCTGCCAGTGATGCAGGCATCAATGCAAATTATGATACCACACAGAAAAAGTTTTTCTTCAGCAGCAAGGAAACTGGAGTCAGTAATGCATTCTCTATTGATGACGGTGGTGACGGAAAGACTCTGAATGTATTGGGGCTCGGAAATGTTTCCTATGTTGAGGATCCGGAAAAGAATGATGGTTCGTTAAAGTACACGACAACCGGAGCACCTACTGATATGGCATTGAAGGGAGCTTCAGATAGTCATATCATTCTTAACGGTGCAGACCTTACATCTTCATCATCGACGGTAAGCGCAAACGGACTGAACATCAATCTTACAGATGTAACTGCAGAAGGAAAATCTATCAACTTTTCTGTCAGCAACGATATTGATGCAGCATACAACAATATCAAGAATGCACTCAAAGAGTACAATGATCTCATGAAGGAGATGAATGAGAAGTACAATGCGGCTTCTTCAAAGGGATATGAGCCTTTGACCTCCGAAGAGAAGAGAGCTCTTTCTGACGACGAAGTAGAGGAATGGGAGAAAAAGATAAAAGATTCTCTGTTTCGTCGGGATACGAAGCTTGAAGGAATCATGTCCGGGATGAGATCTGCAATGATGATGACAACGCAGGTTAACGGAAAGAATTATTCCCTTTCATCCTTTGGTATCACTACATCCACAAACTATCGTGAGGGTGGTCTACTTCATATCTTCGGGGATGAGGATGACAGTGAGTTTTCCGGGCAGGAAGACAAATTAAAAAAAGCTCTTTCTGAGAATCCTGAAGATACTATAGCAGCTTTGACAAATATTTTTGAGGGACTTAGGTCTGATTTGTTCAATCGTATGAAGGCTACTGAGTATAGCAGTGGATTAACATTCTACGATGACAAGCAGATGGATAAGGATCTAGAGCAATACAAGAAGGATCTCAAGGCGTGGGATGACAAGATGGCTGCTATGGAAGAAGCGTACTATAAGAAGTTTGCTGCGATGGAGTCGGCAATGGCTAAGATGCAGTCGCAGCAGAGCCAGTTGTCCGGAATGCTTGGGTTGAGTTGATGAAATGACACAATTTAAGATGTCCATCCGCTGCAAAACTGTAGCGGATGGATATTATTGATTAAGAATGGGAGATATCTGCATATGAATCAGAACAGAATGAGCGATTATCAACGTAATGCGATTCTTACCGCTACACCAGCTGAGCTGACATTGATGCTCTATGAAGGGGCTATCAAGTTTTGCAATTTGGCTAAAATGGCGATAGAAAAAAAAGACATTCAAAAAGCGCATGAAAACATCAAGCGAGCGCAAGATATTATTACCGAATTTCGTGTAACGCTAGACCGTAAATATCCTGTTTGGGAGGATTTTGAAAGAGTATACGACTACATTTATCGAAAACTGGTCGAAGCAAACATCCATAAAGATTTGGAGCCTCTCGAGGAAGCACTAAAATATATTCGAGAAATGCGTGATACGTGGAAAGAAGTAATGAAATTGGCCAGGATGAAATAGGGAGATGCGATAATGTCAAAATCGGTTGATCACACATATGCGGACATGATGGTGGAGTCTCTTCGGAAAAAAAAGAGTATTCTCTCCAAATTGTATTCAAATACCGAAGAGCAGGAAGAACTGTTAAAAAGTGACGATATGAATGTTGATCGTTTTACGGAGATTACGGAGGAAAAGGGAAAACGCATAGATGAGTTGAATGACCTAGATTCGGGATTTGATAATCTCTATCGTAAGCTTGAGCAGGAGTTGACGGTAAATCGTGGAGCCTATCATAATGAGATTGAGGAGATGAAAAGTCTGATAAACGAGATAACTGATTTAAGTACCAAGATTCAGGTTGTCGAAAAAAGGAATTATGAGAGATTTCAGAATTACATGAAGGGGGAGCGAGAAAAGCTAAAAGTAGCCAATGCAAGTCAGCAAACAGCTATGTCTTACGCAAAAAATATGTCCGGTTCTCACAAGCCGGGAAACTCGTATTTTGTAAATGAAACCAAATGAGAGAAGAGGAATCACCCTAAAGGGATTCCTCTTTTTAAAGATAAGGAGATAACACATGAAAGTTACTATAGAGCAGGCTAAGGATGGACATAAGGTTCCGGTTATAGAAACTGACGGAAAGATAGTCCACCTTGGGAGCATGTATGATGGTAGGTATGCTGCGAGTGTATGGTGTGACCGAAATCTGTCAAAGAGATCAGGAAGTTTGATTCTTGTTGGAATTGGAGACTGTCAGATTGCGCTTGAGGCGGCGAGTAGACTAAAGAATCACTTACTTGTATTTGAGCCGGACAAAGAAGTCATTGAAAAGATCAAGACCAGCCGTCTGTATAAGAAGCTACAGGGGTGCTCTAATACCGAGATTTCCACGGATGTGGACAGAATTGAGGTATGGATGAATCGTATATATAATGAGGATACATTTGAAGACTTGGATTTTTATGTCCATCCGGGGTATCAACAGGCTGAATGGAATGAAACAATAGATTCAATAAGAGATATGTCAGCAAAGAAGATTAAGGAGCTGATTAGTTTCCGTGCATCTATGATTGCGATATCTGATACAATGATAACCAATATTTTGAAGAATGTCCCTAAAATGAAAGGGAGTATGCTGTTAAGCAGACTTCAGAAGGTATGGGATCCAAGTATTCCTTTCATAATAGTTGGAGCGGGACCGTCATTAAATAAAAATGTGGATCTTTTGAAAAATGTAGGTAATAAAGCATGTATTCTATGTTTGGATACTGCATATATGGCTTTAAAGGAAAGAGGAATACGACCTCATATTGTGTGTACGGTTGACGTGTTAAAGCCTTTGGAGGTTTTCGGTGATCCGGATGAATGGGATATTCCGATGGTCGTGATTGCCAGCTCGCGACCTGAAATTCTCGATATGGCTAAAGAAAACCTGATTTGGTGCACAGAATCCAATGCATATACTCGTGCAATCCGTGGAGCCATGGGAGGTGATGAGGGTTTGTTCCCTTTGGAATACGGAGTGAGCAGTATGGGGATTGCTACAGCGGTCAGTTTGGGAGCTAATCAAATTGTCTTTATAGGAATGGATTTAGCGTATTCAGAGGATAAAAAGAGCCACGCATGTGTTGTCGAGGATGACTTTGAAAAGTTTGATCATGAGGTTGTTGAAGGGT
Organism: Lachnospiraceae bacterium P6B14; assembly: GCA_000687695.1. Classification (GTDB taxonomy): domain Bacteria; phylum Bacillota; class Clostridia; order Lachnospirales; family Lachnospiraceae; genus Eubacterium_F. The sequence continues at coordinate 45,062 of JHWZ01000016.1, read as the reverse complement.
ACAATGGCGGAGTGGTGTATTCGCGTGGTGATTGGCTTCAGATGAAACAGTGGATAGAAATCATAGCTGAGAGTGATAAATGGGGACGTTATATAGATGCTACCGAGGGGGGAGCAAAGATACAGGGGATGCCTCAAATGACCCTTGAGAAGGTGATCAGCTATCTAAAGGAACCTGAGGAGGACTGGACTAAAGCATTTTCGGATCCTAGTGTGCGCATTTCTGATGAGGAATACGATCAAATGATGGATCGATATTGTAAGTCTTTGGAAGAGTTTGATGATATTCAAAAGATATCATATGAAGATGCATTTTACGGAAATAAGTGTAAGGATTACAAAGTGTTTTCCTTGGTGAGGGGATTTATGAAGAGTTTAACCGAAAACACGAGAGAAGAGCGATTCGAAAAGGCGAAGTTGGTTTTTGGAGAAATAATAGAGGGATTGCGAGGCGAGATGGATGATGTATGATATGATAGAAGAAATGTGCAGTTTGCTTTACTCAGATGAACCACAGAATGGAATGGAATTGTTTCTGGCAAATGCTGCTGGTTTGGCGGGGGTCGAAGGCGCAGCTCAGTGGATTAACCCTTTGTTTGATGCGGCTGACAGGGGGGATTATCTATATATGGCAGATATTCTGAGATATGAATTGCTTCCAAAAGTGACGTAAAATCGTTATTTTTTAAAAAATAATAAAAAAACTTGAAATTTTTCGAAAAATTTTGTAAAATGGGGTTAAGTAATAAAAACATGGCACCGATATATATGGTGTCAAAAACAATGCACCCTGCAAAAGGATTTGCAGGAAAATACAAGGAGGTATTATTATGGTAGTACAGCACAACATCACATCAATGAACGCCAACAGACAGCTTGGCATCGTAGGCGGAAACGTAGCAAAGGCTACAGAGAAGCTTGCATCAGGTTACAGAGTTAACAAAGCAGCAGATGACGCAGCAGGTCTTTCGATTTCTGAGAAGATGCGTTCACAGGTACGTGGTCTTACACGTGCATCAGACAACGCGCAGGATGGTATTTCAGCTATCCAGACCGCTGAGGGAGCACTTGATGTTCAGCATCAGATCCTTCAGAGAACTCGTGAGCTGGTAGTACAGGCAGCTAACTCTGCCGTACTTGATTCAGCATCCAAGGACTTTGATAAGATCCAGGAGGAGATCAATCAGCTTTCAGAAGAGTTCAATCGTGTAAGTACAACGACTCAGTTCAACAAGAAGAACTTGCTGGATGGCACCTATACTAGTCAGTATCTGCAGGTAGGAGCTAACGCAACTCAGGGAATCAAGATCAACATCTCCAAAACTTCATGGGAGACTATTGATGTTACAACAAACACAAAGGGATCAGTTATTTCTGAGTACATTAGCACAGTTGATAGCATGATCAACACAGTATCTGAGAAGAGATCTAAGCTCGGTGCTCAGCAGAACCGTCTTGAGTACACCATCAAGGTGGATGACAATACGGCAGAGAACCTGCAGGCAGCAGAGAGCCGAATCCGTGATACTGATATGGCTGAGGAGATGACAAGATTCTCCAAGGAGAACATCCTTCAGCAGGCTGCTACATCAATGCTTGCTCAGGCCAACCAGTCAAATCAGGGCGTTCTGTCCTTACTTGGATAATTTATCCGAGCATAAGATGTTACGTACGAGAGGGCGATCCTTCGGGATCGCTCTCTTTGAATTAAAATGATTCATGTGGAGGATATATAATGCAGATATCGATCAATGAAATAGTAGATAAATCGATAGATGATGGGGATATAGAATCTGCGGTAGACTATAGCATAAAACACTGTCATAGTGTGGAGGAGTATGTGCTTTTACGTGTTCTGCTGATATGTCAACAGGAAAAGGATAACGGATGGAAGCATCCGGTATATGAGACCTACGATTCAGCGCAGCGTTTGGTAGACATTTTTATGCAAGTTAAGCTGTATTTACGGAGAGTAGAATTCGGATTATCGGATGAAAATATAAGTGAAGTGTTTTCTTTTTTGGAGAAAGAACAGATATCTCCCTATATGGTTTATGATATCATACATGTAAACTATGCAGATGAGGGAAAAATGCAGCAAGTATTCGGAAGTTATTTTGAAAAAATGATCAAAGTGTCCGAGTATAAGGAAGATTTCTATAATCATGCGAGGATGGTGAGGTTTAATGATATCAGAATACAATGACAAAAAGATTAGTTTTATCATGTGCTCGAATGATAGTGTATACTCATCGGAGTGCGAATTGCATATCCGGAATCTGGAGGTCCCTACAGGATATGAAGTAGAAGTTTTGATAGTGACTGATGCAAAGAGTATGGCATCAGGTTATAATGAAGGGATGAACTCAACAGATGCCAAATATAAGGTGTATCTTCATCAGGATGTGCTGATTCGAAACAAAAACTTCCTATATGATGTAATTGAGCTTTTTAAAAGTAATGAATCTATCGGGATGATCGGGATGGTCGGAACACCGACACTTCCGGATAGCGGTATCATGTGGGATGGAGATACGGAGACAAGAGTGGGCGGAGTATATGCTGATACTGTATTCTCCGCAAAGGATGCTTTGATAGGAGATTTTTCGGAGGAGTTTTTTGAAGTACAGGTTGCGGATGGTTGTTTGCTGGCTACGCAATATGATATCCCGTGGAGAGAAGATATCTTTGACGGGTGGCACTTTTATGACTGCTCACAGAGCATGGAGTTTCAGAGAAAAGGTTATAAAGTAGTAGTTCCGCATATGGATAAACCGTGGTGTTTTCATGATAATGATGTTCAGTATCTGAATGAGAATTACCACAGATATAGGAAGGTTTTTATCAATGAATATATGTAATATAAAAAAATATCAGATTAGGGGTTAAGTATTTTCTAACCACTCCGATATATATGGTGTAAGGAGCAAGGGAATGCTTCTAATACCGGTAAGATAATAAGATAACAAAAAATAAACCAATTCCACTCACAAGGATTGTGAGAGAAAGAAAAGAGAGGTAATCATTATGGTAGTACAGCACAATATCACTTCAATGAACGCAAACAGACAGTTAGGAATCGTAGGCGGTAATGTTGCAAAAGCAACAGAGAAGCTTGCATCAGGCTACAGAGTTAATAAGGCAGCAGATGACGCAGCAGGTCTTTCAATTTCAGAGAAAATGAGATCACAGGTAAGAGGTCTTACAAGAGCTTCGGATAACGCACAGGATGGTATCTCGGCTATCCAGACCGCTGAGGGAGCACTCGATGTTCAGCATCAGATCCTTCAGAGAACTCGTGAGCTGGTAGTACAGGCGGCCAACTCTGCCGTACTTGATTCAGCATCCAAGGACTTTGATAAGATACAGGAGGAGATTAATCAGCTTTCAGAAGAGTTCAATCGTGTAAGTACAACGACTCAGTTCAACAAGAAGAACCTGTTGGATGGCACCTACACCAGTCAGTATCTGCAGGTAGGAGCTAACGCAACTCAGGGAATCAAGATTAGCATTTCCAAAACTTCATGGGAGACTATTGATGTTACGGCGGACACAAGAGGATCAGTTATTTCTGTGTACATCAGTACTGTAGATAGTATGATCAACACTGTATCTGAGAAGAGATCTAAGCTCGGTGCTCAGCAGAACCGTCTTGAGTATACGATCAAGGTGGATGACAACACTGCAGAGAACCTGCAGGCAGCAGAGAGTCGAATTCGTGATACTGATATGGCTGAGGAGATGACGAGATACTCAAAGGAGAACATCCTTCAGCAGGCAGCAACATCGATGCTTGCTACAGCAAATCAGTCAACACAGGGAGTGCTCTCGTTGCTTAATGGTTGATGATAATAAGAAAAATGGATGGAGAGGCACTGTAATGGTGCCTCTCTTTTTCCATAAACAATTATGAAGGAGATAGATCTATGATAAACGTTGCCACTGCTTTAAATCGAAAGTATTTGTTGTATACGGTTGTTATGTTAACCTCTTTGTGTGAAAACAATGCGTCTGAAGAATCTATTCGGGCATTAATACTCCATCATGAACTAAAACAAGAAGATTTTGATCTTTTACATGAGTGCCTGAAGGATTATGATATAGAGATAGAGCCGTTGTATATTCAGCCAGAGATTATCAGTGATCGATTGCCCAGAAATATAATGTGGTCAGTGGAAATGTACTATCGGCTTTTACTCATGGATCGATTGCCTGAGGAGATAGATAGAATACTGTATTTGGATGTGGATATAATTGTAAACAAGGATATTCGTGGTTTTTATCATTCGGATTTTGAGGGGAAAAACCTGATCGTTTGCGATAATACCGGTGGAGATGTGGATACATACCGTGACCATAATCCCAAAAAACTTGAAATGCTCGGAAAGTATTTTGAGATGGGATTTAAGTATTTTAACTCGGGTGTTCTTCTTATGAATATCCAATCACTCCGTAAAGAGTACAGTTTTGATAATTATGTGGAAGCTTTTGAGGTTTGGAATTATGAGATGGCAGCACCGGATCAGGATATCCTGAACTGGGTTCATTGGGATCAGGTCAAATACGCTGATGCTAGAAAATACGATTGTTTTGCAGGTTTAGCTCATAAATCAGGGTTTTCTTATGAACATGTCAAGGAGAATTCTTATATAATCCATTTTACGGGAGATAAACCATGGGAGACAAAGAAGTTTCACCATCCTATTGAGATGATATGGTGGGATTATGCTAAAATGACGCCATGTTATCAACAGTTAATTGATGGCTTTTTTGAAAAGACATTTTTTCAAACTGATGCCGAGAATTATATTCGTGAAATACTGGATAATGAAGAACGCTGTACACAAAAACTGGGAGAGGCAATCCAGCTGAATCAGAGATTGCTTGATATGATCCGAGGAGTACAGAGCTGAATACATTGAGGTTGATTATTGGATGGATTTATGGTAAAATATGAAATTGGGAATGATTAACAAGTTATTTCTTTTGAGGTATTGAAAACGCGATGACAGAGTCGATTTCCGTATGCTATATCACCAGAGATGAATCCGAGCTTTTGCAGAAGAGTTTGGCAAGTTTAAAGCCGTTTGGATTTGAACTTGTCGTAGTTGACACAGGATCGATGGACGATACCCTGCGTATGGCGAGGGAGTATACGGATTCTGTGTACGAGTTTACCTGGATTGATGATTTTTCTGCAGCTCGTAATTATTCAATTCGAAAAGCATCCTTTGATAAAGTGCTAGTTGTTGATAGTGATGAGTTTTATTTGGAAGGAGATGTCGAGCAGTTTCTATACAGTGTATATAAGTATGGAAATGCTGTAGGGGAGATACATATAAAAAACAATATTCTAGATAAAAACGGAAGTATTCAGGAAAGAATTACGGAATGTACTCGTTCGTTTGATAGAAGGTTATTCCATTTTGAGGGATTGGTTCATGAACAGGTGATAGGCGGGAGCGTGTTTGATGTTGAAGTGACAACATTAGGTGTTGACTCGGAATCAGAAGCGACCGAAAGAGTAAGTGGATACGACACAGGATTGCTATTTGAGCATGTGGGATATGCCGGTGCTGATGAAATCCGAAGAAAAAAGGCCGCCAGGAATGTGTCTTTACTTAAGAAAAGACTTGAGAGAAATCCGGATTCGGCATTGTTGCTGTATCAAATGGCTAAGAGTATATATGTTTCAGAGGGGATTCATAAGTCAATTTGTTTTTATGAAAAAGCGCTTGCTTGCGACTTGGATCCGGATCAGTTTTGGGTTCGCGACCTCATTATAGGTTATGGGTATACTCTTTTGGAACTTCAGGAATATGAAAAAGCACTGTCTTTGGAGGCGGTTTATGAAGAACTTCGGGATCGGGCTGATTATCTGTTTTTGATGGGGTTGATCCACATGAATAATGGTTTTTTTGATTTGGCTTCAAAAGAGTTTATCCGTTGTACAACACTTGATTTTGACAGCTCTGTGGGGACAAATTCGTTTAAAGCCTTTTATAATGCCGGTGTGATTGAGGAAGGTAGGGGTAATATTTCTAAGGCGATAGAATTGTATAAAAAAGCAGGTGAATATGAACCGGCTAAACAGGGCTTATTGCGATGCCTAAATCGATAAGGAGGTGCCAATCATTAAACTATTAGCTTTTGAATGGAAGTCATTTAGTCAGACTGATCTTGAGTTGGCACTGGAAAAATCCGGAGTAGAGATAGGCCGGTTTATGTATCAGTTTGATGTGATCCAGGAGGATGCATATTTTGACAGAAACTTTGAAAAGGTTTTAAGGAAAGGCGCCTATGATGGCGTAATTTCATGGAATTTTTGGCCTTTGGTTGCGGAGGTCTGTCATAGAGTGGGGGTACCTTATATCGCATGGGTTTATGACTGTCCAATTGCTTATGATATCAGACAGTGGGCCATGTATCCAACAAGTCACGTGTTTATATTTGACAAAAATGAATATGAAAAATATAGACAAATGGGACTTCCTCATGTCTATCATCATCAGTTAGCTGTCAATATTTCACGTTTGGAAAGCCTTATACCGACTGATGCAGATGAAGCCAGATTGGGAAATGAGGTATCCTTTCTTGGCTCGATGTATGACTCACTGTTTGAAGATCTATCTGCCGCATTGTCGGCATACAAGGTTGGTTTTTTGGATGCCTTGGTAAGTTCGCAGCAGTGCATATATGGGGCGGATTTGATCAAACCGATTCTTTCCGGAAAAATCATTGAGGAAATACAGCTCGAATTAGAGAATAATGGGACAATACAGCCGTGTGACGCTGATACGTTTAGTGAGTGGTTTTGCCGGATGGTGTCAAAAAAAGTCAGTCGTTCTGACAGAATAATGATTTTATCAGAACTTGGACGTCGGTTTCACGTTAAGTATTTCAGTTATCAGGAGTATCCGGAGATCCAAGGTGCTGTATACTCAGGTCCGCTCTCATACAATGAGGATATGTTTAAGATGTTTAAGGTCAGTAAAATAAATCTAAACATCACGGCCAGACAGATACCTAAAGGAATATCTCTTCGAGCGCTTGATATAATGGGTGCAGGAGGGTTTCTCCTATCAAATTGGCAGGAAGAATTGGTTGAGAACTTTGAACCCGGTGTTGATTTTGTATGTTATGAAAGCATACAGGATGCGGTTGAAAAGTGTGAGTATTATTTGGAACATGAAGATGAGAGAAAAGAGATTGCGAAAAACGGTCACGAAGCAGTGAAGAGATTCGACTATTCCATACAGTTAAAAAAGGTGTTGGATACGGTGTTTAGTGTTTGACCCATTATTCACAATATGGGTATCTCCAGTCCATAGAGTCGAGATAATCATGAAGAGCTTCCGAATCTGAAAGCAGATCTACCGTGTGAATGTGTGGATATACGTGTTTAATATAGGCGACTGCATTCGGATCGGTATGCAAAAAGTATATTGTATAATTGAGTCGTTTTTTTAGGATTTCATCATAAAGACTCGGCCAACCGTCCATGATTACCAGAATATTCATAGGAAGATGGTTAAAAAAGGGTGTAGCATCACTGTCGATGGAAGTAAATCCATTCATTTCTAATGATATAATTAGCTGAGTGTCTACAGCGGATGTTTTACGAACATAGCCGGGAAAGGATTCCTTTTGATAGGGGACTAAACGGACATGATATTTGCCTTTATTCTCAATTGCGTTTTTGATGTTAAGGGCTATAGCCTCCTGTGTGTCTCGAAAGAGAATATCAATCATGAATTCCACCATTCCGATATGGGACCTTATTCATAGGGTGTCATATCTAATAGTTTTTAACAGTTAACAGATACATATTAACACACTCATTTTTTATTGTAAAGAGAATTTGATAATAATAACAAAAAATAGATGATAATTTAAAGGGGAAAAAGATGCATATTCAGGAAACGATTGAAAACGGATTACAGATGCTTCGAGGTTTAGAAAAGCTATCCGATGATGAAAAGGCACAGCTTAGGAGAGAGGTAGTGACCGAATGGATGGGAATCGAAGCAAACGTACGCGAGATAGGTATGGACAGTATTCTTCAGGCTTTTGAGAAATGTGATCTGAGCGATGTACGAATACGAGTGTTTGTTTTGTCGTGGCTTCATATGCTTTCTTCGGATACCGGCTACATAGAAAAGCTTCTGATGGAAGTGTTGGATTCGGATTTTTCAGTAGAGGAATTGTACTTTGTGATGAGTCAGGTTCAACATCTGTTTTTTTCTAATCCTGAGTATGAGCTGACGGATCGAGTTGAAGATTTGTTGGATGATGTATATAAACGCATAATAGCTACATATCGTGAGAAGATAGAAGATGAATTGCAATGGATACCTTCCAGTGAAAGAAACTATGATTTTGTACTTGTAATAACGGATCAGCTTTTGAAGATTCAGCATGGACCGACCAAAACGACTCTTGATCGATGCAAAATACTGATGGAGGATATGGGCAAGGATGTTCTTTTGATAAACTCCGGAACGGCGGTCCCCTGGGATCATCTGGTTTTGATGCGCAATTTGGGACGTGGGAACTACTTGGATCAATACTTGGATGCAGAAGAGGTTAAATATGAATCTGTGAGTATTCCTTTTATACAGATGGAGAATCGGTTGCCTTCATTTGAAGAAGCTAGGGCTATGGTAGATCTGGTAAAACAGAACAAGCCGTATCAGATTGTCGTCGTAGGTGGTGGATTCTATGAAGAACTATTTGATTCTATGGTTCCTGTTTTGAATATTTCTTTGGCACCATCAAAACTAACTCGAACATTCGTAAGTTATCAGCAGATTGGTCGACCAATCAATGATTACGATAGGAGATTTCTAAAGTATAGGGGATTGCCTGAGGATCATATTATTTCGGATGTGTTCACAAGCCATTTGGCTGAACAAATGATGGATAAAGGGCGTGAGGAACTCGGATTGCCCCAGGAAGGTGATATCGCTGTAGCGGTAGGAGGTAGACTATCGACAGAGATAAATGAGAAATATATAAAAATGATCATCCCGTGTTTGGAGAGGGGGCTGTATTTGTTATTACTTGGGGATGTGGAACACTTGTTACCCAGATTGGAAAAATGGGCAGGAGAGATGTTTTCACGTATAATTTGTCCGGGAACAGTAACGGATCCGCTAGCTTATCTGGATCACTGTTTTCTGTATGTGAATCCCAGGAGAATGGGAGGCGGGACATCCTGTGTAGAAGCCATGTCCAAGAGTGTACCGGTTGTCACTATAGCGTATGGTGATGTGTATGTCAACACTGGAGAAGAGTTTGGTGTTCCGGATTATGAGTCAATGCAAAAAGAGATCCTACATCATATGGAGGATGCTGAGTACCATGAGAAAATGGCAGAGAGTGCAAAACGACGTGCGGATATTATGCTTGATTCATCAGGGGCGTTTGTACGGATTATGAAAGAATATGAAAAAAGGATGTTGTCAAAGGAAGGCGCGTGAGAGATGAAAAAAACATCAAAGTATATTGCAAAACAGGATATGCTTATTGTTGATGCGATGCAAAGGCTGGATGAGAATGCCGGTGGTGTTCTTTATATTGTTGATTCTGAGGATCGACTGATAGGTAGCCTTTCGGATGGAGATATCCGCAGATGGATTCTTCGCTCCGGTGATGTGCGGACTACTGTTGATCAGGCGATGCAGGCAGGAGTTCGATTTGTTGAACAGAAAAACAGAGATAACGCAAGCGATGTATTGATAAAAAACAAGATTACGTCTCTTCCGATTGTCGATGATGAAGGTCATATAGTTGATATATATATCCCCAGAAAGAAACAGAGAGAAACCAGTGATGCACTGAAGAAAACAGCTGTCATTATAATGGCGGGAGGCGAAGGAACAAGACTGTATCCTTATACAAAGATTCTACCCAAACCTTTGATTCCTATCGATGAGGTGCCTATTCTTGAACGCATAATGAATCGGTTTGCATCGTATGGTGCTGAGGATTTTTATTTGATAGTAAACTATCGAAAGGAGATGATAAGATCATATTTTTATGATCTTTCCCCTGATTATCGTGTTCATTTTATCGATGAGGATAAGCCATTGGGAACAGCAGGGGGGATTCGCCTGATAGGAGACTCGTTTGATGAACCGGTGATAGTGACAAACTGTGACACGTTGATCCTGGCAGAATATGATCAATTACTACAGGAACATAAATCGGCGAAAAACCGTATGACGATAGTATCGTCTGTAAAGGAGACCGTTATGCCTTATGGAATACTGCATGTGGGTGAGGATGGTTCTGTACGGTCTATAGAAGAAAAACCATCGTATTCTAATCTGATCAATACAGGAATGTATGTTCTTGATCCGGAGTTGCTTTCATATATTCCGGAGGATACTTTTTTCCATATGACGGATTTGATCGAGGTATTGATGGAAAAGGGTGAGTCGATAGGCATGTATCCGATAAGTGAGAACTCATTTTTGGATATGGGAGAGTTTGAGCAGATGCAGAGGATGGAGAGGTTGCTGTCTGAGAGAGTACGGATTGAGTAGAGGGGAACGAAATGGATTATATCACAGAGTTATTCGATTTGAAGACCCCATGTAATTTGGTTGATGTTGAGAAATTGGATGGAAACATAGATGATCTGGTGAGCGGATTTAAAGAGGGATGGGGATCGGATTTCATTGCGGGGTACTCCATGAAAACAAATTCGCTTCCTTGGATTATCACCCATTTTAAGAAGAAAGGATTCTTTGCTGAGGTTGTATCTGAGCAGGAATATCGTTTGGCCAAGTATTTGGGATATAAGGAGAGTGAGATAATCGTAAATGGTCCGGTTAAGTCGCCTGAACTCATTGTAGATGCACTGAATAACGGAGCCATAGTTAATCTTGATAATTGGCAGGATATACGTATTGTTGAAGAGAACTTAGATAAGGCAACTTGTGAATGGAGTGTAGGGTTAAGGTTTAATTTTAATCTGGAAGAGTATTGTCCCGATGAAACTATAGTTGCAGATAGAAGAAGTCGGTTTGGTTTTTGTGTAGAGAACGGAGATTTTGAAAAAGCAGTAGAGTGTATCCGAGGGATTGGCAGAGTAAGTATCGCGGGACTCCATGGACACAACAGTACTAAAGGTAAGAGCTTGGAAATCTTTCGAGAAATCTCAAAAATGGGATCGGAACTGAATGAGAAGCTAAATCTTGGGATTAGATACTTTGATATTGGCGGTTGCTTTTTCGGAGATAAGAAAGGGGTTCCTTCATTCTCTGAATACGCGAGGACAATAGCGGATGCATTTGGTGAACATGCTGACATTAGATTGATAGCGGAACCGGGAGCATCATTAGTAGCGTCTCCCATTTCGTATCTTTGTGAGGTGCAGAATCGACGGGAAATCGGTGATAGAGTATTTGTCACAGTGGACGGTGGCCTGGTTCATATTGATCCGATGATGCATGGGATACGTTTTGATACTTCGGTCCACTATGCGATCGGAGTAAATCGGCAGGATGAAGATGATGAAATACAGGAAATCTGTGGGTTTACCTGTATGGAGATGGATCGTATGGGAGTTATTGAAGGGAAGAAATTGATAAAGGGAGATCGTATTGAGTTTTTGAATTGCGGTTCTTATTCAATGACTCTTTCCCCGCTTTTTATATCATATTTACCCGAAGTATATATCCGAACAAAGGATGGGTATCATTCAGTCCGAAAGTCCTGGGACGAGACGGAGTTTATGCAAAAATGTGAGGTGGATGAATGAATGTGATGATACTAAGTCCCGGGCGGAGGGTTGAGCTTATAGAGATATTTAGGCAGAGACTTGCATCGACGGGAGGAACGGTATATACGCTGGATATGAGCCCGTATGCACCTGCGCTTTATGAAGGCGAAAGGCACTTTTGTATAAAAAAAGACTTCGATAATCTGGATAATTATATGAGAGAAATCATCTCGATATGTCTGGATAATAATGTAGGTTTAGTTTTGACTCTGATAGATCCGGAGCTTTCTCTGCTTGCGAGATATCGGAAGGATTTTAATGAAAATGGGATTAGAGTGGTCATTTCCAATCAGGAATTAATCGATGTGACGCTCGACAAACTAGAGTTTTACCGTTTCTTTAAGAATAAGATTCCAGTTCTTCCAACTACCGACGATCCGGAAGTCGTTAGGGAGTACGTAAATAACGAAAGCTATGATTATCCGGTATTTGCCAAACTAAGGAAAGGGAGTGCCAGCGAAGGAATATGTATTCTATCGAATGAAGCAGAATTGGAGACTTTTCAGCCGAGAGAATCATATGTGTATCAACCATATTGTCAGGGAAAAGAATATGGTGTGGACGCGTATTTCGATTTGAATACATGTGAGTTTAAGCATATCTTCATTAAAGAAAAAATCGCTATGCGAGCAGGAGAGACGGATAAGGCTGTTTCTGTTCACGTAAATGAGATAAAGAATATAGTTGACGGATTATCCGGTATAGGATTTCGTGGCCCAATCGATATAGATGTATTTAGAAATGTAGATGGAAAATATTACGTGAATGAGATCAATCCTCGATTTGGAGGTAGTTATTATCACGCGTACCAGTGCGGAATGGATTATGTTTCTGCACTGATTCGTGATGCTATGGAGGAGAGAAACGAGGAACCGATGGACAGTTACCCGGATGGAGTTGTAATGATGAAATACAATAATTTTTGTTTTAAGAATACAGGAGAGATGGCAGATGGAAGGATCAATTGATAAGGTTTGGGAGCAGATACACAGTACACGAGGATGGGGAGCATATCCGACTGAACATGTAATAAGGTTTATGGCCAGGAATTACTATGAGGTTTCCGATAGAGGGAAAATAAAAGTATTGGATTTTGGATGCGGTCAGGGCGCACATACATGTTATCTTGCGAGAGAGGGATTTGATACATACGCATTTGACGGATCCGAGAGTGCTGTAAGGAAGACAGAGGAGCGCCTGGCTGCTGAGCATCTTTTTGCGCACTGTAAAGTGGCTGATGCATTGGAACCCGGTTATGAGTCGAGCTTTTTTGATGCTGTTATTGACAATGTATGTATTTACAGTAACAGGATTGCCGATATTCGTGTGATGTATCAACAGGTATATGATATGTTAAAGCCTGGTGGAAAACTGTTTACGGTTTGCTTTGGTGAGGATATCGATGGATACAGATCCGGTCGGGAGGAAGAACCGGGCACATTTGTGGATATCCGTGAAGGGATACTTGTTGATCGTGGACTGTCTCATATCTTCACCCAGGAGGAAATCGAAAAGCTGCTGGAAGAAACCGGTTTTGTTGATATAAGTTGTGAGTGGAGCAAGTATACGGATGACGGAGAAGTGGTTCATCATTATATGTTACAGTGCTCAAAATAATGAGGTGATATGAGATGCAGGAAAACAGACGATGTCTGATTATCGCGGAGGCCGGAGTCAATCATAACGGGGATATTTCTATTGCGAAGGAGCTCTGTCAGGCGGCAAAAGAAAGCGGTGCTGATGTGATCAAGTTCCAAACTTGGATTACCGAGAGGATAATCACGAAGAGTGTAAGGCAGGCCACATATCAGTCGGAAAACACTGGTGTGACGGAATCGCAATTCGATATGCTGAAAAGAATAGAACTGTCTTTTGATGCTTTTCGCGAGATAAAGGAATACTGCGATAAGATAGGAATCACGTTTTCCTCGACAGCAGATGAATCAGAGAGCCTTGATTTTCTTATGAAAATCGGAATACCATGGATTAAAATAGGTTCCGGTGAAATAACAAATACCCCGTATCTGCGTTATGTCGGGAAACAGGGCAAACCGATCATCCTGAGTACCGGCATGTCTACACTTGATGATGTCAGATATGCACTTGACAAGCTGCGTGAGGGAGGAGCCAAGGACATTTCCCTTCTCCACTGCACTACAAGTTATCCATGCCCGTATGATCAGGTGAATCTCAGGGCAATGGAGACGCTTCACGACGCATTTTTTCTTCCGGTGGGATACTCTGATCATACGATTGGAATTGAGATACCTGTAAGTGCAGTAGCTCTTGGGGCAACGATAATAGAAAAGCATCTTACACTCGATAGGCAGATGGAAGGCCCGGATCATATGGCCAGTACGGAACCGGAAGAGTTTAAACACATGGTAGATGCAATCAGAAATATCGAGGCCGCCATGGGTGACGGAAAAAAACAGCCAAGTGAAGTGGAAGCGGATAATTCTTTAGTTGTGAGCAAACGTATCGTAGCATCGTGTCCGATAAAAAAAGGTCAGATAATCACAGAGGATATAGTAGAGACAAAAAGACATCATTCCGGGGCGAAAGCGACACAGTGGGATCAGATAATAGGAACTGTGGCTGGCAGAGACTATGAAACAGATGAAGGAATCTACGGGGAGGATAAATGAAAACAATTGCAATAATACCTGCAAGGAGTGGTTCGAAAGGCCTTCCTGATAAGAATATACTCGAGTTGGCCGGAAAGCCGTTGATAGCATATACTATAGAGGCGGCGGTCAAATCAGGTTGTTTTGACGAGGTGATGGTATCAACTGATTCTCAGAAATATGCAGATATTGCAAAAAGCCATGGAGCACAGGTGCCGTTTCTAAGATCAGAGGAGAACTCAACTGATGCAGCCGGGTCATGGGATGTAGTCAGAGAGGTCTTGGTGCAATATCAACATAAAGGGATGGATTTTGATTATGTGATGCTTTTGCAACCTACTTCTCCACTTCGAGAGGCTGAGGATATCAGGAAAGCATTTCAGGTTTTATCAGATACGGATGCCCATGTTGTGCTTGGGGTATCGAAGGTTGACCATCCGGTGCAATGGTGCTTTCCTATCGGCAAAGATGATTCGATAAGGGGAATCGGCGATATGCCGTATATTCATTCAAGACGACAGGAGTTAGAGCCGTATTACAGGGAAAATGGTTCCATATATCTGGTTCCGGCACCCGGAATACTGGATTCGGATTATGATCTCTACTGTGATACCTGTTATGGGTATCGGATGGAACGGGAAAGAGCGATCGATATCGATGAAGAGATTGATTTCATAATAGCGGAAGCATTAATGAAACGAAGAAAACAGTGAGGTACGAAGGAAAAAACATGAGAGACATATGCGTTGTTACCGGAACAAGAGCGGAGTATCATATTCTGTATCCGCTTATTGAGAAGCTTCAGAACTCAGATAAATACAATCTTCGTCTGGCTGTGACAGGATCACATTTGCACAGCTTTTATGGTGAAACATATCGGGATATAGAGAGTGATGGAATTGCGATTGACGTCAAGATTCCTATTCTGTCAGAGCAGGATACGATTTCTGACATAAATCACGCCATAAGTCGTGCCATCGATGGTTTTGATAGATACTTTTCCGAAAAAAGACCTGATCTGATGATACTTTTGGGAGATCGTTATGAATTGATGGCTGCAGCAATCGTAGCTATGAATCATAGAATCCCAATCGGACACATATGTGGAGGCGAAACAACAGAAGGTGCTGTGGATGAGTGCATCCGACATAGTATAACTAAAATGGCGAGCATACATTTTCCCTGTTGTGAGCCATATCGCAATCGGATCATACAGATGGGGGAGGATCCGAGAAGAGTATTTGACGTGGGAGATCTCGGAGTCGAGAATACGTTACGTACCGAGAGAATGACCAGAGAGAAGCTTTCTGAAAGCCTCGGATTTGATCTATCCGGACAGTTTGGTGTTTTGACTTTTCATCCGGTAACATTGGAAGAGGATACTGCTGAAGAAGAGTTCAGAGAAATACTCGATGCGCTGGATGAGTTTCCAGAATTAAGAATTATTTTTACCAAGGCAAACGCAGATAGCGGAGGCAATATCATAAATAGTATGATTGATAAGTATGCCGAAATGCATGAAGACCGCTGCGCATCCTTCTTCAGTTTAGGCATGGTGCGGTATCTGTCGGCAATCAGTATGGCAGATGTCGTGATAGGAAACTCATCGAGCGGAATATCTGAGACGCCGAGCTTTGCAGTTCCAACAATCAATATCGGAGATCGGCAAAAAGGAAGAATCCAGGCAAAGAATATCCTGAATTGTGAGCCGATATGTGAAGATATCTGTCGAACGATGAAAAAAGCACTTTCACCAGAGTTCCGTGAGTATGTGGCGGATACGGTTAATCCGTTTGGTGATGGGACCGCATCGGAGCAGATTATGGAAAAGCTTGATTATTTCTTTGATAATCCAGAGTTGTTTTCGCTGAAGAAAAGGTTCTATGATATCGAATTCTCAGTATAGAAAGGTAAAAAAATGACGAAAGAAGAGCTTTTATCACACTTTTCCGAGGAACGACCGATTATTGGCATACAGGGGCTTGGCTTTGTAGGTTCTGCCATGGCGATTGCCGTATCGGGGGCGAGAGATGCGTCCGGACAGCCTCGTTACAACGTGGTAGGTGTGGATGTTCCGAATGAAGCGGGCTTTCGAAAGGCTGACTCGTTGAATGATGGCGTTTTCCCATTTGAAAACAGTGATCAAAAGATGGCAGATGTTTTGAAACAGGCTGCTGAAAACAGGAATCTGTGGGCAACCACAGATGTATCTGCGTTTGCATATGCGGATGTCGTGGTGGTTGACATAAATCTGGATATCTTCTATGACAGTGAAGAAGAACCGTATCTGAATTTGGATCCGTTCAAGAACGCCATCCATTCGCTGGGAGAGCATTTACGAGAGGATGCGCTGGTCCTTGTTGAGACCACCGTTCCGCCGGGAACATGTGAAAAGGTGGTATTGCCAATCCTGGAAGAAGAGTATAAAAAAAGAGGAATATCATCAAAGCCTCATGTAGCACACTCGTATGAGAGAGTTATGCCGGGTGAAAACTATCTTGATTCTATTATCAACTTTTGGCGAGTGTACTCCGGAATCGATGAATCTTCCGCAAAAATGGCTGAATCCTTCTTAAAAACAGTAATATCCACTGAAAAGTATCCCCTTACTCGCTTGGCAAAGACAACAGCGACAGAGATTGCCAAGGTCTTGGAGAATTCCTATAGGGCAACGACGATCGCTTTTATGGAGGAATGGGGACGATTCTCTGAGGCAGTAGACGTGGATATATTTGAGGTTATCGATGCGATCCGCATGCGCCCGACACACTCCAACATGAGACAACCGGGGTTTGGTGTAGGTGGATACTGTCTTACCAAGGATCCGTATTTTGCCAAGCTTGCAGCAAAGGATCTTTTCGGTTTGGAGGGGATGGATTTTTCATTCTCTTCACAGGCGGTTCGTATAAACAAGCATATGCCACTCGTCAGCCTGGATATGATAGAGAATGAGCTTGACGGAGTCAAAGGAAAAAGATTACTGTTGCTGGGAATCAGTTACAGACAGGATGTGGGAGATACGAGGTATTCACCGTCAGAAATATTCGCCAGAGAGGCTATTCACCGCGGTGCGATACTCGATTATCAGGATCCGCTTGTTTCGGAGTGGAGAGAGACAGGATTCCCGGTATCATCAGAGATTCCGGATTTCAACGAGTATGATGCAGTGGTATTTGCTGTACAACATAAGGGATACAGTGAAATCGATTTTTCGAAATACGGCAGGAATCGAGGTTCAGATAAACTTTTGGTTTTTGACGGCAACAGGGTACTCACTGATGAACAAATCAATCAGATAAACGATAATCCCACTATCGAGTTTCACAGTATCGGACGCGGATAAAGAGAGGAGTTGATGTGAATATGAAGATATTGATCACAGGAGGAGCCGGATTTATCGGCTATCATTTAACCAAACGATTGGTAAGTGATGGGGAGGAAGTAGTTCTCGCGGATAACTTTTCACGTGGCGTAGAGGACAGTTTCCTGAAAGAACTGTCCGAAGAGGGCAAGGTGTCGCTTCGTACGGTCGATCTGATGGATGCGAGCGCGATTGATGAGTTCGAGGATGATTTTGATCAGATATATCATCTGGCAGCAATCATCGGTGTTCAGAATGTCCTGGAAAGACCTTATGATGTTCTGAAGAATAATATGATACTCCTGGTGAATATGATTGAGCTGGCGCGTCGCCAAAAAAACCTAAATCGCTTTTTGTTTGCGTCAACGAGTGAAATCTATGCGGGAACTCTTTTGTATCATGATCTGCCGATACCAACGCCTGAGGATACGCCTTTGACTATCACTGACTTGGATCACGCGAGGACGTCATATATGCTTTCGAAAATCTACGGTGAGGCGTTAGTCCGTCAGAGTGGGTTGCCTTATACCATCTTCCGTCCGCATAACTTCTATGGACCGAGGATGGGTATGTCGCATGTGATACCGGAACTACTTCGCAAGGTTTATTTTGACGAAGGAGCCGGAAAGCTGGAGGTGTTCTCTGTGGATCATAAGAGGACATTTTGCTATATCGATGATGCAGTGGAAATGCTGGTAAGATTGGCCAAAGAAAAGAGTGCAGAGGGGCAGTTCTTTAACCTGGGAGCTGAGAAGCCGGAGACAAGTATTCTTGAGGTGGCACAGACAGTTTTGAAGGTTGTAGATAAGGGATATGAGATTGTCCCGAAACCCGCAACACCGGGATCCCCTGAAAGGAGATGCCCAAGCATGAAAAAGACTCGTGAGTGCATCGGGTATGAAGCAAAAACATCCCTGGAAGAGGGAGTCAGAAAGACGTTTGAATGGTATCGGGAAAACATATTTTCCGGTAAGGAAGTTGGAGAGAAATAAACGAAATGGTTGTAGGAGGAGTGAGCATGGAGCTTTCGCCGGATTTCTTTTTTGATGAGGTAAGAGACGGTTTCTTGGTGCCTACCATGATTAAAAAGGCATGGGCAGTTGGTATGAAGGACTATATGATCCTGGATGAACTATGTCAGGAATTGGGATTGTCTTGTACGGCAATGTTTGGAACGATGCTTGGTGCGATCAGGTATGGTGGCTATATCCCTTGGGATGATGATATGGATGTGGAGCTCCTTCGCCACGATTACAATAAACTCTTCGAGTACGCGAAGAAAAAAGGTCTACCGGACGAATTTGTACTGCGTGATTATCACTCCATAGGAAATGATAATCTGGTCAGAAAGTGGATGGATGCATCAGAGTCAGTGCGTGATCCGGAAAAATGGGAGGAAAGCTTTGGGTTTCCTTTTATGAATAATGTGGATATCTTCCTCACGGATTATATACCGGATGGTGCAGATGAAGAGCAGTATTATAAGGATGTTGTCGACGTGATCTCTCAGGTAAAGCTTGTCACGGATGACATCAAGGAGCATCAGAGGAGAGGGATTCCTCTCGAGAATACGGCGGATGGTCTGGATGCTGTGGATAAGGAGGAATATGCCTATAATCTGGATCTGATTCAGAGAGTATTGAAAAAACAGTTTGATCTGAGTGAAAAGACACCACTGGTGCATCAGCTATGGGAAGCTCTTGAGGAGTTCTGTGAGCGCTACAAGAAGGATAGCTGTCATCGGATTATCTCTTTACCGTATTTTATGAAGGATGAGAGAAAAATATTTCCCCGAGAGTTATATGAAGTGACTGTAGAAGTGCCTTTTGAAACAGGGACGGCTCGAGTACCTATAGGTTATGACAGGATACTGCGAGCGTATTACGGGAATTATTGCTATCCGGTAGTCGCAGAGACGACACATGGATACCCGTATTATCGGATGCTGGAAAAGGACCTTCTGAATCTGTATGGGGGAGAATTGCTCCGATATCGGATGGATCGCGACGAGGTTCTCAATGTATTGGAAAAAAGCAAGGAAAACAGAGAATCAACAGATGATTCGTCCGAAAGGGAAGAAAATGTGGTATTCCTTGTGGATCGAGCGGTTAATTGGAAAGCATTCCATACACTATGGGAGGAAGAACGGAACAAGGAGAATACGCAGGTTTACGTGATTGCAGTACCGTATTTTCTTTGCGAGTATAATGGACAGTTTGACACAGAGCATATGATTATAGAAACAGAGGGATATCCGGAGGATGTAAAGCTTACGCCGTTTGATGCATATGATTTTGAAGAAAAACGACCGGCGAGGATGTATTGTCTCAATCCTTATGATGAGTATAGTTATGCGATGTCGGTTCACCCGTTCTTCTATGCCAAAAACATAGTGCTTTATACTGATGAACTGATATTTGTTACTCCTTTTATGTTGCGGGAGATAAGTCCCGGTGATGCCAGATCGCGATTTACGCTGGGTATGTTCCTAAAGAATCCCGGTTTGGTCTATGCTGATCGAATCTTGGCTCAGTCAGATGGTATGAGAAATGTATATATCGAACTGTTGAAGCAGATGGATACGGATGGAGTTATCGACTGGGAGAAAAAGGTTGAATCAACAGTGCTTCCGATACAAAAATGGGAAGAGAAAAAGAGAATCCTTATCAGGAGAGAGGGGAGCCAGGGATTATACCTACGGGATACTTCAGTGGAAAGCGTGGCTCCAGAGGTGTATGATGATATCGTAAGTGTTCCCGAAGAGTGGTTCGATAAGCTATATGACGAAACCGGCAAGAGACGGACAGTAATCCTGGTGTATTTCAGTGCCAGTGTTGTATTTGAGTATGGAGACAGGATCATAGAAAAAGCCCACAGGATAGCACGAGTTATCGAAGCAAATGATAAGGATACCGTCATTTGGTGGGCAGAAGATCCAAATATGCAGGTTGCCTTGCAGGAACACAAGCCTACTGTATGGAGTGCATATCAGGAGTTTATAAACGAGATTAAGGCATCAGGATCGAGTATATGGGATGATAGTGGCGACGAAAATCGCGCGACAGTCATCTCCGATGCGTTTTATGGTGATGGATCTACGCTGATGACAAAGTGTCGTATGGCGAAGAAACCCGTAATTTGGGAAACGCCGGGTTTGATGCCTTTGGTAGAGACTGATGATAACGAGGTGCGAAAATGGGATAGCAATAAGGTGATTGTTCGAGAGGAAGATTGGACTTTACAGGAGCTTATGAGGATAATACCAGAGTGAACAAAACCTTGCATAATCGGTGAAAATATGGTAAAATTGAGCTTGTTGAGTCATAGTTGTGTAATTAAAAGAGGATCACTGAATTGATTTCGATTCGAAGAGCTGAAATAGTAGATATTCCCAATATAATGCGTTTTCTGGATGAGCATTGGAAACCGGGAAACATAATAGCGACAAATCGTGAGTTTTTTGAGTGGCAATTTGTTGAAGATGAAACGATCAATATGTTTATCGGGATTGGAGACGATGGGACTATCTATGGGACAATGGGGTATGTACCGTATAACCACAGTGAACATCCTGATATTTCGGGCTGTGTATGGCGGGCGATTAAGTGTGAGAATCCCCTTTTAGGAATGGAAATCACTGAATATGCATTGAAAGAGATCAATGTGAGGTACTCAGTGGCTTCGCATCTGACAAAAAAATCCCAAAGAATATATGAGTTGAAGGGTGGAAAGCCCACTTCAATGGATCATTATTATCGGCTGAACCCCAAAATGGATTATAAGATTGCATGTGTTGTGGATCCAATAGTTCCTAACGTTGAAGACAAATCGGATTATCGACTGATACCGATAACAAGCATAGAAGAGATGCGAGCCGTGATATCGGATGAATCGCTAAGGACTCATGTTATGAGTAAAGATTACCGATATATAGAACGCAGATATTTTGAGCATCCGGTTTTTCACTATGAGATATGGAAGATTGAGTATGATAATAAAAAATCTGATGCGGTAATGATCACGCGAGAAGTTGAGTCCCAAGGCTCAAAGATAGTGAAGATCATTGACTATTACGGAGATATTGAGAGATTCACCAGGATTACCGATGCACTGGATCAACTGATGCAGGAACGAGGGTATGAGTTTATCGATGTTTATTCATACGGTGTATCTCCCGTGATTTATGAAAAAGCCGGATTTGTTAGGTGTGATGAGGAAAGTGAAAACATCATACCCAATCATTTTTATCCATTTGAACAGAAAAACGTCACACTGAACATGATAGAACCCAGTATTGATGGTTTACGTATGTTTCGTGGAGACGGTGATCAGGACAGACCGGGGTGAGTATGAAAGGAAAAACAATACTGATAGTAGGTGCGACCGGTGGAATTGGGACAAAGCTGGCGTATCAATTAGATAAAATGGGAGTCCGTTTGATCCTAACAGCCAGAAGAATGGACAGACTGTCTTTACTGTTAAGGGGATTAAACAATGCGGATGCTATATCCTGCGATGTGAGAGATAAGGATAGTATCCGTAGTTTGTTTGATGAGATAGAAAATCGCCAGATCAAGCTTGATGGTATGGTCTATGCTGCAGGTATGTGCTTTACGAAACCGGTTAAGGAAACAGACGTGGATACACTTGATGAGATGTTTCGAATTAACACTTATGGGTTTTATGAGATGAGTAGGCAGTTTCAGAGCAAGCGAGCATCAAATGCCGGAGCATCTATTGTGGGTCTGTCATCTTATGAGGCGTTGCTATGTGAGAAAGGAATGTCAGCATATGCGATGTCAAAGGCAGCAATGAACGCAGCGGTACGTGCTATGTCGCAGGAGTTTGCAAAGAGACGGATACGTGTGAATGCTGTATTGCCGGCGATTGTTCAGTCGAAAATGGGAGATGGAGCTAACAAATGGAGTGATGAAGACATCGATTTCGTTAAGAATAAACAGGCATTCGGGGTGATTCCCGTGGAACAGGTTGTGGAAGCAATTCAATACTTGTTATCAGATGATGCTATGTATATTACAGGTGAGTTGATGGTAATAAGTGCCGGATACCACAGAGGATGATAAGGAGTAAAGAGGTATGACAGAAAGTGAAAAAATAGAGTTCCTGATGGAAATCATGGACTATGAGGGGGAACCACTGACACGTGAATGTCGCCTCAGTGAGATCGAAGAATGGGAGTCGCTCAGCGCTTTGTCACTTGTGGTTGAGATGAAGCATCGATATGGGATGGATTTGACGACGGAGAGATTGACAGGTTTTAAAACTGTAGGAGATATATGTGATTACATACCGAACGCATAAGTGAGGGTAAGGATGCAAGGAAGCATAAGTGGAGTAGAAATACGAGGAATAGAATCAGCGGTTCCTGCAAATACCGTTGACAATGAAGAACTGGCAAAAAACCTCGGCGATAAAAGAGCAACTAAGCAGGTGCGTCTTACCGGGATTCGACACAGACATGTAACGACCGGAGGTCAAACTGCAACAGATTTGGCAACAGTTGCCGGAGAGAGGCTTCTTTCTAAGCTTGAGTGGAACCGAGATGAGATTCGCGTGTTAATCTATGTGACACAGTCAGGTGATCTGAATCGGCCGGGAAGTGCTTTTTTGATCCAAAAGAGACTGGGCATTGGAAAACAGTGTTTGATATTTGATATTAACCAAGGATGTGCCGGCTATGTGATAGGTCTTAGCGTTATAGGGAGCCTGCTTTCGCAAAATGGAGGGAAAGGACTTCTGTTTGTTGGTGAGAGCAACGCGATTGAAGATAATACTGACAACCACAATGCGATGCTGGATGGTGATGCTGCGGCAGCGACGGCTCTTGAATATACCGGGAGTGAAGTTGAGCTTCGGTTTCGTCATGACGGAGATGGTGAACGTGCCAAATTGCTGTTTTGTCGACACGATGGACGTGGGCGTATGGATGGAAATGCAGTGCTTCTTTTCGGGCTAAGTGATGTGGCTGCCATGATCCATGAGTTTCTGACAGAAGAGGACGAGAACGAGATAGATTGTTTTGTGTTACATCAAGCCCAAAAAATGATTGTCGAAGGTGTGGTACAGGAAGCCGGTATCCCGCGTGACCGGGTGATCCAATCATGTGAGGAGTATGGAAATACTTCATCAGCATCGATTCCACTAACTCTTTGTGTACATCAGGAGAAGTTACAAGGAAAAGAGAGATTGAAAGTATTCATGTGTGGTTTTGGTATTGGTCTTAGTTGGGGGTGTGTTCAGACAGAAATACGTTCGGATGCAATCGGAGATGTTACGTTGTCTGATTATATTTATGACGACAGAGATGAGTTTAAGATATAGATAGTGGTGATATTTATGGATAGAAATGAGATTATTGAACAGATAGCGGAACTTCTTGAGATCGAGGAGTCAGAAGTTGATGAGAAGGCACGACTTGATTCGTTCGAAACGTGGGATTCGGTAGCCGTGCTTGGCGCAATCTCGATGATCAGCGATGCAACCGGACGCTATCCGCATGCAGATGAAATCGTTGCTCTGGAGACTATTGGAGATCTTATCAGAGAGATAACGGAGGAACGTTCGGATGCCTAAGAGTTATATCATTTTTGGAGCATCTTCCGGTATAGGTGCGGCCTGTGCGAGACAGCTTGCAGGTAAGGATGTTCGACTGATTCTCGTAGCGAGGCGAACGGAGAGACTTGAGAGTTTGGCGTCAAATCTTCCGGGGAGTGTTATACCCGTGACATATGATCTGCATGATTTAGAAGGAATTCAATCCGTTTTCAGACCATGTGAAGAGGGTGAATTCAAGTTGGATGGCATGGTTTACAGTGCCGGAATCGATGGAGTGTGGCCGGTTAAAACAAACCGGATTGATCGAATGCGCGAGATGATGGATGTAAACTGTTTTGCATTTGTTGAGGCGGCAAAGCATTTTTATAAAAAAAAGTACTCGATGGACGGTTCATCTATCGTCGCCATATCGTCAATAGCGAGTTTGTCCCATGAGAAGGGATTGATGTCATATACAGCATCAAAAGCTTCCCTTAACTCGGTGGTTCAGACGATGGCAGTGGAGTTTGCCAGCCGGTTTATCCGGGTAAATGCTATTCTTCCCGGAGGCGTTGATACGGAGATGGCACGTGAAAAGGGGCAAATCATGGCCGGTGTTTATGGCGCCTGCGAAAATGGAGCCATAGATTCTAAAATCGAGAAGGATAAACAACCATTTGGAATAATCCCGCCTAAAATAATAGCTGAGCAGATAGCATTTTTGTTATCGGAGAGGGCGGCTTATATTACCGGTGGATTGATTTCTGTAAGCGGTGGCCGCAAGTCAAGGTAACTAAGAAATCTATACAAAAGAAGGAAAAAAGATTGAGATTGGACTTTAAAGGGAAGAAGATTACCGGTGTGGTGTCGATTCTTCCAGAAAAGGAATACGTATTTGAGGATGAGGTGCTGAATCCCGATGATGTCAAGGCAAAACGCTTAAAAAGAATCATCGGATATGGTAAGAGACGCCGTGTAAAGGCTGAAACAACGATGTCAGATTTGATTCTTTATGGACTTCATTACATGATTGATTGTGGCTATATATCACGGGATGAGATTGGAGCTGTTATCGTATCAACACTCTGCCCGGATTATTTTTTACCACAGATCAGTTCGATTATCCATGGTGAGATGGAACTACCAAAAGATGTGTACTGTTTGGATATTCCACAGGCGTGTTCTGGGTATGTTATGGGGCTAATACACGCATTCATGCTATTGGAACACATGACTGATCGAAAGGTAATTTTATGTACTGGGGAGATATTTAACAGGAAATCAAATATGGATGAACCTAAGCTTGATCATCCTTCTTTTGGAGGTGATATAGCTAATATATCGGTTATTGAGAACACAAAAGAAGATTTGCCAATTTATACCAATGTATATAATGATGGAGCTTATTACGATAGTTTAATAATTCGTTATGGTGGGTTCAGAAATCCGATGACACCAGAGATGATTAACCAAATGACATCGAATTGCCCTTGCTCAGGAGTGGAAATGGACGGTTCGGACGTTTTCAATTTTGCACAACGAGAGGTTCCGGATGCTGTATTTGAAGTCCTGAAAGCGGCAGGAAAAACGAAAGAGGACGTTGATTATTATCTTTTTCATCAGCCCAATAAGTTTATGCTTCAGAAGTTAGCTGACAAGTTAGATGTTCCATATGAAAAAATGCCGAATGATATTACTGAAACACTTGGTAATTCTGATTCTGGAACAATTCCGGCTGTTATGACAACAGACGTTGCAGATGAGTTGATGAGTCGAGATAATTTGTGCTGTATAGCAGGATTCGGAGCGGGATTGACCTGGACAACGGTGCTGATGAGATTGTTACCGCTGTCTTTTTGCGAGAATATCAATTCCAATTTATAGAGTTAGAGAAAGGAAAGAAAAATGGAAGATAGATTATACGAAATGCTTAAGAAGTTACGACCGGAGTTTGATTTTAGATCTAGCAGTGATTTTGTGGAAGATGGTTATTTGGATTCGTTTGATGTTGTGTCTATAGTGGCGGAAATAGAAGAAGAATATCATATTCTTGTGGATGGATTAGATGTTATTCCGGAGAATTTTTCGTCGGTTCATGCGATGATTAAGTTGATAGAGAAGAGTAGAGAAAAAACAAAGTGAAACTATACGTGATCCATGGAGGGATGCGTTATGAAAAATTCGGTTTTGTGCTATCTTGAAGAGACGGCTGAGAGGACGCCACATAAAGTTGCATTTCTTGACGGGGAGAATGAAATCTCATTCGGAGAGCTGCGTGAGAAAGCAATTGATCTTGCACGTCACATCGAGAATAGACTAAAAGGACGAAGAAATCCGATTCTAGTTTATCTTCCTAAAACGGTTTCTTCAATTGTTTCTTTTATGGGGGTTTTATACAGCGGAAACTTCTATACACCGACGGATGTGCGCTTCCCTGAAGAAAAGATTAAGGGGATAATTGACGTGTTGATGCCGTCCGCCATTTTGGTAAACAATGAGACAGAGACTGTCCTTAAGGAGTTTATTTGGGCGAGAGAGTATTTAATTATAAATATTGATGAAGTCGAAAGGAATGGAAATTATCAAGACGGAATTCGTATGGTCCGAAGAATCTTAGATGTTGATCCGGTGTATGTGTTTTTTACGTCTGGATCAACAGGAGTTCCGAAGGGAGTAATTATCAATAACCATAATGTGATTGATTACATTGACTGGGCCGTATCTGTATTTCCAATCAATGAAAAGACGATTATGGGGAATCAATCACCGTTTTATTTCGATATATCCACACAAGATATCTATGCCACATTAAAGACAGGAGCGACACTGGCGATTATTCCGCCAAAGCTTTTTGCCTTTCCGGTACAAGTACTTAGGTTTATTAATGATAAACAAGTTAATTTTCTTTACTGGGTTCCATCTGCATTTGTAAGTATAGCAAATTATGATTTATTGAGTCGGATAGAGTTGCCTGATGTAGAGACAATTATGTTTGGTGGCGAGGTTATGCCGGTTAAGCAATTGAATTATTGGAAAAAGTGGCTACCAAATTTACGGATGGTTGCAAATGTCTATGGTCCGACGGAAGCAACGGTTAACTGTACCTACTATATTTTGGATCGAGAGTTTGATGATTCAGATACATTGCCACTTGGAAAAGCGTGTGAGAACACTGGTCTCATAGTGCTTGATGATGAGGGGGTGGTAGTTGGAGAAAAACAGATAGGGAAACAAGGGGAATTATGTGTCTATGGTAGTTCTCTGTCAATAGGATATTGGGGAGATGCAGAGAAGACAAATGAAAGGTTTATAAATAATCCTTTGAATCCATATTATGGCGAGAAGATGTATCTTACTGGCGATTTGGTTTGCTATAATAAAAGAGGAGAACTGGAATTTATTGGGCGAAAAGATTTTCAAATCAAACATCTTGGCTATCGTATTGAATTAGGGGAAATCGAATCGGCTGTGATGGGATTGGAAGCAATCAAAGTGTGTTGTGCGGATTATGATAAAAAAAACAATCAGATTGTATTGTTTTATAGTGGTGATGTGATGGATGAGGATTTGCAGAACCACCTACTCAAAACCATCCCGAAATACATGGTCCCTACTGCCTATTTTGAAATCAAGATGTTTCCGTACAATGACAATGGCAAAATTGACAGAAAACTGCTCAGAGAAAGGTATATTTTTGGGGGGCAAGATGTTAATTGAGGAAATAGTTGAACGAATGCGGACGTATCGGGAGTTGGGGGGCTTTATGACAAATTATATTACAGGTATGGTCGCGGATAAAACGAGAGTAAATACAGTGGAGAGTGGTAATAATCTTGTTTTCTGGTGCCCAGAACGATTCCGGACACGTTGTTTCTATGCGGGATGTGAAACGAAGGGGATTTCAGAATTACTTATTCATGCTCCGGAAGGATCGGTTTTAGAGACGGTTTATAGAGAAGATGGAAATAATCCAGATAAAAAAATGATTGAGGAGGGGGGGTTTGAATTACGAGATACTTCGGTTAGATATTCCTACACGTACCACACTCGACTAGGTGATATTCCGGAACATGGACGGAGAGCATTGCTCCAAAAACTCTATAATCCAGAATTTGGTGAATTTGCAACATTGGATGATCTAGATGAATTGTTTCAAATCCATAGGGAGATATTCAATCCACAATTGGATGAAGTTATGACCTTGGAGGAATGGGAACAAATTATTAAAAATCGTGAGTGTATACTTGTACGCGTGAAGAATAGGATTGTTACATATTATGTTTTTCGAATAGAGAAGAATAAGCTTTATAGTCATGTTAGCGTGAACAAGGGTCCGGCAAATTACCTTTATAACATTGAAAGACGGATTTATGATGAGTGTTGGGATAATGGCATTCGTACAAATTACTGGTGGGTTAGTAAAAATAATAAGGTTGCAACTGGTAGGTTGAACGATGATTTTATGAAGGCAGTGCAGAGCGCATCGTACTTATATAATGATATTTTTATCCAAGGAGGAAAACAACATGACAAATATGGAAAAGTATAATGGCGCCTTTGTAGAGGCGCTCGAGATCGAAGATGGGCAGTATGTAGGCCTAAAGTATCAAGATGTTGAAACGTGGGATTCGGTAGGCCATATGAATTTAATTGCGTGTATAGAGGATGCCTTTGATATCATGATGGATGCGGATGATATCATCGATTTTTCGTCATATGAGAAAGGAAAGGAGATTCTGTCTGCTAATTATCAGATAGAGTTTTGATGATACGATGCGTGTAGCGGATTATATGATCGAACGGCTGGCGGAGTATTCTGTAGATAGAGTGTTTCTTGTGACAGGACGGGGAATGCTTTATCTATCTGATGCCGTTGCAAAGCATGAAACAGTAATGGGCGTCTCTATGCATCATGAACAATCCTGCGCGTATGCAGCGCAGGGATATGCGATGCGACGAGATGGCGTTGGAGCATGTCTGGTATCAACCGGGTGCGGTTCAACTAACGCAATCACAGGCGTTCTGAATGCTTGGCAGGATGGGATTCCAGTCGTTTTTGTGTCGGGTCAGCATATGACAAGGGAGACAACGTATCACACAGGCTTGGAAATTCGAACTTATGGACAACAGGAAGCTAATATTGTTGAAATGGTTCGCTCGATAACAAAATATGCCGTGATGATTGAGAATGTTGAGGACGCAGCATATGAGATTGATAAGGCATTAGCTATAGCAGTATCCGACCGAAAAGGGCCAGTATGGATTGATATCCCGCTTGATATCCAGAATGCCAGAATTGAACCGAGTGAGGTAAGACATTTTAATGAGGAAATGTTTTCCGATGCGGACCCCTCAGACGAGGATGTTTCCTTCGTGGAGGTTGCCTTGAGTGAGGCGAAGCGTCCGGTGTTTTTGATTGGAAGTGGAGTTCGCCTTTCTGGTGCTGTGGAGTGTTTCCGGAAGATTGCGGATGATATGCGGATTCCCGTTGTATTTGATTCGGCGGCTGTTGACGTATATCCGGATGAGAACCCATTGTCGATGGGGGCAATCGGAGCCATGGGAGGGTCTCGCGCCGGAAACTTTACGGTGCAGAATGCGGATCTCGTAATTGTTATTGGATGTCGATTGAGTTCCGCGCAGGTCGGAGATAATCCGAGTATGTTTGCTCGTGAAGCGGAAATCATCGTGGTTGATATCGACGTGGCGGAGACAAAAAAAAACACAGTAAGAATTGATCGGTTTATCTGTGCGGATGCAAACAGGTTTCTCCACAGACTTAATGAATTGAGGATTGATTCTGAAATTGATGAGTGGAGAGATATTTGCTTGCACTGGAAGGAATTGTTTCCTAAGCAGGATGCTTGGTGCGGAAACTCCGATACTATTGATTTGTATCATCTGGCTGAATGCATCGGGCGGGTTACAGAGAAAGGTCAGAGTATCCTGTCTGATGCTGGGATTGAAGAATTAGTTATACCGGCTGTGTCCGGAAAAAAAAATGATGTTCGCGTGATCCATCCTGCATCTCAAGGGTGTATGGGATTTGCGTTGCCTGCTGCGATTGGCGTTCATCAGGCATCCGGATCCAGTGTGATAGCGGTAATTGGTGATGGTTCTGTCATGATGAATTTGCAGGAACTTCAGACAATCTCATATCATGAGACGCCATTGAAATTATTTGTTGTCAATAATAATTGTTATGATGTGATTCGTCAGCGTCAGAAAGAACTTTTTCGCGCTCGTACGATTGGGACAGATGAGTCAAATGGTGTTTCATGTCCGGACTTTAAGGCAATCGCGATGGCGTATAATTTACCGTATATATGTATTAATAACACTAAGGACCTCGAGGGTATGGTATCAGATGTGATATGTTCAGATGGCCCTGTGTTGTGTGAGATAATTGGAGGGAAAGATCAACTCTTTTTGAAAAACTCGTACGTGGTTGGGGAGAGACACCGACTGATTCGACGATGTTTGGAGGATCAGGAACCCTTTATGGATCGGGATATTTTTCTGAAGGAGATGATTGTTGAGCCAACGGATACATTTTTGGGGGGGGTAAATAGATGAGCAAGATGCGACTAGCCAACGGACGAGTGATCGGTGATTATCAAAGGCCGTATATTATCGCGGAATTGAATTCCAGTCATGATGGAGATGTTGGCACAGCCAAGCAGATGATTGATGCAGCAAAAAACTGTGGATGCGATTGCGTTAAACTGCAGTCGTATTCGTCCTCGTCACTATTTTCTGAAGAGTATTATGAGAAAAACCGTATCATACGACGCATCATTGATAAGTTTTCCATGGGGGAGGAGGAACTCCGGACGCTGGCTGAGTATTGTATGGAGGTTGGTGTAGACTTTTCATCTACACCGTATAGCGAAACTGAGGCGGATTTTCTAGATGAGATCGGAGTACCGTTTATTAAGATTTCATCAATGGAGGTGAATAACCTCCCTTATTTGAGATACATAGCTCAACTTGGGAGACCGATGATTTTTTCAACTGGTATGGCTACATATGATGAGATAAGAGAGGCGATTAAGACAATTGAAGAGACCGGAAACAAGGAGGTATGTCTCCTCCATTGTGTATCAGTGTACCCTGCTTCGTCAGATATTATTAATCTCAACAACATTCATTCGTTGAGGGAAATGTTTCCAGCATATCCCATCGGATATTCCGACCATACAATTGGCATGGAGGTTCCATGTGCTTCGGTGGCGTTGGGGGTCGCTGTGATAGAAAAGCATTTTACACTAGATAACTCGAAGATGGGAATGGAAAACGACATGGCAACCGAACCTGAAATGATGAAAGCGATGGTTAATGCTTGCGATAATGTGTACCGTGCTTTGGGGAGTCATAAACGAATTCTATCTGAGGATGAGATCGAATATGCCGGGAAGATGCGTCGTAGTTTGGTCACCACACGGGATATGCAAGCTGGAGAAGTGTTCAAAGCCGAGGATATCACAGTTAGACGACCGGGAACGGGTCTGGAACCTGGGTGGGTCGATGAAGTAATAGGGAAAACGCTAGTGAATGATATCAAGAGAGGGTATTTGATTCATATGGAGGATATGAAATGAGTTCTTCAAACTCTTGGAAACAGGGACTGTTATCCGGAAAAACTGCAATCGTTACTGGATGTAATCGGGGAATCGGGAAAGCTATTTTATCGATGTATGCGGAGCAAGGGGCTAATCTGTATGCTGTGATCCGTAAGGAGAATTCTGAGTTTGAGATGTATTGCAGTAGTCTGGAGGAAAAACACGGTGTTTGCATATCTATCTGTTATGCAGATTTTTCAGATGAGGACGCTGTTAAATCAGTTGCTAAAGAGATACTCTCGGAAAAGCAACCAATTGATGTTTTGGTAAATAATATCGGCATCGGTAATCCAGTCACGATGTTTACAATGGTCGATATGAAGACGGTAAAAGAAGTGTTTGAGATCAATCTGTTTTCAGCGGTAAGTTTTACTCAGGCAATTTGCCGATCTATGATGAAGCAGAAACGAGGGAGTATTCTATTTTTGTCATCGGCTGCTGCGTTTGACGGAGGAATGAATCTTGATTATAACGCTAGTAAAGCTGCGGTAGTCGGTGTGATGAGAAGCATCGCCGTTCAGATGGGACAATTCGGAATTCGGGCGAATGCGATTGCCCCTGGATTAATTGACACAGAACTGGGGGATGAGATGGATGAAAGTTTACAGAAAATCACGTTGAGCCGAAGCATTATGAAACGGAAAGGGACTCCCGAGGAAGTTGCTGCAACTGCAGTTTTTCTTGGCTCGGAGATGTCAGGTTTTATGACAGGACAAGTACTGCGCGTGGATGGTGGGATGCTGTAGGTAAGGAGATAAGTGATGATTCGATTAGCAGATTATGTAATTCGTCGATTGGAGGAGGAAGGTGTCCGTCAGATATTTTATGTTCCTGGACGGCAGTGTTTTTTTCTGACAGATGCGCTTCGAAAGAATGATGCAATACATCCGATTGCTATGCATCATGAGCAGTCAGTGGCGATGGCGGCTCTTTCAGATGCATTATACAGCAATCGGCTTGGAGCTGGTGTAGTTACGACTGGATGTGCGGGGACTAATACGATGACAGGTTTACTGCATGCGTGGCAGGACAGTCTTCCTATGATTATCGTTTCGGGACAGCAGGAATATGCTCAGACGATAAAGGCGTCGGGACATCCATTTCGTCAGGTTGGGATACAGGAGGCCGATATTGAAACTCTAGTAAAACCGATTACAAAGTATGCAGTTACTGTTGATGATCCGAAGATGATTGCATTTCATATGGATAAAGCGATTCACATGGCATTAACTGGAAGGAAGGGACCGGTATGGATTGACATCCCGTTTGACTATCAGAATACAATGATAAATGAGGAAGAATTAAAGCGGTATACTCCGGAAATCGAAATAAAATCAATAGATACTGATAAGATCCAACGCATTAAAGAAAAGCTGTTGAAAGCAAAACGACCGGTCGTTTTGGCTGGGAACGGAGTGAGGAGTGCAGATGCCGGAAATGTACTTCGTCAATTTGCCGAAAGACACCGGATTCCCGTTACATTCACTCGATTTGCATATGATCTAATGTCATATGAACATGAGCTAAATTATGGAGTTTTCTCAGTTGCGGCCGGCGGATCAAGGTATGCCAATTTTATTGTACAAAATGCGGATTTTGTTCTCGCCATAGGAACCAGGCTGTCTATTGATACCGTGGGAGGCCTGCCAGAGCAGTTTGCCAGAGAAGCCCATATTGCGGTCATTGATATTGATGAAGAGGAGCATCAGAAGGGAACAGGTATCTCAATCGACACGTTAGTGATCGGAGATGCTAAGGAGTGCCTGAATATGCTTGAAGCGATGGGCGGCGCCCCAGATACTGCGGAATGGCTTAATAAATGCAAGCATTGGAAAGAGGTGTTTGGTTACAAGTCGGAAAACGCCTACAAAGAAAATGCTATTGACTTTAAGGTGTTTGTTCGAGATTTATCTTTGGCGTCTAAAGGGAGTGTGTGCTATATTTCGGATGCCGGTATCACTGGAGCCGGATCACCAGCTGCGACGGTGCTCAAAGTGGGAGATAGATTCATCCATTCGTTTGCTCAAGGAGAGATGGGGTATGCCATTCCGGGGGCATGTGGGGCGGCTGCTGTTCATGATGGTCCGGTAATTGCTTTTGTTGGAGACGGGTCTTTTATGATGAATCTCCAGGAATTACAGACAATTAAACGAAATAATTACAATATTAAGATTGTGATAATTAACAATCATGGATACTCCGGTGTTCGTCATGGGCAACAAGCATACTTTCGTGGAAAAACCATCGGAACGTGTCCTGAAGATGGGGTAGATTTCCCGGATTTTGAAAAAATCGCGGTAGCGTTTGGGTTTACATATCTTCGAGCGGAGGATGAGATGTCGGTTAAGACATGTATTCAAGCTCTTTTTGCGGATGAAGAGCCATGTATTTGTGAGGCGATTTGCGATCCTGAGCAGACAGATTTGCGTAGCGGAATGGTGATTTGTGGAAAGAGAAGTGTGGGGACACGTCCTCCTGAGGATTTGTATCCTTACATTGATAGAGATGTTTTTTTTGAAGAAATGATTGTCGAGCCGCTTGAGGAGAGTAGTGGAAGACCGATTTAAAAGGGAGATATGTGCATTATGAATCTGGTGGAAAAACGTATGTTGGAAGTGCTTCGTGAACTAAAGTATGAATACGGAGTTTTGGCTGTTAAAGCAGAGTTTGAGGCCGAAGGGTCCAGACTTGATGAACTAATCATGCTAAATGAGGTTGTGTTTCGCGCCGAAATGGATCTGTTTATTAAGATCGGCGGATGCGAGGCGGTTAGGGACCTCGACCAGTGCAAACTTCTTGGGGCGTCGGGAATTATGGCTCCGATGATAGAGACGCCATTTGCGATGAGAAAGTTTAGAAATGCCGCGAAGAAGGTCTATAAGGATGAGGTTAGGAATATCGAGTGGATCATCAATGCTGAAACCAAGACATGTAGGGATTATTTTGATGATATTTTGGATGAAGGAGAAGGTTTTCTAAATACAATATCAATTGGCCGTGTGGATTTGTCTGCCTCAATGGGACTTGGAAGATCTGACATCGATGGGGATGTTGTACGAGGTGTGGCTAAGGACTTTGCCATGAAGGCAAAATGTAGGGGACTGAAAGTAGGTATCGGAGGTGGCGTTTCGCTTGATAGTATTCCAGTTCTCTTCAGTTTGAAAGACTATCTAGACAAGTTTGAAACAAGAAAAATAGTTTTTTCAATTGAACAAACGGAAAAGGAGTTGGAAAATGGGTTGGTGCTGGCGTTGGAATTTGAGATGCTATATCTCAAGAACAAATGTCATTTCTATATGGATATGGAACAGGAGGATGGACAGCGATTAAAAATGTTGGAAAGAAGGTATAAAGAATCATGTGATGCACTAGATAATTAAGCAAAGTAAGTATTGATTTATAATTATGTGAAAGGAGAATAGAGATGAAAATTAAATCATGGGTCCGTGGTGGCATTGGTTTCTTAGTAGGAGGTGCGGCTGGGTTTGCATCCGGAATGTTGTATAAAAAAGAAAATGAACCGAAGCAAAAATTTGTTAGAAATGATTATTTTGCACAATACTTTTATTTGTTAAATCAATGGATGTATATAAAGAATAAAGACGAGTCGTTAGTTGATATCTTGTTGGATGCAGGAATTCACACTGTTGCAATTTATGGGATGGGACAAGTAGGAAGACGTTTCTTAGAGGATGTTAGTAAGGATTCAAGATTTGGAAATGAATTTGAAGTTTTGTATGGAATAGATAGAAATGTTTCCACATACGATTATGGAATTGATGTTATTAGAAAAGAAGAAGTTCGGGCAGATGGGAATCTAAAGCGAGTTGATGCAATAATTATTACCCCTTTATATGATATGGATTTGATTTGCAGAGAAATGAATGAAAGAATTGATCATAATACTACTGAATTGATTTCGTTAGAAGATGTTGTTTTTAAAAACTTGTAATAGCTTTATTTGCTGAAAAACGGATGGTTTTATTATTTTAGAAAAAGAGGTGTAAAATGAATCAAATTGAAATAGATAGATATGGTTGGTTTGTTGAATTCGAGAAGAAGCATGGCCTATTCAATTGGCGAATCAAAGGGGCTCCGGTATGGGAGTACATTAGAGATGAAGTTTGGTTTTTGATTCGAAGATACTATAAGAATGAAGAAACAAAGAGAAGTGTTAGTTTTTTGAAAAGCAATGAAGATGAGTCGTTGTATAAGCTTTTTAAATACGGCGGATACTTTGATTGCAAGCAGTCGGATGTTCTTTTTGCGAATCATCCAAGAAGAGTATGGAGAGGGAATGAAAGAGTAAGTCCATATATTGATGGTTTAGTAGATGGAATTGAATATAGTTGGCAGGTTATGGAACCAGGAAGCCGAATTAATTTGTGGGGTGAAGTGAATACAAAGAATGTTTTTTATTT
This sequence comes from Lachnospiraceae bacterium P6B14, assembly GCA_000687695.1. Classification (GTDB taxonomy): domain Bacteria; phylum Bacillota; class Clostridia; order Lachnospirales; family Lachnospiraceae; genus Eubacterium_F. The sequence goes on along the minus strand of JHWZ01000016.1, from coordinate 8,686 downwards.
CAATCCAGGGGGAATGACATGCAAATTTAGAATTGATAAAGAAACAGATCGTAGAGTGAATGGGTTTATTAGCATGATTGAGAAAAGCTTTAATATAAAGCTAACAGAAAACGATAGAGAGGGGTTGTTTGAATGTGTGATATCTGCCGCACAGAACAGAAAAAGATTTATGATGTATTATTATCATTTGTTAAAAAAAATAAGACCCAAAGCTATAGTGTTCATGATGGGAGAGTTTCAAGCATACCAATACTTGATGGCGGCTGCTAATCAACTAGGAATTGCTACGATTGAATATGAACATTATTATGGCAATGGGGCACATATTTTGGACTACTATCCTAAACTGGACCATCCGCTTGAAGGGAGTTGTCGTTATAGATGGTGTAGAGGAGAACTGCCCATACTTCATGGTGACTATAAGCATCTTCCAATTCCAAATGAGAATTTGTTTGCTATTGGAAATGCGTATGTAGAAGATCGGATTTCTCATGTAAGGGAAACAATGAAATATAAATCCAATAGGGGAAAGAAAAAAATTGTTTTTATTTCAGATAGTTCTGTTTATACGGATTTATATAAAGTGGCAATTGACTTGGCTGATCGTTTGAAAGAGAGTGATTTTAGTGTTCTTTTCAAACTTCATCCGGATGAGGAACAGAATTGGAGGGAAAAATATCCAGATTTGGTTACTTCTTCAGTGGTAGTTGTTGGTGAAAGAAGAAATGGAGATATTTTTGATTTTGTGTCTTCAGCTTATTGCGTTGTCGGTACGATGAGTACAGCGTTAAAGGATTCTATTGAACTTGATAAAATGGCTTTTATTTATTCGAAAGCGGCTAATAGCCATGTCGAAGCAGTGCTTGTAGATAATGGATGTGCAAAATGGTTTGAAAGTGTTGATGAATTAATTGAATTGTTGCCTAAAGCGGAAGGGTATTCTCCTCCGACTTATCCATACAAGAAAAATGCGGTCTATAATGCAAATAAAGCACTAAAAACAATTATTGGGAGGTGAAGAAAATGATATACTGTAGGAAATGTTTACAACCCGACACACGCCCTGGGATAGTTTTCAATGAGGATGGTGTCTGCTATGCGTGCTTGTATGAAGAAAAGAAATTGAAAATCAATTGGGATAAACGGAACGAGGAACTAAAGGAGATAGCTGATTGGGCAAGAAAAGAACGAAGAGAGCGAGGTAACTATTATGATTGTGTTATAGGAGTTTCTGGGGGAAAAGACAGTACTTTTCAGGCTGTATATGCAAAAGAGAAGCTCGGGCTTCGCCCTTTGCTTGTCAATTGCGCATCAGGTGATAACACCGAAGCAGGAGTATATAATCTTGATAATCTTGGAAGAATTAGTGGGGGATTTGATATTATTTCAATTAGGGTGAACCCTAATATTGCTCGAAAACTTTCAAAAAAGTGCTTCTATGAAAAAGGGAATTTGATGGCTGCATCAGAGTATTGTCTTTGGTCATCTGCGTTTAGAATTGCATATAATTACAACATTCCGTTGGTGATTCAAGGCGAAAATGCAGCACTGACATTAGGGACTGCTGAAAGACAGGACACTTCTGGGAATGCCTTTAATGTTGTTGATTTGAATACTATAGATGGATTTGATGTTGAAAAACTAATCAGTGGAACAGATATAGATATAGAGGATATGTATCCATATCAGATGCCTAGTATTAATGATATGAAAAAGAGAGGTATTAGAGCAATTTGGCTTCAGTATTACGTTAAGGAATGGTCCCAAACAGGGAATGCTGATTTTGCAGTCGCAAGAGGACTTAGAGGAAGGACGGATGTGGACTTACATGATTTGGGTTGGTATAGGATTTTTGCATCGGTCGATTCGGATGTAAATGTGGTCAACCAAATGATTAAGTATTTAAAATTTGGATTTGGAGCTACGACTGATCAGGTCTGTTATGATATAAGGGAAGGTAGATTGTCTCGAGAGGAGGCAAAATGGTATGTGAAGGAATATGATGGAAAATGCGGTGAGTGTTTTATAGATAAAGCGTGTGATTATATTGGGATTTCCAAAGATGAATTCTGGGCGGTGGTAGATAGATTTGTTAATACAGATCTGTTTTATAAAGATGAATTTGGAAAATGGAAACCGAAGTTTACAGTTGGTGAGTGAAAAGAGGTGATTCTCATGTTGGACAATAAGTCTGTATTAATTACTGGTGGCACTGGGTCGTTTGGTCATCATTTTGTTTCTAGCGTCTTAGAGAACTACAATTTGGATAGAATTATTGTGTATTCCAGAGACGAGTATAAACAGTTTTTGATGAAGAATATGTTTAAGGATTATTCTGACAAACTTAGGTTTTTTATTGGTGATGTAAGAGATGAGGCTAGGCTGCGGAGAGCAATGAATGGGGTTGATTATGTTATACATGCAGCGGCGTTAAAGCAAGTGCCCACTTGTGAGTATAATCCTAATGAAGCAATAAAAACGAATATTAACGGTGCAATGAATGTGATAAACTCGGCATTAGATGTCGGCGTCACTAAGGTAATTGCGCTTTCAACAGATAAGGCAGTGAATCCTATAAATTTATATGGCGGTACAAAACTTGTATCAGATAAATTGTTTACGGCTGCAAATTCATATTCTGGAGAGAATGGTACTAGATTTTCAGTAGTACGATATGGTAATGTTGCTGGAAGCAGGGGGTCGGTTATACCATTCTTTCAAAAAATTATTGAGTCCGGAGAAAAATGTTTGCCTATCACTGATTATGCTATGACTCGCTTTTGGATAAGCCTTCGTGAGGGGATTGACCTTGTTTTATATGCTTTGAAGCATTCGATTGGTGGAGAAACTTTTATTTCAAAAATCCCATCATTTCGTGTAGTTGATTTAGCTAAAGCAATGTTACCTGGGTGTGAACTAAAAGAAATCGGTATTCGAGAAGGTGAAAAAATACATGAAATAATGATTTCTCGAGAAGACTCTTATAACACGTATGAATACGACAAACACTATGTGATTTATCCACATTTTGATTGGTTTGAGAATAACAGCTGTTATCGTAACGGAAGAAAAGTTCCACATGGTTTTGAATATGATTCTGGAAATAATAGTGATTGGTTAGATGTGGATGAAATTAGAGACAGACTTATTAGAGATTGTGGGATCAATCTTTGAAATTAAGCTAGTAAATAGTTCAATACATGTGGGCTGATTGATGATTGATGGATATTTTTGACAGAGCGACACAAATATCCAACTTATGTAGGTACGTTTCTTGCGCAGGTCGTGCTTTGCATTTGATAGTATTCGCTCTAGAACGGTTGGATAAAATGAATATTTTTTATGGTATTATAGAAGAGGCTATTTGTAATATTAAGATGATAGCTTCCGGTGGCTATTTAGATAATGGTAATGTATGGCTTTTTGGTCCAAATTCTATTATGGGGATGACACTTTATTATTTGCTTGACAATGCGGATGTACATATCTGTGGTATTTTGGATAACGATGAGTTTAAACAAGGTAGATCCGCTTTTGGATATAGTGTGTTTGCTCCTGATGAAGTTTTGTCGAACTTTGATGATAGTGTAAGAGTTTTGATTGCTTCGGCACGTGAAATGGAAATGATTAATCAATTAAAATCTATGGGGTATAGATTAAATAAACACATTTTTGTGGTTGTTGACTTGTGCTTGAATGGGAATTCGTTTCATCATGTTGATCGGATGGGTCATGCAAGGATTGGCAGTCAGTTAATGAAAAGTGAACTTGTTTCTATGATGAAAAGGATGGATGATTATGCGAATGAGTTTGAACTTAGATATTTTTTAGCTTATGGTACGCTTCTTGGAGCAGTTAGACATCAGGGCTTTATCCCTTGGGATGACGATGTTGACTTGTTTGTTCCGTTTAAAGAGATGCAGAAATGGAATGATGTATTTGACCAAGACAAGAGATATTCTCTTTATTGCTTATTTAGTCGGGATGTTGTCTTTCCAAATGCGACAGCAGTCCTTTCGGATAATTCTTATACATGCGAAATGAATCAGATCCCTCAGATGACATGTGGGATTCCTGCAGATGTTTATCCTTTGATCGGGCTGCCAGATGATTCTGAAGAATGTGCTGAGTATTTAAGATCAGTACGAGAGATGGAGATTAGGATACTAATGAATTACAATGATACTGAGAAGAGAAAGGTTTTGATAAATGAACTTATAAATGAATTATTGAGATATGACTTTGATTCTTCTCGCTATGTAACCCCGTTTGGAGGTATTGATTTAATAAAAGATGTCACAGAACATTCTTACTTTTCATCATTTCTCAGAATGAGATTTGAAGATACAGAATTACGGGTTCCCAATGGATATGATTACTTTTTGAAGAGTATATACAATGACTATATGGTTTTGCCACCAGAAGAGAAGAGAAATGGAACGCATGATCATTATGTGTTTTTGAATGACGAATCATGAGTTCTAATTAAAGAAGCATTTGTTAGTGGTTTTTTTGTTTAAATAATAACAGTAAAAATGTATACCAGAAAAAGATGAGGTAGAAGACTATGGATAAAAAAGCAGTTTTAAACAGGATTAGGGATATTTACTTGGATGGAGGGAATATCATTTCTCATATTAGAGATGGGAACAAAAACTCTATAGAAGACATCATGATTAGTTATGATTTCCAAGCTGGAACTTACACTGAAAAATATTATGAGGATCCTAATAATGTCGATCTTTATATTAATGGCTTAGCAAAGACTATTAATAAGCTTAATTGTCCAAAGAAAAGCATTGTTGAATGTGGCGTTGGAGAGGCTACTAGCTTGTTGTCTTTGCTTAAACAACTATCGTTCCGCTTTGATTATGTTGGGGGATTTGACATTTCATGGTCGCGTATTAAGGCGGCTATGAGTTTGGCACAAGGGAATAAAGAATATTTGGAGGGGGCAGATCTGTATGTGGCCGATATGTTTCACATTCCATATTCGGACAATTCAATAAGTATTGTTTATACTGTTCATGCAATGGAACCAAATGGTGGAGAGGAAAAGGAGCTCTTGAAGGAGTTGTATCGTGTTACTCGAGATTATTTAATATTAATTGAACCGGCATATGAGTTTGCTGATGAAGAAGGGAAAAAACGAATGGAAAACCTTGGCTACATAACAAATCTGTACGGGGCAGCTAAGATGCTTGGTTATAACATTGTTTCTTGGGAGCCCTATTTATCTGAAGCAAAAATGAACCCACTAAACCCTTCAGGGATAATGATTATTAAGAAAGAGGCTGATTTTGAGTCACAGGGAGTGAATGATACTTGTTTATGCGACCCAATTACTAAAAAAAGCCTGGAGTTTATTGGAGATTGCATGTATTCGAAAGAATCGTTTTTGGCGTATCCAATTATTGGAGATATTAAGTGCTTGACGCCAGACAATGCGGTTGTAGCTGTGAAAATGATGGAATAGTGTGGCTTTTGGGAAAAAACATGCGAATTGACTACATTTATGTGTTGTTGTTTATTAGATTGAATGATTAGTTGGAGGTGAATGTTATGAGAAATCAAATAATTGAGTTGATAAAGAATAAGTTAGAAATTGAAGATGATACAATCGATGAGAATACTAGAATTGAAGATATTAAGAATTGGGATTCGATCGCTCATATTTTAATCATTGGTGATTTGGAGGAAAAAATGGGGATTTCTATTCCTTTGGATCAGGCCATCGAGATTACCACAATAGGTGATTTGTTTGAGAAGGCGGGGGTGTGAGTTGATTAAGGTTAGAGACATAATGCAAGATGATTTGGAGATGATCATGCGTTGGAGGATGTCGGGTTCAGTTAACCGATACATGAATACCAGCCCGGAGTTGACTATGGAAAAGCAGCTTGCTTGGTTTCACTCGTTAAAAGAGAACAGAAGTACTCGCTACTGGGTGATTGAGATTGATGATGTGCCGGTGGGCGTTATCGATCTGCTTGATATAGATTATGATAACCGGAATACTTCTTGGGGATATTATATCGGGGTTCCAGAAATACGATCTTTGCGATTGGCCGTTTCTTTGGAAATGAGTCTGTACGATTATTGTTTTGACAAACTCGGATTTGAGGAAGTTCATAACGAGGTTCTTAAGATTAACAGGGGGGTATGGAAGTTACATGAGGCATGTGGCTGCAGAATTGTTGAAACTGTTTTGAATGAAATTGAAAAAGATGGTGAGAGATATGACGTAGTTCATCTTTCGATAACAAAGGAAGAATGGTATCGTTTGAGGAGCGGAAAGATATATGAGAGGATAGCATTTTGATGAGAATTGCCGTTTTGTCTAATGTGACGTCTGATATGATCGCTGCTGAGTTACAAAAAAAAGCAGAGGTGTACGTGCCGGCAGGCTTTAATACATGGCAGTCGGAGATTCGAGATGAGGGATCTCTGCTTTTTTCGTTTTGTCCAGATTCGATTTCCTTGATTTTACACGCTGATGCGAGTAAGAGAGTATGGGAGGAGGATTCGTTTCTTTTAGACAGAGTATCTGAGTGGTGCACATCTATCGAGTTGATGATGGATCGGTTTTCTCAAACAACAGTTTTTGTGATTTTTACTGAAGGTTATAGATTCCCGTGCCAAATCGGTTCAGGAGAAAATGTGGCAGCATCTGCTAGGACGTTGATCTGGGAGACTGTGAATAAACTACATAAAGATGGTTTTTTAATCTATATGATTCCGATATCGGAGATGGCGTCGGAACTGGGACTTGATTCTTTTTATTCAAAGAAGATGTGGTATATGGGTTCAATTCCGTATTCTGTTAGTGGAAACAAACGAATCAGCGACGAGATTTTACGTTATATCGATGCGGTTAAGGGAAGGAAAAAGAAGTGTCTTTTGGTTGATCTCGATAATACATTGTGGGGTGGTGTAATAGGTGAAGATGGCATAGAAGGAATAGCGCTGTCAGACTCTGGAATAGGAGCGCCGTATAAGGATTTACAACGCTTGCTTCGTAGAATGCGAGAGCAAGGGGTTTTATTGGCAATTCTTTCTAAGAATAACGAGTCAGATGTAGCGCCAGTTTTTTCGCATCCTGATATGATATTAAAAAGAGAAGATTTTGTAGCTGAATGCATAGGGTGGAGCGAAAAGACGGACGATATTGTTGAAATCTCTGAAGAGTTGAACCTCGCATTGGATTCTTTTGTTTTTTTGGATGATAATCCGGTTGAAAGGGAGAAAATGAGAGCAGTTCATCCGGAGGTCACGGTGATTGATCTGCCTGTAGATCCGGCTGAGTATCCGTCCACTGTTTCAAAGTTGTATGAGGAGTTCTTTTTTACACTTGATATTACCGCGGAGGATGTCGGGAAAACAACGATGTATCATGCGGAGCGCGAGCGAAGTCGGACCCGTGCCCGAACGGGGTCGCTGGATGACTATATCCGTCAACTTGAAATGGTGATTGATATACATGTTATGCGCGCGGATGAAATCAAACGAGTTGTGCATTTGGTTAACAAGACTAATCAGTTTAACTTGACGACACGACGATATTCAGAGCAGGATATTCTTTCGATACATCGACAGGAGTTTGAAACGATATTTACAATTCAGATGAGTGATCGTTTTGGGGATCTTGGTTTGACGGGAGTCCTCATTATTCGAAGAGAGAATAAGACGGCTTATATTGACTCGTTTTTATTGAGCTGTCGCGTGATGGGGCGAAGTGCAGAGAATGAGATTCTGGCCTGTGTCAAGCAATGGTTGCGTAGAGTTGGCGTTATCAGGGTGTCAGCTTCATATTATCGGACGGAAAAAAATGCGCCGGTTCATAATTTGTATGATAGAATGGGATTTAAATTGGTGCGAATTAATCACGAGGGAGAAAATAATGAGCAACGTGTTTATGAGTGCGGGGTGGAAGAACTGGTGGAAAGCACAGGACTTTATCAGGAGGTAAGATGGGAATGCTGACGGTGGATCATATTGGATATGCAGTATGTAACATGGAAAAAGCTCGTGAGCGATTTGAGTTGCTTGGTTATCAATTTGGTAGTGTAATTAATGATGAGGACAGGCGTGTTTCCCTTTCATTTGGCGAAAAGGACGGCTGTAGGATTGAAATAGTTGCTCCGAACGGAGACCATGCGCCGGTAGACACATATCTGAAAAAAGTGGGACCAATTCCATATCACATCTGCTATTGTTGTGAAAATCTGGAGGAGGGTATGGAGTATTTGAAAAAAAGGGGATTCTCTATTATGGTTCCACCTGCGTCAGCTGTTGCTTTTGAAGAGAAAAGAGTAGTTTTTATGTATGATACATCAATTGGATTGATTGAGTTGGTTGAAAAATGAATAAGATTACATGTGGAGCATTCCTGTAATTCATTAAAAAGTGCCAATTGAAAAAAATGAGACCTTACGATATGATTAAGGTATATCTTGACGGATTAAACCAATAATCAGATCGGAGGCCTCATATGAAGAATTATACACAAAACGAAAAGATTTTGCAAGTATCAGAGTCAACTCTCGTTATCGGAGTCGATATCGGAAGCCGGACGCATTATGCCAGAGCTTTTGATTACCGAGGGATAGAGCTTTCAACAAAAGTATTCGTTTTCGACAACGATATAGAGGGATTCAATCGTTTTTATGGATGGACAAGGGAATTA
>JHWZ01000015.1 GCA_000687695.1 Lachnospiraceae bacterium P6B14 | reverse complement strand
TGATATGTACCCTCTTTACTGGACAAACCAGTAAGGAGGGTATTTTTATGCGCTATAGTTATGAATTCAAAAGAAAATGTGTGGAAATGTATTATCGTGGTGAATATCCTGATACTCCCGATGGGATTCGGAGCAGGAGTTTTCATGATAAAATACGAGAATGGGTTAGAATTGAAGAATCTTGTGGTCCGGAAGCTTTACGAAATAAGTGTCAATACAAAGAATGGACACCAGAAGAACGATATGCCTTAGTTGCGCGGGTGTTAGCTGGCGAATCATGCCGCTCTGTTGCTGTTTCAGCAGGAATTGCTTCAGGTCAACTTTATCAATGGGTTCACAAATACAAGATTTACGGTTATAATGGTCTTATACCAAAACAGAAAGGACGTAAATCGAGGAATCCAGATATGAAAAAAGTAGGAACGAGAAAGCCACCAAAACCTGATGAATCCGAATACGAAGAACTAATCCGTTTAAGGGCTGAAAATGAATATATGAAAGCTGAAATCGAAGTGATAAAAAAAGAGATCGCCTTGAGAGAAGAAAAGGAAGCTGCGCGACTCAAGGCGAAAAAGCAGCGATCATCAAGGAACTCCGTTCCAAAGGATTCAAACTGAAGCACTTGCTCAAGGCTGTGCCGATGTCCAAATCCACCTACTACTTCGAAATAAGCAAGGATGATGTGGTTGCCGAAAGGAACAAGGACTTAATGCGTAAGATTAGCGAAATTTTCGAAGACAATAAATGCAGGTATGGGGTTCGAAGAGTGTATCAGGAATTGCTGAACCGTGGTTATAAGGTAAACCATAAACGAGTTCAACGCCTGATGCATGAAGCCGGTTTAATGGGGAAGCGGCCCAAGGAAAAGTATCATTCTTACAAAGGGGAGGTCGGCAAGGTTGCTGATAACCTTGTCAACAGGGATTTCAGCACGACTGCACCATTGCAGAAATGGACGACGGATGTATCTCAGTTCAATTTTAGCTGGGGAAAATGCTACATTTCGCCGATACTTGATATGAACACTAATGAAATCATATCCTATGACTTGTCAATGAGTCCAAATCTGGAGCAAATCCATCGTATGCTTGAAAAAGCATTCGAAAGATTCCCTGATTTAAACGGTCTTATATTCCATTCGGATCAGGGTTGGCAGTATCAACACGCCTACTATAGAACAGAACTCAAAAAACACGGTATAACACAGTCCATGTCACGAAAAGGAAACTGCTATGACAACTGCATTATGGAGACATTCTTTGGAAGATTAAAAAATGAGATGTACTACGGATATGAGAAAGAATACACTTCTTTCGAAGGATTCTCAAAAGCTGTTGAAGAATACATCGATTACTACAACAACAAACGAATTCAGGCAAAAACCAAATGGATGCCTCCCCAAAAATACAGGGAAGCATCCATGTGTTCAGCCTAGTTCATAAATATGTGTCCAGGATTCTGGGTACATATCACAGCCGTGCTGTCCTTTTAAAATGTGATATTGTAAATGATCAATCTATGTTGCCTTCTTTTTTGTCACGTGTGTATTTGCCTATCATGCTTACTGCTGCGATAGCGATACCGCAAGGGATATAAACGATCCAGCAGATATTCCATCCGTCAAAGCACATTCCCCAAATAACAAAAACAGCTGTTGTTACCATTGCGATCAAGCATGTGATGATACTAACCAATTTCTTATCCATAAGCCAAGCCCTCCATTTCCTGTTGTTTTCCTGCCGGTCACTTTATAATAATACCTTGACCAGTTAACTGACTCTCATTATACAGAAAAACAAAAGGAATGCAATAGGTTTTGACTGAATGGTCGATTTTGATGTCCGAACGGTCGTCAAGCGCTTCGGCGGTCTTCCTCGCCGAGAATGTGCTCGCAGTAGCCAGCCATGAACATAATCTCGTCTTCGTCAAGGTTTTCAAGACCTGTAGGAAAGTCAAAATCAATTCCCGTCTCAATTGCCAGTTCTTTTTCGGCTTGCCATTTTTCTAAAAGCTGCTCTATGGTGCAGCCGAGTTTTTCCTCAATTTCTTTTTTCATGGTAGCACCTCCAATTCTACACCAGCTTTTTGTAGTCTAATTAGTGTTTGTTGAATTCTTTTTTTATCATAATTATATAGCATTTTCCCTAATAATGCAAGGAAAAAGCGCGCTTGAATACTTGAATAATCGGTTTTTGTGAAATACTTAAATATAAATCCGTTATGACAGATTATGAGTCCGTATTTATATGCTCTTGTGATTGAAGAGTTCAGATCAGCAAAGCTTGGAACATTGCTTTTTGGGTGGTTGTGAATCCCGATTATTGAATATGGATTTGAATTTGCAAGCATTCTTCTCATGGGCTTATTGGGAATACAGGCACTTATTTCAGCGGTTTCATCATAATAGTCATAGTTCATATTAATCTCAAGCTTATGGGAAGCAGTATCAACAAATGCCAAATCTTCATATAGAGTTCCATCTCGATGTTTGATGATTTTTCTGACAGCTTTCCATATGAGTCTGCTAGTCTGTATATCCTCTCCCAAGGAGTCGATACGATCGCGCAGAGTGCGATCGTTTAAAAGATTATAATTTATCCGTGTATTCTTATTTAGGGTGTGTTCAGCCTTATGGCTCTCTTCAGAGTCATGCGTAAATAGTCTATTCATATGAGTTGAGTAACCTTTCTGTTTAGCGGGTTGGGAGTAAGTGCCAGAGCCTGGACCTCCGAGGGCCGACCGCAGCGAAGCAAGGTCGGGCTTCCTTTTTGATAGTCTTTCTTTCATATTTGCAGAGTGTAGCTGAAGAAAAGTTTTTGTTTGATAGGCGAGTCGCAGTAGAGCAGATTTGATTTCGCTAGACAGGCCACAGTAGAGAAGATTTGATATAGCCAGACAGGCCACAGTAGGGCAGGTTTGATTTATCGTGCGAGGGACCTGTCTGAAACGTCATCTGCTAAGGAAACTCAAAGAGTTTCCGGCACTGCTACGTTTCAGAATGACGCGAGTGGAGTCCCGAGCAGATAAATCAGAACCGACCGCCTACGTGGCCGTCCCTTACGGCTCGATCTGTCTCTCAAGAGATGTTTTCCAGCCGGCACGCAGAAGATCGTTGTGTCCCTCGAGGTGAGCGAAGTCATTGAATCTCTCAAGGAAAAAGAAATCGCGCTCGGGGTCGTAGATCAGCTCGGTGATGCTTCCGTTTTCTATATCGATACCGAACTTCAGTTTATCCTTTTGGTTTGCACCGAGTATATGAGCGCAGACTGATCTGATCACGCCACCATGAGTTACGATGGCAACCTTGTCCTCGGGGCGGGAGCAGATGTATCGCAGAACAGGCATGGCACGTGCAGCGACATCAGCGCCGCATTCGCCGCCGACGGGAAACGGAATATCCGCCTCATGTTTTCTGCGTTCAGCCTGAAACGCACCATATAATGAGCGTATCTGCTCATCTGTTTTTCCGGTGAATCCACCGAAGTGAATTTCTTCTATATCTTTTATCTGTTCATAAGGAACCTCGAGTATATGCGCGATGGTAGTACCGGTTTCTATGGCACGTTGCATGTCAGAAGTGTACACGCGCTCGATTCCGTAGTTCGCCATTCTGTTTCCTGCGTATGTAGCCTGCAGAAAACCCTCTCTGGATAAACCTACATCGACGTTACACAGCTTTGAGTCCTGTCTCCCGTGACGTATCAAATACAGTTCTTTCATGACTTCTCCATTCTTTTCGGTAAAAATGTTCACGGGAAACATTATACCTAAAAGAAATCAATCAGTCAAATGATTCACGCACTTTCTTCAAAAAAGTTCGTCCGATGAAGAGTTCATCATCGGTGTGATTCATCAAAAGCTTGGATTCGGCAGGTATTATGCTGTTGACATGGTTTTTATTTACGATCACTGATCGATGGATACGTACGAAATCAGGCGTGTATTCGCATACCAGGTCAGACAGGGAGAGTGTTGAAACATAGAACTTACCGGAGACAGTGTGAACAATTACCTTTCTGGAAAGCTTTTCAATGTAGAGGATATCGTTGATCCGTACCGGATATCTCTCGGTACGAATTTGGAAAACAACCAGACGCCTGAATCTGTCTTTATCTACCTTGAATTGACAAAGATACATGATCTTTATGATGTCACGCGGTGAGAGAGGTTTGATAAAGTAATCATAGCAGTGATAGTCGTGAAAGGCGGCTTGTTCATTGTTGTGGTTTTTTGAGATGAAAACGATAGGTGTGGCGCGCTGGATGGGAGAGTTCCTGATAAACTCAGCAAGTTGAATCCCGTTTTCCACATTGTTCTCCAGATCTATTATTATCATGACGAAGGTCTCGTAAGAGATTCTTTTTTTGGTGCGTTCGAGATTTCTTGATACGATCACGTCCACTTTTTCTTTTGAGGAAGTCGAAATGAAATCAATTGGTCTGTCTCCGAAAATAAGTACACGAGGCATGTTATCCCTCCTTTGCTACAGAGTTGCAGTAACCGATTAGTTGCTTCATCATGATTAGATTCTCACTTTCTTCCGATTCTTTTCCGTCTGAGCTGTCGAGCCAACGCCGTTTTCCCGTGATCAGAAAAAGCGGATCGATACCGGCCCAGGAGTATAGTCTGGCAAGCTTTTCCAAAGAGAGTGTGTAGATGCCACGTTCGATGCGCCGATAGTGATCTTCGCTGCAATCGAACAGCTTGGAAAACTGATTGACTGTAAAGCCTGCGGCTGTGCGGACCTCCCTGAGCCTGGAGCCCACAATTGTGCTGAAATCCGGATCCATAATATCCCTCCTTTATTGTACCTTGAGTATGGGTGATAAATTGCTTCGACCATTTTATCAGGGGAAAATGTTACCCGCAAACCCGGATTACTTATATTTAAAATAAATAGTAAAATTGTTTCTAAAAGCTGACAAAATCTGCACACATGCATGTTTGCGGGGAGTATAATAGATCGTGGAAAAGGCGCAGAACAGGGCGTTTGCGCTTTGGGGACAATTATATTTCTTTTGAAAGGAGCTTAGCTATGGATTTAAGAAAGAAGACAGCAAGACAACTGTATTCGAGGGCGGTTGGACATGCGGTGCGACTATTGAGGAAAAGAATGTATATGGTGTCTCAAAAGAGTTTCGGAAAGCTTTGCGGTGTATCCCAAAAGACGATGAGTAACTGGGAGAGGACGGAGGATTTCAAAAACTTCAGTTTAAGAAGCCTGTTTGATCTTGCCTGGGTGGTCGGAGTATACCCGTCGGATATCCTAAGGTATGTGGAGGCATATCTGGAGGAAAAATATCCTGGGAAGTTTGATCGTTTTAAAAAGAGAAGGAGATTTTCCGGGAAGGTGAGGGAGCGATGGTTAAGAGATGAAAACAGCAGACTTTGTGTATTGTTTGATCTGCTTTATCAGATACTCGATTTCCTGAGTAAAAAGAAACCGGGGGAGATCACTGACGAAGATTTAAAGGAATTACGCATGATTTTACAAAAAATCGCTTGACATTTTGCCTTTTTTAATATAGAATACGGGAGTATCTGTTTATAGCAAATAAAAAGATGGAGGTGTTAGAATTGGCTAATATCAAGTCAGCAAAGAAGCGTATTCTGGTTTCAAGAAAGCGTGCAGACCGCAACAAGTCAGTACGTTCACGCATCAAGACCGCTGTAAAGAAGGTCGAGGTTGCTATCGAAGCCGGAGATAAGGCTGCAGCTACAGAGGCACTTCGTGCTGCTGTATCCGAGCTTGACAAGGCGACCAAAAAGGGTATCTATCACAAGAATACTACTGCCCGCAAGGTGTCGCGCCTGACCAAGGCTGTAAATGCCCTTGGCTAAACCCCATCCGTTATATTCCCTAAAACGGGGTCGTTCCCCGAAATATATGACGAACAGCCTGTCGGATAATCCGGCAGGCTTTTTTCTTGCAATTTGAATCAAGTTATAGTATAATAAGAAAGTGTGTGCACCATATGATGAGTTGTCTGCGGAAGGGGAGTCGGATATGAGTTTGGTGGATATCATAGTGCCGGTATACAAGCCTGACGAAAAGCTCGATAAGCTGATCGGGATGCTTGGCAGACAGACCGTGAGTCCTGATAATATTTTTCTGATGGTAACACTTTCAGGGGATGAATCGGTGGACGATGAGCTTATACGCAAGCTGGTACGGCTTGAGAAGGTGACTGTTACAACGCTTCCGAAGAGAGTATTTGATTATGGTGCTACCAGAAATAAGGGAGTAAGCTTTTCCGATGCCGAGTTCATCCTTTTCATGACACAGGATGCCGTGCCGGAGGATGAGTACCTCGTTCAGAAGCTTTTATCGGCTTTCGATGATACGAAAGTTGCGTCCGCGTATGCCAGACAGCTTGCGGATGTCAGGACAAATCCTATCGAGAGTTTCACAAGGCTTTTTAATTATCCGAAGCAAAGCTGTATTAAGTCAAAGGAAGATATTCCGACGCTCGGAATAAAGACATATTTCTGTTCCAACGTGTGCGCGATGTACAGACGAAGTGTATTTGGTGAATTGGGCGGATTTACGTGTCATGTTATTCTTAATGAGGATTCGATCTTTGCGGCGTCAGTTATAGAGGCGGGATACACGATAGCCTATGTGGCCGATGCCAAGGTGAATCATTCGCACATGTATACAAACATGCAGTATCTGCGAAGAAACTTCGATATCGCGGTATCGCACAGACAGTTTAATAAGGTGTTTGATGCTGTCCCCTCTGAGTCTGAGGGTATACGTCTCGTAAAAACGACAGCTGTTAATCTTATAAAGACCGGAAGATGGCGGGTTTTGCCGGAGCTCGTGCTGAAAAGTGGGTTCAAATACGCAGGGTATTTCCTGGGAAAGAGATATCGCCACCTGCCAAAGCCGCTCGTGATCAGCCTTTCCATGAACAAGGCATATTGGAAAAAAGGATTCAAAGATGAAAACGATTGATATCGTGCTTGCAACATACAACGGAGAAAAGTACCTGCACGCCCAGCTCGATTCGCTGCTTGCACAGACGAGGCGCGCGGATAGGATACTCGTATTTGATGATGGATCTACGGACCGCACAGTTGATATTATAAATGAATACGCGAAGGATCATCCGGAGATCATTTTATATATAAATAACAAGAACCTGGGATATACAAGGAACTTCTTGAGAGGGCTGAAAAAGACATCGGCAGACTACGTGATGCTATGTGATCAGGATGATGTCTGGAAGGAAGAAAAGATAGAAAAAACCCTTGATAAGATGAAAAAGACAGAAGACGGGGAGCCGGATACGCCGGTCCTGGTATATACCGATGCGGAACTCTACTATGGTAGAAACGTGAAAAATCGTAGTTTTTTGCACTCGTCTCATTTTAATACGAAAAAGATTGACATGAATCATCTTTTGATGGAAAATAAATGTATGGGCTGTACGGTCATGATCAACCGGGCTTTGGTCGGGTTTCTCGACAGGATCCCAAAGGGGATCAGGTTTCATGATTGGTGGCTCGCTCTGATTGCGGCAGGGTTCGGTCGGATCGGTTTTCTCGATGAGACGACTCTGCTATACAGGCAGCATGAAGGAAACCAGGTTGGCGGGCTTGATCATACCGACTTTTTGAAAGACAGGTTTTCAAATATCGGAGCCCAGAGAGATTCGATCAGACAGATATACAGACAGGGCGCCGTGTTTTATCGTGTATATGGAGACAGGCTCACAGGTGATCAAAAACAGATAGCGCATGTGTTTTCTACCATGCAAGGCGCGTCGTTTTTTGCAAGGCGCGTGCGTATGATCCGCTACGGTTTTACCAAAAGCGGGGCGATAAGGAACATCGGGTTATTTTTGATAATGTAATAATAGGATTGGAGTGGAAGAATGACAAATCAGATGAATGACGAACAAAGAACACAGCAGCCTGTACCGAGGAACCCTCGTGCGGCTCAGAAAAAGAAGCAGAAGAGAAAGCGTACAAGAAAGATCATATCGAGGGTGTTTCTCGTATTCGGAGTGATGCTTTCGGCTGTCGCCGGAGTGATGGCCGCGACGCTCGTGCATAAGGGCGACAAGGCGCTCGGGATGATCAACTACGATGAGACCAAAGCGCTGGAGCAGGTAGATCTGTCGAAATACAAGCTTAAGTCAGACACGCAGATCGTAAATATCCTTTTAGTCGGAGCGGACAAGAATCTTGATGAGCTGTCCAAAAAAGGCGCCGACAGAAGATCCGATTCCATGATGATCGCGACGCTTGATATCAAACACAGCAAGTTAAAGCTCACATCGCTTATGCGCGACATGTATGTGCCTATCCCGGGGTATGGCAACCAGAAGCTTAATTCGGCTTATTATTATGGTGGGATCCCGCTCTTATATGAAACGATAGCCCAGAACTTCGATATAAAGATGGATGGCTATGCTGAGGTAAACTTCGACGCATTTATAAATGTTATCGATAAGCTCGGTGGAGTCGAGGTGGAGCTCACTCAGTCGGAGTGTGATGCACTTAACAACACCAGCGCTGCGATCAAACGTAAAAAATACCGCAACATGAAGGTCGGAAAACAGATATTAAACGGACATCAGGCACTCGGATATTGTCGTGTCCGCAAAGGAAGAAAGCTTCCGGACGGAAGGATTCTCGGAGTATACACAAAGAGTGGAAAGGGCGATGACTTCGGCCGTGTGGAGAGACAGCGTCTTACGATACAGTCCATCGTGACCAAGGTGAAGAAGCTGTCGCCGACGGAGCTTATCGACCTTGCTGCAGATGTTCTTCCAAGTGTGACCACGGATGTCGTAAAGGATGATATCTACAGCTACCTTATGGCTGTTGTCGGGATGGGTACGACAAAGCTGAATCAGTTTGTGATCCCGAAAGACGGTACATACACGAATCAGGTGATGAACGGACAGTCCGTATTGGTACCGGATCTCAACAAAAACAAGGCCGCATTAAAGAAATTTATCTTCAATTCTTGACAACACGCGTACATGTTGCTAGAATGTATGTCGTTACATATTTGATCAAAAGAGGTATTACTGATGAGCAAGGTGGTATTATCTATTCTGGTAAACAACACATCCGGCGTGCTTATGCGTGTCGTGGGACTTTTTGCCAGACGTGGCTACAACATTGATTCGGTTTCCTCGGGCGTGACTGAGGACAGCAGATATTCGAGGATCACGGTTGCGGTTACGGGAGATGACATCATCCTTGATCAGATCAAAAAACAGGTCTCCAAGCTTGAGGATGTAAAAAAAGTAAAGGAGCTTGCTGATGATCATTCCGTATACAGAGAGCTTTGCCTGGTCAAGGTAAGGGCGGATAGGGATGATCTGCAGACCATAAACGCGATAGCGGACATTTTTCGCGGAAAGATCGATGATATCTCGGATGATTCGATGATCATTGAGATGACCGGAAACCAGGCAAAGGTCGATGTGCTCCTCGAGAGACTCAAGGGATACAACATCGAAGTATTGGAGCTGGTGCGTACCGGAATCACGGGTCTGGCCAGAGGCTCGGTTTAAAAATGTAACCTACGGGAAAACCCCGCTTGGCTATAAAACAATAATGAAGTATTTTTAGGAGGTATGAATCATGTCAGACGCAAAAATTTTCTATGAGAGCGACTGTGATCTCTCTGCCCTTGACGGACAGACGATCGCCGTGATCGGTTATGGAAGTCAGGGCCATGCCCAGGCTTTGAACGCAAAGGAGTCCGGATGCAACGTCATTATCGGTCTTTATGAGGGTTCAAAGAGCTGGAAGCGTGCCGAGGAGCAGGGATTTAAAGTATATACTGCAGCTGAGGCTGCTAAGCAGGCTGATGTCATCATGATCCTTATCAATGATGAGAAGCAGGCAAAGCTTTACAAAGAGTCAATCGAGCCGAATCTCGAGCCGGGTAACATGCTTATGTTCTCACACGGCTTCAACATTCATTTCGGTCAGATCGTACCGCCGGCTGATGTCGACGTAACGATGATCGCACCGAAGGCTCCGGGCCATACAGTACGTAGCGAGTATCAGGCAGGAAAGGGTACACCGTGCCTTATCGCTGTTCATCAGGATGCTACAGGAAAGGCTCAGCAGAAGGCTCTTGCATATGCACTTGCCATCGGTGGTGCACGTGCCGGTGTCCTTGAGACTACATTCCGTACAGAGACCGAGACAGACCTCTTCGGTGAGCAGGCAGTACTTTGCGGTGGTGTTTGCGCTCTTATGCAGGCAGGCTTCGAGACTCTGTGTGAGGCAGGTTATGATCCGAGAAATGCATACTTTGAGTGTATCCATGAGATGAAGCTGATCGTAGATCTTATCTATCAGTCGGGTTTCGCAGGAATGCGTTATTCTATCTCAAACACTGCAGAGTATGGTGACTATATCACAGGACCGAAAATCATTACTGAGGATACAAAGAAGGCTATGAAGAAGGTTCTTTCAGATATCCAGGACGGAACATTCGCAAAGGATTTCCTTCTCGATATGTCAGACGCAGGCGGCCAGGTTCACTTCAAGGCTATGCGTAAAAAGGCATCAGAGCATCCGTCAGAGATCGTCGGCGAGAGCATCAGAAAGCTGTACAGCTGGAGCTCAGAGGATAAATTGATAAACAACTGACGCGTCTAAAGACGAGAGATATGATATAGGATGTACTCGTATGCGAAGCATACGCTGAAACGAAATCAGCACACGGCGGCAAGCTTGCTTGTCGGGCGTGTGCTGACTTCGGTTTCAAGCCTGCCTGCGTACGCAGGCAGGTGTACATCCGCAGTGGCATATCCGAGGCGACGCGATCGCCACGAGTGCGTAGTACTCGTGGCTTCCTT
This sequence comes from Lachnospiraceae bacterium P6B14, assembly GCA_000687695.1. GTDB lineage: Bacteria > Bacillota > Clostridia > Lachnospirales > Lachnospiraceae > Eubacterium_F. Next base: position 53,320 of record JHWZ01000015.1, on the reverse strand, counting down.
TTAAAGAGGTAAAGAATGGTTAAACTGGTAATATCCGACATAGACGGCACCCTCGTTCCCGACGGGAGCGGTGAGGGCATCATAAATCCGGAATATTTTTCTCTGATCGAGGATTTTGCAAAGAGAGGCATCACCTTTGTTGCGTGCTCCGGTCGTCAGTACGCAAGTATGTACAAGGTTTTTCGGCCGGTCGCTGAGAAGATTTTTTTCATATGTGAGGGTGGCGGATTTGTCGCTGACGGTTTCAGAAATGTTATCCATAGCGCGTGTTTGTCGCCGGATACAGTGTACGAGCTGATCCATGATGCCAGAAAAATACCTCAGATCGATGTCATGGTGGCCGGGATCAAAAGAACCTACTGCAGATCCGAGGATTCCGAGCTGTATCGCTGGATGGTCGGAAGCTATGGCTTTGATATGGAGGCGGTACCGGGGATCGATGATGGTATCGATGATGAGTGTCCGAAGGTTTCTCTCTACCACAGGGATATGATCGAGGAATTGACTAAGGAGTGGTTTATTCCGAAGTGGGAGAAGAAAGTGAAGACGGTGATAGCCGGCAAGCAGTGGCTTGACTGTGTGTCTCCCCAGTCGGGGAAGGGCACGGCCGTGGCATTTTTGCAAAAGCATTTGGGTATAACGCCCGAGGAAACGATCGTTTTTGGCGACAATTTCAATGATATCGAGATGTTTGATTACGGGCACAGCTACGTCGTTGCGAGCGCAAGAGACGAGGTGAAAGAGGCTGCCGATGAGGTTTGCGGTCCCATGCCCGAAGACGGAGTGTTACAGGTCTTGAAAAATATTTAGACCTGTGTTATAATAAGATTTCAGTGTATATGGGTGGTAACGAGGAGAATGAAAACCATAAGGAAAGGAAGCAAACACTGATGGAAACGAAGATCATACATGCCTTCTACGGCAGAGGAAAGGGTAAAACCTCAGCTGCCCTCGGACAGGCGCTTCGCGATGTAAGCGAAGGAGAACGTGTGACGATCATCCAGTTTTTGAAGGGGAAAGCCGGTGACGATTTCAGGCTTTTGGAGAGGCTTGAGCCGGAGGTCCAGTTTTTCCGTTTTGACAAGTCGGAGAGTTTTTATCGCGACCTGTCTATCGAGGAGAAGGAAGAGGAAAAACAGAACATCTTAAATGGCGTTCATTTTGCCAGAAAGGTCATAGAGACCGGTGAGAGTAACATCATCGTGCTTGATGAGTTGCTCGGTGTCCTGGATCTGGGAATACTCGAAGTGGAGCATATCAAGGAACTGCTTACCATGGAGGGTGACTACAGAAAGCTGTATGTGACCGGGACTATACTACCTGAGGAACTGACACCTTATTTTAATGTGATAAGTGAGATAGAGTTGAAAAAGGACGAGACAGTCTGACAGTTTTATTATATGGCCGAATGGCGGAAAGGAATTGCGTATGTCTATTTTTGAGGGAGCAGGTGTGGCACTCGTTACACCGATGAATGCTGATGGGAGTGTAAACTACGATAAGCTTGAAGAAATACTGGAGTTCCAGATCAAGGGTGGAACCAATTCGATAATCATCTGCGGTACTACGGGTGAGGCGTCTACTCTTTCCGAGAAGGAGCATATGGATGCCATCAGGTTTACCTGCGACAAGGTCAATGGCCGTATCCCCGTGATCGCCGGAACCGGATCAAACTCAACCCAGACTGCCATCCAGCTTTCAACCGAGGCTGTTGATGCGGGCGCTGACGCGCTTCTTGTTGTGACCCCGTATTATAACAAGGCTACCCAGAGTGGACTTAAGGGTCACTTTACCGCTATTGCCGAGGCTGCAAAGCTTCCTGTTATTCTTTACAATATTCCGGGACGTACCGGAGTAAAGATCGAGGCTGAAACAGTTGTTGATCTTTGGAAAAGCGTAGATAACATCGTCGCCGTAAAGGATGCAACGGGCGATCTTGCCGAGACTGTAAAGGTTCTTTCAATGTCTGATGGCGGAGTGGATGTGTATTCGGGAAATGATGATATCACGGTGCCGATCATGTCAGTAGGAGGAAAGGGCGTTATTTCCGTTCTTTCAAATATCCTTCCGAAGGAAACACATGATATGGTTAAGGCATGTTTGGATGGCGATTTTGCTACCGGCGCAAAGGCACAGCTTAAGTATTATCACCTGATCAAAGCGCTGTTCTGCGAGGTTAATCCCATCCCCGTGAAGAAGGCTATGAACATCATGGGTATGGAGGTCGGACCGCTTCGTTTGCCTCTGACCGAGATGGAGAAATCACATGCGGATATGCTTCGTGAGGAAATGAAAAAAGTTGGTATAGATGTTAAGTGTTGAGGGGGATAAGATGACAAAGATTATTATGTGCGGTTGCTGCGGCGCCATGGGACGCATGATCACGGACCTTTCGAACGCAGATGAAGATGTCGAGATAGTTGCAGGAGTGGATGTAAAACCCAACAGAGATCTGAAATACCCGATATTTGAGTCTATCGCTGATTGCGATATTGACGCTGATGTGGTGATCGATTTTTCACGTCCGGATGCTCTTGCGGATATCCTTAACTATTGTGAGGAGAGAGCCATTGCGGCAGTTCTTTGCACTACGGGCTATACTGACGAGCAGATGGCTGATATCGAGGATGCGGCAAAGAGAGTGCCGATCCTTCGTTCGGCAAATATGAGCCTGGGGATTAATGTATTGTTAAAGCTTCTTAAAGACGCTACAAAGGTCTTTGGCGCTGAGGGCTTTGATATTGAGATAGTAGAGAAGCATCACAACCAGAAGGTGGATGCCCCGTCCGGGACTGCGCTGGCTCTGGCTGACGCCGTGAATGAAGCGGCTGACGGTGCTTATCACTATGTGTATGACAGATCGGACAAGCATGAGAAGAGAGACTCCAAAGAGATAGGAATATCCGCGGTTCGTGGCGGTACCATAGTCGGTGATCACGATGTGATATTTGCGGGAAGTGATGAGGTCATAACCTTTTCTCATCGTGCCTACTCGAAAGCCGTATTCGGCAAGGGTGCGATCGCTGCCGCTAAGTATATGGCAGGAAAGCCCGCGGGTCGTTATGATATGAGTGACGTAATAAACGGATAATTAATCAAACTATTTGGGGGAAACTATGTGCGGAGATATCGCTTCGGTTATTGTAAATATCTCCGTGGATGCTCTCGACAGAACCTTTGATTATTTGATCCCCGACAGGCTTAAGGGCAGCGTGCAGCCCGGTACACCGGTGCTGATCCCTTTCGGACGCGGGGACAGACAGATAACCGGTTATGTTGTTGATCTGAAAAATGAGAGCAAGTGGGATCAGCTTAAAGAGATAATCAGTATACAGGAGGGAGAGGTCCCTGTCGAGGGACAGCTTTTATCCCTGGCAGCCTGGATCAAGGAGCATTACGGCTCTACGATGAACGAGGCGATAAGGACTGTTTTGCCGATTCGGGAACGAGTTAAGTCAGTGGAGGAGCACTGGCTTAATTTTGTTATTTCGCCCGAAGAAGCCGAGAAGATAGCAGAAAAAGAAGAAGAAAAACACCACGTTGCCAAAGCACGTTTGATCAGAGGCATGCTTCAGGACGGGACACTATCATCACGTGTGGCCAGAGAGAGGTATAAGGCTACAAAGGCGGTTATTGATTCGCTCAAAATGGCGGGTATCATATCCGTGACAAGCGAACGTATTGAGAGACGCCCGGATGAGCTCGAGGATATTTCTCTAGATGATCCCGGCAGGGAGATAGCTCTTACAGACGAGCAAAAAACGTGTGTCGGAGCATTTTTATCGGACTATGAGAAGGGTGAAAAAAACACCTATCTTTTATATGGCGTGACCGGTTCGGGAAAGACCGAGGTTTATATGTCAATCCTGAAAAGTGTGATCGCTGACGGGAAACAGGCCGTAGTGCTGATACCGGAGATCGCGCTTACGCATCAGACCGTGGAGAGATTCTCCAGGCTTTTTCACGACAGAGTAACGGTGCTCCATTCGCGTATGAGTGCCGGTGAGAGATATGATCAGTTCATGCGTGCGAAGGAGCATGAGGTGGATATCGTGGTGGGGCCGAGGTCGGCATTGTTTGTGCCGTTTGATAATCTGGGTCTTATCATAATAGATGAGGAGCATGACGGCAGCTATCAGAGTGATAAAACTCCTACGTATCACGCCAGAGAGGTGGCACGTGAAAGGGCAAAACGCTGCGGTGCGTCCGTGATACTAGGCAGCGCGACACCATCCGTTGAGTCATATAAGGCCGCCCAAGAAGGTAAATACAAGCTTCTCAGGATGAGAGAACGCGCCACCGGGGCATGCCTTCCGACAGTTCATGTAGTGGATCTCAGAGAAGAATTAAAAGCGAAAAATCACTCGATATTTTCGAGGTTACTGAAAGAAAAAATAGAGGACAGACTACGTAAGGGCGAGCAGACGATGCTCTTTATCAACCGCAGAGGTTACGCGGGATTTGTTTCTTGCAGAAGCTGCGGATATGTGTTAAAATGCTCACATTGTGATGTGTCGATGACGGAGCACGGAAGAAAGAAAAATCCGCATCTGGTTTGTCATTATTGCGGACATACAGAGCCGATGCCGAAAACCTGTCCGTCCTGCGGATCGCCTTATATTGCATCCTTTGGCATGGGGACGGAGCAGGTATGTGAGATCATAGCAAACGAGTTTCCGACTGCAAGAGTGCTACGTATGGATGCTGATACGACCAAACAGAAGGGTGGTCATGAGAGAGTCTTAGCTCCGTTCAGAAAAGAGCAGGCAGATATCCTCGTAGGTACACAGATGATAGTCAAGGGACATGATATTCCGAAGGTGACTCTGGTCGGTGCGATAGCAGCGGATCTGTCGATGCATATGAGTGATTTCAGAAGTCACGAGCAGACATTTGACCTTTTGATGCAGGCGGGCGGCAGAGCCGGCAGGGATGAGCTCGCGGGAGAGTTTGTCATACAGACCTACCAGCCTGAAAACTACTGTATAAAGTCGATTGAGAACAATGATCCTGACGATTTTTACGCGCAGGAGATGTCGTTTCGAAGAGTATCCGGGTATCCGCCGTACAGGTCGATGTTAAAGATACTGATATCGTCAGAAAACAATGAGCACGTGAACAAGCTATCCGAGAAGCTGTCGGCGATGATAGATGAGGTTATATCCGAGGGGACTGTTCGGATAGGACCCGCGCCTGATATGCTCAGCTTCATCAAGGACCGCCACAGGATGAGTCTTTTTGTAAAAAGCGAAGACCCCGGCGATATTGACAGAGTGATAAAAACGATAGATGAGCGGACCGACAAGGATCCGCTGATGAGGGACTGCTTTATAACATATCACAGGAGTCCTGCATAAAAATACCAAGTAATCAATTATGCTTACAAAGCATGAAACGGAGGAATAAAATGGCAATCAGAAACATAAGAATATATCCGGACAGCGCGCTTGAGAAGCCGTGTAAGCCTGTAAAGGAGATGACAGACAAGCTTCGTACGCTGATCATGGATATGATGGATACTATGTATGATGCTGACGGTGTAGGACTCGCGGCGCCTCAGGTAGGGATACTGAAAAGGATCGCGGTGGTGGATATCACGGAAGACCGTTCGAATCCTATCGTTATGATCAACCCGACCGTAGTCGAGACCTCAGGTGAGCAGAGAGGTTTTGAGGGATGTCTTAGTGTGCCGGAAAAGGCAGGTATCGTTACCAGACCGAATTATGTTAAGGTGAGATGTCTTGATTCAGAGATGAATGAGATCGAGATCGAGGGAGAGGAGTTACTTGCCAGAGCACTGATACATGAGATCGATCATCTCGATGGCCATATGTACGTAGAGAATGCAGAGGATGGTATTCTTTATGACAATGATGAAGTGAAGGAGATCATGGAGCGAGAGGGACTCCAGTGATCATTCCGGTTTAGTATGGAGGATTTTTGATGCAGGTAGTATTTATGGGGACACCGGATTTTTCCATTCCGGTTTTAGAGGGGCTCATAAGCTCAGATAAGCACGAGGTCACAGCGGTGATCACGCAGCCTGACAAGGCGAGAGGCAGGAGTGGAAAGCTCACCTACACGCCTGTAAAGCAGTGCGCATTAGAGCATGATATCCCGGTCTATACACCTGCCCGTGTTAAAGAAAAAGAGTTTATAGATGAGTTAAAAAATATCCCGTGTGATGTGATCGTAGTTATCGCTTTCGGTCAGATACTGCCGAAGGAGATTCTCACGATGCCGAAATACGGTTGCGTGAATGTGCATGCGTCGCTATTACCCAGATGGCGTGGTGCTGCTCCGATGCAGTGGGCGATCATCACAGGAGATACCGTTACCGGTATCACGACCATGCAGATGGATGAGGGTCTGGACACCGGCGATATGCTTTTAAAGAAAAAGGTCACGATAGAGCCTGATGAGACGGATGAGAGTCTTTTTAACAAGCTCGCTCCGCTGGGCAGAGAGCTTTTGCTTGAGACACTTGACGGCATAGAGGATGGTTCGATCCGGCCGAAAAAGCAGGATGATTCGGAGTCGACTTACGCGAAGCTCCTTACAAAGGAACTCGGCAGGATCGATTTTTCGTGGGAGGCTGTTCGCATAGAGCGATACGTGCGAGGCTTAAGCAACTGGCCGAATGTTTACTGTGATTTTAAAGGAAAAACGTTGAAGCTATGGAAGGCAGCGGTGATACCCGAGGACAGTGAGTATGAACCCGGGACTGTCTCAGGCGTGAATAAAAAGAGTTTTACGGTGCAGACAGGAAAGGGGCAGCTTCAGTTTCTCGAAGTGCAGCCTGAAGGGAAAAAGAGGATGGACGCGGCGAGCTTCCTTAATGGTAACAGACTTCAGACCGGCGAAAAGTGTTTTAGTTAATTCCGTCGAAAAGTATTATGCTTCCGCTCAGAGACGGGATCAGCGATCAAGTCTCTTCGCGGTGCGCATAAGACTTTCCTTGGAGGAAGTATAAATGGGTAATACTAGAGAGCAGATTTTTGAGTTAGTACTTAGGGTCATGGAAAAGGGCGAGCACAGTGATGCCGTTTTTCATGAGATCGTTGAGAGGGAAGGTCTGTCCAAAAAAGACGCCGCAGCTGTCAAAAGGGAGGCCTACGGTACCATCGAGAGGACTGTTTTACTGGATGCCATGATAAGAAGGTTTTCTGACCGGCCGGTCAGAAAGATGGATGTGGATGTCAGGACGCTGCTCAGGATGGGGTTTTATGAGCTGGAGTTCATGGATTCGATCCCGGCGTATGCGGCTTGTGATGAGATCCAATCGTTGTCCCGGGAAGAAGGTAAGCGCGGTTTTATCAATGCCGTTATGAGAGGCTATGTAAGAGAGCTTGAGGAGCCTCCGATGCTCGATCCGTGGAAGAGGTTGGAACCGCATGAAAAATACGCCATACCGAAAGATCTTTGGGATGTGCTTGTGGCAGGCTTTGGAAAGAAAACCACTGCGAAGATGGCGAGATCTTTTTTTGAAAGACAGGGAGAGATCACTCTTCACATAGATGCGAACAAGATCGATCCCGATGAATATGCTCAGATGTTAACCTGTCCCTATGAGCAGGGACGATACATGAAGGATACGCTGATAGTCCGTGATTGTCCGGATGTGACAGCGTTGCCGGGTTACGATGAGGGATTCTTTTACGTTCAGGACGAGGGATCACAGCTTCCCGTGACCGTGGCGGGGATCAAGCCGGGGAACCAGGTTGTGGATGTCTGCGGCGCACCCGGTGGAAAGGCGATACATGCTCTGATGTGTATCGATGGAACGGGTGTGGTAAGCATTCGTGATCTCAGTGAGAGAAAGCTTTCGAGGATACGTGAGAATATAAGGCGCATGAGATTTGTTAATGCCGAGGTGAAGTTGTGGGACGGCAGAGAACCGGATCCGACATGGAAGGAGAAGGCGGATATCGTTCTTTGCGATGTGCCGTGCTCGGGCTACGGTATCATCGGACGCAAGCCTGAGCTTAGGTTTCGTTCGCCGACGGTGGTTGATGAACTTGTTAAGATCCAGCGGGATATAGTATCTGCGTCGGTTACAATGCTTAAGCCCGGAGGGGTTCTGATCTACAGTACATGTACGATACATCCGAAGGAGAATGAGCAGAATGCGCAGTGGATCGAGGATGAGCTGGGGCTCACACCGGAAAGCCTTAATGCGTATCTGCCGGGGTCGTTGATCAGTATGCAGACGTCGAGGGGGCGGTTGCAGATACTGCCGGGGATACAGCAGATGGATGGTTTTTTTGTTGCCCGCTTTCGAAAACTCAAGTAGTGAGCATGTGCTCCATAAAACCGCGAGGGCACGCTTTCGCTTTTTTCCCGAACGCAGCGGTGCATGGCAGCAAAATACGCTGCCTACGCACCGGCGTTCGCGACACATCCCTCGCTGGTTATTTATGGACACATGCTCACATCCGGATATCTGGTGAAAGCTTGCCGGTGACAGACTAAGCGCAGGATATATGTCTGATTTATAACTGTGGGGGATGTGTATCATACGTCGTTGCGCAGCGTGTGTATTTTACACGCGCACAACGTGACGTATGATAAAAAAGCGCAAGCGTGCCCCCACAGATAAACAGACATATGACTGCGCAGGGAGTGGACATGAAAAGATTGCGTGAATATAACAAACCCATGCTTGAGGATTTAGTGATCAATATGGGAGAAAAGCCGTTTCGGGCGAAGCAGCTATATGAGTGGGTGCATGTGAAACGAGTGAGTACCTACGAGCAGATGAGTAATCTCCCTGCGGGGTTTCGGGAGAAGCTCGCGAGCGAGTATGTACTCGATCCGCTGACTGTACTGAAAAAGCAGCAGGCGGCTGACGGGTCTACGGCGAAGTTTTTATTTGAGCTGCCGGATGGTGAGACGATAGAAAGTGTATGGATGCGATACAAGCATGGCGACAGCGTGTGTGTGTCATCGCAGGTCGGATGCAGGATGGGGTGCAGTTTCTGTGCGTCTACCATGGATGGACTGGTGAGAAACCTGACGCCGGATGAGATGCTATCGCAGGTTTATGATATCGAGAGAGAGCAATATCAAAAAAGTCCGAATGCGGATAGAGATGAGCAGCCGGGATCTGAGGTTAAGGCGGCAGATGGAAAAGGACATATAAACAGTATTATCATCATGGGCATGGGAGAGCCGTTTGATAATTATGATAATGTGATGGGCTTTGTAAGGTTGCTTACGGACGAGAACGGCAGGAACTTGAGCGCAAGACATGTAACCATATCGACCTGCGGACTGCCGGATGGGATACTAAGACTGGCGGATGAGGGACTGCCGATCACTTTGGCATTGAGTCTGCATGCTCCGAATGATGAGATCAGACGGAGAATCATGCCGGTTGCTAAGGCGTATCCGATGGAGGATGTTTTTAACGCGTGCTTGGTATTTTTCAAAAAAACAGGAAGAAGAGTAACTTTTGAGTACTCGATGATAAAAGGGGTAAATGACAGCGAGGAGTGTGCCGGGGAGCTTGTAGACAGATGCAAAAAACTGCAGAAAAACGGCATGCCGACGCATATCAACCTGATCCCGTTAAATGAGGTGAAGGAACGGGAGCATGCCAGATCCGCTGATAAAGATATACAAAGATTTCAAAAAATACTTGAAAAAAATCGAATAAATGTTACTATAAGAAGGGAGATGGGAAGTGAGATCGATGCAGCATGCGGTCAGCTTTCCCGGAAACACAAAAACATGAGGAGGTAAAACTAGCTGTGGAATCGTTTTCTATAACAGACATGGGACGTACTCGCGATAGCAATCAGGACAGTGTTTTCTGTGAACAGGATGCAGTTGGTGTTTTTCCGAATCTGTTTCTCGTAGCGGATGGTATGGGTGGACACAACGCGGGTGACCTTGCGTCGAAGATCGGTATCGAGGCTTTCGTTGAGAATATCAGAAACTGTGAAAGACGGACGCCGGTTGGCGGTATGGAGGATGCCCTCAGGGCTGCGAATGAAGCAATCCTTAATAAGTCTTATGAGGACCCTGCATTTCGTGGTATGGGGACGACGCTTGTTGGTATGGTCGTTCTTGAGGATACGGCCTGCGTGATCAATATCGGCGACTCGAGGCTGTATCGCATCAGAGATGGGATTGAGCAGATTACAGTCGATCATTCATTGGTCGAGGAGATGGTTCTCTCAGGTGAGCTCCAAAAGGATCAGATGAGAACACATCCGAATAAAAATATCATCACCAGGGCACTTGGTACCACGCCGTATCCGAAACCGGATTTCTTCGATGTGGACATCAGAGAAAAGGATGTATTCCTGTTATGCTCTGATGGGTTGTCAAATATGCTTGATGACAATGAGATTGAAAAGATAATTGATAATGAAGACAGAAGTCTCTCGGAGATTGGGCAGGATCTGATAGATGCTGCTAATGAGGCCGGGGGTAAGGATAATATCAGCGCAGTGCTGGTGAGAATCTAGAGAGAAAGGATGTAGGAGAGTTATGATCGTCAACATAGGAAGTATGATCGGTAATCGTTATGAGATCCTTGAGAAAGTCGGCACAGGCGGTATGGCCGATGTTTATCGTGCAAAGGATCACAGACTGAACAGGTTTGTAGCACTGAAGGTTCTCAAAACTGAATATAGTGAGGATACCAAGTTTGTATCAAAGTTCCGTCAGGAGGCACAGGCGGTAGCTGCCATCACTCATCCGAATATCGTGAGCGTTTACGATGTCGGAGAAGAAGAGGGTATGCATTATATCGTCATGGAGTTCGTAGACGGTATCACGCTTAAGCGTTACATCGACCAGAAAGGCAAGCTCAAGGTCAAAGAGGCGGTAGGCATTGCGCTTCAGATAGCTGCCGGTCTTGATGCCGCGCATGCGCATAATATTATTCATCGTGATATCAAACCGCAGAACATTCTTATATCACGTGATGGTACTGCAAAGGTTTCCGATTTCGGTATCGCCAAGGCGGCCAGCTCAAATACCATCACTGCGAATGCGATGGGATCAGTTCACTATATCTCACCGGAGCAGGCAAGAGGCGGATTCTCGGATGAGAAGAGTGATATCTATTCACTCGGCGTGACATTGTATGAGATGCTTTCAGGCTCTATGCCGTTTACGGGTGAGAGCGCCGTTGCCGTAGCTCTGGCGCATATCCAGGAGGATGCAACTCCTCTTGCGGCTATCGATGCTACCATCCCGAAGGGACTCAGCAATATTGTTGCAAAATGTATGCAGAAAAAGACCGAGATGAGGTATGCATCCGCTGCAGATCTGATCGCGGACATGAAGATGTTTTTACAGGATCCGAGTGGCGATTATGGTATCGTTAAACCGATCTATGCCGATTCGGAGACTATCTTTATTTCAAACAACGATGTAAATACCATCAAGGCGGCAACTCCGCATCCTCAGCCACAGCCGATGCCTATGCAACAGCAGCCGGTATATCAGCCCGAAGAGGATGACTCAGACGATGATGTTGATCCGAAGCTTGAAAAGGCTCTGATCATCGGAAGTATAGCCGTAGCGATGATCATTTTTATCATCCTTATTTTCCTTCTCGGAAGATTCATAGGACTGTGGGGCAGCAGTTCACCGTCCGGCGAGGAGGCAACACCTGCACCTGTGGCTACAGCTACCGTAGATCCTTCAGCTGTTCCTGAGGGAATGACACTTGTTCCTGATGTATTTAACGAGGAACTGGAGTCAGCGAAGACGATTCTTGATGGTGCAAATCTCAAGTACAAGATCGAAGAGGTTGACAATAATGAGGTAAAGAAGGGCTTCTGCGTAGGCACAAATCCTGAAGCCGGAACCACTGTTCAGGAAGGATCGGAGGTTGTACTTCTGGTCAGCAAGGGACCGATCACGGAGGGACTTATCTCTGTTCTCGGTCAGACCGTAGAGGAGGCCACAACAAATCTTGAACTTGCCGGATATACAGTTGAGGTTGGTTCAGAGGTATTCAGTGATATTTATGAAAAAGGCAAGGTTGCCGAGACTACACCGAAGGCAGGTTCTCAGATAGAGCCGGGATCAACGATCACTCTTCATGTCAGCAAAGGCAAGGAAGAAAAGATGGTAAGTGTTCCGAAGCTCCTCGGTATGTCAAGAGATGAAGCTAAGGAAGCCATCATGGCTGCGAACCTTCAGCTCGGAAAGACTTCAAAGGCTTATTCATCAAGCTATGAGGCAGGCGAGGTATGCATGCAGTCACCTGGCGGCGGAAAAGAAGTTAAGGAAGGTACAAAAATCAATATCACCATCAGTAAGGGTGAGGAGCCTGCAAAGAACTACGTTGGCTCAGTCACTATAGATCAGGTATTTGATTTTGATACGGATGATCCGGCAACTATCAAGTTCGTGCTTTCACAGGATGGATCAAAGACAGTTATCGAGACGACGACTCTTTCATACAACGACTTCCCGTATACTCTGTCGGGTGTCAAAGGAAAGAGCGGAAATCAGGGAAATATCATTGTTTACAAAAATGGCACCGAGGTAGCGAGGTATCCTATCTCGTTCAGGGAAGAATAACAGAATATGAATATGATCACAGGAAAGATCATTCGTGGAGTCGGGGGTTTCTACTATGTAGCAACCCCTGATGCTGTCTACGAATGTAAGGCAAAGGGAATATTTCGGAAGGACGATATCAAACCGCTCGTTGGTGATGATGTCGTTCTTTCTGTACTTGACGACGATGCGCTACTTGGAAACATCGATGTTATTCTTCCACGCAAAAATGAGCTGATTCGGCCTGCCGTGGCAAATGTTGACCAGGCGATAGTAGTGTTTTCTCTGAAGTCCCCAAAGCCGAACAGAGGCCTTCTTGACAGGTTTCTTTTGATGATGGATATGCAGGATGTCCCTGTATGGCTATGCCTGACGAAGACGGATCTTGTTGGCAAGGATGATGTCGAAGAGCTGGAGAAGGCGTATGAGAAGTGTACGCTCGGAGTCCTCCCTGTATCGAATCTCGACGGGAGCGGAATACGTGCCGTACGTGCTGCCATGAAGGGAAAGACTACGGTGCTTGCAGGTCCGTCAGGAGTAGGAAAATCCTCGCTGGTAAGTCATATCTGTCCTGATATAAACCCTGAGGTCGGGTCCGTAAGCAAAAAAACTCAACGAGGAAAGCATACGACCAGACACTCTGAGCTGTATCAGATGGACGAGGGAACATTTTTGTGTGATACACCGGGTTTCTCGGCGCTCAGCGTACCGGAGATGTTGCCTGAGGAGTTGGCGGCATATATGCCGGAGTTTGATGATTATCTGGGACAGTGTCGATTCCAGATGTGTACGCATATTCATGAGCCTGATTGTGCCGTGAGAGATGCGGTCGGCGTGACGATAGATGAAGAAAGATATGCTTCCTACGCGCAGATGTTCGAAGAGTTAAACCTGATGGCCGTCAAGGCCGGCAGGAGCAAAAGATGATAAATATGCCTGTAGCATAACAAATGATATCCGAAAGCTGTTATAATGGTTGTCGGATATTATTATTCTTAAGGAGGAATCTATTATGAGAATGAAACGAGTAACGTCAATTGTTGCGGCTTTAGTGATGATGTTTTCACTGATGGCCGGAATCGGTTTCGCACCGAATGCAGCTGCGAAGGTAACGAGCGAGCTGCCAAAGACCACCGGTCTTTTTGTTGCTGCTTGGTATAATATGTCTTGGGATGACGAGTTGAGAAAAGACGTAGTTATTACCAGCAAGGATCAGTATGGTAATACTGTTCCGGTTGATGTTCAGGACCAGGTGATCCCGTATCGTGATTGTGAGAATCCAGAGTATCTCACAAAAGGTATTGAAGAAGGATGGGGATTTGGTATGCCACCTGTTGAATCATTTTGGTTCGATTATGTAGATGGTAAAAAGGTTACTCATGTTCCTGCCAGCAAGCTGAAGGTTACACATCTTGATGGTTCTGCCTGCAATGATGTTACAGTAAAGGAGTCTGATCAGGATTCTCGTCTTGTTGATGTTGAAGCAAAGGTTATGGAGCCTGTTATGATCACATATACAGGTGGTAAGAAGAACAATAAGATGATCCTTATGCCGAATCTTCCGGCTGGTTTTTATACTACAGACAAGAGAAGTGCTGAGGGATATATTTCAGATGACTTAAAAGTAGTCAATGGTAAACAGAAGGAAGTTTATGTTCATCTAAGTAATGATATGTTGGAAAACAGCAGATATATCGTAGATTTTGATAAATGTCTTTCGGTATCCTATAAGGATAGAGATTCGGATACAGATAATGATACTGTGCTCACAGGCGCCGATGCTGCGGGATATGCGAAAGCAAGTGTAATCTCCGACAAGGATCCTCATGATATGAGTTACAAAGTTACGCTTTCGGGAATAGCACCAAATAGTGATTGGATGTATGTCAGCTTTGATTACAGAGAGTACGATGTAAATGAAGGTGAAGATAAGGCAGAGGCTAGAGGACTGGGCATCTGGGTAAACTTTGTTGAAGGAAATGTATTTGAGGGAGCACATCCTGATGCTTTCGGGTATAGTAATGGCAAGATAGCCATAGTGGATGAAGGTTGTTATGGAAAAGATGCAAACTTTTCGGCACCGTATGGTCAGCCGATGTATGTTTCCTTCCGATATACGGATGCTGATGGAAATCAGTCATATATAACTGATAAAAAGGATATTTCTTTATATCAGTTTACCCGGGGTAATGATGAACAGCCGTCTAGCGTTGGAGATAAGCTGCCGGATGAAATTCTTAATCTGGTTCAGATCACGCAGCCAAATCCGGATTCACCGGTTTTGAAGATTGTAATACCTAAGATCGAAGGCATGGGTGAGGTGTGTGCTGCGGTCGGATACAAAGATCAAAAGCCTGAAGCAGCTCAGTGTATCATAATTGAAGCTGGTGAAGGCATTGATTGTTTCTACTCAACGTCAAAGGCGACACCGGACACCAGTATTACAGAGATTTCATCCGATGGTACAATAGATCTGACTGTTTACTTGGGAATCGAGGGCGGAGAATGGTTTAAGTCTGCAAAATATAAATATGTAACACTTATTGATGAGAACGGAAACAGTCTCGGAAGTAAAGTAAAAGTAAAAGATACAAAGATGTCCATTGATAAAGAAAATGGAATTGCTTTTGCAAAAGCTATAACCATACCTGCAGGTACGTTGTCAGGTTCGGCTATCATGTCAGTAGATGTTGATATCGAAAACAATTATGGTGGCAACTGGACTGAAAAATTCAGACTCTACATTCCGTATAAAGCACCTAAGAAGGGAACCAGTTTCAAAGCCGGTGGATTGACTTACACAGTAACCGGAAAGAACACGGCGGTTCTCGCCAAGGTAAAGGCGTCAGCGAAGTCTGTGACTATCCCGGCTAAGGTTGGTGCGTTCAAGATCAATGGTATCGGTAAGTTCGCTATGGATGGCTGCAAGAAGCTTAAAAAGATCGTAGTTAAGACATCTGATATCAAGCTTGTAGGCACACTGGCGTTCCGCGGAGTACCGGCAAGTGCGGTAGCAACCGTACCGAAGGCAAAGAAAGCTGCGTACGAAAAACTGTTCAAGAAGCAGGGATACAAGGGAAAAGTAAAATAATTCTCATATGAATCCATGATCCAAAAGATAACAAGAAAAGCCTTGCATTCGCAGGGCTTTTTTTGTATAATGTTGTACGTTAGACGATGAGTTGTTCCTAAATGGAGGACTATGATGACTTGTAAACTTGCGCCGTCAATACTTGCGGCTGATGTAGCGTGCCTGGGTGATCAGGTCGCGACTATAGAGAAAGCGGGAGCGGATTACGTTCACATCGATGTGATGGACGGAGTGTTTGTCCCGAACCTTTCGTTCGGCATCCCTATCGTTAAGGGCCTCAGGGACCATTCCGAGCTGTTTTTCGATGTTCATCTGATGATAGCCGATCCCATAGAGCATATAAGGGATTTCGCTGAGGCCGGAGCAGATGGTATCACTGTTCATTCTGAGGCCTGCGGCGATAAGCTCTATGATACGATCATTGAGATACTCGGTTACGGTGTAAAACCGGCAGTTGCCATCCGACCTGATACACCGATCGATCCGGTGCTACCGATCCTTGATAAGCTGTCGATGGTGCTTGTGATGACGGTTTATCCCGGTTACGGTGGGCAGAAGATCATTACTGATACATTCGCCAAGATAAAAAAGCTCCGCAGCATCATCGATGAAAAGGAGCTGCCTGTCGACATCGAGGTAGACGGAGGCATCACGCTCGAGAATGTTTCCGAGGTGCGTAGTGCGGGTGCAAACGTATTTGTTGCGGGAACACAAATCTTCGAAGGTGACATAACTGATAATGTTAATTCCTTTAAAAGCAAACTAAACTAAGAAACCATACGGAGTAGGCATGCGGATGCTATGGTATGGTTTCGGCACCAGACTGATTTTTGGAGGTATATAAGAATGAAATTAGGAATCGTAGGTTTACCGAACGTCGGAAAGAGTACGCTCTTTAACTCGCTAACCAAGGCAGGAGCTGAGTCAGCGAACTACCCTTTCTGTACGATAGATCCGAATGTGGGAGTAGTACCTGTACCGGATGAGAGAGTGGATGTGCTTGCCGAGATGCACTCATCGGCGAAAAAGATCCCGGCTGTCATCGAGTTTGTTGATATCGCAGGACTCGTAAAGGGAGCAAGCAAAGGCGAGGGACTCGGTAACCAGTTTTTGTCAAACATACGTGAGGTCGACGCTATCGTGCACGTCGTACGTTGTTTCGAGGATGATAATATCGTTCATGTAGACGGAAGCATCGATCCGCTCAGAGATATAGAGACGATAAACCTTGAGCTGATCTTCTCCGACATCGAGATACTTGAGCGTCGTATCGCCAAGGTGGGACGTGGTGCAAACAACGACAAAAAGCTCAAAAAGGAGCTGGAGTTCGTACAGAAGATAAAAGCTTTTCTCGAGGAGAACAAACTTGCCAAGAACTTTGAGCTTTCTGAGGATGACGATGAGAAAGCGTGGTTCAAGGAGTATAATCTCCTTACCGCAAAGCCTGTGATCTACGCAGCGAACGTATCTGAAGATGACCTCGCCGATGACGGTGCGTCAAACGCACAGGTTGCCAAGGTAAGAGAGTTCGCTAAAGAGGAGAACTCAGAGGTATTCGTGATCTGTGCTCAGATAGAGCAGGAGATCGCTGAGCTTGATGACGATGAAAAGAAGGAGTTTTTAGATGATCTCGGACTCAAGGAGTCAGGTCTTGAGAAGCTCATCAGAGCGAGCTATCACATACTCGGCCTTATCAGTTTCCTGACAACCGGACCGGATGAGACCAGAGCATGGACTATCACGGAAGGGACGAAGGCTCCTCAGGCGGCAGGAAAGATCCATACCGATTTTGAGAGAGGTTTTATCCGCGCCGAGGTCGTTTCATATGAAAACCTGATCGAGAACAACGGCATGAACGGTGCCAAGGAAAAAGGTCTCGTACGAAGTGAAGGTAAAGAGTACGTCATGAAAGACGGAGACGTCGTTCTGTTCAGGTTCAACGTTTAAAAATGTGATACAGTATGACTGCTGAAAAATAGTATTGGAGGAGTTCTGATGAATGCAGCAGATGTGGCATTTCCACACCTTGGTATTTATATAAGTGAACTGCCGAAGAAGTTTTCCGTTTTCGGCATCGATATAGCTCTTTATGGCGTGATCATCGCCTTTGGTATGCTCTTTGGATTACTCATGGCTTGCAGACAGGCGAAGACGACCGGTCAGAAAACAAGCATTTACAGTGATTATGTGATCTGGGGTATCATTTTTTCACTTATAGGAGCAAGACTTTATTATGTGATCTTTGCGTGGGATCATTACAAGGATGACCTCTTGCAGATATTCAATATCCGAAACGGTGGGCTTGCCATATATGGCGGCGTGATCGCGGCATTTTTATCTGCATATATTTTTTGCAGGATCAAAAAGTACAACTTCCTTCTGTTTTGGGATACCGCTCTTTGCGGTCTTATACTCGGACAGGCTATCGGCCGCTGGGGTAACTTTACAAATCAGGAGGTGTTCGGCGGATATACGGACAGCTTCTTCGCGATGCGACTGAATCTGGCAAATGTCAATCAGACATTTGTCACAGATGAGATGAGAGCGCATATCCAGACCATAGACGGAAAGGATTTTATTCAGGTGCATCCGACGTTTCTCTATGAATCTCTATGGAATCTGATGGTGCTATTGCTCATGATATTCTTTACGAAAAAGAAAAAGTTCCATGGAGAGATTTCCCTTTTGTACCTGGTAGGTTACGGTGTGGGGCGTTTCTGGATCGAGGCAGTGAGAACCGATCAGCTGAAGATCGGCTCGACCGGAATACCGGTCTCACAGCTCCTCGCTGGAATATGTGTTGTAGTGGGAGTGGTCATCTGGATCATAGCCCGCATAAAGACGAGCGGAAAGCCTGAGGTGCCTGAGGCGATGCGGGAAGCAGTTAAAGCAAAGACTGGTCCGAACTCTGAGGATGCCTCGGCGATGGAGGGCAATACCACAGCTTTCATCAACAAGGTGATCGAGGCGATAAACGAGGAGGAAAAGGAGGAAAAATCCACCGACCGGAAAGAATGATCCTCTGATTTTCTTGAAACAAAACACCATATATTGTGGCTTGACATTATTATTGCATAATATATTGCGAAAGCTCGGAAATTCGATGTTTCCGGGCTTTTTTTAATTGATTTTTTTTGAAAAAATGCTTGCATTTTCCATGAAAGTGGAGTAAAATGTAACCATAGTGGTGAAAAGTGGTGGAGAGTGGAGAGTTATAAGGATACTAGTGTAAACAAATGACGAGGTAGTAAGCATGTTCATGGGAACCTACGAACACGGCATAGATGCGAAGGGGCGCGTGATCATCCCGGCCAAGCTCAGGGATGGCTTGGGCGAGTCCTTTGTTGTTACGGTCGGACTTGATGGTTGCCTGTATGCTTACCCAATGGATGAGTGGGAGGTTTTTCTCACTAAGCTCAAAGAGCTTCCCGGAACAAAGGAAGCCAGAGCGCTTCAAAGAACCTTCATGGCAAATGCAGCGACCTGTGATTGCGACAAGCAGGGCAGGACACTGATCCCGGCGAGCCTTCGGGAGAGAGTCGGTATTGACAAGGATATCGTATTTATCGGTGTCCTCGGAAAGGTTGAGCTGTGGAGTAAGGAAAGATATGACAGTGGCGATGATATCGCTGATATAGATGAGATAGCTGACCATATGTCAGAGTTCGGTCTCAGCTTCTAAGGAGAACATAGTGGAGTTCAAACATGAATCCGTTCTGCTTGGTGAAACCATCGAGCAGCTTGCCATTCGGAAGGGTGGCATATATGTGGATGGAACGCTGGGAGGGGCCGGTCATTCTTCGGCAATCCTCGACATGCTGGGGAATGACGGGCGCCTGATCGGCATTGATCAGGATGAAGAGGCAATAAGAGCGGCAGGAGCCAGACTTGGTAATGACAGCCGCGTGACCATAGTAAAGAGTAATTTCAGAAACATGAGGCAGGTGCTTGATGATCTGCAGGTGGATGAGGTCGATGGGATCCTGTTGGACTTGGGAGTATCGTCCCACCAGTTCGACGATCCGGAGAGAGGGTTTTCTTACAAAGAGGATACACCGCTCGATATGAGGATGGACGCGGATCAGACCTTAACCGCAGCAGATATCATAAATACCTACACCGAAGAAGATCTTAAACGTATTCTGAGGGAATACGGTGAAGAAAAATATGCAGGATCCATAGCTGCAAGGATAGTAAGGACTCGGGAAACCAAGGAAATCAAAACGACCGGTGAGCTGGTGGACATCATCAGAAGCTCGATGCCGGAACGTGAGAAAAACAAAAAAGGTCATCCCGCGAGAAAAACCTTCCAGGCACTGAGGATTGAGTGCAATCATGAACTCGAGGTGCTCACAGAGAGTCTTGATGACATGATAGGGAGTCTGAAGCCCGGCGGAAGGTTGTGTATTATCACGTTTCACTCGCTGGAAGACAGAATCGTGAAGCAGGCATTTTTGAAAGCGGAAAACCCATGTATATGTCCACCGAACTTTCCGGTATGTACATGCGGAAGAAAACCGTTAGGGAAGATGAAGCCACACAAGCCGATCATCCCAACTGAGGATGAGGTTGCAAGAAACAAAAGAGCGCGGAGCGCGAAGCTGAGAGTATTTATCAAGGAGATGTAGATGAGCGAAAGAAGGAACTTTAACGAAAGAGCACAGTTTTATCAGTTTGGAACAGCGGCCAGAGCGATAGATGCGGCACCTGATTATGTTCAGAATCCGGGACGCAGGATAAATCGTGAGCCGATAGCAATCGAAGAGCCGTCTACACACCGAAAAGTCGACATTTTCTCGATTGGTGTAATAGTGTTCACATTCCTTGCGGTAATGTTTGTTGGAATTATTTACTTAAATTTAAATTTTCAGTCTACCTATTTATCCAAAAATGTGATAAAATTACAACGTGAGGTCGTGGAGCTCGAAAAATCCAACGATGCACTCGCAGAACAGATGGAGGATGGGGTAAACTTAAAGAAGATCTATAAAAAGGCGACGAAGCTCGGTATGAAGCCTATCAGGAAGTCAAACATCGTCACCTACACAAAGAAAAAAAGCGCGGAAATCCGTTGCTATGGAGAGATCCCGGAGATGTAACCCCGGTTTGGTATGAGTAGCAGACAGCAATATGAATCGCGAAATGCTCAGTTTCGCAGACCTAAAAGAGGCAAAATAAAACGATTTACAAGGAGAATGAGAGGTACTCTTTTCGTTTTTTTTGCACTCTTTTTTATTGGTTTCGTGGGACTTTTGATTCAGATATTTTTGCTCGATAAAAACGACGGCAACCGTTTCAGAAAAGCTGCGCTTGCACAGCAGTCATACACAAACTCCGTTCTAAACTTCCAAAGAGGCGCTATTAAGGACAGAAACGGTACGACCATGGCGATCTCGTTAAGACGCTATAACCTTATCCTTGAGCCCAGAACGCTGAACAACAACGATCAGATGCACATGAGAACGGTTGATGCGCTGGCGTCGAACTTTGATATTTCCAGAGACAAGTTAGAGGATATAATCTCATCAAAGCCAAACTCGATGTATGAGCATGTCGATGATCTGAAGGAGCTGACTGATGAGCAGGTAGAGGCCTTCCGTGAAAAAATGTCGAAGGATGAGCTTATCGATGGACTTTGGTTCGAGGAGACATATTCGAGATCATATCCGTTAAACAGTGTAGGCTGCAATATTATCGGATTCATGGGAAGTGATGAATCCGGTACCTACGGGATCGAGGAGTACTATAACGATGAGTTGAACGGTTCTACGGGACGTGAGTACGGATACTTTGACTCGAACATGAACCTTCAGCGTACCATCAAAAATGCAAAGGACGGAAATAATGTTGTTCTCACTATCGATGCACACGTGCAGGAGGTCGTGGAGCAACAGATAAAATGGTTCCAAAAAAAGTCAGGAGCAGGCCCCGCGAAGCACGTCGGCGTGATGCTGATGAACCCGAATAACGGCGAGATCATCGCCATGGCTTCAGAGTCAAGCTTTGACCTCAATGATCCCCGAACACTCAAGACCATGTATACTCAACAGAGGATAGATGAGATGAGTGAGGATCAGAAGAAGGAAAACCTGATGAATATGTGGGCGAACTTCTGTATCGGCTCTGCATATGAGCCGGGATCGACGTTCAAACCGTTTACCATAGCGGCTGCACTCGATGAGGCGCTTATAAACGAGGATTTTTCCGTAGACTGTACTGGTGTAAAAAAAGTCTCCGGAACGGATATCCACTGTGCGAATCGTAGCGGTCACGGCTTTTTGAACCTTCAGCATATTCTTATGGAGTCCTGTAACGTGGGCCTTATGGATATCGCCGCGAAGCTTGGCAGAGAAAAGTTTTCAAAGTATACAAAGCTTTTCGGATTCGGTCAGAGAACCGGTATAGATCTGCCGGGAGAGACATCGGGTATCATTCATCCAAAGGAACAGCTCAATCCAGTCGAGCTTGCAACATCCAGCTTCGGTCAGACACAGACCGTAACCATGGTTCAGATGATGGGCGCGTTTTGTTCACTGATAAACGGCGGAAAGTACTATCAGCCGCATCTTGTAAAGGAAATCGTGACATCAGAGGGGGATCCGGTTAAAAGGATTGAGCCTACTGTTGTTAAGGATACTACTTCTGAGGAGACCTCGGCTAAGATCAGAAAATTTTTGAAAGCGACTGTTGAAGATGGAACTGCACAGCCCGCAAAGGTTATCGGATACAGTGTCGGTGGAAAAACGGGAACTGCCGAGAAGAGACCCCTTGCTTTGAAAAACTATTTGGTATCGTTTATCGGTGCGGTTCCGATCGAAGATCCTCAAGTGGCGATCTATGTTATCGTAGATGAGCCGAATGTAGAGGATCAGGCTCATTCAACCTTTGCGACACAGTTTGCGAGCAGACTGTTGAAGAAGGTATTGCCGTTCATCGGGATCTATGCCGACGAGAAAGCAGTGGCTGAAGCCAAGGCCGAGAAAAAGAGAAAAGAGGCAGAAGAGGCTGCAGAGGAGGCTCAGAGAGAGCGCGAACGAGCACAGAGAGAAGAGGAAGAAGAACAGGCAGAGCCTGACAGGGAAGAAGAAGAACAGGAGCCCGAGCGTCAGGATGATGAGCAGGAACAACAGGATGATTCTGATCAGGAACAGAATGAAGAATAAATAAACTGAAATAAAGAATAAGTGATTGGAGGTCATTGAAATGAATATCGATTTTTTCAGGGAGATACTGCCGATACTGCTTTCACTTGTGGTAGTGATCGTGATACTTCCGGCACTGATACCGGCACTTCGCAGGTTTAAGTTCGGACAGACGGAGAGAGAGGATGGCCCTGAGTCGCATCTGAAAAAGAACGGAACACCTACCATGGGTGGTATCGCGATCCTTATCGGAATCCTTGTACCGTCGCTGTTTTACCTCAGAAGCTGTCCGGAAATAATCCCGGTGCTTATGATGACTATCGGTTTCGGTATCATCGGATGTATCGATGATTTCCTCAAGGTGGTGAAAAAAAGCTCGGACGGACTTTCCGTGATACAGAAGATGGCACTTCAGTTCGTGCTTACATCAGGCTTTTTGGTATATTTCTTCCTTGTCGAGAAAAAAGAAGCCATCGTGCATATTCCGTTTACCGAATATTGCTTTACCATGCCTACATGGCTGTTTTGTATCTTTGTATTTTTCGTGGTACTCGGAACTGTCAACGGAACCAACCTAACGGACGGTCTTGACGGACTGGTGTCATCTGTTACCTGTGTAGTGGCATTATTCTTTATCGTGGTAACACGCCAGGCTGCACCGGGTATGGAGCCGATGAGCGGACTTTTGCTCGGCGGACTCATGGGATTTTTGCTGTTTAATTCGCATCCCGCGAAGGTGTTTATGGGAGATACGGGGTCGCTGGCTATCGGTGGTTGGCTATCTTCGATGTGTATTCTTTTGTATGATCCGCTACTGATCATCATTGTAGGCTTTATCTACCTCGTTGAGTCGATATCCGTAATGCTGCAGGTGGGATGTTTCAAGCTTACTCATGGAAAGAGGCTTTTCCGTATGGCACCGATCCATCATCACTTTGAGTTGGGCGGCATGACGGAGATTCAGATCGATACTTTGTTTACCGTGATAACGATGATCATGTGTTTCGTCGCATTGTTATCGCATCCGGCAGGGCTTTAACTGTCCGAAAAGTATTATGCTTCCGTTCAGAGACGAACCGAACTGCGTTCGCTAAGTCTCTTCACGGGGCGCATAATACTTTTCGTTCCGGAACTAAAACGACAAGAGATGTATAGATATGCGCCCTGCGAGGAGACTTGACAGACTTGGCCCGTCTCCGAGCAGAAGCATATTATACATCTCGACATTATACTGATACTTTAGGAGAAAAAAAGTGGAAGCAACACGTGAAGAGCGTCGCGAGCGGCGCGACAGGAGACTAAAGAAGAGCAGAGAGGCTGCCTACGGTGGCTTTGATTATAGTCTGCTTTTAATCACGTTTTGCATCATCGGATTCGGTATGCTCATGATCTACAGCGCGAGCTCATACTCCGCGCAGGTCAAATACGACGACTCGACATTTTTCTTAAGGCGTCAGGCGATAAACGTTTTGATCGGTTGCGTGGCTATGCTCGCTGCGACCAAGTTCAATTACAGGTTTTTCATCAAGCCGTTTACTGCGCTTAGGATCAGGCTTGTACAGGTTCTGTTTCTGATAGCGGTTGCTTTACAGGCGCTTGTTCTTTTTCAGTCGGGAGCCCTGAATGGAGCCAACAGATGGCTTAAGATAGGACCGATATCATTCCAGCCGGCTGAGTTTTCGAAGGTGGCAGTCATCCTTTTGGTGGCATATTATCTGTGTTCAATCCCGCCAAAGTTCGTTGAGTGGAAGAGGATGCTCCGTATTTTTCTTCCGGTCGCCATACCTTTAGGACTTGTTGCGAAGGAGGACTTAAGCTCCGCCATCGTAATGTTCTTCACCGCATGGATCACGTGCGTGATCGTTGCGAGGAAAAAATGGCCGTACATGGCTCTTTTCGGAGCAGGAGGACTGTTTGCATATCTGTACGTATTCTATCTCGGAAAAGGCTTCAGAGCTGAGCGTATCGAGATATGGAAAAACCCCGAGTCTCATCCGAAGGGAGCACAGATCGTTCACGGTCTGTACGCTATTGCGTCGGGTGGTATATTCGGGTCCGGGCTGGGCGAGAGTATGCAGAAGCTCGGATTTTTGCCTGAGCCGTACAATGACATGATCTTTTCGGTAATATGTGAGGAGCTGGGGCTCGTGGGAGCGGGTCTGGTCATCCTCATGTTCATACTGCTTTGTTGGAGGATATACCTGATCGCGATGCGCGCGCCGGATCTTTTTTCATCGCTTATCTGTGTTGGCGTGCTTGTTCATATAGCGTTGCAGGCGCTTATAAATATTGCGGTCGTGACTAATACGATCCCATCGACGGGAATCCCCCTGCCGCTAATCAGCTACGGAGGTTCATCAGTTATCTTTATGATGGCGGAAATCGGAATCGTGCTCGGTATATCGGCGAGGACGGGAATCGAATCGAGATAATCACTTCGATGTAGAGGAATGAGTAAAAATGCGTGGATTGAAGCTTAGATATAAAATACCCATTATAGTAGCGATAGTCGCGGTATTGCTAATCTCGCTGTGGTTTTTGTTCAAGATAAGAACAGTGACTGTCGAGGGTAATACTTTTTTTAAAGAGGATGAGGTCGCAAAGACCTATCAGACATCGTTTTTTCAGAAAAATGTCCTGACAAACCTTATTTACGATGCGCTTGGGTTTACAAAGGATCCGCCTTATGTGAGAGAGGCGGAGCTCAGCTATCCGTCGTTCGGGGAGCTGCACATAAAGCTTGTTGAAAAGAAGATACTTGCGGGAGTCAAGTTTTCAAGACATTTTATCTATTTCGACAAGGATGGGATGGTTTTGAAAACAACAGAGGAAGAAATAAAGGATATCCCTTATTTTGAGACGGATGATGTCACTGATTTTACCCTGTATCAGACCTTGTCTACCGGCAGGGAGGAGCTTTTGTCTCAGATGCTGAATATGTCGAGCAGGCTCACATATTACAGTATTGACTGGGATAAAGCTGTTTTTGATACGGAGGGGCATGCGGAACTGCACAGCGGAAAGGTAACGGTGAAACTCGGCAGGAGAAGTGACTACGACGAGGTTATATCGATACTGCCTGATATAATGAAGACCGCAAAGAGGAGTGGAGACAAGGGAACCATTGACATGACAAACTATAAGGCCGGATCGACTATCATTTTTAAAAAAGACAGTAAGTAATGTAGAAGAAACGCAAAAAAGCCTTGCGAAAGTGGGGCTTTTTTTGTTAT
Source organism: Lachnospiraceae bacterium P6B14 (assembly GCA_000687695.1). GTDB lineage: Bacteria > Bacillota > Clostridia > Lachnospirales > Lachnospiraceae > Eubacterium_F. Next base: position 27,326 of record JHWZ01000015.1, on the reverse strand, counting down.
AATAAAATGTACGACGCGAAAAGACATGCGAAAGGGGAAGTATATGACTGATAGAGAAGGAAAGCATCTCGTTGTTATAGAGATCCAGCAGAGTATAGTGCTCAGAGGCATTAAAAATAAACTCGAGGATCTGCATTTTAAGGTTACCAATATAGGGGCGGATATTCGAGAGATAAGCAGACATGCGGGAAAGGTCGATCTTTTCGTGCTGTACTTGTCCGAGTCCATCACTGACGATGTTGACAGCATGACACTTTTGAATGAGATTATCGATGAGGTTGATGTGACCGGTCAGAAGATGATCCTGATCGGTGAGAAGGATTTTTTGGTCGATATCACCAGAAAGAAGAAAAATCTGTCGGATTTTGATCGCTTTTATCTGCCGATCAATATGGATAAGCTCGGTGATATGATCGATCAGCTTGTAGATGATGAAAATGACGGCGGACAATCGAGGATTCTTATCGTGGATGATGATCCGGCATACGCCAAGGTCGTTCGAGGCTGGATCGGAGATAAATACCAGACCAATATCGTTCTTAACGGAACTCAGGCGATCACATTTTTGATGAAGAATAAAGTAGATCTCATCCTGCTTGACTATGAGATGCCGGTAGTGGACGGACCAAAGGTACTGGAGATGCTCCGCAGTGAAGATGAGGTCAAAGATATCCCTGTTGTATTTTTGACGGGTGTAGGAACCAAGGAAAGCGTGCAGCGAGTAATGAGTCTGGGACCGGCGGGGTACATTCTCAAGACAACATCAAGGGAAGAGCTCTTGGGAAAGATCAAAGCAGTTATAGCAAGTCACAAAAAGGAAAAATAGCCTATGGAAAACAGACAAACAACAAGCGGTTTGGAAGCATTTGTACTGACAGTCATATCTGTCGGTTATCTTGGTTTAGGATTGGAGACGATCCTTTTAGGCTGGGAAGGATGGATGATCCCGGTTGTTTTTATAGCACTTGTAGCACTTTTGGTTATCAGTTTTACGCACAGAATGACTGAGAACCAGATGAAAGTGCTTTTCTTTTTGTATGCCTTGATGGCTTCGTTTTATCATGCCGTACACAGAACAAGCCAGTTTGATGTCGTTGTGGTGACTGCTATTATGCTTACTGTCATGTCGCTTCTTGACAGATTGTATATGCTGAATATCATTCTCATTGAGTTTGTTGCAGTCATGATGAACCAGGTTTTGATGAATTATACCGATGAGGTGACATCGGTGGATGCATTGTTGATTTCAAGGATCATTCTTCATACAGGAGCCGTGGTCTGTATCTACGTATTCTGTCGTCTGACGGTCAGAAACCGTATAGCACAACAGGAAATAAAGCTTAGAGGTGAGATCGAAGCAAAAGAAACAAACGAGGATATGGAAGATTTTCTTTCAAATATCTCGCATGAGCTTCGTACGCCCGTAAATGTAGTAAACGGTATGTCCAGGCTTTTTATGAATAAAGAGGAGTCAGAGGAAGTAGACGCGATCTATGCCGCGGGGCTCAGGCTTTCTGATCAGATAGAGAGTATTCAGGATTATACTGAGATCAAAAGAGGCGAGCTGATTCTCGAGGAAGAAAAGTATATGACTATGTCCCTTATTCATGACGTGGTGACAAATTATCATCAGAGTACTGAAAAAAGAGATATTGAGCTGATAGTGGATCTCGATCCGAATGTTCCAAACATGATGAAGGGTGATATCAAAAAGCTTCACAAGGTGTTTAAGCATCTGTTGAGCAATGCTATCAAGTTTACACACACCGGAGGAATCTATATCAAGTTAACATCCAAAACAAAAGACTATGGCGTCAATCTTATCATTGAGGTTGCCGATACCGGTGTAGGAATGACCAGAAAGGATATCGCGCAGGTATCAAAGGGAATGTACCAGGCCAATAAAAAGAGAAACAGAAGTACCGGAGGTATAGGTATCGGCCTTCCGATCGTTTATGGATTTGTCCACAAGATGAAAGGATTCGTTAAGATTGAAAGTAAGAGGGGGATGGGTACAACAGTCAAACTATCCATACCTCAGGTTGTTATCGATCCGGCGAAGTGTCTCAGTGTAAAGGAAGGCTTCTCCGGTGATATCATGTTCTATAATGATCCGAGCAAGTACAAACTCCCCATGGTCAGAGAGTTTTACAAGCGTATGGCAGTAAATATTGCTACAGGTCTTGGTGTGCGTTTGTTCTCGGCAAGTTCAAATGAGGACACCGAAAGGTTGTTGCAAAAACTGAATGTGACTCATATTTTTACGGGACAGGATGAATATGAGAGCAACAGGGAGTATTTTGAAGATCTCTGCAAACGCGGATATCAGGTGGCAATGTCTGCCGTTCCGGACTTCTCTTTGGAACAGGGCAGTCAGATTAAGGTCATGCCGAAACCTCTATACGGCATACCTGTCGTTCAGATACTTAATAACGGATATGTATTTGAGGAGACCGAGGATAAGATGGATAAGCTGTCTTTGGTCGGAAGAACCGCTCTTATCGTCGATGATGAACCAATGAATCTGGTCGTCGCATCAGGTCTTCTTCGTGAATACAAAATGTATACGGACACGGCTGAAAGCGGAGCAGAGGCTTTGTTAAAATATGAAAAAGAGGATTACGATGTTATCTATATGGATCATATGATGCCTGAAATGGATGGCGTGGAGTGTATGAAGAGAATACGCGAGATGGCGGATCGTATGAGAAGGTCACCGGTCATCATAGCGCTTACGGCAAATGCGTTATCAGGTGCCAGAGAAATGTTTATGAAAGAGGGCTTTGACGGTTTTATAGCCAAGCCTATAGACATAGCTGAGTTTGAGAGGGTAATGAAACATGTTCTTCCTTCGATCGTGACAAATGAAGAAGGGAGGGATGCGTGATGAAGCTATTTCAAAAGCTGAAGGCTTTCCTCAGAGATCCTGAAAGAAACTTTACGGAAAGAAAGTTCGTAATGATGACGATAATAGCCATGGTCGGCGAGTTTCTGGCGCTGGTTGGTGATATTATCGCTGGAGACAGTTTGATAGAGATCATTATAATGATAGGGGCATTGTTCTCTGTTCCTGCCATTACCGCGATCTCCGTATGGAAAAAAAAGGCGAATCTGGGTGCCATGTTGGTCGCATTCGGATTTACCTTTGGAATTCTTCCCATAATATTCTATTTTGGCGGAGGAATAACCGGCGGAGGTATTATCTGGGTAATCTTCGGATATATGTACGTCGGTGTCATCGTCTCCGGTATGATAAGGAGGATCCTGATTTCCGTAGTGACGATTGAGACCGTAATTGCTCTTGTCGTTTCATTTTGTTTCCCGGATGCAGTTGCGCTCCATGATACCCCGATGACTATCATAGATGTCGGGATTTCCGTTGTGGTCGTAGGATTTTTAGTGTATACCATGGTATGGTTTTTGAACCTTCTGTTTGAAAATGAGAGTGAGCGAGCTCGCGAAGAGGCTCGCAGAGCTGAAGAGGCGATCCGCTCGCAAAACCAGTTTTTTTCGAGCATGAGCCACGAGATCCGTACTCCCATCAACACAGTACTTGGCCTGAATGAGATAATCTTAAGGCAGGAGGATGCATCTGAAGAGATCAGAAAGGATGCGAGAAACATACAGGGTGCAGGAAAGATGCTCCTTGCACTTATCAACGATATTCTTGACGTGAGCAAGATAGAAGCCGGAAAGATGGATATAGTTCCGGTGAGTTATGATGTCGGCGAGCTTGTGTCCGAGATCGTAAACATGATCTGGCTGAAGGCAGAGGAGAAGGGGCTTAAGTTTAACGTTGATATAGATCCGTCGATCCCTTCAACTCTTTTCGGAGATGAGGTCCGTGTTAAACAGGTTCTTATCAATCTGCTCAATAACGCTGTGAAGTATACAAAAGAAGGCTCGGTCACTCTGCATATGGAATGTGAGAGGGAAAGCGGTGAAAACGTGACCCTGAAGGCAGTTGTCTCTGATACCGGAATGGGTATCAAGCAGGATGCGCTGCCTCATTTGTTTGATTCCTTCCAGCGTGTGGATGAGGAGAAAAACCGCCACATCGAAGGTACGGGACTCGGCCTCTCCATAGTAAAGCAGCTTGTAGAGCTTATGGATGGTCAGATCACCGTTGACAGTGTGTACGGGCAGGGATCGACCTTTACCGTAGATCTGCGTCAAAAGATCGAAGACGAAGAGCGTATCGGAAATATCCAGATAGAGGGCGGCGGACATATCGGAAAAACAGAAAAGTTCGAGCATATGTTCCACGCTCCGAAGGCCAGAGTTCTGATCGTCGATGACAATGAGATGAACCTTGAGGTCGAGAAAAAGCTGCTCGACGGTACTGAGATGACGATCGATCTGGCTTTATCCGGGGCTGAAGCCTTGAAATATACAGTGAAAAACAGCTATGATGTGATATTCTTAGATCACCTTATGCCTGAGATGGATGGTATCGAGTGCTTTAAGGAAATAAGAAGACAGATAGGTGGATTGAATACAAATGTACCGATCGTGGTACTTACCGCAAATGCAGGAGGGGAGAATCAGGAGCTTTATAATACGACCGGTTTTGATGCATATCTGATGAAGCCTGTTTCGGGTAAACAGCTTGAGGATATGCTGATCCGATTCCTTCCTGAGGAAAAGGTTCGTCGTACATCCGATAGTGAGATGACGAAGGAACATATTAACACCGCAGGTCGATATGCGAAAAAGATCCCCGTGCTCATCACCACCTGCAGTATGTCGGATATACCGGAGGAGATCGTCAGAGATCTGCAGATACCGATCATACCGTTTGTTGTGTATACTGACGACGGTGTGTTTGCCGATGGCGAGGAAATGGTGTCAGACGAGTTGATACGCTATATGAGTGTACCGGGGCATAACGTAAAATCGGATGCACCGACTGAAGAGGATTTCATGGCATTTTTCTCAAAACATCTCGGAAGAGCGCACCATATAATCCATATCACGCTTACCCCCAGTATGAGTGAGGAGTTCAACAGGGCAAGCGCAGCTGCGAGAAACTTTGAAAACGTTTCTGTTGTAAGCTCGGGTGGACTTTCGAGTGCGATGGCGCTTTTGGTGCTGTCTGCATATCGTATGACGCAGAGAGGATTGCCGGTGCCAAAGATCCTCGAAGAGATCGAGGAGGTAAAAAAGAGGATTCATTGCAGCTTTGTCATCGCGGGAACCGACTATATGGCAAGAGGCGGTCATATCAATCCTAGACTGAACTCTATTCTTAAGTCACTGTGGATACGTCCTTCACTTCGGGTGAAAAATGATGTATTCGGAGTTGATCGCATGATGATGGGAAGCACATACAAATGTTATGAAAAGTATTTAAAGAGAGCGCTTCCTGCCAGAGCAAATCCTGATAGAGATCTTTTATTTGTAACTTATGTTGATCTGACAGAAGAAGATTTCGTTTGGATAGAGGAACAGGTCAGGAAAAAGTTTGATTTTAAACATATTATCTTTCAGAAAGCATCATCAGCCATCTCTGCGAACTGCGGACCCGGAACATTCGGCTTGCTCTACATGGATGAAGGTGATATCAGCTACGGACTTGGCGGCTTCGTTCCGGATACTCCGAATGAGGAGGATATTCCGGATGAGTTTGACTTCCCGGGTGACGAGGATATGAGTTCTACGGCAGCCGTTACCGCCTCGGATGAAGCACCCGAGTGGGAGGCTGATGAAAATGAGATTAGGAACGGAGCATCGGAAGAAAATCCAAAGAGTGTTTATCACACCCTTCAGGGCATCGATGCGGATTATGCGCTTAAAAGCTGCGGATCGGAGGCTGCTCTTTCCGACGTGGTCCAGATATTCTATGACTCCATGGATGCAAAGGAAAAGGAATTAAAAGCGTTCTTTGATGAAGAGGATTGGGACAGTTATACGATAAAGATCCATGCGTTAAAAAGTTCCGCACGTCTTATCGGAGCCGTGGATCTGGGTAACGATGCCGAAGCACTCGAGATAGCCGGAAAGAGTGGGGATATAGACTTTATCCGTGAAAACCATGACAGGGTAATGACGGATTATGTCTCCTACAGAGAGATTCTGCGTCCGGTTGTCAAAGTTGGCGAGGATGAGCCGGCCGAGGATGACAGTTTACCTGTCGTAGATGCGGATACTCTGAATGATTTATACGAACGTATCAGGTCGTACGCTGCCGACTGTGACGATGTGGGAATCTCCGATGTACTGTCGGAACTCGAAGGTTTCCGTATGCCGGATGATGAAAAGGAGCGTGTTGCTACCATACGTCAGGCTGTCGACAACTTCGATTTTGATGCGGTTTCGGCTGCATTTGACGAGTGATTTCGCATTTTTTCGCATCTTTTAGAAAATACTACTTGATTTTTTTGTAAAAATTTCGTAATATATATCTGTATGTGGAGTGATTTGTCCAAAAAGGAGGAAACACCGTTGTTAGAGATCAAATCGAATGGACGAGATGATGCAGCAGCAAACCTTCTGGTTATCGGTGTCGGCGGTGCCGGCAACAATGCTGTAAATGAAATGATAGAAGAGGGAATCCGTGGAGTTGATTTTATCTGCGTAAATACAGATATTCAGGTACTGAAGGAGTGCAAGGCACCAAAGTGGATCCAGATCGGCGAGAAGCTGACCAAGGGACTTGGATGCGGAGCCGTGCCCGAGGTTGGTGAGAAGGCAGCAGAGGAGAACCGAGAGGAGCTCGCTGAGGCTGTACGCGACGCGGATATGGTGTTTGTCACCTGTGGTATGGGTGGCGGAACCGGTACGGGTGCAGCGCCTGTTATTGCCCAGATTGCAAAGGAGATGGGCAAGCTTACAGTCGGTATCGTAACAAAGCCGTTTGCTTTCGAGGGCAAAAAGCGTATGAACAACGCTATCGGCGGTATCGACAAGCTGAAAAACTGTGTTGACACGCTGATCGTTATTCCGAACGAGAAGCTTCTTGCTATATGTGACCGCAGGACTTCGATTCCTGACGCGTTCAAGAAGGCTGATGAGGTTCTTCAGCAGAGCGTACAGGGTATCACGGACCTGATCAACACACCGGCGCTTATCAATCTTGACTTCGCCGATGTCGTTACGGTCATGAAGGATAAGGGTATTGCCCACATCGGTATCGGTACCGGTAGTGGTGATGATAAGTGCGTAGATGCTGTGAAGCAGGCTATCAGTTCGCCACTTCTTGAGACTTCGATCGATGGTGCTTCTCACGTCATCATCAATATCTCAGGTGATGTCAGCCTGATAGAGGCAAATGAGGCAGCATCCTATGTACAGCAGCTTGCAGGAGAGGAAGCGAATATCATCTTCGGTTCCATGTATGATGAGAATGCTTCCGATACCGTGACTATCACGGTTATTGCAACAGGTATTGACGCCGTTTCGGCGACAGCTGCTACGAGCTCAGTATTCAGTGGCGGATTTTCGGGATCTGCTGCCAGACCGAGCTTCATGAGCAGAGCTGCTGCTCCGGCAGGGGGTTCGTCATCGTCTTCACCGGCTGCTGCGAAACCGCAGTCGCAGGGTCTCAGCTTTTTGAATAAAGGATTTGGCGCTCAGGCAGCTCGTCCGGCTCAGCCGACAGCACAGCCTGCAGGAGCATCGGCTCCTCAGCCGAGTATTCCGAGAGCACCGCAGAGTGGTGGTGTGGTTAGTCAGTCGGTTGTTCATCCGTCCGGTACAACAGCTGCTCCGGCACCTGCACCGGCTCCGACGCCTACACCGGCTCCGGCACCTCAGCCACAGAGTTCATCTGCGTCTGACAGCGGTATAAAGATTCCTGATTTTGTCAGGAACAAAAAACAGAGTTAATAATATTTATAAAGGATAAAGGAGAAAGTTTCAAATGAGTACGTTACGTTTGCTTGCGACCATCGTGTATATCATTGTGTGTGTACTTTTGGTCATCGTAGTTTTAATGCAGGAAGGAAAGAATTCCGGTCTTGGAGCCCTGTCGGGTTCAGCCGATACTTATTGGACGAGAAACAAGGGGCGTTCAGCCGAGGGTGTTCTCGTGAAGATCACACGTGTTGCGTCTGTTATCTTCGTAGTGTTGTCGCTGATTCTTTGTACGAATTGGCTTGACTGATACACAGGAAAAAAACTGACTCCTTCCACTCATGGGAGGAGTTTTTTCATTGCAGACTTAGTGGCCATACCGTAGCAGCTGCATGTCCTACGGGCTCCACTCACGTCATTCGGAACCGTAGCGGTGCACGCGTGCACAGTACGCACGCTGCGCACCGACGCTTCCGACAGGCCCTCCGGACATGGCAGCATGCTACTCCGTATGGCCACGGGAACATTGGAACTGAAGAAAAAGGATTGCTTATGAGTAGGAATAAGATAGAATTACCTGTGTATACAGGCGAATATATGGGGACTAAACAGGGGTTTGGTTTCGTGAGAGTGGAAGGCCTCGAGGATGATGTGTTTATTCCTGAGAGGCTGACGCGGGGAGCGATGAACGGCGATATCGTCAAAGTGATCGTGACCAGAGAGCGTGCAGGCGGAAGACACAAATCAGAGGGTGAGATCGACAGGGTAGTGAAGCATGCAGTGACCGGATTTGTCGGGACTTTTCAGAAGAATGGAAAGACTACATTTGTTCTTCCGGATGATGCCAAGCTTCCGGATTTTTATATTCCGAAGGGACGTACTCATGGTGCGAAGGACGGACAGAAGGTTCAGGTGACCATCACGGAGTATGCTACCGCGGGAAAAAGCCCTGAGGGTGCCGTGACAAAGGTGCTCGGATATCTGGATGAGCCGGGAGTTGATGTAGAGAGTGTCATCAGAGGGATGGAGATACAGGTTGAGTATCCCGAGGATGTGATACGTCAGGCAAAGAAGCTTCCTTCATCGGTTTCTAAAGCCGAGAGGAAGGGTAGGACTGACTTCAGAGATCTCGTGACTGTCACGATCGACGGTGACGACACGAAGGATTTTGATGATGCGATCACGCTGTCAGCAGATGGTGACGGTTATCTTCTTGGTGTGCATATTGCTGATGTAAGTCACTATGTAACGTCAGGTAGTCCTTTGGATCGTGAGGCGAGGAGTCGAGGAACGAGTATTTATCTCGCTGATCGCGTTATCCCGATGCTTCCGAAAAAACTGTCGAACGGGATCTGCTCGCTGAATGAGGGCGAGGACAGGCTTACGCTCAGCTGTGTCATGAGGATTGACAGGTCCGGTAAGGTGGTTTCGCATGAGATCGTCGAGTCTGTTATCAATGTTAATGAGCGCATGACTTACCATGATGTAAGCGAGCTTTTGAAGATAGCTGAGAAGGCAGGTATGACATCTGAGCATGGAGTGCATACGCGTCATATCAAAAAAGCCGCGAAGGAGCTCGGTAACGAGTGTCTTGATATTTTTTTGAAGTATAAAAAGCGTATCGCGTGGTATGTTCTGATGCAGGAGCTGGCGACGAAGATGCGTAAGCGCAGGGAGAAGAAGGGCTCTATAGATTTTGATCTGCCTGAGTGCAAGATTGATCTGGATCCCGCAGGAAGGCCTGTGGCTATCTATCCGTACGACAGAAATGTTGCGACAAAGATCATCGAGGAGTTCATGCTTGCGGCGAACAGGACGGTGGCAGAGGAGGCGTTTTGGCTTGAGCTTCCGTTTATCTACAGATGTCATGATGAGCCTGAGAGGGAGAAGATAAAGGATCTCGCGAGGGTGACATCTTACTTTGGCCATCATATGAAGATCGGTCAGGATAAAATCCATCCGAAGGTTATCCGTTCACTCATGGATGATATCAAGGGAGAGCCGGAGGAGTCATTTTTGACGCAGCTTGCTCTCAGAGCTATGATGAGAGCTGAGTATCGCGTTACGAATGACGGGCATTTCGGTCTGGCGGCGAAGTATTATTCACACTTTACTTCACCGATAAGGCGATATCCTGATCTGGCGATACATAGAATCTTAAAAGAGTATCGGCATGGTAAGCTCACGCCGGAGAGGTTGTCTTATTATGCGGACAATCTTGCGGCCACAGCGAAGCTTGCTTCCGAGAGGGAAAGGCGGGCTGATGATGCCGAGAGAGAGGTTGATCGTATCAAGAAGGTCGCCTTTATGCAGGATCATATCGGTGATGAGTATGAGGGTGTTATCAGCGGTGTGACAAGCTGGGGAATCTATGTTGAACTGCCGAATACTGTTGAGGGTATGGTGAGACTCAGCGATATGACAGATGATCGTTATGATTATGAGGAGGACAAGTTCCGCGTTGTGGGTCATCGTACGCGCAAGGAGTATCGTCTAGGACAGCCGGTGCGCGTTTCGGTTGCACGTGTGGATCTTTCCATGCGCACAATAGATTTTCTCATGTTGGAGGAATAATATGGGAGCGACATCAAAAAAACTAATAGCTAATAATAAAAAAGCGCGGCACGATTATTTCATCGAGGAGACGTATGAGTGCGGGATCGAGCTGGTCGGGACTGAGGTGAAATCCATCAGGATGGGACACTGCTCGCTGAATGAGGCATTCGTACGAATTGATAAGAATAACGAAGTGATGCTATATGGGATGCATGTTAGTCCGTATGAGAAGGGCAACATTTTTAATCGTGATCCCTTACGGCCGCGCAAGCTTTTGATGCACAAAAGTGAGATCAGAAAGCTTATCGGAAAGATAAAGGAGAAGGGTTTTACGCTGATCCCTATGGAGGTTTACTTTAAGGGGTCACTTATAAAGGTCGAGATAGCGCTTGCGAAAGGTAAGAAGCTATATGACAAGCGTGAGGATATAAAGAAAAAGGATCTGAAACGCTCGGCCGAGAGAGATTTCAAATTAAAACTGTAGTTGGAGGTTTGTTATGGAACAGAATAATAAGAAGATCAGTGTCGGAGTGGTTCTCGCTATAATCTTTGCGGCTCTTATCGGGCTGGCGATGATCGGAGGGATAATCTATATTCTGATGCCGTCAGCCGGTTCCGGGTCAAATGGATCAGGAAACATTTTTAGTTATTCAAATAATAATGATTTTGACCATATGAGAGACGGGGATGGTTATGACGCATCGAGGCCTGTGTCGAAGCAGATGCCTTTGGATCAGTTTATGGAGCTTGACGTGAATGTCGACAGTATGACCGTGATCATCAAGCCGGGAGACAAGTACGAGGTTGATTATGAGACGGTCGAGGGGCTTGAGCCAAGCATCACTCAGAACGGAAAGACTTTAAATATAACCCAGCAGGGAAGTATAACAAACCCGATGCAGGATTACATGAGTGAGCTTTACATCATGGTTCCGCAGAATGCTCAGCTTGCAACTGCAAAGATAACATGTGGTGGAACTCACATTCACATCAGAGACGTAACCATTTACGTGACTAATCTGATCACTTCTGCCGGAGATATCGTAGTCGCAAACGTAAACAGTCAGGCAACTGCCGCCAAATCAGCCGCCGGCTCGATCACAATGGAGAGCGTGGATATGGGCCAGTCCGAGCTCTCAACCGATTCCGGAGATATCACGGTCAGAGCAAGCCGTTACGGTGATATCAACGCAGGTGCAAACGCAGGAAACATTCACATCGAGGGAAGCGTAGAAGATATCTCCAATTATAACATGAACCTCGTGACAAACATAGGAAAGATCACCGTCCAATCACAGGAGCAGGGTAGTAACTATACAACCTCAGGTGGATCATTCGCCATGAATATCACTACAAACGCAGGCGATATCAGTATTCAATAAATTTAAAAAAAGTTCTTGACATACTCTCTTTGCTGTGTTATAACTGTACTAGGATAACTAATACAGTTATAACACAGCTATTTTGTTATCCTCGGAAACATCGCGTTTCCATACTATCCATAACTTCACTATCCATAAAGAAAAGAGAAAGAAAGTGAGGAGGTGAGGCCATTGATACAGGTCAACTATCGCGACGCGAGGCCGATTTATGAGCAGATCATGGACGGCGTCAAGAAGCAGATCATCGGTGGGGTTCTCGCAAAGGATGAGAAGCTACCGTCGGTGAGAGAGCTCGCTACGATGCTTACGATCAATCCTAACACGATCAGTAAGGCATACAGAGAGCTCGAGCATGAGGGTTATGTTTACACGGCACAGGGGCGAGGATGCTTCGTTGCCGGAGTGCCCGAGAAAAATGATAAAAAGATTCAGGAGCTGAAAGAAACTCTTAGACACACTATTGAAGAGTTAAAGTTTTTGGGAGTAAGAAAGGAGGATGTCGATGATTATTGGAAGTGAGATCGTAAAGGACTTTGACGGCGTAAAGGCACTCGACGGGGTGAACTTTACAGTCGAGACCGGCAGTGTTTACGGCCTGGTCGGACCGAACGGAAGCGGAAAGTCCACTTTGATCAGACATATCATGGGCATTTTTAACGCGGACTCGGGTGAGATAAAGATCGACGACGAGCCTGTGTACGAGAACAAAGCTATCAAGGAGAAGATGGCATATGTTCCGGACGAGATCTACTACACAAGCGGATCTACACTAAAAAATATGGCGCGGTTATATAAAGCCGTTTATCCGAAGTTTGATGAGGAAAGACTGAAGAGACTTATAGGGCTTTTTGATAAGCTCGATGAGAAAACACTTTTCAGAAAAATGTCAAAGGGTATGCAGAAACAGGCTTCGGTACTTCTTGCTATCAGCGCGCGTCCGGATATTCTTATACTTGATGAGCCGATGGACGGACTTGATCCGATGGCGAGACACACCGTATGGAAGATCATCATGGAAAGTGTGGCCACGGACGGAACGACGGTGCTTGTATCATCGCATAACCTGCGTGAGTTGGAGGATGTCTGTGATCATATAGGTATCATGAATCACGGACAGATAATCATGGAGAAGTCCTATGATGAATTGCAGGAGGGCTTTGCCAAGGTTACGATCGCTTATCAGGAAGAAGGCGAGCTTCCTGAGTTCGGAGAGGGAATGAAAGTTCTACGTCATACTTCGCAGGGGCGTATGCATACGTTAATCCTGGAGGGAGAGCGCGAAGTATTGGAAACAAGGATTCGGGAAACAGCACCGGTATTTACCGAGTTTATGCCGCTGTCGCTTGAAGAGATATTCATAAATGAGTTGGGAGGTGAGAATGATGCGATCAAAGACATCCTTTTGTAATAAAAAGCTGTTGGCCATCGAGCTGAAGGGTCATCTTACCACCATTATCACCATGCTTATCGTGTTTTTTGGCTTCGGGTTTATTCCTGAAGTGATGAGACTTGTAAATGATGATGCCATAGAGGCTCAGGCTTCGACATTATATGCTGTTCGTGATATAGTTGAGCTGCTTACAAATCCTGTTCTGATCGGGGCGATATGCATTTGTCTTGCAGTTATTACATTCAACTACGGATACAAAAAGAGAGCATCATATATGCTTCATTCTTTCCCGGTTTCACGACTCGAGTACTTTGGGACATTTTCCATATCTTGTCTTATCACGATGATTGGAACTGTACTTGTTTGCTATCTGTCTGTCATCCCGCTTGTGGGAGGATACGGATGGATGTATCCCATCATCCTGCTTGGTTTAGTGGAATCATTGGTTGAGATATTGTTTTTCTTCTCGCTCGCATTGTTTGCGGTAGTTGTATGCGGAAATGCAATTCTTACTTTTGCTACATACGGTGTGCTCAATGCACTTTGGATATTTGCAAGGATTATTATTTCGTTTATCAACAGTCTGATTTTGTATCATCCGATCGTAAAAAGCTATGGAAACGGAGGGATTTCAGAGGCGTTCTACGGCGGTTATGAAATCTTATTCCCTGTTGGCTTTTTCGTAAAGACTTCAAGTTCACTTGGAATTGATGAAGTCGCGAAAGAAGTAAGCGGCGTGGGAGGGTATCTCGGCTGTCTTTGGATGCTTATCCCGGCAGCAGTACTGTTTGTATTATCAGCGATCCTATACAACCGTAAAAAGCTTGAGAAGACAGGCGAGATGGTCGCATTTGACTGGTGCAAGATCGTATTTCGTGTCCTCTTCATGGTCTGTATGGCAGGCCTTGTGTTTGGAGGCGTGATATATCTTTGTTCAGGATTTATTGTTGTCGACAGAAACAGACCTATGCTTGTTACGATGACTGTAGTGGCTCTTTTGATCGGTGGAATCATTGGATTTTTCGTAAGTGAGATGCTTCTGCAGAAGACGATTCACATTTTTAAGAATAAAAAGACGAACTTCCTGCAGGGTGGTATAACTATCGGAGCTATGGCGCTTTATCTTGTGCTTTTGGTTACCGGTGTTATCGGACCGAAGCTTCTGCCGTCCTTTGATGAAGTAGATGATGTATGGATCAGCCTGGAGGGAACAAACGCAGGTGATCTTGATGAGATCGTCTTTTACAAAGACAAGGATCCTGAGATAGTAAAAAGTATCCTGGAAAAGCAGAACGAACTGATTAACGATACCAGACTCAAAAATGATTCAAGAAACGGGTTTGGTATAGATGAGTCCGGTCAGATGAATTATGGGGTGTTGTTCCGGTTTGGAGCTGACGACCAGGCATATATTACTGAGTTTTCATTGAACAAAGAGACCATCAATCAGGTGCTGGATTCGTTCCTTCCATTTGTAAAGGACGGAGCTCATATGGCGTACAGCATGCTCGGAAGTAATCCGAAAAAGCTGAATACGGCTGAGATCAACTTCTCTAATTTTTCAGACGAAAATAGCATAAAATGGGATGCAGATGCGTTCGTTACCGAGGTTGATCCAACTATTGAAGATTATAACACAAACGGTGATTTCATTTATGATTATGCGGATGGTACCGTTGTGAAGCATGAGACTCAGGTTTTCAAGGATCCGGCAACGCTTCCGAATGATGATGGCGCAGAAAATGAGATAGTAAGACTGAGTCATGTAAACAATACGGATCTATATTATGCTGTCCTTGCTGACATGGCGGAGGGAACAGTACTTCCTTATACCAAAAAGACTGCTGATTTTGTAGGAGATCAGAAAGCAAACGATACTATCTGCCAGATAAACATGAAGTTATACATATCCGATCCGACACGTGAAGAGGATCCGGACTATATACGAAGGTCTGATGAGATGCATGTCAGCGTCTGCCTGACACCTGAAAGTATGAATACCATCAAGGTGCTTCAGGATGCGGGTGCAATAAACTAGCTGTTACGATCTACTCCTAATCATATGAGGGTCACGGAAATATATTCCGTGACCCGTCTATTTTTTGACAAGAGTTTTTATTACAATATACAAAACGCTGTGGAAGGCGTTGAGTTTTTATTCCGCGTTTAGGATGCGCGGAGATCAACCGAGGGCTTGTACCGGTTTCGACAGGCCGGCGGAAGACGGAGAAGCTATCCGTGGACTGTGACCACGTTAAAACGCAGACTTTAAAATTAAACGCTAATACTAATAAAGTAGTAGCTCAGGCTGCCTAATCGCACCTGATGCCGTTGTGAGGCTTCCTGCGACCACACTTCGGTATCATCCTTAGCAGGCTCCCTGGTATCGTCCCGTGCGTGGCGGTATCAAAGATCCTACGCACTACCGACCCCTGAGGATGTCGATCTCCAACGGGTAAGGGAATATGGCTTATGCCATAACGACCGACTATGATAGTAGAAGTACGTGGGACTCTGGTTTGGACGGGGGTTCAACTCCCCCCAGGTCCACCTATACATGTAGCCATGCTACATGTATAGGTGGACCCGGGGGTCGTAAGGAAGAACCACCCCGGGGTAAAAACGCGAAGCGTTTTTTCGTGCGGACGAACGAAGTGAGTCCGGACTTTCGACATCCCGCCAAAATCATGTGCCGATTTGCGTAAATGCGAAATATGTGTTATAATCCTCCTTGTGTGATAAGCACAGGGAGGATTTTTTATGCTTCAGGAAGATGGTATCATGTCCGTAAAGGGCGTCGGCGAAAAGGCTGTTGAAAAATACCAAAAGATCGATATCGAAACGGTTGGTGACCTATTGGAGCACTACCCGCGCGATTATGATGAAGTGCGCCCTATACGAGAGATCAGAACAATAAAGGAGGGTGAGCTCGTCGCGATTGAAGCGAACATGGTTTCCCGTCCGCAGATGAAGCTGAAGGGCAGCTTAAAGATCCTCACCACAGTCATGACAGATCACAGTGGCAAGATGCTCGATGTGACATGGTTCAACATGCCATTTTTGAAAAATCAGCTGCACATGGGGACGGTGTACATACTTCGTGGTCGTGTTGCGAAAAAGCGCGACCGTCTTGTGATGGAGCAGCCGAAGATATATACAAAGCAGGAGTTTTATAACATCGTGGGCAAACTCCGTCCGATCTATCCGCTCACAAAGGGTCTCACAAACAACGCGATAATCAAATCCATGGAGATCGCGCTTAAGGAGTCCGAGGATATCTTGGAATATCTTCCAAAGGACATCAGAACCAGAAATAATCTCATCGGATACAAAAAGGCGGTGAAGGACATCCACTTTCCGAAACAGAAGGAGGATCTCAGAGAAGCGAGAAGGCGCCTTGTATTTGATGAGCTTTTCTTGTATATACTCGCGCTAAAGCACATAAAGCAGAGCGCGATACAGAAAAAGAGCACGCACCTGATAAAGCGGGACCCTGAGGTTGAGGAGTTTAAAAATGCCCTGCCGTTCGATCTTACGAACGCGCAGGATAAAGCATATGACGAGATCATGAAGGATATGGCCTCCGGTAACGTGATGAGCAGACTTGTCCAAGGTGATGTCGGATCAGGAAAGACGATAGTAGCTCTGTTATGCCTGTATGAAGTTGTAAAAAACGGATACCAGGGTGCTCTTATGGTGCCGACAGAGGTGCTCGCAAGCCAGCATGTAAAGACATTTCAGGGCATGCTCGGCGATCGTCTGGTAGTCGATCAGCTTACGGGGGCCATGACAGCGAAAGAGAAAAAGACTGTAAAGGAGCGCCTTAAAGCAGGTGAGATAGATATAATCATCGGTACGCATGCGCTGTTACAGGAGGATGTGGAGTTCTCCGATCTCGGCATGGTCGTGACCGATGAGCAGCACCGATTCGGTGTACGTCAGAGGGAGACTTTTTTCAAAAAGGGAGAGGAGCCGCATGTGCTCGCGATGAGCGCGACACCGATACCGAGGACGCTGGCTCTGATTCTTTACGGAGATATGGATCTGACTGTTATCGATGAGAAGCCGGCAAACAGGCTTCCGGTGAAGAACGCTTTAGTCGGAACGAACTACAGAGAAAACGCGTATGTGTTTATGCAAAAGAGGATAAATGACGGCGAGCAGTGTTATGTGATCTGTCCTATGGTGGATGAGAGCGAGGACAGTGATCTGGAAAACGTCACTATCTATGCGGAAGAGCTTAGGACGATCATGCCACCTGCGATCAGGATCGAGGCGTTACACGGCAGGATGAAACCAAAGCAGAAGGATGAGATCATGGAGAAGTTTGCCGCCCATGAGATCGACATACTTGTATCCACAACCGTGATAGAGGTTGGTATCGATGTTCCGAATGCGACCACGATGCTCATAGAAAACGCTGAGCGATTCGGACTCGCGACTCTCCATCAGCTGAGAGGACGCATAGGACGTGGCTCGGCTCAGTCGTATTGTATATTTATGATGGGAGTGACTACTCAGGAGTCAAAAGAGAGACTTCAGGTGCTCGAGAGATCGAACGATGGGTTTTATGTGGCAAGTGAGGATCTCAAGAACAGAGGGCAGGGAGATCTGTTTGGAACCCTGCAGAGTGGAGAGAAGGTGTTTACACTCGCTGATATCTACGAGGATGCGTCTATACTCGAAGCTGCGGCAGAGGAAGCAAAAAAATATTCTCTTGAAAAACTTTTTTCTGAACAAAAAGACTTGACAAACGTAAAAAGGTCGTTCCAGGGAGTTGAAAATCAAAATATTCGATTGATGAAAAAGATTTCTCAATATATGGGGGATGTTACTCTGTGATCTACAAGAGTAGAATTTGCCATTTTTTCTAGAGTTTTGCTTGAAAAAATCACGGAAATATTGTAAACTATTAAAGTAGTGTTTCACGGGGCGTTTCACGAGCCCTCAGCTGGAGGATAACATGCGGGTTATTGCAGGAAAGGCGAAGAGGATTCCACTCGTCACGCCGCCGGGTCAGGATACCAGACCGACGACGGATCGTATAAAGGAAACCTTGTTTAATATCCTGCAGGACGAGCTGTATGATTGCAGATTTCTCGATTTGTTCGCTGGCTCCGGCGGGATAGGAATAGAGGCTTTGAGCCGCGGCGCGAAGAGCGCAGTATTCATTGAGAGAGAGAAACACGCGTTAAAGTGTATAAGACAGAATCTCGAAAAGACGAGACTATCAGAGCAGGCATCAGTCATTCAGACTGACGTGATCGCATATATATCGAGATATGTGGAAGACGATCCGTTTGATATCATTTTTGCGGATCCGCCATACCGGAAAGGGTTTGAGGAGAGGATCCTTACAGCGCTTATGGATTCAAAGGCGCTTGGGGATGAGACGCTGATCATCATCGAGTCGGCGCTTGACACGGAGCCGGATTTCATAGACGAGGATTTCTATGAGATAGTGCGTATCAAGGACTATAAGTCGAACCGGCATATTTTTTTGAAAAAACAAACATAAGAATACAAGATCAGGAGGAGAGAGATGAACGCATCGAAGATTGAACAGACTATTGAGGATATTTACAAGTATTTGGAGACCTGCAAGCCTTCAAAGTTCTATGCGAACAAGATATCCGTTGATAAGGATGAGCTTTTGGAGCTTTTGGAGGAGTTAAGACTTTCAGCGCCGGATGAGATCAGGAGATATCAGAAGGTTATCACGAACCGCGATGACATCCTGAATGACGCGCAGCGAAGAGCAGAGACGATGCTCTCTCAGGCTCAGGCGAAAACGAATCAGCTTCTCGACGAAAACGAGATCATGCAGGCAGCATATACACGCGCGGACGAGATCATGCGTCAGGCACAGGAGGAGGCTACTGAGCTTCTTAATCAGGCTGTAAAGGAGTCTGACGAGATGAGACGCGGCGCGCTTGCTTATACAAACGACCTTCTGGCGGATGCGAAGCTTCACATCCAGCAGGCGTTGAAGGATTCTGAGAGTATTCATGCGAGATACGCTGATGCGCTCAAGCAGAGCATTTCGATCATCGAAGGAAATCAGAATGAACTTATGGGACAGCTCGGAGGTGCGAACCAGAGTGCGGCGCCGGCGCCTGCGACACCGGTAGAACCATCTAAAAACGATGATCTTCAATTAGAGGTCACATCATCCAAGGGTGATCCTTTGGAGCTTGATGAGGACGCGTTCATAAAGGAGGAGTTTTAAGACATGAAGGTTTTGGTAATCAACTGTGGCAGTTCATCACTTAAGTATCAGCTTATCGATTCAGAGACAGAGGAGGCGCTTGCCGTAGGACTTTGCGAGCGTATCGGTATAGATGGAAGACTGAATCATACACCGAAAAAAACAGGAGAGAAGGTTGTTATTGAGAAGGACATGCCTGACCATGAGGTCGCTATAGGCATGGTAATAGATGCTCTCGTTGATCCCGAGCACGGAGTGATCTCATCACTTCAGGAGATCGATGCCATCGGACATCGTCTTGTGCATGGTGGTGAGAAGTTCACAAAATCAGTGATCATTGATGAGGAGGTTATCAAGGGAGTTGAGGAGGTATCGCCGTTGGCGCCGCTTCACAACCCTGCGAACCTCATCGGAGTCAGAGCCTGTGAGGCAAAGCTTCCGGGCGTTCCGAATGTCGGAGTATTCGACACCGCATTCCATCAGACGATGGAGCCGGTTGCGTACATGTATGGTCTTCCGTATGAGTATTATGAGAAATACATGGTTCGTCGTTACGGATTCCACGGAACCAGTCACAGTTTCGTATCCAAGCGTACTTATGAGATTCTCGGACTCGATCCGAACAACTCAAAGGTCATCGTATGTCACCTCGGAAACGGTTCATCAGTGTCCGCTATCAAAAACGGCAAGGTGGTTGACACCAGTATGGGACTTACTCCGATGGAGGGTCTTATCATGGGAACCCGCTGCGGGGACATGGATCCGACTATCGTTGAATATCTGGCGCACTGCCTGAACAAGTCTCTTGAAGAGGTTATGACAATCCTTAACAAGGAGTCGGGTGTGTACGGACTTTCAGGTGGCGTATCCAGTGACTTCAGAGATCTCGAGGCAGCAGCGAACGACGGAAATAAAAAAGCAGAGCTTGCTATCGACGTATTCTCATATCGTACCGCGAAGTACATCGGAGCTTATATCGCTTCGTTAAACGGAGTTGATGCCATCGCGTTTACCGCGGGACTCGGCGAGAACAACTTTGTTGTCAGAAATCAGATCATGGAGCATTTCGGCTACATGGGAATTACGATCGATCAGGAAAAGAATAAAATCCGCGGGGAGGAGACAGTGATCTCGACTCCGGATTCAAAAGTAAAGGTAGTGGTGGTACCGACCAACGAGGAGCTTGCGATAGCGCGTGAGACCGTGGCTCTGGTCGGTTGATAAACGGGCGTTTTAGGGAGGAGATCGTTTTAATGAGTGGGAGAGTTAAAAAACGAATCGCGATGCTGTTAGTCATGTCGCTTGTTTTCGGTGGCCTGGCTTACAGTGAACCGATTTACGCTAAAAAATCCAATACTGATACGGCGGCGACTGCAGCGAATACGGTTGGACTCAGTAAGGATAAGCTTACAGTCTACATCGGCAAGACCAAAAAGCTTTCCGTGGAAAATACCACCAAAAAGGCAGCATGGTCTATGGATGCTTCGAGCGCCGGTATCATTTCTTTCAAAAAACAGTCAGATAATTCCGTTACGATCGAAGGCCTAAAGAAAGGTAAGGCAAATGTTTTTGCCACGATCGATTCTGTCACATACACATGTGCCGTGACTGTTAAAAAGGAGCAGGAGGCTACATCTACCCCTGTATCGACCGCCACTCCCAAGCCTACAAAAACTCCCAAGCCGACCAAAACACCAAAGCCTACAGCTACCCCAAAGGTGTCCAAGACACCTAAGCCGACCAAAACACCTGTAGCTACGGCTACTCCGACAGCTACGCCTGCTTCACTCAGCAAGACGAAGGTGTCGATGTATGTAGGAAAGACCAAAAAGGTCAAGATGGTGAATGCTCCGAAAAAGGTCACATGGTCTTTGGACAAGGAGGGGGAGACATACGCAAGTATAAGTAAAACGACCAAGTACACGGTTTCTCTCACCGGTCTTAAAAAGGGCAAGGCTACCCTGACCGGAAAGATCGGAAAGCTTACATACACCTGTAAGGTTACTGTAAAAGAGGAGTCAGTTGTTGCTTCGCCGACTCCGACCGCTACGCCTACAGCCACACCGAAGCCGACAAAAACTCCAAAGCCAACCAAAACACCAAAGCCCACAGCATCGGCTAAGCCCACTGCATCGGCTAAGCCCACTGCATCTGCTAAGCCTACTGCATCTGCTAAACCTACCGCGACTGCAACGGCTACACCGAAATACACCAAGCAACCGCCTATCGTCGTTGATGAGAGTATGGTTGCGATAGGACATGCGTCCATCAATGAAAACTCAAAGATCAGTAAGGGTATTCCGGGTGATCAGACAGGACGTGAGGTCTATGTGCGTGCGTGGTATGTTAACGGCTGGAACAAGATGATCCGCTGCAAGGATGAGAAAGCCGCAAACCTGATGGCAAAGGCAATGGAGCAGGCCTGTGCAAATGACAATATCGGATATGCCCAGGATAACCGTGATACCTGCTTCGTTGAGGCTGCAAAGGTGAATTGGGTTCTGAAAAACATAAAGAATGCATGCGAGGCTGACTGCTCGTCGCTGATAAGAGTAGTTGTTAACTGCGGGTATTACGCATATAACAAGACCTTGCCGTTCCCGGATTACAGGGATACGTTCTATACCGGGAACATGGCCAAGATGCTAGAGAAAACCGGACTTTTTACGGTATATACCGAAAAGAAATACCTGTCTTCATCGGATAACCTGAAACGAGGAGATATCCTTGTCGCGGAGGGGCATCATACCGTTATGGTACTAAAGGACAGTCCCGCGCTTTCGGATAGTTCTGCAGATAAGAAAAAATAGGTAAAAAAATAGAAAAAACTGCTTGACAACGCGGACTCATACCTATATAATAGGTCAAGTGAGCGTGTTTAACGCAAATTATAATGATTATTTGATATAAGAAAGAATTAAGGAGGTGTATCAGACATGAGTATCTGTCCTAAGAATAAATCATCCAGGGCACGCAGAGATAAGCGTAGAGCAAATTGGAAGATGTCAGCAGCTACACTTGTAAAGTGCAGTAAGTGTGGTTCTCTGATGGTTCCGCATCGCGTATGCAAGAACTGCGGCAGCTATAACAAAAAGGAGATCATCTCAACTGCAGAAGCAGAGTGATTCTCGATGTAACAAGCGCCCTTCGGGGCGTTTTTTTCATGGAAAATCGGCGAGTCTGTGGAATACTTATCGGGAACAGGTATGAACGTACCTGTTTTTTTTGTGTAGCAGTTTAGAGCAGTAGCCTGTTCTCTGTGATCCTTATCAACGTATCCGCCGACGGATTTGTGGACTGCCATATCCTCATCCGGGAGATAATAGTAGTTTTTGTGATCCGGGAAGTAGTGATACAGAGTGCCTGTATACATGGGTACTCTTACTGTGACCTCAGATCCTGACATACGTACGTTATCATAGGTCAGTGTAAACGGATAATAAAGTCCCTCGGGCAAGATGTCATTAAAAATGGCGGTGTCCTCGGTCATCGTAAACGTAGGAGTGTTTGGTGTGTACCTTGTGTACGTGAGCATGAGAGTAGAGAGCATGGTCCCTATCAGGTCGTCATGATTGTGTGAGAGCAGAGACCCTCTGAGAGAAGCCGTGTTTGCCTCGTTATGCGCGAACTTTTCCTGCATATACGTAGTGTAGATGTCTATACATTCCTTACCCGAGAAATCCTGTCCCCGGTCAAATCCGACAGCTTTCTCTATAGAGGTGAGCTTCAGGTTTTCCGTTCCGAATATATTTGGTGCGGTCTTATCCTTTCGGTGTTTCCTGCAGAATGAGTTGACCTCTCGATACAGATCCAGACTGTCTAACTTCAAAAAGGGATCAGGGATGTTGTGATATACGTATTTTTTTGTAAGATAAGGCACATCAAAGGTTGTTCCGTTATAATGAACCACGGTATCAAAACGTGACAGATACTCTGAAAAAGCCTCTAAAAGAGCAGGCTCAGAGGTATAGTCATCCGCAAACCACTGTGTGAGAGCAGCTTTGCCGTCAGTGATCTCGGCTGCACCTATCAGATATACATTTGAAACACTCGGCGACAGGCCTGTTGTTTCTATATCAAAAAAGCACGTATTTTCAGATGGCAGAAGCTGTCTGATCTGCCTGAGACTGTCGGGGTCGATATTCAGTGTTGCGGTGTATGTCTCCATTTCAAGCGTTCCCTTCTTTATGCCTACATATGAATGTCACTATAATCATATTTTCATAAAAATACCAAGATGTTGTATTTTTTTTATCATAACATACATTTTAGGCTAGCGCAATCAAAAAAAATATGTTATTATATAAAAGTATTGGTGAAAGTGGGTCCTGATACCCCGGTGGAGGAAACGATGGCTACGAAACGTGACAGGAATATGAGGTGGCGCGATCACCGCAGGCTTAAGCATCTGCGGGATATGGAGGGTCGTGTCGAGAGCTCTTCAAGTGGCTTTAAAAGGGCGCTTGTCGTGGCTTCTTTGGTTATCCTTCAGTTCGCGATCATTATTGCCATACCTTTTCTTTTGGGACAATTTTCATCGGCGTTCTACCTGATCACGGAGGGATGCGGGATTCTCGCCATCCTTCTTCTTACCAATGATGACAGATCCATGAGTTACAAGTTCGGTTGGCTGTCGATCGTCGTCGTGTTGCCGATAGCCGGTATCGTGATGTTTTTCATGTTCGGTCGTGTCGGCAGGAAAAATGCCCTGAACCGCCAAATTGCCAAGCGTTTTGCATGGATCGATAAACAACTGATCAGATATCCTGAGGTTTCCGAGGTTTTCCGCAGACAGCATCCGGTTTCGTCAAGGCTGTCCTCGTATATGGACGCTGAGGGTATGCCGATTTGCAAGAATAATGAGGCCGTTTACTTCGAGATGGGCGAGCTGGTGCTCGATGATATCTTTGAAAAGCTTGAGAATGCGAGAAGGTTTATTTTTCTGGAGTTTTTTATCGTTGCAGAGGGAGCACTCTGGGACAAGCTTCATGAGCTCTTAGTGAGAAAACGCAAGGAGGGCGTCGAGGTCAAGTTTATGTTTGATGACTTCGGGGCGCTGATGCGTACGCCGACGACGTTTGCGTCGACGCTTCGTGAAGAAGGGATCGAGGTGGTCGTTTTTAATCCGATCGGCCGTTATGTGAACAAGCTTTACATGAACTTCAGGACGCATCAGAAGATCGTCGTTATAGATGGAGAGTATGCTTACACGGGCGGGTTCAATATCGCTGATGAGTACGCAAATCTCGTTGAGCGTTTCGGAGTTTGGAAGGATGCCGGGATCCGTGTGAGCGGTGACGCTGTGTGGGGCATGACGATCACATTTTTGGAGATGTGGCATGCATGTCATCCCGATGAGAAGATCAATTTCAACAGATATCGTACGATGAAGCCGTCGCCCGTGAATGATGTGTACTGTCATGTGTTAAGGGACGGTCCTGCGTTGGGACCGAGGAGCTTTTTCAGTATAGCGTACAAACAGATGATCCAGTATTCGGAGCGGAAGCTTTTTGTGACGACACCGTACCTGATCCTCGAGGATATGATGATCGACTCGCTGGTGGAGGCGAGGCTCAGGGGCGTAGATGTGCGTATAATCACGCCGAATATTCCTGATAAAAAGCGTATCAAATGGATGACTGAGTATAATTACGGAGTACTTTTGAAAAATGGTATCAGAATATACGAGTATACTCCGGGATTCATCCATACGAAGGTAATCATGAATGAGCACAGTGTTATCGTGGGTACGGTAAATATGGATTACCGAAGCTTTTATCTTCATTATGAAAATGGTATCTGGGTTTATGACAGGCAGTTTGTGGGCAGTGTTGAGAGTGATATCGCCGAGACGATACGCGTCAGCAGAGAGATCACTTATGATGAGTGGAAGCACAGACCGCGACTGAGAAAGCTCGCGCAGTTTGTCCTCAAGGTGTTTGATTCACTGGTGTAGGTATTTAGCGGGATATGACAAATGGTTCCCACCCGGTCTCGCTTGTGGAGGATAAAAGATGATTGGATTTGTCAGAGGAATAGTAGATAGCGTACATGAAAACTATGTGCTGCTTGAGAATAACGGGATAGGATATGAGATTTTTGTGCCGGCGTCGGAGTTGGAGAGGATGCCGCATGCAGGCGAGGAGGTAAGGCTTTATACGTATCTGCATGTGCGTGAGGATCTGATGCAGCTTTACGGGTTTTTGACCCGTGACGCCTGTGACTTTTTTAAGATGCTTATAACCGTGAACGGAGTCGGACCCAAGGGTGCGCTCGGGATACTGTCCACATTGGATGTAGACCAGCTTCGATTTGCGATTCTCGCTGAGGACTCGAAGGCTATAGCGAAGGCACCAGGTATCGGAAAGAAGACAGCTGAGAAGGTAGTCTTGGAGCTCAGAGACAAGTGTGACTCTGACGACTTTATCGCTGCTAAGAGGCCTGCTGGAGAGACGGCCGGGACGCAGGGTGATACAGATGCCTTGAAGGATGCGATTGAGGCGCTCGTTGCGCTCGGATATTCATCTGCGGATGCGATGAGGGCAGTGAAGAGTGTTATAGCTGTCAGTGATGCGACGGATACGGAAGCTATTCTTAAGCAGGCGCTTAAAGTAATCTAAAGGAAGAGGATATGGAAAAAAGAGTAATTTCGACTGAATTGATCGAAGAGGATTATAAGATTGAGAATAGCCTCAGACCGAAGCTTCTCAGTGAATATGTCGGTCAGAAAAAGGCCAAGGAGACGCTGAAGGTCTATATTGACGCAGCAAAGGAGCGTGGTGAGGCTCTTGATCATGTGCTTCTTTACGGACCTCCGGGGCTTGGAAAGACGACTTTGGCACAGATCATAGCAAATGAGATGGATGTCGGAATAAAGATCACATCCGGACCTGCCATAGAGAAGCCCGGTGATATGGCTTCGATCCTTAATAATCTAAATGAAGGTGATATCCTTTTTGTCGACGAGATACACAGACTGAACCGTCAGGTCGAAGAGGTTATGTATCCGGCGATGGAAGATTTTGGTATCGATATTGTGATTGGAAAGGGGCCGGCTGCGAGGAGTGTAAGACTTGACCTGCCGCATTTTACCCTTATCGGAGCGACTACGAGAGCGGGCATGCTTACAGCACCGCTCAGAGATCGTTTCGGTGTGATCCACAGACTGGAGTTTTACGATGATGAGGAGCTAAAGGAGATCGTCGAAAGATCAGCAAGAGTTCTCAAGGTGCCTGTTGATGATGAAGGGGCCATGGCTATTGCCAGACGATCCAGAGGTACGCCGCGTATAGCAAACAGACTGCTTAAGCGTGTCAGGGATTTTGCCCAGATCAGGTTTGACGGAGAGATAACTTTAGAGGTAGCTGACAAAGCGATGGATATTCTCGAGGTTGATAAGCTTGGGTTAGATTCCGTTGACAGGGCGCTTCTTATGGCGATGATCGATCATTATGGCGGAGGCCCGGTGGGGATTGAGACCATAGCGGTCAGTATCGGTGAGGATGCAGGGACTATCGAGGACGTGTACGAGCCGTTTTTGATACAAAAGGGACTGCTCGCGAGAACTCCCCGCGGTCGAGTGGTGACCGATGAAGCATATCGCTATCTGCTGCCATAAGATGGCGTGGGTGTTACCCCGTGCTTGGTATTTTTGATAATGTATAAGATTCCTGAGCTAGCGTAAAATTTTAGTAGGATTTAGAAAAAAGGGTATTGAAAAAGGGTAGTCCCCTATGATAAGGTTTGATTGCTAGAAAAAACCGAAAGGAGAACTACCCTATGTCTAACAGTATACAGTATTTTGAGAAAAATGGAATACCCAATTTGGAAAAAATCACAGAATCTTTTATGAAATTCCCTCTCGAGTTTGCGGAGTTTGTGAAAGGCGTCCGTGATGAATTTATGGAAATAGCCCTAAAGTACGCCGGAGACACACTGACATCGATCAACAATGCGTTTCGAAACAGTACAAGAAGGGCCCGGGAATGGGAAGTCG
>JHWZ01000014.1 GCA_000687695.1 Lachnospiraceae bacterium P6B14 | reverse complement strand
TGAGGTGTGGGTAGCGGAGAAATTCCAATCGAACTCGGAGATAGCTGGTTCTCCCCGAAATAGCTTTAGGGCTAGCCTTGAGTTAGACACACGGAGGTAGAGCACTGAATAGCCGCGGGGGCGTCAAAGCCTACCAAAGCTTATCAAACTCCGAATGCCGCGTTGCCGATGCTCAGGAGTCAGACTGCACGAGATAAGTTGGGTGGTCGAGAGGGAAAGAGCCCAGATCTACAGCTAAGGTCCCAAAGTACGTGTTAAGTGGAAAAGGATGTGAGGTTTCGAAGACAACTAGGATGTTGGCTCAGAAGCAGCCACTCATTCAAAGAGTGCGTAATAGCTCACTAGTCGAGAGATCTTGCGCCGAAAATGTCCGGGGCTAAAACACGACACCGAAGCTTAGGAATCACTATGTGATTGGTAGGGGAGCATTGCTAGAGGAACGAAGCGGTACCGTAAGGAGCCGTGGACTTCTAGGAAGAGAGAATGCCGGAATGAGTAGCGAGACGAAGGTGAGAATCCTTCGGGCCGAATATCTAAGGTTTCCAGAGTAAAGCTGATCTGCTCTGGGTAAGTCGGGACCTAAGGCGAGGACGAAAGTCGTAGTCGATGGATAACAGGTAGAGATTCCTGTACTCCTCATAATCAGAAATGTGGGGACACGGGTGGAGAGCCTGGCCGCAGAATGGAAAGCTGCGGACAAGCAAGGTACCGTGTAGGGAGGCAAATCCCCCTACTATAACGGGAATATGTGATGTGGAGCGAACCAAAGGGTAGCGAAGCAGGTGAGCCAGCCGTCGAGAAAAGCCGCTATTGTGTTATGAGGACCCGTACCGCAAACCGACACAGGTAGATGAGGAGAGAATCCTAAGGCCGACGGGAGAAGCATTGTTAAGGAACTCGGCAAAATGACCCCGTAACTTCGGGAGAAGGGGTGCCATAGAAATATGGCCGCAGAGAATAGGTCCAAGCAACTGTTTAGCAAAAACACAGGTCTATGCGAAACCGGAAGGTGAAGTATATGGGCTGACGCCTGCCCGGTGCTGGAAGGTTAAGGGGAGTGCTTAGAGCTTGCCTCGAAGGTGCGAACTTAAGCCCCAGTAAACGGCGGCCGTAACTATAACGGTCCTAAGGTAGCGAAATTCCTTGTCGGGTAAGTTCCGACCCGCACGAAAGGCGTAATGATTTGGACGCTGTCTCGACAATGCACCCGGTGAAATTGAAGTACCAGTGAAGATGCTGGTTACCCGCGCCAGGACGGAAAGACCCCATGGAGCTTTACTCCAGCTTGATACTGGGATTCGGTGCGGCATGTACAGGATAGGTGGGAGACTATGATCCCGGGACGCCAGTCTCGGAGGAGTCGCTGTTGGGATACCACCCTTGCCGTATTGGGTTTCTAACCATCCACCGTTATCCGGTGGGGGGACAATGTCAGGTGGGGAGTTTGACTGGGGCGGTCGCCTCCGAAAGGGTATCGGAGGCGCTCAAAGGTTCCCTCAGAATGGTCGGAAACCATTCGAAGAGTGCAAAGGCAGAAGGGAGCTTGACTGCGAGAGCGACGGCTCGAGCAGGTACGAAAGTAGGACTTAGTGATCCGGTGGTATAACGTGGGATTGCCATCGCTCAACGGATAAAAGCTACCCTGGGGATAACAGGCTTATCACTCCCAAGAGTTCACATCGACGGAGTGGTTTGGCACCTCGATGTCGGCTCATCGCATCCTGGGGCTGTAGTAGGTCCCAAGGGTTGGGCTGTTCGCCCATTAAAGCGGTACGCGAGCTGGGTTCAGAACGTCGTGAGACAGTTCGGTCCCTATCCGGCGCGGGCGTAGGATATTTGAGAGGAGCTGCCCTTAGTACGAGAGGACCGGGGTGGACTGACCTCTGGTGTACCGGTTGTTCTGCCAAGAGCATCGCCGGGTAGCCAAGTCGGGACGGGATAAACGCTGAAGGCATCTAAGCGTGAAGCCCCCCTCAAGATGAGATATCCCTGGCTTTAAGCCAATAAGATCCCTTAAAGACGATGAGGTAGATAGGTCCGAGGTGGAAGTACAGTAATGTATGCAGCTGACGGATACTAATCGATCGAAGGCTTGACCTAATTGGTTGTTTAACTTGGTAAGTAATATGCAGTTTTGAGAGAACTCTTCCGCCGGAGGCGGAAAGTTCAAGAACTCGACGTAGTCGAGTTGTTTTTCCTCCTTAGCTCAGTCGGTAGAGCAATCGGCTGTTAACCGATGTGTCGCTGGTTCGAGCCCGGCAGGGGGAGAGGAAACTCGAAGAGTTTCCGTAAAAACCATCACGTATGTGATGGTTTTTTGTTTTTTGCTTGACTTTTCCAAGTCCATATGGTAAAGTAAACATTGTGTTAAATTTTTATTTTTTAGGAGGCATAAACACATGAAGGGAACAGTAAAGTGGTTTGATGCAAAGAAGGGTTTCGGTTTCATCTCAGATGAAGAGGGTACAGACGTATTCGTACATTTCTCAGCACTGCAGATGGACGGCTTCAAGGTTCTTGACGAGGGTGACGAGGTTGAGTTCGAGGTCATCCAGGGAGAAAAGGGACCACAGGCAGCAAACGTTACCAAGTTATAATATACAAAGGTTATAACAGGAGGGTCGGCAATTGTTGCCGGCCCTTTTCCCATAAAACGGGAAGAATCCATTGAAGGGGTTAAAAAGGAGACAGAACAATGGGAAACTATTTTCAAAAAGATATTGAAACTGCTTCACGCGAGCAGCTGAAGGCGTGGCAGGACGAGCGCCTGGTAAAACAGGTAAAGAATGTATATGAAAACGTTCCTTATTATAGAAACCGTATGGAGAACAAGGGAATCCGTCCGGAGGATATAAAAGGTATCGAGGATCTGCACAAGCTTCCTTTCATCACAAAGGACGACCTCAGGGATGCGTATCCGTACGGACTTCTGGCCAGACCTGTGAGCGAGGTTGTAAGGATCCACTCTACGAGCGGTACTACAGGACGCAGAGTTGTAGCTTTTTATACGCAGCATGACCTCGATCTGTGGGCTGACTGCTGTGCAAGAGCAATCGTCGCAGCAGGCGGTTCAAAGGAGGACGTCGTACATGTTTGCTACGGCTACGGTCTTTTCACCGGAGGAGCCGGCTTGGATGCAGGTTCTCACAGAGTGGGATGCATGACACTGCCGATGTCATCAGGAAACACCGAGCGTCAGATCCAGTTTATGGAAGACCTGGGATCGACCATCCTTTGCTGTACTCCGTCGTATGCGGCGTATCTGGCAGAGAGTATCCAGGAGAGAGGCGTAAAGGATCGTCTTAAGCTGAAATCAGGTATTTTCGGCGCAGAGGCTTGGACAGAGGAGATGCGTGCAGAGATCGAGAACTCCCTTGGCATCAAAGCGTATGATATTTACGGACTTACTGAGATATCGGGCCCGGGTGTTGCTTTCGAATGTGAGGAGCAGACGGGTATGCATATAAATGAGGATCACTTTATCGCTGAGGTTATCAATCCTCAGACCGGTGAGGTGCTTCCTGACGGAGAGAAGGGTGAGCTCGTGTTCACGAGCATCACAAAGGAGGCGTTCCCGCTTCTCAGATATCGTACACGCGATATCTGCATCCTTTCCCATGAAAAATGTTCCTGCGGCAGAACTCATGTAAAAATGACCAAGCCCTTGGGCAGAAGTGATGATATGCTCATCGTAAAGGGAGTAAATGTATTCCCTTCACAGATAGAGACGGTACTTATCAATCAGGGTTATCAGGCAAACTATCAGATCGTAGTCACCCGTGACAAGGCGCATCAGGATAGAATAGAGGTCATGGTTGAAAAGACTCCGTTTATGGCTGAGGACGATACCTTCGACGAGTCTATCGCCGTAAAGAAGCTTGTATCCGGACTGAAGGGAATGCTTGGAATACTTGCGGATGTCAAGCTTGTTGAGCCAAAGTCGATTGACAGAAGCGAAGGTAAAGCCGTACGTGTTATCGATAAGAGAGGATTGTATAAGGGGTAATTAAGCGTTATGAAGCTACACCGAATTCTGTACATAGTCTATGTGGCTCTCGTAGTATTTGTGCTTGGCTATGGGCTTTATAGTATTGTCGGAAAAGATGAGACCGCAGGTGATCTCATCGCTTTCAACGACGAATGGAAAACAGAAGGCGGACGCATGATGGATCTCTCCGACATGCCGAGAATGGAGGCAGGCGAGAAGGTTGTATTGACTCGCACGACCCCTATACAGTCAAAGGCTGATGATGTTTGGAATCTCGTCAGCCACAATATCTATTTTAAGGTATATGTAAACAATCGTTTAATCTATGAATATCATCCCGAGGAGAATATAACAGGAAAAGGATACGGTGATCACATCCACCGTATTCTTTGCCGACCCGGCGGAAGCGTGATCAGGCTCGTTTGCGAGCCTATATACGCAGGTGAGGGCTCGGGATTTTTTAAGGAATCATATGTGGGATCGCCTACCGATTTCAATGCGATGGTGTTCCAAGCACATGGCTTTTCGTTCTTACTTTCATTCCTCATCGTCATATTCGGTGTACTTGTGATGGTGATGTTTATCAGCTCGATCGGTCTGAAAAACACGAACTATCACATGCCGGCACTCGCAATGTCGGTAATTCTTGGAGGTGTCTGGTCAGCGGTGCCGACTCTCGTTCCGCATATTTTTATTCACAATCAGTTACTGATACGTGTTGTTGATTATTCATGTCTGTCCTTTATAGGATTCCCGTTAGTCGTATTTGTAAACTCCGTTACGGAAAAAAGACGCCGTATATACGAGAGGATATCCTTCTGGTTTACTGTAGTCTGCGCGAGCCTGTTGTATGGGCTGAGGATAATAAGCGGAGTGGATCTGCATGATATAAACTTCCTGAATGTGATCTCATGTGTCGGTTGTCTGATCGTGCTTATTATCGTGATCATAGATGACTGGCTCGAGCACAGAAAGCACAGGCACAAAACGTTGAATCGTGCATTATACTTTGGTACGTTTTGTTTTGTGATCGGATCGGGTGTAGATCTGTTCCAGTACGTCATGAGCGGGAAAAAGTTCATAAGTAACGGTATGCTCATGCAGATGGGCTTTATCATTTTTATCCTTGTCATGATCACTCAGGCGCAGAGACGTATGATGATGGAGCATCAGAGATTTGATAACCAGCAGTTCGTAAACAATCTTTTGAAGTATTCGTTCTCCGGTCAGGATCCGGAGGTCATCATCGAGCAGATGCTCGCTTATCTCGGTGAGGAGAGTGGAGCCGATAGAGCGTATATTTTTGAGGATAATTATGACGGAACTTTTGAAAACACATATGAATGGTGTAGAGAGGGTGTTGCTCCGCAGATTGACAATCTGAAAAAAATGCCGTTTGACGGGGTTGTACAGCTGTGGTATGAGAAGTTCCATGAGACAGGTTATCATCAAATAGAGGATTTGGAAAAATACAAGGATGTGAGTGAAAAGACATATAACATCTTAAAGCCTCAGGACATCCATTCAGTTATCGCGAGTCCCCTTGAAAAAGAGGGTGGCTATATCGGATTTTTCGGTATTGACAATCCGCCTGCAGACAAAGCAAAGGAGCTTACAGGAATTCTCAGACTTCTCGGTTTCTTCTTTGTTGTCGTTATGCGCCAGCGTGACGCGCAAAAGCAGCTGATCAAATACAGCTATATTGATTCGCTAACCGGTATCTCCAACCGTCGTTCGCTCGACGAGATGAAGGAGAAGATGGAGCAGAGTGAAAACCCGTACGGCCTCATGATGTGCGATATAAACGGACTGAAGAGGATGAATGACGAGCACGGCCATGATGCCGGTGATAAACTGATCATCGATGTTGCCGACAGTCTGAAGGAAGTATTCGGCGACAGGAGAGTGTTCCGCATGGGCGGAGACGAGTTTTTGGTCATCCGTGAGGGCGGCAACCGCGAACAGTTCACTCTGGCCGTCAGAGAGGTTCGCGATATGATTGAGAAAAAGGGCCGCTCGGTATCCATCGGTACTGCTTTTTCCAGCGAGGGATTTACGTTCGACGCGCTCGTACGTATGGCGGATGAGCGTATGTATGATGACAAGAGAAGATACTATGAGCAGCACGGATCCAACCGCAGACGCAGATAGAGGATTTCAGATTCAAAAATGTTCAGAGCCGGGCGATGGCCATATCGCCCGGCTCTTTTTAGGAGAACATTTTGCAGTGAATATCTGTTGTTTTATTTTACTACGATCTTTACCGTAACAGTCTTGCTTGCTTTATTATATGAAGCATTTCCTGCAGCTTTTACGGTAACCTTAACTTTATAGGTGCCCTTCTTCAAGCCCTTCTTTACGGTGATCTTGCCGTTCTTTGCAACTTTGACAGCCTTGTTTCCGGACTTCTTTACGTAGGTTACTTTGCCTACAGCCTTTGCAACCTTGACAGCAGCGGAAGCCTTAACCTTCTGGTCTTTTTTGTTAAGCTTTGCAAGGCTTACTTTAACTGACTTTCCTTTTGCTGATAAGGTGTTGGCGTTTTTGGAAACTACAACCGTTACACTCTTCTCACCCTCGTTAAACTCATCGTTTGCAGCGGCCTTGATGGTGATAACCGCGGTACCGGCTGAAACGCCTGTGATAGTTCCGTCTGATGCGACTGTTGCTACAGCCTCATCGTCTGATGTGTAGGTGAGCTCCTGAGTAGAGGTTGCGCCGCAGCTTACACTCTCGCCGGCCTTTACGCTGATCTTGGCTGATGCTACTGCAAGGTCGGATGCTTTCTTTACATAGTCTCCGTAGGTAACCTTTACAAATGCGTCTTCAGGCTTTACGGAATCTGCAACATCGTCAGCGGCAACTACTGCTATGTAGCAGAATCCGCTTCTGGTTGTGTTTTTGTATGTAACCTCACCGGTGAGTTTATTTACAGTTACATCATAGCTCGGATCTGAATCCTTGTCTGTAGCTACGAGCTTTCCGTCAACCTCTTTTGCAAGGTAGTAGCTTAACTTGTTTCCGTGCGTAGCTGATGCCTTGATGGTATCAGTCAGCTTGTCCTTGTTAAGGAAGATAGGTGAAGCGGTGATCACGTTGTTGACATTTTTATCGAGTACTTCAACCTTGAATACTACTGTTGCGGTTGCGTTTGAAAGAGTGCTCTCATCGCCCTTAGCCTTTACCTCGATGGAAGCTGAACCCTTCTTTACGGCTGTTATTGTCTTGCCCTCGAGTTTGATGAACTCAGAGCCACTCTTTACTGTGATGTCAACGTATTTTTCATCGATATTTGATTCTATGGTAAATGTCTCGGAGGTCTTGTCCTTCGTTGAGAGCTTGATGACAGCCTGGTCTGCCTCTGCTGCAGGGACTCCCGGGACACCCGTTATGGTGCTGCCTGCTACGGTAAAGCTTCCCTCTGACTTTCCGAGAGATTTGTTTTCTGAATTGAATGCCTCAACCTTGGCTACATTTACCGGATCC
Organism: Lachnospiraceae bacterium P6B14; assembly: GCA_000687695.1. Classification (GTDB taxonomy): domain Bacteria; phylum Bacillota; class Clostridia; order Lachnospirales; family Lachnospiraceae; genus Eubacterium_F. The sequence continues at coordinate 59,374 of JHWZ01000014.1, read as the reverse complement.
GATGTGATGACTACATTTACATCGATTCCATCGATGGCGCTCATGTTCTTGTCAGCGTCTGCAGCTACGCCGAATGTTACCTTGGCGTTACCGGTAGTCACCTTGCCTGCAGAGTCGAGCTTTGCACTGATGGAGCCGTCATTACCTACTACGATATCTCCGGTTGAGGTAAATGTAACTGCCTTTCCGTTCGATGAAACTGCATTTATCTGAGCAGTCTTTGCGCTGTTGTTAAGATAGATAACAGGAGCGTTAACCACCTTATTTTCCTTTGTCCACTTTTTGTCTGTTCCGATGGAGTAGGTTGCTCCGTCAAGAGTTGCCGAAAGGACTGTGTCCTCAGCTACAGAGAGTGTGAACTGGCGGCGGATATTCTCTGTCGGGATATATATGTAAACCTTTGTTGTTCCGGCTTTTACTCCCGTGAAGGTGATCTTGTTGTTTGCGTATGCCGCTGTGGCGATGCCGGTATCCTCAACATAGATACCCTTTGCTGTATAATCAGTAGTTACTCCGAATCCATCAGCGGAGATGTTATTGAGCTCTACTGATACCTCAGCGGTCTTTTTGTTCACCATGGAGATGGTAGCCAGATCGTCAAGTGCTTTGGAATCCTTATCCTTTACTATCACGTTCTTTACAAGGTCTGATACGGAAACGTCGATATTCTGTACCGAGTTTGCGATCTCGTTGTTGCTTCCGTCCAGGGCTACGAGTTTGATCGTCGCTGTGCCTGCCTTGAGACCCTTTACATAGATCTTTGGAGTTCCTGCCGTGTCACGGGCGAGCTCAATTTTGTCGAGCCAGTTTTCCGGTGATTCGGAGAGAGCAATTCCCGCGATCGTCTTATCGTTTTCGTTTAACTTGATCGCGAGCTTTTCCGATCCGACAAAGCCTGTGAGTGCTGTACCTATGTTTCCGAGTTCAAAATAGTTTGTTGTGCCTGTCGTGAGCGTGATACTTTTTGCTGTTGTGTAAGTGCCTGCGGTTTCAGCAGCCTGTGCTACCTTGGGAACTCCCGCAAATCCCGAAATCGGTGCTGCTCCGAATGCGAGTGAAGCAGCGAGTGTGAATGCCAAACTTCTTTTTACTGTTTTTTTAATCATAATATCATCCTTTCCGGGGTCTGAAAAATGCCCCTGTGTTTTCATGTCATGTGTGTATTGTAACAACAGGGTTTGTCAGTTTCCTCACAAAATAAAGTCAGTTTTGGCACAGTTTGGTGTCAGTTTCTAAGCAGCTTGGTGTCAGTTTTTTGACAATGTGAAACTCTTGTGATAGAATGGTACTTGGGTTTATTTTTATAACAATAGGAAGATTCTCAGGAGGTACATATGATTTCCAATCAGCTCATCCAGCAATCAATAGACGGGATACATGATATCACAGGTGTGGATCTGACGGTCTATGACCGTGAGGCAAATGTCCTCGCACAGACCGGTGGTGCGATAAAGGATATCGAAAAGGATATCAAAACCTTTGTCGCTTTGGCTGATGATATAAAGCTCGTAAAAGGAAGCTACTTCCTGAAAGTATTTGATGATGACGATGTGTCGTTTGTAGTTGTGGTCGATGGGGATTCGTCGAAGTCAAAGACGACCGGAAAGATGGTTGTTTTCCATATGAATCATCTGTTGGTCGCATACAAGGATAAATATGACAAGGATGATTTTATAAAGAATCTTTTGCTTGATAATCTTCTTTTGGTTGACATCCTGAATCGTTCGCAGAAGCTTCATATAGAGATGAGAGCGAGACGTGTTGTATTTTTGGTAGAGGTTGCCAGAGAGAAGGATGCCGGAATCATGGAGACGATCAGGAGTTTGTTTTCGGGGGGCGTCAGAGATTTTATCACGGCTGTCGACGAGAAGGATATCATAATTGTTAAGGAGATGACCGACGAGGAGACGACGGATGATCTGAATTTGATCGCGCATGAGCTCGTGGATACTTTGGAGAGCGAGATCATGGTAAGTGCCCGCGTGTCCTACGGTACAGTAGTCAGTGATATCAAAGAGGTGTCGCGTTCGTACAAGGAAGCGAAGATGGCTCTGGACGTCGGGAATATTTTTTACAGTGAGAGAAGGGTTGTTGCCTATGGAAACCTCGGCATAGGAAGACTGATATACCAGCTTCCTCTGCAGCTGTGCCGTATGTTCATCCGTGAGATATTCGGTAGTGAGAGACCGGTGGAGTTTGACGAAGAAACGCTGACGACTATCGACCAGTTCTTTTCAAACAATCTGAATGTGTCGAAGACATCGAGGGAGCTGTATATCCATAGAAATACCCTCGTGTACAGACTTGACAAACTGCAGAAGATGACCGGGCTTGATATACAGACTTTCGAGGATGCGATCACTTTCCAGATCGCACTCATGGTCATGAAATATATGAATTACCTTGAAACGATAGAGTACTAAGGAGAAGTAAATGAAACCCTGGAGGCTGTACTTTACAGGCATCGTAACGGGCATCCTTTTGTTGACCGTGGCGATGCTTGTCTGCGATATGCTGAATATCCATCCGCTTTCAACAACGCACGCGGCTGACGAAGCCTATGATCTGACGAAGGTGGTCGAAACCTATGTTGACAAATACTATTGGAAAAATGACACGACAGACAAGAAGTTTGCCGAGTACGCAGCCAAGGGCATGGTGGCAGCGTTGGGAGATCAGTTCTCAGGATTTTTGACCTATGATGAGCTTAATCAGGTAAAGACACAGAATGATGGAGAGTATATCGGAATAGGCGTTACGATAAGAACGGATCCGACTACCGGTGATAAGGTTGTATCAGAGGTCAAGCCTGATTCACCGGCGGAAAAAGCGGGGATAAAGTCGAATGATGTGATCATCGGGTTTGACGGAGAGAGCACGGAAAAAATGACCGTTGATGATCTCATTCAGAAGATCCGTGAGAGTGGGGGACAGAAACATCGGATAAGAGTATCGAGGATTGATTCGCTCGGTAAAAAGTCGGAGGTTGAGGTATCTGTTATTCCGGAGAGTATTGTTAACGAGTCTATCTCCTACAGTATGCTTAAAGATAAGACAGGATATATTCATATAGAAAACTTCGACAGAGAGACGCCGAAGCAGTTTAATGAGGCAGTAGATGATTTGGAAAAGCAGGGAATGCGTGCGGTGATATTTGATCTGAGAGATAATCCCGGCGGAGTTCTCACGGCAGTATTATCCATGCTTGACAGGCTATTACCAGAGGGAACACTTTTGACCGAGACTAGAAAGGGTCAGAAGGATGTGATATACAAGTCAACCGCAAAGGAAAGACTTGACAAACCGATGGTTGTTCTGATAAACGGCGGGTCTGCCAGCGGATCAGAGGCTTTTGCGGGGGCGCTTCATGAAAGGGCCGGAGCTAATCTCGTCGGTGAGACTTCTTATGGAAAGGGAATCGTTCAGGCGATATTCAAGTTGCCTGATAATCTCGGTGCGGTCAAGCTCACAACCGGAGAGTATCTTCTTCCGAATGGAACACATATCCACGGAAAGGGACTCACTCCGGATGTGAATATAGCCTACACCGGTGAAAAAGAGAATATGGGAACTGATTCAGACAATCAGCTCGCAAAGGCACTGGAGATCATTTCTTGATCTTCAGTTTCTTTTTTGCGCTCCATGGAGCGTATTTGTAGGCGATCACGCCGTTTACTCGTTTGATTTTTACCGCTCTGACACGGAAATAGTAGGTTTTGTTTTTATAAAGATTTGCTATAGTGACAGAGCTGGTCATGGATATTCTTATCTGTTTTGTATTGAAACTCTTTGAGGGTGAATACTGCACCTGATATCTGGTAGCACCCTTTACTTTTTTCCATTTGACATAAGCCGCTCTGGTGGCGGAGTTATTAAGCTGTTTAATATAGGTCTTTGCCGGAACGGTAAAGCTGTCGTTATCCGGATAAGGAGTTGATGTAGGCCCTGTATAGCCTGTGGGCGTCGGGCTCACAAGTGTAGGGTCGTATATCGTCGCGGTAGGGTACGGTGGAACCGTAGGTATCCTGCTCGATGAGGTCGGTCCGGCTGACGCGGTCGTTCCCGGTGAAACGGTCGGCCCCGGTGTATAGCCTGACGGCAGCGGTGTTGTATACGGACTCATAGTCACATACGGTGATGGCGAAGTCACAGGTGATGACTTACTGAGATAGATGTTGTATGCTCCACCCTTTGAGACATACAGCTTTCTTGCAGCCTCGTACATGCCTGTGATGGAATCCGTATCAATGCGTGTTGCGGTGGAGCCGGCAGGATCCATTTTGAGAAGTCCCGTGGTTCCGCTGATGTATACATAACCATCCAGTACGGCTACACGTCTTGACGATGCTGCGGTAAGGTTTAAAGTCTCTTTTCGGCTTGTCGTGCGAAGCCATTTATAAACTGTATTGTTTTCGGTGTAGTAAAATCCTTTGTTAGCATAACTCATCTGTGAAGTGATATTTTTAATGTTGATCTGGCTTGGGAAGAATGAGTCAGCCGCTCCACCGAGATGATTGGCAATATCGGTGGAAAAATGCAAAGCATAATCAGTGCTCAGTGTATGTGCACTGTCAGCATTGTTTCCCATCAGAACATAGTTATGCTTGACCGTATCTAATCCCTCACCGAGGACTCTCGAGTCATCATAGGTCGGATCGACATAGTACCATGAACCGTTCACACGTACTGCCACCCAGGCATGGGTGTTTGAATATACGACGTAAGATGTTAGTCCGACTGCTCTGAGTGCCTGGTTAAGGACAGCAGCGTATGACTGGCATACGGAAAGGTTGAAAAGCATGGCGGCTGCAGGGATGTAGTCTTCGGCATGTATTCCTGTCCTGCCGAGAGAGTACTCTGTTATAGCCACTACCTGATCATGTAAATAAAGAACTTTTTCCGCGTCGTTCATATCTGATGCGTTGTCCTTGACAACCTTTATCATATCATCAAGTGTCGTCTGATACAGGCTGATCGTGTCCGCGAGATCTGACTTCGGAACGGGTGAATATACCGTGAGCGTATTGTTTACATTGTCGAGTGCAGCCATGGTAAAAAGGCAGCAGAGTGCCGGGTATCTCGATATGGCCTGCTCGAGGTAGAATAGAGCATTGTTGTCCATCTTGACAATGCTGCCGGGAAGAGTTCCTGCCGGCAGTGTAAATCTGACCTTGGTCACTATATCCGTATAGTCACCATCATAACCTGAGTTTCTGAGATCCCGGTTAAGAGATGCCAGCTCGCTTCCTGTCACGGTATCGATATAAGCGGAGGCTGCACCATCATTACTTATGAAGGACAGCATCTGCGTGGACAGAGTGGAGCCCAGCTTGTTTACATATTCATCATCTGTTGTGAGGCTTTCAACTTGTCTTGCTGCACTGTCGGAGTTTTTTTCTGAAGAGGCACTGTCGGCCGGGTTGATAACCTTCAGATATCTGAAGATGCCTGACTCGGAATCAGTATTCGTATATGAAGAAACGCTTTTTGCCTGAGTCGATGCGTCACTGATACGCGGGCCGACCTGCGCGACACAGAGACCAAAAGCCAATATACATGCGATACGAAAACGCGCTTTTTTGTTTCTCATAATGAATCCCTCCGGTACAGAAAATTCTTATTATAAAGTATCAGAATCATGTGTCACAGTGTTGGCAGTTCAAAAAAATGGAAAAAAAGGTTGTAAAATCACTTAAAATACAGTATAATCGTTGTATATGAAGCAATAGGCATACAGAGGCACCGTTATGCGGTGCTTCTGACGTTTAGAAAAGAGGAATTATGGCTGTTAAGTATGTGTTTGTGACCGGAGGAGTTGTGTCCGGTCTGGGAAAAGGAATCACCGCAGCGTCGCTCGGACGCCTTCTGAAAATGAGAGGTTTTCAGGTGACCATGCAGAAGTTTGATCCCTACATCAATATCGATCCGGGTACCATGAATCCGATCCAGCACGGCGAGGTTTTCGTGACGGATGATGGTGCAGAGACTGACCTCGATCTGGGACATTATGAGAGATTCATCGACGAGAGCCTGACCAAGCAGAGTAACGTTACTACCGGAAAGGTTTACTGGTCCGTACTCTCGAAGGAGCGTCGAGGTGACTACGGTGGAGGAACCGTGCAGGTTATCCCGCACATAACTAACGAATTAAAGAGCAGATTCTATAGAAATGACGGTTGCAAGGATACACAGATCGCGATCATCGAGGTCGGTGGTACGGTCGGAGATATCGAGAGCCAGCCGTTTTTGGAGGCGATACGTCAGTTCCAGCTTGACATCGGTCATGAGAACGCTATCATCATCCATGTCACATTGGTACCGTATCTCAGAACCTCCGAGGAGTTGAAATCAAAGCCCACCCAGCAGAGTGTAAAAGAGCTGCAGGGAATGGGAATCCAGCCTGACCTCGTGGTATGCCGTACTGAGGTTCCTCTTGATAAATCGATCAGGGACAAGATTTCCCTTTTCTGTAACATACCTACCGATCATGTTATTCAGAACCTTGACGTGGAGACTCTCTACGAAGTGCCTCTCGCCATGGAGCAGGAAGGACTCGCTCAGATAGCCTGCAAATGTTTGCATCTCGAGTGTCCGGAGCCTGAGATCGAAGAATGGCAGACGATGGTAGAAAACATTAAAAACGTTAATAAGGATGTTACTGTTGCACTTGTCGGAAAGTATACCGCACTTCACGACGCATACATAAGTGTAGTGGAGTCTCTGAAGCACGGAGGCTACGCGCACAGTGTCAACGTAGAGATCAAGTGGGTAGACTCCGAGGAGCTCACAGATGACAATGTTGCTGATTATCTTAGCGATGTCAGTGGCGTGATCGTCCCGGGCGGTTTCGGAGAGAGAGGTACAGAGGGTATCATAACATCCATCAAATACGCAAGAGAAAATGATGTACCGTTCCTCGGCCTGTGTCTGGGAATGCAGCTCGGTATCGTAGAGTTTGCAAGACATGTCATCGGTTGGAATGATGCGCACTCAGCTGAGCTTGATCCTGCGACAACTCACCCGGTCATCCATCTGATGCCGGATCAGAACGGAGTAGAAGACATCGGTGGAACACTGCGTTTGGGTTCATATCCATGTGTGCTCGCTGAGGGGACCAAGGCGAGAGAGCTGTATGGAACCGACACCATCAGTGAGAGGCACAGACATCGTTATGAGGTGAACAACTACTATCGTGACGATCTCGAAAAAAATGGCATGAAGTTATCAGGTCTGTCTCCTGACAACAGAATAGTTGAGATGATGGAGATCCCGTCTCATCCGTGGTATGTAGCCACACAGGCTCATCCGGAGTTCAAATCCAGACCGAATCATCCTCATCCGTTGTTCAAAGGATTCATCGGAGCAGCTATCAAATATCAGGATAAGTAGTCTGACAACTTCGTTTTTCGAACAGAAGTACGAAGACAGGAGTAGAGTATGAGATGTGCATACTTATCCACATTTTAGCCACGATTTTTACGTAAATCGACACTTGTCAACATAATTATAAACATTATCCACGAAAGTCGACCGATTTTTAAGTCAGATTATTGTCAGTTACAATTCGGATAGTTTCGTAAAGATGTCAGACATCTTGTCATTTTTGAATGAGTTTTAAGGAAAAATAGTGGTTGCCGATTGAGGATTTTTGTAGTATAATCAATACAAGAGATGCTATTGCCCGGTACGTGTATATGGGCGTGGCAAATACTTGAAAAGGAGACTTGGCCTATGAATCTAGTTGTCAGTGGAAAGAATATCGATGTAACGGAGGGGCTGCGTTCGGCTGTTGAAGAGAAGATCGGAAAGCTTGAGCGCTATTTCAATGAGAGCACAGAGGTTCATGTAACACTCAGCACAGAGAAGTCTCGTCAGAAGATCGAGGTTACGATCCCGATGAAGGGAACCATTATCCGTGCGGAGGAGACAAGTACTGATATGTATGTTTCGATCGACCTGGTTGAGGAGGTCATCGAGAGACAGCTTCGCAAGTACAAAAACAAGCTTATTGATAAAGAGCAGAATGCTGCACAGCTTTCAAAGAGCTTTATTGATGAGGATGCCTTCGATGAGGAGGAGATCGAGATCATCCGTTCCAAGCGCTTCGCTATGAAGCCGATGGATCCGGAGGAGGCTTGCGTACAGATGGAGCTTCTCGGACACAACTTCTTTGTATTCAGAAATGCTGATACTGAGGAGGTAAACGTTGTTTACAAGCGTAAGGGATCAACATACGGACTTATCGAGCCGGACTTCTGATCACAGTCGCATTACTAACAAAGGGACGCGCAAGCGTCCCTTTTTAATTGATTGTTCCATAGTAGTTCTTTTCGGAAAATATGTGACAGCCACATAGGCGGTCGGTTGTGATTTATCTGCTCGGGACTCCACTTGCGTCATGGAAAAACGTAGCGGTGCATGGCGCCAAAATACGGCGCCTACGCACCGACGTTTTCCCGAGGTCCCTCGCACGATAAATCAAACCTGCCCTATTGTGGCCTGATCACAAAATGTCTCATAAGGCAGACCTTTGTTTTAGAACAATGAATTAAGAAGTGTTAGCGTCCTTGCAACTCGTCGAGCGTCAGCTCATATGCCGGCAGGAACTCGTTCAGGAAGTCATCGACCGCCGGAACGTCCATCGCTTCGAGAGTCGCGCGTGTAGACTCATAGGCGCTGTCAAACTCGTGGTTACCGCTGTTGCGCTCCTCGATACACTTGATCAGGGCTGAGAGCTTGTCAGCGGCCTTTACCAGACGCCACTCGTACGCGTCCAGAGCTTTCTTATCTGAGTTCAGGGTGTCGGCGTCGACCTGACCGCCTTCGTCGAGCTTGTCAAGGAAGTCCAAAGCATCCTCCTCTCCGAAGAGCAGAGGCTGATAAAACTTCTGCATGTCGGGAGGGAGTTTGTTCATCAGGGTATGGCTGGCGATGTTCTCCACTCTCTTATATGAAGCGCGTATGTCTTCGTCATAATACTTGACCGGTGTCGGCATATCTCCGGTGATGATCTCATTGGCGTCATGATAGATGCCTTTCAGGGCAGCACGTGCCTCGTCTACATTTATAGAATATCGATCTTTCGAGATCAGTGCGAGACCGTGAGCGATCATGGCAACCTCGAGTGTATGCTCACTGACATTTTCTTCACGTGAGTTTCTCATCAGGGCCCAACGCGAAATGTATTTCATCCTGGCCATCATTGCAAAAAAGCTGTACATGATTTTTCCTCCTGTTTTATGGGTTCTACTTCTGTAATCATTCAAGTATGCGTTTCAGATACTGTCCTGTGTAAGACTTATCACATTTGGCAACCTCCTCAGGAGTTCCCTGAGTTATAACGGTTCCACCCTTGTCTCCACCTTCGGGACCCATATCTATGATATAGTCGGCTGTCTTTATCACGTCGAGATTGTGCTCGATGACAACGACCGTGTTGCCTCCCTCGGTGAGACGGTGCAGGATGTCTATCAGCTTGTGGACATCTGCGAAGTGAAGACCTGTGGTCGGCTCGTCGAGTATGTAAATCGTCTTTCCGGTAGAGCGACGTGACAACTCTGTTGCCAGCTTGATACGCTGTGCCTCACCGCCGGAGAGCTCCGTGGATGGTTGTCCGAGTTTGACATAGGAAAGGCCGACATCATACATGGTCTGTATTTTTCTGTGGATGGTCGGGATATGCTTAAAGAAGTCCAAAGCCTCCTCGACTGTCATGTCCAGAACCTCGTAAATGTTTTTACCCTTGTAGCGGACGTCCAGTGTTTCGCGGTTGTATCTGCGTCCGTCACATACTTCACACGGAACATAGATGTCCGGTAGAAAGTTCATTTCGATCTTTATGATACCGTCACCGGCACATGCCTCGCATCGGCCTCCCTTGACATTGAAGGAGAAACGGCCCTTCTTATATCCCTTGGCCTTCGCATCCGGTGTGGAAGCGAAGAGGTCACGGATCAAATCAAATACTCCCGTGTAGGTAGCCGGGTTGGATCTGGGTGTACGCCCGATAGGTGACTGGTCGATCTCTATTACCTTATCAAGCTTCTCTATTCCCTTTATGGCTTTATGCTTTCCGGGTATGGTATGCGCGCGGTTAAGTGTTTTCAAAAGGCTTTTACACAGAACCTCGTTGATCAGAGATGATTTACCCGAACCCGATACGCCCGTGATACATGTAAAAATTCCAAGCGGGAGCTTTACATTTATGTTTTTCAGATTGTTTGCCGCAGCGCCCTGGATGGTAAGCCAGTTGGCCGGCTTTTGTCTGGTGGGCGGGATGGGTATCTCAACCTTGTGCGAGAGATATCTGCCGGTTATGGAGGATTTATCCTTCATTATGTCTTTGGCAGTACCGGTAGCGACTACCTCGCCTCCGTGTGAGCCCGCGCCCGGTCCTATGTCGACTATATAGTCCGCAGCGAGCATCGTCTCCTCATCATGCTCTACGACTATAAGGGTGTTTCCGAGGTCGCGGAGCTTTTTCAGAGTGGCGATGAGTTTATCATTGTCACGCTGATGGAGTCCTATACTGGGCTCGTCAAGTATGTATGCAACTCCGACGAGACCGGAACCTATCTGCGTTGCGAGCCTGATACGCTGGGCCTCACCGCCGGAGAGGGTGGCAGTCGCACGTGCCAGATTCAGATAATCAAGCCCCACATCGACCAGAAATCCAAGCCTGGAGCGGATCTCTTTTAATACCAGACGTCCGATCTGCTGTTGACGTGGTGTGAGATCAACCTCGTCCATGAATGTTTTGAGTTTCTGTATAGGAAAGTCGCAAAGCTCGGATATGTTTTTATCACCGATCGTGACAGCGAGAGACTCAGGTTTCAGACGTCTGCCGCCGCACTCATCACATGGCGTGATGCGCATCAGGGCTTCGTATTCCTGACGTGACCACTCTGATGATGTTTCACGATAGCGCTGTTTTATATTGTTAAAAATACCATCAAACGATACATGATACTGTCCGCGGCCGTTGCGACTCTCGTAGCTGACGTCGACCTTTCTGTCGCCGGTGCCGAACCACAGGACATCATGGATCTTTTTCGGGTAGTCCTTCCACGGTGTATCTAGTGAAAACTTGTATGCCTTTGCCACGCCCTCGAGTACACATCGTGAGTAGCTGTCCTCCTTGACTACCGATGCCCATCCGGGTGCCACAAGGCAGCCCTCCTTGATGGAAAGTGACGGGTCAGGGATCATCAACTCTTCGTCAAACTCCATGCGATATCCGATACCGTTACATATTGGGCACGCGCCGAACGGGTTGTTGAATGAAAAGCTCCTGGGCTCTATCTCATCTATGCTTATCCCGCAATCCGGACAGGAAAAGCTCTGTGAAAAATGAAGTTCCTTTGGTTCGTCGCCCTTCCCTTCATCCACCAGCTTCACGGTCATCAGTCCGTCTGCTATCTTGAGGACATTCTCGATGGAGTCCGTCATACGTTTTTCGATACCCTCACGTATCTTCAGACGGTCTACCACGATGTCGATGGAGTGCTTGATATTTTTATCGAGCTCGATCGTGTCGGTGAGCTCGTAGAGGTTCCCGTCGATGCGGACGCGGACATAACCGCTTCGCTTCGCGCGGTCAAGGACTTTTTCATGTCGTCCCTTGCGACCGCGTACTACAGGAGCCAAAAGCTGGATCCTGGTGCCGTCCGGCAGGCGCATCAGCTCATCGACGATCTGATCTACTGTCTGCTTTTCGATGGGCTTGCCACAGTTCGGACAGTGCGGCGTGCCGACTCTGGCGAAGAGCAGGCGGAAGTAGTCATATATCTCTGTCACCGTACCGACGGTGGAACGTGGATTCCTGTTGGTGGTCTTCTGATCGATGGAGATGGCAGGCGGGAGGCCCTCGATGCTCTCAACGTCAGGCTTTTCCATCTGACCGAGGAACTGTCTGGCGTAGGAGGAGAGTGACTCCATGTATCTGCGCTGACCTTCGGCGTATATCGTATCAAATGCGAGGGATGATTTGCCTGAGCCGGAGAGACCTGTGAGAACGACAAACTCATCTCTCGGGATCTCGAGAGAGATGTTTTTTAAGTTGTGCTCTTTGGCTCCGCGGATGCGGATCATTTTTTTGTTTTCGTTCTTTTTTGCTGGCATTTTGTGTTCATTCCTCCGTATAATAAACTGTTATTTCCCATCATTATCTGATACCGGATCAACTGCTTTGTTACATCGCTCGTTCGAATGTGTTCGGCGATCTCCTGGTTTCTTTTTGTGTTCTCACGATCTTCCATAAGCGAGGAGATGTCTTCAGAGAGCATTTCTATGTTAGCCTTAAGGTTTGCCATCGTGTTTGCCATATTTGACATGATGGCGAGCAGATCCCTGTAGTTCAGTTTTGCATATTCTTCAAGCTCGTCTTTTTCTATTTCCATGATAAGGCAATCGCAGTAGGCGACGACGGTGTAGATGGATGCATTGTCAGTGAATGCTCCGATCTCTCCGAAGTACGCTCCTTCAGAAAGTATACCTATGATCGTTTCGTGTTTCGTTCCGTATCCGACATACACTTCGGCATTTCCTGAAACGATCTTGTACAGCTTGGAGTCCTTATCGCCTTCGCTGAGTATCAGTTGTTCTTGGGAATATTGTTTAAGCATGTTTAGTTCTCCTTTGCTTCAATTATTTTTGTCAATCTCCGTGCCTTATCTCCTGCATGTGTTTTTTGTATTCCATCATGCGGTCGCGGTACCTCGCGGCAGACTCGAAGTCGAGCTCTGTTGCAGCGTGATTCATCCGCTTCATCATCTCGCGGGCAGCCTTCTCGAGCTCTTTGTAACTCATGGACTCTGCGTCCTTCTCTGCTTCACTTATATCCGTATCTGCCTTTGATGATATCTTTATCAGATCGCGTACGGCCTTGTGAATGGTCTGCGGTGTGATGTTGTGTTCTTTGTTGTAGCGGTCCTGGATCTCGCGTCTGCGGTTCGTCTCGGAGATCGCTTTTTTCATCGAGTCGGTCTCTGAGTCAGCATACATGATGACTCGTCCGTCCACATTTCTCGCGGCTCGCCCGATGGTCTGGATCAGAGAGGTCTCCGATCTGAGGAATCCTTCCTTGTCCGCATCAAGTATGGCTACAAGTTGAACCTCGGGTATATCGAGTCCCTCACGGAGAAGGTTGATGCCTACGAGGACGTCAAACTTATCGAGACGCATATTTCTTATGATCTCCGCGCGCTCCATGGTATCAATATCAGAGTGCAGATACTGAACTCTGATGTCGGCTTCCTTCAGATATTTTGTCAGATCCTCTGCCATACGCTTGGTCAGGGTGGTCACGAGGACCTTTCCGTGTATGTCGTCCTCGACCTTTGATACGACACGTCTTATCTCTCCAATCAGATCATCTACCTGCCCCTGTATAGGGCGAACGATAACCTCGGGATCCAGAAGCCCCGTCGGTCTGGTGATCTGCTCCGCGCGCAAAAGCTCGTGGCTTTCTTCGTACTTTGCGGGTGTAGCAGACACAAAGAGCATCTGGTTTATATGAGACTCGAACTCTTCAAAGGAAAGAGGCCTGTTACATTTCGCAGAGGGCAGGCGGAATCCGTAGTCAACGAGCGTTGTTTTTCGCGATTGGTCACCGTTATACATACCTCCGATCTGAGGGATCGTCATATGGGACTCATCTACTATGATCAAAAAATCATCAGGAAAATAATCCAAAAGTGTCTGCGGAGAGTCAGCGGGAGTACGCCCTGCCAGATGCATGGAGTAGTTCTCTATGCCTGAGCAGAAGCCGGTTTCCCTTAGCATCTCTATATCAAAATGCGTCCGCTCGGATATACGCTGCAGCTCCAAAAGTTTGCCTTCTTTTTTGAAGTATTCTTCCTGTTTGGCAAGCTCTGCCTCGATCCTCGCGATCGCAGCTTCCATTTTGTCCGGAGCGACTACGTAGTGGGATGCGGGGAATACGACCATATGCTCCAGAGTGTTTAACGGTTCACCCGTCAGAACATCTATCTCGGTAATCCTGTCCACTTCGTCACCGAAAAACTCCACTCGGAGAGCCTTGTCAGTCGCAGAGGCGGGGAATATCTCTACCACATCGCCGCGCACACGGAAGGTGCCGCGGTGAAAATCCATGTCATTTCTCGTAAACTGAATATCTATAAGCTGTCTGATGACATCGTCCCTGTCCTTCTCCATGCCGGGACGAAGAGATACCGTCATATGCTGATAATCTATGGGAGAGCCGAGTCCGTAGATGCAGGAAACGCTGGAGATGATCACCACATCGCGGCGCTCGGTCAGTGATGCCGTCGCGGAATGACGGAGCTTGTCTATCTCGTCATTTATATCTGAATCCTTTTCGATATAGGTATCGGTCGAGGGTACATAAGCCTCCGGCTGGTAGTAGTCATAGTATGAGACGAAATACTCGACGGCATTTTCCGGGAAAAATTCCTTGAACTCGCCATAGAGCTGTGTAGCCAGAGTTTTATTGTGAGCGATGACCAGGGTGGGTTTGTCCAGTGCCTGGATGACGTTTGCCATGGTAAACGTTTTTCCGGAGCCGGTCACGCCGAGCAGGGTCTCAAACTGATTCCCTTCACGGAAGCCCTGAACTATTTTTTCTATTGCCTGTGGCTGATCGCCGGTGGGCTGAAAAGGCATATGAAGCTTGAATGACATAGGCATCCTCCTTGCGTAAGTGAACATATTATACCATATCTTTACCTGCTTGTAAAGAGAAAAACAAACATTTGTTCTGATTGGCGTTTTTGGAAATAACTTGATTTTTCGGGATATTTTTCGTATAATATATTCATTAAATGTGTGGAGAGGTGACCCGATGAGCGAGAAAGATTCAATCCCGTCCGACGACGAGCTGTACGCCGGATTTCTTAAGGGTGACTCCACCGCATATGATGAGCTTATGCTCCGCCACGGAGACAGCCTGCTCTGGTATCTGTACGGTATGGTACATGATTATCAGGATGCGGAGGATCTGATGATAGAGGCGTTCGCGCGTATCATGGTGAAACGCCCGTGGATATCGGAGAACTGTTTTAAGGCATATCTTTTTAAGACCGGCAGAAACCTTACAGCCAGGCATCTGAAGAAATCATCCATGATAGAGACCTTTGATCTGGATGGTATGGAGGAGGTTCTGGCTTCAGATGAATCCACCGAGGGTACTGCTGTTCAGAATGAAAAAACAGAGATACTGAACAAATGCCTGGCCCGTATAGAGCCCGAGCTCAGAGAAGTTCTGTACCTGGTGTATTTTGATGGCTTGAGCTACGCGCAGGTGGCGGATGTTATGAAGGTTAAGCCGAAAAGGGTTGATCATCTCCTTCAGAGAGGGAAGACCCGTATGAAAGAAGAGTTGAAAAAAGAGGGTGTGGAGGATCCATACCTGTAGCGAAGGTGTTTTGGGAGACCGGTAACTGTTATGGTAGAATTCGTTGATAACCTGTTCCAGATGGTACTGTCGGCGATATGTACGCTCGTCGCTTTTTATCATGCGTTCAAAATACGCAGATACAATGAGACCGCGCCTGTGGAGGAAAGTAAGATTTCCTCCATGACTTTTTTCGTGGGAAGGCGTGAGTGGATACTGTACGGACTGTTTACCGGGGAGTGTTTTTTGGGTGATCTTTTCTATGTTTTACATCTGGCGTTCTATGGTGAGACCCCTGAGAATCCATACATACCTAATCTTGCATGGTATGCGTCATTTTTGTTTCTTGCGATACTGGTATTATACGTTTCCGGTAAAAAGACGGTCAGAATGCAGTCACGTCTTCAACTTTTGATACCGCTTTTTACGATCGCGATGGCTGTGTTCTACGTGATGGACAGCGGGGGTATTTTTGATAATGCACTGGCGGCAGCGGTTATGACGGCGGCATTCTGGGTGACCGGAGGAGCGCTGGAGATTGAAAGACAGAATGTAAAGAATAACGGTCATGTATCAGAAAAGTTTTCTTTATACATGGCGGCTTTTGCGGCGATAGTGATCGAGTACGCGCTCTGGACTATATCGAGTTTTTGGGTCGGAGACTCGTTCGCTAATCCGTATTTTTGGGTCGATATCATGTATTCCGTAAACTTTATCATTATCATGATCGCGCTCAAGGCTGCGGTGAGAGCGGAAAACGTGGAAAAGACGGAGGTGAGCGAATGAGTCATATCGAAAACATATTTATATGTCTCGCGGCACCGATGATCATTTCCATGCTGTGTTTGAAGGGAACAAAAAAAGGCCGCATGATATTTTTGTTCGCAGGGGTAACTGCGTGCTTTTTTTCCTCATACATAACGACCTATATCGCGCGGATGAGTTTTTTGGACGATACAGCCGCTACTATCGAGATAGCGCCATTTGTTGAGGAAATCATTAAGTTTATTCCGCTGCTTTATTATCTTTTGGTTTATACACCGAATAAATCAGAGATCCCGGAGCGAGTGCTGATGACATCAGTCGGGTTTGCGACCTTTGAAAACGTGTGCTATCTGATCACAAACGGATCGGACAGCTTCTTCCACCTGATGATACGCGGATTCGGAACCGGAGCCATGCATGTGGTCTGCGGAACCATCGTATCAGCCGGCGTGATCTGGCTTTGGGGAAACAGATGGCTTCAGGTGGCAGGGATAATCGGACTGCTCGCGGCCGCCATCACCTATCATGGTGTGTATAATCTTTTGGTAGCGCAGACAGGCATTCCCGCTTTGATCGGATTTTTGATCCCTATGCTGACGACCTTGGCAGTAGTTTTGATTATAGAAATCCGTTTGATGAGACGAAAAGCATCAAATGATTCCGAAAAATATCAAGATCCTACGTGATTTGAAATTTTTTTCAAAAAAAGGTGGGAGATTTTCAATTACAGGTATCATGGTAGGTAGAGGGGGAGATAACGTGTTGTAAGGCACTTATATATTCCTGCCATGATACGATATGGGAAGGCCCGCAATTCCTTCTCATATGGTATCCTGGGATACCAAGTGTGAAACGTAACCCCTGGAAAGAAACAAAGGAGAGCGGACATGAGTACAAACGAGGAAAGAATAACCCGTATGCATGATCGGGCAAAAGAGATGAAGATCCAGCGTACCAAGATGCTGTTTCGAATCGAAAGTGCCGTAACCGGTGTACTTGGTGTATGTGTGGTCGCTCTGGTATGTATGATCGGTTTTACACCGGTCGGAGGAGCTACTGCAGCTGATACCGGGTTTGCCGGAGCAGCGATGCTCAGTGTGACAAGCGGAAGCTTTTTACTCGTGTATGTAGCGGCATTTTTCTTCGGATTAGCATTGATGCTGTCGATCAGGACGTATCGTAACAAACAGCGTCAGGAAAATGAAGTTGTATGATTCGTAGGAGAAAGAAGTAGATGATTACGACGCCCCCTGGTTAGCCAGGGGGCATTTTTTCGCCATTTTTCCAAAAAAATGATTGACACGTAAGGGTGTTTGTACTATAATATGGAACGTGACGCGGGTTCAGAGGCCATTGCCCCGGCCGAAAAGCCCGAAAAACAGCTGCAAACGTGGGTTTCGGACATTTCCCACAGAGGTTTGCAAACAGAGTAGGAGGAAACGAAGGATGAAAACATATGTTGCGAAAGCATCCGACGTGGAAAGAAAGTGGTATGTGATTGATGCGGACGGCAAGACTCTTGGACGTCTGTCAACAGAGGTTGCAAACATACTGCGCGGCAAGAAAAAGCCGATCTATACACCGTCTGTAGACACAGGTGATTATGTGATCATTGTTAATGCAGAGAAGGTGGCAACCACCGGTAAGAAGCTTGATCAGAAGATTTACTATCATCACTCAGACTATGTCGGAGGAATGAAGGAGACAACTCTTCGCGATATGCTTCAGAAAAAGCCGGAGTATGTTATCACTCACGCAGTCAAGGGTATGCTCCCGAAGGGTAAGCTCGGACGTCAGATGCTGAAGAAGCTTCACGTCTATGCAGGACCGGAGCATGAGCATGCGGCACAGAAGCCGGAAGCACTTGATATTTGATTAAGAAAGGAGAGATAACATGGCAGCTACGACATTTTATGGCACCGGCAGAAGAAAGTCTTCTGTAGCACGTGTGTACATCACACCGGGCTCAGGCAAGGTGACCATCAATAAAAAGGACATGGATGATTATTTCGGTCTTGAGACTCTGAAAATCATCGTTCGTCAGCCGTTAGAGATAACAGGTACAGCTGACAAATATGATGTCAAGGTAACAGTTCACGGTGGTGGATTTACCGGACAGGCGGGCGCTATCCGTCACGGCATCGCAAGAGCTCTTAACAAGGCGGATGAGGACTTCCGCCCGGCTCTCAAGAAGGCAGGGTTCCTTACCCGCGATTCTCGTGAGAAAGAGCGTAAGAAGTACGGTCTCAAAAAAGCGAGACGTGCACCGCAGTTTTCGAAACGATGAGATTATCTGCGAAACAGGATATCGAAAAGAGTGCCAGGCAAGCTTGCTTGCCGTGGCACTCTTTTTTGATATCCTGATTTCATAGAAATCCAGCAAACGACCGAGTGTAAGGAGCAAAGCGACTGGAACGAGGCGTTTGCTGGTTTCGCAGATAATGCTGGTAGCGAAGTCGAGCCGAACTTGTTGGGTTTCGTTGATGATCTCATCGGACGGGGGAACGAGGCGTTTGCCGGATTCCGCAGGCACTCTCTCGTTTCGAAAACAGCAAGTCGAGAAATAATCTGTTGATAATCCGAAAAAAAAAAGGTATAATGGCTGTAATTGAGTACAGGGGAAATGAATAATATCTCGGAGGAAGACAGATGAGTCTATTAAAGAAAAACCGGCCCACGCTGATGTCAAAAAAGTTTTATTCCATGCTGCTTGGCGGTACTTTGACCATGATAGTGGTTTCTTTGCTTTTGATGTCGGATTCCATTATTGCCGGTATCGTTGTTGGCTCAGATGCCGTAGCAGGCGTCACGTTGGTGACTCCGATGTATTCGCTTGCAGCGTTTTTCGGATCTGTGATATCATTAGGAGTACCGATCCTTTACTCTACCGAGATGGGCAAGTTCAACAAGGAAAGAGCCGATCAGGTTTTCGGTCTGGGGTTACTTATGTCCATTGTGATCGGAGTAATTATGTTTGTAGCGATAAGTCTGTTTGGAGAGGCATATTTAAAAAGCGATGGTGTTAATGGGCAGATTTTTTCGCAGGCTTCGGGTTATCTTTCCTGGATGCGATTTACGATCCTGATCATGCCCGTACAGATGCTTATAGGTGAAGCGGTATACAGCGATGGTGATGAGACTATCTCCACCATTGCAAGCGGTGTGCAGGGTCTTGGTAACATTGTTTTTTCAGTTGTGTTGAGTCAGTTTATGGGGATCAGGGGCATCGGGCTTGCTTCATTCATATTTGGTGCCGTTTCTCTGCTGATCTATCTGATCCACTTTTTGAAGAAGAGCAATTCTCTTCGGTTCAATCTTTATTTTTCGTTTAGAGTATTAAAGGATGTGGTGCGCTACAGCATCATCGATTCCAGTTCATACCTTTTCCTCGCTGCTTTCACTGCGATACTTAATGTTTTTATCAGTGCGAGGTTCGGTTCACAGTATCTGATCATAGTCTCAACCATAACACTGTGTAGGGAGTTTCAGTTACTCTTTGATGGCATCGGAGAGGCGGTTTCACCTATTCTGAGCGTATACTACGGGGAACACAGCAAAGATGGTTTGCGCTACATCTATGCGCTTGCGCAGAAAACGGCTATCATAGAGGGAATAGCAGTATCGGTCGCATTGATCATTTTTGCACCATTTGTGCCGTCTATTTTGGACGTAACATCGCCCGAACTCGCCCAATATGTGCAGGAGACTGTACGTGTGACGGCACTTGGCTCTGTTTTTGTCAGTCTGTTATATCTTGTTACATCCTACTATCTGATCATAGAGAGGATATTATTGGGACTTATCGCCTGTGCCATGCGAGATATCATCTTCAGTGTATCTCTTGTTGTTATATTTGGAGTAGTTCTGAATATATTCGGTGTATTTGTCGGTCTTTTAGGAGGACCGATTGTTGCATATTTTGCCGTGGTACTGTTCTTAAGGCTCCGTTATGGCAAGGAGGATAGTCCTTTGCTTCTGAATAGGACTTTCGGGGACGAAACCGGTTATACCTATAATCTGAGTACTGATCCGGAGGATATCATAAGGGTGCAGCACGAGATTGAGACGCTTTTACATGATCACAGCGTAGATAACCGAACGATCGGTCGCGTCACGCTGCTTGTAGAAGAGATGAATATGTTCATAAGGCAGATGAATGATAACAAAGCAGTTCTTGCCGAATGTACGGTATTTATCAGACCTGAGGGGGTTCAACTCATCTCAAAGGACGGAGGGGTTTCTTTCGATATGGCAGATGAGGACTTAAGCATCAAATCTCTTTCTGCTTATACTGTTGCGTCTTATCTGGAGAAGAGAGATTTCGACAACCGACACCTGACAACAATGAGTTTTAACAGAAGTTCGTTCCTGGTAAAATATGATCAAAATTAAGGTAGGAGGATTTATTTCATGCCGGATAAAAGAGATATAAGATTTTTCCCGGTATTCATCGGGGCAACTATTGCCATTTTACTTGAAGAGATAGCGATTTTAGTAGATGAGATTGTGATCGGAAGTATCTCTACGGATGAGGCGTTTGCATCTGTCAATCTAATAGAACCGTACATATATTTTGAAGTGTTTATCGGATATCTCATAAGTGTAGCTGCAGCAGCGTTTATAGTAAGGGCACATGGTGCAGGCGACCACAAAAAAATGGGAGATTTATTCAGCCAGACGTTGATAGTGTGCGGTATTTGCGGGATTATTCTGACTTCGATTTATACTCTTTTTACGCCCGATCTTGTCCGGCTTGTGGCGGATGATCCGGCTGTGTATGATGGTGCGCTGGATTACTTCAACGCGATGCGGTTCGATCCGCTTGTGGATTTGTTTGATACCTTTTTATTTACATATGTGTTGTATCGCGGTGGCTATGTGCAGTATTATGTTGCGGGCGTATCCAGAGTAGGCATAAATGCTTTGCTCTCCTGGCAGCTTGGTCTTCAGATGGGACTTTTTGGAGTGGGATTAGCTTCGGTAATATCGATCATGGTTGAGCTCCTTATAATATGCACATTTTTATTCACAAAAAAAACACGGGATCAGGTTCAGATGGCACCTGAACTTCCGGGAAGTACTGGAGATAGCAAGGGTAGGTTTTCCGGAAAGTGCACTTGCTATATTTATGGTTTTGTTTGAAATGGTGGTAAATACCAATACTCTTGAAAACTACGGAGCATCCGGAGTCGCAGCCGTAGCAATAGTGATAAATGTCTTTGAGTTCGTGTTTTATCTGAGCGAAGGAATAAGTGACTATGAAATTGTTGCGATGAATGACAGTATAGGTAAAAACAGCAGTGAACGTATGGATTATTCCATAAAGATCACAAAACGTGCAGCTATGATAGAGGGTATTGTGCTGACCGCCATCATACTGTGTACGTCATTCATTATGCCGGCGGCTTTTGATATCGATGATGCCGAGACTGCCGGGCGCGCAACTATAATGCTCATAATACTGGCTCCTGCAACAATCTTTATATGCTTTTCACGTGTTGCAGGAATATTCTACCAATACACGAGAAGAGTGCTTCGCGCGATCGTAATGATCGGTATGGCTATTGCTGTGTTGCCGATACTTTTTTCGATGCTGTTCGGGCAGATCGCACTTGAGGGAATAGCGGTAGGTATAGCGTCAGGACCGGTGGTGGCGATTGGGCTGATGTATGGATATGTTCGTTTTATTAAAAAGGAAAAGCTGTTTAGCTATGGAATGTGCAAAGTACAGGAGGTGTAGAGGGTGTGCAGTTGTAACTGGATTTTTGAGGTGATACGGTGTTAAAGAAAAACATCATAAATCGATCCGATATGATTTCGTGTGCATTATGTATGGATGCACCTTGTTCGAGTGCATGCAGGGCGATCGATCCCGCGAAGGCGTTGTTTGGGATATGGATGGATGATCAGGATGTGGCTGCGCTTCGTCTGAAGGCGGACAATCCATGTGTGGATTGCCAGACACCTTGCGAAGCGGCGTGTGTAAATTCCGGCAGAGTTCCGATCAGGCAGATCGTGTGCGATTTATATGATAAAGTGCGCCCGGAGGCAGAGATTGAGTTGCCGCAGGATGAAAACCGACTTGTCGCAGATTTGTGCGGTATTCCTTTGGAAAACCCGTTTTTGCTTTCTTCATCCGTGGTAGCATCCACATATGACATGTGTGCAAGGGCATTTGAGGCCGGGTGGGCCGGAGCTTGTTTTAAGACGATCTGCTCGCTTGATATTCATGAAGCATCACCTCGTTTTTCAGCGATCAAGGGAGATAATGGAAGTATCATAGGGTTTAAGAACATCGAACAGTTGTCAGATCATAGTGTGGCGGAAAACATGGCCATTTTCAGGCGGCTGAAAAAGAATTATCCAAACAAGTTTATCCTTGCATCGATCATGGGACAGGATGAGGCAGAGTGGGGGGCGTTAGCTAAACTGTGCGAGGAAAATGGTGCTGATGCGGTTGAATTAAACTTCTCGTGTCCCAACATGCAGGAGGACGGGTTAGGCTCAGATATCGGGCAAATCCCTGAACTGGTTGAGAAATACACGGCAGCGGCTAAAAGAAGTACTACGATACCGGTATTGGCTAAGCTCACCCCCAATGTCGCCTCGATGAATCCGGCGGCAGAAGCCGCCCTGCGTGGTGGCGCCGATGGTATCGCAGCGATCAATACCATAAAAAGCATTGTCGGGGTTAATCTATATACATATGTTTCGGCACCCGCGGTCAGAGGCAGATCGGCAGTCGGAGGATATAGCGGAACTGCGGTGAAGCCGATAGCACTCAGGTTTATTGCGGAGATGGGACAGAATCCTGCTCTTAAGGGGATGCATATCAGCGGTATGGGCGGAATAGAGACTTGGAGAGATGCACTTGAGTTTATCCTGATGGGCGCGGGCTCATTGCAGATCACCACAGCCGTGATGCAATACGGATACAGGATCATTGATGATCTGAAAGAGGGATTGAATTATTATCTGGCTCAAATGGGGATACGTTCCGTCAAAGATATTGTCGGAGCCGGTCTTGCCAGTGTGAGTGACACGACCGACGTACTGGAAAGGGATACGATTCTATTTCCTGAATTTGAAATAGAAAAATGCAACGGATGCGGAAGATGCGTCATTTCCTGTAATGATGGAGGCCATCAGGCTATCCGGTTTGAAGGACGTATTCCGAAAATTGACGGGAGCAGGTGTGTAGGATGCCATTTATGCAGACTCGTATGTCCACAGGATGCGATACATCCGGCGCGAAAACGGATCAGCAGATTATCACGATAGGGGCGCTTGGGACTTAACTTAAGGAGGACACAGTATATTCTGCTGTTAGGAATAATCGCCGGAAGCGTTATGGTTGTTGCGAGTAATGTGTTCTAAAAAAAGAAAGTGAGAACAAATGATGAAGAAAATCAGAAAAATAATGAGTGTAGTCATGGTTGGAGTTTTGCTGATAGGAGCTATTATTTCTGCCCCGGCAGAAGCTTCAGCGAAGAAACCCGCTCTTGCATATGAAAGAGTTTCTATTTTGGTAGGTGACAGTGCTACCATCAAAATAAAGAATACAACAAAAAAGAGCGTAAAGAAACTCACGGTAAGCGTTAAGGACAAATCGATCGTATCGGCTGTGTCTGCCGGTGCAGGGAAAAAGACGGCGATACGGATCAACGGAAAGAAGACGGGAAGCACAACCGTTTATCTGAAGATTAAGACCAAGAAGACGTATAAGCTTTCTCTAACTGTAAGGGTTGCAAAAAAAGAGAAACAGGAGTATAAACCAATCAAAGCTGACAGGGCCGGTTTTTCTATCTGGCCTATAACGGATGAACTGTTTTACAGAATGAAACAGGGAAATACATATAAAGAGGATTGTATAGTTCCACGTGAGGATCTGCGATACATACAGGCATTGCACAAGGATAAGGATGGGAATGTGCATCAGGGAGAGATGGTGGTGCACAAGCTCATCGCTGAGGATGTTCTGGAAATACTCGAAAAACTATATGATGCGGACTATCCGATTGAGCGGATGGTATTACCTGATAATTATATGGCGGATGATGAAACCCAGATGAGGGATAACAATTCATCCAGTTTCAATTTCCGATTCATATCGCATACGACCACGGTATCGAAACATGGTTTGGGAATGGCTGTTGATATCAATACCCTGTACAACCCGTACCACAAATTCGTGACAAACGAGGATGGTACAGTGAAGGAATTGATAGAGCCGGCAACCGGCGCGCCTTATCTCGACAGGACGAAAGATTTTGATTATAAGATTGAAAAGGATGACCTCTGCTACCGGCTTTTCATCGAAAAAGGATTTGAATGGGGCGGTGACTGGACAGACCGCAAGGATTATCAGCACTTTGAACTTCCGACATCGATTACCAGTGTCTATTCCGACATGTATTCCAAGGGCATGAAAGGCGAGTCGGATGGGGATAAGAATGCGGAGGCGATTGGGATTATCGGTGCGATGGAGGAAGAAGTCAGCCTCCTGAAGAAGACAGCCGATATCAAAAAAACAACGAAGATTGCCGGTATGGAGTTTTGCGAGGGTACCATCGAAGGGAAAAATGTTGTCATCGTACAGTGTGGTATGGGAAAAGTCAATGCCGGTATATGTGCGAACACACTGATCAACAATTATGGCTGCGTAAAGATCATCAATTCCGGTGTTGCCGGTTCACTGGACAATAAACTGGATATCGGAGATATTGTTGTGTCGGTTGACGCTGTTCAGCATGATTTTACCGTAGAGGCAATCGGATTTGCAAAGGGAGAAATACCATATACCGGCCTTTATGCATTTCCGGCGGATGAGTCGATGCGTAAGGCGGCGGTCGCGGCCGTGCAGGAGAACTTTCCAAATATCCATGTCTATGAAGGAAGAATCTGTTCCGGGGATCAATTCATTTCCGATAAAGAGCAGAAGGAAAAGATCGTATCTGACTTTGGCGGATTGTGTTGTGAGATGGAGGGAGCAGCTATCGCACAGGCATGTTATCTGAATGGTACGCCCTTTGTGGTGTTGCGGGCCATCTCGGATAAATCCGATGGATCTCATAGTGTCGAATATGAATCTTTTAAGAAAGAAGCTGCCGAAACCTGTGCAAAGAGCGTTTTGGCCATGCTGAAAAATATCAGGTTGAAAAAGGAGGGCAACCAATGAGATCGGAGAAAACGGGAAAAGAAGTAACTATTTTTCTTGAGGGACGTATTGATACCAACAATGCATCTCAGATTGATGAAGAAATCCAGAGAATCCTTTCCGAGAACGAGGGGGCAAATCCGGTTTTTGATGCCTCAGAGCTTGTCTACATTTCAAGTGCCGGTCTTCGCGTACTTATGAAGGTAAAAAAGAGTGTGGGAGCGGAGATTGCCGTTACCGAGGTTTCTCCTGAGGTTTATGACATTTTTGATACGACCGGGTTTACGGATCTTTTTGACGTCCAAAAGAGACTTCGAGAGATCAGTGTTGAAGGATGTGAAATGATCGGTGAAGGCGGAAACGGAGTTGTTTACCGACTGGATCCGGAAACTATAGCCAAGGTGTACTACGGAGAACGCAACAGTCTTGAGAAGATCCGCAAGAACAAAGAGGTTACCAAAAGCGTTTTTGTACAAGGGATCCCTTCGGCTATTGCGTTTGATGTTGTCAAAGTCGGAGAGGATTACGGAGTTGTATATGAGATGATCGATGCAAAGTCCATGCTCCAGGAACTGGGGTCTCATCCGGACGACTTAGACAGGTATGCAAATTTAATAGCGGATACACTCATCAAACTCCATCAGATCGAGTTGGAGCCGGGCTCTCTGCAGGATGCCAGGAACAATGCGCGAGCTGACATACGCGCCGCGGCGGATCGTGGCTACTACACCGAAGATGAGACGGCAAGGCTGATGAAGCTGATCGATGATATTCCGGAAAGAAACACTTTTATACACCAGGATTTTCATCCCGGAAATATTATGTATCAAAACGGGGAGATCGTTCTTATAGATGTCGAGGACTCCGGTTTGGGACATCCCATACTTGACCTGTCATCAATGCATCTGGTATATGTGACGGCTGCAAAGCACGGATGGGGAAAGATCAAGGGAGTCCTCGGACAAAAGGAATTTGCAAGGGTATGGGAAATCATCCTGGCGAAGTATTTTAATACATCGGATAAAAAAGAGCTCGAAGAGATAAACCGGATCATCGCGGGATACTCGCAGATAAAGTTTATTCGTGGTGTAGCGACATCGCCAACAGTCCCGAATATGCTCAGGAAACCGGTGATAAGTAAGGCGAAGAAAAAGCTGTTTTCTACGATCGATACGCTTCATCCGATCCCATAGAAAAACTTGCGAAAAAGGGGCTTTTCTGTTATAATAAAACCCATAATAAGAAAGTTGAATTACGGTCGCATCCGTCGCAGACCTAAGGAAACTCTGATTCTAGTATGACCATTTTAGCACACCGACAAGTGAGAAATCCAATTCACCGTCAAACCGAAATCCTTTCCATCCATCTTCGCGATCAGTTGTTTTCGAAAACAGCAAGTTGAGCCGCTCCCTATTCTTATGTTGTATTTCAGCCTGTTTTATGTTACCATAGTACATGCGTGGGAGAAAACAAGAAAAATATCAAGGAGGGAACATGATGAAAATCAGAAACAGAATAATCGCCATGATTATGGCACTCGCACTTCTGGCTCCGTCTGCTGCTGTCGGAATAAATACGGACGTTAATGCCTCGAGCGCACCGATACTCTCTAATACAGGACTTTTTGTAAATCAGTCAGAGGGAGAGTCACTCAAGGTTAAGTTCACCGCTAAAAAGCTCGTTAAGACCACTTGGAAGGCTTCAAACCAAAACGTAACCCTGGCGAGCAAAACCAAATCAGGTGTTGTAGTTGTCGGTAAGTACGAGGGTACCTCGACCATTACAGCCGGTGTTAAGTACAAGGTCGGCAAAAAGACCAAGACAAAGAAGCTTACCTGCAAGGTTACCGTAAATAAGGCAAACCAAACTGTAAAGAAGAGTGCGCAGGCTCTCCCGATAACATCGGTTTTAAACGCCAGAGAGCTCGGTGGGTATAAAACCAAAGACGGATGGACCGTGAAAAAGGGTATGCTCCTCAGAACATCCAAACTTGACACGGCATCGAACGAGGATCTCGGAATCCTGAAGAATAAATATAATGTCGGACTTGATATCGATCTTCGAATCGAGTCGGAAATCAAAAAGGCTCCGGATCCGACAATAGAGGGTGTAGATTATATCAAAGCCCCTTTGGATATCGTAGATAAATACGATGACCCTGTAAAAAAGACATATCCGAAAAACTTATACCGTACTCTGCTTGAAAAGGATCCGAGTGCAGTAGAGTCTCTCTCTAAGGCGCTCAAAGCTATAGTAGCTGATCATGGAAAACACGCCGTGCTCTGGCACTGCACATACGGCAAGGACAGAACAGGTCTTCTTGCGGCTATCCTTCTGTCGATCCTGAATGTCGACAGACAGACTATCCTTCAGGACTACATGCTGACCGCCGAGTTCATGCCTGATACTGCAGCAGGGCTTGATGCTCAGCGTATCGAGATCGCACTTGATTATATGGATCAGACAAGCGGTTCCGTCGATGCTTACGCACGTGAGAAACTGGGACTTAGCGTAAATGACATTTATACACTTAGAATTTACTATCTTGAAAGAGAGCCGATATCACTCGAGAACGCATTGGCTCTGCCGAGAGATATGGATGAGCTTAAGAATGTAAGTCAGGTTATGGTCGTAAACGGACTCGATGGCACAAACGCGGATATCGGCTTCTACGAGAAAGACACAAAAGGAAACTGGAAGACGATCTTTACGACATACGGATTTATCGGAAGAACAGGCATGTACGAGAATCGTTTCGAGGGAAGCGGTGCCTCACCTGTAGGTGTATATCACTTTACTCATGCGTTTGGAATCGCAGACGATCCGGGCTGCACCGCATTTCCGTATATGAAACTTACCGATGATGATTACTGGTACGGAAAAAATGGTCCGTTCTACAATCAGCCAGTAAAGAAATCAGAGCATCCGGAGCTTATCTATGATGATGACTCGGAGCACCTGATCGAAGAAAACCTAGCGTACCAATACGCGATGAACATCAGCTGGAATGAAAAAGGTGAGGACGGTCTCGGTTCGGCTATCTTCCTTCACTGCTTCAAGGTGCGTCCGTGGACCGCAGGCTGTGTTGCGATTCCCGAGAAGTACATGATAGAGACGCTTAAAAAGGTTAAAAAAGATTGTGCAGTAGTGATGGGGAAAAACATTATTCCTTGAGATTGATACGAGTTTTAAAAGGGCGTCCGCAATTATGAAACTAACCGCATTACCATACAATCTGACAGTCTGCAAGCTGTTATCTGTGGAAGATATCGATCTAAGCCTTGATTTTTTCTTTATTGGCAGGACAGACGAGGAAATATCTCTCGTTTGTAAAACAGAGGATCTGCCTTCGAAAACAACTGATCGCGAAGATGGATGGAAAGGATTTCGGTTTGACGGCGAATTGGATTTCTCACTTGTCGGTGTGCTTTCAGAGATATCCGGTATCCTTGCCAAAAGTGAGATTAGTATTTTTGCCGTGTCGACCTATAATACAGATTATGTATTGGTGAAAGAAAAGAACTATGAACGGGCTATAGAAGTACTTAGAGATGCCGGATACGATGTAGACTAAAATAGTCATAAAAGAAAAGACCGCCGTACCCCGCGAGGGGTATGGCGGTCTTTTTTTGTTTGATCACCTTTCCTTCCTCCGTTTCTACGCTTTCACTGTTTCTACTTTACTTCCTGATCCTTTTTCAATTCTACATATATTAATACTGTTCCTGCTAAACCATACCATTGTTCTTCGAAAAAGTCAATATCAGTAGCCGGAGAAATGCTCCCGAAAGAACTGAAATGGACAGAATCCTTCGACACATTTTTTCTTGACGTAGGGCGTCTGAAATAGTATAATGATCATTGGAGTTTTGTGCAGTAAATCCATATTATTACAGACATGGAGGTAGCCATAAATGAGATCGATCAGAGTAAAGATCATCGCAGCAATCCTGATTTGTGCAGTTCTCGGCGTAGGCGCTGTCGGAGCCATCAGTATCGTGAACTCGGGAAATGTAGCCAGACAGGATGCCGAAGAAAAAATGAAAGCAGTCTGCGCGGAGCAGGCAGAGAAGGCTGATACACTGATCTTGAAAATAGAACAGTCTGTGAATACGCTTTCGGAGCTGGTCATGAAGAGGATTGATACCAATCAGTTCAAATCAGATAAAAAATACGCCGACCAGCTGACACAGACAATAAAGGGTGACACCCTTACGTTTGCGAACAAT
This sequence comes from Lachnospiraceae bacterium P6B14, assembly GCA_000687695.1. Taxonomy (GTDB): domain Bacteria; phylum Bacillota; class Clostridia; order Lachnospirales; family Lachnospiraceae; genus Eubacterium_F. The sequence goes on along the minus strand of JHWZ01000014.1, from coordinate 29,850 downwards.
ACAGAGGGTGCGATATGTGCTTATGTCAGATACAATCCCGAATACTCCAACCCGACATCGGGACTTTTTTTCACAAGAAACTCTCTTGAAGAGGAGTTCGAGAGTGTGACACCGACCGACTTCTCTCAGTTTGATCCAAGTGATCTCGAGCATGTAGGCTGGTATTACATCCCTGTTCAGAACAAGGCTCCGATCTGGATGGATCCGTATCTGAATGCAAATGTAAATATATATATGATCTCATACGTGGTTCCTATCTACGATGAAAAAGGCGAGTCTATCGGTATCATCGGAATGGATATCGATTTCACCCTGCTCGATGACCTTGCAAAGAACGTTGATCTGTATAACTCAGGAAAGGGATACCTTGTGAATGCAGCAGGAAACGCTCTTTCCGATGACGTACTTGAGACAGGCGCTGATTTCGCCACGAAGGACGGAATGAGCGAGGTCGCTGCAGCGCTGAAGGCAAATCAGAATGTAATGGAGCCGATGAGCTTCACTGATTCCGAGGGTGGCAAGGAGACCTGCTACATGCTGCTTTCCAATGGCATGAAGTTCGGTGTCATAGCTACTGCGGCTGATATAAATGAAAATGCGAAAAAGCTTCAGCTCACCATCCTTATAGTAGGAGTGGTAGTTCTCATCATAGTGATAGCGATAGGATTCCTCATCTCGATGACTATCACGAGACCTCTCAAGAAGCTTACCGGAGTGATCGATGACACGGCCAATCTCCGCCTGAAAGATAATCAGGTCACAGAGAAACTGGCCAAGGGACATGACGAGCTGGCGACCATGGCAAAGGCGATACTTAAGATGAGGACCGCACTTGCTGAAATGGTTGCGAACATGCAATCTATCCAGGTCACGATAACAGACGCTACATCCGAGCTTGATGGTATCATGAAGGATAACAACATGATGAGCGAGGATAACTCGGCAGTGCTCGAGGAACTCTCATCCAGCTTTGCTGAGACGGCAGCGGATGCTACACGTATAAATGAGCAGATGTCCGGAGCGAAAGGAAACTCCGAGCAGATCTACGAGCTTATCGATGAAGGACGTACGGCAGCGGATGATCTTGCTGACAAGGCAAAAGAACTCGAGTCGTTTGCAGAGACTTCAGCCAACAAGCTTCGTGATATGTATGATACGATCCTTGCGGATGTCGCAGAGGCGACAGAGCAGTCAAAGGCAGTTGAGAGGATCAACGAGCTCACGACCAATATCCAGTCGATATCAGGTCAGACCAACCTCCTTGCGTTGAACGCTTCCATAGAGGCTGCAAGGGCCGGAGAGGCAGGTAAGGGCTTCGCGGTAGTCGCATCAGAGATCGGAGGATTGGCTTCGCAGACATCAGAGACTGTCGGACATATCGATGAGATCGTAGTTCAGGTCAACACAGCCGTGACGAATCTGCGCAAGTGTATCGAGACGACTACCAAGTTCCTCGGAGAGACAGTGCTCAAAGATTATGAGTCCTTCGAGAAGGTAGGAAAAGACTATGAGCGTGACGCTCAGGTATTTATAAACATGATGGGCAATATCGGAGAGGCAACATCAGAGATGGCAGCAAGTATCTCGGATATCTCCGGAGCCGTTGAAAATATCAGTGATGTGATCGGAAAGTCCGAAGATGCCGTACACACCGTAGCAGAGAAGTCCGTAAATGTTACGACATCTACAAGCGAAGGTTATGTACGACTCAAGGATAACGAAGAGAGTATGAATCAGCTTGGAGAGATCATATCGAAGTTTGAAGTATAGGATTGGGTTACCGATAAATGAACATTCTTGAAAAAATCGCGGCATACGCCCGCGAGCGAGTAATAAACGATAAAATAATGATCCCCGCCGGTGATATGGAAGCCTTCGCTAGAGGGCTTCCCGTCGGGGATTTTCCATTTGAAAAAGCACTGAAAAAGGATGATATCAGTTTCATCTGCGAGTGTAAAAAAGCGTCCCCGTCAAAGGGGGTGATCGCGGAGGAGTTTCCGTATCTGACCATCGCGAAGGAGTACGAGGAGGCGGGCGCTGATGCGATAAGCGTACTCACCGAGCCAAAATGGTTTATGGGAAAGGATGAGTATCTGCAGGAGATCGCGGAGGAAGTAAACATTCCGTGCCTCAGAAAAGACTTTACCGTGGATGAGTATATGATATATGCGGCGAAGGTAAACGGAGCGGCAGCGGTGCTTTTGATCGTGTCGCTGTTGGATGCGGATACTATCAAAAAATACATAGATGTATGTGATCATATAGGATTGTCCGCTCTTGTTGAAACGCACGATGAGGATGAGGTAAAAACAGCCATATCAGTGGGTGCACGTATCATAGGGGTGAACAATCGCAATCTCAAGGATTTTTCGGTTGATCATGAGAATTCAAAACGTCTCAGAGAACTGATCCCGCAGGATGTGATATTTGTATCGGAAAGCGGTATCAGGGACGCATCCGATGTCCGCCTCATGCGTGAGATCGGTGCGGATGCAGTGCTGGTCGGAGAGACACTGATGAGGGCACCTGATAAGATATCGAAACTGGATGAATTAAAAAGTTAAAAAAATGTATTGACAAGAGTGCAGTATATGTGATAAACTTTGCTAAACCGTTGATGAAGGGTAAGTAGACGGGATCGACCTGTATGAGAGAGTTGCCGATGGTGAGATGGCAACACAGAGTTCCCCGATCGAATGGACTTCAGAGGGCGACCTGAAAGCGATTTTGCGAGTATGGGAGACGGAGTAAGGATCTCCGTTATCAAAAACGGCATATGGTGGTATGCGTTGAGTGGATGATATTTATCATCAAGCCGGGTGGCACCGCAGGTTAGAGTATATAATCTGTCCCAGCAGTAACAGTTTGTTTACTGCTGGGATATTTTTTTTCGAGCGGTAAATATTGAAGGGGAGCTATGGCTCCGGAAAGGTGGTAATATGATAAAGGAAGCAATCGAAAAGATCGTAAACAAGGAGGATCTCACCTATGATGAGGCTTATGCCGTCATGAACGAGATCATGGGAGGTGAGACATCTCCTACGCAGAACGCGGCATTTTTATCGGCACTGTCAACAAAGAGTGCCAGAGCGGAGACCACTGATGAGATCGCAGGCTGCGCTGCCGCCATGCGTGACCACGCGACAAAGGTAGATACCGGCATGGATATCTTTGAGATCGTCGGTACCGGAGGAGACGGAGCGGGAAGTTTTAATATCTCCACTACCTCAGCACTTGTAGCGGCTACGGCAGGCATGAAGGTTGCCAAGCATGGAAACCGTGCGGCATCAAGTAAGTGTGGTACCGCTGACTGCCTGGAGGCTCTCGGTGTAAACATCGACCAGTCTCCCGAAAAATGTGTTGAGCTTTTGAATGAGGTTGGAATGTGCTTTTTCTTTGCACAGAAATATCACACATCAATGAAGTACGTAGGTGCTATCAGAAAAGAGCTTGGATTCAGAACGGTGTTCAATATCCTCGGACCCCTGACAAACCCCGGATCGCCTACGATGATGCTTCTCGGAGTGTATGACGAGTATCTGGTAGAGCCTTTGACACAGGTTCTTATCACCCTCGGAGTTAAGCGCGGTATGGTTGTTTACGGACGTGACAAGCTCGATGAGATATCGATGAGTGCGCCGACCAAAATATGTGAGATCAGAGACGGTTGGTATCGTTCGACGGTTATTTCACCGGAGAACTTCGGACTTAATTTCTGCACGAAGGATGATCTGAAGGGTGGAACTCCCGAGGAGAACGCTCGGATCACAAGAGACATACTTTCAGGTAAGGAAAAAGGACCGAAACGTGATGCAATACTTATGAATGCCGGTGCAGCTCTTTATATCGGAGGGATAGTTGATACACTTGCAGACGGAGTAAAGAAGGCAGGAGAGATATTGGATTCCGGAAAGGCTATAGATACTCTTGAAAAGTTTATCGAGGTAAGCAACAGATAATCGGAGGTATGAGATGACACGGATCAAGCTTTGCGGGATGATGACTCCCGAGGATGTAAAAAATGCTTCAGGCCTTTCGCCTGACTATATCGGAGTTATACTTTCCAAAGGATTTAAAAGAAGCGTGGACCCGGATGAACTTCCTTCGTTCAGAGAAAACTTAAAAGAAGGGATTCCTCTTGTGGGTGTTTTTGTAGATGAGCCCGTGAATTATATTTCATATATATGTTCAAGAGGACTTATCGATATGATCCAGCTCCATGGTGATGAGTCTGATGATGATGTTTTGACCATAAAAACACTCACAAAAAAACCTGTTATTAAAGCGTTTAAAATAACATCAAAAGAAGACATAAATAAAGCAGAAAACTCTCATGCTGATTTGGTGTTGCTTGACGCAGGTACGGGCGCCGGAGAGAGTTTTGACTGGAGTCTTGTAACAGGAATAAAAAGAGATTATATTCTCGCCGGAGGACTGGACACATACAATGTATATGATGCAATAAAAAAGCTTCATCCTTACGGAGTGGATGTCAGCTCCGGAATAGAGACGGATGGAAAAAAAGACATGGGAAAAATGGCAGAGTTTATCAGGAAAGGAAGATCAGAATGACAAATCCAAAAGGACGTTTCGGTATACACGGAGGACAGTATATATCAGAGACGCTTATGAATGCGGTGATAGAGCTTGAAAAGGCATATGATCACTATAAAAATGATCCTGAGTTTCAGAAGGAATTAAGTACTCTTTTTAATGAGTATGCCAACCGCCCTTCGCGTCTTTATTATGCAAAAAAGATGACAGAGGATCTCGGCGGAGCAAAGATATATTTAAAAAGGGAGGACTTAAACCACACCGGAGCTCATAAGGTAAACAATGTTCTCGGACAGGCGCTCCTCGCTAAAAAGATGGGAAAGACCAGACTTATCGCCGAAACAGGAGCCGGACAGCATGGAGTGGCTACGGCTACCGCGGCGGCACTCATGGGAATGGAGTGTGTTGTTTTCATGGGTGAGGAGGATACAAAAAGGCAGGCATTAAATGTATATCGCATGAGACTTTTAGGAGCCGAGGTAATCCCGGTAACATCAGGTACTGCGACACTCAAGGATGCCGTAAGTGAGGCGATGAGAGAGTGGACATCGAGGATCTCGGATACGCATTACTGTCTGGGATCGGTTATGGGACCGCATCCGTTCCCGACCATTGTAAGAGATTTTCAGGCTGTTATTTCGAAGGAAATTAAAGAGCAGATTCTCGAGAAGGAAGGAAGACTTCCGGATGTGGTGATGGCATGCGTGGGCGGCGGCTCAAATGCCATTGGAAGCTTCTACAATTTCATCGAAGATAAGGAAGTGGAGCTGATCGGTTGTGAGGCAGCGGGACGCGGTGTGGATACATTTGAGACTGCGGCTACCGTTGCGACCGGACGACTTGGTATTTTTCATGGAATGAAGTCTTATTTCTGTCAGGATGATGACGGACAGATAGCTCCCGTTTACTCGATCTCCGCGGGACTTGATTATCCGGGTGTCGGGCCTGAGCACGCGCATCTGCATGATATCGGAAGAGCGAAATATGTTCCGATCACGGATGACGAAGCTGTGGAGGCATTTGAGTACACATCGAGAACGGAGGGTATTATCCCTGCCATAGAGAGCTCGCATGCCATCGCGTACGCCATGAAGCTGGCGCCACAGATGGACAAAGACAAGATCATAGTTATAACGGTATCCGGACGCGGTGACAAGGACTGTGCGGCCATCGCCAGATACAGAGGGGAGGATATCCATGAGTAAGATAGCAAATGCTTTTAAGGATGGGAAGGCATTTATCCCGTTTATAACCTGTGGTGACCCTGATATAGAGACGACTGAAAAGGTAGTCAGGGAGGCCGTGAAAAATGGCGCGGACCTGATCGAGCTCGGTATCCCGTTTTCCGATCCGACGGCGGAGGGACCTGTGATCCAGGAGGCAAACCTGAGAGCTCTCACCGGCGGAGTGAAGCCGGCTCATATATTTGATATGGTGAGAAGACTTCGTAAGGATTTAGACACCCCTATGGTATTTATGACCTACGCTAATGTGGTGTTTTCCGGCGGTGCGGAGAAGTTTATATCGACATGTGAGGAGATCGGTATAGACGGGTTGATCCTGCCTGACCTTCCGTATGAGGAAAAGGAGGAGTTTCTTTCGATATGTGAGGCTCATGACGTGGATCTGATTTCTTTTGTGGCTCCTACATCGGAGGATCGTATCGCGATGATAGCAAAGGAGTCAACAGGATTTCTGTACATAGTATCGAGTCTCGGAGTGACGGGTACCAGAAGCGAGATCACGACCGACCTTGATTCGATAGTCAAGGTTGTCAGACAGAACACTGATACCCCGTGTGCGATCGGGTTCGGCATATCCACTCCGGAGCAGGCAAAAAAGATGGCGGATATATCGGATGGAGCCATAGTGGGCTCAGCCATTATAAAGCTGTTAAAACAGTACGGAAAGGAGGCTCCCGCGCATGTCGGGGAGTACGTAAAACAGATGAAGGATGCCATTTCGGCATAAATCGGGCCAATATGACCGGGCGAGAAAAGCAAGAGTTGAATTTACCATAATTATGTGGTATAATGTTTCTCGTCTGGAGGCTTAAATGAACGAGAATATAGAACACACAACAAATGATTACTTCATAAAGAAGACATTGCAGCGGTATCTGGTGCCGACCATCCTCGCTATACTGGGGACAACGGCAGTACAGTTTATCAACACGCTTTTGGCAGGACGATATCTGGGAAAACAGGCGCTGACCGCGATGAATCTTCTCAGTTCGTTTACATTTTTATTTGCAATGTTCGGATGTCTGATAAACATCGGAGCGAGTGCCAGAGCTTCCGTATCCATGGGAAAGGGAGAAGAAAAGGAAGTCGGAGAATATGAGTCTTACGCATTTATTGCATCGATTTTGATGCCTGCGGTGATCTCGGCTTTGATCCTTATTTTTCTCAAACCTTTCATGTTTCTCATGGGATGCGATGAGGCTCTGTTTTCATTTATGAAAAGTTATGCGGAGCTCATGCTGGTCTTCGGATTTTTGACGACCTTAATGTATTTTCCGTTCAACTTTCTCAGGCTCGACGGAAGAGCAAAGACGCCCATGCTTATTTTTCTTATGATGGGTGTGATAGACGTAGTGCTCCTGGTAGTGTTTTTGGAGAACGGATGGGGCATGATGGGTGTAGCGTGGGCTACGGTGATCAGTACAGCGATAGCGGATATAATCGGGGTGCTTATCCTGTTTTTCGGGAAAAAGGCTCAGATCCATCCGCGCAGATTCGGTTTTAAGCGCTTTATAGTTCTTACGATGGCAGTATGTGTTACGGGAGGTGCTTCGGGACTTAACAACCTTTGCAACATGTTCAGGACACTCGTTATGAACTTCCTTGTTTTGCGGTTTCTCGGAGCGGATTCTGCCAGTGCTTTTGCGGTGGCATGTTCGATCATCTCCTTTACGTCTGCATCGGTATTCGGATGCGGACAGACGGTGGCTCCGCTTGCGGGCGTGTTTTACGGTGAACGTGATCTGGTGAGTATCAGGCTTCTGATGAGGAGAACGCGCTCATATTCTTTGATAATCCATGGAGTATTGTTTATAGGGATAGCAGTATGTGCAAAACCTTTGGCTGAGTTTTTCGGAATACATGACAGTCATATTTTGTCGGACGCCGCGTTTGCCATACAGATGGCGGCATTCAGTCTGATACCGGCAGCGATCATAAATGTATATATCTATTTTTATACGGCTATCGGTGAGAATAAAATAGCGCTGCTACTTACATTTTTGAGGGCATTTTTGCTGGTCGTTCTTTTTGCTTCGTTATTCTTTGTTACGGGACTCGGAAAGTGGTATATGGCAGCATTTCCTATCGCCGAGTTCGCCTGTGTGGGATGCATGTTCGCGGTATCGGCGAGAAAGCGAAAACGAAAACCTGAGTTAAAGGGACTTCTTCTTTTGAAGCAGGTGGAAAAAGAGGGAGAAAACATATACTCGTTCTCCGTGCGCGGTAACAAAGAGGGAGCTGTATCCGCTTCGATGATGATGGAGGAGTTCTGTGAAAAGAACGATATCGATCCGAGATTTGCCATGAGCCTTCCGCTCGCGCTGGAGGAGCTTTTGGTCATCATGAACGAGAGATGTCTCGGTGAGGATGAGAAAAAATTCGCTGACGTCAGAATGATGGTGGATGAACAGGGGATCGTTTTACGTATCCGATGCGGAGGACCTATTTTTGATCCGATCAAATGGTATCGTGACAAGATAGAAAAGATGACACCGGAGGAACTTTTAGAAGATGAATCACTGGGAATTCGTCTGATAAACAATAAAGCAAAGATGATCACGTTTAAAAGAACACTGGGTGTGAACAACCTGATCGTCGAGCTGTGATAAAAAGGGAGAAATATGGGGAGAGAGGAAACATCAGGTGCAAAGCCGGTCAGCGTCATGCTGAAAAACTCAAAGACCGGCGTCGAGAAGGAGTTTATTCTTCGACCGTTTAAAGACGGTGACGAGAAAGGCATGATGGCATGCATCCGTGCGGAGTATGGTGACAGTTATTTTAAACCTTACTTCTATGACGAGGCATGGATCAGGGAGCATGCGAAGTCGGGAGACTATGACTTTTTTGTCGGAGAGGCAGACGGAGAGATCGCCGGAATGGAGATTTTTACGCATTTTTCGGAAATCGATGAGTGTGTTGAGCCTGCGTCGCAGATTCTTGCCAAGGAGTATCGCGGATACGGGTTGTCCATAGCGCTGGTCAACTATACCTACGATATTCTGGAGGCGATGGATATCCCGTCGATTTTTGTTCATGCGGTCACATTCCATTCCTTTACTCAGGGGACATGTGAGAAAAGAGGGATGTTCCCGGTGGGATTCCGTTTGGGAAGATTTTTGACCGAAAAAATGAAAAACAGTTACCCGAAGGGACACTGTGACAAGCATTCCGAGGGTATCATGATAGAGCCTGTTAAAAAACGCGAAGCAGGTGTTATATATCTTCCGGAGGAGTTGGCTCCGTTCGGGAAAAAGATATATGACAGGATAGGTGTATTATGCGAGATACGCACGTCTGGTGAGGTGACTGATACGCTGCCTGCCGAGGGTGAATACAGGATCAAGGTCGACGAGTCGCAGGAGTTTATCGAGGTGTTGGTGATAAACGAAGGCCTTGACCTGGCAGAAAAAATGACCGAGCTTGTAAAGACCTATCGCGGAAAAGGGTATTACAGTATACAGATCGCTTTGTATGATGATACGCCGACTATTCTTAAAAACTATGAGGAGTTAAAAAAAGCCGGATATTTCTTTACCGGATTTAAACCGGTCTGCGGAAAAAGGGAGCAGCTTTATATGCAGTGGGTAGATGATTGGAACCTGTGTATGGAGGATTATGTTCTGACTGATTCCTTTGCCGAGATCAGGGAGTATATTCAGGAATTCTACAAAAACAGGCATGTAAATAATTAAAAGAATGAAAGGGGACAGCAAATGAAAAAACGTCGTTCGTTACGTGAAAAAATCTCCCGGGTTGCGATAGTCATGACCGAGTCGGCACTGGTTATCGTTGCCATCGTCATGTTCATCACTATTTTCGGACTCAGATCGACATTTATCGAGTCCAGTGAGAAGGCGGGACAGGATGCCGAGGTGATCTCATCCGAGACGATGAGAAGACAGATAGAGGAGAGTCTGCAGCAGTCCGCACAGGCAAAGGCGGATAGCGCCGACAATGCTTTAAAGAAGTTCCAGATCAGCGTTAAGACAGTGGCCGACACCGTATCGAATATGTATGACAACGCTGATGATTACTATGAAAGAAGTGTGCCTCTTCCGGATGCGAAAAACAAAGGCAAACTTTCCGTTCAGCTGCTTTTTTCCGAGAAAACAGATACAGAGAGCGCGGATGTAAAAAATGAACTCGGATTGCTCGCAAACGCGCAGGACACGTTGCTTTCCGTAAACAAAAATGATCCGAACATGGTGTCAAATTATATCGCTGCAAAGAGCGGAATAATGATCCAGGCTGATTATATTGCGGAAAAGAAGTTTGATGAAGACGGAAATATAATGCCTTACGAGGCTGATACCAGACCGTGGTACATAGGAGCGAGTGAAAAACAGGCACCGTTCTTTACATCTCTGTCACGTGACGCTCATACATCGGGCGTCGGGATCATGTGCGGTGTCCCGTTCTACAAAGGCAAAGAGTTCATGGGTGTTGCCGGTGCGGGAATGTATCTTACCGAGCTTGAGAAAGCCGTTTTGGAAACCCGAGTAGGTAAAAACGGTTATGCATGTATGATCGACGGTGAGGGGAAGGTCATTTTCTCATCAGGTGGCGGGGAAACATTCTCCTGCGATCTGGAAAAGATCACGGATTTGAGACAGAGCGATCAAAAAGATCTGGCAGAGCTGGTCACAAAGGCTGTGAAGGGCGAGAGAGGAATCGCGGTACTGAACCTGGACGGAGTGGACAGCTGTGTTGCGTATTCTCCGCTTGAGACTGTCGGATGGACGTTCTTTACGATCATTCCCGAGTCAGAGGTGCAGGCGCCGACGAACAGTCTTTTGAAGTCTTTGGAGGAATCAAGTGATCGTGCGGTCGAGGACTCAAACGGACAGATCCGTATGGTGCTGATCGCGATGGTAGTTGTATTTATCATCCTGTATGTGCTTTCATTCTTTGTATCGAAAAAGGCAGCAAAGGTTCTCGTACGAGAGGTCGTAGAGCTCACTGCCAAGGTCGAGGAAATAAAGGGAGAAAACCTCGATTTCGAGTGGGATGTTGATACCGGAGATGAGATTCAGGTGCTGGCTGAGTCGTTCTCGTCACTGACAGAGCGTATGAAACAGTACATCAAGGATATCACGGATATTACTGCGAAGGAGCAGAGGATAGCGAGTGAGTTGTCACTGGCAACCAATATCCAGGCCAGCATGGTGCCGACAAACTTCGATGATTACAAGGATAATCCGATGTTTGATCTGTATGCGTCGATGACGCCTGCGAAGGAAGTCGGAGGAGATTTCTATGATTTCTTCCTGACGGATGATAATCATATAGTGCTCGTTATGGCTGATGTATCAGGGAAGGGAGTGCCGGCAGCGCTGTTTATGGCGAAAGCGAAGACGTCTATCAAGACTCGTGCCATGATGGGTGGCTCGCCTGCGATGATCCTTTCGGATGTAAATGATCAGATGTGCGAGGGTAACGAGGCAGAGCTTTTCGTAACCGTATGGCTTGCGATCATAGATCTGAATACAGGGAAGGGACTCGCGGCAAACGCCGGACATGAGCATCCTGCTCTTCGTCACAAGGATGGAAACTTCGAGCTGATCAAATATCGTCACTCACCGGCGGTAGCCACGATGGAAGGTCTTCCGTTCAAGGAGCATGAGTTCGAGGTTGTTCCGGGAGATACACTTTACGTATACACGGACGGTGTTACGGAGGCTACCGACGCTAACAATGAGCTTTTCGGTGAGGAGAGACTTACGGATGCGCTGAATATAAATCCGGATGCAAAGCCCGAAGAGCTTCTCGGTAATGTTGTAAACAGTATCGAAGAGTTTGTAGCCGAGGCTCCGCAGTTTGACGACCTGACTATGATGGCGTTCACATACTACGGAAAAGAAAACTAAGGGGGAGAATATGAAAGAACTGAAGATCGACGCAAAGGTCGAAAACCTGAATGAGGTACTCGCGTTTATGGACGCGGAGCTCGAGGCTTGCGACTGTCCGATGAAAACCCAGATATCACTTGATATCGCCGTTGAGGAGATTTTTGTAAACATCGCCCATTATGCGTACGGCGAAGAGGGTGCCGGAGGGGCAGTGCTCCAATTCGATATAACCCCCGAGCAGGCGCAGATAACCTTTATCGATGAGGGTACGCCTTATGATCCTTTGGCAAAGGAGGATCCGGATATCACGCTCTCCGCCGAGGACAGGCCGATAGGCGGTCTGGGTATATTCATGGTGAAAAAGAGCATGGACGATGTGAGCTACAAACGTGAGGATAATAAAAACATATTTACGATAGTAAAAAAATTGTAAAAATGATTTGCGTTTGTTGAACAAATATGGTATAGTAGTCTTTGAGAGACACGCCGAAGCGTGACGACAGCAGTAAAAGGAGGATATCAACCATGTTGAACATTACAAAAGAGAAGAATGGAAACGATCTTACACTGGCTCTCGAGGGACGCCTTGACACAACAACAGCTCCTGAACTTGAGAATGTTGTTAAAAACGAGCTTGGCGGTGTAACATCACTTGTTGTAGATATGACAAAGCTTGAGTATATTTCGAGTGCAGGACTCAGGGTTCTGCTTTCAGGACAGAAGGTTATGAACTCTCAGGGAGATATGGTCATTAAGAACGCGTCCGATGATATCATGGAAATCTTTGATGTGACGGGCTTCACTGACATCCTGAATATCGAATAATCGGGCAATTCCATAAAGTTTTCCTTGAATTTTTGCATTAAATAGGATATAATACCGTCTGTACATCTATGTACAGACGGTTTTTTTAGAAGGAGAGAAAGAAATGAACGACGACATGATCGAAATCCGCTGGCACGGAAGAGGTGGCCAGGGGGCGAAGACTGCAAGTCAGCTTCTGGCTGATGCTGCTTTTTCGGCAGGACAGTATGTGCAGTCATTTCCCGAGTACGGACCGGAGAGATCGGGAGCACCGATAACGGCGTACAACAGGATTTCAAAGGAACGCTGCAACATCCATTCAAACATTTATGATCCGGACTATGTTGTGGTGGTGGATGAGACACTCCTTGAGAGTGTGGATGTGACCGCAGGTCTTAGCCCTGACGGGGCTATCATAGTGAATACGGAGAAGGATCCTGCCGAGATCCGTCCCCATCTGAAGGGTTACACCGGCAGGGTATGTACGATAGACGCCAGGAAGATATCCATTGACTGCCTCGGAAAATACTTTCCGAACACGCCTATGCTCGCAGCGGTAGTCGCCGTCAGCGGATGCGTGGAGAAGGATTCGTTCCTGAAGGATATGGAGGCATCGTACTCACATAAGTTTGCAAAAAAGCCGCAGGTCATCGAGGGCAACCTCAAGTGCCTGCGCAGATCCATGAAGGAAGTTAAGGAGGAAGCGTCATGAGCAGTTTAAAAGCAGCTGATATCCATGAGGATATAGCTTGGCAGGATATGACCACGGGTTGCGAGATCTATGAGCCCGGAACATCCGAGCTTACCAAAACAGGTGAGTGGCGTTCCCGTACTCCGATTTGGAAGCCTGATAAATGTAAACAGTGCCTGATGTGCACACCGTACTGCCCGGATGCTTCTATCCCGGTAGAAGACGGAAAGCGCGTTGATTTTGATTATGACCATTGTAAAGGATGCGGCATCTGCCTGAAAGTATGTCCGTTCCAGGCCATAGGATGGGAGGACGAACAATGAGAGAGAGATTATCAGGGAACGAGGCCATCGCGACGGCGATGCGCCAGATAAATCCCGATGTATTTGCGATGTTCCCCATCACTCCGTCAACGGAGATACCGCAGTTTTTTGCACAGTATGTGGCTGACGGTAAGGTGGACACCGAGTTTATATGTGTGGAAAGTGAGCATTCATCATTGTCTGCCTGCGTGGGAGCAGAGGCAGCGGGCTGTAGAGCCGTAACCGCTACGTCATCAGCGGGACTTTCATTCATGAATGAGGTCCTGTATGTGGCAGCGTCTTCGAGACTGCCAATCGTGCTGGCTGTAGCATGTCGTGCGCTCACGGGACCGATCAATATCAATCATGATTATTCTGACTCAATGGCAGAGAGAGATTCCGGTTTCATTCAGCTTTACGGTGAAAACAACCAGGAGGTATATGATAACTACCTTATGGCTCACAGGATCGCCGAGCATCCGGACGTGAGACTTCCGCTCATGGTTTGTGAGGACGGATTCATCACATCACACGCCCTTGAGAATATCGAGCTCGAGGATGATGCGGCAGTGAAGAAGTTCGTAGGAGAGTATCATCCGGAGAATTACCTTCTGAAGGAGGAGAATCCTCTTGCAGTAGGACCTTACGGAATTTCGAATTACTACATGGAGGCCAGAGTTGCTCAGGCAAACGCCATGATCAACGCGAAAAAGGTTATACTCGATGTAGCTGCTGATTTCGAAAAGACATTCGGGAGAAAGTACGGATTTTTTGAGAGCTATAAAATGGACGATGCTGAGATCGCCATGGTCATCATCGGTTCCAGTGCGGGTACCGCAAAGGCAGCTGTTGATGAGTTGAGAGATGCGGGTGTGAAGGCAGGACTTATTAAGCTTCGTGTATTCAGACCGTTCCCTGCTACGGAGATCGCCGAGGCACTCTCTCACGTTAAGGCTGTAGCTGTTATGGACAAGAGCGAGGGCTTCTCCGCATACGGTGGACCGCTGTTCGCTGAGGTGAGCGGAGCCTGCATCAATCTTGAAAATCATCCGAAGATGATAGATGTAGTATATGGACTTGGTGGAAGAGACTTCACGGTCAAGGCTGCCAAGAATGTTTATGATAAGTTAGCCGATATCGCAAAGACCGGAAAGGTTGAGCATGTCTACATTCACATGGGACAGCGCGAGCATGACGGATCGACTATGAGAGGGGAGGTGTGATTCATGGCTTACAATCTTAAGGAGCAAATGGCCAAGGAAGATCGCTTTCACGCCGGCCACAGACTTTGCGCAGGATGCGGCGCAGGTATCGTATGCCGTGCCATGATGCGCGCTGTTAATCCCGAGGATCAGGCAGTTATCTGTAACGCTACGGGATGTCTCGAGGTATCATCCTTCCAGTATCCTTACACGGCATGGACTGATTCATACATCCATACGGCATTTGAGAACGCGTCTGCTACGGCAGCGGGTGTTGAGGCCGCATATCAGTTTAAAAAGAAACAGGGTATCATCCCGAAGGATAAAAATGTCAAGATTCTCGCCATCGGTGGTGACGGTGGAACCTATGATATCGGATTCCAGTCGCTTTCAGGTGCGTTTGAGAGAGGGCACGATTACACTTATTTCTGCTATGACAATAACGCATATATGAATACAGGTACACAGAGATCATCTGCAACACCGCGTTTTGCTTCTGCCACAACGACTCCGGCAGGTGTCGAGAGCGTCGGAAAAAAGCAGAATCAAAAGGATCTTACACAGATCATGGTAGCACACGGCTCACCGTATGTCGCACAGACGACTTTGTTCGGTACGATGAAGGATTTCCACGAGAAGGCTCACAGAGCCATCTACACTGAGGGACCTACCTTCGTAAACGTGCTCACACCGTGTCCGAGAGGATGGCAGTATCCGGCAGAGGATCTGAGGGATATGTGCCAGCTCGCGATAGACACCTGCATCTGGCCACTGTATGAGGTCGTTGAGGGTGAGTATCGCCTGACATATGAGCCGAAGAAAAAGCTTCCGGTTGAGGAGTTCATGAAGAGGCAGGGAAGATTTTCGCATTGCTTTAAGCCGGGGAATGAGTGGACCATCGAGGCGGCGCAGGAGTATGTTGACGCCAAGTGGGAAGAATTGCTGGATAAGTGCAACTAATTAGTGACTTGTCGCCGCGACGCAGATTGTTTTATCTGTCTGTGGTGGCACGCTTGCGCTTTTTTATCATACGTCACGTTGCACGCATGTAAAAGACACATGCTGCGCAACGACGTATGATACACATCCACCACAGTTACAGATTTAAACAATCTGCTGCGGGCTGAAAGAAGTAACATAGATAAGGAGGGATTTTATGGCTGAACAATTATTTACCAATACACATATTATTTCTTGGTTGCAGTATTTTTCGGCGAATACTGAGATCGACCTTGAGCATGTCAAAATACTCGATATAACAAGAAAAAATAAAAACTTAATACCTACTGTGGAGGCGCACAGATGCGTGCTCGTGTTTACCGAGGCCGGGGATATGGATATATTCTACAGGATGTGGAATGTCGGACTTGGGGACTGTGAGATCATCTATAATGAGGGATCTGAGCCTGAGGGTGAGGTTAAGAGAAACAAGGTTTCCGAGATGATCGATCGCGGGATCAATGCTTCCGCGGGTATGATAGTGTTGAATCCGAACGCGAGATCTACGATCAAGTTCGGTATGGATAATAAGAAGTTTTATTCGGGATCTGTTAAGTATGTCGGATCGGAGATCAGGGCAGTCATTCTGTCAAAGATGCAGATTGACGAGCACAAAAACTTCTGTACCATTTCAGCTGCATCCATTGCTATTGAGACAGCTGCAATGTTGGGGGATGGTGAGGTCATCGCTGTTGAGTACAAGGAGAGAGACCGTGAGACCATCGAGGAAAATGTCAATCAGTTCGGTCTGACCAACGTGACGATCATCGATCATGTCGGCGGAGATACGATGAGAGATCTTCCGGTACCCGACACAACGATGCTCGTAGCATCGGCAAGCATGGAGCAGGAGATCGAGTATCTCTTAAAGATAAACCCGAAGATGGAGTTTGTTATCTACACACTCGATTTCAGGGTTGCCGCTTCGATGAATGATATCCTGGCTAAGTTCGGTATCACTGATACGACGATCATTCAGATCCAGGTTTCAAAGCTCACATCGAAGAATGTATTTGAAAACCAGCCGGCACCGTGGATCATCACGGCAAAGGCAGGAGAATAAAACTAAGGAGTATGGAGCAAAAAGCGTTCCAAAAAAGGAGGATGAAATGAAAGGTTTAAAAAGAATCGGAAGTATCGTAGTTATGCTGGCACTGGTTTTCGGCCTTGCCGGTGTGGCAGGACCTGTAAAGCAGGCTCAGGCTGCAACAAAGAAGTATGTTATGATCAAGGGTGAGAAGGCAAAGGTTTCTGTTCTTTTCATCGGAAATCTGACATCTGCTAAGTCAAGTAAGCCGAGCGTGGTATCAGTAAAGAAGTTTGGCGGTAACAAGCTTAAGCTTACAGCAAAGAAGGCAGGAAAGGCTACTATCAATGTAAGAGGTAAGTATGGTTACGGAAAATACAACATCACGGTAAAGAACAGAAAACTCAAATGTGTTTACAAGGGAGCTCAGATCGGCTCATACAGCGGATATGCATACTATGAGATCACAAATAAGTGTGGAGACTACATGTCATCAGCTGTTCTGAAGTACGATATCGTTGATGCAAATCTTAACGTGCTGAAGTCCGGTGAGGAGACTGTATACAGCCTCGTACCGAACGCAAAGATGTATATCAGCGTATATATCGGCGGAGACCTCATCACTCAGGGAGCAACTGCTATCAGAGTAAAATCTTATGCACTAAAGCATGATATGATGCTCAGTTATAAGAATCTTTCAAGCAAGGTTTCGGTAAGCTATAACCCGTCGTCAGGTGCGGTCTCATTCAAAAATAAATACAGCAAATATGTATCTGCAAGGGCTGATATCGTATTCTATGATGCTGCAGGAAAAGTAGTCGACGTTCAGACAGTTTCTTCCTATCTCAGTGGAAAAGGTAAGGATACAAAAACCGCAACAACTACAAAGCAGTATTCTGATTACAAGGTATTCAAGCGCGCATACGCATAATACAGTTTAGTTAGGGAAGAGGAGAAGAAAGTATGGCAACGATCAAACCGTTTTGCAGTGTCAGACCACGCGAGGATGTAGCATCCCGCGTGGCTGCGCTGCCTTATGATGTATACAACAGAGCCGAGGCAAAGGTAGAGGTGGAAAGAGAACCTTTATCGTTCCTCGCGATAGACAGAGCGGAGACGAGTCTTCCTGACGAGGTGGACACGTATGATCCGCAGGTGTATCAGCATGCAAAGGAGCTCTATCAGGCAAGGCTTGATGAGGGAACTTTTATTCGTGATACAGATCAGGCGTATTTTGTATATGAACTGATCATGGACGGACGTTCACAGATAGGTCTGGTGGCAGTAGCCTCCATAGATGACTATGTGAGCGGAGTGATAAAGAAGCATGAGAACACGAGAGAAGACAAGGAAATAGACCGTATTACACATGTAGACACATTGGGTGCACAGACCGGTCCGATCTTCCTCGCATACAGAGATGATGCTACTATTGACTCGGTTATGGCCAAGTCAATGAAGCAGACACCGCTCTATGATTTCACGGCACCGGATGAAGTGACTCATAGAGTATGGAAAATAGCTGATGCCACAGATGTAGAAAAGATTGAAGAGACCTTTGAGGGTATCGATGCGATCTACATCGCGGACGGTCATCACCGTGCGGCATCTGCCGTAAAGGTGGGACTGAAAAGAAGAGAGGCGGCCGCAGCTGCCGGAAATACGATCAAGATGGGAGATATCGAGACCATGGAGGCCAATGAGGACTCCAGAGTAGAGTCTGATTACTTCCTGTCGGTACTTTTCCCTGAGGATCAGCTGAAGATAATGGATTATAACAGGACCGTCAAAGACCTGAACGGACTCAGCACGGAGACATTTTTCTCAAAGGTGAGAGAATCATTCAATGTTGAGGCGGCAGGTGAGCAGGTCCGTCCCGATAAAAAAGGAACCTTCGGTATGTACATCGGAGGTCAGTGGTATAAGATTTCCGCAAAAGAGGAGCTGTACAAGGGTAAGGATGCAGTGGGCTCTCTGGATGTGTCGATCCTTCAGGATTACCTGTTGGGACCGATCCTCGGTATCGGTGATCCGAGAACTGATAAGAGGATTGATTTCATCGGAGGAATCAGAGGACTTGATGAGCTCGAGAGAAGAGCTGACTCAGATATGAAGATATCGTTCTCGATGTATCCGACATCCATCAGTGAGCTTTTTGATGTGGCGGATGCAGGGCTTTTGATGCCACCGAAGTCAACATGGTTTGAGCCGAAACTCAGAAGCGGGCTGTTTATACATGAGCTTGACGCGTAAGCAACGAGCCACGCGCATACATGTGTAGGACACGGCGGGAGCTTGCTCCCGCATGTGGCTTACACATAGTATGCACACGGCGACTGCCGTGCAACGAGGATCCCGCAGGGATCCGAGTGTGCGTGGCGAGTAGTGACGTGGCGTGAGTGTGTTAATTATGGAAGGAATTGCTGAAAGATGAGCCGAATGAGCCGATTTTTTTCGACTGATAATCCCGTCATGGTGACGCTGTCAAGGATATTCGATATGATATGGGTGTCTTTGATATTTTTGGTATTCTGTATACCGATCATCACCATAGGCGATGCGATCACTTCGCTTTACTATGTATGCGCGAAGGTGATACGTCACGGGCAGGGTTATGTGTTCAGAGAGTTTTGGAGGAGTTTCAAGCAGAACTTCAAACAGTCCACCATTTATTGGCTGATCATAGTGGCTATTTACTTCCTGCTTTGGTGGAATATCAACTACCTCGGACTCAACTCGTCCACGAAGGAAGGAACGGGTGGAGTGCTCGCGGCTATTTACCTCGTTATGATGATCGTTCTGGCGATACTTACATTAAATGTATTTCCGATCATATCGAGGTTTGATAACAAGTTTATGATGACGATCAGATTTGGGCTTTTCTGTACATTTCGTCATATATTGCACGGTGTGATCATCCTCGCTATGGTAATATTCGCCGCGCTTTTAACATATGTTCAGTGGGGTACGCCGACGATGTTCTTTGCTATAATCCTGCCCGGGCTGGTAGGGTTTTTGTCGACTTATCCGATGGAACACGTTTTGAAAAAATATCAACCAAAGAGAGAACTGGAATATGACGAGACCGGGACACCGATCCGCATGTGGTACGAAGAGTAACAGAGACAAAGGAGGCAAAATATGGCGATCAAAGTAGAAGACTTTATCCAGTGGCCGGAGCTGGAGGCTCTGGAGTACGCAGAATGTCCGAACCCTGAGCTGGTACTCGGTCCGCGTGCGGTAGATGCCAAGCATATGTTTGTCGGGGTATTTTTCCCGGGGGTATCCGAGATAAAAGTGAAGGTCACCGAGACCGGACGCAGTTATCCGATGAAAAAATACTCGAAGAGCGGATATTTTGCCGCTGTTGTTCCCGTGAAAAAGCTTCCGAGTCGCAAGGCTGACAGGGAAAAAATGACTGTAGATCAGTTCCCGAAGTATCGTCTTATCGTGACCAAGGGTAAGGAAACAGAAGAACTGATCGACCCATATACTACTCCGTCAGCTATCGACGCGATGGATAGAAATAAGTTTGTAAACGGAATTCATGAGGATATCACATCTATTCTCGGAGCAAGAGTTTGTGAGATAGACGGTGTGAAGGGAACTCATTTTGCAGTATGGGCTCCGAATGCGAGAGCAGTGTCTGTTGTGGGTCCTTTCAATAATTGGGACAAGACCGCGAATCCGATGTCGCTTTTGGAGGATTGCGGGGTGTTTGAGCTTTTTATTCCGGGACTTAAGGCCGGTGAGAAGTATCAGTACAGAATACTCAATTCCGTTGGCAAGGATGTTTATAAAACCGATCCTGTGGGACGTATGTTTGATCTGCGTCCTGAGTTCAGTGCGATCGTTTGTGATGATGATGACTTTGCCTGGAGTGATGAAAAATGGATGAAGTCACGTGTGGATTATAATGTGAGAAAAGATCCGGTGCTCGTGTATTCGTTCAGTCTT
Source organism: Lachnospiraceae bacterium P6B14 (assembly GCA_000687695.1). GTDB lineage: Bacteria > Bacillota > Clostridia > Lachnospirales > Lachnospiraceae > Eubacterium_F. Next base: position 9,221 of record JHWZ01000014.1, on the reverse strand, counting down.
GCAGGGTTCGTTCTTCCGGATCCCGTATCAAAAAAGACCTGTCAGCTTCAGTTCCATGATTATAAGGAGATCGCTGACGATGTGTCTCAGTATTGTGAAAAAATGGGTTATACCCATGTAAATATCCTTCCGATAGCAGAGCATCCGCTTGATCAGTCACTCGGATATCTGACTACCGGATATTTTGCACCGACATCGAGATACGGTTCACCGGAGGGCTTTAAGTACTTCGTGGACTGCTTCCACAAAAGAGGAATCGGAGTTATAGTTGATTTCACTCCGTCGTGCTTCCCGAGGGATACACAGGGACTGGTTGAGTTCGACGGAACCTGTCTTTACGAGCATCTCGATCCGAGACAGGGCGTGCATCCGTTCATGGATACAAAGATCTATAACTACGGAAGAAGCGAGGTAGTGAACTTCCTCGTTGGCGCCGCTATGTACTGGCTCAACGAGTTCCATGTGGACGGTCTTCAGATAAATGATCTCGGCCCGATGCTTTATTGCGACTATGGTCGTCGCAGTGACGAGTGGGTTGCAAATATATACGGAGGAAACGAGAATCTCGAGGGCCTCGAGTTCCTTCGCAATCTGAACAATATGGTTCATGAATATGCTCCGGGTGCGTTTACCATCGGACATGATTCCGTGATCTATCCGGGACTTACCGACAGCACCGATGACGGCGGTATAGGTTTCGATCTCGTATGGAACGAGGGATGGAAGCATGACTTCCTCGATTATATGCAGACAGATCCTCTCTTTAGGAGCGGAAGACATGATACGCTTACGCTCAGTATGGCGTATCAGTATGCAGAAGAATATATACTCGGAATAGGCTGTGATGATGTAGCAGGAAAAGCAGGCGCGATGTATCACAAGATGGCAGGTATGCGTCATCAGAAGTTCGCTTCACTGAGACTCGCATACGCATATCAGCTGGTTCATCCGGGTAGAGTATTGAACTTCGCGGGTATGGAGTCGGGAGAGCTCGAGCCATGGTATATCGGTGAGCCGCTCTATCATCACAGAGAGAAGAGCTTTGACTACAGAACAGGAATCCTTCCGATCGATTGGAAGGTTACCGATGAGCGCGAGGAGCATGAGAAGCTTCGCGGATATGTGAGCGTGATAAATGAGTTCTATAAGGCTCATCCGGCGCTCTATGCGGATGATGACAAGCCGGCAGGCTTTGAGTGGGTCAGTTCACTCGATGCTTCTCGCTCGTCGATAGCATTTTTGAGAAAAACAAAAGATGAGACACTCATGATCGTTTGTAACTTCACTCCGGTTCCGTATGACAAGTTCAGGATCGGTGTGCCTTTCGCGGGCAAATATAAGGAAATATTTACCAGCGATGATGAGAAATTCGGAGGCTTCGGCTTCGGTAATCCGAGACTCAGAACATCGAAAAAGATAAAGCAGGACGGCAGGGCTAACTCTATAGAGATTCGTCTTGCTCCTATGGCTATCCACATCTTTTCGTGCGAAAAGGGTAGCTGAGGTATAACAGCCGGCTTGTGGGGAAGGGGCAGCAAACATGAAAGCTCATAACAAAGCAAGGAATAATAAAAGACTTATAGTGCCGGTGCTTCTTTTGTCACTGCTGGTGCTTCCGTTTACCATCAAATCAGGTAAACAGAGTCTTGCCGTAACATCTGCTACTGAGGTGGCTCAGCTTGATGCCGGATATGGAGCATTTGACGAGGGCGGTACGGTAAAGGAAAGTCATTATGTGACGATAGGCTGGAAGGGTTCGGCATCGTTTTATTGTGTTTATCAGGTGATGGCTGATAAGAATGAGATCAGGCTTTCGGGTGGAATAACGCCTTTTGTGGACGAGGCTACAGCGCCCACAGCAACGCCCGCTGCAACCGGAGCCTCGGTGACTCCCGTGCCTGCCATCGGTGGGTTAAACACTTTCAAGGTTACCATAAACAAGCTGGAAGCGGCGACTTCTTATACTTTCAAAATCTATGAGTCGGATCAGGCCGGAAACAAAAAGGATGAAAAAGAAACGGGAGTAATCGTTGAGAATGTGAGAACAACTCCCGGAAAGCTCCCAAAACCGACCTTGATTGGAATCTACAAAAATCTCAATGACTCCGATTTTTCATTTAGAACCGACAATTATTCTGATGGATATCAGGTAAGAGCGGAGAACTACAAGGGTAAAAAACTTTATGCGGCGAATGTATCAGGTGATGCCGTATCTTCCGCAGCGGTTCATTTTTCCATGAAGCCCTGCCACCCCGGAAAGATAGTTTATGTCAAGGTCAGAGGATATGTGACTATCCCCGGTGTGGGAAAAAGATATGGGGCATGGTCCGATACGGTTGAGTACGGATATGCAAAAAAACTCAAGCTTTCCGGTAAAAAGGATACGATAAAAATATCCGGACTGAAGGTCGAGGGGGCCGCTAAAAAAGAGATTTATGTATCGCTGAAAAAGAACAAGGGATACAAGCTCGCGAAAAAGATCGGAGCGAATAAAACATCGTGTAATATCACTAAATACGGGGATAAATATATACAGAGTAAAAAGAAGTATTATGTGAGGGTGTATTATTACTATAAGGTCGGAAAAGAGATGAAAAAGAGTCCGGTGTATGATCAGGATTTCGTCTTCGTTAAGCCGGCGATTTCTTATATCAGAGTGGAGTAAAAGAGAGAAAAAAGCGACGCGCCGGGGCGCGGTCGGAGCTTTTCTCACGACTCGCTGCTACGCAGACTCGCTGTGAGAAAACTCCTGCCGCCCGGCGCGCACGCGTTGGCACATCCGGGGCTGTTCTCACGACTCGCAGACTCACTGTGAGAATACTCCTGCCGCTCCGCGCGCACGCGTTGGCACATCCGGGACTGTTCTCACGACTTATTAATAGAGATATGGTCGTTGTATATTTCGATTTTTGATTCCTTTTTTAAGCGACCGAGAGCGCGTTTGAAGGCAGCTTTACTGATGCCGAATTCGCGCTTTATTATTTCAGGTGAAGTTTTGTCATGGAATGGGAGAGTGCCGTCGGATGAGAGAAGTCTTTCGTAGATTCGATCGGCGTCTGAACCCATTTGTATTTTTATTTTTTCCGAAAGAGAGAGAGTGAGTTTGCCATCCTCTCTTATTTCTTTTATTCGGGCGTCTATCTCATCTCCGACATTTAATATTCTGTTCATCTCGTTGTGCGGGATGAGGGCTGAAAAACAATCCTCAACGGCGACAAAAGCACCGAAGGAATCCGTTATCTCATATATCCTTCCGTGCACATGATCATTTTTGGCATACGTGTGATCTGTACGGAGATAATCATAAACGTGCATCGTTCCGCAGAGCCTCTCGCTCTTGTCGATGTAAAGGGCTATGAGAGCTATATCCCCGGGACGAACCCTCTTTGTCTGTTCCTTAAAAGGCAAAAACAGATCCTTCTTTAATCCCCAATCCAAAAAAGCACCTATCTTTGTTACATCGGTAACCTTTAATAAGGCAACCTCCCCGAGGTGCACTTTCGGTATCTCCCTTGTCGCGATCAATCTGTCTTCAGAATCCTTGTAGAGGAACACATCAACTTCTGCTCCCTCATTCAGACTTCCATCCAGCTGATTATTCGGAAGCAGAACTTCATCTCCCTCGATAGCATCATCGTTAACCAGATACGCCCCATGTTCAGCGACTCTCGCTATCTTAAGTGTCACATTCTGCCCCAAACTATCAATCAAGTATCCCATAACAATTCTCTCCTAAAATGCCATAGCGCTCGGCATAATATTTTTCATCTCATCCGCCATAGTTTGTCATCGTAAATCGATTTCCGACCGACCATGAGTATATATGCCGAGCGGCGGTAGTTTTCTTCCGAGGAGCACTTTATATGTGCGAGCGAGGAAGAAAAGCTACCATAGCGCTCGGCTTTGATTACCTGGCTTTGAATTCGCTGATAAAGTATGGCACGTTCTCGTCATTTTCGAAGACGACGTAATACATGCCGTCGCTCTCACCGGCTCTTACCCGCATGTTATCCTTATGATGCGCCGCATTACGATATTCGGCACGCAGCTCCGCAACATCATAGCCCATCGGCAGAAAGCCCGCCGCCTGCCGTATATACTGTCCGTTGTTCATATGTCCGTTGGAATCAAGTAACGACGGATTCACATATATGCTTCCGACTTCAGGCAATCCCTCGGGATAGTCAACCTTTCTCGAAACCGAATAATCCATATCGTAAGGAGGCTCGGTGCCATATCCTTCGCTTTCTTCCTTGTCGATCCTTGTGGGTTTCATATTCTCGGAATCAAAGTAGAACCAACGTGAATCCGCATATGCCAGAACCTCGTGTTCCGGAGTCTCCATGAGAAAATTTCTCTGACCGAATATGCCCGAGAATTTGTATGCCCAGGTGTGGACATCGAAGTACTCGCCCATCTCCGGACGCCTTACAAAAATAACATGCCAGGCTGATACGAGCCATGCACGGTGACGCTCTGCTAAAAATGCGGCAGATCTGCCTATGTCCTCACTGTGGAAAAGGGCAGTGTCCTGCATCGCGTTTACGATGGACTCTATGCCGATCTTTCTGTCAACATCGATGCGGCTGTATGAGACGCGGTCATGAAGTGTATACATGAGATCCTCCTTATGCAATTCCGTCCCCTTTTACATGGCAAGAGACCCGGCCACTGCCCGTCGGCAGTTACCGGGTCTCTTACACACTATCCATAAAGAAAGGAGAAAGAAAGTAATTAAACTCTTAAATCAATGTTAGCACCCAATCCCGGGTTGATGGACTGCTCCATCATCTGTGTGAGCTCGGCTCCCATCTGCTCCTGCATATCCATCGCCTTGCTCAACATAGCAATCCCCACACCCTCCATGGTGCTGTTCTGAGCTGATATCGCAGCATATCTTGCGATGTTCAGTCCGTCTGAGATCTCCATAAGCGACACCTCCTTGTATCGTGTGTAAATATTGTACCACAGAATTAGAAAAAAATAAAGCATTTTTTTAAAAAAAACAATTTTTTTTTGGAAAAGCAAGAAATTTGACGAATTTTCGTATTTTTTTCAAAAAAAGTGTTGACATCTGTAGAATAAATTGTTATACTAAACTCGTATTTTGTTAATAGATTTGTAACAACTCCGCATCTAATGTCGAGGAAAGTGCGGAAAATAGGGAGGTTGGTTCATGAATAAGGGTAGACTGATCAAGGCTGTGCTTGGTGCCGGCTGTATCATGTCTCTGGGACTTATCGCATCGGTTACTACTTCCAGATCAACAACTATTTGTTCTGAGACCGAGCTTGCGGGAATGTCCTATACACTGGATATGTTTTGTTCACTCCAGTCAGTTATCGGAAGCGATCCGGAGGCCATCGTGGCATTCGCGGATATGCTCGGCGGTAACGCGGCGAGTGGCACCAGCGTCACGGGAGAGGCGTTGGTAGAGGAAAAAGCCGGTGAAAACGGCGAGGTTAAAGACGCATCTGAGTATGCAAATGTCGGCATCTCTATCGCGGCTGACTATGTTAACATCAGAAAGCAGCCGAATACGGATGCAGAGATCGTAGGAAAGCTTTATCGAGGGAGCGCGGCTACCATCGTAAGCAACGAGGGTGATTGGGCTTTCATCAAATCCGGTTCGGTAGAGGGATATATCCGAAAGGATTATCTGGCTATCGGTTACAGTGCAGAAAAGCTCATCGATGAGTTCGGAACAAAGTGGGCGACGGTCACTACCGAGACACTTCGTGTTCGTGAGGATTCAAATGAGAGTGCGACAGTGATCACACTCGTATCTCAGGATGAGAGTTATCCGGTCGTTAAAGAGTTTAACGATTGGGTAAAGATAAATGTCGATGACGACTGTATCGGATATGTTTCAAAGGATTATGTAAAGATTACCGTACAGTTCAAAAAGGCAGTTTCCATCGAAGAGGAAAGAGAAGAACAGCGTCGTAGAGAGGCTGCTCAGGCTGCTGAGGACGACAATAACAACAGATCAAATAATGACGGTAACAACCATAACAACAACGACTCCAACGATAACAATGGAGGAGGCCGAAGCGGCGGTGGAAACGGCGGCGGAGGCGGCGGTCATTCCGGCGGTGGAAACGGCGGCAATGGCGGCGGTAATGGTGGTAACGACGGCGGCGGATCCGGCGGAGGCGGCGGAAACGGCGGCGGCGGTGGCGGCGGCGGTGGCCGCAGCGATGATGACCAGGGCGGCGGCGGAGCACTTGCCGATGGCGATGGAGAGTCAATCGCAGCCTACGCACTTCAGTTCGTTGGTAACCCGTATGTATATGGCGGTACCTCACTGACAAACGGAACAGACTGTTCAGGATTTACAATGTCAGTATTCAGTCACTTTGGTATCACCCTTCCGAGAACGTCGAGTTCTCAGTCCGGTGTCGGAAGACGTATTGACTGGAGAGATGCTCAGGCAGGAGACCTGATCTTCTACGGAAGCGGAAGTCATGTATCGCACGTAGCTCTCTGCATCGGAGGCGGACGAGTAGTACATGCATCTAACCCGCGTACAGGTATCAAGACCAGCCCGATCGATTATCGTACACCGATCACGGCAAGACGAGTACTTAGCTGATAATTATTTCAACCCCTGCTTTTGATAAGCGGGGGTTGATTTTTTCTTGAAAAAAAATATAAGCTGTAGTATAATACTTTCTTGAAGTGTCAGGGGTTATCCGATGGCACAGGAAAGGAGAACAAGCCTTGGAAGAAAAGGAAAAGATAACGGAGTATGCTACTCCGGATATAAAGATAAACGATCTTTTGCAGGCGCATCCTGATGCGTTTATTGCATTGCTTGAGTGCGGGATGGGATGCGTGAGCTGTCCGTCCGCGGCAGTTGAGACTTTGGCGGAGGCCTGTGTTGTGCATGGGTTGGATGTTGAGGATGTATGTGATTATGTGAATCACTCCCTCGCTGAAAAGGAGAGCTGACATATGGACAAGGAAGAAATGACTGCAAAAATGATGGAGTTTCTCGATGCGAAAACAGCTGCCGAGAAGATCCGTATTTTTGAGGATATGCGTGAGGCAGATGAGCACATTCTTGCGAACATAGCAGTAAGCCTGGATGTTATCATAGATGATAAGGCCGACAATTACGAAAGGATCATGTCCGAGTTGAAGCTGCGAAAGAGATTCGAGGTAGATGCCGACAGACTTTCGGGATTGAGATAGGATTGGTGTATTTATGCGGGAAATGGAGTTCAAGATGGAGCGCCCGGGGTTGGTCAAAGAGGGCGACGCGGTTGAGATTACGGAAGGTGTTTTACCGAGTGCGTATTACTACACTATAGTACCGGCCGTGGCGATGTCCGCGAACTATACTCTGAGAGAGAGATTAAGCTCCAGAGAAGGAGTTGTTAAGGAAATACGTGAGAACGAAAAAGGCTTTTATGTAGTAGTAGAGTTTGATGAGGATTGATACTGAACGGAGGGCATAAAATGGAACGTGAAAATGCATGGAAAAAATACAAAAAGAAAGACCTGAATGAACTCGAAAAACTGAACAAAGAGTACAGGTTATTTTTATCCGAAAATAAGACGGAAAGAGAGTGCTGTAAATACGCTGTAAACGAGGCTAAAAAGGCAGGTTACGTCGATATAGAAGAGGTAATTAAAAAGAATAAAAAACTGCGTCCGGGTGACAAAATATATGCAGTAAATATGGACAAGAGTCTTGTTCTTTTTAACATAGGAAAAAAGCCTTTAGAGGAAGGCATGGCCATACTCGGAGCTCACATCGATTCACCGCGTATGGACGTAAAACAGAATCCGCTTTATGAGGATACATCTTTAGCTTATCTTGATACTCATTACTATGGCGGTATAAAGAAGTACCAGTGGGTGACCGTGCCGTTGGCAATCCACGGTGTGTTTGTAAAGAAAGACGGAACGGTGGTTAATGTTTGTATCGGCGAGGATAAGGATGATCCGATATTCTGTGTGACGGATCTTCTCATACACCTTTCACAGGAAAACATGGATAAAAAGGCTTCGAAGGTTATAGAAGGAGAAGCTCTGGATATACTGGTAGGATCACAGCCTTTGGCTGAAAAAACAAAGGATGAAAAAGAAGAAAAAGAAGCCGTCAAAAAAAATATCCTGAAGTTATTAAAGGATAAATATGATGTTGAAGAAGAGGATTTCTTATCAGCGGAGCTCGAGATAGTACCGGCAGGTGCAGCCAGAGAATCCGGTATAGATCGCAGCATGATAATGGCGTACGGACAGGATGATAAGGTTTGTGCGTTCACGTCGCTAAAGGCGATGCTTGCAGTGGATGCGCCGGAGCATACGACATGCTGTCTTCTGGTTGACAAGGAGGAGATCGGCTCGGTCGGAGCGACTGGAATGAGATCACAGTTCTTTGAGAACACCGTCGCTGAGCTCATCGGCTGTGTAGGAAACTACGACGATCGATTGGTAAAGAGATGTTTGAAAAACAGTCGCATGTTGTCATCGGATGTGAGTGCCGCATTTGATCCGACATACGCCTCTGCTTATGAAAAGAAAAATGCCGCTTACTTCGGAAGAGGAATGGTGTTTAACAAGTTTACCGGAGCCAGGGGGAAGAGCGGAAGTAACGATGCGAATGCAGAGTTCATGGCACGTATCAGAGGAATACTTGATGATGCCGGTGTTAACTATCAGACAGCGGAGCTCGGAAAGGTCGATGTGGGAGGAGGCGGAACCATCGCCTACATCATGGCGCTTTACGGCATGGAGGTTATCGATTGCGGAGTGGCAGTGCTGAATATGCATGCTCCATGGGAGATCACCAGCAAGGCTGATATCTATGAAACCGAGAAGGGTTATGAGGTATTTTTGAAGAACATTTTCTGAGAAAATTGCGAAAATAGGGCGTATCACGCCCTATTCAGACTGTAGACAAAGTCCGCGGGAAACCGCGGACTTTTCTCGTAGAAAAAACGAAGAAAAACATCGAAAACACTGGATTTTTCAGCGCTTTTTTGGTATAATGGTATCATAGAAATCAGATATGGAGGGTATCTGCCTATGATGTCAACGAACGTCGAAAAGAACCGAGAACAGGTTCAATTCATCTGTATGGATGACCTTGTTCCCAAGGATCATCTGCTCCGATTGATTGATAGTGCACTTGACTGGTCATTCATTTATGATCTTGTAGAGGACAAGTACTCTCCGGACAATGGGCGCCCAAGCCTGGATCCAGTCGT
>JHWZ01000013.1 GCA_000687695.1 Lachnospiraceae bacterium P6B14 | reverse complement strand
GGTAATTATACCACAAAAAGGAACGATATTGAAGAAAAAAATGATATGTGATGGAAAAATCAATGGCGATTTTGCATCGAGTTTTTCATTCAACGGGTACCTTCTGACAGCCTTGATATCACATGTTTCACTATAGTGTTTTTCCTATCGCATTTATTACTCTCTTTTTATCGGCACTCCACTCGGGAGCCAAAAGAATCCTTTTGTCCCCATCTCCGGTCATCCTGTGGATCACCACATCGTCAGGGATGATAGCCAGGCACTCCTTCAGGATTTCGATATACTCATCCATCTCCATGACCTTAACCTTACCCGCCAAATACTCATCCGCTAGGTCCGTCCCTTTCAGGATGTGAAGGAGCTGTAATTTGATCCCGTTTGCTCCGCTCTTTACAACGTACGAAACAGTGTCAAGCATATCCCGCTTTGTTTCCCCGGGCAGGCCTAGTATCACATGAGTAATAACCTGTATTCCACGCCTCTTTAGTTCACGAACCGCCCGGTCATACTCAGTAAGCTCATAACCTCTTCGAATATATGATGCCGTTTGTTCATGGATAGTCTGTAATCCCAGCTCCACCCACACGGGCTTTATTTCATTCATCTTATCGAGCAGGTCGAGCACCTCCTCCGGCAGGCAGTCCGGCCTGGTTGCCACGGACATACATACAATGTCGGGGTGGGCTATCGCCTCAGAGTATAGCTCTCTCAGCCTGTCTGTCGGAGCATACGTCCCGGTAAACGCCTGAAAATACGCTATGTATGATGACCCTTTGTACTTCCCGGCAACCCTTTTCTTTCCGCGCTCTATCTGCTCTGTAATACTAAGAGAAGGATCCTCGGCGAACTCGCCGGACCCTCCTTTAGAACAGAAGATGCATCCTCTGTAGCCCTTTGTACCGTCGCGGTTCGGACATGTGAACCCGCCGTTAAGGGCAATCTTATATACCTTCTCTCCGAATTCTTTTTTCAGGTAATCATTCAGTCGCTGCATAGATCCGCCGTTTCCTTTTTACTTCTCTTTAGCCGCCTGCAGCGCCTCGATAGCCACGCTTCCGCCACGGACGATCTCCATACGGCCATTGAAATATTTTTTCAACTTTTCAAGCAGAGCATCGTTATCTTTTTCCATCTCGACACACTCCATAAGCATGGAATCCGATACGCAATCGATGATAGTCGCGCCGTATTTGTCGGCGATCTTCGCGATCTTTTTCATCTCCTCATCGGTACAACCCATGACCTTGACATACATCAGCTCTTTTGTAAAAATATCCGCGCCGGCGAAATCAACCACCCTGATAACCGGTACGCTTCTGTTTAACTGCTTTTTAATCTGCTCGAATGTCATGTCATCACTGGTAAGAGTGATGGTCATACGGGAGATAGTCGGGTCGAGGGTAGTACCAACCGTGAGTGAATCGAGGTTATAACCCTTTCCCGAAAACAGTCCTGATATATATGCAAGTACACCGATCTCGTTCTCAACGAACAGGCTTATGCATCGTTTTTTTAATGTTGACTCTTCCATTACAAATCTCCTTATATCAATCTCCTATGATGACTTTATCAAGCGGCTTTCCCGGAGGAACCATCGGCATGACGTTTTCCTCACGGTCAATAATAAACTCTATGAGTGTAGGCACTTTTGTTTCCTTTGCAGCCTTTTTAAATGCTTTGGCGATATCCTCTTCTTTTTCCACCCTGATTCCCTTCGCTCCGTAGCTCTCGGCAAGCTTTACAAAATCAGGTGTATACTTCGGACAATCCTTCATCGGATGATCACAGACAAGCGGACAACTCTTTCTTCTTCTCAGACATGTTGACGAATATTTATGTCCGTAAAAAAGCTCCTGCCACTGACGAACATTTCCGAGATAACCGTTATTAAATACGCAAATAATAACAGGTAATTCATACACGACCGCGGTTGCCAATTCCTGCAGATTCATCTGGAATCCACCGTCACCGTTTATCGCTATAACAGCCTTATCAGGGCATCCGAGCTTCGCTCCGATAGCGGCAGGGAAACCGTAACCCATGGTTCCCAGACCACCTGATGTACACAATCTTTTATCCTTTGTTATCTCGATAAACTGAGTCGTCCACATCTGATTCTGACCGACGTCGGTAGTGATGACTGCCTTATCAAATTGTTTATTTATTTCTGTTATTATTTTGTACGGAGTAACACCCGGAAGATCCTTTTTAGTCTCATCGATCGGATGCTCTATTTTCCAATTATCTATCTTTGCGATCCACTTCTTTGTATCAAGCGGAGGCACATATTCATCAAGCGCTTTGATTGCATTTCCCGCGTCACCGACTATCGGAATATCCACCTTTATATTTCTCGAAATAGAAGCAGTATCTATATCGAAATGTATTATCTGTGCGTTCTTTGCAAACTCATCTATTTTTCCTGTTATTCGGTCGTTAAATCTGGAGCCGATACTTATCAAAACATCACACTCACACACTGCTCTGTTTGCAGCAACACTTCCATGGATACCGAGATTGCCGACAAAAAGAGGATGATCTGTAGGAATGGCTCCCTTACCCATGATCGTTGTGATAACAGGTATCTGCAGCTTCTCTGCGAGAGCGGTCATCTCCTCATTTACACGGGCAACATTCACTCCACCTCCGAGCAGGAAAAGTGGCTTCTCGGCTTTTTTCATAACGCGTACCGCACGCTTTACCTGACCGATATGAACTTCGGTGTTCGGGCGGTAACTGCGGATATCGATATCCTCTTCGGGATACTCATCAGAGCCGAGCTCGAGCTGGATATTTTTCGGAAGGTCAACCAGTACTACTCCGGGCTTACCCGTACGGGCAATATAAAATGCCTTTTTGATGGTCGCAGCCAAATCCTCACGGCGTCTGACGGTAGTCGACCACTTGCTGATGTTTCTGGTGATGCCGACGATATCAGCCTCCTGAAATGCATCGTTTCCGATCAGATGTAACGGCACCTGACCTGTAAAGCAGACCAGCGGCACACTGTCAAAGTTCGCCGTTGCGATACCGGTGACGAGGTTCGTCGCACCCGGTCCGCTTGTGACCAGACACACGCCGACCTTTCCCGTCGCTCTCGCGTATCCGTCAGCGGCATGGACCAGTCCCTGCTCGTGACGAGGCAGGATCATATTGATGTCCTCCACCCCGTAGAGCGCGTCAAAAAGATCGATCGCCTGTCCTCCCGGATAAGCAAACAAAGTATCAACGTTTTCCTTTTGCAGTGCCTTAACAAAAAGCTGCGCACCCGTGATTTCCATTACTCTCAGTCTCCTTAAACACTATTATAAAAATGCACCGAAGGAGGCGAATCACTCCGCCTCCCCAGGGTTATAACATTAATTATATCAGACCTTTGGAAGTTTCGCAATACTTGCTGCGATATCTTCATCGGTCGGAATGGTATCACTCATCTCACCATTATTATACTTCTCATAAGCAACCATATCGAAGTAACCTGTTCCGGTCAGACCAAATACTATGGTCTTCTCCTCACCGGTCTCCTTGCACTTCAGCGCCTCATCGATCGCAGCGCGGATAGCATGTGAGCTCTCCGGTGCCGGAAGGATTCCCTCTACTCTTGCGAACTGCTCAGCAGCCTCGAATACGGATGTCTGCTCAACGCTGACAGCCTCCATGTATCCGTCATGATAAAGCTGTGACAGTGTCGGACTCATGCCGTGGAAGCGAAGGCCTCCTGCGTGGTTCGCACTCGGGATGAAGCTGCTGCCGAGTGTGTACATTTTTGCAAGCGGACAGATCATACCGGTATCGCAGAAGTCATATGCAAATGTTCCGCGTGTAAAGCTCGGGCATGATGCCGGCTCTACGGCGATGATGCGGTAGTCTGCCTCACCGCGAAGCTTCTCGCCCATGAACGGGGAGATAAGTCCGCCGAGGTTCGATCCGCCTCCTGCGCATCCGATGATGATATCCGGTTTGATTCCGTATTTATCTAAAGCAGCCTTGGTCTCGAGACCGATGACTGACTGATGCAAAAGCACCTGGTTCAGCACACTTCCGAGCACATATCTGTAACCCGGGTCTCTGCCTGCTACCTCGACAGCCTCTGAGATCGCGCAGCCAAGACTTCCCGTAGTTCCCGGATGCTCAGCGAGGATCTTTTTACCAACCTCTGTTGTCTCTGACGGAGACGGTGTGACTGTCGCGCCGTAGGTACGCATAACCTCACGGCGGAACGGCTTCTGCTCATATGAAACCTTAACCATGTAAACCTTACAATCGAGATCGAGATATGCACAAGCCATCGAAAGTGCGGTACCCCACTGGCCTGCTCCTGTCTCCGTGGTTACACCCTTGAGTCCCTGCTTCTTTGCATAGTATGCCTGAGCTATCGCAGAGTTTAACTTGTGCGAACCGCTCGTGTTATTTCCCTCGAACTTGTAGTAGATCTTTGCCGGAGTTCCGAGCTTCTTCTCAAGGCAGTACGCACGCACCAATGGTGACGGACGATACATCTTGTAGAAGTCTTTTATCTCCTGCGGGATCTCGATATATGCCGTGTCGTTATCCAGCTCCTGAGCCACCAACTCATCACAGAATACAGCGCCGAGCTCCTGTGCGTTTAACGGCTGGCCTGTTCCCGGATTAAGAAGCGGTGCCGGCTTCTCCTTCATGTCGGCACGAACGTTGTACCAGCTGTCCGGCATCTCGTTTTCTTCAAGATAGATTTTGTAAGGTATTTCACTCATTTTCCTGTCCTCCTGTCTGTTCCCTTCAATATAGTTTTCGGCGTCCCTGACACCATATAAATATGTAAGGAAATATACCACAAATGGGTGGTTTTGTCAAGGAATATTGACTTTCCCTCCTAATATTTCCTTTGCGGCATCACCTTTTGAGATGCACTTATCCATAGCGAGCTTGCCGATGTGGCGGTGGGCATCGTCTTCGCTCATACCCTGTTCGTCTATAAGCTTCCATTTCGCTCGATTTACGAGGCGAATCTCTTCCATCTTTTCCTCCAAAGTGAGGACTTTTTTTTCGGATTTTTTTAGCTTATCAAGAAGAGCACATAACACCCTGACATCACGCTTTACTATACGCGCGGAAGCAGGTTTGGCGATCACTATTATTCCGTCATCAGTAACCTTTTCCGCAACGTCTTCGCTTATCTCCGAGGACGCTACTATTATCACTCCGGTAGGATATTTCGACGCTATATCTATCGCGAGATCCACTCCCGGTTCATCCGAAAGCGGCATATTTATCATAGCTACATCATAGCTTTTTTCGAGAAGTTCTCTGCGGGCGGAGGAGGCACTTTTGCGTACGTCAACATCGCGGTATCTCCCATCCGAGAGAGCCCGCGTCACACTGTCACTGAACTTCTCATAAGATGAGACGATCAGTATGTCGTGTTGTCTGGTACTTCTATCAGCCATATACTGTTCTCCAAAACGAACCCCATTGCTCGCCGGCATACTTACATGTTACGCTGTATATCCGGAGTTATTCAAAACAAGTCTCTGTTATTATTAACCCATATATTCATCAAAAATATCTTCAGGAACAATCCCCTTTATAAACTCACTTTTTGCTGCTATCTCTCTCGCTTCTTTAAGTGACTGCGGAAGGAGATTTTCATCACCTGTTTCTGCAGGCAACTCGAGTTTATTTTTGATGCCGTATAACCCTGCCTCGATAAGGATCGAGTAAGCAAGATACGGATTACTGAGTGCGTCAGGCGACCTGAGCTCAGCCCTGATACCGGCGAGTTTTTCCGACACATGCATAAGTGATGTCTCGCCCTCTGCTGTCCAATTTATACGGTCGGGAGCAGTGTTTGTTCCGAACCTGCGATATGAGTTCTCAGACGGGTTTAAGAACAAAGTGATCTCTCTGATCTTTTCAAGTATTCCCGCTGCCGCATAACGACAAACATCGTTACCTGATGTATCTGCAGCATACATATTTATGTGATATCCGTTACCCGGCATATCCTTGATCGGAACGGGCGAGAAGTCAGCATACAACCCGTTTCTTCCGGCGATGGTCTGAACCGCCATCATGAATGTTGACATCTGGTCCGCTGCCGTCAGAGGCTCGCCGTGATGGAAATCTATCTCGTTTTGTCCCGGTCCCTGCTCATGATGTGAACGCTCCGGTCTCAGACCCATCTCCTCGATGGTAAGACATATCTCACGACGGATATTCTCACCCATATCGAGCGGCGCGATATCCATATAACCCGCGTCATCATAAGGGATCTCGGTACGATTTCCTTCGTCATCAAGCTTGAAAAGATAGAACTCTGACTTTGATCCGAACTTGAACTCGATGCCCTCTGCCTTCGCGTGCTCTATCGCTTTTTTAAGCATCACGCGCGTGTCATTTTTCTGAGGGGTACGATCAGGTCCGCACACGTCGCAGTACATCCTTACGACACGACCGCTCTCCGGTCTCCACGGAAGCACCGTGATGGTCTCCGGATCAGGTACCAGGTAGAGCTCCGCAGTCTCGCTTTTTTCGAAACCGGGGATCCTCCTCGCGTTGATACCGATGCCGCCCTCGAAGGCTTTTTTCAGCTCAGTCGGCATGATCGAGATATTTTTCTGGACACCGAACGCGTCACGGAACATAAGGCGGATAAACTTAACGTCTTCCTCCTCCATGTACTGCATTATCTCTTCTTTAGTGTAGGTCATAATTCCCTTCCTTTCTATCGTGGTACAAACATAACCACAGCACTTCACATGCTTTTTTTACTTACTCCATGGCACGGATACGCGGAGATATCTCCTCAAGTACATCCAACAATATCTTCACCGTATCAAGCGATGTAAACATCGTCACTCCGTTCGCCACCGCGCACTTTCTGATCGCGACACCGTCCTCATAGTGCACACCCGACAGGATTGCCCTGGTGTTCAGGATGTAGCTGACGTAACCGGCGCGGATCGACTTCAGTATCTCGTCGCTTCCCTCGGAAAGCTTTCCTCTCATCCGCGTCCGGACGCCGTGATTTTTCAAAAATGTCGCGGTTCCCGGTGTAGCCTCGATGTTGAAACCGAGCTGATAGAACCTCTCTACGAGCGGCAACGCCTCTTCCTTGTCCTCATCGGCGAGTGTCACGATGACCGTGCCGTACTCCTTCATCTTTATTCCGGAGGCCTGAAGCGCTTTATAGAACGCCCTGTTAAGCTGCGCGTCATATCCGATCGCCTCACCCGTCGACTTCATCTCAGGTGAGAGATACGCATCCATTCCGGCGAGCTTCTCAAACGAGAACGCCGGTGCCTTTACGAAGTGGTACTCCTTCTCTGCCGGGTACATACTCTCGATGCCCTGATCCTTCAGGGATACACCGAGCATCGCCTTGGTCGCGATACCGACGAGAGAGAAGCCCGTACTCTTTGATAAAAATGGCACGCTTCGACTCGCTCTCGGGTTAACCTCTATGATATAAACTTCCTCTCCGTCAACGATATACTGGATGTTGAAAAGACCTACTATACCGATGCCTTTTCCGATCCTCGTGGTGTACTCGCGGATTGTTTCCTTTACCTTCTCTGAGATTGAGAACGGCGGATATACGCTGGTTGAGTCTCCCGAGTGAACTCCCGTCCTCTCGACCAGCTCCATGATACCCGGAATAAATACATCCTCGCCGTCACATATCGCATCGACCTCGACCTCTTTTCCGACTATATATCTGTCAACCAGAACCGGCTTATCAACATCTACTTCAACGGCGTTTTTCAGATAAGTTCTGAGCATCTCTTCGTTCGCCACGATCTCCATAGCACGCCCTCCGAGAACGAAGCTAGGACGTACGAGTACGGGATAACCGATTCTCTTTGCGGCCTCAACACCATCCTCGATACTTGTTACCGCCTCACCCGTAGGATGCGGTATCTCAAGCTCTCTTATAACAGACTCAAATGAGTCTCTGTCCTCGGCCTTATCTATCGCCTCACTGTCTGTTCCGATGATCGGAACGCCACGCCTTGTAAGAGGCTCGGCAAGGTTCACCGCTGTCTGTCCACCGAGTGTTACTATAACTCCCTTCGGCTTCTCAAGATCGATGATATTCATGATATCCTCGATGGTCAGCGGCTCGAAATACAGCTTATCGGCAGTGGTATAATCCGTTGACACGGTCTCGGGATTATTGTTAATAACGATAGCTTCATACCCGAGTTCTCTGATAGCACGGATAGCATGTACCGTAGAGTAATCAAACTCCACTCCCTGACCTATTCTTATCGGTCCGCTTCCGAGTACTATTATCTTTTCTTTTTCACTTACTATGCTCTCATTTTCTTCCTCATAAGTAGAGTAAAAATAAGGTACATAACTCTCAAACTCGCTCGCGCATGTATCGATCATTTTATATACGGGATAGATGTTGTTTTCTCTTCTGTATTCCCAGATATCATCCTCGGTTTTGCCCGTAAGCTCGGCGATATACGAATCCGAGAATCCCATCTTCTTTGCTCTTCTTAAAAGGTTATTTGTCAGGTGCGCTCCCTCGAGTTCCTTTTCAAACATAACAATATTTTTTATCTTGTCGAGGAAGAACATATCGATCATTGTTCTCTGATTTATAACAGAAGGATCGACTCCTGTCCACATGAGCTGTGCGATAGCATACAGTCTGTCATCCGTACCCTCTTTGATATAATTAAGCAGCTCATCAACTGTCATATTAGCGGAGTCAAACTTCTCAAGATGGATGTGATTTTTACCATCCTCCAGAGAACGTATAGCCTTGAGTAAACTCTCCTCCATGGTACGACCGACACTCATGACCTCGCCGGTCGCCTTCATCTGAGTCGACAGAGTATTTGACGCGGTAGTAAACTTATCAAATGGGAATCGCGGCATTTTTGTAACTACATAGTCGAGTGACGGCTCGAAGCAGGCAGGTGTATTTGCAAGCTGTATTTCATCGAGCCGCATACCGACCGCGATCTTTGCCGATACTCTCGCTATCGGATATCCGCTCGCCTTGGATGCGAGTGCGGATGATCTGGACACACGAGGATTAACCTCGATCACATAGTAACGGAAGCTCTCCGGATCGAGAGCGTACTGAACATTGCAACCGCCTTCAACCTTCAACGCTCTGATGATCTTAAGCGCTGAGTCTCTGAGCATATGATACTCTCTGTTTGTGAGAGTCTGAGAAGGAGCGACCACTATGGAGTCTCCGGTATGGATTCCGACAGGGTCCAGGTTCTCCATGTTGCAGACTACGATCGCTGTGTCATTCGCATCGCGGATAACCTCATACTCGATCTCTTTATATCCTCTGATGCTCTTCTCCACGAGCACCTGGTGAACAGGTGAAGCCTCGAGCGCACGCTCCATCCTGACCTTCATCTCTTCTTCATTGTAGGCGAATCCGCCACCCGTTCCACCGAGTGTGAATGCCGGACGAAGGATTACCGGATAACCGATCTCCTCTGCAGCCTTCAATCCTTCCTCGATAGAGTAAGTGATCTGAGACGGGATGACCGGCTCGCCGATCTCCTCGCAAAGCTCTTTGAAAAGCTCTCTGTCCTCAGCCCTCTGTATACTCTCTTTATCAGTTCCCAAAAGCTCTATCTCGCACTCCTCGAGTACTCCTTTTTCACTGAGCTGGAGCGCAAGGTTAAGTCCTGTCTGTCCACCGATACCGGGCACGATCGCATCAGGTCTTTCATACCTGCAGATCCTCGCCATGAACTCGAGGGTCAAAGGCTCCATATAAACCTTATCCGCGATGGTGGTATCCGTCATGATGGTAGCAGGATTGGAGTTCGCAAGTATTACCTCATATCCCTCTTCTTTCAGAGCAAGACATGCCTGTGTACCGGCGTAATCAAACTCCGCTGCCTGACCGATAACAATAGGTCCCGATCCTATCACCAATACCTTTTTAATATCATTTCTTTTAGGCATTTTTATCTTCCTCCATAAACGCTGCAAACTGATCAAAAAGATACGCGCTGTCCTTCGGTCCGGGTGCACTCTCGGGATGATACTGCACCGACATTACCTTATCCTCAGCACAAACTATACCCTCTACAGTATTGTCCAAAAGGTTCATATGTGATACCTTTATTTTGTCATTTTTAATTGTCTTTTCATCTACAGCGTAGCTGTGATTCTGGGAGGTTATTTCTATCTTATCCGTGAGCATATTTTTAACGGGATGGTTTCCTCCGCGGTGACCGAATTTTAACTTGTAAGTATCCGCTCCGTATGCTCTTGCGATAAGCTGATGTCCCAAACATATTCCGAATATCGGAATACGCCCGATAAGGTTCTTTATAGTCTGTGTGACCACGCCGACATCGGCGGGATCTCCGGGTCCGTTAGACACAAAAACACCGTCCGGATGCATCTGAAGGATGTTATCACTTCCCGTGTCATGCGGCACTACAACGACGTTGCAGCCGTATTTATTCAGCATACGGACGATATTCAATTTGATTCCGCAGTCGATAGCGACCACATTAAATTTCGGATTCGCTGTTCTCGCGTACCACCTTTTTTTACTGCTCACCCTCATCACTGCATCATGAGGAACTGGCGTATCAGCGATTATCTTTTGTCCCTCCTCGGCACTTATATTGTCCGAGGTGATGAGGACTCTCTGTGATCCATAATCCCTTATGTGTCTGACCAGCTTCCTGGTGTCGATCCCGGTCACTCCGGGGATACCGTTATCAGCCAGAAGTTCGGATAAGGTTTTTGTATACCGGAAGTTAGATGGTTGATCATTATAATCCCTGACGATCAACGCCGTCGGCGCGACGATCTTGCTCTCGAAATCCTCATCCGTGATACCGTAGTTTCCTATCAGAGGATAACTCATCACCACCGCCTGATCAGTGTAGGACGGGTCGGATACTATCTCCTGATAGCCTACCATCGACGTGTTGAACACGAGCTCACACACAACGTCGGCGTCCGCCCCGAAGCCGTCCCCGATAAAGACTGTTCCGTCCTCCAGGATCAGCTTTTTCTGTTTTGCTTCCATGGATCATGTCTCCTTAGTTATAGATTTGTATAGCCCATCAGATAGTCGTCTACCTCTCTGGCGCAGGCCTTTCCTTCTGCGATTGCCCAAACTACGAGCGACTGTCCGCGATGCATATCTCCCGCTGTAAAAATACCCTCAACGTTCGATCTGTAACTGCCTTCCTCCGTAGCCACGGTTCCTCTCGGACCAAGCTCTGTTTTTGCATTTTTCGGAAGGTAATCCTCAGCTCCGACAAAACCTGCCGCGATCAGAAGCAGGTCACATGGCAGTGTCTGCTCGGAACCCTTCACCTCGGTAAGCTTTCCTTTTTCAAATTTTACCTTTACGGTGACTATACTTTTTATCTTTCCTTTATCTGAAATAACTTCCTTTACAGTGGTCTCAAAAATCCTCGGATCTTCACCATATTTTTCTATGGCTTCTTCATGACCGTAATCGGTTTTTAATACCTTCGGCCACTGTGGCCAAGGATTGTTCTCGGCACGCTCTACAGGCGGCTTTGGCATCATCTCAAGTGCCGTAACACTCTTCGCTCCGAGTCTGATGGATGTACCGATACAGTCGTTACCTGTATCACCTCCGCCGACCACTACTATATGCTTATTTTTAACGTCTTTAGTAACTGATTTTTCAAGATTATCCGAAAGGAGATTTTTCGTTACTTCCGTGAGGAAATCAACTGCGAATCTGACACCCTTTACACCGTCGATACCCTTTGCGGTAAGAGCTCTCGCTTTTTTAGCACCGCAGCACATTACGATGGCATCGAATTCCTTTTTCAGCTGAGCGATCTTTATATCCTTACCGACATCCACACCTGTCTTGAAGATGACACCCTCTTCCTCCATCAGCTTTTGTCTGCGGAGTATGACATTTTTGTCAAGCTTCATATTTGGAATGCCGTACATGAGGAGTCCGCCGATGCGATCCTCTCTCTCAAATACAGTCACCAGATGACCGCGCTTATTAAGTGTATCTGCGGTGCTGAGCCCTGACGGGCCGCTGCCGATCACGGCAACCTTTTTACCGCTTCTGTGGCGGATCTGTTTCGGCTTCATCCAACCGTTCTCGTAAGCGGTCTCGATGATATATCTTTCATTATCATGGACTGTAACGCTCTCGCCATCCTGACCATTGATGCAGGCCTTCTCACAGAGCGCGGGACAAACCCTGCCCGTAAACTCAGGAAAAGGATTTGTCTTCAAAAGTCTGCTGAGCGCATGCTTATCCTGCTCTCTAAATATAGCATCATTCCACTCAGGAATCAAGTTGTGGAGCGGACAACCTACAACCATTCCGCCCAGGCTCATCGCCGACTGACAGAAAGGCACTCCGCAGTCCATACATCTCGCTGCCTGACATCTTCGCTCCTCGGCATTATTTACGACATAGAATTCCTGGAAACTCTTAATCCTGTCAATCGGAGAAACTTTCTGATTCTCCTTTCGATCATATTCCAAAAATCCACCAATCTTACCCATTCTATCACTCCATTTCTAAAAATGCAAGGGGTCGGATAACAGTTTTTACAAGGGGGCATTTGCGAGCGTTGTTGCGCAGTTCAAACCCCTGATTGGAAACTGTCAGTTCGTCCCTGTAACTTCTTTGAAAGCTTCGTATACTGCTGTTTCAGGATCTATTCCCTGCTCCTCAAAATGTGATATTGCCGTCAGCATCTTCTGATAATCGTTCGGCACGATCTTCTTGAAGTCCGGTAAGTATTCGTCGAAGTTATCCAGCACCTTCTTGCCGAACTCAGATCCGGTCTCCTTCACATAGTCCGTAAGAATTCCCTTGAGCTCTGCGATATCATACTCTCCGGTAACCTCCGTCAGAGAAGCCATATCCTTGTTCATTCTCAGATACAGGGTATGCTCGGTATCAAGTACATATGCTATACCACCGCTCATACCTGCAGCAAAGTTCTTTCCAGTCATACCGAGGATCACCGCACGTCCGCCTGTCATATACTCAAGTCCGTGATCACCGCAGCCCTCTGCTACAGCAGTCGCGCCTGAATTCCTGACACAGAATCGCTCACCCGCGATACCGTTAATATATGCTTTTCCGGCTGTCGCACCATAGAGTGCCACGTTACCGATGATGATGTTGTCATGTGCATCGTATGCAGCCTCTTTGGCAGGAGTGACGATCAGCTTTCCACCTGAAAGTCCCTTACCGAAACCGTCATTAGCATCACCGTAAAGTCTGAGTGTAAGACCGTGCGGGATGTATGCTCCGAATGACTGACCTGCTCCTCCGTGCGCCACTACAGTAACTGAGTCATCCTTAAGCTTGGCCTCATGATCAGCAGTGATACGTGATCCGAGGAGCGTTCCGAACGACCTGTCGGTACTCGAGATCTCCACCTCGATAGTCTGTGTTCCCTTGCCCTTTTTCTTTTTATAAGCCGGGATAAGAGCCTTTGCGTCAAGGGTTTTCTCAAGACCAAAGTCGTATGCATTTTTCTTTACGAAATGAGTGTTAAGCTTTTTCTTTTCAGCATAGTCGCTGTTTAATATCCTGGAGAGATCAGCGAGTACCGCTCTGTCCTCACGACCCTCCTGTCTGGTCTTCAAACAGTCGGTACGACCTACCATCTCTTCGACGGTTCTGAAGCCCATCTCGCTCATTATCTCACGAAGCTGTCTTGCGACAAATCTCATGAAGTTCATCACGTGCTCCGGCTTTCCTGCGAAACGCTTTCTCAGGCACTCGTTCTGAGTTGCGATACCGACAGGACATGTATCCTTCGAGCAGACTCTCATCATCATACATCCGAGAGAAACAAGCGGAGCTGTCGCAAAGCCAAACTCCTCTGCTCCAAGCAGAGCCGCGATCGCTACGTCACGTCCGGTCATAAGCTTTCCGTCTGTCTCGAGGACAACATGTGAACGAAGTCCGTTCTCAACCAGGCTTCTGTGCGCCTCGCTGACACCGAGCTCCCACGGAAGCCCCGCATGATGTACCGATGAGGAAGGAGCTGCTCCCGTTCCTCCGTCGTAACCCGAGATAAGTATGGCACCCGCACCGGCCTTTGCAACACCTGATGCGATGGTTCCGACTCCTGCCTCGGATACAAGCTTGACTGAGATACGAGCCCGGTCGTTGGCATTTTTCAGATCGTAGATCAACTGAGCCAAATCCTCGATCGAGTAGATGTCATGATGCGGCGGTGGGGAAATAAGCGACACACCCGGTGTGGAGAATCTGGTCTTGGCTACCCACGGGTAAACCTTTTTACCGGGAAGATGTCCGCCCTCACCGGGCTTCGCGCCCTGGGCCATTTTTATCTGTATTTCTTTTGCACTCATAAGGTAGCTCGAGGTCACACCAAATCGTCCACTGGCTACCTGCTTAACAGCTGAGTTTCTCTCTGTGCCGAAGCGCTCCGTAGCCTCGCCACCCTCGCCGGTATTTGATCTGCCGCCGAGTCTGTTCATAGCGATCGCGAGAGTCTCGTGTGCCTCCTGTGACAGGGAACCATATGACATGGCTCCTGTCTGGAAGCGTTTTACTATTTCATCCTCGCTCTCCACTTCATCCAAAGGAATAGGTTTTTTAGCCGGAATAAACTCGAGCAGTGCTCGCAACGTATGCGGTCTGTTCTCATCGTCGACCATTCGCGCATACTCTTTAAATATATCGTAGTCGCCCTCTCTTACTGCACGCTGAAGAGTTACTATGGTTTTCGGCGTGTACATATGATCCTCTTTGTCGGCACCGCTTCTGAGTCCATGGAATCCGATGGAGTCGAGCGTAGAGTCGACCGGCAGACCCAAAGGATCAAATGCCTTGTTGTGGCAAAGCTCTACATCCTCTCCGATCTCACGGATTCCGATTCCGCCTGCGCGGCTTACGGTACCTGTAAAGTAAGTATCTATTAATTCTTTTGAAAGACCGATCGCTTCAAAAATACGCGCAGACTGATAAGACTGCAAGGTTGATATACCCATCTTTGCAGCGATCTTTACAACACCGTTTAACAGTGCTTTATTATAATCTTCAATTGCAGTATGATAATCCTTATCGATCATGCCGATATCGATCATCTCAGCGATACACTCATGCGCCAGATACGGATGGATAGCACGCACACCATAACCAAGAAGACATGCGATCTGGTGCACATCTCTCGGCTCACCGCTCTCGAGTATGAGTGAAACCTGGGTTCTTTTTTTGGTACGTACCAGGTGCTGCTCAACTGATGATACCGCAAGCAGTGACGGTATCGGCATATGGTTTTCATCGACTCCGCGGTCGGAGAGAGTGATTATATTTGCACCCTCTGAAACAGCTCTGTCAACTGCAATATTTAACTGATCAAGAGCACGCTCGAGCGGAGTATTTTTATAATAAAGTAATGACACCTTTGCGGTGCGGAAGCCCTCTGTATCGAGCGCTTCTATTTTCATCAGATCAACACCGGTAAGTATCGGACTGTTTACCTCGAGCACGCGACAGTTATCACTCTTTACCTGCAAAAGGTCACCGTCGGAACCGATGTAAACCGTTGTATCCGTTACGATCTTCTCTCTGAGTGAGTCGATCGGCGGGTTGGTCACCTGCGCGAACAGCTGCTTGAAATAGCAGAACAGCGGTTGGTGATGTGATGAGAGCATCGCAAGCGGAACATCGTTTCCCATCGATACCGTAGGCTCCACGCCGTCCATTGCCATCGGAAGGATCTGATTTTTAATATCCTCATAAGAGTAGCCGAACACCTTGTAAAGACGATCGCGTACAGGCTGCTCGTGTGTCGGGATTTTTTTATTTGGAATATTTAAGTGATCTAAGTGCAGGAGATGACGGTCGAGCCACTCACCGTAAGGATGAGCGTGAGCATAACGCTCCTTGAGCTCGGCATCGGTGAGGATCCTGCCCTCTTTGGTGTCAACTACAAGCATTCTTCCCGGTGACAGTCTCGATTTCTTTTCGATCGTGTCCTCGGGTATATCAAGTACACCCACCTCTGACGCGAGGATGAGTCTTTTATCTTTGGTTACATAATAACGACTCGGACGAAGTCCGTTTCTATCGAGTGTTGCACCGAAGAGCTCTCCGTCTGTAAAAAGAATGGCTGCCGGGCCGTCCCACGGCTCCATCATGGTTGCATAATAGTGATAAAAATCCTTGCGCTCCTGACTCATCGCATCGTCATGTTTCCACGGCTCAGGCACCGTGATCATCATGGCAAGCGGGAGCTCCATCCCGTTCATGTAGAGGAACTCCAATGTGTTATCAAGCATCGCGGAATCAGAACCGGACGCAGCGATAACAGGATAAACCTTTTTAAGATCGTCAGTGAGTACCGCACCACTCATCGTTTCCTCACGAGCGAGCATACGGTCTGCGTTACCGCGGATCGTGTTGATCTCACCGTTATGCGCGATCATACGATACGGATGAGCACGCTGCCACGACGGAGTAGTATTGGTTGAGAATCTGGAGTGAACTAAAGCGATCGCTGTCTTGTAATCCTTCGACAGCAGATCCTCATAGAAGTTTCTGAGCTGTCCTACCAAAAACATACCCTTGTACACGATGGTACGAGAGGACAGTGAACAGATATATGTATCCTCGGAACTCTGCTCATATTCACGACGCAGACAGAAAAGTCTTCTGTCGAAATCGAGTCCCTTTTCTACATCATCAGGTCTTTTCAAAAAGCACTGGCTGATGTGAGGCATGCAGTCTACGGCTACCTGACCGAGAAGCTCCGGGTGTGTGTCCACATCACGCCAGCCGAGGAACTCGATCCCTTCCTTTTCAGCGATGACCTCAAGCATCCTCATTGCAAAACGACGCTTGATATCATCCTGCGGAAAGAAAAACATACCGATTCCGTAGTCGCCTTCATCGCCTATTTCTATTCCTGATTTTTTACATATTTTTTTGAAAAATGAGTGCGAGATCTGAGTCAGGATCCCGACACCGTCACCGACTTTTCCGGTGGCATCTTTTCCGGCACGATGCTCGAGTTTTTCAACGATACTAAGCGCATCGTCTAAAACTCTGTGGTCCTTTTTACCGTCAATATTAATAACGGCTCCGATACCACAAGCATCGTGTTCATTTTTCCACCAATCAGCATTATTGATCTGATTATTATTGTCACTATTATTCATCATCATCATCCATTCCAAATTACATCAATTTTGATTTTTCATCTGAGTGAAAACAGCATCTGTCCGTAGGTCGGATAACTGAGATACTCATCAGGGATAAGCGCTTCTGCATGATCAGCATATACTCTCAACTCGTCCATATCCTTAAGGACTTTCTTCTCATAGAAGTCAGCCTGCTTCTGGACATCCTCGATACCCTCAGCCTCGAGTGTATCCTTTTTCAGAGTTTCGAGCTTCTCAGCGATCTCTGCTGATGTATCATCGAGTGACTTCAAAATCTGTCCCTCGAGTACTGCCTTAGCTCCCGGAAGTGCTTTTTCCTTCTGGAGGATCTCGTTTGTCAGATCCTGCTCGTATGCGATAAGACCTGATGTCAGATCCTTACGAACCATCTCCTGCATGGTAAGCGCTTCGATATTTATTGACTTTGAATAATTCTCAAGCAGTATCTCGTAACGTGATCTGATCTCTTCCTCTGTGAAGATCTGGTGTGAGGTAAAGAGCTTGATCGACTTGTCTGAGATCCACTCCGGCATAGCATCCGGAAGTGACTTGAGGTTCGGAAGACCTCTCTTTGCTGCTTCCTCGATCCACTCGTCTGTATATCCGTTTCCGTTGAAGAGAACTCTCTTGTGCTCGACAAGTGTTGTCTTCAGAAGATCTGTCAGCTTGTCGTGAAGAGCGTCTCCGCTGAGTCCGTCGAGCTCTGCGCTCATGCGTGAAAGGATCTCGGCAACTGCCGTGTTAAGTACGATGTTTGCGTTTGCAACCGATACTGATGAACCCGGCATACGGAACTCGAACTTGTTACCTGTGAAGGCAAACGGCGATGTACGGTTACGATCCGTGTTATCCTTGGTGATGTGCGGAAGTACTTCAGCACCCATCTCCATTTTAATCTTTGCGCCGCCCTTGAAGGCTGTTCCCTGCTCGATACTCTCAAGTACCTTTGCAAGCTCGTCGCCGACGAATATCGAGATAACTGCCGGCGGTGCCTCGTTTGCTCCGAGTCGGTGATCGTTTCCGGCGGATGCTACTGACAAACGAAGCTGCTCAGCATATTCATCCACTGCTGCGATGACCGCGATCAATGTTACGAGGAACGGTACGTTGTCATCAGGATGCTTTCCGGGATCGAGGAGGTTGATCCCGGTGTCCGTGCAGATGGACCAGTTGTTATGCTTTCCTGAACCGTTGATACCGTCGAATGGTTTTTCATGAAGGAGGCATGCATATCCGTGCTTATCAGCAACCTTTTTCATAACCTCCATAGTCAGCTGGTTGTGATCGACAGCTACGTTTGCTGTCTCAAATACAGGAGCCATCTCGTGCTGTGAAGGGGCAACCTCGTTATGCTTTGTCTTTGCCGGGATACCGAGCTTCCACAGCTCCTCATCGAGGTCATGCATGAAAGCAGATACCTTCGGCTTGATAACTCCGAAGTAATGATCCTCCATCTCCTGTCCCTTTGTTGCAGGCGCACCGATCAAAGTACGTCCTGTGAAGAGAAGGTCTTTTCTCTGTTTATAATCTTCCTTGTCAATAAGGAAATACTCCTGCTCGGATCCGATGGTCGTGTTTACTCTGGACACATCTTCGTAACCGAGGATATTCATCATTTTTACAGCTTCTTTTGAAAGTGCTTCCATAGAACGAAGCAGCGGTGTCTTTTTATCAAGGGCCTCACCACCGTATGAGCAGAACGCTGTCGGGATATAAAGTGATCCGTCCTTGATGAATGCCGGTGAACTCGGATCCCATGCAGTATATCCTCTTGCCTCGAATGTAGCGCGAAGACCTCCTGACGGGAAGCTCGATGCATCCGGCTCGCCCTTTACAAGCTCTTTTCCGGAGAACTCCATGATCACGCTGCCGTCACCCTCAGGTGAAATGAAACTGTCGTGCTTCTCAGCGGTAAGTCCTGTCATCGGCTGGAACCAATGTGTGTAGTGTGTGGCGCCGTTCTCGATCGCCCACTCCTTCATTGCTACTGCAACTGCGTTCGCCACGTCGAGCTCTAAGTGTGTTCCGTTTACGATCGTTTTGTGGACTGCTTTGTAAACATCCTTTGGCAGACGCTCGCGCATCACCTTGTCGCCGAATACTAAACTTCCATATTCCTCGGGTAATCTCTTTGCTTCCATCATGATAATTTCCTCCTATTCTACTAAAGTTTCCTGTGCAAGCGCGATCGGAGTATATATTCCTCGCTCGTGCATTAAAGCACTCCTCGGAATATATCTCCTGCCGCTTGCACATGCTTTTTGGTTACATGTGGAGTTTATACTCCAATTGGTACAAACAAACCCTCGTTGTTAATCTTTGCTTGTCGGATAAACAAACTAATCTTTAGTGTTCCCGCGCGAGCGGCGGTAGTTTATATCCGAGGAGCGCTTCATATGCGCGAGCGAGGATATAAAGCTACCATAGCGCTCGCGCTAACATTTTTTTCTGCTCGCGCTAATATTACTCTCCGCTAGCGCCGTAGTTTGATAATACGCGAGCGGACGGATCATTTACATCGCAACCTTCCCATGACTTATTCGGCATCCAGAAATCGTCGACCATGTGCGACTGCCCCGGATAATACTTTTCAAAAATATCACGATACAAAAGCGATTCTTTTGTAAACGGTTTCGCATGATCATATTTTTGAATGCCCGCCTCATAAGCTTCATCTGTATAAGTCCTCTCGGCGAGGTCCATCAGGTCGTCTCTGAGCGAGTGACCAACCGCGTCTGAGAATGCTGCCTTTTCTCTCATCAGTATCTCATGAGGTATCAGCTCATCCTTTTCGAAAGCGTGTCTCAAAAGATACTTTCCGATGCCGTAGGTGTTCATCTTTTTCTCGGGATCGATCGCCATTACATAATCGACGAAATCCAGATCTCCAAATGGCACCCTCGCCTCAAGTGAGTTTACGCTGATGCACCTGTCGGCGCGGAGCACATCGTACATATGAAGCTCCCTTATCCTCTTTCTCGACTCCTCCTGGAACGCCTCAGCATCCGGTGCAAAGTCTGTGTATTTATATCCGAAAAGCTCATCGGATATTTCTCCTGTCAGGAGCACTTTTATATCTGTATTTTCTCTGATCCACTTACACAGCAGATACATTCCGATCGACGCTCTGATCGTCGTGATGTCGTATGTCGCCAGCGCCTGTATTACTGGCTCGACAGCCTCGATGACATCGTCTGCTGTGATGATCACCTCATGGTGATTTGAATGGATGTAATCGGCAACCTGTCTTGCGTACTTAAGATCGATCGCATCGATGTCCATTCCGATTGCGAATGTCTCGATCGGGCCGTCCCAAAGCTTCGCCGCCGCCCCGCATACCAGTGAAGAATCAAGTCCTCCCGAGAGCAGGAATCCGACCGGCTGGTCCGCGGTAAGTCTCTTTCTGATACCGTTTAAAAGTCTGTCGTGGATTCCCTCGCAGATTGCGTCGACTCCCTCGTCATGAATCCCGATCCCGTTCGACAGTGTCATGCTGCCCTGAGTCTTTCGGCTCTCGGCGTTTCCGACTCCGCTTAAGTGTCTGCCCTGTCCGGCCTTACCGGGATGCCATTCATCCTTTGCATACACACCGCCTGTCGTCATATTGCGGTAGCAGATGAACTCTCCATCCTTGTAAAAATGTCCCGGCGGAAACGGCTTTATTTCTTTAACTACCCCCACCATGTTTTTAGGCTCTGATGCAAAAATGATATATCCGTCATCGTCGTAGCCGTAGTACAAAGGTCTGATTCCAATCGGATCTCTTGCGGCTATGAACTCATTTTTCTCTCCGTCATAGATGACACATGCAAACTCCGCATCCAGGATTCCGAACATCGCCGTGCCGAGCTTTTCATAAAGCGGCATCAGCAGCTCGCAGTCGCTTCCGCTCTCAAACGGATACCCAATCGATGCCAGATATTCCTTCAGCGGTCCGTATCCGTAAACCTCTCCGTTGCAGACAACTGCGTTTCCGCGGTGTGTGAAGGGCTGCATTCCGGTCGGCTCCGGTCCCATGATCGACAGTCGGTTGAATCCGATCCAACCTCCCTTTGTCTTGATATGGTCGGTCATATCCGGGCCCCTCGACTGCGTCTTCATCAGCATGTCCGTGAAGAAGCTTTCAGTCACATCCGTGCGGGCATAAGTCAATATCGCACACATTTTATCATCCTCCTAAAACCAAAGAAAGACAAAGACGTCCCAGAGTTTCCTCTGAGACGCCTTTGCCTCACTGCATGACATAATACCATACTTAAACAATTTTGTCAAGGGAAAATTTCAGTTTTACTAATTTCCCTAATAATATACCCTAAACCCCTATAATCGCACTCTAAATACAACGTTCATGATGTTATTTAAAATCTCGCGAGTATCCTGTACTTCGTGTGCATACGCATAAGCTTTTTCCTGAACGGTTTCCATATAAAAAATATCATGACAACCGTAAATCCCGTGTGCACCAGGTCCAACGGAAAGCCTGATATCTCCATCGCAACAAAGGAGTCCCAGGTGAGGCTCCCGGTAATGAGGATTGCTGATGCGATGTTGACAAGAACCGAGTAAACACAGAGAACAAGTGGTATCGAAAGTAACATTGGTACTACCTTGTTCTCTGTTTTTATGAATCCCGCGAGGTATCCGACGAGCGCCCACGCGATGATCTGGAACGGTGTCCACGGACCCTGCCCGATAAAAAAGTTCGAAAGAAATGCAGACAGCGCTCCGATCAGCATACCCGGAACCGAGCCGAATATGGATGCTACCGTGATAATGAGAGCTGACACCGGCTTTACCTCCGGGGCCCATGCCATCACACCTCTGGAGATCGCAATAAGCGCAGAAAGGGAAGTGATCAGCACGATCTCTCTGGCGAGTATACGCCTGCGATAATAGAGACCTACGACCACTATTCCGATGAGTATGATGATCAGACTGATCAGGTAATAATTATCGATCAGTATACTTTTACTTCCTGCCATCTAAGAGCACCTTTCCATAGTTTAGAAATTGTCGGCTTGTACATCGTGTTGGAGCAGAGTACATCGTGTGCCTCACCCTGCGATGCGATATCTCCGCCGAACATAAATATTACATCATCTGCAATCTCAGCCACAAACTCAAGATCATGAGTTATGATAATGACGTCGCGTCCCTCAAAGCCCTTTTCTATCAGGACCTTCACACGCTCTTTATAGTCTTCGTCCATTCCCTTTGTAGGCTCGTCAAGTATTGTGAGCTTAGATCCTCTCAGCATCACCTTCGCAAGTGCAACGAGATGCTGCTCTCCTCCGGAGATATCAAGTGGATGCTTATCATACAGATGCTTTAGCTCTGCATCCAGATAGTCCGGTATGGGAGCTATACACTCGAGCTCCTCCTTAACGGTATCCTTTACAAAGATCATCAGTACATCCTGAGGAAGGAGGCTTACGGAATCCAGCTTCTTTTTTCCGTAGAAGCCCGAAAGGTATTTTGCAAGTGTTGATTTACCTGCTCCGTTCGGTCCGATGATGCACGTGATGCCTTCATGTATCTCGAACGTAGGTATATTTAATGTGAATCCGCCAAAGGATTTTCTGATGGATTTTTCTTTATAAATAACTCTACTTGTATCTGTTATACTCTGAGTTACTTCGTATGCTTTCTCTGGATCTCCGAGCCTATCGATAAGCTTTTGTTTTGTTGTTTTTAATTCTTTTTCCTTGACAGTTCCGTCTTCTATATAAACAGTTTTATCTGCATAGTCAAGTATGTAATCGAGGTTATGTTCAACTATTATAAATGAAACTCCGAGGTCACGGTTTAACCTCACTACCAGCTCGAAAAACTCAACCGTCGCTATCGGATCGAGCATGGAGGATGGCTCATCCATAACAACTACATCGGGATCCATGCACAGTACCGATGCGAGTACGACCTTCTGCTTCTGTCCGCCCGAAAGGGTATCCGTAGCCTGATCAAATATGGGATCGATACCAAACACTGTCGCCACCTCGGCAACCCTGTTTCTGATCAGATCACTCTTCATCCCGATCGACTCGAGACCGAAGGCGAGCTCATGCCATACCTTATCACATACAATCTGGTTGTCCGGATTCTGTGATATAAATCCTATGGTTCCCGGCCTGATACTTTCGATCGGCTCACCACCGTAGGTGATACTGCCATCCAACTTTCCTATCTGCGAGAGTTTCGGCACGAGCCGTCTGACAAACTGAGTCTTTCCCGCTCCGCTTGCTCCCGCGATCACGGTGATCCCGTCTTCGATAGAAAGACTGATATCATGAAGGATATCATGATCATCTATTGAAAGTCGTTTTATATTCACATCGAAATCTTTCATTGAACACCTCATATACTATGAAAACACTTACTGCAATTATATTTATAACATCGATACCGATATCTAAGTAGGGCACGATTATTGTTTCCGGGATCGTTATATAAAAAGCTGTAAACAAGGATATAATCAGTAATATTTCTATTATGTCATTTCTGTTTATCCTGACTTTCCTGAAGGTCGTTCTTCTGGTCGAACCGTATCCTCTGCAGACCATAGAGTCGGCTGTTTCTATTGAGTTTTCAAGTATCCATCCCACCATGATCGAGAAAGTATTTATACAGATAATAATCATCCGAAAGAAACCGGGTTTTTCCGAGAAGGTTTTCTGATACAGGTATACTTCCTTTGTTTTTCTTGAATACTTTCCAAGAGATCTGACTGCCATTGATAACAGCAGTGAAACTGGTGGAAAAAGATATGACGTTACAGAGATTATTTTTTCGGAGGTCATGTTGTCACTCATGAGCTTGAAGCCCAGTATCAGGCAACTGACCTGGCATCCTAAAAGAACTCCGTATATGACAGACTCAAGTGTTATGATATTATCATTCAGATAAAAAAGATAGGTTTCACCCTTATGATTGACTAATGGATTCACTATGGTAGTGAGAAGAATAATAATAGCTACAACCGGAACAGACTTGGGTTTTATCACGAGCAGGCCGACCAAAACAATCCCTATCCCGATCGGGTTAAGTGAAAAGCTTATATATAGTAAGAGTGCTATATACCCTATGAATTCCACCAGGGGATGCCTAAGCTGCATGGTCTCGAGCGGCCTCCTTTTTTATTTGTTTACGTTTGCACCTAAATCTCTTCCGAGATCACATGTGTATCTCCACTTTATCTCTTCCGATTCTTTCAATATATATTTCGACGCTCCGTAGTTCGGATACCATCCATCCACACTATAACACCACCCGGACAGCTCACCGCAGTCAAACTCTGCTATGTTGTTTATCGCCTCTACATAAACGGCTCCGTATGTAGCCGTATACTCTGATTCGAGGTTTATTCCCCTGGCCTTACACTCGCGTAGGAGCACATCCCAGACAGATTCACCCTTATAGCATTTCACCTTTGTTTTTTTCAGAATAGTTCCGTCGCCCACGTAATTCTCCAGGCCCTCGGTCAGATCATCCATATGATCAAGTATCTTCTTACAATCGATGGATAAGTATACATAAAACCAGTCCTTATCTTCTGCTTGGTCATCTTTTTTTACAGGCTTCGGTTTTTCCGTCGGAGCGGGAGTGGTCTCGGTTTTTTTTATTTTACCCGGCTTTTCTTTATCTTTATTATTCTTGTTTTTATTGTCCTTTTGCTTTGCTTTATCGTCATTATTATCCGGGTTGTTGTCGGATGTACCGCTTTCATTTGAGCTTATCGTGGCGGGATCTGACTGACTTAATTCCGGACTATTAAAAACAGCAGAACCGGAAGCAGCAGGTATGGGTGTTTCCATGCCCGCCACAGAGCGGCTTATACGTTGTGTCTGATCAACCGAGCCGGTCCTGATGGTGCATATCCACAGTACCAGGCAGATCACACACAGCGCAAAGACAATCAGATTCTTCCAGTTCCGCTTTAAAAAATACATAGACTCTCCTGATCAAAATGTATCCTTAGATCTTTTTGATCCTCATTGTTTTTTTGTAACCGGTCCCCTTCTTTATAATCAGTTTTTTATATGCTTTATACTTTTTCTTTGGCAGGTATATAACTGCGTTTATATTGAGTCCTGAAAGTGATCCCTTCTCAACTTTTTTCAGATACTTTGTTGTTATCTTAAGCTTCTTTGTTTTAGACAAACCATTACATGCACCCTTAGCGAGTGTTGTCACTTTTACATTTTTTCCGTTTATTTCAACAGTACTTTTAATACTCACTGCCACTTTATTCGGAATCTTCTTTATTACCGCACCTGACTTACCTTCCTCATATGTTACACCGTTTATTTTTGTCTGAGGTGATACTGTCGGCGTGGGGTCTGATGTAGGAGTCGCACTCGGTGTGGCAGTCGGCACTATAGTCGGCGCTGCAGATGGTGTTATAGTCGGTGAGGGAATCGGCGTCGGAGTTCCTGCCGGTGCTCTGTAGATCTCACCCGACCTGTCATATAAATGCTTGCCACTGTCCAGTAACCACAGCGCCACACACGCATAAGCAGCCTGCTCGGTAGCCATTTGATTATATGCAGTTCCCGTATGTGCAAACCCTCCACTTACCTTATAGGAGAGAAGGTTATCAACAAGTGACTTGTTATTTTTAATAAAACGGGTATCAGTTCCCGGATCGATGCCGAGCGAAGCAAGTGCCGTGATCGCCTGTGATACAGACTCAGATGATGCTGTAGCACCCATGGAAGACGCAGTAGAAAATCCGCCGTTTTCATCCTGCTTTTCGCTCATAACTGCGAGTGCTCTGTCAACCGCTGCCTTAACCGAAGCATCCTTCGTGTAGTAAGGAGCGAGCGCCTGGATAACCATAAACGTTATATCAGGATCGGGATTTGTTCCTGCTCCAAGTACCCATCCACCTCCGGACAACTCTCTACCCAGAATAAATCTGAGCAGGTCGTCTCTGACGGAAACCGGATCCTCTGCACTCGTCTGGTTCTCAGCCTCAGTTACCTTATAGTAACCCGACATGTCGAGTGCTATAAGCCCATATATGGCTCCGTTTATCCCCTGCTTTGTCGTATATGAAAAATCATAGAGCGGATCCGCGAGGTCGACGCCGTCCACTACCACACTGTCCCCGATAGCAGAGAGCGCGATCATAACTCGTTCATTATCTGTCGCCCTTGATGAGTTCAGCTTTCCGTTAGTTGCCGATGAAACCGTCGATTTTACACTTGCGCGGTATTTGTTTTTGAACTCATCTGTAGCACTTCCTGTTTTTCCGAGTGTGAGTACCGCCCACTCTCCGCCCATGGAACCTACTTTTGGATCAGTAACAGACGCCTGTATGCAATGAACAGCGTAGTCCTTGAGCTCGGTTCCGATGTTGTTTGATGAAACAGTCGCTATATTATTCTTGAAATCTTGAGCAGATGATGCTCTTGAAATAACCTCGTTTGGAATATATGTTGGTATCAAAGAAAATACCAAAACAAGACATACAAAAACAGACAGAATCCCTCTACGTTTCATGATGCAACTCCCTTATTAACCTTGCTGATCAGATTCCATAGTTGCTCGCATCATACTGACGAGCCTTGAAACGACGACTCTCCTCTAAAAAGTTTTCGAGCATCTGACGACCATATGGGGTAAGAATTGATTCCGGATGAAACTGGAGTCCGTATACGGGGAGTGTTTTGTGACACAGCGCCATAACCTCTCCGTCATCAGCAGTTGCTGTTATCTTAAGCTCGTCCGGAATTGTTTTTTTATCAACTGAAAGTGAATGATATCTTCCTACCGGAGCACTCTTCGGTAACGATGCAAATACAGGACAGTCAGTATCAAACTCTGTCTCTGACTGCTTGCCGTGCATCAGAGTTTTTGCATATGTTACTGTCGCACCGAAGGCTTCACATATCGCCTGGTGACCGAGACATACTCCGAGAATAGGGAACTCTCCCGACAGATCACGCACCACATCCTCGCAAATACCTGCGTCAACGGGACGACCCGGTCCCGGTGAAAGAATGATACAGGTCGGGTGCATATCTCTGATCTCGGATGTTGTCAGTGCGTCATTTCTAACCACCTTGATATCGGGATCTATTGAACCTATCATTTGGTACAAATTGTAGGAAAAGCTGTCATAGTTATCTATCAAAAGAATCATTTGTCTTCCTCCTCTGCACGCTCCAGCGCAGTGATCACGGCACGCGCTTTATTCAGGCTCTCCACATACTCGGTCTCGGGCACACTGTCTGCGACGATGCCCGCTCCGCTTCGGATGAAGACCTTGTTATTTTTCTTGTATGCGATACGGATCGCGATACACGTATCCATATTTCCGGTGAAATCGATGTAACCGATCGCTCCGCCGTAAATACCTCTTTTGTTGTTCTCAAGTTCGCCGATAAGCTGGCATGCGCGGATCTTCGGCGCACCGGAAAGTGTTCCGGCGGGAAGTATCGCCTCGATGGCAGAAAGAGCGTCCTTGTCATCACGTATCTCACCGCGGACAGTCGAGCCGATGTGCATGATGTGTGAGTAACGTTGCACCTCTCGTAGCGTCTCAACCTCTACGGTTCCGAACTTAGAAATACGACCGATGTCATTTCTTCCGAGATCAACAAGCATGTTGTGCTCAGCGAGCTCTTTTTCATCAGCA
Source organism: Lachnospiraceae bacterium P6B14 (assembly GCA_000687695.1). Lineage (GTDB taxonomy): Bacteria > Bacillota > Clostridia > Lachnospirales > Lachnospiraceae > Eubacterium_F. The sequence goes on along the minus strand of JHWZ01000013.1, from coordinate 46,526 downwards.
AGAAGCTCTTTTTCCAACGCCTTGTCTTCCTCATCAGTGGTACCTCTCGGACGTGAACCCGCCAGAGGGAAGGTATGAAGAATACCATCCTCGAGCTTCACAAGTGTCTCCGGTGACGCGCCCGCAACCTCGACATCCGTTCCCGAAAAATAGAACATATACGGAGACGGATTGATGGTACGTAACATACGATAAGTGTTTAAAAGACTACCCTCAAACGGCGCCGAAAGACGGTTGGAAAGTACGATCTGGAAGATATCTCCCTCGCGTATGTAGCTCTTTCCTTTTTCAACCATCTCGCAGTATTCTTCTTCCGAAAAAAGAGCCTCAACCTCGCCGGTGATATGACCGGAGCAGTCTTGTTTTTTCTCGCCGTTTTTAAGAAGATCCTTTATCTGATTCAGCTCGACAACTGCCTTGTTATATGAGGTCTCGATATCCTCGAGCTTTATGTTTACGATCAGTATTATCTTTTGTTTTACATGATCGAAGGCAATGACCTTATCAAAAAGCATCAGGTCGACATCCTTGAACGCTTCCTCATCTTCCACATCAACACGGATCGTAGGCTCCGAATACCCCAGATAGTCAAAAGCAAAGTAGCCTACCAGGCCGCCCGTAAACGGAGGCAACTCCGGGAGACGGGGTGCGCGGTATTTTTTCAGGATATCACGTAAAAATGCCGAGGGGTTGTCCGTTTCGATATTGAAAAGATCGCCCGCCTCGAGATGTCCGTCGATACAGGTGATATCGAGCTTCGGATCAAAGCCCATAAATGTATAGCGTCCCCAATGCTCCTGAGCGAGAGCCGACTCAAGCATAAAGCAATGAGTCGAGATATTCTGAAGTATACGCATGGCCTCTATCGGAGTGATAAAATCCGACAGAATCTCCATGCTTATAGGTACGATATCATATTCTTTTTTTGAAGCGAAATCCCTGACCTGCTCCAAAGATGGAAAAATAGTCATGATAAGAGTCTTTGCCTCCTACAAAAAATTTTGTAAATTATAACACAAGTTCGGGCAAAAGGCAAGGTTTTTCAGTTCTTTGCCTTAGCTAACATCTCCATAAACTTCGGTGCTTTTCCATAATGGAGTACACCTGCGCGGTAGATCCTTGCTGAAAGGATACCGATACCAATCGTCGATGCGACCAGGATCGCAACAGATGCAGCAATCTCATACCACATTATATCTCCCATTACAACTCGCGTAAACATAGCCATCGGTGAGGTAAACGGTATATAAGATGCCACCACCATGATAGGTGAATTAACATCTCCGTTCATTCCAAAAATAACGATCATAAAAGCTATCACAAACAACATAGTCACGGGTGTTTGAAGTGTATTTATATCCTCTACTTTTGTAGCCATGGAGCCGATGGCACCGAACATCATAGCGTACAGAAGGAATCCCAGCAGGAAGAACAAAAGCATAAACAGTATCATACTTGCCGGAATATTGAATATCGAATTGAAGATAAATATGCCCTCCAGATATTCCTTATTTACGTTGTAACATACAAACGCAGTTCCGAATATCAGGATCAGCTGTCCCATACCGGCCGAGCATGCAGCGAGTATCTTTCCGAACATCAGAGAGACAGGCTTCGCCGATGTTATCAAAACCTCCATCGCGCGAGAGCTCTTCTCGCTCGCAACACTTGTAGCAACCATCTGTCCGTAAAGAAGGATGATCATGTAAAGCGCAAATATCATGATATATGTATAGAAATAATTCTGCGACTGATCGTTTCCGAGTACCTCAGGTACGCCCTCGATAGTAATATCCGCTGCCTTTTTTATCTCGTCAAGACTCATGCCACTCTGCTTCATCATAGTATAATAATTCAGCCTCATCATTGCGGCATTACTTGCTTCATTTGTATCATATACACTCAGTGTTTCCACATAATAAGTATAATTCTTCAGGTCATGGATGGCATATCCGCAAACATAATCACCCGACATAACCTTTTCTTTGAGAGCATCAAGACTGGTTTCCACTGCGAGCTCGCGGTCTTGTGCCTGAGCTTCCTCTGTAAAAACCTGCTCTGCCAGCTCTTTATCCACGTCACCCTCAACCAGGATAGCAAGCTTTGCGGTTTTACCCTCTTTCTCCGATCCCTCATTTGACGAGTCGGAAGCAAATATACGAGGCAAAAACAAAGCTCCGGCGATGACAACTACGAGGAAAATAGTAACACCGATAAAAGCCTTATTTTTAATCTGAGTCATAAGCTCATATCCAAATACGGTCTTAAACTGTTTCACTGTCATCACCTCCCTTATCTTCTCCGGTATACTCAACGAATATATCATTCATCGACGGCTCATATACACGGATCTCATCCACATCATATTCGGATGCGATCTTCTGCATAAGCTGCTTTTTATCATCGGGACTTGACATTTTTAAAATAAGAGAACCGTCTTCTTTCAGCTTGCAATCATCGCCAAAAGCCTTCTGAATATCCTCTGCTTTTTCACTTTTGATAACGAGCTTGTCTCTGGTGTAGCTTCTTTTTATCTCACGAATCTCGCCATCGAGCACGATATGTCCGTCGTTCAGGATAGCGATGTTGTCGCAGAACTCCTCGACATAATTCATCTGGTGACTGGAAAAGAGAACTATCTTTCCTTTATCAATCTGACTCTTTACCACATCCTCGAGAACCATCGCGTTTACAGGATCAAGTCCTGAGAAGGGCTCATCGAGTATCACGATCTCGGGATCATGAATAACTGCCGTAACGAGCTGAATCTTTTGCTGATTACCCTTTGAAAGAGTATCGAGCCTCTGATCTCTATGCTGGAGCATACCAAGCTTTTTTAACCATTTGTCGACACCGGCTACGGCTTCGGACTTGCTCATGCCTTTCAGTCTCGCGAGATAGACAAGCTGATCACCTATTTTTTTCTTCGGATACAGGCCTCTCTCCTCCGGAAGATACCCCTTTGTCACACTTTTGTGGTCGATAGGCTTACCATCGAGTAAAATCTCACCCGAATCAGCTCCGAACACATCCATGAGAATTCTTATGGTCGTCGTTTTTCCTGCGCCGTTTCGACCAAGTAATCCCAGCGCCTGTCCGCTTTTAACGGAGAACTCCACATCTTTAAGGACATGCTTTTCTCCAAAGCTCTTGTTTAACTTTTTCGCTTCAAGTAGCATTGACATAAACCTCCTCTTTGTTTTTTTAATGTCAACTCTCTGATTATACTAAAAAAAGAGGACACCGTCAACCGATGTCCTCCTATATATGTATTTTTTTACATCACATCTTATTCTACATCCTGCAGAGCCGCGAAATCTTCCTCGCCTGTACGGATCTTTACGACACGTGTTACAGGATATACAAAGACCTTTCCATCGCCGATCTTTCCGGTATAGAGAGTCTTCTTTGCAGCCTCGATCACGCTGTCTACCGGGATTCCGCTGACTACTACCTCCAGCTTGATCTTTGGAAGGAGTGTCATATCCATCTCGACTCCACGGTACATCTCGCCGGCACCCTTCTGGATACCGCAACCGCTGACCTGCGTAACGGTGATACCGGTTACACCGAGGCTGTTAAGCGCTCTCTTCATCTTGTCATAGCGCGACAGCTTGGTGATGATAACCACCTTATAAATACCCGAATCCGGGATAGTTCCTTCGAGTGTCTTTGCAACATTTTCAACCGGAACCGCCGCGTTTCGCATCGCCTCACTCGCATCCTCATACGCCGCAACACCGAGGTTTGTATTCTCGTTTGCGATCATTCCACCTGCGGATACATCCATGATGGAGAAACCTGAGTAAGCACTTGCCAGACCATGCTCGGTAAGGTCGAGACCCTCGAGCTCTTCTTCCTCGCTAACCCTCAAGCCAAATATAAGCTTGATGATACCGAATACGATAAGCATTCCGATCGCTGCCCAAGCAGCAACACTTGCAAAACCTACCAACTGGATCCACAGCTGCTCGAAGCCTCCTCCGTAGAAAAGACCTTCCTTGATACCTGCGAGCTCAAAGCCCGGTGCACTTGCTGTAGCAAAAAGTCCTGTTGCAATGGTACCCCAGATACCATTCATCATATGAACCGCTACGGCACCAACCGGGTCGTCTATATGAAGCTTGTGATCAAGCAGCCATACACCGAAGATTACCAAAAGTCCTGCAACAGCACCGATAACAATAGATCCCGTAGCATCTGTTACATCACATGGAGCAGTGATGGCAACCAATCCTGCAAGTGATGCGTTCAGACACATCGAAACATCCGGCTTGCCATATCTGATCCAGGTAAAGATCATACATATTACAGTCGCAACTGAAGGTGCGATAGTGGTTGTTACAAACACTGATGCGAGCTGCTCCGTTGTGGTACATGCCGCACCGTTGAATCCGTACCAACCGAGCCACAGGATGAATACACCCAGGGCGCCGATCACCAGGTTGTGACCGGGGAAGGCGTTAACCTTGATAACCTTGCCGTTTTTATCTCTCTCAAACTTACCGATACGCGGGCCGACCATGATCGCTCCCACGAGGGCTGCGATACCGCCGACCATATGGATGGCACATGACCCTGCAAAATCATGAAAGCCCATCTCGGCAAGCCAGCCGCCGCCCCAGATCCAGTGTGCCTCGATCGGGTAGATAAGTGCTGAGATAACTGCTGAATAAACACAGTAGCTGAGGAACTTTGTCCTCTCTGCCATCGCTCCCGAAACGATGGTCGCTGTGGTCGCGCAGAACACGAGGTTGAACACGAAGTTTGACCAATCGAAGTTCGCATAATTTGTAAAAATATCAAGTCCGGGCTGTCCGATCAGTCCGACCATATCTTCCCCCAGGAGAAGGCCAAACCCGATCAGGATAAATACCACGCACCCGATACAGAAGTCCATCAGGTTCTTCATCAGAATATTGCCGGCATTCTTTGCCCTGGCAAATCCTGACTCCACCATTGCAAATCCCGCCTGCATCCAAAAGACGAGTGCTGCGCCGATAAGGAACCAGACTCCAAAAAGTTTTCCGTCCATCAGCTGAATTAAATCGTCCATACTATCATCCTCCGTTTCTTTTTTTTGTATAAAACAAAAGGCGCCTCGGTCACAAAACCGAGACGCCCTTGCCTCAACGAAACACATCATAACATAGTTAAACTATTTTGTCAACTATTTTTTTACACTTGTTAAAAATTATCAAATATTTATTCACTTATTATTCCTCTTGGAAAGAGGTTGTTCAAACCGATTTTTCTCCGTATTTTCGGGCACCGGCGTAGGATACGCCCCTGTAAAACATGCGTTACAAAAGTCATTACTTCCGATCAACTCGTGAAGCGAATCAACCGGTAAATAACTTAGAGAATCTGCTCCTATGAGCTCTGCGATCTCATCAACCGAGTGATGACAGGCGATGAGGTTTTCCTCCGAATCGATATCTGTTCCGTAGTAACACGGATGCAGAAACGGAGGCGCGGAGATACGCATATGTATCTCCTTTGCTCCCGCTTCTCTAAGGAGTTTTACTATGTGTCCGCTGGTTGTACCTCGGACAATGGAGTCATCTATGAGAATAATCCTCTTCCCTTCTACAGTCGAACGGACCGGATTAAGCTTGATCCGTACCTGATTCACTCTCTCCTCCTGAGTGGGAGAGATGAAAGTTCTTCCAATATATTTATTTTTAATAAGGCCTATGCCATAAGGTATACCTGATTCCAAAGAATACCCGAGAGCTGCATCGAGCCCTGAGTCCGGTACACCTACTACCACATCGGCGATACTCTCCGAATCATTTCTCGCCAATATCCTTCCGGCACGGAGCCTGGCTTCATGTACGGATACACCGTCAATTACCGAGTCCGGTCTGGCAAAGTAGATATACTCGAATATGCATGTCTTTTTTTCTTTCTTTTGTACATGACCCATATAGCTTATGATGCCCGGTGCTTCCTTTGTGATGGATACACCGTTTCTGGCAGGCGCAGATGAAAATGCTTTTTCATCGGACTGTCCGAAGACCAGAACCTCGCCGGGACTCAAGTCCCTGATAAACTCGGCTCCCACCGCCTCCAGTGCACAGCTCTCCGACGCTACAACATAGTGACCGTCGTCCTTTTTTCCATAACAAAGTGGCCTGAAACCATGAGGATCACGAGCGGCGATAAGCTTAGTCGCGGACATCAGCACGAGCGAATACGCACCCTCCAGATGAGACATCGTCGCAAGCACCGCTTCCTCGATCGACGGATGAACGAGCCTCTCTCTCGTCACAAGATAAGCTATGATCTCCGTATCTGAGGTTGAATGAAATATAGCGCCGCCGAGCTCGAGTTCACTCCTAAGCTCAAAAGCGTTACTGATATTTCCGTTGTGCGCAAGAGCCATCCTACCCTTCTGGTGGTTGACCTCCATAGGCTGACAGTTATTCCTCCCGTCACCGCCTGTCGTCGAGTATCTGACATGCCCTATACCCATCGTCCCCGTGGGGAGCTTGTCCAGTGTCTCTCCGTCAAAGACAGTACGAACCTCTCCGAGATCCTTGTGTGAGAAGAATAAGCCGTCGTCACATACTACGATGCCACAGCTTTCCTGTCCGCGATGTTGAAGTGAGTACAGACCGTAGTAAACATCCTTCGCAACTGCGTAGGCCGTATCTGCATACACTCCGAACACCCCGCATTCTTCGTGAATGGAATTCATGATTTCCTCCAAAAAAAGTAAAAGGCGCCCCGGATTTCTCCGAGACGCCTTTGCCTCAACGCTATGTATCATAACATATGAAACCGAATGTGTCAAGAGTTTTTTTCAGGTCGCATTATATGTTACCTCTTTTCAAAAAATGCCTCGAGTTTAGCTATCAGTCCATCTTTATCGATAGTCTTTAATAAATAATCAGCCGGCTCCAGATTTACTACTGAGAGCACACTTTCTTTATCTCCATGACTCGTCAAAAACATAACAGGGATATTGCCCGTGTCCGAATCATTTTTAAGCATTGACGCAACCTGCGGTCCGTTTGCTATCGGCATCTCGTAATCAAGCAGAACCAGATCCACTTTGTTCTTTGCAAGCTGCGATATAGCCTGGACTCCATTATTTGCCATGCGTATATGATAAATACCGCCGAGCCACTCTCTGATCGTCCACATATAGGTCAGGTCATCGTCTACTATCATGACTGTTTTCTTTCGGTTTTCACCGGTATTTTTTTCCAGATATGTATTTACGTTTTTCATAAGGAGATCGATGTCCAACGGTCTCATATAACATTCCAGTATGCTCTGCTCGGGGATGATCTTTTTCACAAACTCATACTGATCGAGCTCACCGATAAGTATCAGTCCGATATCCCTGTCACTGACCACATCCTTCAGATACACGAGCGTGTCCGCGATCTCATCCATGCCCTCGCTCATGTACAATATGAACAGCTCCGTGTCCTCAAGGACATCCTCTATATCCTTTATTTTTGCATGAACAAAAACAGTCTTTATATCGTTTCCCTGGAACTTCGATATCAGACTTTTTGCAAGGAAGCTCTCTGTCGCACTGATGATAGTAACCTGTCCTGCTTCGTTTGAATCGCTCATTTACATAACCTCCTGTACTCTTGTTTTGATCTCATCCCAATTCATATCAAGACATAATGCTTTGATTTCTTTTAACAGTTCTATATCCTTCTCAGGCAGTCTGTAATTATCCAGATCTTTCAGTATCCCATCCATCATATCGAAGTCCATGCTTCCCGCGATCTCGATAATAGTCTGGTAGGCCTCCTTTAGCTCCGCGCCGCCAAGCTCAGGTTTATCTTTTTCACTGTTTTCATTCGTAGCTTCAAGTTGTCCCAGATCTTTTTTAAGCGTACGATACATATCCAACAGTTCTTTGGTATGCTCATCCATATACTCTTTATCACCGTTTTTGCCTGCCATCTCCAGGCTTTTTGCAAGCTCGGATATCTCTGCCGCTCCAACTATCCTTGAAGCACTTTTTAATGCATGAACCTTTATCGTATAGTTTTCTATATCATTATCATTATACAGCTTTTCTATCTCGTCGGCATTGCTTTCTGCCGTGCGATAGAACACATTCAGGATAGATAAAAATCCATCCTGTCCGCCACCGAATCTGACTCCGTCACTGACATTTATTCCCTGTACTTCAAAAAGCCACTCGGGAATTTTATCCGTGCTCTCTTTGTCGGGAACAAAATCGAAGCCGGCTTCGTCCGTACCCATCTCATACATTTCCAGCTTGTTATCAGGAAGAAGATCACAAAGCAGTTTTTCCAGTTTTTCTCCGTCAACAGGCTTTGACATATAAGTAGTAAAGCCAGCTTCCAAATACTTCTCTCTGGCTCCGGATACAGCATTCGCAGTCAGTGCCACAGTCGGCGTCTCGGTATTTTTACCCGACTCCTTCATATGGTGCAGCGTCTCGATTCCATCCATCTCAGGCATCATATGATCGAGAAGGATAATATCATATTGTTTTTCTTCCGCCAGCTTCAATGCAGCCTTTCCGGATGATGCCGTATCAACTTTGATCTTGGTTCTCTTAAGGAGGTTCTCGATAACAGATAAGTTAACCTCCGTATCATCCACAACAAGTATGCTCGCGTTCGGTGCATGGAAAAGAACATTATATTTATGCTCCTTTTCATTTTCAAAACGGCTTGCATAATCACCTATCTCGTTCCATCCGCAAACCTTCTGCTCCACTGTAAATGAGAACTCGGAACCTTTTCCGTACTCACTACTTACATCGAGCTTGCTTCCCATCAGGCTGAGTAACTCCTGAGTTATGTTCATACCCAGACCGGTACCCTCGATGGTTCGGTTTCTCTTTTCCTCGATACGCGTGAAGGTCTCAAAGAGTTTTTTCAAATCCTCCTGCCTGATACCGATTCCCGTGTCACTGACTCTTATATTAAGTAATATATGTTCTTCATCTTTCTTTTCAAAAGAAACAGATAGTTTGACTGTTCCCTCTTCGGTATACTTGACCGCATTTGTAAGAAGGTTCAACGCACACTGTCTGATGCGGATCTCATCACCGTAAAGAAGAAACGGCGTCTTTTCATCTACATCTATTTCGAGCTTTAATCCTTTCTTTTCAGCTCGTTCTCTTACCATATTTAACAGATCATTTATAATGGATGCGAGCTCATACTGTACAGGTATGATCTCCATTTTTCCTTCTTCTATCTTTGACAGATCGAGGATATCATTGATCAGGGAAAGCAAAGTCTTGCCCGCGGACATGATGTCCGTAGCATACTTCTTCGTCTGGGTTTCTCTGCTCTCTCTCAGTATCATCTCATCCATACCGAGCACCGCATTGATCGGAGTACGGATCTCATGAGACATATTTGCGAGGAAGGATGACTTCGCCTGATTCGCCTGATCGGCGAGAGCTTTCTGCTCCTCAAGCTCAGCCATATATCTGAAATGCTCCGTCTCATCTACGAGCGCATACAGTTTTCCTATACCCTCTCCCTCGTACACAAGATCGTTTTCCTCGGGTATATAAACACGTTTATTTACGTTGATACTTTCATCACGTTCAACCGCTCTTTTTACAAACTTATATACGCTTTCAGGATTCTTTTCTATTTCGGGAAAAAGTGTTTTCATCGGTGCGTTGTAATACTGTATCTCACCGGATGTATCAGTTGCAAATATACCCTCTGCAAGTCGATCAACCACAAAGTCTCTGGCGATCTCACTCGTACCCAAAAGATCATACTTCACTATGGCAAAGAGCATTATGAGAGTTCCGATAAAGTATCCCAGCATGGTTATGTCATACTCTTCGGTAAGCGTACCGATACCCATCACCTGAAGTATATAGAACAACGCTTCCACCAGAACGGATATGATGATAACATCTATTCTCTTTCTGGCCTTGTTTATTCTCCTTTGTTTTTTTCTGGTTGTGAATAATATCGTCAGCCCGATGATGATATAGAGAATCTGCATCGAAAGAAATACTATGTATACAACTCCGTTTTCATGCGTCAGTCTCGGGAATATACCTCCTGTTGAAAATTGCATTCTTCGATAGTAAAAATTCCCGCTGCCTATAACAAAAGAAACTGTATATATTCCCGTATGAGCAGCGATCAGAATTCCTTTAACAATAGTCGGTACCCGTTTCCCGGCCAGTTCACAGATAAACAAAAACATAAAGAATGTAAACCACACTCGTCCCGCATAAGAGATCTTCAATGCGACCACATATTCATCTCTGGTCTTTGAAGTCATCTCAAACAGATATCCGAGGTTGTTTACAAGAGTTGCCAGGCAGCTCAAAAACAAATAAGTGTGCAGGGGCTTTTTCCAGTTGCTGACCACTATCAGGCTCTCGATAAAAACACCCGCGATGCTTATATACTGAATCGTTAAAAGTACTTCTCGCATAATACTCCTCCAAACATATAGATTATAATCTTTTTCCCGTGCATTGTAAAGGGGTATTTGGGGAGTCTTTACATTTATGTGCAAACATGATATGATGTTGTATATATCTTTTTTTTCGGGAGGACGTGCTTTATGATTATCAAAAATAGGATCGTATCAAAGAGTATCGGCGTATTTTTGGCAATAACCCTATCTTTGGGACTCAGTGTGGGTGTCGCACCCGCTACGCGGCAGGCCGCGGCCAAGGTTAAATACTACAAGATCAAAGGGAAGTGGGTCGGGTTTGATAAAGAAAAGTCCATGATCACCTGGTCTGCGGGTCTTAATTACATTCCGAAAAAGATCGCGGGAAAAAAGGTTAAGATAATCGGTAAATCCGCCTTCTGCAATAACAAAAATATCAAGACAGCCAATATCCCCTCCTCGGTAAAAAAAATCGAACGCTACGCCTTTGGGGGCTGTCCGAATCTGAAAAAGGTTGTGTTCCCGAAGGGCTTCAAGATGAAAAACGGTTACGTTCGTGAAAACCTTCTCTTTTGGGACTCAAATAATCTAAAAACCGTTGTAAATAATCCCGACAAAACCTGGGCACAGGAAATGAAGACCTTTACCGACACGCTGGCCTATCTGAAAACGCAGGATCCGCAGTACTATGTGGAGCACGTACGCGAGGCTAAAAACCAATGGGTTCCGGATGAGGAAGGAAACGGTCATCATAAGTATACAGACGAAGAATGGACCGTCGTTGAGAACCAGGCAAAGCTGATCACTGAAGGTTGGAAAACCGATATGGACAAGGCCAAAGCAATCAGTCGTTGGATCGTAGCCCATCTTCATTATAACGATTCCTGGATGGAGAAATTCCAGGAGTGGCGAAAGACTCATGATGAAGACAAGGAAGTATTCCCTATTAAAAAATACACCGACGCCTATAACCTGATCACCTGGAAAAAAAGCGAGCACGATGGCGAGACTGCCATGACAACCTGTGGCGGATACGGAAACCTCACCCAGGCACTTTTTGCCTGTGCCGGCATCCCCTGTATCCACGTTCACCGGGTACAAAAAGAAGGAGAAAAAATAGATCACGTTTTCAATGTCGCTTATATTGACAGCAAATGGATCTGGATTGACAATACATATTCCGAAAAAGATGACCCGCTTGGTTACTTTAACTGTCAGATCGCCGGGATGAGCGCAAGTGATCACCGTTGCGACAGACTTAATCTTGAATACTTATCTGATCTTATTTCAGGCTCAAATAACACCCTCAGTGCAGCTGCTTACACTGAGGGTGAAACTGAATATGTCACCGGTCCGGACGGACTTCGTTGGGGTATCAACAGAAAACTTAATCAGATTGATTACTTCCCGAGAGAGTTTACGGGCCCCGATATCCCTGCAGAAATCGACGGGATGACGGTCACCTCCATCGGTGAATACGCATGCTCCAGCCGCAGAACACTGACGGAAATAACCATCCCGGCAAGCGTTAAGATAATCAATGATGGTGCATTTCAGAATTGCGACGCGCTTGAGACCGTAAACTATCTCGGCGGTCGCAAAAATGTCAAGCACGGATGCTTCGTTTTTCGCGGAGCTTATTTTTTACACCCCGACTTCTCCTCCACATACAAAAAAGGCATTTTTTATAAGCAGCTTCACGATGTGAGATACTCGGGAAATCTCGTTACCGATGCTCTTAATATCGGTGTTTCACAGCTAAACTATCATCAGGGAAACAGCGAAAAAGAAATGCACGGCTACAACAAAAAGGGTGGCGAATACTACACCGAATATAATTACTATTCCGGACTTCCCGACTGGCAGTGGGGTATGAAAGACCTCGTGGATAAGAGTCAGTATAAGTACGGCTATGGCGGCTGGTGCGGAAACTACTGTGATTGGTGTCTGAATATGGCGGGGATTCCCAGAGAGTGTCTGGGTTACACCGGCAACCTTGATGAGATCAAGTGGAGCGATACAGTATATGCCGGCGGCTCATATGAGATCCAACCGGGTGATGTACTTCACTTCTCAGCCGGTCACTATGCGCTGGTATACTCGGTAAAGGTTGACGGAAATAAAGTAAAGGTAAAAACCCTGAATGGAAACCCGTCTGTCGACTGGAATACCTATCCTCTCGATGCCAAAGACGGAAAAAACGATAAGAATCATAACTATGACATTCGTGAAATCCTGCCTACTGATCTGTCGAAGCTATCTTCCGTAAAGAGCTTCACCGTCAGATTTGACGCGGATGGCGGGACCACTCCGACGGATAAAAAAATAGTATATGAGGGCGCCAGCTACGGACTTCTTCCCAAGCCGCGCAGACAGGGATATACCTTTGACGGCTGGTATACCGAAAAGAACGGTGGCGGAAAAAAGATCACCGCATATCGTAACGTATATCCGAACGGAGACTTCACGGTTTATGCCAAGTGGAAAGAGGGTGATGAGCCCGCTTACCTTGATTATGATTCCTATGTGAGTAAGGCTCCCTCGCACTCCTCGATCAATGATCAGTTTGCGAGAGTATACATCACAAAAAGTTCTTTCTCCTACAAGGATGTTAAAAAGAAAGCGCAAAAAACCACCATTAAAAAAATGAACGGCAAGGGCAAAATGCACTTTACAAATACAACCGAGGGATCAAAAAAGAAATATATATCAATATCAAAAAAAGGAGTCGTCACAATAAAGAAAGGCGCCCCGAAGGGCACCTATTCAATACATGTAAAGGTCGACCAATACAAGCAGGTAAACATGACTCAGTCAACTGTATATATAACTATTAAATAATAAAATACTCCGGAACCACAGATTGGCTCCGGAGTATTTTTATACTCTAAAAATTACCCTCGTTTTCTTGCGAGTGACATAGCGCCTAAATAACATATCACTGCGAGTCCCGAATAAAAGATTATAAAGATCACAGTCGGTACCAGCCTGCCTATGAATATTCCAAGGATTACCGATAACGCGGAAAAGATCATGGTAACAAACATATTGGGAAGAAGATAGATGGTCACGGCCGCTCCCTGCTTGACAACCTCTATCTCATTCTCCCACTCCAGCTTCATATGCTTTATACCGCAGACACATCCCCAAGTGGTTGAAAACGCGCACAGCGAGAACCCGAGTATCAAGTACAGTATCGTGTCAAGAATTGGAGCCCCGGACGATATACACATGCACAATGTGGCGAGAACCATAACCGGCACATCCATATACATGTTGAATAGCATCTTGCCCTGATAAACCTTTCTTTTATCGAGTGGCAAACTCTGGATGATCCAATAATTCTTTCCCTCCAATGAAGGTGAACAGCAGGTCGTAGATACCATCCCGATAAAGAAGAAAATGATAAAAGGAATAGCCGGCTGAACCACAGCGTAATCAAACTTTGCTCCCCTTACCACCAGTCCGATGATCGTGTCAAAGCCGATAAAAAGTGTGACCACACCGAGTACGGTCGCCAGTATCACTCCCATTGCACCGTTTGTCATATAGGTTGTCGATCCGGTAAGTCTTTTAAACTCTTTATACGCGATTGTATTCAGAATGCTCTTTTTCTTCTGCGATTTCATCTTGAAGTTTCTCGCAGCAGCATGGTTTTTAAGTTGTGAGTTTATCTTTCTGTAGGAACGTCCCACGATGGCAAATAATACTGCAAAAAGAATAACACTTATTCCGATCAAAAGAACTATCGACAGGATATCCGCCGCTGTTATCGCATCGGAAAACCATCTCGCAGGAAGATATATTTTTGCCGCGCCTGTTGTCAAATCTTGAGCTGACTGGAGAGTTTCCTTTACTTTATCATTCTCAAACATTCCCTGAATTAAAAATCGGGATGAAAAGGCAAGAATAACGAAAATAAAAGTAAATACTGTTTGCAGGATATTTCTCTTCTTAAATCCCGCAAAGATCCTCGCAATTATAAACCCGAAAAATGAAGCGATCAAGGTCGGTATGATCGGTAAAAATACAGTCAGAACTGCCCAAATAATATAGACATAAAAAGCCGGCCTTGCAAATATACCATAGCCTATCATCATCGCTACGGATATACTTACATGCCAAGCCATACTCTTTATATACATGTATAAAAACTTACAAGCAGCTACCTTTTTCGGTTCGAAAGGAAGACTCATGAGCATGTCGTATTCCTTGAAATTGAAAAGATATCCGTTTGTTTTAAACAGAGTAAATACAAACGCGAGCAGACTGATGATAAGAGCACACATTACCGGCGCCGCATCGATCATACCCGTAACACCGTATCCGATACATGTCAGGATCGCGAAGCCCATGATCAAAAGATATATGACCACTACTCCGACGATACCGCCTATGATCTTACCTTTTTTCTTTTTATCATTACAGTATTTGAGTTTATTTATCTGGCTCGTAGATAAGAGCAGTGTTTTTAAAAGCAGGATGTTTTTATTCATTTTCAGCCTCACTTTCCGTGCCTTTATCTACTTTCACACCCTCCACCTCAAGGAACGCTTCCTCGAGTGAGTTTCCTTCAGTGATCTCTTCCATCGTTCCTGTGGAGATGATCTTTCCCTGCTTGATGATGGCAACCTTATTACAAAGCTTCTCCGCCACATCAAGTACATGCGTTGAGAAGAATATCGCTGTGCCCCTCTCACACATCTCGCGCATTACTTCCTTCAAAGTAAAGGATGCTTTCGGATCGAGTCCTACGAAAGGCTCATCGAGCACGAGGAGTTTCGGCTCATGAATAAGCGCCGAGATGATGGCAACCTTCTGCTTCATACCATGTGAATACGAGCCAATCTGGTCTCCGAGCGCACTCGTTATCTCAAACATGTCGCCGTATTTTTTTATTCTTTCTTCACGAGTTTTTTCATCAATGTCAAAAACATCTGAAATAAAATTCAGATACTGGATACCTGTCAGGTTCTCATAAAGATCCGGGTTATCGGGGATGTACGCAGTGATCTTTTTACACTCCATCGCCTCTGTCTTTACGGAATGACCGTCGATAAAAATATCCCCTTCCGTGAAATCAAGTACACCCACTACGGCACGGATGGTGGTAGACTTACCGGCTCCGTTGTGTCCGATGAAACCGTAGATATCACCACTCATAACAGTGAGCGAGACATCATCACATGCCTTTTTTCCTTCACCGTAAGTCTTGGTGTAGTTTTTGATCTCAAGCATAACCTTTTCTTCCATTTTTTAATGCCTCCTTATTTTTCCAGCTCCCTTACACTCTTAAGCCTCAGAATGAAAAGAGCAATAATGATCATGAGAACACCGGCACCCTGCACAACCAGAGCGGCCCCACGACCAACGCCGATCTTAAGCACATCTCCCAGAAAGTCTGAAAGCAGGCCCGACGCTCCAAATGCGATCAGATATCCGATCTTTGATATAAAGCCTATAAAGCCCCATGCGCGCCCCTGAAGCTCATCGGGAATATTTGTCCTTACCAGATAATCCAGACAGTTATTCGGCAAAGGTAACATAAGGAAAAATCCGAAACCAAACATCGCGATAAGTACTATGTTTTCCCATATCCCGAAACCGAATATAAACACCCCGGCTATTGCTAACGATATTGAAAGTGTTTTTACATAATTCTTTTTTATTCCTATTATTCCCAAAAATATACTCGAGACCATCATTCCACTCGCGCATATGGTTTCCGTGATACCGAGAGTTTTGGCATCCGAAAACGCGAGAACCATAGGCTCGGCGAGTATCTGAAACATTCCCATAAAAAGTGTTATTGCCGACGAAACCAGGATCAGAATCCATACGCCTCGTCTGCCGTGTACCGCATTCCAACCGGCTTTGAAGCTCTCGAAAAAACCTTCCTTTTCTTCGTCTTTTTTTGTTTCAATTCCTTTTTTCACAACAAAGGTCGAAGCCACCGTCAGGAAAAATGTACAGATGTCAATGATCATCAAAAGCTTCACATCACTGAAGCTGAGAAGAAGTCCCGCGATCAGTGGAGAGATCAGATAACGCGAGTTACCTGCGATACTTACAAGACCGTTCGCCCTGGAAAACTCCTCCTTTGTCAACAGATCAGTAACCGTAGCAAGATAGGCAGGCTCAAGCAGCGCTTGAAATGTTGAACTAATAAATACACCTACACCGATCTGCCAGATCGCACAGTCACCCTGCATCATACAGATCAGGATGTAGATGATTCCGAGGGCCGAGAAGCCGTCTCCTATCATCATGAGAACACGTCTGTCATACCTGTCAGCGAGGACACCCGCCGGCACACTGAATACAAACGTAGGCAGGAAACCGAGTAGCGTGATCAGTGCCATCCCGGCCGCGCTTCCTGTCTGATTAAAAACATATACGCCAAGTCCGAAGCTGGTGAGTCCGCCTCCTATTGAGGATACGAGCTCGCCCGCCCACAAAAGCATAAACTTTCCAAAGTTACTCTTTTTTCTCTCTGCCATAATTCCTCCGTTCCGATCACCCCATCGGTGTCTGGATACACTTCTTAACCCTTCTTACTTAGGAATTATAGCATTCAAACATTAAGTAATCTTTAACTTTTGTTTAGTGAACATAATCAGATGCTTACGCGTATAGCGCCTTTATACATGCATTATTCGGATTGAAATCGAGACCCAGCTTCTTTCTTGTACCTTTCTCCGCCAGATCGTACCATTTATCTTGCAATTTCACAAAGGACTGACCCTTCTTACTTTTCGGACGATATTTGATATGTCCGTCGGACCATTTTTCACCCTCCACAGGAGCCTCACCGTCATAGGTGACCTCAACGCGGTAATCCGAAACCTCAATCTCTTTATCGAGCGGGATCACATAGTAACCCTTTATCTCCTCTGTCGCAGTCTGCTCATGGAGGACATCCCCGGATTTCTCATCAACAATTCTTATCGTGATGCTTTCATCATTCTTCGTAAAAAATGTTCCGACAGCTTTTATTGTCCCTTTTTTATGAAATACATTCGCAAGAGTAGTAGCGTCTTTCGTGCTTATTGTTTTTTCGTTTCCGAAATCATATGATGCGACCTCACCATACTCATTAGAGCTCTCAAAAATATAGTTATCCTTAAGCTCTGTATCATAAGAAATATAAACATAATCAGAACCTATGAGCGAGTCCTGAACAATCCATCCTCCGTCCTGGGATGGAGTCTCAACAAAGTGAGTCTTTGCGAATATTTCCTTCGGGAAGTGATCATCCCAGCCTACGATAGCAACTATATGATCGTCAATATTATTCTTGTCATACTGAGTAAAATATCCGTCGTTAAATCCTCTTCCATTGTGGGTTTCCTTGATCCCCATCGTCATGGCACCGTGAGTTTTTATCGCATCTTTTATCTGTTCCGGACTCAAGTCTTCACAGTTTCTTGCAGCTGTGAGAACACGATATCCGGAGTCCTGATTTCTGTCTCTGAATCCGTTTGACAGAGTCGCTGCCACATAACGACCATGACCACTCACAACAAGATTATTATTTGATTCGGAAAAATAACCCTCTTCTTTTTCGTCTCCGTATGTTTTATCCAGTATATCAAAAGGATCGATCTTTATCTGCTTTCCGTCTTTCAGATATGCAGCACTCTCCATCGATGTGGACGCAGCATAAACCCACCCGGTTCGCTGGCCTTTTTGCATCTTTAATTCCAGATCAGCTCCTTCATCGGAGAGCATGAAATACCCCTCCTCACCGTGAACATATTTCTCTCCGCTCGCCTCACGCTCTGCGTTCATCATGGTACGCTCAAAGCCGGGAGCATCGATCCCCCCTGCAGGTTTCGGTGTGGCGGTAGGAGCAGACTCGAGCTCGGTCGCCGTACCACACGCGGTGAGTAGCATCACCAGAGCGAGCGCCCATATCTTTTTGTATCCTCTGTCCATATACAATAAATCCCCTTCCGATTTATACATCTCAGTATACATCAAACCAAATAATTCTGCGCCTGTCTGTCGAACATCTCCTTGTACAAACCATTTTGCTGCATCAGCTCATCATGTGTTCCCTGCTCTTTGATGGAGCCCTTGTCAAAGAGATATATTCTGTCCGCCATCCTGGTTGTTGACAGTCTGTGCGATATGAATATTATTGTATCATCTTTTGCGTTTTCAATCAAATTTTTATTCAGCTTATATTCCGATACCGGATCCAGCGCGGATGAAGGCTCATCGAGAATTGAGATGGTCCTTTCGCCACTGTTCGCAAATATCCTCGAGATCGCGATCTTTTGGCTCTCACCACCGGAGAGGTTTGTACCCGACTCGTCAAACTCCTTGGTAAGAACTGTGTTGATCCCGTCAGGAAGCTTTGCCAGCTTCTTTCCGAAGTCAGCCTTTTCAAGAGCTTCCACTACACGTTTTTTATCTTCCTCCGATAAACTGTTTGCACCCAACTCCTGATCTTTATACGAAGGATTTGTCTCTCTCATCAAAACATTCTCGGCTATCGTTCCCGCATAGATATTATAATCCTGAAATACTGCACTGATCTTTTTCCTGTATTCATTTGTAGCATAGTCTCTGATGTCATGATCGCCGTATCTTATACTACCGTCAGTCACATCATAAAGCCTCATAAGGAGCTTGACAAATGTAGTTTTACCCGCACCGTTCTCGCCCACTATCGCGATCTTTTCACCCGGTTTGATCGAAAGCGAGATGTCGTTAAGAGTATTCTTCTCCGTGTGTGGATAACGGAAGCTCATGTTTTCCAGGGTGAGGATCTGCGCTTCTGTTTTCGGTGTTTCGCCATCCGCATTTTCTATGATCGGCTCATAGTCAAGCATCACTCTGAACTTCTCTGCATACTGTCCGATCTGCTGGAAATCAACCAAGCAAAAGTTAATCTGATTCAGATTTCCTCGTACAAAGTTTGACGCATTATTTGCTGATGCAACTTCTCCAAGCGCGATCTTTTTTACTACTAATGCAAGGTATCCGAGATAAGCCGGCACCGCAAAAAATGAGAACACTGTAAACACCGATATCCAGTTGAGAAGTGATATCCATGTAAGGGCAGGGGCGTATTTTTTACCTGCCGCTGTCGCCTCCTCTAAAGCCTCATCAAATTGCTCGCGAAGAGGGTTCTTTACATCCGTAAGTTTACATTCCTTGGCGTACTCCGGCTGATAAAAAACTCTCTTTGAGTAGTCTGCCTTTCTGAGTGCTTTTTTATTTGCGATATCCCACTGATACTCAAGTCTTTCTATCTTGAATCTCGTCAAAAGATTGATGGTAAATCCTGCTATCGGGAAGAGTGCAAGTATCGGATCAATACTGAATATCAGAACCGCTGCCACAGCTAATCCTGCTATTCCCGCAAGGATACGGCTCACTATCATGACGGTTTTTTCTATCATCTGATCCGCATTATTTGCAACAATAACATATGTATCATAGTAGTCCGGATCATCGTAATAAATGAGATCCATCCTGCTGTTTTTCTCAATCAAATCTCTCTGGATTATCCCACTGAGTTTAATGAGTTTTGCCTTCGACCACTCATTTATAAGCTGGTCGGTCCACTCCAGAATAATCACCAAAACAAATGAGATGCAAAGCACAATTATTATGTCAGATACGGCAGCATTTCCCGTGAGACCATTGATAATAGCTCTTAATATAAATGTCGAGTTTGCGGCCCAGCCACCCTCTGACAGTATAAATAGAAGCATTATTTTTACGACCAGAGGCTTGTCATATTTAGCCGCGTATCTGATCATAAAGAAGGTATTTTTTATCATCCGTCCTAAAGAAACGGTGTTGTTTTTATTATCCATAGTACGCCACCGCTCCTTTCAGCATCTCCTCAGGGATACTATCCTGATAGTTCTCAGCCTGCAGTAAGAACATCTCATGATAGTGTCCGTTTAATTCCATCATTTCCTCATGACTTCCTTGCTCGACGATACCTCCATCCTTCATAAGGTAAATATGATCTGCCATACGAGCGGAGGAAAGCCTGTGAGAAATAAAGATCACACCTTTTCCTTCTGACAGTTTCATCATGTTGTTGTACATGTTGTACTCTGCCAGAGGGTCGAGTGCTGATGAAGGCTCATCAAGGATAACCATATCCGGACTCTGTGCAAAGACTCTGGCTATCGCTATCTTCTGTGCCTGACCGCCTGACGGGACAAATCCCTCCTCGTCAAACTCACGGCTTATCATCGTATCAAGTCCGTTTGTAAGACCTCTGTGCGTGATATCAAACTGAGCATTTTTAAGTGCGGTTTTTACCGCTTCATAATCGGCTTCGCTCTCAGGTCTTCTCATAATAACATTCTCAGCGAGCGTCATCGCGAACACTTGGAGATCCTGGAATACTGTTCCGAATCTCTTTCTGTACGCATCAGCATCGATATCATTTATGTCTTTTCCGTTTATGAGAATCTGACCTTTTGTTACCGGATAAAGCCCCATGATAAGCTTAATAAGAGTTGTTTTTCCGGCACCGTTATATCCGACGATCGCCAGCTTTTCTCCCTTATTCCATTTCAGGTTTATGTTCTCTATGGTCGGCTTATCGGCACCCGGATATGTAAATGAAACATCCTTAAGCTCGACGGATTCGATTCCCTCAATAACTGTTTTTTGCTCCTTCGGTTTCCTGTCCTGCTCGAGGAACTCTCTGAGGTTTTGGAAGAGCTTAGATCCGTTACTGATATAGATTCTGTTTTCCACCGCATCCTTCAGCTGATCAGTCGAGAAAGCCATCGCAGTGATCATCGCGATGTAACTCGACATATCGGAAACATGTCCGTATTTTACTTTCAGTACCACATAGAAAAATGCACAGACACCCGCAAGTATCGAGTAGCTTCCCTTCATAAGGAAGGTATAAAATGCTGATTTCCATCTGTATCTAAGCGATATCTTTTCCATCCTATCTACAGCTTCTTCCTGCCTTTTTAGCATAAGGGAATTGATATCAAACAGACGCACCTCGGCTGCATATTTTTTCTCATAATAAACTCTTTTTACATAGTCCGCAGTTCTTTTATCACGAGTTATATCTGTCTCTCTGTCATAGTTACATTTCGCGTTTTTCCTGCCGAGATAGAGACTTACAAACATCGGTATGATAAGGAAAAACAGAAATGCCGGATCAACACTTATCACGATAACAAGTGACATAATAGTTGAGATTACATTTCCGATATATACACCTGTCTTTGTGGTGATCTCCAGCGACTCCTCCACACACTGATCGAGCGCTCTGGCATACTTATCATAGAACTCCGGATTCTCATAATCCTTTAATTCCAGATCATCAGAGATGTCCATTACTCGATGGAAAATCTGTTTATAAACCGCAGGCCTTTTTATCTTCTTATATGCCTCATACCACCCACAGATAAAGTGTATCACGATGTGACCCGAGCAGGCGATAACCAGAAACCAAAACAGGTTCTCATATGGGATATTATTCTCAATACAATTAAAGATATACTTCGTCAGATACACAAAGAAAAAAACGTAGAAAACCTGCTCGATCGCATTTTTAAACAACGCAAAAACAAGGAGAGGTTTATCCGCTCTCCAAACCTGTTTTAGCGTGTAAACAAGATTACTGATCGTGCTATGCTTTTTCATTCAGTTTCTCTCTCCATTTCGTGAAATCTTTCATGTTATCATGACCCCGTAAAATCATACCGTCTCACGCCCAGCATCCAAAACTTATAACTGAGCCAGAAAAATACTATCCCGATAAACGGTGATAGCCATGAAAGTAACGGCACGTGATCCGGTGTGATGAAAACCAGACTCGGGTAGTAAGCGACAAAAGCAATCGGTATAATAAATGAAAAAATGAATTTAAATACACTGTTAAAAATGCTTGCCGGATACTTCGCAAAGTCCTTGAATCTGAACATGATCACCATCACATAACCTGAATTGATGATCCAAAAACATGTCGCCGCCGAAGCGTTCATGATCGCTATCATAAAGAGCGATGCTGTAATCAGAAAAAGTATTACTTCGGTTATCGTAATAAACGTCACCGGGATACCCAGATGTGCCCAGGCATAGATCAATGTTCCCAGTCCGAACAAAAACTGTCCGACACCCTTTATATCAAACACCTCGGATATAAAGTAGAAAAATACATTTATCGGTCTGAAACAATACTTGATAAAATCACCTGTTCTCACCATGAATCTCAGGTTCCAGTTGTTATCAAAAAAACACTGAACCGGTGTAAGAGCGATCAAAGTAAAACCGTATAAAAACAGCATCTGATGATAGTTCCATCCGTTGATACTCGGGAAGTTATGAAACAGAATCATAAAAGTAATGAATCCCGCTATATTTGTAAGTATCATACCGAAAGTAGACAGAATGAAATCCGCCCGGAAGGCCATCTTACTTTTCAAATCCTGCACAAGTATCTTTCTGTATATCGAGATATAGAAACGGAATCCGCGTTTCTTTTTTATCATAGTTTTTTCCATATCTCACCCTCCATTTACCGTGATCTTTTTCACGGCACGATGCCAGAAAAGATTTCCGAAAAATGCCAGTACAACACACCATGCGGCCTGTATCCCGAGGTTCATCAACATGGTCATAAAGTCTGTCGTGTTATTTTTCTCGAGAAGTATCGATAACGGTATATCGTACACAGCGCGGAACGGTAACCACTCAACCACATTTCTCAACCAATCCGGGAAAAATGCGAGCGGTATCATCGCGCCGGATAAAAGCAATACGATGGTTTCTTTTACCATATTAACACCCCATGTCGACTCCGTATACAGACATATCGGGGATATCAGCATCTCAAAATTGTAATTAAGAAACAATGCCAATGCCAGTGATATAACAAAGTATAAAAGGTTTATACCCATCGGTATCGCACCGTTTGTTACCAGCATTATCACAAAAAATGTAGGTATAAACTCAAGTAAAAAATGTATTACATATCCACCTGAATAACTCCAAAAAGTGTATTTACGATAACGCATCGGTTTCAACAGATGCATAACAATCTCACCTGACTGCACCGCCCGGCTCATCTCCCAGATGATGAACATCTCAAGGAGATTGAACATGGCTGTAGCGAGTACAAGATAAATCATGGTATCGTAAAAAGTCATTCCGCCTACCGTATCTGTCCCGGCGGAATCGTATATCGCCCTCCACAAAAAGAATACGAGAGCAAGATAGACCAGGTTTCCGAAGATCGTTACGAGGATACTCAGTCGAAACTGAAATGACTCGATAACTCCGGCTCTGGTCAGCGCCAACAGTTTTTTCATGACGCCTCCTCTCGGGAGGATTCTCCCTCATATATCTTTCTGATGACCTCCTCAGTTGAGATCTCCTCAAGCTGAATATCCTTTATCTTATGCTCCTTCTGAGTCTCCGCGATCACGTGCATAACATCAGTCTTCTTTTCATCGATAACTCTCTCATCCCAGGTCCCGTCCTCAAGACGCATGCGAAGAGTACGATATGATCCGAAGTAATTTTTCAGATGATCGATATCATTATCATAGATCTTTTTGCCTTCATCGATGATCACTATTCTTTTGCAGAGTGCGTCGACATCACCCATATCGTGCGTTGTAAGGATGACTGTCGTTTCCTTTTTCTCGTTAAGTCCCAGGATAAGCTCTCTTATTTTTGCCTTCATCGATACGTCAAGTCCGATAGTCGGCTCATCTAAAAATACTATGGCCGGATCATGCAGGAAGGCCGCCAGGATGTCGCTCAGCGTACGTTGACCGAGTGACATCTGGCGCACCGGTTTATGAAGAATAGGCTCGATGTCAACAAGTGTTGAATACAACTCAAGCATATCCTGATAATCCTTTTCGGAAACCATATAAATATCGCGGAGAAGCTTGAATGACTCCACGAGTGGCAGGTTCCACCAAAGCTGACTGCGCTGTCCGAATACTACTCCTATGTTTTCGGAGTTATGTACTCTGTCCTTGTACGGAACTCTTCCGTTTACTAATATCTCTCCCGTTGTCGGCTCCAAAACGCCCGTCATCATTTTTATGGTTGTAGATTTACCGGCTCCGTTTGGTCCGAGGTAGCCGATGATCTCACCCTTTTTTACCGTAAGAGAAACATCATTCACGGCCTTTATGTATTTGTAGTCTCTGGAAAAAAGATCCTTTATGCTGCCCTTCAATCCTTCATGACGGTTTAATACCTTAAACTCCTTCGAGATATTTTTCATAACCAAAATATCGTTTGTTTCGTTCACCATTTTTCCCCCTTATATGTTTCGCAAAAATGTCTTAAATGTCTATCAATATTTTTGAATGCTGATTTCTCTGTTTTCGGCTGTCTGTCAACCTGCGCCAGATACAGAACAACAGGCGCCGTGAGCTCCATCGCCATGAGCTCCGGATCATCCTTAACAAACATACCCTTATCCATCATTTCTTTTATTATTCTTGTATACATCCTTTGGATCCCGTGGAGTTGATGCCTGCTCGCGGTCTCCGCCAGGCGCTCGTCCCTGAACTGCTCCTGGATGACCAGCTTTCGCATTTTCAATACCATGGGATCATGCATCGTAAAATCTATTCTTTTCATGGTGTCTTTTATAAATGAATCAATACTGTCCGGGAGCTCTCCGATATGCTCCTCAGATCCGAACATCTCATTATAACGCGCATCCACGACATCAACCAAACTATTTAGGATATCCGCCTTTCCTTTAAAATGCTTATAAAGAGACGGCGCTTTTATCCCGACCCTCTCCGCTATCTGCTCTACACTTGTTCCGTTATATCCGTTTCTCGAAAAAAGTGTCAATGCCGAGTCCATTATCTTTTCCTTTGTCGTCATAGCATCGCCTCCTTCGCAATCCTTACCATGGCTAACTAACATTAGCGACATTATAGCAAATGGTCATTAGCCTGTCAAGAAGAAAAACAAAAAAAGCCTCGCACACGCAAGGCTTTTCGCATATTCTATTTACCTGTGTTTACGGTCAGGGAACTCGTTATAATACCGTTTTTTATCCTCGTACATATCCAAATCCGCATTTCTGAGTGCCTGACGAACATTCTTACAATCGGCCTCAACACTGCATCCCAGAGCAAATGATACCTTGTCATAATGAGTGGCGGCCTCACGGATCTGTTCTACCTTTTTCTGCATCTCCTCAGCTGTTACATCTCTGACGATGATCGAGAACTCATCACCTCCGGCACGAAATATCTCTGACTCGTCGAATACCTCGCAGAGAGCCTTTGCAGCATCCTTTAAGAGAGTATCACCTGCGGGATGACCTTCCTCGTCATTGACCTTTTTCAGTCCGTTCAGATCTGCAAAACAAACTCCGACAGAACCTGTATACTCGTCCCCGTCGCTCATACTGTCTACGTAATTGTTCATCTCATTACGGTTCAGTACACCGGTCAACAGATCCCTCGAGCTCAGTATTTTTAATCGATCCAAAAGGAGATAGTTTCCAAGCTCAGACCCTAAAATAAACGTCGTCAACTCGAGTGTTTCTTTTATCTTTACCGCGTTTTCCGCATCAAAGTTGATAGCCCACATGTATCCGAGAAGCTGGTTTCTTGATTTGAGCGGGAACAAAACGATCGACTCTCCGCCGGCAGCAGTGAGTGATGCATGCCAAACCGGATTTCGCTCCCTGACAACCTCCATGTCCTGTTCGTTTTTAACAATAAGACAGTTGCTGCCTGCTATGGTATCCTCCCATGACTCCGCTATGTCATAGAAACCATCCAGGTATTCATCCATGGATTTCAAACCTGTTCCATCAGAAAATGCCTCTCCGAGCACCTCACATGACCTGTCATACTCATTCATCGTAAGTATACAACAATGCTCCGCATCACACATATCTCTGATATCGGCAACAACATCCTTTATCGTCGCCCTGAAGTCATCAGTTCCACGAAGCTTAATGGTGGTCTCGAGAACCGCGGAAGCCATCTCGCCCGAGATGTTTGACATGTGCTCCGAGTTCGGCTCAAAGTTTATTTCCATCATATACATACAATAACAGAGGTTTCCTTCATCAGGAAAAACCGGAAGAAAGCTCATGTTGAACCATACGTTCATCCTGTCGGGATGAACATAGGAGTGCAGACATTTTTTCTGAACCGCAGCGCGGTAACAATAGTCTTCGAAGTTCAGATCTCTGGTAAGATAGTTGGTATACTCCGTATTGGGAACAAACTTGTCGGTGAGCATCTCCGTACCCGGTGCAGGGTTCTCAATGGAGTCGATATATGCCTTGTTGCCCGCAACTATTTTGACCTTGCCGTACCTATCTCCCTCGAGTTTTTCCACGGAAACGATACACGTCATAGCTCCCATACTGTCAACAATCTTCTGAAAATCCATAGGCTCCTCCATTACTCTCCTCTTGTGAGGCTAAACCGCACCTTCCGACAATCATACATCCCGAATAATACGATGCCTATGTTTTATTATACGAAAAAAGCCCTGCGTTTGCAAGGCTTTTATCATGGTCATAAAATCTGATCTTAAAGATGGCTCTCGATCCATCCTTTGATGGCAGGTTCCGGCTTGAAACCGACGGATTGATCAACCAACTCTCCGTTTTTCATGAGTATCAGGCACGGAACCGACTGTACCTTATACTCTCCCGCCAACTCCGGTGCGTCATCTACATCAACGTTGTAAAAGTCAACCCGGTCACCCAATGATGAGCTGACCTGTTCGAGTACGGGTGCCAGCATCTGGCACGGTCCGCACCATGTTGCGGAGAAATCCACAATCGCTACTTCACTTTTTTTTGCTTCGTTTTCAAACTGCTCTGCATTTACCTTCTTTACCATGATCTCTACCTCACTTTCCTTTTTCATCAAGATATTTTACTGCGGCGAGCGCAGCAACATTTCCTTCTCCCGCTGCCTTTATGTACTGATACGGTGTCCCGGCGATATCCCCGCAGGCAAAAACTCCGTCGAGATTTGTCTGCATGTGACGGTCAACCACGACATGTCCACCATCCGTCTCCAGTCCCGGAACCAGCCTGTCAGGGGCGATCGCATCCCTCAGCACAAAAACACCATCTGTCTCATACTCACCCTCCGACGTGATCACGATACGCTTGTCTCCGTCCGAACGGATTTCTTTTACCTGCTCTCTTACCACTCTGACATTATCCGGCAGCTCGGTTTCGTCCTTGTAAACGGGGATATATATCACCTCGTTACAGACCTCAGATAGAAATGCGGCTTCTCTTTCTTCCTTTTTGCTGTAACCGATGACGATCGCCGACTTTCCGCGATACAGTGATGCATCGCAGGTTGCACAGTAGCTCACCCCGCGGCCCAGTAACTCATCCTCACCCGGAAGCGATTTGCCGGTCACGATCCCGGTAGCCAGGATGACACTCCTTGCCTCGAGCATCTCCTCATCAGCCTGTATCGCAAAATAATCTCCCATCGCATACACCGTGCTCACACGCTTCTTCGTGATGTCTATCTCCATCTTTTCAAGATGTGATAAAAATGCTCCTGCGAGGTCCGCTCCCGCGATATCCGGCAAGCCCGGATAGTTTTGTATAGCGTGTGCTTTTTCAACCTTACTGCTGATCTCATCACCGATCAAAAGAACTGATTTATTTCGGATCCTGGCCGTGATCGCAGCCGATACTCCGGCAGGCCCGCATCCTATGATCGCGATATCAAAGCGGTTATCACTCATACCTTCTACCCCACTAATTTTTCTACTGCTTTTCTTACCTCATCCATATCCACGGTAGGCTCAAATCTTTCAACCACATTTCCGTTTCTGTCTACCAGAAACTTCGTGAAGTTCCACTTGATGTATGCCTTGTCTCCGTATTTTTTATTATTCATCTTTGTAAACTTATTCATCGCTGCCGCCTTCATGCCTTTTCCGAATCCCTCAAATGGCTTCTCTCCGGCGAGATAAGCAAAGAGAGGATCGGCATCATCACCGTTTACATCGATTTTTGAAAACTGCGGAAACTCTGTTCCGAACTTCACAGTACAGAACTCATGGATCTCATCATCCGATCCGGGTGCCTGACCTGCAAACTGATTGCATGGGAAATCAAGTATCTCAAATCCCTTATCCCTCAGATCCTTGTACATAGACTCGAGCGGCTCATAGTGAGGAGTGAACCCACACCCGGTCGCCGTGTTCACTACGAGAAGTACCTTTCCGCTGTAATCGCCTACACTTACTTCATTTCCTGATCTGTCCTTTACCTTGAAATCATATACGTTAGCCATGCTCATTCCCCCTTAATACTATTGTTTTCCATGTTACTGAGTGCCTTGTAGGTGAGTTGATAGAGTGTTTCAAATTCTTTTTTTGTAAGCCCTATACGTGATGCCATGGACATCGGGATATCAACTGCTTTTTTCTGCAATTCTTTCCCCTTCTTCGTGATCCTGATAGCGAGCAGTCTCTCGTCTTCCTCCATCCTCTGCCTGATAAGAAGCTCAGATTTTTCCAACCTCTTCAGTACCGGTGTCAACGTCCCGTAATCCAGGTGCAAACACCCCGCAAGCTCTCTCGATGTTACCTCTTCTTTCTCCCAGAGGACCATCATAACGAGATACTGCGTATAGGTCAGGTCAAGCTTCTTCAGATAAGGAGTGTACTGTCTCACCAATTCCTTTGAGCACGCGTACAGTGGGAAACACACCTGATTGCAAAGCTTCAAAGACTCATATCCCTCGTCCGTTTTACCCATATCAACTCTCCTTTTGTTTTTGCGCTATTTACTTGTGCGCAAGCGTTTGTGTTAAACTGATAGTATCACATAAATCTTTTCCTGTCAACTCTTTTTTTCAGATTTTTTTAATCCTTTGAGATAATCCTTTTGTTCAGGCGTGATGCGATAGCTCTCAACGGCCTTCTGGATTGTCTTATTGTGCGTCCAGGTATCCAGCCTGTTTTTTTCGATGTACGGGATGATCGCGTCCCACTGCTTTGCGAGCGCGGTGGCAAAATACCAGGCGATCATCATGTTTACATAGTATTCTTCCGAACGAACACCGGCGACCATATCCGGATACTCTGTAGAAAAGTCGTCATCCAAAAAGTGCGTCATCAGCATCTTTATACCAAAGCGTATCGTATAGGTTTCGGTCGACGCGATCCACTCACGGATAGCCTCAAGCAGCTCCATGCGATGCTTCTTAAATACCTTTGGAGACATCTGATCGCAGGTAGCCCAATTGTCCACATAGGGAAGAAAGCGACGTACCTCTGAAAGACACTGCTCATAATCCCGCATCTCGGAGATGATAAAAGCATGCAACTGGTTTTCGTCAAAATACGTATGCGGAAGATCATCAAGGAATACCCCGATGTCCTCCCGCTTTGACAGTTTCTTTGCATATGCACGGAGTTCCGGCGTACGCACTCCTATCATTTTTTTATCGTCTTCCGAAGGGATCAACCCTCCCTGAAAATCACGGTATTTCTCATCCTGCATACGGAAAAGTTCTTTTTGGATTTCTACTGTTCCTTTCATAATTCTCCCCAGTCCTTCCAGCCATACATTCTTTGATTACTTTCTTTCTCCGCTTCAAAATACGCTTCACTGTACTCTTTAGAAAGCCGAATCACCTTTTTTTCATACTGACTAATATCATCCACCCCTTCCGTCTTCTTCTGCTGATATTCCGAAAAGGCCACTATAGCCCTTTGCATTGCCTCAGACTTTTTGGTTCCGAGATCAGGATATTTAGCAGCCTCGAGATAAATAGGGTTAATATGCTCGTGAACCCACCTACCCTGACAATTCAAAAACACAACAATTACCGATATATCACTGTAATCCAAATATGCTTCCCGTAGATTTGTCTCAATCAGATGTCTGTTCCATCCTTCAGTATCCTGCATCAGAATCCCACAAGCATTCTCGGAGCAATCAGTGAGATCGCGTACCACCATTCCTTTTTCCCCCTCAAAAGGAATCTTGAAAAACTGATGCTCAAATCGATCCGGTCTGAAAGAATCCACCTTTTCTTCTTCCTCCAGAGACATCTCATTTGACCAAATCCGCTTGATCTGACCGTCGTCATAAAAACTGATTACCGATAACGGTTCGCCACTATATGCTTCTGTTTCAGGCTCTACTTTTTCATTAAACATATACGGATTGGTCCTCGCCCCACTCCTAACTATCATATCATGTTCTTCTGAAATAATATACTGTTTTTCGATCGAGAATTTATCTTCATCGTAATGGGCTGCAATCTCCTTTCCGTATTCATATGCCATATCATAATCAGAAAAATAGCCACATCCGCACTCATCTGAATCCAAAACCACATAGACACATTTTTTATTCTTGTTGTTCTTATGCCTTTTCAGCATGCTGTCCTCATAATATAATCTATCAAGGATCTGCTGCTTTAATTCCTGATCTTCCGTGTTCACCGCGAGTTCCTTTAACGCAGAAATCCGCTCTTCTCGCCTGACATCTTTCCTATTCCAAATAATAGTAGCCTTATTGAAATCAGAGAACTCATAATTATTCTTCCTGAATACTTCTCTCATATACTCAGATGGAACTAATTCAAACATAGCATCAACCTCCATTCGTTACAAATCCAAATCTTCGGCAATTATTACTATGCTCATCCGGAAGCTCAGGGATATCACTTTCTTCGATGGTCGTGATCAACTCTGCCGTTATCTGCGATTTCGGGAGTTTAAGAACTCTCTCGGCGAGGTTCATCTCCGCTTCCTCAAGCATCCTTCGAACAAATCTACCATTGCCGTAGTCCTCCTTTTCGTGTACTTGCTCGTATATGCTTTGAAGCTTTTCCATCGCATCATCAGTAATTTTCATCTGCTTCTTCTCAAGCATCAACCTCGTGATCTCTCGAAGCTCCCCAACAGAATAGTCATCAAACTCCACTTGAAATGCAATCCTGGAGAACATGCCGGGATTCCTGTTGAGAAAAGCTTTCATGGGTTCCGGATATCCTGCAAAAACAACGATCACATCTTCCCTGTGGTTTTCCATCTCCTGTACAAGAGTGTTTATAGCCTCATCTCCATATCCATTTGAATACCCGTCAAGGAGTGCATACGCCTCATCGATAAACAGAACTCCTCCCTGCGCCTCTTTGAACTTTTCTTTTACAAGCTTAGCTGTCGAACCGACTACACATCCGACCAGATCAGCTCTTCCGACTTCAACAAAGCAACCTGTCGGAAGAATCTTCTCATCCTTCATGATCTCTGCAAAAAGCCTCGCCACAGTCGTCTTCGCCGTCCCAGGATTCCCTGTGAAAACCATATGCATGGATACCCGGTCTTTCGGGATTCCTTTTTCAACACAAAGCTTCCTCAGCTTATAGTTCGCGGTGGCCTTTCTTATCACATCTTTCACGGAAGAAAGGCCAATCATCTCACCAAGCTCTTTTTCGGCAGTTCCGGGTTCTCTTTCTTCTCTTTGACCTTCACCCGGCATACAGATATCCATTTTTTCAATCCGAAAAAGCTCACTTTTTTTGATCTCGGAGGTATCCTTGCCACTATCTGTCAGTCTTACCGACTGATTCTGTATAGCACGATCGATAAGGTTTCTCACATATCTTCCGTTTCCGAAGTTATAAGTGTTTCTCGCCTTTTCAAATATGTAATTTGCTTCCTTTACGGCATCCTTAGTGGCGCGAAATCCGCGTTCTCTAAGCATCAGTTTGAATATATCCGTCAGCTCATCCGCAGTATAGTCCGGAAAATCAATCCAATGAGGCACACGACTTTTCAATCCTTCATTTATCTTCAGGAACTCCTTCATCCTTTCGTTGTAGCCTGCCAGAATGACGATCACATCCTCCCTGTGATTCTCCATCTCCTGTATCAGAGCCGTTACCGCTGTATCTGATTTCATCGAATACGCTTCATCGATGAAAAGCACTCCTCCCTTTGCCGCCAAAAATGCTTCACGTATCGACACAACGCGTGTCATCCCGTCGAGATCCATCCCGCCTTTCATAACAAAGGCACCGCTTTTCAGTATGCCCTTTTCTTTGGCGACTCCGGCAAAAAGCTTTGCGACTGTCGTTTTGGCACTTCCCGGATTGCCGGCAAATACCATGTGCATCGTTCCGGTTTGATAATTATGTGCCCTTCTTTTTTTTCTCTCCTTTTCCATTATATCCGAAGAAATGATACTGTCAATCTGCTTTTTTACCAAATCAAGACCGATCAGTTTTTGAAGTCTCTCATACGAAGACATTTCATTCTCATTTCTATCGAGAACAAATCCTTCCGATGTATCAAAGCTATATGCGTTTTCGAGAGTTATGTTCAAGCACCATGGACCAAACTGTTCAAAAGCATTCAACACATCTGTCTGTGTAAATGTATCTCCCGAAAACTGCTTCATAAACTCGCTTGCCTTTTCTGAATACTCGGAATACTCCGACTTTTGTATCAGGGATTTCAGGTACTCCACGGCAGCTCTCCTATCTCCGGAACCCTCCCGCAACATTACCGGTATTACGAGATTCTTCAGTCGCGGCAGAAGAGAATAAGAAAAGCCCGGATTATCCATGTTATAAGTAAAAACAAATAAACATTCATTCCGATATTTTTTTACAAGCTTTTCAATCTGCTTTGACAGCATAGTGTATTCCGTAGCTTTATGACCAAATCTCTCCGACATATCAAAAACTACTACACCACCATTATTGTTCTCGATGATCTCTTCGATATGATTATGCTTTTTGTATAATTCAGGATCCATATCGCTGATTATCTCCATTCGTCGACTATTGATCCTACCACAACGATATAGCTCTTTCATAAGTGTTTCCGTCAGTTCACTTGCCGCCTCTATACTACGACCTGAAATAACATAATGAACCACATTCCCATGCATCAACTCATCGTTTTCCATGTGGTTGTCAATATTGTTCAACTCATCAATAAATCCTCTGTCATAGATCAGATGATCATGACGAGCATCCTCAGCGATAATCTTTTCTTCAAAACCATATTGATAATCCGGTCCCTCTGAATAATACATCCAAAGCTTCGTAGCATCCGCAAGCCTGTTCGAAAAGTTAATATACTCTCTTCTTTTAGCCTCCATTAAATTGTCGAGAAACTCAAACATCGTAATCTCATAAGGCTGCTCTCTTAATTGATTTACCTTAAAGACTAAAGCCAAAGTTCCAACAAGGTACTCATATACCTCATCGTATTTATATCGTTTTTCATCATAAGTAAACGATGCCAATATAGAGTTATCTTCTTCTCTGTATGCAAGAAATGAAATACTGTTTTCCAGATTCCTGTACATATAGTTATTTAGACCATCGATTGGTTCCTGGAATGAATAATGCTTGATTTTTTCTCTCGCATTATCCAAGAGATAATCCACATTCACTCCCAAAGAAAAGCTATAATACCTCATATTAACCTCCAAATCATTTACCATCAAGAACATCATACATTTCCGTGTTTCGATCCCGTATCCACTTGGTAGCATTTAAAAAGAACTGTCTACATTCACCCATGTTATAAGGCATTTTTTGACTGTCAAAGTGGCCTGCCCAAAACTCTTTCGGATTACCATATTTTCCATCTTCCTTTTTCTCCACGAAAGCCCCCAGATAGTTTTTTTCAACAAAAACCTGCCAGGAAGGTGTATCATTTTCCTTAAATGATGAAAGCCATTTGTGAGTATTCTCTATAGCCGTAACCTTTTCAGTTGGGTTTTTACTTGATATCAGAATATCAAGGATATTGCTCTCATCCCCATACAAATACCAGTCATGGATCAACTTCAGTGTCACATCAAAAAAGTCAAATGTCGCAGGATACCGTCCACAGTTAAACCCGACCGGCACCGGCATAAAGTTTCCCAACAGATGCCAGACCTTTAGATATTCAATTATACTATCGACGAGTGATGGTTCCTTTCCCTGTACCGACGGATCCTTCTCCATGGATTTCAGTTTCTTTTCAAATTCTTTATCATCACACCCCGTGCAAAGATAGAAGATAGTCTGATTCTTCACGGATTTCAATCCGCTCGGAGCAAGTATCCAATTCAGTACTGTTGTGGGTGTGTTCAGAGTATCTCCACATATGGATTGAATCTCAGGGTTTGATTCCAAGGTATTTCTACAATATATACAATCGTATATACCATCTGTTTTTTTATACGCATTTTTACATGTCATCATGTAATCCGGCTGATCATCTCCCCATAGCTTTCGATAGATCTGTTGCAGCTTGTAGCTCATCGAATCGGGATCGGCTGCCCCGACCCCATTCTTGTACAAAAAGTATCTCTTCCAGATTGATTTCTCATCCGTATAGAATGGCCCGTATGTCGTGTCATTTGTAAAATCATATTCCCTGTTCATAATGCTTCCTCCCTGATAAAGCTCTCCGGATTTGTTTTACAATCCTCAAGCACAATTTTGATCGGATACGAGTGGTGTTCCTCAACCAGAAATCGAATTCGTTTCTGTCGCGGCGGATTCTTTAAATCCTTATCCAGAAATATATTATTGTCCAAAAAAAGACCCGGGATCGTTCTCTTCAGAAAACGATCCCCCTTTATAATTGTGTCGATATGGTTATTCAGAATGAAAGTGATCTCGTCACCGTTTTTAACGATAAGGAACACCGTTTCTTTACCGCTTTTTATGAGAGCTTTAACGAATCTTTGGCTGGTAAGGAAGTCTCTGACCACATTGTTATTGATCACCGAACTCTGTTTTTTCTCCTTGTCCGTAAGCTCATTATCAATCCCTTCAGCGACTTCAGGTGAGATTCCAACCCCATATACTCCGTTAACCCCCTCCCGGACTCTCTTCAAAAATGACTCCTTGACCTGCTGCGAACTAAATACTATTCTGCTTGTTTTCATCTTCGATCACCTTCTCTTCTTGAGCTGAATCTGTAACAACCATAGTCACAACGACGTCCTCATCCCGACAATAAAGCCGCGATCTCAGCCACATAACCTCGGGTCTGTTTCCAAACCTCTTTTCTACGTACGACATCATATCACCTGCTTCAATAAGACTTATCCCGGTAACTAACATATAGTATTTCTTTGCTTTTTTCATGGCCTTCTTCATATATGGCTGTTCCAAAGCTCTGTTTATGATATCTTCCTCAGTTTCTCCCCGTCGACCTCTCCCTGTCCCGAATACTCCTCCGTTACACTCTCCCAGAAGTCTTGTAACCTTATTAACAGCCACATCATCCCCCCAGAAAAAATGGGACTCTGACAACTCAATGTTCTTGAAAAACGCTATGAAGTTTTCCCTGAGATCCCAGAGCTCTTCGGCCCTTTTTTCCAAACAATCAATGGCACTGTCAATGCTTTTTTCAAACTCTGCCACACGATCCGGATTATCGAAATCCAGCGGCTCATTTGCCTCGCCATTTTTCAAATACGATTTGAAATTCTTAAAGGCTCCAAGGGCAAATCGATCCATGTTTTCATTTATCCATTGATATTTCTCCGGGAACTCCGTTTCTGCCCTTTCATAATAGAGATCCGGCATATCATTATCCTGATCGACTCTTCCTTTTCCGTCATATAGTTTTGTCACTCTGAAATGGTCGGGAGCCGGCATAAAGTTCGCCAAAGAATGATGATAATCTGCCAACTTATCAAGCTTTTCCCTCAATCCGTCGTGCTCGGGATATGACCTTCCAAATCCGGCAAAAGTATCATCTATGATTTTCATCGTCTCCTCCGGATCCTCTCCAATCATTCCACGTGTAAATCTGCTTAAAAATGATAAACAGTTAAAAATCGTATCACTGTTTCCGATCTCAAACGGATCGATACCATAGATAGTTTCAAAACACTCTGCAGTTTTTGATTTTCCGCTCCATCCCTCTCCGAATTCGTATTTTGTGTATATACACTCAGGATTTGTTTTGTTTTTTGATCCATTTGCAAGGAACTGTAACAAACCTCTTATCCCTGTGTACTCCACTTTCGGATTATCGGGTACAAGCTCATTTCTCATACATTTTAATAGATCTTCTTTACAATTGATTTTTATCATATCATTACCTCCTTTACTCGTGGACCATTGTATTTATTTATTGCCTTTTCCGCATCCATCTTCCCTGAGCTGATTCCGATGATGTACTCAACGATTTGCCCAAGGATACGCGTACCCTCATGTAATAGGATGTCAATCGTCCTCCTCTCATTGTTTTCAGGAAAATCATTTCCCGGATATGTTTCAATTCGTATTTCTACATGTCCATCATCACCAATCTGTGTTTCCGGAATCGAAAACTGATGTGAAAAAAATGGCCATTCCCCCTGACTATAATACACCAATCGCTCATTAATAAATGACAAAAAAGAATTTAGCTCCTCTTTTGTGTCATTGGGAAGTGTTTCTCCCGCACCTCCATACGTGAATCTGATTTCAACCACTTCATTACTGATCGATATATACTCAAATATATGATCATATGCTTTGTTTTCGGTAATAGTATGACGAATCCTGAAATGAACGCTTTCCCGATCATGGTATATCTCATGAGGGAGTTTATATGATTTAATCACACCATTGAGCCATTCAACATAACTGTTTTTTCGATCCTCGGCTTTAGAAAATCTTTTTCTGTATATCGGTACTCCATCTTCATACTCTGCCATACTAAGCTCCCAGCTGCTCGGTATCCTTATATCTTCTTTTTCTATCATTTCCGAATATGTTTCATCCATATCTCCTAATACATTAACACTGAAGCTTCGATAACATTCTACAATCCTCCTATTCTCAATATAACTGAGTTGTAGATTAACACTCTCGTTCTGTTCACCCGGTCCTGAAATATCGTCACAAATCTGATGATGAACAGTATCCCAACGATACAAATTGATAGATTTCAGATAGCAGAGCCTCGGGATCCCATTTTCGCAAATCCATAGATATGGCGTTTTCAGCGAATCATAAAACCTTGCTATCTCCCTGATTGCTGAACTCTTCGCTTCCTCAGGAAGAATCCCTCTCCTACCGTACAATTCATTGTAACTCCTGTCACATTTGATTCTTGTTTCTTTTTCCATGGTGCTACCTCCTTTGCAAGTTGTTGTGACAACGGATGCATCAAAAAAGCCACTGTCTTTTGGCAGTAGCTCTTTGTTTTTGTTTCACTTATATTATGGAAAAACATATCCTCAGGATGTTGAGGATAAACGAATATGACCCGACTTATCCCTACTATTCCACTGACTCAATATAATATTCCTCATCTGTTTCAAGGCAAATGGCTGCCAAGCGCCCTCCGGGAAAACACGCGCCGCAGTCGATGGCAATGTGATTGTTATGTCGAAAAATATAGCCGGGATTGGGATTCTCTTTGATTAACTGTGTCGGTGTATGACCGGTAATAACATACTTATCCGGGAAATATTGAATATCGTAATCCGCACGATTCCATACCAGTTCCTTCAGCGAATATTCATCCATATCCTTATCAGGCCGGTAGTTTCCGAGCCCGGCATGAACCAACAGATAATCCTTATCTCCTACGGACAGTTCTTCAAACACCGAAAACTCCTTGATAGAATCAAGGATCGTCCTTCGCCCGTCCGAATCAAACATCTGCATTTCTTTGATCGTAGTCCCGGCTCCGTTATGATACCAAGTCATGAGATTTCCGAACATCTTATCATCCAGCATTTCGATCGATTCATCCGTGATCTCCTGCAATAGAAATTCCATGCACTCCAGTGCCATCAGTTCATGATTTCCGATCAGACAATGAACATTCGGCATATCAAAAATCGAAATCATGGTTAATATAGGATGTGAACCCCGATCAAAGATATCTCCCAGAATATAAAGTGTATCCGTATCCTTAAACTCAATCTTTTGAAGCAGTCTTTTGAACTTTTCGTACTCGCCATGTATATCTGCCGTTACAAATGTCGCCATGTTTTATCCTCCTTATCTGATACTCAAGATGAAAAAGAAATCAGTGGGATTACCATCTCATCCTCCGTAAGTCCTGCATGAACCCCGATATGTTTTGCGGCATCTTTTTCTGTACGATATATGGTCAGATCCGATATCGCAATTCCTATGTAATCACCTAGCATTCGACGAAACTGCTTATGTTCCTCACTTTTTCCAAAAAGATTCTGATTCAGAACTTCTTCCCGATTCATCAGGATATAGCCCTCTCCGAACGCTTCCTTAAATAGACGCTCAAACTCTTTCTCTCTCCCGGGCTTTACAAAAAGATTCAGGGCACGAGGCTCGATAGATGGCATACGAATCAAACAATCTGTGATCTTCGGATAGCTTTCCAGCGCTACACCCCTGGAGTTGATATGGCCATGATCTGCCGTAATGATTATCTGAGTATCTGTAAGCTCCTCCGCCAACTCCACCAAACGACTCTCAATCCTTCGTAGCACGCGTCGGGTTGACTTACTGAAACAACCGCTGTTATGCATGGTATGATCCGGCTCCTCCCAGTAAGCATAAATAAACTTCTCGCCGGGAAGCACACATAATTCATGCACGCGGTCAATTATCTGCTTCCATGTCTTCGGATACGGCTCCTGATAAGGAGAAGCATAGCAGGCCATACCGCCGGCATCATTGATCCTCTCAATGATGCTTTTGTATGGACAGATTGTCTGCGCAACCGGATAATCCGCTGCCGGCTCCTTCGTCCCCTGAATTGTGTTGGGATATACCGTGACATTTTTATCGATATCCGGATAATAGCAGTCCCACCCGAGCCAGGAGTGACCGCATGGATCCAGACCGGTCAAAAGAGAAGTCGTTGCCGCGACGGTCGTCGGGGGAAAGACCGAATAATAAGTATCCACCAAATGTGATCGAAGAAAACCATCTTCTTCCAGATTTCCCTCGAGGACGCTCTTTCCCATCCCATCCAGAAGAAACACCACCGTATTCCTGTGATGTTTCTCTAAAAGCATATCCGCCAACGGAAGCGTCGGCCCCACCGGTGGAACACCAAATCTTTTTAAAATGGAGTTTGCCATCTCTGTTAAGCATTTCTCGTAATGCGGTTCCGCCTTTATCATAATTCCATACTCCTCCATAATAGACGCTTCCATTATAACCTAAAGATATGTCATTTTATTATAAAATCACATATCCTTCTTTTATATCTTCGGCTATGCTTTTCATTATAGAATAACTTGTTCTACCGCGCGCACGTTTTTTCTCGTAATTGTCTAAAATGTCCTTTCGAACATAAGTTGATGATCCTGTCAGTGTTGCGTAGCTGAACGAGCCATACTCTTCCCAAAACGGATTACTGCCTTTATCGAAATACTTCCAATAATTATTTCGATATAAGTCATAGTATTCGTCATAACATAATTCGACAATGGTACCATCTTCCCTGAGTGCCCAACACTCATTAGATCCTTCTACATCAATAAGGTTCATAGTTACCAAACTTGGTTCCGATCTGTACTTGTTTGTAAACATAATAATATCATCATAATTCTTCATAGTGTACCTCCGTTTCTTGTGGTTCTGTTTCCATGGTGAAAAAAGCCACTGCCGGGCGGCAACAGCTCTTTGTTTTGGTTTCACCTATATTATGGAGATGGATATCCTCAGGATATTGAGGATGGATACTTTTTCCTCTCTCTATAACCCCTTTCGGGTATAATTCGACACATTCCTAACTAATTTCATCCCTAACAGGTATAATTTTATCGTTTTCCCTTGACTTTATAACCGATAGGGTGTAATATGGATTTGGTGATGATATATGAATAATATAGCTCAGTTTATAAAGAAAAGCCGAAAGAAAGCCGGTTTAACCCAGGCAGAGTTTGCTATGCGCTCAGGTCTTGGGCTTCGCTTCGTGCGGGAACTCGAGCAGGGAAAAACTACCGTCCGTATGGATAAGGTCAATCAGGCACTTGCTATGTTTGGAATGGAAGCCGTACCGGGCAGGAAGGAAAATGTCGATGAGTGAATACCGTACTGCACAGGTGATGGTCAGAGGTGAATTGGCGGGACTCCTGAGTGAAACTGACGAAGGATACTCTTTCGAGTACGATTCGAAGTATCTTGAGAAAGAATCACCATCCCCTGTGAGCCTTACCTTACCGATCACCAATACGCCTTATTCTTCAAAAACACTCTTTGCATTCTTTGATGGATTGATACCTGAAGGATGGCTGCTGAACCTGGTCGTACAAAATTGGAAATTGGATGCAAGGGATCGATTTGGAATCTTACTTGTTGCGTGCAAGGACCCTATCGGAAATGTTTCAATCATGGAGAAAGAATAATGAAATGTCTATGCTGCGGAAAACTTATCAAAGATAACGCGAGTGAGAAAGAACTCTCTTCTCGCTGGCATTCCGCATGCGTAAAAAGATTTTTCGGGACAAAAAGTCTCCCGGATATAGACATAACCGAAGATGTCCTTGAGCAGCTAGCCATAAAAAACACAAACAAAGGTCTGACAGTACCGGGCGTTCAAAAGAAATTATCATTGCATCTTGAAAACAGTGGGACCATACCGCGACTTACACTTGTCAATCATCCCACCGGATATATCCTGAAACCCCAGACTAAGGAATACCCTTGCCTTCCCGAGGCAGAATACCTGGTAATGATGATGGCGGAAAAATCCGGCATCAAGACTGTTCCTCATGCATTAATATATCTGCAATCTCAAGATAGCTATGCTTATATTACAAAACGTATTGACCGCGCTGATGGAAAAATCCTTGCTATGGAGGATTTCTGCCAGCTTTCGGAACGACTCACCGAAGATAAGTATAAAGGTTCCTATGAGCAATGCTCAAAGATCATAAAAATGCATTCTTCCAGATATGGTCTTGATATGACAGAGTTCTTCATCCGACTTGTATTCTCATATATTGTCGGAAACTCTGACATGCATATGAAAAACTTCTCACTTATAGAAACGGATGAAGGAAGCGGCACATATATTCTCTCCGACGCATACGATATGCTCCCCGTAAACTCCGTCAATCCCGCCGACACCGAGCAGCTGGCTCTAACGCTGAACGGGAAAAAGAATAACCTTCACAAGAATGATTTTCTGAAACTTGCCACCACCTGTGATATCGACAAATCCGTTGCTCTTAGGCTGATTGACAGCTTAAAGCAGCAAGAGAATATGTATCTTTGCGAGATCGAGGATTCCTATATTACACCGGATCTCAAAGAGAATCTAAAAAGCATAGTAACGGATAGAATCAAGCTTTTGTAATAGGATTTGAGCCTATGGGCTCAAAAACCATTGTTTTTTAAAAAGTTTCTTATTATTTCTGCCATATCGACACTTGTATTGTTTTCTTTGATTATATCATATACCTTTTTTACATAACTATTTCCAATAAAGATTGTTTCTAAATCTTTATTAACAAAAATAATCATTATAGAATCTAAATCATTATCCTGAAATTCTTTTTTCATAAAAAGAGAATCTCTAGTATTTGATCCAGCTATAGTAGTATAAAGAGAAATAAGGGTGTCAGAAACAACCTTATCCATAGTTTCCTGTATAGCATTATCATTCAGAGTTATATTCTTATCCTCAGAATCAACAATAAAATAAAATGAATATCCTTCTCTTTTCATAATTCAAACCTCCTTGTTTTTCTTTTTTCATCTTGGTCTGTCACGTAAATAGATTTCAAGTGCCGGAAGCATTTCGCATTTACTCGGGGCGATTGAATCCGACTCGTCTTCTTTGTCCTTCGGAAACTCCACATGAACCATTCCGATTCCGAAAACATACATTTCGTCGTACTTACCCTCCGGTACATCCATGATTGAAAAATAATTGTCATAACTCCTATCTTCAAAGCTGATTGATATACGATCAATTCTAGAAATATACTCT
Organism: Lachnospiraceae bacterium P6B14; assembly: GCA_000687695.1. Lineage (GTDB taxonomy): Bacteria > Bacillota > Clostridia > Lachnospirales > Lachnospiraceae > Eubacterium_F. Next base: position 4,232 of record JHWZ01000013.1, on the reverse strand, counting down.
CTTATTTCCTTAAACTTGATTCCTCCGTCCATCGTAACCCTCCTTTGCCGGCTAAAAAAGCCACTGCCAGGCGGCCGCAGCTCTGTTTTTGGTTTCACTTATATTATTGAGACGGGTATCCTCAGAATGTTGAGGATGTTAGTCGAAGAGGTTGAACATTCTCTGTAAGAGTAATTCATTTGAATATGCTTCATTACTATCACTATCATCGACATTTTTAAGAATAAGAACTTCATCTGTATACCATTCGAGATTATTATATAACATATAATACGGAACCCTTGCCCATCTATCCATATTATACGGTTCTTTACATCCTTTTTTTTGATCCATTATACTATAGAATTCTAAGTCCGAACAAGATTTCTTTTTAAACAAGCTTTTACAACCAGCAATTCCGTATATCTCGTGTGTGTCCCTATGTCTCGCAAACTTTATGTATGAAAAATGGAGCTTTTGTTTATCATCTAATTCTCTTCTTGTTTTTTTGTATATATCTAAAACCATTTGATTGGCCCATTTCATTCTTCCATTGTTTTTCCCTACCCATTCTTCAGGAGAAAACCCTGTTTCTTTGACGAACACTCTATCTTTATACTCAGCTCCAAGAATTCTTCTCAGTTTTTTTTCAATATCATCTTTTGTTTGTAAGTTAAAAGAACAAAATATTTTATTACGATTTAGCCCAATCATCACCTTTGCTAAAGTTTCATCGTCCTCGCTAATCTCTAGTTTTCTATCTTTAAACACTTCCTTCCATTTTTCGATCTCCTGCCTTTCGATCTCCTGCTCTTCACTTACCATATCTCTCCACCATCCTTTCTGCTTCCTCACGAATCTGTTTCCTTAGCTCCTCATCCATCACTTCCACAGCATCACCGTACTGCATCGCCCAGTGCACCATCATAAACGGCGAACACGTCACCTCCACAATATCATACCCATCCTCGCAATCAATGACTGTCTTCCTATAGTGATCACCGAACCAATCATGGAGCATCGTATAGTCTGTATTCTTTATCTTCAGTCTAATCGGACGCGGCTTATCAAATGCCATGTTCATGTGCTCGGCCATATATTTTTCCGGATTCCAGTTGATATTCTGGATAGGAAGCCCCTGGAAGGAGAATACACGCATCGGCACTCTGTTTCCGTTTTCATCAAGACGTATTTCAACATCTGACATCAAATCCACGCGATAATGCCAAATCCTTTCCTTTTCAAGATGCTCCTTCATTGTGACACTCGTGTCATACCCGTAAGTTTTAATCAGCGGATTACCTGTGTCATTTTCACCTCTTAAACCGATACAGTAATATCTGTCCTGATAAACCACAAGATGATAAGGGCTTAACGTATGCCACCATTCGGTTTTATGTACCATTCCATAATCTTCGGTATAGCGGTTAAACTTGAAGCGAACCTGCGCCGCTTTATTCATCGCTTCCTGAATCACGCGGATATTCTTCATCACATCAGGGCCGCCCTGCATATTCCTTTTGGTAAACCTTCCATGGATTCCGTTCGGATTGAACTTGAGCTTCTCACCATCCCAGAATTCCGACTCATAATATACACTCCCCAAGGACACCAGACGATCGATCAGATCATTTTTCATCTCATAAGAAAGAAAATCTGAAAAGGTGATGATCTGAATCAGCCTGTCCAAAGCGTCATAATCAAGCTTATGCGTGTATCTGAATTCTGTAATAGCCGGTGCTTTTTCACCTTTTTCCTTATGTGTTTTCTTCCATAAAGCGTCCTCTTTGTAACCGGAATATTTAATCCGATAGTCTCCATCATTCGACTTAATTTCATTCTCGACATCTTCTTCGATGTATCGATCCGGGTTCACCTCGCTGAGGATCTTGTCCATAAGCGAGGTAATCGTATTATCCGGTATGATGGGGGTATCAAGAAGGTATTTACCTGCACGATAGGTATGCAACTGCTCAGCAAGTTCTGCCTTTGTAAGACTGTGCTTCTCATCCGTAAGGAGTCTGAGAACTTCCATAATCTGAAGTGTATTTTTAGCCTCACCGGAATACAAGCTTTTATCTTCCGGCTCTTTTAGATCCAAATCAGCCTTTGTCAATCTCGAAACAGGTTCTTTTGACTTCTCGATAGCGGATTCTATTTCGGCAGCCAATGCCGGATGTAACTCATGTGCATCCTCATAGGACACTCTTTTGAGCTTGCCGCCCTCTTTGGGTAAGCCTTTTATGCCCAAAGGATTGGTCTCCCTTTTAATCCCCTTGATTATCTCTCCGTCAATATATTTTTTAGCAAAAGTTGATAGTTTTCCTTTTTGGGGATCATAGTTTCTAAGTGCATCAACAAATCCACACCAACCGTCTTCAAAAAGGTCATCCTTGGAATTTTTATCATTAGCAACCCCTTTTGACAATTCTTCAACACGAAACCAAACATATCTTTCATAATTATTATACAGACTCATCCAGGCATCGTTGTCACCTTCTTTGGCGAGCTTGATCAGTTCGTCAACCTTCTCATCTGATAAAAACTCTTTGTTTTCCTGATTACTCATGAAGGATCCTCCGTTCTATCATTCTAAGTCCAATTCGATAATTTCGTAGTACAAACAGTGTAAATCACCTATACTCTCATCACGATGCCAGTGAGCAAAGTACCATTCCTCCCAGTCAGTTGTCTCGAAATCGTTTCAAGGTACTTCTGTAGTGGGATTCTGTAATATTCAATACTTTACTCTGGACATAGCCCAGTCAATCAACTCGTCTTTAAAATCTTTATCAGATTCTTCATAGACATTAAATCCGTTATCATTATACTCCTTTAGGATCGCTTTTGCCTCTTCAATGTCAGATTCTGTTATGTTCTGAATATGAAAGACAATGTCTCCTAAACGCTTTAAATCAGCGGACAGTTTATCCTTATCCACGCCACTCTTAATCAATGCATCAATGTCGAAATTAATCATGCAATCACCTCACTTCCTTGCTACATTATAACACACAACTACACTTCCTGCAAAGCTTTTCTGTTGTCCGCTATCTCTATGACCATATAAGTCAGCCTGCAAATGCTTCGATCTCCTTATACAGGCATCGGAGCTTTCCATCTTGATGATTTCCATGATAATGCCCATAAAACCATCTGTCATAGGAAAGCCTGTTCTCTATCTTCTGTAACCAATACTCCGTCGTGTGGTCAACAGACGCCTGATTAACGTTTCCCAGAAAAAGATGCTTAGGAATATACTCATACGGACAGGTATGCGTCAAAACATCATCCACCCTCCATTCTTTCCCAGCTAGCCTTTCCAAAACCCGTTTTTTTGTCTCGTCATCTGGTTGCTCGCTCGGAAACCATGGCATACCCCGTTCCAATCGAATCGGTTTTCCAACACTATATGCACCACCGATGACGATTGTCTGCCGACCGGCCAGATCATAGATTTCTCCGTCCTTTGCAAAAAGCTGATTCGGATATCGTGGATCAGTATACACTATTCCGTTTTTCCATTATTTTTCTTCATATCCGGCAACCAAATAAGGACGCTCCTCATGATTGCCGTGAATGAAGAAAAATGTCAAGGGGATTCTTCTCACCCTTTCCTTTAACCGAAGATCCTTTTCGTTCAGATAATAGTTAAGACTTGCATCGCCCAACACTATCATCACATCTTTCGATGTCGTTTTGTTCTCCTTACAAAAATGCTCAAGCCGTCCAAACCGCCTGTGGACATCTCCGGTTATATAAATCATGACTCCTCCTGTTCCAGTTCACTAAGTCTATCGTAAATCTCAGAGTTGCAACTACTCCGCAGGATCATCGACTGTTCCCCGACCGACACCGAACATACCACTTTTGCATTCTCTAAGTAAATCCACAAGATTATTCACTGACTTATCCTCCTCGTATTATATAGTAGTAGTGTTTAGAGACCCTCTCCAAGGTCTTTATCACTTCCTCATACCCCTTTACCTTTGGATAGGTATGAGGTATGATGTTGGAGATGCTGTGGATTGGTTTTGCCCTCCTACCGCATAGACGGTTACTGAAAGGCTCCAACCACAGCCTCTTTGTTACAATGTTAATCAGTTAGATACCGCATGACGGTTTATGTAGAACGAGGTTACACGAACAGAGAGCCCTGTGGGTCTTACAGCATCAAATACTACTACAAGGAGGGTCATCTCTATGATCTATGTTGGAATCGACGTTGCCAAGGATAAGCACGACTGCTGCAT
>JHWZ01000012.1 GCA_000687695.1 Lachnospiraceae bacterium P6B14 | reverse complement strand
TCCTACTCTTGGGCATATGATCACACTCCTTCCTTCTTTCTCCGATAATTATTACTGTTTCAATTATAGCTCAAATTTTTTGCCTCCGCAAGACTAACTCTCATTTTTCAACAAGTATTTATTGTTCACAACTTTCATAGAAAGAGGCGCACTAATTCTCTCGCAGAAAACAGGTTCCGTTGTTCGGATCACGATACCTTCTTTTTTCCCGCCATTGGGGTAATCTCCGTCAGCTCTTTCAAGCAGAGAGTCGACTGTAGGATACTTGGACGGAAGATCCTCACCTATCTCCTCAATAGGAACCATTTTTATGCCAAGAGATTTGCATATCTCCTCCATTCTTCGCAATCCAACCCTTTTTCCATTCTCTCGAATAGTAAATACATACCACTCCGGACGAGTCAACTTTAATCTGTTTTTCTGAATCCCCGGAGCACAAAACTCTCCCTGTATTGTTAAAGTTTGAATACTGTTTTCTTGTGTATACTTACGGATCTTGTCCTCAATGCCATCTCTCTTAGTCAATTCGTAAAATGCGCTTTTCCCATCATCCCTGTATTCATAATTATGACCGGTCACATGGAAACCTTCTTCATCTAAAGAAACAGAATGTGATGAACCATCCATTTTGGTACTGATATAATACTCTAATCCTTCAAAATCTTTGATCAAATCCGGCTCTGCTTGAATACGAGTTTCATCAGTATGAGGTACATCTATCGGTAGTGTTCCGATCACGGTTCCACCTGTGGTTGCCTTCTCCTCGATTTCCCATTTTTTCACCCCAAGATAATCAGTTACTTCATCTCCTATTTCGACATCTTTGGGAATCTCTTCAAACTGATCCAGAGGCAACAGCAGCCCTTGTGAAACCTGCCCTCGAAATTTCATAGTTCTTAACCGGAATCCTTCACCCATAAGGTCAGTTTTTCTATAACTTGAACTACGCAAGAATTCATACTCAGGACGGATTGGAAGGAAACTGTCTATTTCAAAATAAACGGCTAAATCCGTAGGCTCAAACTGCCCTTTATTTACTACGCACTGCCACCCAAGAACATACGCTAATTCTATTCTATCGGCTCCCTCTATCGGCTCGATCTTCCATATTCTTTGTACACTTGCCAGTTTTCGCATTAATCTATTCTCCTTTTTTATATCTTTTTGTTCTAATAATTGTATCACGATATTTATATGATGTCATTGTACTTGTAGTATAATAATGCCAAGATTATATTACTTTTTTATACGATAAGTACAATGACAACTATAGATCCTGATGTTATAATTATATCATATAATAATCATTAAAAGGAGCGAAGAAATATGAAAGTAACCTCAGCATATGCAAACAAAATGCTAAAAAAACTAAATGAAGAAAAAGAGTTCTGGATTACTAAAGAAAGAGAATCCATGGTCTACACCGCTGCAATTGATGAAGATCCGGTAATCCCTGATTACGATTACAATGAGGTAACAGGCAAGATCCGTCAAATTGATGAAAAGATTTATAAAATCAAACACGCAATAAACTTATCAAATCTTAATTCGGAAGTGGATATCATGGGCAAAAAATACTCCATAGATACTCTTCTTGTCCATATGGCTCAGATCAACAAAAGGAAGAGCGTTCTTGACAGAATGAGAAAACAGCTCCCCAAAAGCCGTGTTCCTGATAGCGGTTGGGGTTCCCGAAAAACAATTGTTGAATACCGATATGTGAATTACGATCTCGATCAAGTAAGCAAGGACTTTGATGAACTCAGTCAACTTCTATTTGAAATGCAAATGAAACTCGATGAGCATAACCAGAACGTATTATTTGATCTGGAAATCGAGTAATCACTATTTTCCGTGCAGGGCTTTCAGATGGGTAAGGCGCAATTTGTTCAGCGCATGCAGGTTTTTGTTTATTATTACGGTTAGCTGTTTTCCGTTATTATGTTTTGCGTAAATGTTTACTGTTAAAAATGGGATCTTGAAAATTCCACCTTCTACCAGTGCTTTCCTGCAAAAAACTTGCCTTTCTGACATAGAAAGGCAACATACGGAAGTTCGGTTATATGTATGTAAACCAAGCGCCGTTCCATTTAGGAGCGGCGCTTGAATTCTAAACTCGATATGTGTGAGAAAGAGCCTACTTATCAGCATTTCCTGTTCCCAAACGCTCCTGAATCTCTTTTGTGCATTCGGGAAATACTCATACTGAGGAATCCAGACCATCCTTTCTCGTAGGATACCGTTTTATTTTTGTTTTGCAATTCTCCTTGACCCACTTAACAAAATCTGCTTCTGTTATTTCTCCATGTCCATTTTCATACATGCCATCCTGCTTACATGCCAGAATCTCTTCTTCAAAGAATCCTTCTGCGAAGGTCATCCTGCAATATTTATTTCCGTCATACCCTCTGGTATACACACCGTTTTCCCATACTCCAAGAAACCAGCGATCATCATAATCCTCGCCATACAACTCATCCCCATCCATATGGAAATGCAAGCCAAATCCTCGCGAGCCAACGTCTTCAAGATCCAACAGAAGATCCTTATGCCCAGAGCCACACAAATCAACTAATCGAAATCCACAAACATAGATATCCTCTTCATCAAATCCTTCTCGCTGATGCGATGCCCCATCTGCAAAAAAATACTTCCGACTGGTCTTGTCATAACTATCAATAAAATACATTTTCTTTTTCCCGGTAAGATAGGGAAGATACCGTTTCAGCTCATTGAAATCTTCTTTGGATAAGACCATCCTGTATGAATCCCAATCAACTTTTGACCAGTAAACCCCCTTGTGATTATCCTCATCACCCATGGTTTCATCCCCTGAATCATCCGGAGACGGGATACCGGATTCCAATTTATTATCATCCAACAAAGTGGATGCGGAGCCCGAATCATTCGCCGGCCCTGCTTCCTCCGATCCACAGCCAACACAAAGCACGGCCATCAAAATGACCGCAACAATCCTACGCCCCATAGACTTCAACGGAAACTGAAAGAATAACTCCCTCATCGAACTGTTCCTCATTTCTTGACCAGCTTGGCGAACTCATCAAGCTTCTCCCAATTATGCAGACGCCGTCTGCAAAATTCATATTATGAAATCATCCAACTGTTTCGCAACTCATTATAACGCAAAAGCTCTGCTTTCGCAAGGCTTTTACTTGATGGATTGTATATAATTAATGCGTAACTATTTTTTTTATTCACAGAAAGGATATGTCTTATGCAAAACAATTACATCCAAAAACTGCAACCCGTAAACCATGATCACACTCTCGATGAGGTAACCCAATTTGCAAAATCACTTGGAATCAAAACGTTTGATTTTCCCGATGATATGGCAATGAAGGACTACCGATCATCCATTGAGAAGAAAATTGTAGATACTGTCCACCCATATAAGATTTATGAGAATAAAAGGATCCCCGGACAGTGGGCAACCTATATCTACGATCGCTTCAGAAAAGGAAAACGTAGAAATATCAGACGACGAAACTATGATGAACTCATACACGCTCTAACGGAATACTATATTAGCAACTATGATATTAATATTACTATGCAGTATTTATTTGAGAAATGGTTGATATTCCGCCGGGATGAAACGCCGGTTAAACCCGGTACCATCAGAAAAGATTTGTCAACCTGGAACACTTATTGTAAAAATGTCAAGTTGGACGATAAATTGCTTTCAGATATCAGGGTATCGGAAGTGTCTCAAAAATATCTAGCAAGATTCTTTAGAAATCTTACCAAAAGGCGTCAGTTTACAAAACAAGCAGTCAACAACATACGGTCTATCTTTTCCGGAATGCTCTCTTACGCTGTAGAGCTCGAACTCATAGAACATAATCCGATACACGATGTGGATTTTAAACGCTTACCAATTAAACCTGTTCCTGATAAACAGGAAGATGTTTTTACGCGAGAAGAAGCTTATAAACTGCTAACATATCTTGAACCTCTTGAAGATCCGTATGCTTTGGCAATCCGATTGGACTTTAACCTATTTATTCGCATCGGTGAGTTGGCCGGGTTAAAATGGGAAAATATTGACTTTAACAAAAGGACTGTGTATATCTGCCATCAGATTACATATGAACCAGAGCTCGATGATGAATTAAACTTAACAGAAAAAAAAATGGTGACAGAGAACTATCTGAAAGGCTGTACCTCCCAGGGTTTTCGAACTGAACATCTGAGGGACGAAGCTATAGAAATCCTTAAGCGAGCGAAGGAGATTAACCCGGATGGTGAATTTGTTTTTATGCCAAACGGTAAACCAATCATTACTCTGACATTCAATAAACGTTTAAAAAAATACTGTGAAGAAGCCGGTATTCCGTATCACAGCAGTCACAAAATTCGTTTCTATGCCTGTTCAACTGCTTACAATGGAGAAAATCTCCCGCAACTGAGCCGAATGATGGGTCATAGTCAGATCAGCACAACTCTACATTATCTTCGAAATGTAGACAAAGATAACACCTTTGCGGATGTGTTTAAAAACCTCGGTAATTCACATTAAAAAAGATCAATGAATTCAAGTGAACTCAAAATCCTTCGGGATTTGAACAGGCCCATCCGGTGTCAGCGAATTGACCTCCATCTTACCAGGATTTGAACCTCTCGCGAGTAAACCGGCTTCACCGGTTTACCGAAAAATCGCCTTCGGCGATGTTTTCCCGGGCGGCGTTCGAGGTGTGATAATCCCGATCTTCTTTATGAATAAAAAAAGCCCATATGGGCTTTTTTTATTCACGGAGAAGGAGGGATTTGAACCCTCGCGCCGGTCACCCGACCTACACCCTTAGCAGGGGCGCCTCTTCAGCCACTTGAGTACTTCTCCAAATACCTGAATTCTTTAGGTTTATTCAGTTGTACAAAGCGCCATTTTTAGGCGCTTTTGGTCGTCCATCCGACCAGTGCAAGAACTATTTTACCAAACTCTCCCCTCTTTGTCAACACAAACTTGCTGAAAACCACGTATTCTAAAGCATTTACTTGTCATTTTTGATCTGATATGTTATAATCCTTTTGTATAATGCATACCTTGTTTTCAACATGGAGGAGCTATATGACATACGATTATTTCAAGGGCAACCTTATTATCGAGTTGCCTGAACGCATAAACGAAACGAACTCACAGCAGATCAAGGATGAAATCCTCGAGATCATGGCGAAAAATCCGGACTGCAGACCGGATTTGGATCTGAAAAATCTCAAATATATTTCTAGCTCCGGATTACGATCATTTTTGACGATCCAGAAAAAATGGGGAAAAGGTCAGATCTCTTTGAAGAATGTATCAAAGGATGTAAACGGTATCCTGGAGATGACCGGTTTTGACTCTATCTTTCATGTTTCAAAATTGCTTCATCAATGCAATATTGATGGATGCGTACCTATCGCAAAATGTATCAACGGATCTCTCTATGCGCTTAAGGGCGGCATGATGGTAAAGGCGTTTAATCCGGAAATCACTCTCGAAGAAGTCGAAATAGAGATGGGCATGTCGCAAAAAGCTATGACTTGCGGTGTACCCACCCCCATTTCTTTTTCCACTGTAAAATGCAATAATGGTTTTGGAATATTATTCGAAGAGATAACGGGTGATTCCATCGCTTCTCTTCTGAGAGAACACCCTGAATCCGCTCATACTTATGCAAAACAAATAGCATTACAAATAAAAGAATTACATGAAATTAAAATTCTCCCGGACAGGCTTCCTTCCGTTAAAAGTCGATATCAGGAGATGCTTGCTTTCGCAAAGTATAAGCTTAATAATGATGACTGGCTTCAGTTAAATGCTCTGATTGAAACCATAGAAGATAGGGAGACATTTGTTCACGGTGATCTGAGCCTTGACAAAATTTTTCTTCTTAACGATGAGATTATTCTCATGGATATGGCTAACTGCGGATATGGCCACCCAACCTTTGATCTGCAGTCATTATATGCTTCATTGGTTGCCATAGAGATCGATAACCCCGGATACTGTAAGGAAAAATTTGATCTCGATCCATCGATCTGTCGAGAGTTCTGGAAACTGTTTGCCAGGTATTATCTCGATATAGACGGAATATCTGAAGCGTCTTCGAAGACACTTTCAAAAATGAACCAGCTTTTATCACGATACTGTATGCTCAAAGAAGCCCTTTTGGATACGCTTCACGGCTGATTTTTCGGCTCATTTTTGCATTTTTCTCTTGTTCTCTCTTTATGATTGTGGTATACTATTTCAGGTTGCGGATATATGTATTACCGACATTTTTAATCAATCAGAAAGAGGGTGTATCTAATGACTGAAAGAAGAATCTCCTTTTCCGGAAGATTCGGTTTCGTGCTTGCGGCTGCAGGTAGCGCCGTAGGGCTCGGAAACATCTGGCGTTTTCCGTATCTGGCTGCCAAAGACGGTGGTGGTATTTTTCTCCTCGTTTATTTGGTACTGGCACTCACATTCGGATTCACGCTTCTTACTGCAGAGGTTGCGATCGGTCGAAAGACCCATCAGGGACCACTCACTGCGTATGATCATCTCAAAAAAAGCAAGTTCTCCAAAGTACTTGGTATACTTGCCTGTGTCGTTCCATTTTTGATCCTCCCATACTACTGTGACATCGGTGGTTGGGTGTTGAAGTACTTCGTGGCATTTTTAACAGGTCACGGAATGGATGCGGCAGAGGATGGCTACTTTACCGGATTCATCACAGGCGAAGTTGAACCGATCATTTATATGATCATATTCCTTGTCATCATAGCTGTGATCATCTATATCGGTGTACAGAAGGGTATCGAGCTTTCGTCACGTATCCTGATGCCGGTCCTTCTTGTTTTGATCATCGGCGTGGCTGTATTCTCCATGTTCATCAGTCATACGGATGAGAGCGGTGTGACTACCACGGGTCTTGATGGACTGAAAGTTCTGTTCATACCTAACTTTGACGGCATGACCTTCCAGAAGTTCATCCAGGTCGTGGTCGATGCGATGGGACAGCTTTTCTTCTCCCTGAGTATCGCCATGGGTATCATGATCGCTTATGGATCCTATGTAAAAAAAGAAGCGAACCTTGTAAAGTCCATCAACCAGATTGAGATCTTTGATACGGCGGTTGCTTTCCTTGCAGGTACCATGATCATCCCGGCAGTTTATGTCTTCCAGGGCTCTGAGGGTATGCAGGCATCCGGTCCTTCACTTATGTTTGTATCCCTCCCGAAAGTATTTGCTGAGATGGGATGGATCGGAAATATCGTTGGTACGGTGTTCTTCGCGATGGTACTGTTCGCAGCTATCACGAGCGCGATCTCCATTCTCGAAGCTGTCGTTACATCACTTATTGACAAGTTCAATATGTCCCGTAAAAAAGCAACGATATCCGAGTCTTTGGTCGGAATGGTTCTCGCTTTACTTGTTTGCTTTGGTTACAATATCCTTTATTTCGAGCTCCGTCTTCCGAACATGTCGGAAACACAGAACGGTCAGATCCTCGACGTCATGGACTACATCAGTAATTCTGTCCTGATGCCGATAGTCGCCATCATGACCTGTATCCTTATCGGATGGATCCTGACACCGAAAACCGTTATTGATGAGTGTCAGCTGAACGGAGAAAAGCTTGGTCGAAGAGGTCTGTTTACCATTATGATCAAGTTTGTTGCACCTGTATTCCTCTTCCTGCTGTTTTTACAGTCATCAGGAATCTTCAGGATGTTGGGAATAAGCTACTTTGGTTAAGACGGACTGAGACTAAATAATAAAAGTATGGACTGCATGCTTGCATGTAAGTCCATACTTTTTTGTTTAGGTGAAGGCGACTATCCAACGAGGATTACGAAGTAATCCGAGTCTGGCATAGGCGCCTCAGTCCCTTCTCCACAAACCCGTCGCCAAACTCCTTCCGTATCCTCCAGGCATATCTCGTATCAGGATCGATCATTTTTTCCTTTTGATAATCGATTACCTTCATCGTTTCCTCATCGCCCATACGCTCATAAAACTCCTCCATCCGAGCGAGGATCTCCTCCGCTGCATCCGTTGCGCGCAGAGACCTTCCGTCGGGCATCATTATATTAACAGTTTTCAGATCATATCTTGCCGCGTTTTTTGTATTTTGTATCGCCATGACCTGTTCCTTTGCGCCCATTTCCAACCGTGGTAAAAACGCAAGCCAAACCAAAAACAACTGAATAAATCTGACATCCCTCTCATCGATCCCGAAAGGTGCAAGCGGGTTCAGATCGATCATTCGTAACTCTATATGACTCACGCCGTCCTCGCAAAGAGAGCAAGGTGAATACTCACTGAATGATTTTAAGCGTACCGGGAAATACAACTCCGCAGCTGATCTGATCAATCCCTTTTCTATATACGATAAAATACTCTCTGCATAATTACTGATATGTGTATAATCAAGTATCGGTGTAAAATAATTCCAATATCCGAGCTCAGAGCATCTGGTGCTCCCCATACCGTTAAACACATCTCTTCCGTAAACACCCTTTTCAACATACGAACTGTCAAGCAGAGGACTCGCGGCAGTCAGCGCAACTATGATCCAGTTGTATGCCTGTGCTTTTGCAGCCAGCTCCAGATAGAAAGAATCTCTGTAGGACTCGTACGTCATTTCATCAAAATACTGATGATTATAACGCAATAATTCCTCCGAAAAAGAGTAATTAAAATGTATGCCCGAGAATGTCATTTTATACCTTCCGTAACGCTCGGAAAGATACTCTCTGTAGGTCTGTTTATAATGCTCTTTTCCGGTATACTGCGCGATCGGTATATCCGCTTCATTCTCAATAAAAGGCGGATTTGAAAACGGCCAGATAAACTCTTTTTCAGGTAAAGAATTTAGCTTTTCAACGATGAGGTTGTGGTATTTTTCCAGCTCTCCCATCGCCTCTTCTATACTGTTACAAACAGGCGTATTTATCTCCGTCTGGTTCTCGCAGAAATCCTTTACTATATATTTTTCACCAATAAACGGGTCGGGTGTTTTTGCCATCCGCCCGTCGGGTGTTATACGCAGGCTCTCTCTCTCCAGACCGATATGACCGCTCCTACAGAGGTCGCGTACACCCTTGTCTTCAGCGTGTAAACGATGATCGATCATGAGTGAAATCCTCCATAGTAACGCACATATTCCTCGATCGGTGTTCCTGCCTCCAGAGATTCAACCATCTGTCTGGCCGGGCTCATCAGCGCGTCTGCTCTTACGAACAACGGATCCAAATATTTAACATCCTTTTTATCTCTTTTTTCAAGTCCCTTTTTCGCAAGCTCAAGTATTGAAAGACAAAGGTTCCTGAGACCTTTTTTATCAATAAACTCCGGCCACTCTCTGAGGTTTAGTATGTTACGAAGTTCCGCATCCGAATACCCGTGATGATAGATGGAATCATCATTATCAAGTATCTCCGAAAGCTCCACTGTCTGCTCTGCGAGTCCCAGCTGAAGTGCCGCAACACTCATCGCCGAGTCAAACGGCTGGCAGCATGCACTCCTATACTCGATCGTCCCTCTGAAGGTCAGATCGATAAACTTATACGTTCTTAAAAATGATATGTCTTCCCTTTTCGGTTTAAATGTCAGCGGAGTATATTTACCATCTTCATAATACTCCCCGACAACGTGATCCAGATCAAAATAATCGATGATCGGAATCGGTCTGAAATGTACATAATGACCATCACGCATCGTACAAAAAATACTTGTTCTCGATATATAATCAAGCAACTCCTCTATCGTTTCCGGACGTCGATCATACATACCTATATTGTGCGGATTGATACCATGCGTGGAGTTCTCCCAAAACCTGTCACGCATACACAGAAGCTCCGGCTCATCCTCCATCCACGAGTTGGATAACAGTACCGCCTTTACAGGCTCCAGCATCGAGAACGCATGAATAGTATCTAACAGGTTATCCTTTTCTATATCAAGCTGGACCTGCGATGCACTTGCATAAGTTGCGAAGTCAGGGTACGGATGAAAATACATCGGTATTTTCCAGTCGTTGCAACGCTTTAAAAATCCCTCGAGCATCTGATATCTCGGCACCGGAAGGAAGTCCTTACGAACCTTTTTATAGTTTGGATTGATCCCCATTCCTGTCAGCATATGTCCTGATTTTTCGAGTTCATTATTCAAAAATGTCACGTACTCGACAAATCTTTTGTTGATCACATCAAGACTTTTTTCTTTGCCGAATGAAATCTCAAGATTATTATAAGAACAATCAAAAGACAGATTATCGCCGGTCCCCGGATCCGTCGCCGAAAAAACCTGTCCGTTTTTATCACGTCCGACCGGATCCATTTTGTAATGGTCAATAAACTTATCCGCTGCACTCTGTGTTACCGAAAAGTCAGTTGCGCCTCCCGAAAGATTAACAACCGGCATCTCGATTTCTATACCGATATAATCCTCACCTTTTCTCTCTGTCGGAGTGATATATTTTTCATATAAACACCTTCTGAGTTTTCCCTTATCCATGTTATATTCCCCCTCAAAATAATAATGATTTAAAGCTCTGAATACGTCATATAGAACTGATTCATAGCACTCTTATTTTCAGTAAATATATGCCCGTGATTCGTGCCTTCCAGAACCATCCTTCCGTCCTGAAAAGCAGTTAATCTTGTCGGTAAAAACGGTCTCCAGTCTCTGTTATTTACAGGCGTTGTAGCTATCATACAACCTTCTTCATCCTTATAAAAATATAAGGTATTTTCCGCATTATAATGAGCGTACATCCATTCCTCATCATAGATCAATAAATTGAGTTTATTTCCTTCGCTCATATCATAAACTATTCGCTCAAGAAGATCGAATCTCTCCTCCGCATCAAGAGGAGCTCCCTTTATGTCCGTCTCATGTTTTATCTCATCAAGTATGTACAAAAGGATACGCTCACTGTCCGTACTTCCCCTTTGTAAAATACCGTATTTCCCGAGCTTCGGAAAATCAAAAATAGTCCCGTTGTGAATCAGCGTCCATCGCCTGCCTGTGCAGTCTCGCTCCTCAAAAGGATGAGTGTTGGGTCTGGTCATCGTTCCGATGGTCGCGAGTCTGATATGTGCGAGCATCGTTTTTGTCTCGATAGGCTCCCTGAGTCTCTCCCTGAGGTATCCGCTTTTATATGCGGGGATGGGTTCTTTTTCAACTGAATGATTATGCTCGTCAAGGATAGCCAGGCCCCATCCGTCAGGATTCTTGCCGCTATGGGAATAAAACTCCTTCAGTTCCCGGTTGACCTGACGTGGTTTAAGCCCGGAGAACCCGAAGATTTCGCACATCAGATCACCTCCTCCTAATTCCTACGATTTTAGTATGATATACGATTATAATAAAAAAAGCCATAAATGTCAAGTAAAACCGTCATTTAGGCTTTTTTTAGGTTCTGTTTTCTTTTATTATCCGTGATCAGTTTAACTGATCACTCCTTCCAGGTATCCGTAGCTGTAGCGTACTTATCCGTACCTTCACTGTCTATCACGGCGATCACCGGCAGCTTCTCGACCTCGAGACGTCTTATCGCCTCGGTTCCCAGATCATCATAAGCGATCACTTCCGCTTTTTTGATACACTTCGAAAGCAACGCTCCTGCACCGCCAACTGCTGCAAAGTATACCGCCGTATTGCGCTTCATGGCATCGATCACTTCAGGACTTCTTTTGCCCTTTCCGATCATCCCTTTTAACCCCAAATCCAGAAGACGCGGTGTATACTTATCCATCCTGGTGCTGGTCGTCGGTCCGGCAGAGCCTATCACCTGACCGTCTCTTGCCGGTGTCGGTCCCAGGTAGTATATAACCTGATCCCTGATGTCAAACGGCAGCTCTCCGCCTGCTTCCAATGTCTCGATCATCCTTTTGTGAGCTGCATCTCTGGCTGTATATATCGTTCCGCTTATATAACAGACGTCACCTGCGTATATCTCTTTTACTACGCTTTCATCAAATGGTGCACAGATATCTCTTTCCATTTAGTACTCCTGATCAAACCACCGTATTATCCCCGATGGATCATAGTTTACAGTTTCTCCGTGATATGTCTGTTTACATGACAGCATATATTTACCGCTACCGGAAGCCCCGCGATATGTGTAGGATACGTCTCGATATTCAGTCCGAGAGCGGTTACCCTGCCGCCAAGTCCCCCGGGCCCGAGTCCAAGCGCATTTACCTTATCAAGCATCTCCTTTTCCAGATCTGCTACCCACTTTACATCTGACTCGCTGTCGATACTTCTGGTCAGCGCCTTTTTCGCGAGAATAGCACATTTTTCAAAGGTACCTCCGATACCCACACCGATCACCATCGGCGGGCAGGCATTCGGTCCCGCTGCCGCAACTGTATCAAGGATCACCTGCTTTACGCCCTCGATCCCGTCTGCGGGTTTGAGCATCACGAGCCGGCTCATATTCTCACTTCCGAAGCCCTTCGGCGCCACCGTGATCGTGAACTCGTCTCCCGGCACGATCTCATAGTGTATCACGGCAGGAGTATTGTCCTTTGTGTTCTCGCGCTCGATGGGATCTCGTACCACTGATTTTCTGAGATATCCGTCAGTATAACCCCGACGCACACCTTCATTCACGGCATCCTCGATCGAGCCTCCGACCACATGCACATCCTGTCCTATTTTCAAAAATACCACGGTCATGCCGGTGTCCTGACATATCGGTATGCGGTCTTCTTTCGCGATTTTCAGATTCTCTTTCAGCTGAGAGAAAATCTGCTTACCTGTCTCGCTTGCTTCTTTTTCACTTCCTCTTTCGAGAGCAGCCTTCACATCCGGTGACAGTTCAACATTTACCGACATACACATCTCACGGATTTTTTCAGTTATTTTTTTTCTTTCTATCTCTCTCATAATAACTCAATTATTCTTCTGATTCTTTGTCTTTTTCAGCAGCATCTAAAAGCTTGTCAATCCCCTTATCTACGGACTCTGCTACAGTCGGTATATCACCGGGATTATAGTCAGCCGGCGCACCGCCTTCTGACGGGAGTGAATCATCAACTATTTCCTCTCTTACTTTTGCGATAGATGCGATCTTCACATCCGACTTCCTGTCGATATCCATCAGCTTGACACCTGATGTAATACGTCCGAGCACTCGCACATCAGCAACATTCATACGGATCACGACGCCCTCGTTTGTGATGAGCATGATCTCTTTATCGTTGCTCACACACTTCGCTCCGACGATGTCACCGGTCTTGTCGGTGATCTTGTAACACTTCACACCCTTTCCACCACGGTGCTGAGTTGAGAAGTCTTCTACGGCAGTGCTCTTGCCCATACCATACTCGGTAGCAAACAATATAGCCTGACCCTGTGAATCCATCTGCATGGCAACAACCTCATCACCCTTTGTCAGAGAAATACCACGCACTCCGATGGAAGCACGGCCTACCGTACGTGCCTCGATCTCCGGGAAGCGGATACACATACCCTTTTTGGTAATAAGGAATATATCGTTTGTATTATCCGTAAGTTTAACCTCGATCAGCTCGTCGCCCTCGCGAAGGTTGATCGCAATAAGTCCGGACTTGCGGATATTTTTATAGTCCTCAAGCTGTGTCTTTTTGACGGTTCCGTTTTTGGTCGCCATAAAGAGGTATTTTTCCGTATCGAACGCGTGCATCGCGATCATAGCGGTGATGGTCTCACCGGGCTCTAACATGAGGAGGTTTACTATCGCGGTTCCTCTTGCTGTACGGCTTGCCTCCGGGATCTCGTAAGCTTTTATACGGAAGCAACGACCGGTGTTCGTAAAGAACATCACATAGTGATGCGAGGTCGCCATCAAAAGATCCTCGATATAGTCGTCATCGATCGTCTGCATTCCCTTGATTCCCTTGCCACCACGGTGCTGTGAACGGAAGTTATCGGGAGTCATTCTCTTTATATAACCCTTGTGAGTCATAGCGAGAACGCAGTTCTCAACCGGGATCAGATCCTCGATAGAAATGTCGTATACATCAAATCCGATGGTTGTTTTTCTCTCATCACCGAACTTGTCACGGATCTCGATGATCTCCTTTTTGATAACTCCGAGAAGAAGATTGTGATCTGCGAGGATCGCCTTGAACTCGGCGATCTTTTTCTCGAGCTCGGCAAACTCGTTCTCAAGCTTTTCTCTCTCCAAACCGGTGAGAGCACGCAGGCGCATCTCTACGATAGCGTTTGACTGGATCTCATCGAGATCGAATCTTTCCTGCAGCTTTTCCTTTGCCTCCGCGGTTGATTTGGATCCGCGGATGATCTTGATCACTTCATCGATATTGTCAAGCGCGATCAACAATCCTTTTACGATGTGAGCACGCTCTTCGGCTTTTTTCAGATCAAACTTTGTACGTCTGGTAACAACCTCCTCCTGATGATGCAGATAATAAGTCAGCATCTGAAGAAGATTCAGTACCTTCGGCTCGAGTACCCCGTCCTTGTTCGGAACCACCGCGAGCATGTTTGCTCCGAAGGTATCCTGCATCTGAGTATGCTTGTAGAGCTGATTCAAAACGACGTTCGGATTGGCATCCTTGCGAAGCTCGATAACAAGACGCATACCTTCGCGGTTAGACTCGTCACGAAGCTCCGTGATCCCGTCAATTTTTTTCTCTTTATGAAGCTCAGCGATCTTCTCCTGAAGTCTCGCCTTGTTTACCATATACGGAAGCTCGGTAACTACGATTCGTGTTTTACCGTTGTCCATCTCCTCGATGTCCGTTACCGCTCTTACGCGGATCTTTCCGCGTCCCGTGCGGTATGCCTCCTCGATACCGCGACGACCGAGAATAGTCGCTCCGGTCGGGAAGTCCGGACCCTGGATGATACCCATCAGCTCATCTATAGAGGTGTCCCTGTCCTCCTCAACACGGTTGTCGATCATCTTTACAACACCGTTAATTACCTCTGTCAGGTTGTGCGGAGGGATGTTTGTCGCCATACCTACGGCAATACCTGATGTACCGTTTACAAGAAGGTTCGGGAAACGTGCCGGAAGTACCGTTGGCTCCTTCTCCGTCTCGTCGAAGTTCGGCATGAAGTCCACGGTATCCTTGCCGATATCGGCTAGCATCTCCATGGAAATCTTACTCAGTCTGGCCTCGGTGTATCGCATGGCAGCCGCGCCGTCTCCGTCCACGGAACCGAAGTTTCCGTGTCCGTCTACGAGCGGATAGTGTGTGTTCCACTCCTGCGCAAGATTTACCAAAGCTCCGTAGATAGAGCTGTCACCATGCGGGTGATATTTTCCCATCGTATCACCGACGATACGCGCACATTTACGATGCGGTTTGTCGGGAGTATTGTTCAGCTCATTCATAGCGTGCAGGATTCGTCTCTGCACCGGCTTCATTCCGTCTCGTACATCCGGTAACGCTCGATCTACGATAACCGACATGGAGTACTCAATATAGTTGGTCTCCATGGTCTTTTTCAGATCGACCGGCTGGATCTCGTCAAACTTTTCTTCTTCCATTCTAAACCTCTCTGTTTGTTGTTTTATCTAAAAGTATCAAACCCTGTACACTTAATTATATATCAAGATTTTTTGCATACTTGGCATTCGTTTCGATGAACTCTCGTCTCGGCTCAACCTCATCACCCATAAGTGTGTTAAACGTGATGTCAAGCTCCTCACCGTCGTCATCGTTCATATCGACTCTGAGCAGTATCCTCTTTTCCGGATCCATCGTGGTATCCCAGAGCTGCTCGGCATCCATCTCACCAAGACCTTTGTAACGCTGGATGGCGTTATTTCCGTCACGTCCGATCTGTTCGAGCACGGCGTTTAACTCATCATCCGTATATGCGTAGTAGGTCTTTTTGTTTTTCTCAACCTTGTATAACGGCGGCTGTGCCAGATATACATATCCCTGACGGATCAGCTCAGGCATAAAGCGATAGAAGAATGTAAGCATAAGTGTCGCTATATGAGCACCGTCCACGTCGGCATCCGTCATGATTATTATCTTGTGATAACGGAGCTTTTCGATATCGAAATCCTCGCTGATACCGGTTCCAAACGCGGTTATCATGGCACGGATTTCGGCATTTCCGAGTATCCTGTCAAGTCTTGCTTTCTCGACATTCAGTATTTTTCCTCTCAGAGGAAGTATCGCCTGAGTTGCACGGTCTCTGGCAGTCTTTGCACTACCTCCCGCGGAATCTCCCTCGACGATGTAGATCTCGCATTTTGATGGATCCTTATCCGAGCAGTCAGCAAGCTTTCCGGGGAGAGACGAGGTCACATCGAGTGAGCTCTTTCTCGTCATCTCACGCGCTTTGCGCGCCGCCTCTCTCGCTCTCTGCGCGAGCACGGCCTTCTCACAGATAACCTTCGCAACAACCGGATTCTGCTCGAGATAGTAGGTCAGCTGCTCACTCACAACAGAGCTTGTAGCTGCGTTTGCCTCGGAGTTTCCGAGCTTCTGCTTTGTCTGTCCCTCAAACTGCGGCTCAGGGATCTTTACGCTGATGATCGCTGTCAGACCCTCTCTGATATCCTCACCGCTCAAGTTCGGATCACTGTCCTTAAGGATTTTGTTAGCTCTCGAATACTCATTAAAAGTCTTTGTCAGAGCATTTTTAAAACCGGTCAGGTGCATACCACCCTCAGGTGTATTTATATTGTTTACAAAGCTGTAGCATCCCTCGTTGTACTCGGAGTTGTGTTGGAACGCGACCTCTACGTAAACCTCATCGCGCTGACCCTCACAGTAAATGATATCCTCGTACAGTGGCTTTTTATTTTTATTGATATAAGCGACATACTCCTTGATACCTCCCTCATAGTGGAAGGTCTCCTCGCGCTCGCCGCCCTTACCGTCCTCGGTAACCTCCTTACGCTCGTCCTTCAGAGTGATCTTTACACCCTTTGTAAGGAACGCCATCTCACGGAGTCGTCTTCTGAGGATACGGAAATCATAAACCGTTGTCTCTTTAAAAATCTCCGGATCCGGCAAAAATGTCACCTTGGTTCCGCGCTTATCCGTGGTTCCTGTTTCCTTAAGAGGATACATGGTGTTTCCTCTTTCGTAGCGCTGGATGTAGCTTTTTCCGTCCTGATATATCTCAACCTCAAGATAGGTAGAAAGAGCATTTACAACCGAAGCACCCACACCATGCAGACCACCGGATACCTTGTATCCGCCACCGCCAAACTTACCTCCTGCATGAAGCACGGTGAACACGACCTCGACCGCAGGAAGTCCTGCTTTTGAGTTGATACCTACGGGGATTCCTCGACCGTTATCCTCAACTGTTATGGAGTTATCCTCATGAATGATCACCTGGATATTGTCACAATAACCGGCCAACGCCTCATCGATCGCGTTATCCACGATCTCATAAACAAGGTGATGAAGTCCGCGCTCTGATGTAGTTCCGATATACATACCGGGACGCTTGCGTACGGCCTCCAGTCCTTCAAGGATCTGAATCTGATCCGCTCCATATTCCTGATTTACCTCTGTTTCAGCCATTTTACCTTTCCTCCGTTATACATACGCCGTTTTCTATATGAAATGTTTTATCTATTCCTACTCCGTTTTTTACAAACTCCTCAAGACCGGTGCAGGTTATAAGTGTCTGTACACCTTTTATCTGCTCGAGAAGATAATTTTGTCTGTTTCTGTCAAGCTCCGAAAGAACATCGTCAAGTAAAAGGATCGGTCTGTCTCCTATTATTCTTTCAACTAACTCTATCTCAGCCATTTTCAATGACAGAGCTGCTGTTCTTTTTTGTCCCTGTGAACCGTATTTTCTGATGTCCTCGTCGCCATTTAAAAATGCTATGTCGTCTCTGTGAGGACCAACTGTAGTTGTTCCTAAAACTATATCTCTGTCAGTAGCCAAAAACAGTTTTTCTTCAAATGCATTCTCTGTAACACAGGGTTCATATATCATATTGATATCTTCTGTTCCACCGGTTAGATGAAAGTGTTTTTCTTTCATTACTTTCTGAAGCATTTCTATAAATTCTTTTCTCAGATTAATTATTTTGGTTCCGTTTTTTATCAGTCCTTCATTCCATATTTCCAGTGTTTCTTTTAATGAAGGCTTTTCTGAAATCTGTTTCAATAATGCATTTCTTTGTTTCAGATTTTTGCGATAATCAATAAGGTAATGAAGATATATTTTATTCATCTGACACAGTTCCATATCGATGAATCTGCGCCTGGTTTCCGGACCTTCTTTTATGATTCCCAGATCCTCCGGTGAGAAAAAAACCAGATGACAAAGACCTAAAAGCTCTTCCGAATTTTTGATGGGGATACGGTCGATCGCTATCCCTTTTTTTCCTTGTCTGTGGAGATGAAACTCAACTGTTGTTTCACGTCCATTCTTTTCAACAATATATCTGATATGCGCTTCGTTTTCTCCTCTTTTTATAAGCTCACTGTCACGACTTCCCTTATGGGATTTGGTCGTTCCGCCTACAAAAACAGCCTCTAAAACGTTGGTTTTTCCCTGCGCATTATCTCCATATAGAACGTTAGTACCGGGATCAAAGGTAAACGATTCCCTTTCATAATTTCTGAAATTTTTTACTTCCAGAGACTTAAGGATCATCGCGCTTCACAACCTTTATAACATTACCGTCAAACTCAAAAGTATCATCCGGATAAAGTTTTCTTCCCCGGCGTACCTCGACCTCATCATTTACCATGACTTCACCATTTGTGATCACTATTTTTGCTTCGACACCGGATCCAACCATTCCGGAAAGCTTCAACGCCTGACCCAACTTGATGAAGTCGTCGCGTATCGGGATACTGTCTTCCATTCTTTTTTGATTCCTCCTTAGATTAAATGTTAATAGGTAATATCAGATAGATATAACTCTCTTCTTCATTTTTTATAAAGCATGGTGAATTGGAATTGAAGAAATACATGCTTATTTCTTCATCCTCTATTACACGCAAAACATCAACGATGTATTTCGGATTGAGACCGATCTTTAAATCCTTTCCTTCCTTCTGGATAGGAACATCCTCGTTCATTGAAGAATGTGAAGACTTGATTTCTACCTTCATTTCATCATCCTGCATGGTAAATATAACAGGGTTTTTATCAGTCTCTGTCATAAGAAGAGTTGAGCTGTCGATACAGCTGAAAAATCTGCTCTTATTAACAGTTACTTTTGTTTCATAATTATTCTTTAACATCTGATCGATATTAAAGAAGTTTCCTTCTATCAGACGTGATATCATAACCGTATTTCCAAACTCGAACTTTACATGATTCTTGGAGAAGGAAATATCAACTGTCTCATCCGCATCATTTGACATTACTTTGCTGATTTCATTAAGTGTCTTACCAGGAATAACAACCTTTATCTTATCATATTTTTTGCTGAGCTTAATCTTTCTGATAGATACACGAATCAGGTCCAGAGAAGCAATACGAAGTTCATCTCCCTGTATCTCAAAAAGCTCACCGGTAAGTATCTTATTATTCTCTTTGGAAGATATTGAAAAAATAGTCTGATGGATCATCTCTTTCAGAGTAAACTGTGAAATAGTGATCTTATCTGAAAAGCTTATATCCGGAAGTCTCGGAAAATCATCATCACTCATTCCCTTCTCTTCATGACGACGCATACCGCTGAAAATAAGAATCGTGTTAGATGCATCAGACTCAAACTCTACGGTATCATCAGGCATATGACTAACATAACCTGCCAGGTTTCTGGCATTCATGAGTACAATTCCTTCTTCTTTTATATCAGCAGGAAAAGATGTTTCTATTCCCAACTGCATATCATTGGAAGTAAGCTTTACCACATCTCCTTTTGCTTCTATAAGAAAGCATTCCAGAGTTGGCATGGTTGTCTTTCCGAGGATAGCCTTCATGGCAATGTTGATACCGTTACTGAAATCTGACTTTTTGCACGTAAACTTCATAATATACCTCCAGGTTTTCTTTATATATATATTTATATATATGTATTCGTAGCAGTCTTCGTAGTAGTAAGGATTAGGAGTATAAGCTCGCAAACCCCTACAGCTACTGAATTAGAGTTGATTTTTTTTAATTGGATAAGAAGTCAATGGGCTTTGACAAGATGTGACTTAATTTACGTTTAACTTCTTTTTCAGGATAGTTATCGTCTGTTGTAACTCGTTATCCACCAACATATCATCCTTGATTTTATTTACACCGTGATTGACTGTGGTATGATTTCTTCTGTTGAGTTTTTCGGCGATAACTTTCTGTGTCAATGATGTGTATTGTGAGCATAAGTACATGCAGATTTGTCTGGGAACCGTAATATCCTCTGTTCTTCTTTCCGAAAGAAGTCGTTCTTTATCCACATTGAAATGATTACAAACAACATCAATGATATAGTCTGCTGTCAGCATAGTCTCCTGGTTGTCGGAGATGAAATCCTTTAATGCATTTTCTGCCATTTCCTTCGAGATCTGTTCACCCGGACGGGAAAGCTTGGAATAAAGGATTACTTTATTATATGCTCCTTCCAGCTCACGGATACTGTGACGAGCATTCTCGGCGATATAGCTGAGTATGTCATCTTCGAGTTTTACATCAGACTGTTCCTGTTTTATCTGAAGAATAGCCATCGCTGTTTCATAATCAGGAGGCTGAATATCTACCGGAAGTCCTGATGAGAATCTCGTTTTATATCGATCTTCCAATCCTTCAAGCTCACTTGGCGGTTTGTCACTGGAGATGACCAGCTGTTTTCCTGTTTGAAAAAGTGCCTCAAAGGTGTGGAAAAACTCCTGCAGTGTTGATTGTTTTCCTATGATAAACTGTATATCATCGATGAGAAGAACGTCGACATTTCGATATTTTTCCCGAAGATTCGGAAGAGCTGTGCTGTTTTGCTTGCTTTCTCTCATCGACTCGATGACATCATTCGTAAAGTTCTCACTGGTTGTATAGCGGATTTTGTACTCAGGATGATGCTCTATGATGTGTCTGGATATGGAATGCATCAGATGAGTTTTACCAAGTCCCGGTCCACTGTAAAGAAACAGCGGGTTGTAAACCTGTCCGTTCGGGTTTTCCGCTACTGCAACGGCAGCTGCATGAGCTAAGGAGTTGGAGCTGCTGACGACAAAGTTATCGAAGGAGTGTCCCAGTCTCAACCAGGGATATTTTTCTTCGAGAGCTTTTTGTTTCTGTTCTTCACTGTTATTATAATAGGAAGAAACACCGTCAGTTTTCTCTGAACTCAAGTTTCGGGTTACAAAATTGACGGTAACCTCACGATCTGTGATGGCAACGATGGATGTTTGGAGAGGAATACGATATCTCCTGTCCAAAAGTGACGTAATATCACCCTGTTTTGATTCATCAACTGCCACAACAACATCGGTCTCAGATTCAGATATAACCTCAAGAGGTTCAAACCAGGTTCTGTAAAGAACGGGGAGCACATCATAATTATCCCTCAAAAACCCGATTATTTGCGTCCAATTGTCCTTAATCACCGTTTCCATACGAAAAACCTTCCCTTAATTCGAAAAATGTAAAATAGGGGTAAATCACACTGTTCTAGTATATCACATTTTGACCTTAAACACAAGAAATTTTAAAACTTTTCAAAAATTAAGTTGACGAATCGGACTTTTTCTCATATAATGGGGAATGATACGTTATTGTTTAATGTGCGGTCTTATGCTTTTTTGCACATATTGTGTTTATTCACAGATCAATAACAATATACGGCGATAAGGAGGTGAAAGACGATGAAAATGACTTTTCAGCCGAAGAAAAGACAGCGTTCAAAGGTTCATGGATTCCGTAAACGCATGAGCACAGCGAACGGTCGCAAGGTACTGGCTAGAAGAAGAACTAAGGGCCGTAAACGTCTCAGCGCCTAATGAGTTTTTCAAAGCTGGGATCAAACGAAGAGTTCAAAAAGGTCTATCGTAACGGTAGATCACGGGCAAACAGGGATCTGGTTATGTACGTAGTTAAGGGCAATTCGGGCCCCAGTCGTTACGGCTTTTCAGTGAGCAAAAAGGTCGGTAACAGTGTGCAGCGTCATCGCGTAACCAGATTATTTCGAGAAGCAGTTAGAAGATATGACGCGAGAGTGACCGAAGGCAACCGCATTGTGATAATCGCGAGACCATCGGTAGCAGGCAAAAGCCTGGATGAAATCAGTGAAGGTATAATTAACTTGTACAAGGCTCACCGTATTTTAAAGGAGCAGTCGGAATGAAGAGATTTTTTCTGTTTTTACTGCGTGGATACAGACGTGTGATATCACCGTCAAAAAGACCATGCTGCAGATATACACCGACTTGTTCGACATATGCGGTGGAAGCTATCGAAAAATACGGAGCCCTTAAGGGTGGATATCTTGCACTTGGCAGGATTTGTCGTTGTCATCCTTTTCATGAGGGTGGTTATGATCCGGTTCCGATACGTTTTTCATTGAGAGGATATCGAAAATACAAGTTAATTCGTTACAAGAATCAGTATTAGAATGGTGGTAAGAGAAGTTGTTTGATTGGTTATATTGGATATTTGGTAAGATACTATATGGTATTGACTGGTGTTTGTTTAACGCATTTGGGATACATAATACCGGACTTTGCGTGATATTTCTCACGATAGTTGTATATATCCTGATGTTCCCGCTGAACGCAAAATCGCAAAAGTCAACCCGTATGATGGGTAGGATTCAGCCGGAAGTCAAAGCAATCCAGAAAAAGTACAAAGGCAAAAAGGATCAGGCGTCTCAGATGAAGATGAACGAGGAGACGCAGGCTCTGTATGCAAAATACGGTATCAGTATGTTTGGCGGATGTCTTCCGTTGCTCATAACTATGCCGGTTTTGTGGTGTCTTTATCGTGTCATGTATGACATGCCGTCATACGTTGAAACACTTAACTATGTTAAGGATGTTCCTGCAGCGCCGGGAACTCCGGGTTATTTTTTGGGACTTGATGTAAACGTCAGTCCTATGCAGTTTTTCAGTGACAAGGCGAATCATCCTTATGGCTGGATTGCATTTATCATCCCTGTTCTCGCTATGGCACTTCAGTTTATCAATACAAAACTGATGCAGACTCCACAGCAGAAAAACGGTGAACCCGATCAGATGGGTCAGTCGATGAAGGTGATGAATTACATGATGCCTGTTATGTCAGGTTTCTTCTGTTTGAGCCTGAATATGGGTATCGGACTTTACTGGATCGCAGGTTCTGTGTTCCGTATAATCCAGTGTATCTTTGTTAACCGTAAAGTTGATAAGATCTCGATGGAGGAGTTGATCGAGAAAAACAAAGAGAAGGCTGCAAAGAAGCAGGCGAAACTCAAGGAACGTTCCGAAAAGATGGAACAGTACTCGAATATGAAGACCTCGAGTATCAAGTCTGCCAGCTCTTACCAGAACAAACCTACAAAGAATATTACCTCAGACAGTGGCGATAGTTCATCTTCTTCTGAAACTAAGGTTGGAGATGTTAATACAAATTCGAATAAAGAATATAAATCGGGAAGTATCGCCGGTTATGCTCACATGATGTCCGGAGGTAACAAAAAGAAGGATTGAGTAACTGTACTCAATAGGAAGGAATGTGACAATGGAAGATTGGTTGGAAGTTGAAGATAAAACAGTTCAGGATGCATTGACACAGGCTACGGTTACACTTGGTTTACCGAGTGACCAGATAGAATACGAAGTACTTGAAGAGGAAAAAAGCGGACTGCTTGGACTTTTTCCGAAGCCGGCAAAGATCCGTGTTCGCAGAAAAGGTGCAGAGGGCGCGAAGGCAGAGCCTAAAACAGAGACCGCTGCTCCTGTAGAAAAAGAGACCGAGACTGAGAAGCCGAAGGCTGCTCCCGAGGTTACAAGAGATATTTCAAGCATTACTGTTAAGCCTTTCCTTAGCGAGCTTTTCAAGGTTATGGATGTCGATGTTGAGATAAAGGAAGAGTACAACGCAGAGGAGAGACAGGTTGAGGTTGATCTTTCCGGTGACCAGATGGGAATGCTCATCGGTAAGCGCGGACAGACTCTGGATGCTCTTCAGTATCTGACATCCCTTACACTTAACAAGGGCTATGATGATTATGTAAAGGTAAAGATCGACACAGAGAATTATAGAGAGCGTCGTAAAGCTACTATCGAGAATCTTGCAAAGAATGTAGCAAAGAAAGTTAAGTCATCAGGACGTACATCTACTCTTGAGCCGATGAATCCTTATGAGAGAAGGATCATCCATGCAGTGCTCCAGGAGGACAAGTATGTTGAGACTCATTCTGAGGGAGAGGAGCCACATCGTAAGGTAGTGGTTTCGGTAAATCCTGAGTTTGCTGATGAGCTTCGCGAGAAGAACAGAAACAACAGAGATCGCAGACGCGGTGGATACGGTGGTCGCGGTGGTAACCGTGGTCGTGGTGGTTACAATCGTAATCGCAGACCGTATAATAAAGATAAGCAGGCTGCAGAATAATCAGTAATATATTATTACGCCGTTTGGTTATATATTTTTCGGGGCGCCGCTTGCGCCATTCGGAAACGTAGCACTGCATGGCACCGGAAACTCTTCGAGTTTCCTAATACGGTGCCTAAGCAGTGACGTTTCCGAGAGGCCCCTAAAAAAATATATAAGTCAAACGGCGTTTTTGTACGTCTATATACTAGAGTTTGATGATAGGTATACTTGTAGGACCGATATATCTGCAGGTGAGACGCCACTTATGCGTGAGGCCTGACCGAGGGTTTCGGGTTGGATGTCGATCAGTTTTTGGCGAGCCTCTATTCGCAGACTTTTTACATCATTATAATCGATGTTGTTTGGTATCTTTTTGGTTTCAAGTTTTGCTGACTGTTCAACCTGGCGTATCTGACGTGCGATGTAGCCTTCATATTTTAAGTGGATTTCAACTTCTTCTTTTACTTCATCAGTGAGAGCCGGTCGGTTCGGATCTATAGGAGATAATACTTCATAATTTAACTCCGGTCTTTTGACTAATTCAGCTAATGATATTCCACTTACTAAAGCGGTGCTATCATACGATTTTAACAGGTCTTGGACCGGTTTTGTATCACCTACAAATGTTGTTTCTAAACGTGATATTTCTTCTTCTATTTTTTTGTATTTTTCTTTGAGGTGAGCGAGGCGCTCATCGGATATCAATCCTATTTCATGACCGATCGGTGTGAGTCTTTCATCGGCATTATCCTGTCTTAAGAGAAGACGATACTCTGCACGAGAGGTCATCATACGATATGGTTCGTTTGTTCCTTTGGTTACCAGATCATCGATGAGTACTCCGATATAGCCCTGTGATCTGGTGAGGATGATCGGGTCTTTTTTCTGAAGTTTTCGTGCAGCGTTGATCCCGGCCATAAGCCCCTGTGCGGCAGCTTCCTCGTAACCAGAGCTTCCGTTTGCCTGTCCTGCAAAAAACAGTCCTTGGATTTTTTTGCTTTCAAGTGATGCCTTCAATTCAAGCGGGTTGATGCAATCGTATTCGATAGCGTATGCGTTTCGAACGATGGTCGCATGCTCGAGTCCGGGTACGGTGTGATACATCTCAGTTTGAACGTCCTCCGGAAGAGAACTGGACATTCCGCCTACATACATTTCGTCCGTGTAGAGACCCTCAGGTTCTATGAAGACCTGATGTCGTTTTTTATCGGAAAATCGCATGACCTTGTCCTCTATCGACGGGCAGTATCTCGGACCGGTTCCTTCGATGTAACCGGAAAACAGCGGAGCCCGGTCAATATTGTCTCGTATTATTTTGTGTGTTTCTTCATTTGTATATGTCAGGTAGCACAGCGACTGTTCCTTTTCGATACCGTTTTCCATATTGGTAAAGGAAAACGGAACGATCTTTTTATCGCCGTACTGTGGTTCCATTTTTTCGTAGTCTATGGTCTTTCCATCCATACGGGCAGGAGTTCCTGTTTTGAATCTGCGAATCTCGATGCCGAGTTTTGTTATGGAATCACTTAGATGAGTGGCAGCCTGCAGACCGTTCGGTCCCGTGTAGGTCGAGGTCTCACCGGTGATGCATCTTCCGTTAAGGTAGGTTCCGGTACAGACTACGCATACCTCGCCCAGGTAATCTATGCCGGTATGGGTTCTGACACCTTTGAGTTTTCCGTCTTCAACAATAAGCTCGTCCACCTCGCCCTGACGTATCGTGAGATTTTTTTCGTTTTCAAGTACACGGCGCATCGTGCGGGAGTAGTTTTGCTTATCTGCCTGAGCTCGGAGGGAGTGTACGGCAGGTCCCTTTGAGCGGTTGAGCATTTTTGACTGGATGAAGGTTTGATCGATCACCTTTCCCATCTCGCCACCGAGTGCGTCGACTTCACGAACAAGGTGACCCTTCGAGGTCCCGCCGACGCTCGGGTTACATGGCATCAGCGCGATCGAGTCCACACTTACCGTAAAAACTATAGTCTTAAAGCCCAGTCTTGAAAGTGCCAAAGCTGCCTCGCAGCCTGCATGTCCGGCACCTATTACTATGGCCTGATAATCAGTTCGTTTCAAAGTATCCTCCGTTTGACGGTATTCGTCAGTTATGACCTGTATTTTTAATCGGAATTTTTGTTATAAACCGTTCAAGAAAGTATTTTATCATGTATTTATCTGTCATGCAAGAGATTTATCTTGTTATCTTCGGGAAATAGTGATATAGTGTTATCTGTAGAGATTTGATACTGAATAGTTTGATCAATTATGTGGAGAAAAACAATGAGTGAAACCATCGCAGCGATAGCAACCGCTTCCGGAAACGGGAGTATCAGTATCCTCCGAGTCAGTGGGCCGGAGGCTGTTTGCGTCGTCGATGGTATTTTTATGAATGATGATCTGAGTAAAGCAGACTCTTATACTATTCACTATGGATGGATTGGTGAAAGTGATGATGAGAGAGTTGATGAGGTGTTGGTTCTTTTGATGCGAGCGCCGAGAAGTTATACAGCGGAGGATGTTGTGGAGATCCACTGTCACGGTGGCGGACAGGCAGCTAAAAAGATTCTTGAACTCCTGATAGAAAAAGGTGTCAGATTAGCTGAGCCGGGTGAGTTCACCAAGAGAGCATTTTTGAATGGAAGGATCGATCTGACTCAGGCGGAGTCAGTGATGGAAGTGATCCGTGCAAAAAATGATCTCGCACTTTCGACTGCGGAGGAGCATCTGCGTGGAAATATCAGGGATGAGATCAGAGCGCTGCGGGAGGTTGTTCTTTCCGACATGGCATATCTGGAGGCAGCACTTGATGATCCTGAGCATATAGAGCTTGATGAGTTTCCTGCTACTCTCGGAACTCATCTTTGTGATATCAGCGAAAAGATAGAAAAGTTGATCGCGGGTTATGAGAATGGACGAAGGATTGCGGATGGAATCAAAACAGTTATTATCGGAAGACCGAATGTCGGTAAATCTTCTTTTCTCAATTGTATTCTCAGAGAGGATCGTGCGATAGTAACAAATATTCCCGGCACGACCAGGGATACTCTTGAGGAGGATGCAATGGTCGGAGGTATCCGATTGAGACTTATTGATACCGCCGGTATCCGCCAGACGTCAGATGTTGTTGAGACCATCGGCGTGAAAAAAGCAAAGGACGCGATTGGTGATTCGGATTTTATTATTTGTGTTCTTGATTCCAGTGAGGAGCTCACAGATGAAGATCGTGAAGTGCTTAACATGTGTAATCTAAAACCAAGCGTTATTCTTTTGAATAAATCAGATCTTTCGCCGATGATAACAATAAAAGATATTGAAAAGTTTTATTCAGAAAATGGGATTAAAATTGCTGATAGTATTCATGACCGATCGATACATATGCTCGAGTTTTCGGCAGAAACCAGAGCCGGACTATCCGAACTCGAGTCATTACTTGAGCAGTTATTTTTAAGTGATTTTTATTCGGGAAATAACGACAGAAAAGACCCTGTTATTACTTCTTTACGACAGAAGGAATTACTTATCGATGCAAAAGGATCTATAGATCGTTTGCGTGAAACCATGGAAGCCGGGATGCCGGAGGATCTTTTGACGGTAGATCTGTTGTCTCTTTACGAGTCGCTCGGAAGTGTTACCGGAGATGCCATGGAGGATGATCTGGTCGATAAGATATTCAGTGATTTCTGTATGGGGAAGTGATTTGTGTCGGCAACTTTTTCTTGAACTATCTGATGATTTGTTGTATATTTAGGTTGTATGATTATGTGATTTTAGCTCCACCGAAACGGAGGTGAGTAGTTTATGAAAATAAATCCTAAAAAAGCTGCTTTGATAGGACTGGCTTCCAGTACTGTTTTTACACTGTCCGGTTGTGAATTATTCGATACTCCGGATCTTTATGGTCCGCCGACAGATATAAGAGTTGATCAAAACGTCCAGGAAAAAGTTTATGGTCCTCCGGAAATGATCGATGAACAGGAAAAAGCAAACGAGGCGCCTACTATCGATCCGGCGGAGAACGATGTTGAGTGCGTGTATGGTCCTCCCGAAGATTTCCAATGATTATTAGTAGAGATGTTTTGGCATTCTGTCAACTTGTTTTATCATGTATTAAGTGAGTGAATGTATGGACCTGTTTGAGATCAAAACCAAGAACCTTGATATATTAGCCGACTATCGTGCCGGTCTTCGAAAGAAACCTCAGCTCCGGACCTTTTTTCTGGAGCTGACTTTGCGATGTAACGAAGCCTGCTTTCATTGTGGGAGCGGTTGTTCCGAAAACATGCCGGATGGTCTTCCGATCGAAACTTATAAGGAAGTGATCAGGGACATCAAAGAGAATTTCGGAACGCAGGTTTTTATCGCGGTCACCGGTGGGGAGCCTCTGCTTTATGACAAGTTTTTTGAATTGATGGAGTTTGTTCGCGATGAGGGATTTCGTTGGGGTATGACCAGCAATGCAACTCTCATCACTCCCGAGATCGCAACCCGTCTGGCAGATGTCGGTATGAGAACTATATCTGTCAGTGTTGATGGAACAAGGGAGCTTCATGATTCTTACAGAAATATGCCGAACGCTTATGATCTTGCGATTAAGGGTATCCAAAACCTGATCGATGTGGATCGGTTTTCTTCCATCATGGTGACTACGGTTATCAATCATGAGAATATAAATTATCTTG
This sequence comes from Lachnospiraceae bacterium P6B14, assembly GCA_000687695.1. Classification (GTDB taxonomy): domain Bacteria; phylum Bacillota; class Clostridia; order Lachnospirales; family Lachnospiraceae; genus Eubacterium_F. The sequence continues at coordinate 48,308 of JHWZ01000012.1, read as the reverse complement.
ATGAGATGTATGACACTATCTGTGCCATGGATATCAATGAGTGGAGACTTACTGGTCTCGAGCCGATCGGGCGAGCGCTCTCTCATCCTGATATGTTACTTACGATCGAAGATCAGAAAAAGATGTTTGATTTCATAAAGGCGAAAAGAGATTTAAAGATTCCCGTGACTTATGGCTGTACTCATTTTGTCGGACTTGAATACGAGGCAGAGATCAGAGATTGGTATTTTCTTTGCAGTGCCGGTCTTTATACTGCGAGTATAAATGTAAATGGTGAGTTCGGTGCGTGTCTCGATATCCCGCGCAATGAAAAAACAATTTGTGGAACCGTTTCGTCAGAAAAGTTTTCTGATGTGTGGAGAGACGGATTTGAGTTTTTCAGAACTCCTCTTTCGACCAGATGTGAAACATGTAAAAATTGTCCGGACGAAAAGTGGTGTTCGGGTGATGCGTTTCACAGTTGGAATTATGAAAAAGATGAACCAATGGTATGCCTACGAGAACTGTGGGCATGATTCGACATGTGATATATAATATCAAATGATTGAGGTGGATTTATGCAGGAGCTTTTCACAAAATTTGATATAGACATCTCTCCGACTCAGGAAGAGATGCTGAAAAGCTATTATGATCTTTTGATTTCATGGAATGAAAAGATCAACCTTACTTCCATAACATCATATGATGAGGTAGTAGCAAAACACTTTTTGGATTCGGCGCTACTTCTCTCCTCTTCTTTTTGCAAGTCCGCTTTAAAGTCGGATTCAAGAATCATGGATGTTGGTACCGGTGCCGGATTCCCCGGAATGGTATTGGCGATTCTAAAACCCGAGTGGAAGATTGTCCTTTTGGATTCACTGAATAAAAGAGTTGATTTTTTAAATGAGATTATAAGTAAACTCTCTCTTAACAATGTGACTGCCATCCATGGACGGGCAGAGGATATTGCCAGAGATGAGAATTATCGTGAAGGATTTGATCTGGTTGTGTCCAGAGCTGTTGCTGATATGAGTTTGCTTTTGGAGTTGTGTGTTCCTTTTGTTTCTGATGAAGGATATTTTGTTGCTTACAAGGGACCAAAGTATAAGGATGAAATTTCATCTGCAGCTCATGCACTTTCTGAGCTATGTGTAAAATGCGTATCGGATGATAGTTTTGATCTGTTTGGTGCTGATAGGACGCTTGTGTTTTTTGAACGTGCCGGAATACTTCCTGACAAGTATCCCAGACGTGCAGGCATACCTGCGAAGCGTCCGTTATAGTTTTTTCTTAGGAGGATCATTTATTTGAAAAGAATTCTTGGTGTGACCGGTGGAGTTGGCTGCGGTAAATCTACGGTATTGAAAATACTTAAGGATCATTTTGATGCTGAGATTTTTATGGCGGATGATGTCGGCCATGAGGTTTTTGTTAAGAGCACTCAGTGTTATCTTGATATCGTGTCTCATTTTGGTGATCGGATTCTGGATGATGATGGTGAGATAGTGAGGAACAATCTTGCTGAGATTATTTTCAGTGATGTTCATGAAAAAGAATTCCTGGATGATATTGTTCATCCTTATGTTATGAAAAGGATTGAGGAATCTATTGATGCGTGGAAGGCGCGTATCGAGGAGACCGATAAGTTTGATTCGGGTCTTCATCTTTTTGTTCTTGAAACAGCTCTTATGTTTGAGTCCGGTGCGGACAAATTCTGTGATGAGCTTTGGGGGATTTTCACTGAGGAGGATCAGCGTATCGACAGGCTGATGATTACTCGTGGTTACTCTGAAGAGAAGGCGAGATCTATTTTTTCTGCACAGCTGTCTGAGGCATATCTTCGCAGATATTGTAATCGTGTTATCTTGAATAACAGTTCCAAGTCTGAGCTTGAGGAGATGGTCTGTTGGATGGTTACAAATATGGCTGACTTCTATTGATAATTCTATGGTAAATCCTACGCCGACATCGATATGGTCAAGTCGTCGAACTTCGCGTTAGCGGTTCGCACGATTGTTCTCTTCGCTCTGAGTCTGCGTTGATGATCATGCTCGCCCCTGTGGAACTCGCTTGTTTCGCGCGTGCTTCGCACTTCGAAACTACGCTCAAACAAGTCCTCGGGTCTCGCATCAACTTGTCTCATCGCATCGAGCATCGGCGAACCTACGTCTCGTTCGCCGAGCTTGCCATATCTATTGTCGGCTGACTGTTTACTACGTGAATAATCAATAAGCTCGTGCCCGTTGTCCGTGTATGATTTCTCATAAGGCATACAAATGCTTCTGAATTATCATTCAGTAGATATTGTGGTTTTTGAAATCGTGACAACAACATAGATGTTTCACGTGAAACATTTGTGTCCGGTATCAAAAACGACCCCAACATGTTGCGATGTTTCACGTGAAACGTTCTTGACATTTTTTTAAATTCCTCTTGTAATGAGATGTCGAAAAGTGTATAATCAGAATGTATATTTTTAATAAGAAAGGGAAGTTTGTTATGAGTGAGATAATGGCGATAGCCAATCAGAAAGGTGGCGTGGGAAAAACTACGACCACGATTAACCTGTCAGCTGCACTGGCAGAGAAAGGAAAGAGAGTTTTGGTTATCGATATGGACCCGCAGGGAAACACATCAAGTGGACTCGGTATCGATAAGGAAGACCTGAAGAATCTTTCAAATCCGACTGAGGATGGAAAAGCAAACACGATATATCAGCTGATGATCGGTGAGTGCGATTTTGATGAGTGCGTGATGAAGGATGTATACGAGAACCTGGATCTCCTTCCTGCGAACATCGATCTGTCAGCTATCGAGATCGAGAGCATCGAGATGGAGAATAAGAACTATATTCTTGCGGATATCGTTGAGAAGATCAGAGATGATTATGATTTCGTTCTGATCGACTGTCCGCCTTCTTTGAATGCGCTCACGATCAACTCGATGACTACAGCGGATTCTGTTCTGGTTCCGATCCAGTGCGAGTATTATGCACTCGAAGGATTGGATCAGTTGATCCACACTATCTCACTTGTAAAAGACAGATTGAATGCAAAGCTATATATTAACGGAGTGGTGTTCACCATGTATGATGGAAGAACGAATCTATCCATGGCTGTTATCGATGCAGTCAGAAATAGTATGAACCAGAAAATATATGACACTATCATCCCGAGAGGTGTACGTCTGGCAGAGGCACCGAGTCATGGAATGCCGATCACAAAATACGACAGACGTTCGACCGGATCAAAAGCATATCTTGCATTGGCGGATGAGATTATCGAAGGGAGTGCTGGCTGATGGCGACAAAGAATAATGCTCTCGGGAAGAATCCTCTCGAGAAAAAAGGAAAGGGACTCAACGCTGTCATCGATGGAGGTCGTCCCGGAAAAGCTGAAAAAACAAAAGAGACAGCGCCTGCATCTGTAGGCGGTGAAGTGATGCTGAAAATAAATGAGGTTGAGCCGAACAAAAATCAGCCACGTAAAGAATTTGATCAGGCTGCTCTCGAGGAGCTCGCCGACTCAATCAAGCAACATGGAATCGTGCAGCCGATAGTTGTTACAAAACAGGATGGCTATTATGAGATCATCGCCGGTGAGAGACGTTGGCGTGCGGCGAAGCTTGCCGGATTGAAAGAGGTTCCGGTTGTAGTAAAAGAGTATTCTCCGCAGGAAGTGATGGAGGTTGCGCTGATCGAAAACATTCAGCGTGAGGACCTGAATCCTGTAGAGGAAGCAAAAGCATATCAGCATCTGATCGAGGAGTACAAACTTAAACAGGAAGATGTCGCAAAGAAGGTATCTAAAAACAGAACCACCATTACGAATGCGCTCAGACTTTTGAAGCTTCCTGATTCAATTCTAAATATGCTCATCAGCGGAACGATCAGCGGCGGGCATGCGAGAGCACTTTTGGCAATCGACGATCCGAAGAAGCAACAAAAGATAGCAGACAAGATTGTAAAAGATAAGCTGAGTGTTCGTGAAGTAGAAAAGATGGTTAAGGATGATGGCGACAAATCATCATCAAAACAAAAACCAAAAAAGAAACTTCCGCAGGATGCGATCTATGAAGATCTCGAAGAGAGACTTTCAAAGTCCATGGGAACCAAAGTAAGAATACAGAGAAAAAATGCAACCCAGGGTAAGATTGAAATCGAGTATTATTCCAACGATGAACTCGATGCGATCACCAACAAACTAATGTAAGATTATATCAAGAAATCTCGAACGTGCGTTCGAATATATGAGAAGGTTTTTAACCCAAGATATAGAGAATGACGCGTTCAAAAACACAAAATATACGGAGAAACGATTTAGGCATGAAAAACAACGTAAAATGGTAGGTTTGACATGTCACACATTATGTGAAAAATCGAAAGGAGAAAGTGGAGATGTTTAAATGGTCAGATATGGGATTGGAAATTGATCTGGTTACACTGATCAGTGCAGGAATAATTATACTGTTGCTGATCCTCGTTATAGTTCTTTTTGCAAAACTCAGCGGACTGAAGAAACGTATGAATTATTTTATGAGTGGTTCAGACGGAAAAAGTTTGGAGGATGCATTTGTAAGAAAGTTTGAGAACATGGATCTCGTAAATGCAAAGCTTCGTGAGATCGATGGAAGACTTGAGTTGATCGACAGAAATCTCCTGATCACCTTCCAGAGATATTCAATTGTCAAGTACGATGCGTTCTCTGCAGGTGGCGGACAGTTGAGTTTCGTTATCTGTATGCTTACAAAGGATGATGACGGATTCCTTATGAATACGGTTCACTCAAATTCGAATGAGGGATATTTCTGCTACATTAAAGAAATCAAGAATGGCCAGTCTGCATTGGAGCTTTCTGATGAGGAAAGACAGGCGCTGGAGCAGGCACTTGTAAAGTGACTGCGTGTGGCTCGTTGCTAACGCGCAGAATAAGATCGGAAATGCGTCATGCATTTCCGGCACCGGATTTGCGCTGCGAAGCAGCAAATACCGATGCAAATACGTGTGCAATTGATTCGGACTTATTTTTATGCGAAGCATAAAAATAAGTCCTCACCCAGCAGTTGCAGGTCTGCCGAACAAGGACTCGGGATACGCCATCGGGGGCTCGAACCCCGGACACCCTGATTAAGAGTCAGGTGCTCTTCCAACTGAGCTAATGGCGCTCAATATATTGTGGTTTGGATGTTTTCCAAAACAATCACTTTAGCCATTATACTCTACATAAGAACAAAATGCAAGCATTTTTTTAAAAAAAATCAAAAAAATGCAAAAACAACGAAAAAACAGGAGTTCTGAGACTCCGGAATGGTGGGTTACGTGAAAGAAGAAAAGAAATATGTGAAACGACTGAAAATGGTCGTATCGAATATTTGGTACATCATCGCCCTGGTGGCGATCTGTACGGCAGTCATCATGATGATCGTAAACTGGCCAAAGACCTTAAATGCTTTGGGCAAGGCCTTTAGCGTATTCATGCCGTTTATCATCGGATTCCTGTTTGCGTATCTGATGATCCCGGTGATCCGTTTGTTCCAGAGATTATTTGATCATATAGCAAAGGGTAAAGGGAAAAAGCTGAAAAAGGTCTTTGCTTTGCTGGTCTCATACATTTTGGTGCTCGGTGCGATCACCGCAATAATAATATTTGTCGCACCGCAGATCGCACAGAGTGTCAGGGAGCTGATCAAAACAGTTCAAAACGGATATTCGTATATCAAAAGTAATCCGGATTCGTTCCTTGATTTTATCCCGGGAGTAAAAACCGTGGATATTATGGAGAGCTTGAAGAATAATATAAATGATATTGCAGTTCATGCAAGTTCAAAAGTATTTCCGTATATTTATTCTATTTTTTCATCTACTTTTGTACTGGCATATGATATATTTTTCGGACTTGTTATTTCAATATATATGGCATGGGAAAAGGACACATTGGCGCGTGGTTTACACCGTATAGTGCATGCGTTAGTTCCCGAAAAACACGCGGAAAAAACATGGAAAACAATTCTGAATTGTAATCGAATTTTTAATGGATTTTTATTGGGAAAAGTAATCGATTCACTCATTATCAGACTCATTACTTTTATCGCTATGACGGTATTCGGATTCCCGTATCCGGTACTCCTCAGCGTGATCGTTTGTATAACAAACATGATACCTTACTTCGGACCGATCATCGGAGCGATCCCGGGTTGTGCGATATATTTATTTATTGATCCCATGTTGGTTCTGTGGTTCGCACTCCTTATATTGGCAATACAGCAGTTCGATGGATGGGTACTTGGCCCATGGATCCTTGGTGATCAGACGGGCATCAAGCCTCTCACCGTAATACTGGGAATCACGGTCGGAGGAGCGTACTTCGGAGTTCTCGGAATGTTCCTGGGAGTTCCGACGGTGGCAGTACTTCAGTATCTCGGCGGTGAGCTGATCCGCAGCCGTTATAAAAAGAAGGGTATCCCTGATCCGAAGGATCGAATGATAGAGGATAAAGAAAAACCGAAAAAAGAAAAAGCATAGGATAAGGAAGGCATCATGAGACTTCGTAATATAACCGGTTCCCGTGAGTTTATCGCGGAAAATGAGTTTTGTATTCACGACCCGGAGAAAATGTGTGGTGTGTGGCGGCAAGAGATTTTTAAAAATGACAATCCGCTCCACTTGGAAATAGGAATGGGAAAGGGAGCATTTTTACATGCTCTGGCGACGGAGAATCCGGACATAAACTATCTCGGGATAGAGAAATACTCTTCCGTTCTGTACAGAGCGATTGAAAAAAGAGCACAGACGGATATTGATAATCTGTTCTTTATTCGGTTTGACGCAACATACCTCACTGATATTTTTTCACCGGGTGAGGTTGACAGGATATATCTGAACTTCTCTGATCCGTGGCCGAAGGATCGGCATGCGAAGAGGAGGTTGACGAGCGATCAGTTTTTGGAGCGATATGACAAGGTGCTCGCTAAGGACGGATTCATCCAATTTAAAACGGACAACCGAGATCTGTTTGATTTCTCGGTTGAGACAGTAAATGAGTCTGAGCTTTGGCACATCGATGAGATCACATATGATCTTCACCATAGTGATCAACTCGAAGGAAACGTGATGACTGAGTACGAGATGAAGTTCACGGCGCTGGATCATCCGATCTGCAGGTTCGTTATCAGCAGGTAAGGGATCAAGGCACGAGATTACGTAGACGAACAGTGAGATAAAGAGAAAAAAGAGAATTAACTACACCAGTAGAAACGAGGAAGGTACGCATGAGAAAGACAAGACGCTTATTATCAATAATACTTCTTATGGCATTATTGTTGTCACCGGCGGTGAGTATAAAGACCGCATTTGCCGAGCCTGATACGGAAACCACTGAGGATACAACTGCCGAAGAAACTTCCGCCGGAGATACAGCAGATGAAACGACCGAAGACACAGCAAGCGAAACGACAGAAGCCACAACTGATAATGAGGGTGATGACACCTCATCGCAGGCAGAGTCCGATGATACCGCAGCAAGCAGTGAAGGATCAGTAAAGATCGTCGACAGGATGGATGATTTCGGTAAGCTTACCGAGTTCGCGACTGACAAAAAGCCTGACATTTCCGCCGTAGGCGGTATCGTTATGGATGTGCAGTCAGGTGCGGTGCTCTATGAAAAGAACATTAATAAAAGACTCTATCCCGCATCGATCACAAAGATAATGACAACGCTTATTTGCCTGGAAAATGCATCACTGAAGGAAGAGGTCACTTTCTCAACAAACGCCATCCAGCTTATTGAGGGCCAGGGCGCAAGTAATATCGAAGTAAAGCCGGGCGAGAAACTGACGATGGAGGATTGCCTCTACGCTATCATGCTGATGTCCGCAAACGAGGTATGTAATGGAGTTGCCGAGCATATCGGCGGCAGCATCAAGGGCTTCACAAAGATGATGAACAAACGCGCGAAGGAGTTGGGTTGTACCGGAACGCATTTCAATAACCCGAATGGACTTTGGGAGAAAAACCATTACACCACGACGCACGACATGGCGCTCATCGCCCGTGCGGCTTATAAAAATGAGACTTTTGCGAAGATCACCGGAACCAAATGGTACAAGCTTCCCAAAACAAATAAGAGAAAAGCGGGCTACACGCTGCACAACCATCACGGAATGCTACTCCCGCTGAAGTTCCCTCAGTACGAGTATAAAAACTGCGTCGGCGGAAAGACAGGTTTCACCTCACAGTGTTTGTATACGCTCGTTACTTATGGTAAGAAAAAAGGCATGACACTTCTTACGGTTATCATGCGAGCGCCGAATCCGCCATACATGGAACCTAACCAGTACACGGATACCACGAAGCTTTTGAACTTCGGTTTTGATAACTTCAAACGGTTTGAGATCACGGACAAGGAAGTCAGTGATATAAATACAAAAAGGTTGTTTTCGCAGTTCTCGCCATTTTTCAATACGGATACGAGCTCGCTCTATGTCGAGAAAAATGCGGGTATCCTGCTGCCGAAGGGCGCAAAGTTCGAGGACGCCGAGAAAAAGGTCGAGTACTATACGACGGACACCTTTGATGAGAACGGGAAAAGAGTGATAGGTCGAATCCGTTACATCTATGAGGGCAAGGACGTCGGCGGAACCTACATTTATTATACGGATCGAGGAACACCGACGCTGACCGACAGTATCAACATGACAAAGTGGTTCGATGAGGCGGTGGAAAAGGCAAGTGAGGCGCCGTTCCCGTGGCTCGCGGTGATCGCGATAATCGGGATTGTTATCCTTCTCGCGACAGGTGTCATCTTGCTTGTGCCGGTTCTGCGTTCGGTCAAGGAGAACAGAAGTCGTACGAAGCGTTATCGAAAGAGTCAGAAAAATGAGCGTGCGGCTACTTCGAGTATGAACACTTACAACAGGCCGAGAAGACGTGGAGGGAGGTTTACCCGTCGCAGATAAGCTCTGTTGATGGTAATGGTATATGAGAGACCGTCGAATAGAGTACGTGCAGGTTGAATTCTGTGTGATAATATGGTAGAATAATTCTATCTGTAAGTTTATGAAAGCATATGGAGGGTGACATATGGCTATGGAGTCTATGTGGATCAATGCACCGGCGAAGATCAACATCGGTCTTGACGTAGTTGGGCGCAGGGAAGACGGGTATCATGAGGTCAGGATGATCATGCAGAGCATCAGGCTTTTTGACCGTCTAACACTGAACAGAAAAAAAGATCCGGGCGTGAGACTTACCACGAATCTGAAATTTCTTCCGACAGATGAAAACAATCTCATCGTGAAATCCGCAAAGATGCTGATGAAGGAGTTTAACCTGGAGGGCGGACTGAATATTAATCTCGAAAAGCGTATCCCCGTTGCGGCCGGAATGGCCGGAGGCAGCACAGATGCAGCCTCTACGATGATCGCTATCAATCAGATGTATGATCTGAACTTAAGTAATTCCCAGCTTATGAAACGTGCGGCAAAGATCGGCGCGGACATACCTTATTGCATCATGAAGGGAACAGCCCTTGCTGAGGGAATCGGCGAGAAGCTGTCAACTGTTCCGAAGCTTCCGAACTGTACGGTACTTATCGTGAAACCGAGGATCCATGTTTCGACCAAGGAGGTCTACTCGAAGCTTCAGATCGATGAAAACACTGTTCATCCCGATATCAACAGCATGATCGAGGCTATGAAGAAAAAGGATCTCGAGGAGCTCTGCTCAAATCTCGGAAATGTTCTTGAGACCGTGACGATCAACATGTATCCGGAGATCCAGGACATAAAGGATTTCATGATGGAAAACGGAGCGCTCGGCAGTCTTATGAGTGGCTCGGGTCCTACCGTGTTTGGTATTTTTACGGATAAGGATGTGGCGACGAAGACGAAGGAAGCAGCGCTCGCGAAGTTCGAAAAGAGTTTTGCATTTGTTACGGATCTGTACAGATAGTCTGATCCGGTAATTATAAAAAAGGAATGGAGAAAAGTAATGACTATTTATGACGAGTTGGTTGCGCGTGGACTGATCGCGCAGGTGACGGACGAGGACGAGATCAAGGATCTCATCAACAATGGAAGGGCAACATTTTATATCGGTTTTGATCCGACGGCGGATAGCCTTCACGTCGGACATTTCATGGCACTTTGCCTGATGAAAAGACTGCAGATGGCAGGAAACAAGCCCATCGCACTGATCGGCGGCGGTACCGGAATGATCGGTGACCCGTCGGGACGTTCTGATCTCAGACAGATGCTTACAAAGGAAGACATCCAGCACAACTGCGACTGTTTCAAGGAGCAGATGAGCCGCTTTATCGATTTCTCTGAAGGCAAGGCGCTCATGGTAAATAATGCCGATTGGCTGATGGACTTAAATTACATCGAGCTTCTCCGCGAGGTGGGCGCGCACTTTACCGTAAACAGGATGCTGACAGCTGAGTGCTACAAACAGCGTATGGAGAAGGGACTTTCCTTCCTCGAGTTCAACTACATGATCATGCAGGCGTATGATTTTTACAGACTGTACCAGGATTACGGTTGCAACCTCGAGTTCGGCGGCGATGATCAGTGGTCAAACATGCTCGCGGGTACAGAGCTGATCCGTCGTAAGCTCGGTAAAAATGCCTGCGCGATGACGATCAACCTTCTTCTGAACTCAGAAGGCAAAAAAATGGGCAAGACGGCCAAGGGCGCTGTATGGCTTGACGCGAAGAAGACATCTCCGTTTGAGTTCTTCCAGTACTGGAGAAATGTAGATGACGCGGATACTATCAAGTGCCTGAAAATGTTGACATTTTTACCGCTCGAAGAGATCGAGCCGATGGAGAGCTGGGAGGGTTCAGAGCTTAACAGAGCTAAAGAGATCCTCGCTTTCGAACTGACCAAGATGATCCACGGTGAGGAGGAAGCAAACAAGGCTATGGAATCGGCGAAGTCACTCTTTGCCGGTGGCGCAGGCGCGGCTCCGGTCGACATGCCGACCTTCACGATCACTGATGATATCGTAACTGACGGTGAGGTAGGACTTCTTAATCTCCTTACCGCCTGCGGACTCACGAGCAGTAACGGTGACGCGAGACGCGCTATCGTGAATGACGGTGCTATCAGCATCGACGGTGAGAAGGTGACCGATCCGAAATATGCTGTAAAGGTTGCCGACATCCCGGCTGAGGGAATCGTTATCAAAAAAGGCAAGAAGCACTTCCGAAAGATTCTTAAGTAATAAAAGCGTGAAACAGGACAGAACCTGCATATCGACAGATATAAGTATCTGTGAAAGGTGGATAGAAGCGTCAGAATGAACGTTACTATTGATGATCTGAACATCTATTATAATATAACCGGCGAGGGTGAACGTACCGCTGTGATACTGCAGGGGTGGGGCACCGAGGCCGGCATGTACGACCTGGTGGCAAAGGCGATCGCCGATAAGTACCGGGTCGTTCAGTTTGATTTCCCGGGTTTCGGTGGAAGCGACGAGCCGAGAGAACCGTGGAATGTCAGCGCTTATACTGATTTCTTTTGCAAGTTTATGCAGGCGCTCGATATCAAAGAGGCAACTCTTATCGGACACAGCTACGGCGGTCGCGTGATCATCAAGGCGGCAACAAGACAGAACGTGCCGTTTAGTATCGATCGGATCGTGCTTATCGACAGTGCGGGTGTGCTGCCGGTACGTACATTCAAACAGAAGGTTAAGATCAGAAGGTACAAGATCCTTAAAGCGCTTTTAGTAAACAAGGTGTTCTACACGCTTTTCCCCGAGGTGGTCGACGAGTGGAGATCCCGCCAGGGATCTGCCGACTATAAAAATGCCACGCCTATGATGCGTCAGTGCCTGGTGATGGCGGTAAACGAGGATCTGACAGATCGTCTCCCGCAGATAAAACAGGATACACTCCTCGTTTGGGGAGATCAGGATACCGCGACACCGATGCGAGATGCTCACATCATGGAGGAGAAGATCCCTCATGCGGGTCTGGTGGTGCTGACGGGCAGCGGGCATTTTTCTTATGCAGAACAGCCTGCCAAGTTTACGGGTATACTCAGGTCGTATCTGATAGGATGATCATGTTGATGGAACTCGTTGGTATTTTCGGATACTGACCGGAATACAGTTACAGGAGATGTATTTTTATATATGACAGGAAATGCCGGAACATGTGAAATAATAGAAAACGTGATCAGACTTGTTGTGATCGCTCTTCTTTGGATACCCGCGTTTATCCTTGCGATGCGCTATAACCTTCATATGTTCCAGCTAAACGGTTATAAAAATAACGAGCAGTGGAGATGGATCGGAAAGAACCTCCGCAAGCAGTGGATACTGATCTGGGATTTCTGCCTGGGACTCACAAGATGTTTCTACAGACCGCTGTGGCTCGATATAGTAATAGTTCTTTCGCTCGTTATGACCATACTTGTATATCGGGCACATAAGAGATTAAATACTAAGAAAAAACTTGTTTATACCGCGCGTGTAAACAGACTTATAGTAAGCAATCTGATACTGAGTGATCTGATAGTTATGCCCCTGTCACTTTTTGTCGACGGATGGCTTAGTACCGGGCTTTTGTTATGTGTGCTCGGTGTTCAGTTCTTCTTAAATATTTTTGCTAATTTAGTAAACCGTCCGCTGGAAAGCAGCGTTCGTAAATGGTATATTAATGACGCAAAAAAGAAGTTACAAAGTGTAGAAGGAATAAAGATAATCGGTATCACCGGAAGCTACGGAAAGACCAGTGTAAAGTTCTATCTGCAGACTTTATTGCAGACAAAATATAATACGTTGGTTACTCCGGAGAGTTATAATACACCGATGGGTGTGGTTCGTACTATCCGCGAGCATCTGAAGCCGACTCATGAGATATTTGTATGTGAGATGGGTGCGAGGTATGTCGGAGATATCAAGGAACTTTGTGATATCGTGCATCCTCAGATGGGTATGATCACATCGGTCGGACCTCAGCATCTCGAGACCTTCGGAGATATTGAACATGTAAAGGATACGAAGTTCGAGCTTGCTGACGCGATTCCTCCGGGCGGGGAGATTTTTCTGAATGGTGATAATGAGTATATTCAGCAGAAAGCCGGACAGTATCAGAATGTAGTCTTCTATTACTCGGAGACGGATCCGGGAGATGCCTCAGGATACCGTGCGCATCTGAAGTCTGTTTCCATGTTGGGAACGGAGTTTACCATGACTACGCCTGACGGCGAGACAGAAGATTTCCGGATGAGACTCATAGGAGCACACAACATTATAAATGTTGCCGGAGCGATAGCAGTAGCACATCGGCTTGGTATTTCTTTGAAAGAATTAAAAATACCGGTGCGAAGGATACAGCCTGTCGAGCATCGTATGCAGCTCAGGGAGCACGGCGAGGTGACTATCATCGATGATGCGTACAACTCGAATCCGATCGGATCAAAGGCAGCGGTTGAGACGCTGAAGCTTTTTGATGGTGTGAGAATACTTATCACACCGGGTATGGTTGAGCTCGGCGACAAGGAAGAGGAATACAATTACAAGTTCGGAACCTACGCGGCGGACTGCTGCGATTATATTCTTTTGGTCGGCAGAAAGCATACCGAGCCGATCCGAAAGGGAGTTCTGGAAAAGGGCTTTGACGAGAAGAAGTGCCATACCTATGACAGACTCGAGGAGGCACTTTCTTACGCACACAGCATAAAGGCAGATGGGCATAAATATATCCTGCTTGAGAATGATCTGCCGGATAATTATTGAGTATAGACCCGGACTTGTGGTCCGGGTTTTTGTTTTAATTCAATAAAAGAGGGGAGTTTTGTTATGAAAAACATATCTATGAAAAAGGTACTGATCACAGCCATGACGGGGATCATGGTGTCGTTTTTGTTTGTCGGACAGCCGTCAGAGGCTAAGATTTCAGGAATAAAACGAAAAAGCGTACCGCATACGAAGACCGTCATGACTACAGACGATGATGAGAAAGTGCGGTTTTCGGGTGTTTGTGAACCGACGGCTTCATCGAAGCTTATGGATGATTACGAGTCTTATGACGTGTATTATGATGAAAAAAATATCCTCACGGTAAAAATGGTGGAGAACGGGACGCAGATGGGAAACGGTTACTACCAGGTCGAGTTTGAGATCCCGGGCAAAGGAAAAACGGCATTTATCACGGGGCTTACTGCTGAAAATGTAAAGCAGACGCAGGAGTCTCTGATCGAGAGCTATGATGGTAAAAACGATTTTTCCATCTACAGTATGGACTATATCGATACGGAAAAGCTTGCTGAAAAGGGAATTGATTCGGATCTGTGCTGGGCCGGTCAGGCTGCCGATATGCTCACATATGCTGGATGGACAAAGAAAGCCGGGTTCAAGGATGAGGATGATGTTTTCGAGCTGTTCAGCGAGGTATTCGAAGACGAGGGTGGCCTCTGCAGATACGGTTTTTCGTGGTTCATGAACGGATACGCGGGAAGCCAGAGCGTAAAGAGTGATAAGGAGGGTGGCTTTTTACGGGAGTATCCTTATGACATGTTTTTTGAAAGCGACAATATCATTTATTATGACGGAACTGACGGAAAAAAACCATATATGTTTTTCAGAAAAATGATGAAGGCGCTTAGAAATGGAGACGCGATCGGTCTGGATGTCGACTGGGTTGGCGAGGAAGGTGTCTCGGGAGCACATGCGATCACTCTTTTCGGGTACATCTATAACACCTCTAAAAAGGACACATCATTAAAGTATTATGATTCATTTATTATAGCGGACTCCGACAATGATAAGGGTTCTATCAGTAACAGACGTGATGCATCCAATTCTCTCAGTGTAGTAAATGCTAAGCCGTATAAGGGTGAAGCTTATAACAGCCTGATACTCGACCGATACGGAAACGGTGTTGTCACCACGCTTGAAAGACTGACACCTTATTCGGAAGGACTTACGCATGAGACAGATCCGAGAGCAACCAAAAATGTGAATACTTCACCGGATCTCAAGGTTTCAAGTGTAGTGGCTTCCACATCCAAGTGCCCATACTATTCGGATGTACCTTATCTGGCAGCCGGACAGGATGTACATGTTCGCCTGAATGTGGAAAACAATGGAGCGGTCGGATATAACGGCCCATGTACAATCCATGCTTCACTCACGGATAAAGACGGAAAGGTATTACAGACTGTCGATGCTACAGGCAATCTCAAGTTGAGTGGAAATTATATCGAAATGATCGATACGGACGCCGTATTTTCAGCTCCTCCCGAGGGTGAATATACCATCGAGGGAAGCATCGAGCCGGATTCCGGTATCAGGGAGGCGTATCTCATCAACAACACCTTCAGCAGAAAAATAACGGTCAAAAATACTCCGATCGACCCTTCTGCTGTTACACTGAAAGTATCTGTTCCGGATTTTAAGGACGGACTTATGGCAAATGCAAAGATCACTTATTCCGATCCGTCATATATTCTTAACAACGGTTACGAATACTCCATCGCGTTATCTTATCTGGATGAAGGAAAATGGTCTCCTTATATGGAGACATACAGTACCACGGATACTTACAAAGATGCTGTCGGTAATCATAATTATTCATTAAATGAATTAACAAACTATAAAAACGGACTAATAAAAACCATCGATGTCGGAAAAGACGGTACGGCTGTTTCCGTGAGACTGTCACTGTTTACAAAAGACTCGGCACCGGTATATTATTATTCCGAACCGTGTGAGTTAAAATATCTTTCTCTGAAGGTAAATCCTCCGGGGGACGAGGTGTATTTTGATCCGATTCCATACAGCGCAAACGCCCTGATCAATGATCAAAATATCGAGTTTTCGATCGTGAATAACTCAACTTATGACGGCGGAAAGGTTTCGGGAAATTATTATTTATTTGCTGAAAGCTGGGAAGACAGTTCCCTCAAATTTGATTTAACAGACAAGAAAAATATCACGCTTGCTTATGGAGAAAACAGTGGACCCATAAAGCTCAATAAATGGACAACCGGAATCTCGCCTGCGGGTAAGTATTATGTCTATGTATGCTTTTATAATTCGGTTTCAAAAAATGAAGAGTTGTACGATTTGGGAGTCCTGAGCGTATGCGAAAAACCATCCACAAAAGTTTCAATGCTGGAGGATGTAGTTGATCCTTTGGACGGCGGGATATCTCTTCGTGAAGCGATAGCCTATGCCGAGAGCGGTGATACAAAGGGGAATAAGGTCACTTTTGAAAAGTATACAAGAGACGGTTACAATATGCTCAGTAAGCCTCTCGAAATCACGGGTGACGTTACTATCGATGGAATGTATAAGTCTCACGGATATGCTTACGGACACAAGATTTATTCTCCGCAGGGAAGTGTATTTAATGTAAAGAAGGACGCGACGCTGACACTCAACGGGCTTATTCTTGAAAATAAATCGGCAAAAACCGGAGGTGCCATAGATGCAGAGGGCGCAAATGTAACGATCTCAAATTGTCGTTTTTCAAATCTTACGGCAGAGACTGAGGGTGGAGCGATCCACGCAAAAAAGAGTAAGGTGCTGATCAAAAACTCAACGTTTGAATTATGCCAGGCGGAAAAAGGTGGAGCGATATATGCGGCAGACGATACAAACTGTCACGTGTTAAACTGTATCTTCCATACCAACAACAGTTTGACGGAAAGCCTAATCGAAAACAAAGCATCAGCGCTTGATGTCGTAGCTTCATCACTAGTGGAAAACATATCCTATAACGAGGACTGTTCAGTTATCAGGAGTGATGGTACGACACGAATCCTCGGATCTGTTCTGTGTGGAAACGTCTTTTTGAAAGAGGTTAAAGGGCCGGTGTATTTTTACGGATGTGCACTGGCTGAGCGGGGAGAAATAACAGAGGATGCAGTTCTCGATACGCTTACCAAAGAGTTTGCAGACAAATCCGAGCTTTATGATACAGCCTACGATTACGTAAGTTCGTCGGAAAAACTTGATCCGAAAGCAGATATGTCAACCTACGATTATATTCTGTTTAAGGAGTTATATACAAAGGATGTTGAAGGTGTGATAATACAGCCTACAGATTCGGGTCTGGTTTACGGGTTAACTTCCGAAGAAAAGCTGGAGTCAAAAATCCCCGTGCTTTTTGAGAAGGAAGACTACATGAGCGACATGTACGGAGAAGAAAGAGGAGCAGTTTACGGAAGCGATGCCACGCCTTATGTGGAACCCGTTATCGGTCACGCTCCAGTCGCGATCAAAAACAAACAGATCAAAAAGAAAAACGCGGAAACCTATATGGGTCGTGCGGTCAGTGATGCTGCGAAGCTGGCAACCAAAGCGGATATTGCGCTCATAACTACATCCGCGATCCAAGATGGGATAAAGAAGGGAGATGTTACCGCCCCAATGTTGAACTGGTTACTCGGCAAGGAGGTCGTGATCACAGTGAAAAACATCAAGGGTAAAGACATCAAAAAAATGCTGGAAAAATCGATCGACCACATGCTGAAGGACAAAAAGAAATATGCGAATAAAACACTTCAGCTCGCCGGATTGACTGTTACATACAAAGCATCCGCTAAAAAGGGGAATCGTATCAAACAGATCCTGGTCGGCAGTAAAAAGATGGATTACAAAAAGACCTATAAGGTAGCCATGGATGCGACTACTGCGTACGATAAACCGTATACCGGATACGGAAAAACGGATCTCGACGCAGTCGATAAACAGTGGTTTGAAGCTCTGACAAATTATTTTAATAAATCATCGTCCTATATCAAAAAAAGTGTAAAGAAGGACAGATACATCAAAAAATAGCGCGTATGGTTTGACAGACATTTGAAAATATGAGATAATAAGAGCCGGCGGAGTTCTCCGATAAGAGAGCATCCGGCGGCTCATTTTTTGAATGGAGGCAACTATGAAAACAAAAGTAGCTATGATGTTTGGCGGAAAAAGCGTGGAACACGAGGTTTCCGTGATCTCGGGAATCCAGGCATATCTCGCTATGGACACAGACAAGTACGACGTGATCCCGGTTTACATGACAAAGAAAAATGAGATGTACATCGGAGATGATATCGGAAAGATCGAATGCTATAAGGATATAAAAGGCCTGCTTTCCAGGTCTCAGCGCGTGATCATGATAAATGAGGATGATCAGGTTAAGCTCGTAGCTCACCCGCCGAAGAAGTTCGGTAAAGGGGTGCAGGTTCCTATCGATGTTGCGTTCCCTGTAGTACACGGAACAAACGTTGAGGATGGCGCTTTCCAGGGTTATTTAAAAACGATGGGAATTCCGTTCGTCGGATGTGATGTCATGGCATCTGCGATCGGTATGGATAAATACATGATGAAGCCGGTACTGAAGGAAAACGGTGTGCCGGTGCTCGATGCTCTTCTTTTTACGCTGAAGGATTATGAGGATGTGGAGAGTCTGCTTGATAAGGTTGAGAGTAAGCTCGGACTTCCCGTGATAGTTAAGCCGGTAAACTTAGGTTCATCGGTAGGCATCAGCGTGGCAAAGACCAGAGTTGAGCTCTCGGCGTCGATCGATGATGCGTTCCGCTATGCGACAAAGGTTCTCGTCGAGCATGCGATCACCAACCTCAGAGAGATTAACTGCTCAGTGCTCGGTGATGAGAACGAGGCTATCGCTTCGGAGATCGAGGAGCCTATGCACACAAAGGATATACTGAGCTATGAGGATAAATATGTAAGTAATGCCAAGGGTAGCGGGTCGAAGGGAATGGCCAGCGTGTCAAGAAAGATCCCTGCCGAGGTATCGCCGGAGAGGCGCGAAGAGATCAGAAATCTCGCCGTAAAGGCTTTCCAGACCTTGGGCTGTAATGGTGTCTCACGTATTGACTTTATGATCGATGAGGACACGGATGAGCTTTACTATAACGAGATAAACACTATACCGGGTTCTCTCGCTTTTTATCTGTGGGAGCCGATCGGTGTGCCGTACAAAGAGCTTTTGGACCATATGATCCAGCTTGCGTTGAAGCGCGCGCGTATCGAGGAGAGTCTGACATTTACCTTTGATACGAATATTCTTGATTCAGCCAGCTTTGGCGGATCGAAGGGAAGCAAGGTGTGAGAAATGGGACAGGTAAAGATAAAAATAAGCTCACAGCATGACTACGGTCTCGGTGGTGATCTCGACCCGATAGAGGTGATCTCGGTAGGAGAGCTCTATCAGGACGAGGAGGGTTTTGATTGCCTGACTTACGAAGAGGTTGTCGATGAGGACGAGACCGGCCAGGTAAAGGTGATCAACAATCTTTTGCGTATCGGTGAGTCGCAGGTTGAGCTGATAAAGGGCGGCGAAGGCGAATCACATATGGTATTCATCCCGAATCACAAAACGGTCAGCTATCTTCCGTCGCCTGCGGGTGAGCTGGAGATTGGAGTTCATACGGCTTTTGCCGAGAAGACCGTTTATAACAATGGATTCACACTGGAGTTAAAATATGATATTGAGATGAACCAGAACATCCTGAGTACATGCGGACTCAGTATCGCAGTAAGGGAGGCTGAGGCTCCGTTGTAGGTCTATGCGAGAAACAGCGGAGGAACGGAGGGGAGTGAAGAATGAAGTTTGTAAAAATGCACGGAACGGGAAATGATTATGTATATATCAACCTGTTCGAGGGTTATGATGACAGTGTGCCTGCTACGTATGACACGAGTGGAAAACTGCTTACAGTCGATGGAGAAGATGTCGAAAAAGCAGCCATCAGAGTCAGCGACAGGCATTTTTCTATTGGAGCGGATGGGCTGATATGTGTGGCTCCGTCGAGAGTGAGAGCTTCCGAGGATGAGAAAAACGGCGCGGATGTGCGCATGATCATGTTTAATGCGGACGGCTCGGAGGGGCTGATGTGCGGAAACGGGATCAGATGTGTGGCAAAGTTCGCTTTTGATAAGCGCCTGCTTCCGCCGGAGATCATAAGTACCGGAGAAAACACCGGATCCTGCGAGATCAAGGCTGAGACGGCAAGCGGGATCAAGACACTTAAGCTCACCGTTGAAAAAGACAAAGCATCTGAGAAGGCTGTCTGCACATACGTCGAGGTAAATATGGGCCAGGCTATAATCAAAGCCGAAGATATCCCGGTAAAGCTGCCCGAGATGGGAGATGCTTCTGTGGACGCGGGAGAAGACATACCCGAAGGTGCAGTAGTAAAGAGAATACTGAATGTAGATGGCAGGGATTATATCGTTACCTGTGTTTCCATGGGTAATCCTCATTGCATTCTTTTCCGTAAGGATAAAGATGGTCAGGGAACATTTGATGAAAGCATAGACGACTTGGACCTTGAAAAGATTGGCCCGCACTTCGAGAATCACCCCGCCTTTCCGGAAAAGATAAATACCGAGTTTGTTGAGGTGATAGATGATCACACTGTAAGGATGAGAGT
The DNA here is from genome assembly GCA_000687695.1 of Lachnospiraceae bacterium P6B14. GTDB lineage: Bacteria > Bacillota > Clostridia > Lachnospirales > Lachnospiraceae > Eubacterium_F. Next base: position 27,926 of record JHWZ01000012.1, on the reverse strand, counting down.
GTGGGAGCGAGGTACGGGTGAGACGATGAGCTGCGGTACGGGTACCTGTGCGGTCACGGTGGCATCGGTCTTGAACGGTTATGTTAAGCGCGGCACCGAGGTCGAGGTGAGGATACGAGGCGGAAGCCTGTATGATACCTGGATGGAAAACGGAGAGGTCCTCATGAAAGGACCTGCCGAGATCTCGTTTACCGGCGAGTGCTGACGCCGACACAGGGTTTTTCAGAAGCGGTAAAAATGTGATAATATAAGAGCCATGCAATGCTTCGCATGGCTCTTATCATTATACTGATCATCGATCAAAACAGATTATTTGATCTTTACAGGCTTACTGAACTTACCGTAGAAATCTCTTGAATGCTCAGTGCCCGGGCCGTAGAAGTAACGAGCCAGCGGGATTATCTTAATGTACTTGATGCCTTTTCCTTTTTTGATCGTAACCTTATTGTTTGCTTCAACAGTTTTTGCAAGTCTGTATTTACCGTTCTTCTTTGTGCTATGGTAAATCTCATAGTAGTTGTCGAAATCCTTTGTCTTCTTCCAGGTAACGGTAAACTTGTTCTTCTTCTTGTTGAACTTAGCTTTGATACCTGTCGGTGTCGTAGGAGCAGTAACAAGATTTATGTTGTAGGATGTAAATGTCATCTTACTGTAGGTCTTGCCTGCTGCGTTTGTTGCCTCTTCCGTAGCAACGATAGTGTAGCTTCCAGGACCGAAGTTTTTCTTCAGAGAGAACTGACCCTTGTCATCAGTTGTAGTTGTGTATACTTCTTTTCTGTCATTTAAGTCGTCGTAAACTGATACGGAAGCTCCTGATACAGCTACATATGTGCTGGAAGGCATAAACGTTGTAAGATCTGTCGGAAGCTTTTTAACTGTGAAGGTTGTCTTTTTGCTTGCGAGCTCATAGCCTTCATAGTCGTTTCCGTAATCTTTATTTGTGATGACACCTGTACCTGCTACGTCAAAATCTGCCTGACCGTAGGTTCCGGTTGTGGAAGCCCAGGTAAGAAGGAAATCTGTTACATAGCTTCCGTCGCCGGCTGAAGTCTGATCAGCCAGTGTAGAGGAGTAAACCCCATCTACGTAGAACGCCCATGATCCGTCTGTAAGGTTTGTTGCTCCGGTTGCTGTTCCCGAGGTGCTCACATCACCCTTGAATACACCGGTATTCCAGGTCTTACCATCGTTACTGAAACCGTTGATAAAACCATCCTTGTAGTTGATGTAATTCGGCATCAGCTTGTTTGCTTCCTTGTTATCTGTGATGTTCTTTGTGTTCTTCACATGCTCTCTGACTGATTTAGCGATAGCACGGATAGCTGTGAATGTTGCGCCGGAACCTGTTACAACTCCGATTCCGAAATCGTCGTTCAGATCCGCAGCATCGAGGGTAACACTCTCGTTGCCTTCGTAGTAAACCTCGTAAGGAGCCTGAATCCTTACATAGCAGTTGATAGAGGTAGCGCTCTCCTCTGCATTTGATACTTTCGGAGCAATGTTCAGTGAGAACACCATTGCGAATACAAGCATCAGTGAAACAATCGTTTTTCTGTTTTTCATGTGTACACTTCCTTTCTGAATCAATAAATGTAAGTCTGATTATACACCAAATTCCGCCATATTTCAAGAGCTTTTAAGTGTCAGGACATTTTTAATACTATTTTTGTTGTTTTTCTGCCCGATTTTTCGTTGACAACATAACCCCCTACAGTTATAATATGGGTCGTGTGTGGGTAAAGACCCGGGGTGAGGATAAAAGGAGGCACGAGAAATCACGGCATGGAACCTATGATAGCGTGCGTGTGATTTTTCCGGAAAAGAAGGATGCAGTGGGAAAGATTATCTCTGTATAAGGAGATATCCAGAGTTACGGGAGTAACCGGTAAACAGCTTCCCGTGTTGAAGGAGCTCAAGAGCGATGATCTGACTTCCGATGAGCTGGAGAAGGTAATAAAGGCTATCAGAAAACAAGCCAGAGAGAGCGATGAGAAGGCACAATGCGTGATGGGATTTTTGTGCTGCTTGGGATTCGCAAAGAAGAAGGCAAATAAAAAGCTCTACGGTTCGGCGATGGGAAGGCTTGATGCGCCCCGCGGACCGAAGGGAATTCTGTTATACGCTATCGGTGATGATTATTATCATGTGGCAGGTCCGCGTCAGGATCTCGAGGAGGCGGCATACTGGTATCGCAGATCGGCGGCTCATCAGTTTCCTGCAGCGCAGGTACTCTATGGAGACTGCCTGTTTTCCGGTGAAGGCGTGGAGCCGGATATTGTGGAGGCCGTGAATCTCTACAAGAGTGCGGCAAAGATCGAAAACCCGATGGCTTTGAGACGCCTTGGTGACTGTGCGTATCTCGGGATCGGACTTGAGCAGAATACTGAACGTGCCGTGGCATTTTTCAGGGACGCGGCGAGACTCGGTTGTCGTGACGCTTTGTGGCGATTGGGAGACCTCTATCTGCAGGGCGATGGTGTCGAGAAAAATGTCGAGATGGCGATCTCGTTTTACGAAGAGGCGGCTGACGCGGGCGTGGCATCCGCAATGTGCATGCTTGGCGACAGAAGCTTTTACGGGAAGCCTGACAAGGTGGATATTGATTATAAGAATGCCGTCCACTGGTATAAAAAATCAGCCCGCAGAGAGGATGAGTGGGGACTCTACGCTCTCGGGATGTGCTATTATAACGGCAAGGGTGTGACACAGTCGTATAAAAAGGCCGTGAAACTGTTTCTGCGTGCGGGGGCTTACGGATGCCCGGATGCGCTGTGGAGACTTGCATCATGCTTCTACAATGGTGTAGGGACCAAGAAAAATAAAAAAAAGGCGTATCATTATTATCGTGAGGCGGTGAAGATGTACGCTATTTATAACGAATAAATCAGACGAATAAATCAGAGTCGGCACTATGTGTCGGCTCATTTTTATGATTTGTAACGCTTTTGTAACGTTAGTATGGTATGATATTTCTGTTACACTGTGGACATATGCGGCAAAAAAGAAGGAGGGATCGGTAGGATATGGAAAAAGAAAAGAAAATGAAGAAAATGAAAAAAATATCCGTTGTGACTATTTTCCGATTGATACTTCTTTCGGTTATACTGATCGTCGTGATATGCGCTGTGGTGGCACATGTTGTAAAGCGGGAAACACTGGATACATACAGAGATTTTGCTTTTTCTTATACCAATACGGTTTCAACTAATATTGATCCGGAAACCATAGAAAAATATTTGAAAACCGGGAAAACCGACAACTATTGGGATAGCGTAGAGTCATTAATGATGGGAATGGTACACGGCGCGAAGCTGAGATATCTGTACGTCTATGTTCCTGAAGAGGAGGGAATCCGCTATGTTTGGGACGCTCAGCTGGATGATGATTCACGTCCGCTGAGGGATATTTGGTATTATGATGATGACTTTCCCAAAGAGGAGGTCATGGAGGCATATACAGAAGGAACAGAGTGTTTTACCACATATAACTACGGGGATATGGACCTGGCTGCTGCTGTAAGCCCCTTGAAGGATTATAATGGAAAAACAGTAGCACTTATTCAGACGGATATTTTGATGCCGCGTATTCGTTCAAACATACGGGACACCATCATCTTTGTCACCATAGGTGTTTGCGTTGTCATGATTTTTGTGATGAATGTGTTTTACTTCTTTACCAGAAAAAGGATCATTGTCCCTCTGACAAAAATCAAGACTGCGGCAGAAGGAATGGTTGAAAACCTGGATAGAGACAAGAGAGTCAGTATCGATGTCCATACAGGGGATGAGATCGAAGTGCTGGCCAGATCATTTGAGGAGATGGATGATAAGCTCCACGCCTATATAACTGAGAACGATCACATTACGGCGGAAAAAGAGCGTGTAAATACAGAGCTTGCCCTGGCGACCAAGATTCAGGCGGATATGCTGCCAAATATCTTCCCGGCGTATCCTGAAAGAGGTGAGTTCAACATTTATGCGGACATGACGCCTGCAAAGGAAGTCGGAGGAGATTTTTACGATTACTTCTTTACTGATACTAACCATCTGGCTATCGTGATCGCGGATGTATCAGGTAAGGGAATACCCGCTGCCATGTTTATGATGATGGCAAAGAGTATGATACAGTCACAGGCGATCACAGGGCACAAGCCCAGCCAGGTATTGGCTACAGTAAACGATATGATCTGCTCAAACAACCGTGAGAGAATGTTTGTCACGGTGTGGCTGGGAGTCCTTGATGTGACTACAGGCGTGCTGACGGCGGCAAACGCAGGACATGAAAAACCCATCATGTATCATCCCGGTGGGGAGTTCGAGGTGATCAATGATAAACACGGATTTGTCATCGGCGGCAAAAAGGGCATGAAATACCCGGACTATGAACTAAAGATGGAGCCGGGATCAAAGCTTTTCATCTACACGGATGGTGTTCCGGAGGCAACAGATAAAAATAACGAGCTCTTTGGTATCGAACGTACGCTTGACACGCTTAATTCGATGAAGGAGGGGGCCCCCGAGGACATACTGATGGTTATCGACAGGGATGTGTATAAGTTTGTGCGCAGCGCAGAGCAGTTCGATGACCTGACGATGCTGTGTATCGAGTATTGCGGGACAGATGCAGCAGATGCACCAAAGAAAAAGTATCTGCGAGAAAAAGAGATTACGCTGGATGCGAGTATCGAGAACATCGAAGAAGTCACGGAGTTCGTTAATCGTGAACTCAGGAGACTGGCATGTCCGCCGGTCATACAGGCACAGATAGATGTGGCGATAGATGAGGTATTCGGAAATATCGCAAACTATGCGTATGGCTCAGGTGACGGAGAGGCGACAGTCAGGATAGAGGTCGATGAAGATGAACCGTCAGTTACTATTATTTTCTCGGATAATGGTGTGCCGTTTGATCCGCTAAAAGTCGAAGAACCCGATATCACCCTCACATCCAGGGAAAGAAAGGTCGGGGGACTGGGAATCTTTATGGTGAAAAACACCATGGATGAAGTGGATTATAAGTATAAGGGCGGAAAGAATAACTTGCGGATTAAAAAAATACTAAATATTAATTAAGGAGGAACGAGTATATGAGAGAAGCTTACAGAGATGCGAAAAAAAGAGCGGAAGAGGCTGTCAGAAAAGCAAATCGTGAGGGCAAAGACCCATACCTTCCGGTGCTTGACGAGATGATCCGTCAGGCGGATATCAAGAACGAGGTTTCACTCGGCCTTTTGGAGTTGCCGCTCTCAAGGATAGTCGGTAACAAAGAACGCGGTCGAAATAACGCGTTTGCGTGCAACTTCATGCCTTTGTTTGATGAGGGAACAGAGTTTGCCATGAAGTGGTCAAGTCTTCATGATTCCGTGATACAGGAGGGAGTCAGGGATGCGATCAAGGTTTATGAATACATGAATAAATACTACGTTCAGGAGGGAAACAAGAGAGTATCCGTCTCCACATACTGTGACAGCGAGTACCTCACCTGTGATGTCACCCGCCTGATTCCGGTGGAATCTGATACAAAGGAGTATCAGGTGTATACCGAGTACTTACGTTTCTATGATGCTACGGGTGACTACAATATCATCCTCACGGAACCCGGTTCATATGAGAAGCTCGCTGATCTGATCGGACTCGGTCTGGAAGAAAAATGGACAGAGGATCGGAGAAAGGATCTCAAATCAGCATACTTCCGTTTCAGAAAACAGTACAAAAAACTGTTTGCGAATGAAGATGAAACATCGGTCGGAAACGCATTTTTCCTCTATCTGACTCTGTTTCCGTTCAAAACTATATTGGATGATACAGATGACCAGATCGGTAAAAACATAAAGATGTCTGCGACAGAGATCCGGGTACAGATGGACTTTGATGATGTAGTGATGCTCTCGGAAACACCCGAGGCAGCGGAGGCTACATCCGGACTCAAAAAGCTTTTCTCGGGAAAGAAAGGATATACAGCGGCCAAACCGCTCCGTGTCGGGTTTATATATGATTGCAGCATAGAGGATTCACGCTGGATCGACTCTCATGAGGCCGGACGCCTGTATGTAGATGAGATGACTCAGGATAATCTCGTCACAGCCGCTTATGTGGCCAAGGAGGGAGAAGATGGTGTGAGAGCAGCTCTGGATAAGGCAGTAGCGGACAAGTGCGAGGTCATCTTTACGGTCACGGAGGATATGTTGTCCGCGGCCAAGGCAACTGCTGTGACACATCCTGAAGTCAAGCTGCTCAATTGCTCCGTAGGGCAGATATCGCCTTCGGTACGCTGCTATTCGGGAAGATTTTATGAGGCAGCCTTCCTGACAGGAGTTCTTGCGGCAGATACACTGCTTCGCGAGCAGGGATCAAAAGACAGAAAGATCGGATATGTAAAGCGAGGCAGACATTCCACAAACCTGAACGCATTTGCAACCGGTGTTTCACTTATCGATCCGGAGTGTAAGGTTGTCGTGAGAGAAAGCGGTACGTCCGATCAGGCGCTGGTCGATGAGTTTGAGATGTTTGCCGATATCGAGTATTCAGCACAGCACGGTGAGTTCACAAGACCGGGTCTGTATAAGGTCAGCGATGGCAAAAAGAAGAATATCGGAGTTCCTTACTACGCTTGGGGCAAGTTCTACGTAAAGATAGTCCAGTCGGTACTCAGTGGCGCCTGGGATATAAATGAGCTTACGAAGAATACTCAGGCTGCGAACTACTGGTTCGGCATGAATGCCGGAGTAGTAGATGTGCGTGCGCCGGGCATCCCCGATGGGACAAAGAAACTCCTTTCGATGCTGAAAAACAGTATTGCAAACGGCTATGATCCGTTTGATACGGATGAGAACAAGATAAGTGTTACAGAGCTTCTGAATATGAGCCGGATAAATGAAAACGTGGTAAAGTAGAATGATCAGGATCAGATCATTTTTAAAGCAGGCGTGACCGAAATGGTCATGTCTGTTTTTGTGTAACCCTTTTGTAACGCCTGCTGTGGTATTATTTTGCCATGATATCAAAAAGTGTGGGATTCCGTCGAAATGGAGGTATCCGGATCAGCTTCATATAATCTGTCCATAGCAGGGGATGAAGCGTAAAAAATAATCAGAATGGGGGGGGGTAAATGCCTATGAAAAGCATAAAAAGAACTTTGATCGTATTTGCTATCCTTCTGATACCGTTATTTGGTTTCCTAAAAGTATCTCAGGCAGCAGAAGTACAGGAGTATATATCCGATGTCAAGGTGGTGTCGGCTTTATCCGAGGCAGAAGCCGTAAAAAGGCTTAAGGAAGCCGGATATACTCCGATCATGACAAATATAGCATCTGAAAAACCGGAGATGGCAGCGTCTTTTGTGTATCTGGGTTATAGGACGACGACAGATCCGGCGGGGGCTATGGAGCTCAAGGGAGCCGGAAGTACCGGAAGTGTCTTTGGAGAGTCTGCGCTTATGATCGGAGGAATCGCGATGATACTGGGAGTAGCAGTCGGGATGATCTCCATGAGGATCAGACCAAAGGGCGAGAGCACGAAAGGTGACAGGGACAAGTGATCAGGAGGGATGTCCTATGATGAATGTTTGCAAGCGAATAAAGAATAAAGCGGTGACGAGAGTCGGGGTATTTTTTCTGACGATGAGTATGTGCTTTTGGTTGCTGCCTGTCGGGGTGGTCGTATCAAAAGCAGATGGGGAGAGCTTCATCACCGGGATTTCTTTGATCCAGGGTGATCTCGGCAGTCTTTCTTTGGAGGAGGCCGGGTACAATGTGATACAGCAGTCGCTGAATCCGGCGGGATCTGAGGGGCTTTATCTCGGATACCAGACCGGCGGTGAGGGCGGAGCTATCCGTGATATTTGCGTATCCTCGAGTGGCAGCGGGTCGATCACGGTGGATGGACACTCCTATCAGAAGGCGAGTGATATCAGTCTGAATAGCGGCGCAGATGGATCGGGGCTGTATCTGTATGTGAGTCATGATGAGGAAGCAGGAGAGCCTTTACGAGGGATCAGCTTCCAGGCAAAGCAGACCCGCGAGGGATATTCGGATGATTCGCCGATCCTTGCATCGGATGGTTCGGAGCTCGTTGTCACTGATGATGGTAAGGTAGCGGACTTCGATGAGGGTATCGCTGATTCGGAGCTCTATCTGAGGATGTATAAGGGTGATATATACCGTCCGTATGTTGAAAAGGTGGTCGTGGCCACGGCTGACAGCGAGGAGGCTGCGATAAATAAGCTCGCTGCAAAGAGATGCACATATTTTGTAAACTACGATATCGGTGATGAGAAAACCGTGATGGTTGGATATACACGTACCTCAGATGAGACGAAGGCTTTGAGGTCACTTGCAGCTATAGGGGGAGACATAAATGAGATAGCTTCTGGTGCAGATGATGACACGGCATCTGATGTGGTGGTCTCGTCCTCGGGAGAAGGTATATATATAAAGGATGCGCTGTACACACCGGTTCAGGACGGCGAGGTAAAGGGCGATACGGCATATACCTTCTACATGTCGACGGATGAGAAGGCCGGGGAGCCCGTCATAGATCTGATCGCGTGCGGATACGATCCGGCAGAGTTCGGACTGAAGGATCTGAACACCGATGAAGAGCCTGAGGCGAGTGCCAGCCCGGAGCCTACGGAGGAAGCGGAGGCCACGGAGGAACCTCAGGACGGTGAGGATCAGACTTCGGATGACGGAGAGGATAAGGCTGATCAGCCGGAAGAAGAAAAAGAGGACGAACAGGCTGAGGATAAGGAAGAGCCAAAAGAGGACAAGGCAGAGAAACCCGATGAGGAACCGCAGGGCGATGGAGAAGCCGAGGAAACGGTCTCACAGGTGAACACCGGCAGGAGCGCCATGGCAAGGCTGTGTGTAGTCGGACTCAACATAAACTCAATAGCTTCCGCTGAGGAGCCGGTAGAAAGAGTCGTAGAAGGAGAGGATGTCGAGGAGCAGTCAGATGTAAGCTCTGATGGAGAGCAGGCGGGTGAATCTTCTGTGAGCGAGGAACAGGCTACTGAGGAGCCGATTCTCGAGCAGGCTCCGGAGAAATCGGAAAAAAATAGCTTAGCCAAGGCGTACCGTCTCTACTCCGAGATAGAGATGAAGGACTGGATCTCGGGATATTTTCTCCGAGGAGGAGGTCAGATCGGAGCAAAATACCTCTACGATGAGAGCAGGTATGCTGCAGCCGCTGAGAGTAGCGAGAAGCTCTGGATATCAAACATCTACTGTAGTGATGAGGATGGAAAACAGTTTGTGAACTGTATCGGGTATGTGGCGAGAGCCGGAGACTCTGATACAGATATCTTTGAAGAGAGTGTACCATACAACAAGGCAGAGGATCTGGCTAATGAACAGGCTGAGGCAGACAGTACGGCCAGTGTCTTTGGGATGAATTTCGGACAGGTGGCGATGTTCAGTATGATCGTCGTGATACTCACCGCGATCATCATGAGCCTCGGATTCAAGCTTCACAAGACAACAAAAGAAAAGTAAATCGATATTTGTAAGAAAGGATGGTTATTTTGAAAAAGCGTGACGATAAGATGATGGGAAGACTGTTTTTGCGCCTCCTTCCCGTACAGATCATTCTCGTGATCATCGCAGGTATAAACAATGTGGTTGACAGTGCTTTCGCGAGTAATTTGATTGGCGCAGATGCTATGGCAGTGACCGGTCTGTTTTTCCCGGTCCTGAATCTGATCAATTCGATCAATGTGCTGTTTTCCGGCGGTGCTCAGATCATGTGCGGAAAGTATATGGGAAAGCGCCTTATGGAGAGGACCAAAAGCATCTTCACGGTAGATATTTTTATGGTGACATGTGTTACAGCCGTTTTGATCCTGACCTGTGAGCTGGCTCCGGAGAGGGTGTCTTCCATACTGGGTGCCGGTGAAGCTCTGACAGGTCCACTATCATCGTATATTCGTGCGTTTGTGATCGGCCTGATACCGCTTATGCTTGGAACCCAGCTGACAGCTTTTCTTCAGATCGAACGTCAGGAAAAGAGGACCTATGTGGCGATCGTCGGAATGCTGTGCACAAATATCCTGTGTAACTGGATGTTTATCTCCGTACTGAATATGGGATACTTTGGCTTGGGACTCGCAACATCCGTGAGCAATATGGTCTTTTTCCTGATCCAGTTGAGCTATTACTTTACGGGAAAAGCTGTTATCCGTTTTTCCTTCCCGTCCATCAAGTGGTCAGATCTGAAGGATATCCTTAAATACGGATTCCCACCGGCTATTACCCAGCTTTGCATATTGTTGCGATTGGTAGTCGTAAACTACGTTATCCGTGATTATGTCGGTGAGGATGGTCTGGCGGCGTTTTCCGGTGTTATGTCATTTGGAAATCTGTACTGGGCCGTAGCGGCCGGAGTGACATCGGCTATGACTATGCTTGCAAGCGTTCATGTCGGAGAGGAAGACAAAGATGGCCTGAAGTCTCTGATGAGGGTATTTTTCAAGATCGGTATAGTGCTTGATACGGTTGTAATGGGCGTGTTCATGGTGATCAGCACACCAATGACAAATATCTTTTTCCATGATCCTACGGAAGCAGTGTATGCCATGACGTCCCTTGGATTCCTGTTGTTCCCTATATCAAATCCTATCAGTGCGATAACAACAGGCTTTACCAACTATATTCATTGTTTGGGAACGAACGAGGGATTGGTTCGGTTTGTTTCGGTGTTTGAGGGAGCTGTCGGTATGGCCGCCTTGTCGGTGATTCTGATTCCGGTATTCGGGATGCCGGGAGCATGGATGGCTCAGATCGGAAATGGAATATTGGTTTGTCTGATACTGTTTGGTTTTATTATATACAAGAATCGCCGTTTCCCGAGGAGCGGAGAGGATATGATGTGCTTCTCGAAGGGATTCGGAGTCAGTGAGCGGGATCGAATAGACTTTACGATCACAAATCTGGATGAGGCGATGCAGGCTTCTTCTGCCGTAGCAGGTTTCTGTCTGGATCATGATTGTCCGGCCAAGACAGCAAACAGGACTTCGCTTTGTGTGGAGGAGCTTGTTAAAAATATCGTCGCACACGGTTTTGATGGGAAAAAGAAACACTTTATAGATATGAGTTTGACCTACATAAACGACGGATTGATCCTGACGATCAAGGATGACTGCAAGCCGTTCAATCCGAAAGAGACTGTTGAGATGTTTGATCCTGAGGACAAGACACATAATATCGGTCTTCGTCTGATATCCGGCGTTGCAAAAGAGATGAAATATCAGAACAATTACGGTCTGAATATATTGACTATCGTGGTATGACACCTAATTGGAGGTACACATGAAAAAGCGAGTCTTGTTCCTGCGCCCTTACTATGGGTTCAATGTTCATACGGATGCTCACGGCGAGCTCGGTATGAAGTTAGATAAGCATGATATCTACCCGGATCTTACCCTTCTGACTGCGGCTACGGTTTTCGTTGAGAGCAAGGAGTATGAGGTCAGGGTTATCGATGCGATAGCTCAGGAGAGGATGCTTCCCGATGAACTTCTGAAGAAAATCGAAAACGATACTTTTGATATAGTGATCGTAAAAGCTGCAGGATCGACGATACACTCGGATCTGACGCTCATCAGGGCTATCCGGGAAATGATGCCCCAAGCAGATATCAAGATCTGCGGACTCGCAGCAAAGATCCTGAAAAAGTGGCTTGATAAGAATGCGTCATACATCAATGAGGTCATAACAGAGCCTGTCGATGAGTACGCATATGAGTATGTTACCGGGAAAAAGGGCAGCTTTGTTGATTTGCCGATGCCGGATTATACCCTGGTAGATTATAAGAGCTATAGGGATGCGAAAAAGGGATTAAGGCTTACCATCATCGGAAGCAGAGGGTGTCCGATGTCATGTTTGTATTGCCCGTATAAACAGTATTACGAAGCCTATGAGCAAAGAGAAGCAAAGCAAATTGTCGCAGAAATGAAAAAGCTGATCAAACTTGGTGCTGATGAGATCCAGTTCAGGGATCAGTATTTTTCCGCGAATAAGGAAAAAACAAGAGAGCTTTTGGAGACGATCATAAAAGAGGGCATAAAGACAAAGATAGTTTGCGAGACAAGGCTTGAGAGTCTCGATGAGGATATGCTTTTGCTTATGAAAAAGGCAGGTGTATCGATGATCTGTTTCGGGGTGGAGTCCGGAGACGAGATGCTTTTGTATAATTACAACAGCGTTAAGGGTGTGACAAAGAGAGTCAAGGAGCTGGTCGACTTTGCTCAGGGAATCGGTATCGAAACCATGGCCTTTTACATAATAGGCTTCCCTGAAGAAACCTGGGATATGGCAAAGAGTACATATGAACTCGCGGAGTTTTTGGATACCACTTATGTTCACTTCAACGAGTACGAGCATTGTCATTTTGATATCGAAAATACGGAGTATACACCGGATCTATTCCTTCCGTTTGAAAACAGGACAGCGATGGAATACCCGAGTATACTGGGTGTGGATGAGATACAGTACCTCGTCTATCTGTTTGAGATCCGTTATGCGATGAGAACCTCATATGAGGCTGCATACAGGGATTGTTACAAGGTGTTTTATGATAACAGAAGGGCAGTGGAAAAATTGAGCCATTTTGTTGATGACCTTTACCATCTCAGCGAATGTGCGCGTGAGCTGAGGGAAGAGGGCTGGATAGACGCATGAATCTGATTGGAAAACCCGGCGTAGCCATTGGCTGCGCCGGGTTATTTTTGGATATGTAACTCTTTTGTAACACTACCTATGATATGATATCGTCATAGCTTGGAAATCACTGTGTTTTGATAGTAGAAACAACAAATATATTCAGGATAGGAGGGACCGTCATGAACAGAATGTTAAAAAGAATCACATCAATAGCACTCGCATCAGCAGTGACTGTTGCGTCGGTCTGCGGCGGTGTTCGCATCCAGGGAGTGACCCCTGAAGTGAAGGAGGCAAAGGCGGCAGAGGCTGCCGGCAAATACATCAGTGATCTGGTGGTAAGCTATGCCGATAGCAAGGAAAAGGCAGAGGCAGAGCTTGGCGAGGATTATACGGTTCTTGATGTCGATCTGAACAAGGATCTGGGCGGACATGCCTGGTTGGGATATATGACTACGGATAACGAAGATGAAGCGATCCGCGATATCAAAGCGATGGAGATGAACGGAAACTACAGTATCTCCGCGTATGAAAAACTGCTAAACGATAAAAAGGACATAATTAAAAGCCAGGTTGATAATATGGTTCAGCCTCTCATCGAATACGCCAAAAACTGCGATGCCAAGCTTCCTGCAGCTACGGAGACGAGAAAACTGCTGAACATCTACTATGAAGAAGACTCAGATGAAAAAATGGGTGATTTCTTTTACACCAGGGGCATCGCTTTGGCAGCGGATGCAAACGATCAATCAGCAAGAGACGATATAGAAAAGGTTTATGTTCAGGGAAATGATACTATTCTTCAAAATATAAGCAACATACTTATCTATGCACAGGGCTCCAAGGTTAAAAAAAATGGATCATGGATGACCAGGATGAGTGCACTCGGAACGGATGGACTTATGAATGTGTACCGCAAAGCTTATCCCGAAAAAAATAAAGCGCTACTGAAAAAGCAGATAGCAGGGGATTTCGGCGAGGATGCAAAGTTTATCCTGGAGCAGTTAAAGTCCCTTAAAAAAGAGTATCAGGATTCGCATAACTCAGACATAGTCAATGCACTCGGATCTGGCAAGACCATAGAGGAAGCTGTTCCTGATGTTGTAAATACGGATATACCGGATGAGTTTACAGGCGATGAAACAGAAGAAGAGATAGCCGAGATATACGGAAAAACGCTAGAAGTCATGCCGGACACAGTAGATACGATGGAGGATATAAACAACGAGTGTATGCTTCAGGTAATGAAGGAAGTACCATACGGTGAAGGCACTATGTATGATTTCTTTATGAAAAAGGACCTGAGCGCAGAGGATTTGTATCCGATGGTATATGTCCTCTCAGAAGGACAGAAAAAACTCATGCATGAGATTGGACTTTCAGGTGTGTTCTCTTCCACTTCGGCAGAGTATGTCGAGGAAGGAGATGTGACGGAAAACATGGATATCGACGAGCATATCTGCTCCGTATACTACGGTGTCGACAGAGATTTGTTTAAAGGAGATACCGCTATCACTGAGGATTCGCTCAAGTGGGCTGCGACCAAAGATGACCCCGAGATTCTAAACGACAACCGGTTTAATCTTCGCGAGACGATCTTTTCCTTTGCCCTGCTTTCCGATATAGCGTTTACAGGACTCTTTATCCATTCCATGTTTGCGAAAAGAGTAATTGAAGAAACAACCACTGCTTTTAGTAAAGCAGCGGTAGAGTCCAGTAAGGTGGCTCAAAGTGCGATCAGTCAGTATACTAAATTGGTTGGGTCAACTCAGGCGATGGAGTTGAAAGTGTTACAAAAAACCAGTCCCAAATACGGAGCTATGGTAAGCAAAATAGCCGGTACTGACAATATTCTGAAATTGAGTTACGCGGAGATCGATAGAGTACACACACAGATAATGAAAGAGATTAAAGCGGAATCGGTTGTAAAGCTAAAGGCCAATGTTACAAAGCTTGAGGGAGGGATTTTAAAAGACCAGAAGTGGATAATGGATCGAGCGATCGAGCAAGAGGGTAGAGTGCCCGTAAAGTATCAAAGCAAGGTTCCGAAGTTTGGCTGGGGAGCCAGAATAGGATTTCTGCTTGGTGCTGCATTGTCGTTTGCCTTTGTGGGGTATGAGATTTATAACATGGTAAAGACTACGGAAGTTGAGTTTACCGAGATACCTTCAAAGATGATATCTCGCACCTACGAAAATGATGATGTAAAAATGATCACATACGGAGTTGTGACGACAGCATCAGATGAAAAAGCAGATATCCACAACAAAAAAGGACAACAGTGGCAGGCACTTTATGTCTCCTATGATGAAAGCCTGGGTGATCCGATACTCGCATCATCGCTCTATACGACGGATGATCCGTACCAGACTAAAGCCGAGGGAGTGACTATGTTCGGTGAGAGTTCGGTAGTAAACCTCAATGATAAAAATGTGATCGGTAAGAACAAAAAGGATCTCTATCTCTTTTACATGAAGGGTACCGAGCCTGTAAATGTAGAAACCAAGGTGACCCAACCATCAGACGAGGACGGTGATGGCGATGCCGTAAGTGGCTCGGCCGCTGATACTGAGGGAACAGTGTTTGGTGGCGGTGCCACACTGTGGTCAATCCTGATGCTTTTGGCGATAGCCATCATAGGCGCCGGTGCAGGAATATGGTTCAGAAAGCGTAGTCAGAGGTGAGAGGGCCTATGAGAGTTAGCGATCATCTCGAACTCCGATAAATCACCATAATTTTATAACGAGGATGAGGCCATCGTGCACAAAAATGCGCGGTGGCCTTTTTTTATTTTTAGGATATGTAACCCTTTTGTAACGCCTATGTGATATGATATTCCCATAAACTAAAAAACTATAGGTTTATGTATTGATATAGAAGCAGATAGGAGGGCTCGATATGAAAGGAATAGTCAAAAAAATCACGTCATTAACACTGGTCGCAGCGGTGGCGATAGCATCCGTATGTGGTGGCGTCCGCATCCAGGGGGTGACACCTGAGGTGAAGGGGGCTCGTGCTGCACAGTCGCAGGGTAAATATGTAAAAAGCCTTGCTATCAGCTATGCGTCAAGTAGGGAGAAGGCGCAGGAAGAATTGGGTGAGGAGTATACCATTCTGGATCAAAATTTCAACGAAGGGATGAGCGGCGATTCCTGGATCGGTTATACCACTACCGATGATCCGGACGATGCTATCCGCGATATCAAGGTGGAGAATATGACCGGAAAACACTCGACATCCGAATATGAGGAGCTGCTCAGCAGACAGAAGGATATGGTAGATGAACAGATTGATACTATCGTACCCGTGCTTTCCGAGTTCGCGAAAAATGTGGAGGACAAACTTCCTGCCGCTATCGAGGTTAAGGATGCATTGAACTACTACTATGAGGATGACAGTGAACTGAAATTTGGTGATTTTTTCATGGAGGCCGGGAAAAAACTGAGAGAGGATCCAAAGGATTCCGATACCAGAAAGAAGCTGGAGAAGGTCTTTGTCGAGGGAAACAACACGGTGATCCAGACGGCCGAAAAGCTTTTGACGATGGGACTCGGGAAAAAGGTTAATGAATCGGGATCCTGGCTTACACGTATGAGTAAGCTCGGACCGAATGGACTGATCGATATCTATAAGCAGGCCAATCCGTCATTGCGGAGAAAAGAAGCTGTTCTGAAAATAATAGAGCAGGATTACGGAACCGACGCCGACGCCTTACTAAAGGGTATCATCACGGTTCAGGATGTCATCCGTGAAGCGGAGCAGTCGGAACTTGGAAAAGCGATTGAAAGCGGAGACGAGAAGACCAGGGATTCTATCCTTGATGAGGCTGTTAATCAGAAAATCGGCGAGGAACCGACGGATGAGTCAACCATAGAAGACATAACAGACTCGCTGATCACGACGATGGAGACAACGCCGGATACGATCGAGACGTCAAATAATTGGTCAACAGAAGTACTGATCATAACACTGAAAAATACACCCTATGGCGATGGCCAGACCATGTATGATTTCTTTATGCGACAGGATCTGAAGAAAGCCGATCTGTATCCGATGGCCTATGTGCTTTCGGAAGCACAAAAGAGTATAATTACTGATATCGGGCTTATGTCGCTCTTTGAGAGTGTCATGGCCGAGAATGTGGGAAAGGACGAGGAGGCGGCTCCGGTGGAGGAGTATATTGAGGCAGGGTGCTGCTCCGTCTATGAAGGGGTTGACCGTGATGTGTTCAAAGGAGATACAGCTATCACGGAGGATACGTTAAAAAGGATGTCAACCAAGGATGAGTTTAACATCACAGATCAGGATCCGCTTATTGCCGGTCTTTCGGCCATGCTTGCGGTAACTCTCGGATCGTTTATGGTCGTGAAGTTTTCCGGTGAGTTTACCAGAGTGGTAGAGAAGGAAATTACCGCATATCAGAGGGTGGGATTGACTGAAGCGAATAAATCCTTCGCGGTAGAGAAGTTTAAGCAGGAAATCGATTTGATGTCGAAGAATCCCGATGCGCTTAAACTCAAATACATCGAACAAAAAAAATGGCTAAAGAGCTTTAAACCTGAAATACTTAATAAATCAGCGACTGCAATCAATACGGACCTGTACAATGCCATGATCCGTTTGGCAGATAATTATGAGATGGAAAAAGTAATGGAAATCGAAAAACTATCTCCGGAGACCCAGGAAAAATTCCTGAGATATCAGAGAGGGAATAAGCTGTATAAGTTGCTAGATAAAGAAGCAGCCAGAGTAAAACCGGTAAAAGCAATAAAAACCGTGAAAGCACCGGCCAGGTGGGGAGCTCGTATCGCATATATGCTGGGGGCGGTCGCAGCATTTGCCTTTGCGGGGTATGAGATATACTGTATCGTTAAGCCCAAACCGGGGGTAGAGTTCACGGAGATCCCGGCGAAGATGATATCACGCAGTTACACGGATGATTCCGATGAGATTGACAACATGACATATACTGCCGTTCGAACTAAGGACGGAGAGAAAGCCGATCTCCACAACCGAAAAGGGAAGGAGTGGCAGGCTATCTATGTTACGGGTGATGTCAATGCGGGTGATCCGGTGCTTGCATCATCGCTTAAAACAACGGATGGAGGGATCAGTGATGCTGAAGCGATTCCGGTAACGGAGTTTTGCTACAGTGATGCCTGCAATCTGAGGGATAAAACAGTGACCGACGAAAATACGGGTTCCGTCTATCTGTATTTTCGAACAGGAGTAGATGCGATAGAGGAAGTGGCAGAGGAGCCCGACGAGGTCGCAGCAGACAGCGTAGCAAGTGGAGATGCGGCTGATGCGGAGGCCGGACCTACTGCAGCAGTGTTTGGCCCGTCATCCCTGATCTGGATCCTCTCACTTCTACTGATCGCGCTGATCGCAGCCGGTGCGGGGGTATATGCAAGAAAGCGTAAAAAGAGAGAATAAACACCGGATTTCATAGTGTCTGGAGGTACTGCCCATGAAACTGTTTTTCAATAAACGATTCATAAAAAGCATAGCGATCGGTTTGATCGCTTTGCTGTGTTTCACCCAGCCGGCGAACGACTACGTGTATAGTGGCGGAACAGTGAAGGCGGCGGGGACCGGGACTAACTCGGACACGGATGGGTCCGATCAGGATGCTACTGCGGATTCCGAGACTACCACATCGGAACTACCGGAGGATCTGAACTATGTCAGTGAGGTAAGGCTTTTTCAGGCGACGAGTTATGAAAAAGCGAAGAAAGCTGCAACTGATTCAGGATATACAGTAGCCGGATCCGATATGAACTCGGGAACCGAAAAAGGCGACTGGGGTGATTTTTGGTCAGACAGGGGATCGGGAGATTCGGTAGTTCTCGGATATAAAACAACGAAGGATCGCGCGGATGCCATAACCTCCATGAAAATGGCGGAGATGGATACCGGTTATCAGACATTCGATTATGAAGAAATCGAAAAGTCTATGAATACCGGTATGAACATTTTGGCTGAGGATATCATAGCGGCACTTGCCGAGGTGAAGCAGAACATCAGTAGGGGAGACAGCTATGCCGGAAAGGTGAAGGAAGCGCTGAACCTATACTATATCCCGTATATGGATAATAAAGGTCTGGGAGATATGTTATTTGACGAGAGCATGGATGCGGGGAAAATCGCACAGATGCTGAAACGTACCAATCTGTCAGTTATTTCGTCCATACTTTCGAATATTACCATGGGAGTGACCGGGACGCCGATCGCGGGACAGAGCGGCAATTTCGCAGAGCGTATCGCAGCAAACTCCGAGAAGCTGTCCGGGATGAAAAAAAGTGATTACGTATCACTTGATGCTTTGTACAGGGATGAGGTAAGGGACATCCGGGATGCTCTGCAAAGCTACGCCAATGAGATTGAGCCTTCGATCAAGGCGTATCAGGATGCGGGTGGATCCATGAGCGATTCTTTTGTGGAAGAGCATACGGAAGACGCACTCAGTATGCAGGCATATAATCGCCTGAATGAGTATAAAATGGCTGATGGAACCGGTGTCGGAACCTATCTGTATCGTATAGGGTCGACTTCGTTGAAATCAAAGGAGGATTTACGTGAGGCATATCCGATAGTGATGGCGATGTCTCCCGGACAGCATTTGATGTTTGCCTACACCGGTGTTATCGAGGCGGCCACCTATATGTCAGAATCCTCTGAGGCATTGTCATTTGCCGAAGAAGTCATGGGTGAAATACAGAAAAAGATTAAGGACAGTGGCCTTGAAGGAACGCAAGACGGGAGATTACCCATCTATCCGCCGAATCAGGATGCACTCTATCGGGCACAGATCGCCATGACAAGCGAAGCAACACGTGCAGCATCTGCCAGAGATGAATATCAGAAACTGACCCAGTCGGACAAGGACATGGAACTGTGGGATGAAGTCATGACCTGGGGTAACAGGGTCCTGATATTTGCGATGGCAGCAGCCGTACTCGGGAAAATCGTAACATGGGCGATCAAAAAGATAGGACAAAGATGGCTGTTCGAGACTTTGGGCTGGAGGATTCTGACCCGACTTGGCATGCCTGTCCGAGTTTTAGGTAACAATATGGTTACGTTTATCGCATTTATAGTTATTATGGCCATCTGGTATGGCATAGAGAAGTTGAAAGCGGAAAACCGATATTACAATCCGGATCTTTCCGAAGTTCCGCGGTTTATGTACAGCGTAGAAAAGATTACAAATAAAGACGGACAGAAAGAAAATGCGTATATCCTGTATAAACCGTCTTACAACGGCTATTTTGAGACGCAGTATGAGGGAGAAGGCCTTAACACAGAGAGGGTCAAGGTCTTAGTCTGTGAAGACTATGAAGATATCCTCTATGGTGATTCCGCCTCTGAGATCGCAAGGAAAAATGAGCATAACAAAAAGCTCTTCAGTGATTTTAATGCTCGTCAGGGGAAAAAATGGAACGCCCTGTATACCACCAAAGATCCGAATGCCGGCAGTCCGATCTGCGGAGAGGACATAAACGATATCTTCATGATACAAAAAGGAGATTACAGTGAATCTGTCAGCGGATATCAGGCATTTTCATCATTTGGAAATGAAAATGCAGTAAATCTGAACTCCAATCAGTACGAGGATAAAGATGGGGGAATCTATCTGTACTATCGTACAGAGGAAACGCTCAAAGATCCGGTGGCAGCTCGGTTCAAACAATCAGGAAAATATGTTTCGGATCTGATCCTGGTTTCAGAGAAAGATGAAAAAGATGCCAAGGCGGCCATCAAACTGAAGGCCGGAAAGTATCATTTTCTGGATCAGAATCTAACACCGGATGAAGGATGCTACACGTATCTCGGATTTGCCACAACGGAGAACATCAACGATGCGATCCGTGATATCCGTGTGGATTGTATCTCAACCGGAAACTCTCTGGGAGGAGGATACCGGAGAAATAATATTGGATACGCAGAGGTAGGATCAAGCCAGAGCGGTTCGTTTACACTGTATCAGACGGCGGTTAATCAGGGAGAGACCGATATTTCATCGAAGGTGGCATCCGAGAGTTCAGAAGCTGTCTCCGGTGGGGGTGCATCAGCAGAATCGGTGCCCGACTCTACCTTTATGTCCTACTCGGGCGCGCCGATACTGGCTGATTTTGAGGTCGTGGACTCGCTTGGTAAGGCGCCCGTGGGATACGAGCCAATCATCCCCGGAAGCGGCGGTGCGGCCTTCAACTTCAATATTGATCGCGGAAAAAGAAGATATGTCTACTACCAGCCGGCGGTATCCTTTGTTTCGCCCGGAACCAAAGTTGAGGAGAAAAAGGGTGTAACATATGTGGAGTCGGATGAGGAGTACATCTCCGGAATCCACGCATTTTTCCTGCCTACACTGGGACCGAGTAATTCGGCAAAGAATAAACTGAAGGATAAGATCAGAAATATGGGTTATACCCCATTTGACCCCAATCTGAATGAAAAATATAAGCTGACCGGTAAATACCAGCAGAATACCTGTTATATCGGATATGCTACCACCAGGAATCCTTTCCGGGCTATCGGAGATATCAGGTACTATAAGGGAACTACGTTCTCGGAAAGCATCCAGAGTTCGGTTCCGTCCGCGGAGGGAACCTATCTCGCCATGGATGTATATAACATGGGAGGAGACAAATCGAAGCTGATCTATACAAAGGACTATAGTGGTTTCAATGATGAGTTAGCGGATCCGAAGAGATTTTATACCGATACCACAGATGACAGAGATGTGGACAGTGATACAAGGGCGCAGTACGATGCAAGATCTCTGCAGAAGGAGCCGGTTGAAGCCTGGCAGAAGTTGAAGGTGAAAAGATATTATCCTTTCGCAGAGAGAGGCATGTATGTTTTGGCGGCCGATGATGCACATCCGGCACTCAAACCATCGGATATCCTGGTATCAAAAGATGCGAGTGCGCCGGCGGGTATGCGTCCCATTTCTCATATAATCTATCCGTATATGACAGAAAACTTCGATATTTCAACGTGGATGGATGGGGTACATTTTTACATACGAAGAGAGAAAGAACGCAGGAAGGCTTATGTTTCAGGCATCTATGTCGCTACTTATACACCGCCTTCAAAAATGAATGATGAGCAGGAGTACTTCACCTACAAGGCTGCCGATGATATGGCTATGATATCGGCGTACGCCGGATGCAACGGAGAGGTGTTGCCGACAAATATCGCCGTGGAGCCGCAGTATGCGTGGTATCAATACCTGGATGCGGACAGCGAACCGGTGAAGCAGTCCCGATACAAGTACTACTACAAAGATCTCGGACTGAAAAATCAGGCTAAGCACTATGCTTATGTGGGTGTATCCTATACCGATGAGCGGGATGAAGCGATCACGGGGATCCTCCGCTATAAATTCAAAGGGAAAACCGCGCCCTCTACGATCAAGGTTGGTGGCGTGAAGTACTATAAAGCAGGAAATGAAGTGGGAGATGTCTGCTACTATACAACAACCTCATCGAATTCCTCTCCGGGATTACCGATCACGGAGGTTAGCTTCGACGAGAATCTCGTCCTCGGTGGCAGCGGAACGATTTTTACGACAGATAAGGTAGATCCCTCGGATTTACAGCAGAAACTGGATGCCATCGATGAGGATGACGATCTGGAACCCTATGAGAAAATCCTGAAAAAGACAGAGCTGAAAAAAAATGCTGTTAATCTGAGCTTAAAGTTCCATAACAAGATCAGTGGTCATGTCAAAGTAGATACCACGGATTCATCGATCACACAGTTTTTTATCGGTCGGGGAAAGAATCATGATGAAGCGATCCGGAATGTGGTTGCACAGGGAGCTGCTTTGGTATACAGCTACGATACCAATTACGGACTGGGCACAAGTATCGGAAGACCGGAAACTGCGGATGGTTCTCACAAAGGACTGCCTTTTGGTACGGATTCCATGGATCTGAAAAGCGGCGGCAAGCCTGCGGAGGAGTCTGTATGTATCGGCTACAGCCTGGGCGTGACCGAAGGCGAGGATGCAGATGATGTTGGTATCCGGGACATCCTGATCACGGAGGGAGAACCGTATCAGGAGGATGGATTTGAAAAGGACGGATGCGAGTACTATCCGGTGTCGGATGTGAGTCTGAACAGTGGTACGGACGGAGACGAAATCTATATGTACTGTACCTGGGATGAGTCGGAAAAGACATCTTCACCCATCGTATCCCTGGTTATGGCAAGGGCGGATGCAATCCCGTCCGGAGCCGGCGTGACCAGATATGAATACATCATGACAGATAAGGGTGAGATTGGGAACCTGAACCGTGGAGCAACCACCGTATTCCAAAACAAGTTTGTTGAGACCAGACTTTTCCTTTTTGCTCACCGGTACGATAACACGGTGAAGAGAGAGGCTCTGTTTGATATCACGGATTGGGGCAGGAAGACGATAAGGATGGATGTAAAGATCAAGAGTTAAAAAGGGGGCGGGCACATGCATGTGAGTGATATAATTAAAAAAATGATATATTCCTGCGTACTTACATTATGTATGTTTTGTTTTGGCGCAGTCTTGTCCGGTGTAGTGAGTCATGCAGCCTGCTGTGAGGTGAAAAACCAGTGGGGGGAGACCAAGTATTATGACACCTTCAGCGAGGGCTGGTGCTATACCCTCTATGCGTCCTCTACGGACAAGAACAAGATGACAACCATCAAACTGCTTAGCGATTGGAGTGCATCCAAATCCAAGGAAAATATAAAGGTAAGAGGTGAAAAATACTCCATCGGAAAGTACAATCTCGGAACAGATTTAAAGCGTAGGCATGTGGAGGGACTCGATAACTCCAAAAGTGAGGTGGATGGATTCTCCGGAGGACACATCAATGTATACGGGAAAAAATATATAACCATCGATCTGAACGGCTTTAATATCGACCGCAAGCGCGGGAACGATCAGAATGATGACGGTGAATTGATCAATGTCAGCGATGGGGCCTACCTGCGTATCATCGATTCCAATCCGACGGTGAGAAAGACCATCGACGGAGTGCAGACTACCGGTGGCTGTCTCATGGGCGGCGCCAGTGAAGACGGAGCCGGTTGCATCCATATCAAAGGAGGCGCCACGGTAAGGATGGAGGGTGGCAATATCTGCTGTAATCAGACAAACGATCATGGTGGAGCGATAAAGACAAACGGTGGCAGTGCAAAGCTGATCCTAAAAGGTGTCCATGTGTTTCATAACAAGACGCGAGATGCGTTTCTAAACACGAACGGTGGTGCGATTTTCGCAGACGGTGGCAGGATCAGGATCAAAAACTGCGTATTTCGCGAGAACAAAAGCGAGGATTACGGCGGTGCTATTTTTGCGGATGAGGGAGACTCCTACATCACCATCGAGGACAGTCAGTTTATCCGAAACGAGGCAGATGATGATGGCGGCGGGATCTATATCGATCGCGGCAATCTGAGGATAAAGAATACAACCTTTGACGGAAATTACGGTGGAGATGACGGGGGAGGCGTCTACATCAATGATGAGGACGGCACGGTGATCCGGCGATGTGTTTTTGTCAACAACCGGGCTAAGGATGCAGCCGGGGGATTATATATCAACGATGATGATGTGTTTATCGTAGACAGTGATTTCCATGACAACACGGCCGGAGGTTACGGTGGTGGCGGAATCTACGTAGATTCCGTGCACTGGATCAGTGTCCAGGGGTTGATGAAGGTGTATAACAACAAAGGGAAAAAAGGTCGAAACGATGACCTCTTCCTGCAGTGTGGAAAAGCTTCGGAAGCACGTCTGTATTCCGGCGGACTGTTGAACGGGTCCCGTATCGGGGTGCGTTCAAACGGATCATATTCGGCAATAAAAAACATCACACAGTATGAGTATGAGGAGTGTTTTTTCTCCAATACAGCACCTCTCGAAAAACAAAATATAAGAAAAATAAAGGACGAGGTATTCTACGCCAGTGTGTTCGCTGATTGGAACATCTGGATCCTACTTCTTATCGTGGTATTCTGCGTGATCGTAGGGACAGGATTTTATATTCCAAAGCGAAAAAGGAGAGAAAAGTCCTGAAATCAAACGGGTTGATCGGGTCGGATTTTTTGATATTGCATTTTTCCCCATAATATGGTATAATAACCAACGTGTAGTTTTATGCCAAAGAAGGAGTATGGGGGAGCTATATGACTATAGAGATAATCACCAACCTTATAATTCTCGCGGCAAGTCTGCTTGGTTTTATCTATGGTTTGTTTACTATCCTGATCAGAAAGCGACCACTCTACTTAAAGATGGTCGTTTTGGCAGTGGCATGTATGATGATCAGTCGTATATATTTACTCTTGCAGTACCTCACGGGTAAGAATATACCGGATGGGTTCCATGTCGGTATACTCTGTATGTTGGGGTGCTTTTTATTTTTATTCAGTGCAAACTTCGGCATGATAGACGGTCTTGCTGATGATGGCAGTATGAAGTTTTTGAAATACCGTTTGATCAGCTGGATTGTACCGGTAGCTTTGATTGCTTCTTTTGTACCGATGTATGCTTTTGATAATATCAGTATAAAGCTGATAGCATATTCCGTTGTTTTGTTCGTCATAGCAATATCTGCGAGGTTCCACTTCAAACATCTGATCCTACCGGATGTTGATTACGGAGTGGTACGTCAGATCCGCGGGTACAATGCGGTTGCGTTTTTCCTGTGCATATCGACTACGGTAATGCTGGTGGCGGATTTGAGACAGATGACACATTTATATATGGTAGCCGGATGCGCGATGGCACTGTTTTGTCTCATCCTTCTGCCGATTTTAAAGAAGGAGGCGATGAGATGGACCAAAATATGATCTATATCCTGTTTATCTGTATCATGGTTCCGTTGCTTCTGATGCTTCCGCTTTTGACCGGAAGATCAAGACTTTTAGTGGGATTTATGATGATAGGTATATTTGCCTGCTTGTTTGCTGCAGGGGTGAACGGCTTTATCAGGAGTAATGTCGATTTTGATCTGTACTATATCACGACGAATCTGACCCCTGTCAGTGAGGAGATCATCAAGGCTCTGCCGATCCTGTACTATGCATTTTTGTTTGACTCGGAGAAGTCAAAGCTCATCCCGTTGGCGTTTGCAGTGGGAGTCGGATTTGCCGTACTTGAGAACATGATCATACTCACTCAGAACATCGCGACGGTCAGTATCGTTTGGGCGGTTATCAGAGGGTTTGCATCCGGTCTTATGCACGGTATCTGTACAGCGGCTGTGGGATATGGTATTTCGTTTATCAAGACGAGAAGAAAGCTTTTCATCTCAGGTACTTTTGCACTGCTCACGTTGGCGATCACTTATCATTCGGTGTTCAACACTTTGGTCCAGTCTGAGACATATAAATACTGGGGATTTGTTCTTCCGATCTCCACGTATATTCCGTTTATCGTATTTTTTATCAAGTCAGGAAAGATCCGTTCTCTCAAGGAGAGTGGTGACGTATGACAGGTTCAGCCGGAGCTCCTGAATTATCCCGTATCATCCAGCTGGTTATCGAGGGTTGGGGAGCGTTTTTCTGTATAGTTGCCGTGATCGTTATCTGGCAGACCAGATGGGCAGATGCGAAGAAAGCACGGGGCCTGACACAGTTTATCGTTGCGGATGGTCTGTTGCTCATCTCGGATGTGTTTGCGATAGGCTTCCGTGGCCATGCCGGGACGGGGGCTTTTTATATTGTCAGGATAGCCAACCTGCTCGTGTTTGTGATGGGATACCTTGTTATCATCTCGGGAGTATACTACTTTTCCGGCCTGATCGAGGAGAGGGTAAAGGTCTCGATCAGAAACTGGAAGTCGATAGAGTATGGAATAGGATTTCTCGGAGTGGCGATGATCCTGCTAAACTCCGCGTTTCCGTTTTTATATGATTTTGATGTAAATAACAGATACTATCGTTTGCCGGGAAACTGGCTGATAAGTTTTACTTACATCATGGGTGTTTTGCTGATCCTGGTCTTGCTTTTGAACTTCTTTAGGGATCTTACAAAACTTGAGAGGTTCGCAATTTTGTCGGCACTTATCTTTCCGATGTTTTCACTCGTGCTGCAGGTGTTCCACTATGGGGCGTCGTTAGTCAACATAGCGACCTGTATAGCGGTGATCTTTACCTTCGTGTCGCATATGATGGACTACACGGCTATGGTTGTGGAGCGTGAGCGCGAAAGAGAAAAATGGATTTCAGATGAGAACATAAGACTATTATACAATCAGATAAAGCCGCACTTTATATACAATGCTCTGACCGGCATCTACTATGGTCTTGATGAGGATGTATCCCGTTCAAAAAAGGCGCTGAAGGATCTTTCGGGGTACTTGAGAGGAAGTCTCGACGTGCTGGATGAGAGGGAGTGCGTGGACTTTAAAAAGGAGCTTGCGACGGTTCAAAGCTATCTCGAGGTGGAGGCTTTTCGTTTCGAGGATCAGGTGCAGGTTGAATTGGATGCTGAGGATACGGACTTTCGGATTCCGGCGTTCTGTCTGCAGACGCTCGTGGAAAACGCGGTCCGTCACGGGATCCGTCAGAAGGATCCGCCTGAGGGGCATATCAGGATACGCACGAGACTTATCGATGGAGTGCATCAGATTGAAATACTGGATGACGGGATCGGGTTCGATGATGAAAATGTATTTGAAAAAGAGGGTGTTCATATAGGCCTCAGAAACACGAAGGAAAGACTGGAGCTGATGTGCGACGGCAGTATGGAGGTTGAGAGTATTCCCGGCAAAGGAACGAGGATCTGCATACGAATCCCGGAGGAATGACGTATGAAGGTTTTGATCGCTGATGATGAAAAGATGATGCGCGTCGGCATGGAAAAGGAAGTAAAAAAAGTGCTTCCCGATGCGGATGTGTTTCTTGCGGCCTCAGGTAAGGAAGCTCTGAAGATTTTTGATGAGGAGCATTCCTGTAATTCATTAAAAAGTGCCAATTGAAAAAAATGAGACCTTACGATATGATTAAGGTATATCTTGACGGATTAAACCAATAATCAGATCGGAGGCCTCATATGAAGAATTATACACAAAACGAAAAGATTTTGCAAGTATCAGAGTCAACTCTCGTTATCGGAGTCGATATCGGAAGCCGGACGCATTATGCCAGAGCTTTTGATTACCGAGGGATAGAGCTTTCAACAAAAGTATTCGTTTTCGACAACGATATAGAGGGATTCAATCGTTTTTATGGATGGACAAGGGAATTAAAGACCAGAAATGAAAAGGATAAGG
>JHWZ01000011.1 GCA_000687695.1 Lachnospiraceae bacterium P6B14 | reverse complement strand
CGTTGAATGAAAAACTCGATGCAAAATCGCCATTGATTTTTCCATCACATATCATTTTTTTCTTCAATATCGTTCCTTTTTGTGGTATAATTACCTCAAAACTGCTGAGAATGGCATTTTTTCTCGCATCACAAAACGGAGACTTGCAAGTTTGTCTGAAAAAGTGATTGCAACCCTCCTACGATTGTCTATAGGCGATTACTATCTGCTTTTTCATGTAGATGTTTTGCTTACTTCATCAGCTTTGGTGTGAGAACGATGTCATCGGCTGGCACCGGTGACATGTCCATCAACTCCAGCAGTTTTTTTATGTCTTTATCCTGAGCCAAATCAAATGGACTCTGGTTGGACAACCCGGCCCTCTTTACACTGTTGATGTTGTTTGACAGATTTGTTATCTGTGCCTGCGTATACTGGGTCAGGATGGTCCCCTTTGGAATCACATATCTTATAAACTCGTGATTCTTCTCCACATGTGGTTTCTGCCAGGATGCCTGCGGATCGCAGTAAAACAGCTTTGTTCTCGGCGATCCACTCTTGGTGAATTCCAGTTTAAGGACTTCCTTGAACTCTCCACCATTATCGGTTAAAATCAATGGAAACAACCGTCTGAAACGCCTTATTCCCAATGCTTTTGTCAACCAGTCAAATACCTGTATGACTGATTCGCATGTTCCATCTTCCATCAGGAACATCAGCATGAGATTTGTGTCGGTGAAGATCATCGTAAGCAGAACTTTTCCATATTCGCGTTTCCCCTTGACTGTATCCATCTCCACAATCCTGGTGTCCGGGTTCACCTCGATATAA
Source organism: Lachnospiraceae bacterium P6B14 (assembly GCA_000687695.1). GTDB lineage: Bacteria > Bacillota > Clostridia > Lachnospirales > Lachnospiraceae > Eubacterium_F. The sequence continues at coordinate 91,408 of JHWZ01000011.1, read as the reverse complement.
CGCTGATAATCATCGTATGTACGGCCTTTTCTATACGAGAACTTATTGCACGGTATGGTATCCTGCTTTTTTCTCCGCCTGCGATACTTGACTTTTCTGCGCAGATCAAGGTTCCCTATCGTAAGATCTCCCCGCTCTACATAGTTATATACACTTCTTTCACATACGCCAAGTTCATCTCTGTGAACTATACATATATGAGACAACGGCTGTCCCTGCTTGATCAGCGGCGATATGATCCCATCCAGTTTCCTCAGTTCTTCAGCATTCAAGCGACTTCCTCTGCGCGCTTCGGATCTTGTCGCCTTCGCCTTTGCTTCAGCCTTATCTGCCATATAGTATCGCTTATCAAGGCTGCACCCGGCACGTCGTTTTTCCTTACAGTTATTGCAGACAAACGGTGGCTTTAGCAGCGTCTCACAATGATGATCTCTGTGTCTTTCACACAGCTCTGTGCAGTTGTACTCTCTGCATGTCCAGCATCTGGTATTGCAGAACTCATCTCCACAGAGATTTTTCTTTTGGCACTTTGGCGCATAGACACAATCAATGCCTCGGGGTCTCGCTCCGGAAACAAATAAGCTGTTCTGCTTGACTTCCCGGATGATGGTAGACGGCTGCCTGCCCAACTCTCTGGCAATCCTGCTGAAAGAAAGCTTGGCATAGATTCCTGCTTCGATTCTAATCCTTTCCTTGAAACTAAGTCTGTTTCTGTTACTCATATGAACTCCTATCCGCAGATAGCAATCCTATGAATAATACACCATGAATCCGATCAAAGCAAATTACCTGTTCTGCAAGAGTCATTGCAACGATTTTTCTGATTTATGGTCATTTTCTTTGCAATGACTTTTTCATTTAAGGGTCATTTCCTCCTGACACTGTCATTATAGCGCAGGTACGTGTCCAATATTCAGGACTCGTGAAGGGTCTTTTCGAAAAAAGGGCAAAAAAAGAACCGACCCTAAGGTCGGTTCCGGGCTTATACATGAGTTTTTGTGAATACTCACCAGTACTTTGATACCAGTTTCTCGGCTTCTGCCTGACTATAACTCATCTCGTTCATTATTATCTCCGTGGTATCAAGGCGTCCCCTTTCAAGGCTCTTGCACATGCTGATCATCGCCTTGGCGCCTTCCTCGCGGCCTTCCTCGCGGCCTTTAGCCTCACTGGCCTCTATATCATCCTTCATAAACTCTCTTAGTGCCGGTCCCATCATATCGTTTTTCCTCCTTACTTTTTACTTGTTGATTGGTACAATCTGTAATGTATACCCCATTGACACAAGAACCTTAAGCAAACTATCTACTTGAGGCGAGTGAACATTTTTTTCCATGCGGGCAATCGCCGGTTGTTTGAGCTGGCTTTTTTCCGCAAGCTCAGTCTGAGACAATCCCTGTTCCTCTCGAATTCTGATCATGGCCTTGATCAAATCCATTTCCATCTCAATTAGTTTTTCATCTTCTTCAGATAGATTTAGCTCTTCTCTAAGCTTTTTCCATTCACCCATTGTTACCACCTCTCTTCCTGTATTCATCCAATTCATTCTTGGCTTTTTCAATTTCTCTCTTTGGCGTTTTCCTTGTATCTTTTTTGAAATGATGAAGTAAAACAAACGTGTTTTCTTCATGATAAGCATACAGAATTCTGTTAGCCAACGGACGCAACTCCCAAATATCACCATCCAGGTGTTTTGTTACCGGTTTTCCTATGCGAGTCCCATATTCTTCTAGAAGGTCAATATATGCTACAACTTTATTGCGGTTGATTCGTGCATTCTTACTTTTCTTCGCTCTTTTATTTAGACTGACAAGAAAATCTCTAATATCACTTCTCCCTTGTTCATCTTCATAATATTCAATTCTGAACATGCACTTCACTTCCTTTCATATTATATCAAATTTGTTATAACTTGTCAACATTATCTATTCGAAAACAGGTATCTTTAAGAGATAACTTTAAGAGAGGCTCGCATCCCAGGCGCGAACCCAAATAATGATTAATCGGAATTCTTTAGATTAACTGAAACTACTTAGGCACCCGCCAGCCAAAGACCTTGACCGGTGTGTGAGAATATAGCGGATACTCTTTACGTCCATCAGATTGGACGGAACGTATCGGCTACTAAGTGATACTACTATATCATCGATAATGTGTGTTGTCAAGACTTGAAAATAAAACCATTTCAAAGCCACCCAGCTTCAAGTTTCGAACATAAATAGAACCGACCCTAAGGTCGTTTCTGTCCATTTTTATAGGTATGCCAACAACTCCTCCGGCTCGCATATCAGCGTGACCGCTCCGTGCTCCAGCAGAAACTCTCTGGAGCGAAAGCCCCACAGTACGCTGATGCATGGTATGCCGGCATTTTTCGCTGTACGGATATCCACATCCGAGTCTCCGACATAGATGGCGTGCTCCGGCGCGACACCGATTTTACCCAGCGCAGACAGAACCATCTCCGGTGATGGTTTCTTTCCGATGCCATGTGCCTCATCCTCGCCGGCGGCGACATCGATGAGATCACCAAAGTAGGACGGGATCATTTTTTTAACTGCAAAGTCCGCCTTGTTGGATACAACAGCCATACGGATTCCCTGTGCCTTCAATGTTTCGAGAAGTGGTACGATTCCATCGTATGGTCTGGTGTTGTCCTCGCAGTGAATCTCATAGTATTCCGAGAAGTCCTGCAGCAGTCTGTGATGCAGTTCGACTTTCACCGGATCATCCGCTATATCAGACAGCGTATCCGGGTACTCACCGCCCGGCATAGCGCGTACAATGAGATTGGCGATGCCGTTTCCGACGAATCTGCGGACATCGTCAAGGGATCGTGTCGGCAGTCCGTTCTTTGTTAATGCTGCATTGACGGCATCTGCCAAATCCCGAAGTGTGTCGAGCAGGGTGCCGTCTAAGTCAAACACCACTGCATGTATCTGTTTTCTGTTCATGTTCATACTCCTGCTATCAGTTGGGCATCATGGTTTCTCGATCTTTACATAAGTGACTGTTACTATCCACGGGTGTAAGCGACTCAGTTAATCTCAAACTGAACTATACCGGGCTTTGGCATTTTTTTTGAAGCCACCTTGCTCATCAGAAGCTTCAATGCGATCTCATCCGCGCCTTCTCCGAACGGATCAAATCTGTCGGCTATTTCAGTGTAGTCAACCTCGAGAACCGATTTTTCTCCACCCTCTCCGGCATCTAACCTGATACTTACGACCGAACCGATATTGTTTTTCATATGCGGTATCAAAAAGCTCGCCGCTACCTCTTCTATGACAAGCCTGCAGTTGTTTGCGACATCCGAGGGCATAAACTGCCTTTTGCAGAACTCATCAACCTCCGACAACAGTCCCGGCATATCAGGATACTCGGATGAAATAGTATAATTAAAGCTTTTGATACGATATATAAATGATTTTGTCTCCTCTTTTTCGGGATTATCAAATATCTGCTCAGGTGTACCCTGCTCGCATATCCCACCACCCTTCATAAAGATCACTCTTGAAGATATGTCCCTCGCAAGTCTCATTTCATGCGTTACTATGATCATCGTCAGACCTGTTCCCGCGAGGTCATTGATAACAGACAATACCTCCGATACCATGGTCGGATCAAGTGCAGAAGTGGGCTCATCAAAAAGCAGTATTTTCGGATGCATTGCAAGGGCTCTTGCTATAGCTACCCTTTGTTTTTGCCCGCCGGAGAGCTCGTCCGGGTATTTGTTTCGTATCTCTACAAGTCCAACTCTGGCAAGCTGGGTTATAGCCTCCTCGTGCGCTTCTTTTTCGGACGCACCAAGCAGATCCATCTGCGGCATCATTATGTTTTCCATCACGGTTTTGTGCCCAAACAGATTAAACGACTGAAAGACCATCCCCATTTTTTTCCTGACTTCCGAAAGATCGGTCTTGGGATCACAGACATTCACTCCGTCCACCTCTATCACACCGGCGCTTGGCGTTTCAAGTCTGTTTATGCAACGAAGAAGTGTGGATTTACCGGTACCCGAAGGACCGATGATCGAGATCACTTCACCCTCTTCCACTTCAAGATTGACTTTCTCGATAGGGGTGACATCAGCGTATTTTTTTGTAAGATTTTTGATACTTATGATACTCATGATTACGCCTTCACCTCCCTTTTGCTACCTTCTCTTCGCAGCTTGATGCGTTTGTTTTCTATCGCTTTGATAAGCTTAGTAAGCGCCCAAGTCAGCAAAAAGTATATAACCGCTATCGCTATCAACGGGAAAAATGCCTCCATCGTCCTGCTTCTGATGAGGTCACCTGCCTTTGTCAGGTCCACAACCGTGATGTATCCCGCCACACTGGTTTCTTTTACAAGCATCACGAATTGAGTCTGTAAAAGCGGTGTATATATAGGTCTTGCCTGCGGAAGGATTATTTTTCTAAATGCAAGGCCATCTGTGTATCCGAGCGCATAGGCAGCCTCCTGTTGACCGATATCTACAGCTTTTACGGCATTTATGACAGTGCCGTAAACCCTCGATCCAAAAATGAGCGCAAAGCCTATAGTCGCTACGATGACCGCCGAGATATCAACTGCACCAAATATTATATAGTACAAAACCATAAGTATGACTATCACAGGGATGCCTGTTATGATCGATGTATAGCACTTGATCAGCGCATTGAAAAATGCGATATCCTTTCTTCTGAGGAGCACCAAAGAAAATCCTATGAGAAGTCCGAGGATCCCTGCCGCCGCTGCCATCAGTACCGTATATAGAAGTCCCGTGAGCACAAGACTGTATCTGCCTTCACGGATAAATGTTCTGTGAAAGCTTGACACAATACCTTCGAAAAATCCCTCGCTCTGCTTGGCTGATCCAGCGGTCCTTACCATCAGCTGATACGCTCCCGGATAGTAATCAACAAAATCAACCAGCTCTCTTCTCTCATCAGTAACCATGATCGAACCGCATCCGATATCTGACTTACCTGATTGAACCTCAGGCATGATGGATGCAAACTCCGAGCCTTTTACATTGAGCTTGATATCAAGTTTTTTCGCCATCATCATCAAAATTTCTATGTCGAATCCCACTATTTCTCCGCCCTCTCCGACATAGCACATCGGCTCAAGAGTGTTGCAGGCCACGACATTTACGGAGCCGGCATTTCCTTCCCAGTCAACATCCGGAAGTTTTTTTATGGTCTCATCTGAACCGGTCCATTTTTGCCAGGCTTCTTCTATATCCGCTTTGTCAAGTGAATCATACGCCTTTTGCCATTTATCTCTGTCCTCATTACCTTTTTTGAACGCGAATCCGAAATCGTCCTCTCCGAGGTTTTCGGGAAGCACTGCAAGGTTGTTGTTTTTGTTGTCCAAAAGAGTGGCTATCGCACTGTTCATAAAAAATGCATCGATCTTCCCCGACTCAAGTGCAAGCTGCATATCGGGCAGAGTTGCATAGTATTGAAACTCCTTGACATCACCGACCTTGCTTTTGATCAGCTCCTCGAAAGGCGCTCCGACAAGCATGGCGATCGTCTTTCCGGACAACTCCGAAAAGGATGAAAACTCAGGCTCTGATTTTGCCTGTTCGGTGTTTTGTTCCTGAGTATCAATGGGTTTTTCTTCCGCTGCATACGATATCGGTGCAGTAAATGCGAGCAAAAGAACAATGACCAAAAGCAAAAAAGCCATCGCATCAGCGTGATTTTTCACACCAAGCATGTTCCTACCCCCTTGTATATATTATTTCATTTTTACGACTCTCGGTCGTTTTTTTGCATCTACTTTTTTCTCAAAAAATGATATGGCAAGGATCAAAACATTTGCCAAAATAAAGTATATAACAGCCGTTGATATCAACGGGAAAAATGCATCCATAGTCCTTGAACGGATGATATCCGATATCTTGGTCAGATCCTCTACAGCGATATATCCAACCACGGAGGTCATTTTTACCATAGATATAAACTCACCCTTCAGTACAGGTATGAAGTGAGTCGCAGCCTGCGGAAATACCACCATGAAAAAGCTTTGTCTATTGGTAAGTCCCAACGCAAGTGCTGCCTCACGCTGGCCGTCGCTTACGGCATTTATACCGCTTCGCATCATCTCCGAAGAGTAAGCAGCAAAGTTTATCGAAAATCCTATGACTGCGATGACAACTCCCGATACATCCGTACTTCCGAATATGATATAGTACAATATCATAAGGATAACTATGATCGGTGTGCCCTGGATGATCCTGACAAATATCGCCACCAGTTTTGATGCGACTTTGACCTTGCTCCTCCTGATCATACACAGACAGAATCCGAATATCAATCCTATGATCGCGGAAGCCACGGAGATAACGATCGTCACCCCAAGTCCCTGCAGGATCATTTTCCATCTGCTCTCAACTATATATGTGTTGTAAAAACTGTTTTTTAATGATTCAAAAAATCCTTCATTATTGATCTCCGCATTTTTCTTTTTTGACAGGACCGTGATGGCACCCTCGTACTCCGGTATAGAGAAATCAATGCGTTGTTTTCTCTCGTCCGTTATGGTCAAACATCCTATGATAGCATCGCATTTGCCTGCTGTAAGAGCCGAAATAAGCGCATCAAAGTCAGCGGTTGTCTCTTCTACATTCATCCCCAGCTCTCTGGCAATCCTGTAAAACAGATCCACTTCATAGCCGATCAATTCACCACCATCGCCGATATAGGACATCGGAATTGAAGTATTGTCAGCCCAAACTCTGATCGTTCCGTTTTCTCCGGTAAGCCCGGATTTATCTACAACTTTTTTTGATTCATCGGTTCCCATCCAAATCTCTTCAAGCTTTGCCAGGGTTCCGTCTTTTTTGTATTTTTCTATAACCTCATCGAACTTCGCAGTGAGCGGACTGTTTTTCGCAAAACCGAATGCATTTCTGTCATCCTTTATATTTACATCCGAAATCCCGATCTCCGGGTTTTGATTGCTGAATAGCAAAGCGATCGGTTTTGAGGCGATCATCATATCAACACGGCCTGATTTCAGAGCTGCCAGACAGTCTGCAAACGAATTAAATATAGCTGCCTGTGCTTCAGGAACAACTTCCGCAACAAGCTCCGGTACAACACTACCTTTTATGGTAGCGTACTCCTTGCCCTTCATTTCCTCGAGAGAGTTTACGATCAGCTCGTCAGAGTACTCCTGCTCTATCCCGTCTCCAAGAGGACCGTCTTTTCTGACAACAAGCGTAGTCGCACCCTGGTACTCCGGATACGTGAAATCCATCGTCTTTTTTCTTTCTTCTTTTATCGCCAGACCGCCTCCCAGAAGATCTGTTTTGCCGGAGGCAAGTGCCGGCATCATACCGTCGAAGTTGAGACCTACAAATTTTACATGATAATCAAGCTCCTTGCAAGCAAGAAGCATAAGCTCAACATCATATCCGAGTATCTGTCCGCCCTCTCCCATATAGTACACAGGCTCATAGTCAGGCGATGAGGTAAACACTATCTCACCTTTTGATCCCGGCCAGCTCTGCTCCGGGATGGTTTTATCAGACGCATTTCCGGATGTCCATTTATCCATAAGGCGTTTAAGCGTACCGTCTTTGTCAAATTTTTCCAAAACAGCGCTGAACTCATCACGCCTTTTGTCACCCTTCCTGAAAGCCCAACCGTTCTCATAGGGCTTAAGTTTTTTGGAATACACACCGAGCTCTTTGTGATTTCCCGCCGCAAGCTTGGCAACAGGATAGTCCATCACAGCGATATCAGCTTTTCCACTTACAACTGCCTCCGCAGCATCTGTTGTTGTTTTGAACTGCAAGAGCTTGTACTCGCCGGGGATTTCTTCTTTTAAAGTATCCTCAAAAGATGTTCCCTCGCAAATAGCAAATGTCTTTCCTACAAACTCGGATAAGTCATCTGCATCTGTCTGACCGGTTGTTGATCCATCGACAGCGGCCTGTGCTACCGAGCCTGCACTTATAAACTCAGCAGTAAGCCCAAACATCATAGTTGCCAAAATCAAACACGCGCATAATCGTTTAAATATTTTGTTTGTCATATTTATCGCATCCTCTTTTCCAGAATAAAAATCATCATCAATCACTGATCGTATATTTAAATATCAAATCATCTTCTACTTTCAATCCCGTTGAATAATTATCAATTATCTTTTGCGACAACTCATCGTTTTTGCTTTTTATGATCTCTTCTTTGTAAGCCTGGCAGTTTGTACAGTCAAAAATAACCTCGACCGCTCTTCCTTCCTCTCCGCCGTTTACCAGAAGCTCGATCTTCCACTCATCATTTTTCTGTGAGCCTTGTATCGCAGGGATAAGTCGGTTCATCAGCACCTCTTCCATCACGTGCGAGATGGAAGCAATCGTTTTTTCACCAAAATACTGACGCTGTCCAAATGATGTAAACTCAGCGTTCGCTTCATAGAAATCAAAAGAAGTACTTGTAATCTCTTTGTTCCATGTCCTGATACGGAATATAAACCTTTTTGTTTTTTCTTTTTGAGGGTTTTCAAATATCTGTTCCGGAGTTCCGTCCTCGTAGATCACACCCTCGTCCATGAAAAATACTCTGCTCGAAACATCCCTTGCAAATCTCATCTCATGTGTCACTATAAGCATCGTGACACCTGATTTTGCTATCTTTCTGATAACCTCCAACACCTCCGATACCATAGTCGGATCAAGCGCTGATGTGGGCTCATCAAAAAGTATCACTTTGGGGTGCATCGCCAAAGCTCTCGCTATAGCCACACGCTGCTTTTGTCCTCCGGAAAGCTCCTCAGGATAGTTTAGTGCCTTATCTTTGAGCCCTACCGTATCAAGCAGCTCCATTCCTTCATCGTAAGCTTCCTGTTTGGTCCTCCCCAGTATCTTCACAGGGGCAAGCATTATATTTTCAATGATCATTTTGTGATCAAAAAGGTTAAATGACTGAAATACCATTCCCATTTCTTTTCTGTGAAGGTGGGTGTTTTTCTTGTCTTTGAGTATATCAACCCCGTCAACTATGATCTCACCCTCAGTCGCTTCCTCGAGCTGATTCAGGCAGCGCAAAAATGTCGACTTTCCGGTTCCGGACGGGCCTATGATCGATATGACCTCACCATCATTTATGACAGTGTTCACATCCTTGAGAGGAGTGATGTTTTCGTATGCTTTCTTTAAATGCTTAACCTCAATCATTCTGTACTCTCCTTGTGTTACTTAGATTTCGTGCAATCTATGTCATTTTACAACATTTTTTTGTTTTTCTCAACCTCGTTTTTCAAAAGTATTTAAAAAACCAAATACACTTTCATAATATCTCTTTGGATCCTTGTCCTGGGACTGCGCATGTCCTGCGCCGTCCACGATGAGAAGTTCCTTGTCCGCGCAGGCACAATCCTCATACAGCTCTCTTGACATATCCGCGCTTATCATCCGGTCATCGGCACCATGTATAAAAAGCGTCGGCGTGTGCGACCTCTTTACAGCATCTGCCGCGGACGCTTTGTTTATATCATACCCGCCTCTGAGCAGTAACATCAGCCTCGCCGAGTCCACGAGCGGGAACGCCGGCAGTGAGAACCAGTCATTTATCTTGCTCTCAAACATGGCATATGCATCCGTATATGAGCAGTCGGATACGATAGCGCGTACACAATCAGGCAGATCATCCCTGCCCGACATGATGAGTGCCGTGGCGGCCCCCATCGACTGACCATGCAGGACTATCCGCGCCTTCGGATCCAGCTTCAGTATCCCCTGTATCCATCTCATACAGTCATAACTGTCCGTATATCCCATACCGATAAAATCGCCTTCGCTTTCGCCCTGACATCTGAGATCGGGGACCATCGCATGATATCCCCGCTTGCAGTACTCCATCGCGAACGGATACATTTCTTCCTTCCATCCCGTGTATCCGTGCAGCACGAGCACCCAGTCGTGCCCATCCGACTCCAATGGCACACCCGCTGCTGATCCGCTCGCCGCGTCCGGCTCGAAACACATCGCAGTCAGCTTATACCCATCCTCGGACTCCGTAACGTATTTCTGATGCTTGGCCGTCTCAAGCCAAGCGTTAGTCTCGTCCACAGCCTTTTTATGGTTTTCTTTGATATCAGATGTATGCTTTTGCTCGGATACTGACTTTTCGGTAACTTCTGAAAACGAATCCAGTTTCTTCATAAATGACGGGACCAACGCAGCGCTTACCAAAAAATATACCAAAACCCAATACAAAACAAAAAGAAGCAGAAGTATACCGATAATGATATACTTCCGTTTCTTTTTCTTTTTCTCCAACCCGTTAATCGTATTCATCTTATGTCATTTTCAATCTGTTATTTTGCATATAAACCTTTAATACATGCATTATTGATCCTGCCCTTCCGTCCGAGCATATCAGACGTGGATCTTTCATGAAGGTCGTACCATTTTTTTCCGATCTTTACGAAAGATTCTCCTTTTCCGGATGTCGGTTTAAATACCAGATTTTCTTCTTTCCAGCCCTTGCCCTCTACCGGCGCCACTCCGGATGAATATGTGATCGCTATGGCATAGTCTCTTACCTCCAAAGGCTGATCGAGCTTCACGACCTGATAGCCGTACTCGGGAAGATGCGCCGTCTGTGTATATATAACATTTTTAAGGTGCTCATCATATATCTCGATCGTTATATCACGGTTCCTTCCAAGCGAATACGTACCTACCGCAGACAGCGTCCCCTCTTTATGAAAAACATTTGCAGTCGTGCAGCCTTTCTTCATTTTTATTGAACATTTTTCATCGAAACCGCAGTCATGGCTGGCGACTGCCGAATACTCATCCGACATCGACATACACTGCGGGTGGTCAAATACAGCCTCCGGCTTGGTGTCATACGACACGTAATAATAATCGGCGTTCTCCTGGGAGTTCGCGGTCAACCACGCTCCGTCCTGTGACGGCGTATCGACGAAATACTTCTTCGGGAAGTGATCATCCCATCCCACAGCCGCTATGGAGTGATCATAGTTATCGGGACTCGTCACATGGTTTATCGTAGTGTAGCCGTCGAAGGTTCCCTTCTTCGTAGCCACTGTATCCGGAACGGCGAAGTAAACCGCCCCGTATTCTTTTATATATTTCTTTATAGTATCAGTCTCATTGTCCGGCAGCCGGATCCCACGGTCCAATACATATCCGTCAAAGCCGTTCGACAGAGCATGGATCACCAGACCGCCATACCCGCCGAATTCTCTCGCGCCAACGTTTTTGACGAAATACCCTTCCTTCTTATCTTCGCCATAAACCTTATCGAGCAGTTTCATCGGATCGATCTTAATCTCGCCCCCATGCGTCCGCTCATACCCCGTTTCCATACATACCGCTGCCGCAAAAAGCCAGCATGTACCACCGACCTGTGCCCTGAGCTCTACCGGCACACCGTCATCATCCAGGCAATAATACCCATCCTCACCATGGACATATCTGTCGGGATTTAACGTACGTATCGGTGAAGGTGGTTTGGTCGGCTCTACCTCGTCACCACACGCTGTCAGCATCATTATACACACCATAAAAATGCCAAGCAGTTTTCTTCTCATCCTCACTATACTCCCTTATATTTCACTCTCAGATAGATAGCAAAGCTGACCATACCGACAGTCTGAATAATATGGAATATAACTGATGTCCAAACGATGCGAAGATTCATTCCGAAAACAGATATCTTGCTGATGTCAACCGCACAAAAAGCAGTCAAAAATATCAGAGCCGCAGCTACGGATAATATCTCCAGCATCCTGTTTTCAAGTATGACTGCAGTGATTATCACACCTATGACCAGGGCACCCGCCATAGTCAGATATTTGAAACCATGAGTATGATTGTATATATTAATAAGGTCCGCTCTTTTAAGAGTTCCCTTGGGAGTATTCAGAGCATACAGATCCACTATAAACCTGCGATACATAACAGATACCACTGCGTGAATCAATTCGAGTCCGACCAGGATCACTGCCCATACTTTAAGGAGTTTGAGCATGACATCCGCAGACAGCGCGGACAGAGTCTCACCGAGCTTGTCCTCCTGCAGACGTCCCATCATCTTTCGGTCTTCCTCATCGACCATACTGATATATTTTTTTACTTTTTTGATCGCCAGGACGAAAACGAGCACGGTAAGGACGATGGAAATACAGGTTACTATATACTCCAATGTCCATATTTTTAAGTTCAGAATATCCGGTCTTTTTCTTTTTCCGTGCATGCATACCCTGATCACAAACTGCGCTATCACAGCCATGATCTGAATCACTGTTGCATTTATCAGCGCCTGCGAAAGAATGTGTTTTTTGGATGACAGGTACATAAAGATCCTCCTTTATCATTTCTTTTTGTTTTTGTATTTCCAATCGCTCCAGCCGTCAGTCTCAAACGAATGGATGATCCTTCCGAGCTGGTCCGCGATGTACTCGCCTTTATAGAATACGCTCTCACACAGTTCACACGCGATCACTCCGTAGATCGACACACCATGAAAAATAGGCAGAACGATATATCCTCTGCATTTCGATGAGAGCTCCTCTCGTACGAACATGTCTCTGACCGCCCCGAGCTGTCTCTCCTCGGACGGTACATACAGTTTTCCGTCCTTCATAACGCATTTCAGCCTGATGGTCTCAGGGAACTCCCCATCACCGCCCTTCTCATATTTGACCGGCTCATCGTACAGATAGATGGCAACATTGTCCATACCCAGCAGCTCGACACCGCCGATGAGGTCATCTATTGACTTTACATCCTCTCCGGTATAGTCGGTATTCTCCGCGAGGAACAACTGGATTTTTTGTCTGTCCGAACCGATCAGTCTGGCATCTCTTTCCTTCTCCTGCGACAGAGAATAGATCATTTTATTTTTAAGCTGTAAAAATATCTTGTTGATCATCGCGTTGGTGGAAAGCGATTTATCAGCCACATTATTTATGGCTATCTGAAGCCTGTCGATACTTATCATCAGCTTTCTGATATCGGTATACGCGAGCGCATTATTATCAATAAAAACATCAACGAGTTTGCATATCTCTTCGTTTTCCTCGTCGCTCATATAACGTCTTCTGATGCTCGCTATTATTCTTGAAATAAACTCATAAAAAAGTCTTTTCAGATTTACGTCCTCGCGCAGATAGTTTTCATTTCTGTAGCGATAGAAACACTCGTTAAACATCCTGTAGATAGCTTCTTCACTGACATCCATCAGATCGATGGCCGTGAAATCATACATGTCTATCTCGAGTGACTGTCTGCCGTAGAGCATGGTCGGAACGAGCTCGGAGGTCACGCTTTCTCCGTTCATCCAGTCAAGCAAAATCTCCATCGCGCGGCGTCCCACGGTCGTTTCTTTTGATCCGACGGATGCCAGGGACGGGATGAGCTCTCCTGCCATGTGCGTGTTATCAAAACCGAAAACGTAAATATCCTTTCCGGGCACCAGACCTCTTTTTTCCATTACGGAATACAGGCCGATAGCCACCGAATCATTGACGCAGAATACCGCCTCCGCGTCAGGATTTTTTTCAAGCAACAGCTCAGCTTCCTTCTCCGTGTTTGCGCTCATGTCGCTCTCCACGAAGGAATCCTCGGAATACTGAAGTCCTTTTTCAGTAAGTGTTTTTTTGAATATAAGCTTTCTGAGGAGCGCATCGTTGTTGTCATCACGACCGCCGAGCATACAGATATTTTTCACGCCGTATATGTTGATCAGGATGTCTATCGCCTCGCGGATACCCGCTTCGTTATCATACCTGACGGACACACAACCCTCAAGGTCTGCCGATATGAACACCTTCGGTATATCCCTGTAATGCTTCATGATAGACGAGCGCAAAAATGACTCGCCGAGATAATTCAGGCTACCCAAAGAAAGAATAAGGCCGTCGATATCACACATTTCAACGATCTTATATACGGAATTACAGATAGACCTGTACGCGTGCCTGTTTTGGTCACTGTAGGTGTCGTCATCGTATTTTCCTACCATGACTACCAGACGATAGTCCTTCCCGTCAGGCATCGCGTGGTACACACTGTGTATGACTTCTCTCGTGTAATCGGCGAAGAGATCCTCTACCATGAGCCCGATAACTCTACGGTCATTGGACGAGCTTTTTCCCTCTCTCCGCATCTGCTCTGTCAGTCTCACTTCAATTCTCCTATCTGCGGGGAGGGCTTGGAAAACAGGTATCCCTGCGAATAATCAATGCCGTACAATATGAGTTTTTTCTGTATCTCTTTGTTTTCAACATACTCTGCCACGATCGACATCTTTTTTGAGGACAAATCTCTCCACGCGCCCATCAGCGCAACCATGTTTTCCGACTCCCTGTCAACATGACAGTTTCTGACTATGGAGCCATCGAGCTTCAAAAAGTCTGTCTGTATACTGAGTATGTGCTGCAGGTTCGAGTACCCGCTGCCGAAATCATCTATCGATATCATTCCACCGAGCGAGTGGATCTTGTCAACAAAGCTTACCATATACTCATAGGCCTCGATATCCTCGTTTTCGAGTATCTCAAAAACGAAGTTCTCAGGATGAGAAACCGAAGCAAGATTATCATATATTATCTCCGTTATATCGTCATTTTTGATATCGCGAAGTCCTAAGTTTATGCTCACACTGAGCTGCGGGTAATCCTTGAACCTGTCAAATACCTTTTGGATCATGATCTTTGAGATCGAGTCGTACAGAAGTCCATAGGATCTCGCCACATCCAAAAACTCTCCCGGATAGTATATCTTTCCGTCCTCGTCACGTATCCTCATCAGTGACTCGTAGTGGTGGATGGTTCCGAGATCATTGTCATGGATCCCCTGGAAATACGGGATCACCCCGTCATGCGCGATGGCGTAGTTGATCACATTTACCATGTGATATCTCTCTCTGATGTTATCAATATTTATAACATTCGCTCCACCGTCATATACGAGGAACTGGATATTTTTCTGAGTCATCTCCATGCGGGCCTTGTTATATGAGTCGCTCAGATTCTCGAGCGTACAGTTGTCGATGATGCAGAACGTAGGAACGATGGCTATGAAATCAGCGCTGTTTGTGAACAGTTCATGCTGCAGCGTCTCCATGTCATTTTTGAACTGGGACAGCTTTACCATGTAGGACGGCGCGCCGATAGCGAGCGCCCATTTGTCCAGGATGTAGATATGATAGTTTTTGCGCTCCGCACAGCTCGCGCACTTTGCGACAAAGTTTCTGTAGGTCATGCTGATGGCCTGCTCGGAGAACACGGCCTCTATGTTTGCGATATCCGTAACGCGGATCATACAGATCCTGTCGTAGCCCTTTACCTTCATGTCCAGAGAAAGAGCTGCCTCGTTTGGCAGATCCTCTGATTCCGAATGCATCAGGTTCAGCTCGCAGTCTCTGATGAAATCGGTGAGCTCCTTTGGTACCTTTACCTTGGAGTCGGCTTCGATCGTTCCCTCGACCTCCATGAGGTAGGACAGAAGGTCATTGTTATCAGCAGACAGGCTCTCCGTATGCGAGAACACAAATGAATTGAAACGCTGTGAAGCAGGCGCCTCACCCATTACAGACATAACGAATGAACCGTTCGCGAAAGTATTTTTGCCGTTTACATACGCGATCTCACCCTCGGTTATGCAGCCGCACATGTTGGAGTTCTCGTATGCGGACATCTCCCATTTTACACTGTTTGCATACAGTCTCGCCCTCGAAATACACGAGTAGGCAAATATGGTCTCGGCCTTTTCGAAGTTCTCTATACGTCTGAACATCGCTTTATTATCAGCGACTATTTTTCTGTCATATATAAATGCTCTCTTTAGCTTTTTCCCTTTTATCACGTTGTGATTGGCGCGGATCTGATCGTTCTCGTAGTGAAGAAAAATAGGCACGTCCGCGGCATCAGCGTACACAAACGGGAACAGCTTTGCGATCTCGGAACGCTCTCTCACTGCCTCTCCGACATTGTCGCGGTAGAACTCATCCGCAGGTCTGCCGTCGATCTCCTTTATGATGGTGCCATCCGTGTCTGTTATCTCGAGCTCATCGCCAATCGGCTGCACACCGGTCGCGCAGTAATTGTAGACGTCGAGCTCCTCACCCGAGATGGATGCCACGATGATGGATCTGGATGACCAGCCCTTCTCGTCAAATACAAATCCGCCCTTCATCACCTTTCCGAGATTGATATCCGGGGCATTGGCCAGACCTCCTATCATGCGAACTCCCGGCAAAAAGTCATTGCACATCTCGACAAACCTGTATACATCCGGGTATTTGCTCGTAAGGAATGTGAGCATCAGCTTTGTATCGATTCCCGCTGCGTTTTCGCGGACATCCATACAGAGCCTCTCTGCCGGCATAGGTTCGTCTTTTTTTTCATCAAATGTTGGAAGTATAGCGGTATGGATACTGCCGTGAGTCATCTGCGTCACGCTGATCACACACTGACTCGGGATCATCTTTCCTTCCTCGATAACCGCTGAGGTGGATGTACCGAATATGTGCGCTCCCGGCACCTGCTCCTTTATGAATCCCGCGAGCTCCACTGCCTCCTCCTCGCTGTGGATCGCAGTATGGATGCGGATCAGGATATCACCGCGCTGTGAGTTTAGCGAGAGCTGGTTGAAGGTCTCAGCGAGCCTCGCTCTGGAAACATACTGAAAATTCCATGTGAACATAACCCTTATCTCCTTTATCCCCGTAGTCCTTTTCCCTGTTGTTTTTTTATGAGTGATACTTACCTTCAAGTACGTCCATCAGGTACTGTCCGTACTGACTCTTTTTATATATCTCATAAGCCGAAAGCATCCCGGCACGATCTATCCATCCGTTTTCGTAGGCGATCTCCTCGAGACAGCTTATCTTTCTGTGCTGATGTTTCTCAACTGTCTGGACGAAATTCGATGCCTCCATGAGCGACTCATGAGTCCCGGTATCAAGCCATGTGAAACCGCGTCCCAAAAGCTCTACTGACAGCTTTTCTTTTTCGAGATATATCCTGTTCAGATCCGTGATCTCGAGCTCTCCTCTGGCCGAAGGCGCGAGGTTCTTCGCATATTCAACGACCTTGTTATCGTAGAAATACAGACCGGTCACACAGTAGTTGCTCTTCGGCTTCTCGGGCTTCTCCTCGATGGACACCACATGCCCGTCCTTATCAAACTCGACGATACCGAAGCGCTCCGGATCCTCGACATAGTAACCGAATATAGTGGCTCCGTCATCCTTTCTGGCAGCCCTTCTGAGGATATCGGTCAGCCCCTGCCCGTGGAAGATATTGTCTCCCAAAACCATCGCCACCGTATCATCACCGATGAAATCCTCACCCAGGATGAACGCCTGCGCGAGTCCGTCGGGCGACGGCTGGACCTTGTACGACAGCTCGATCCCGAACTGCGAACCATCCTTTAAAAGGCTCTCAAATCTCGGCAGATCCTCCGGTGTAGATATGATCAATATCTCACGTATCCCTGCCAGCATCAGCACTGACAACGGATAGTAGATCATAGGTTTATCAAAAATAGGAAGCAGTTGCTTTGACGTCACCTGAGTCAGCGGATACAGCCTGGTGCCGGAGCCTCCCGCAAGTACGATTCCCTTCATTTAATCCTCCTCATCTTCCCAAACGATATGCATGGGTGACACTTATGGCAATGATATATTATATCATAAAACATTATGCTTGTAAACCATATCAAAAAAAGAAGGCGTGCACAGGACCAGTAAGCGGACTGAGCGCACGCTGGCTCGGACTGCTTCGCAGCCCTCGCACGCGTGCGCCTTCAACTGTAAATGCAACCTTTTTCAATAGTTTGAAAATGCCGCGAATGACGACAAAAATGGTACAAACAACAAGAGCCCTGCCGAAGCAGAGCTCGTATAGTGAAACTTAGCGAAACTTAAATCCAATATATGCCTCGACATGGAAGTGTCGATTTTTCGCCCTTTTACGAGGTTCTCCTTAGATTCCTAGTTTTCAAAGCGCTTGAAACTGAAAGTTAGCGAAACTTAAATCATGCCCAATATGGAATATATCTCATGTACCTCGGAGCCGTATCCTTATCAACAGGTTTTATCCATCCTTTTTCTGTTGTATCCTTAATAATCCGGGACGCCTTGGCCTTTTGATTATCCTCAAGACCAAATACCTTAGTAATTAGTTTTTGCGGACTGAGCGCACGCTGGCTCGGACTGCTTCGCAGCCCTCGCACGCGTGCGCCTTCACTTAAACAAAAAAACAGGAATCTGAGTGCGAGCACTCGACTCCTGTTTTTGTTGTTTAATCTCAGTCCGCTTATCGCGATCACTCAATAATCTTAGCTACACGACCTGATCCTACAGTACGACCACCCTCGCGGATAGCGAATGTAAGACCCTGATCCATAGCGATCGGATGGATGAGCTCGATTGTCATCTCTACGTTATCACCAGGCATGCACATCTCTGCTGCATTACCATCGTTGTCCTTAAGGTCACTTACGACACCTGTTACGTCAGTTGTACGGAAGTAGAACTGCGGACGATAGTTAGCGAAGAACGGTGTATGACGACCACCCTCCTCTGCAGTCAGGACGTAAACCTGAGCAGTAAACTTTGTATGGCATGTAAGTGTTCCCGGTGCTGCGAGAACCTGTCCACGCTCGATCTCGTTCTTCTGGATACCACGAAGAAGTACACCTGCGTTATCTCCGGCCTGAGCCTCATCAAGCTCTTTGTGGAACATCTCGATACCGGTAACGACAGTCTTCTTTGTCTCCTCTTTGATACCAACGATCTCAACCTCATCGTTAAGATGAAGTGTACCAGCCTCTACACGTCCTGTAGCAACGGTACCACGACCTGTGATTGAGAATACGTCCTCGACAGGCATAACGAAAGGCTTGTCAGTATCACGCTGCGGATCCGGGATGTACTCGTCGATGGTGTTCATGAGCTCCATGATCTTGTCGCCCCACTCACCGTTCGGATCCTCAAGTGCCTTAAGAGCTGAACCCTTGATGATCGGGCAACCCTCGAAACCATACTCCTCAAGCTGCTCAGTAACCTCCATCTCGACAAGCTCGATAAGCTCGTCATCGATGTCAGGGCTGTCACACTTGTTAAGGAATACAACGATCTTCGGCACACCTACCTGACGGGAAAGAAGGATGTGCTCCTTGGTCTGAGCCATAACACCGTCAGTAGCTGCTACTACGAGTACGGCACCGTCCATCTGTGCGGCACCTGTGATCATGTTCTTTACATAATCGGCATGTCCAGGGCAGTCTACGTGAGCATAGTGACGCTTCTCTGTCTCATACTCTACGTGAGCGGTTGAAATAGTGATTCCACGCTCTCTCTCCTCCGGAGCCTTATCGATATTCTCGAAATCTGTTGCCTCGTTACCTGCTACACGCTCTGAAAGAACCTTTGTGATAGCAGCGGTAAGAGTAGTCTTACCATGGTCTACGTGACCGATGGTACCGATGTTTACATGCGGCTTACTTCTGACATACTTCTCTTTAGCCATTTTTTCATTCCTCCTAGAAAAATATAAATATTGTTTTTTGTTTCCAAAATAAACTGCTATCTCACATTATATGAGATTTCACAATAAATTGCAAGCACTTTTTGTGCTATCAACCATTTTTCTGTGACAGAACCTTCTCCTGTACATTTTTCGGGCACTGCTCATACTTCTCGAAGAACATTGAGTAGTTACCACGACCCTGTGTTGATGAACGAAGCTCTGTCGCATAACCGAACATCTCTGCGAGAGGTACGAATGCGCGTACGATCTTGCCGCCGCCGATATCGTCCATTCCCTCGATCTGTCCACGCTTAGCGTTCAGAGATCCGATGACATCACCCATGTACTCCTCAGGCATTGTCACCTCAACCTTCATGATAGGCTCGAGCAGTACAGGATTACCCTTCTGCATAGCCTCTTTGAAGGCCATTGATCCGGCGATATGGAACGCCATCTCTGATGAGTCGACCTCGTGGTATGAACCGTGGTAGCAGTTAGCATGTACACCGAGTACAGGGAATCCTGCAAGGATACCTGCCTGCATAGCCTCCTGGATACCACCGTCTACTGCCGGGATGTACTCCTTCGGAATAGCACCACCGACTACGGTTGACTCAAACTCATATGTTGTCTCACCGTTCGGATCGATCGGTGTGAACTTCACGCAGCAGTGACCATACTGACCACGACCACCGGACTGCTTTGCGTACTTCTCGTCGACATCCACTTCTTTTGTAAATGTCTCTTTGTAAGCAACCTGCGGTGCTCCGACGTTGGCCTCTACCTTGAACTCTCTGAGCAGACGGTCTACGAGGACTTCCAGATGAAGCTCGCCCATTCCGGCGATGATCGTCTGACCTGTCTCTGCATTTGTATGAGCACGGAATGTAGGATCCTCCTCAGCAAGCTTTGCCAAAGCCTCACCCATCTTACCCTGGTCATTTTTAGTTTTCGGCTCGATAGCGAGCTCGATAACCGGCTCAGGGAACTCCATAGACTCGAGGATAACCGGATGCTGCTCATCACAGATGGTATCACCTGTTGATGTGGTCTTGAAACCTACAGCCGCTGCGATATCTCCTGAGTAAACCTTGTCAAGCTCTGAACGGTTGTTGGCATGCATCTGAAGGATACGTCCAACACGTTCTTTCTTGCCCTTGGTTGCGTTCAATACGTATGAACCGGAGTTAAGTGTTCCGGAGTATACGCGGAAGAATGCGAGTTTTCCGACAAACGGATCTGCCATGATCTTGAATGCAAGCGCTGAGAACGGCTCCTCATCTGATGAGTGACGTACACATTCGTTTCCATCCATATCAACACCTGTGATATCAGGGATATCTGTCGGTGCCGGCATGAACTCGATGACACCGTCAAGGAGCTTCTGTACACCCTTGTTTTTGTAAGCTGAACCGCAGAATACCGGAACTGCTGTACAAGCGATAGTGCCCTTGCGGAGTGCTGCCTTCATCTCGTCGATAGTCGGCTCCTCACCGCCATCAAGGAACTCAAGGTATTTCATCTCGAGATCCTCATCAAGCTCGGAGATCTTCTCAACGAGGTTATCATGCCACTCCTGAGCGAGATCCTTGAGATCATCCGGGATAGGTACGATCTCAATATCCTTGCCCTCGTCATCTTTATAATAGTAGGCTTCCATCTCGAACAGGTCGATCAGTCCGATGAAATCATCCTCTTTTCCGATCGGGATCTGAACCGGGATGGCATTTTTGCCCAAACGATCGATGATCGTCTGTACTGAGTAGAAGAAGTCAGCTCCGAGCTTGTCCATCTTGTTGATGAACGCCATACGCGGAACGTTGTAGGTGTCAGCCTGACGCCATACGTTCTCGGACTGCGGCTCTACTCCGGCCTTTGCATCAAACACACCGACTGCTCCATCGAGGACGCGAAGTGAACGCTCTACCTCAACGGTGAAGTCCACGTGTCCCGGAGTATCGATGATATTGATACGATGCTCTTCTGCACCTGCCTTCGGTTTGTGGTGATCCTCAAGCGTCCAGTGACAGGTTGTAGCGGCAGATGTGATCGTGATACCACGCTCCTTCTCCTGCTCCATCCAGTCCATCGTGGATGCTCCGTCATGAGTCTCACCTATTTTGTAGTTGACACCGGTATAGTAGAGGATACGCTCTGTAAGCGTAGTCTTGCCGGCATCGATATGAGCCATGATACCAATGTTTCTGGTACGCTCAAGTGGATACTCTCTTCCAGCCATGACTTTATCCTCCTATTACCATCTGTAATGAGCAAATGCCTTGTTGGCCTCTGCCATCTTGTGCATATCTTCTTTTCTCTTCACGGCTGCGCCTGTGTTGTTGGCTGCATCCATGATCTCGCCTGCCAGTCTTTCTTTCATCGTCTTCTCGCCTCTGGCTCTTGAAAACGTGGTCAACCAGCGAAGCGCCAGCGCCTGTCTACGATCCGGACGAACCTCGATCGGTACCTGATAGGTAGAACCACCGATTCGTCTTGCCTTAACCTCGAGCTCCGGCATAACATTTTTAAGCGCCTCATCGAAAACCTCGAGTGCGTCTTTACCGGTCTTGTCAGCAACCTCCTCGAATGCTCCGTAAACGATCTTCTGGGCTACGCCCTTCTTGCCGTCGAGCATGATGTTGTTGATCAGCTTGGTTACGACTTTGTTGTTGTAGACGGGATCTGCCAAAACGTCTCTTTTCTGAATATGTCCTTTACGTGGCACGTTACTTCCCTCCTTAATAATAGTATTAGATCATAGGTACTCGCACCAGATTTTTCTTTCAACCTTCTTTCATAAACTTCTTTATAAAATAAATGTGAAAACTAATCCGGTACTTTTACTTCTCTCTTATTTTGCTGCCTTTGGTCTCTTGGCACCGTACTTTGAACGGGCCTGCTTACGGTCAGCAACACCGGCTGTGTCGAGTGTTCCGCGGATGATGTGGTATCTGGTACCCGGAAGGTCCTTGACACGTCCGCCACGGATCATGACTACGCTATGCTCCTGAAGGTTATGTCCCTCACCAGGAATGTAGCTTGTCACCTCGATGCCGTTGGAAAGACGCACTCTGGCAATCTTGCGGAGTGCTGAATTCGGTTTCTTCGGTGTAGCTGTACGTACTACGGTACATACGCCACGCTTCTGCGGTGAGCTGGCCTTTACAGGCTTTTTCTTCAATGAGTTGAAGGTCGACTGCAGAGCCGGAGAGTTCGATTTCTTTGCAACCGATTTTCTTCCCTGCTTTACGAGCTGATTAAAAGTTGGCATTAGTTTCACCTCCTATTCATAGATATTTCGTCGTTTTTTACGCGTCATACACAAATAAACGCCTAAAACACGCGCTCTACCATTGTAACGCATGTTTTAGGCATTGTCAACAGGTTTTTATATTATTTTTTACAGAATGAGTTTTATCGGATTGAAGTGAAGGAGCCATGTAAGCGCGGGGCTTTCCTTGACATATGTCGTGACATTTTTACACCACGCTATGTCCGTAAAAGAGCTGATGACCAAAAGTGCCACCCATACGGACAGAACCCCGAAGATCAGTCCGACTACAGCACCGCCGAGACGGTTGATCGTCCTGAGCACCGGGATGTGATCCACGATGTGAAGGATCTTCGCTATCACGGTTAGCACCACCACTGCGAGAATAAGTGCCGAAAGCACCGCCACGCCTTCTCTGACTCCGGGCTCTAAAGGCAGGACCGAGTAGACGAGCGGGGTCAGGATCACGGTGAGCGCTATCATCGCGATGAGTCTGATGAGACCGTAGAGTTTCAGTAAAAGGCCTCTTCTCCAGCCGTCGACCGTGCATATGATGATTATGACTAAAACAATTGCTTCTATTATAAGTACAGGTGCCATTTTGATCTCCCGTTCTAATGTATTACCTTGCTTTCATGCGTATGCGTTTGATGGTCTGATGATCCACCACGATGTACTCGATGGATCGCCCTCCCGGAAACACTCCCGTGAGCTCTACATCGAAGTCGCATTCAAACTTCGGTGTTCCGTTTATCCTCATGATGTCTATATGATGCGAGGAGTTGAAATAAAGCTCCTCTCCATATATGTTGAAATCGGTGTACTCGTATGTTATCGGGCAGCTTAAGATGTTTTCCCCCGTCGTGGTAAACATCTTAAGCTCTTTGTTTTTCTGCGACCCGTCCGTCGTGATCACTCCGATATACTTGTCGCTCTGCGCGATGCTGACTATCTGGTTCTCAAAGCTTTGCGAAAATGTGATCTTCGGCTCTTTCATACCGTTGTAGATATCGAAGCCCTTCTCGTGGTATATCACCACATGATCGTCATCCATGAAGCTTATCCCCGCCACCATCTCAGTGTCGTACTCCTTGCCTCCGACCAAAAGGTTTTTGTCCTGGCCTACATCGGAGAAATTGTAGAAGTTCACCTTCCACTTTGCCTCGTTACCGTCGACTGTCATATATGTAGCCACGAGTGATGTACCGTCCGGCGAGATGTCGAAATCGAGAGGGTAGCCCTCCTCGCTGACATTCGACGGGATCTCGATGAGAAGCTTGTTCGTATTCGCGTAAGGGTTATATACCTTCAGGGAGTTCGAGTCCGTGTCCTGCTCGAGCACGGCAGCGACACCCTGTGCCGATACCTTAGCGCGGACTATCGGATAGGTTGTCTCCATCCCGACTCCCTCATCCTTTCCATTATATATATGGAAGGAATTGCCTCCGACATCGGCTGCGATGACCTGTTCTCCGCATCTGTCGACCTGAGCCTGCTTCATCTCGAAACCGCCGTTCCAAAGGGTTTTTCCCTTGGTATCGATCAGAGATATTCCGCTTTGTGAGAATTTTAGAAGATTTTTCTGAAAATATTGATATGTTACATTATTAGAGTCGCTCCTCGCTGTCTCGGAAACGACCTGGTATTTCGTATAACATCTATTATTATAATAATACGAAAAAACAAGCAATCCTCCGATTCCGAAAAAAATGATCGCGATAACGATCACCCAGAGGAATATCTTTTTTCGTTTTTCATCCAATGTAGGCAAAACATTTCTCCTTAATTTACGGACCGTTTTACAGATCCGTTCTTCCCTCAAGTGCACGGAAAAGAGTCATCTCGTCCACATACTCGAGCGCTCCTCCCACCGGAACGCCGCTTGCTATACGGGTAACACGTATACCCGCCTGCTTAACGTATTTGCTGATCCACAGTGCCGTCGCCTCTCCCTCTACGGTAGAGTTGGTCGCCACGATGACCTCTTCCACATCCTCCCTGGCGAGCCTCTGCAGAAGTTCCTTCAGCTTCAGGTTTTCGGGCTGCACTCCTACCATGGGGTTTACCGCACCATGAAGTACATGATAGACACCATCGTATTGTCCTGTTTTTTCGTATGCAACGAGATCCGCAGGCTCCTCTACTACCATGATAAGCTTATGATTGCGTTTTTCATTGGCACAAACAGAGCAGATCTCTCCGTCGGAGAGGTTGAAACACTCCTTACACAGCCTGGTCTTCTGCTTGGCTGTAAGGATTGTCTGCGCGAGTCTGTTCACCCTGTCCTCAGGCATATTGAGGATATGAAACGCGAGCCTTCCGGCCGACTTCGGGCCGATACCCGGAAGCGCCGCCATCTCCTCGATCAGACTATTGATGGAATCACTGTAATAGTTCATCAGAACGGAAATCCTCCCAGATTCATACCGCCGGTCAAAGCCTCCATGGACTTTGTGCTGTCATCATCGATCTTTCTCGTAACTTCATTTACCGCTGCCACGATCAAATCCTCAAGCATCTCAATATCATCAGGATCCACGACTTCCTCGGAGAGTTTGACCTCGAGGAGTTCTCTGGCACCTGACATCTTTACCGTCACTGCTCCGCCTCCGACACTGGCCTCGTACTCCTTTTCTTCCATCTCTTTCTGACTTTCCTGCATCTGACGCTGCATTTTCTGCGCCTGCTTCATCAGGTTGTTCATGTTTCCGGGCATGCCTCCGCCGCCCGGGAATCCTCCGCCTCTTCTGGCCATAGTTTATTCCTCCACTTCTATGTTTACATTTTTGATTATCTCTCTCAGATCAGTGACCGCCAGACGGTCCCTCGCGTTTGAAAGATCCTTTATCACTATGTTTACGTGCTTTCCCGTAACCTCTCCGATGATGTCCGTAAGCATCTCAAGATGCTCCTTTGAGTCCTTGAAATATTTGATGTTCATCGGATACTTTATTCCGAGTACGAGGTTACCGGAATCATCCACGGATAACACCACATCCCTAAGCATCGCCAGCAAATGACCTTTACCGCTCGCCATGATCGCCTGCTCAACATGCTTCCACTGACCGGCGATCTCCTTTACCTCATCGGGTATAGCTTCAGGTCTGATCTGCTTTACCGGTACAGGTTGCAAAGGTGCAGCCTGCATAGCCTCACCGGGAACTCCCGGCTGAACCGGGGCCGTCGTCTGATACACTCCGGCTTCCAGCTTGTCTTTCAAAAGCTCGAGATCTCGCTCCATCCCCTTCATCCTGTCAACCAGGGAATCATAATCTCTCTCCATCTGAGGACGGCACAGTCTGATCAACGCTATCTCGAACTCTACTCTTCTGTTCGATGTGTGACGCATATCGGCCACCAGCCTGCTCATCACATGTATATAGCGGACTATCTGCTCTTCCTCAAGCTTTTCAGCATAGCCTCTCAGTATATTTATATTTTCATCTGACAAATCTACGAGTTGTTCGACATTTTTCGCAGCCTTGATTATCATGAGGTTTCTCAGGTACCATACGTACTCTTTCGCGAACTGTGTGAGTTCCCTGCCCGTAGCCACGAGCTCATCCACCGTCTCGATAACCCTGTCGACCTCACCGTCGATGAGCGCCTGAGTCATCGTGTGATAGATGGTCTGATCCACACTTCCCACGACATCAAGAACCTTGTCGAAGGTAAGCTCCTCCTTAAAATAGAAGGAGATACACTCCTCTAAAAGACTCAGTGCATCTCTGAGCGCTCCGTCCGCGACTCTGGCGATGTAGTTTAACGCTCTGTCCTCCGCTACTACTCCCTCTTTGTCAAGGAGCTCGCGAAGTCTCGCCGTGATCGTCTCTACCGGAATACGCTTGAAATCATATCTCTGGCACCTGGACTGGATGGTCGCGATGACCTTCTGCGGATCGGTGGTTGCGAGGATGAAGCTCAGATACTCCGGTGGTTCCTCGAGAGTTTTTAAAAGAGCGTTGAACGCGTTCTCCGTCAGCATGTGAACCTCGTCTATGATATAGACCTTTCGTCCACCGTCGATCGGTGCGTAGTTCACCTCGTCCACGATCTGTCTGACGTCGGCGACACCGTTGTTCGAAGCGCCATCGATCTCCACCACGTTCATGGAGGATCCGTCCTCGATGGATCTGCACCTAGGACACTCTCCGCAGGGGCCGTTTTCGGTCAGGTGCTCACAATTCATCGCCTTCGCGAGGATCTTTGCCACGGTCGTCTTTCCCGTGCCGCGGGTACCGCAGAACAAATACGCGTGTCCTATACGACCTGACGAAAGCTGATTCTTCAAAGTCGTAACGATCGCGTCCTGGCCTTTTACGTCAGAAAAATCCTTCGGCCTGTATTTTCTGTATAATGCCTGATATGCCATACCTTACTTAATCTCCGAATGAGATTCCCAGACTCTTTGCCTGGCGTATTATCTCTGAATCCGGCTCAACCATCTTAAGCCGTCCCGCTACCTCCTCGAGAGGAACCGGCACGATGTTGTCACCGTCAAATCCTACCATGTAACCGAACTGACCTTTCAGGATCAGGTCGGCAGCTGCAGCTCCAAGTCGCGATGAGATCACACGGTCATACGCACACGGACTTCCGCCTCGCTGTGTATGGCCCGGCACCGTAATACGTATCTCCTGTCCGGTGCGCTCCTCGATCTGAGCTCCAATCTTGTATGAAACACTCGGATACGGGTTGTCCTTCAGAAGATTTTTCCTCTCCTTCTTTGTCAGAGCCGCATCCTCCTTTGATATCGCTCCCTCTGCCACGGCAAGGATGGAAAACCTCTTGCCTGCCTTGGTACGCTTCTCGATAGCTCCTACTACTTTATCTATATCGTATGGGATCTCCGGGATCAGGATAACATCCGCACCGCCTGCGATACCGGCATACAGAGTCATCCAACCTACCTTGTGTCCCATAACCTCTACGATAAACACTCGTCCATGTGAAAAAGCGGTCGTATGGATGCAGTCGATCGCGTTTGTAGCGACCTCGATCGCCGAGTGAAAACCGAAGGTCAGATCAGTTCCCCATATATCATTATCGATAGTCTTTGGCAGGCCTACGACATTCAGTCCCTCTTCACGAAGCATGTTCGCACTTTTTTGAGTTCCGTTCCCTCCGAGGATCACGAGACAGTCAAGCTTAAGCTTGTTGTAGGTATCGATCATCGCCTTAACCTTGTCCATGCCGTTTTCATCCGGCTTGCGCATATTTTTGAACGGCTGCCTGGATGATCCCAGTATGGTACCACCCTCTGTGAGGATCCCCGAAAAATCTGATGGCGACATCTCTTTGTAATTCCCGTACATCAGGCCTTTATATCCTTCGAGGATACCGATGATCTGCGTCTTTGGATCGGCGTTATAAAGCGCCTTCGCCACACCGCGCATCGTCGCATTCAACGCCTGACAGTCTCCTCCACTCGTCAAAAAAGCTACTCTCTTCATAATCCTGCCTCCTATTCGTTGCTAAGCCCATAGCTAAGAATAATTGTACCATAAATACATATAACATTCAAGTATAATTAAGATGCGTTCGGAACCGGCGAAAGCGTACCCCCGAAAAAAAATGTTGACAGCTTCCCGGATACATGCTAAAATAGGCTTCCGTGATGTAATTTCCTTGCTCTTCACTATGATGGAGGGCCAGAGACCAAAAGGAGGTGCGAACAGCTATGAAAAAGTACGAATTAGCTCTGGTTGTTAGTGCTAAAGTTGAAGATGAAGTGCGTGAAGCTACGGTCGAGAAGGCCAAAGAGGCTATCACTTCAGTCGGCGGACAGATCACAAACGTCGATGAGTGGGGCAAAAAGCAGCTTGCGTATGAGATCCAGAAGATGAACGAGGGATTCTATTACTTCATCCAGTTCGACGCAGAGACCGATATTCCGGCTCAGCTCGAGCAGAGACTTCGCATTATGGACAACGTGCTGAGATACCTGGTTGTCAAAGCAGAAGAGGACTAAGCCGTCCGTAGTGAGACGTTTCCGTGTACTGACATCGGAGCGTAACATCAATTGAAAAGGAGGCTTACCATGAATAAAGTAATCCTGATGGGTAATCTTACCCGCGACCCTGAGATAAGCTATTCTCAGAGTTCAAACCTTGCGATTGCACGTTTTTCGATCGCAGTAAACCGTCGTTTTGCAAGAGACGGTGAAGATAACACAGATTTTTTCAACTGCACGGCTTTCGGTAAGACAGCAGAGTTTGTGGAGAAATACTTCCACAAGGGATCACGGATGCTGCTTTCAGGTCGTGTTGAGAACGATAACTATACCAACAAAAACGGGGAGAAGGTTTACAGCGTACGTATTATCGCTGAGGACATCGAGTTTGCAGAGCGCAAATCGCAGGATGCTTCCGGTTCCTACACCGCTCCGAGCGGTTCAGGCGACAATCCGATGCCGGCACCGCCAAGTCCGGATAATGCTGACAATGATGACTTCGTTCAGATTGACAGCACCGTCAAGGGCGACATCCCGTTTTTCAACAATGACTGAACCGGGAGGTTTTGACTATGGCATTTCAGAAAGAGAAGGGTGGCGCAGACAATCGTCGTCGCGCACCTCGTAGAAGAAAAAAGGTTTGTGCATTCTGCGCAGACAAAGAGTTTAAGTATGTAGATTACAAAGACACAGCAAAACTGAAGAGATTCCTCTCAGAGAGAGGCAAGATCCTTCCTCGCCGTGTCACAGGCACATGTGCAAAGCATCAGAGAGCGCTTACTTCAGCAGTGAAACGTGCTCGTCATGTGGCACTGATGCCGTACGTAATTGACTGAATAAAGCGTGAAGCAGAACAAAAAGAAAAGGCTCACGGATGTTTACATCCGTTGAGCCTTAGTTTTTTGTACTGTAGAACCTAAAGATCACGAGAATCCTGAAAGGATTCGAGTCGTCTTTAGGTGCTTCACGCGTCCTCTTTATGCACCTTATGCAGCGGCAGATAATCCATCAACATCTGCTTCAGATCCGACTGCCTGATCGGCTTGGTCAGATAATCCGTGAAACCTTCTCTCAGGTAGTTTTCCTTTGCGCCTGCGACCACATTTGCAGTCAGCATGATAACAGGCGTTTCTTCATTCGGATCATCCTTTCTCTCACGCATATGATGCAGTGTCTCGATACCATCCATCTCCGGCATACGATGATCCAAGAATACCAGGTCGTAACCTGTATTCTTCGTCATATCCAGACATTCCTGACCGCCTGTCGCAGTCTCGATATGGATCTCGGTATCCTTGAGAAGATTCTTGATCACCTTTAGGTTTGTCTCCACATCATCGACCACCAGGATCCTCGCGTCAGGCGCGGTGAAGTTGGTCGCGGAGTGAAGTATCACATCATCCGAGCCCGCGGCATGCGGTGAAAACTCTCCCATTCCCTTTTCGGATACGATCTTCTGAGGAATCTCGAAAAAGAACTCCGAGCCCTCTCCGTACACGCTCTTTACCCAGATACGTCCACCCATCAGCTCGACAAGCTGTTTGGAGATGACCAGGCCAAGTCCTGTTCCCTCGACATTTCTATTGCGTTTTTCATCCACGCGCTGGAATGAATGGAACAGCTTTTCCTGATCCTCAGGCTTTATTCCTATACCGGTATCCGCAACCGAAATGCGGATCATCGCGGTCTCAATACTCGTTTTTCTCCAATGAAGTCTGATCGTTATAGAACCCTCATTTGTATATTTGACCGAGTTAGTCAAAAGATTTGTTATGATCTGTCTGATACGCGTCTCATCACCGAAAAGCTGCTCAGGACATGCAGGGTCCGCCTCGACCTTCAGTTCTACATTGCGCTCCTCGGCACGCTTTAAGATAAGGTTGTAGCTGTCCGTCAGCAAAAATGTCGTCCAGTATTTCACCGGCTGCAGATCTACCTTTCCGGACTCAATCTTTGAGAAATCAAGAATATCATTGATCAAACCGAGAAGAGTCTTACTCGCTCCCTTGATATCGGATGCATAGGACTTTATCGACTCCTCGCCCGACTCCTTCAAAACCATCTCGTTCAGTCCTATGATGGCATTTAGCGGAGTACGGATCTCGTGTGACATATTCGCCAGGAACTCTTCCTGGAGTTTATTCGCCTGGATCGCTTCCAGACGTTCGTTTTCAGTTATCGCGGCAACCTTGACGAGTCTGATGACCGCCATACTCAGCATAAACAAAAATCCCAAGCACAAGGATGTCGCTCCGAACCTGATCGGTCTGAGCAGATAGATAACAGCCTGTGCAGTTCCGCCTACGACCAATCCGATCAGTCCTATGGCCACATGGATATACGAATCGATCCGTTTATTTTTGATATCCAGTAACGTGGTGACAGCGAAAAGTACACAGCACAGCAGAAGCACAGCAAATACATAGATCAATGACTCATGCATGTCTACTATGTTAAACACCTGAAGCGTACAGCATATAACCGTGGTCGCCACCGACAAACCCGATGCTATACGGTAGAAAAGACGATAACGCTCCTCCTGCACTTCATTCATATAAATGAGGAACGGTAACGGAAGCAGCATCAGCGCATAGAATGACAGATCACCGAACACGGAGACATTTCTCCAGATTATCTGTCTGAACGGCGACTGGGAAAGCACCCATATTCCGGCGAGGAGCTCTCCCCACCCGAGATAGATAAGGTCACCGTTTTTCCCGCTTTCCTTGTATGCGATACGGATAACTATACCGAGTATTACACATATGATGGCAAACAGTACCAAAAGTACTCCCAGACAAAGCTCCAGGCCAAACATCGAAAACAGCTTGATCCATATGCCCGCCTGGCTTCCGTAGTACATGTTTTTGATAATGCCGGAATAAGCGGAATCCGTCGTGTATTTGATAGTGAGGGTCTTGCCTTCATCCTGCACGGCGAACTTCGCGAATACATAATACGATGTACTCGATTTACCGAAAAGTCTTTTGTTCTCGCTCGAGTACGATGCTCTGAGCTCGTCGCCGACATAGATCTTTACATCCTGACGTGACGACTTGACGCACAGATAACCGGCCTTTGCCAGCTTTTCAGGAACCTTTGTCTCTATAACAAAGGTCTCTCCTTTTTCACCCTCAAGCTTTCCGGGGATCTCAACGGGAACCCTTTCTCCGTCCTCAAGAACCTGACTCCACTGTGGGGTAAACTCCTCACAGCTGTAGCCCGTGGTGTCGGTATCCTTCGGGAGAGCAATCTCCGCTACGCACACAACAATCAGACCGGTCAGCATAAACACTGCCAGTGCAATCTTGACCAAAAGCAGCTTCGGTCTGAATCTCTTTTTATTCTCGGTATTATCTCTCGTTTCCGTCATCGTCCGTCCTTATTTCGGCTCAGTCCAATGGTATCTCGTGAATCCATCCCTCAGGTGCCTCGATATGTCCCATCTGGATGCCTGTGAGTGTTTCATAAAGCTTCTTTGTGATCGGACCCATCTCCTCCATACCACTCGGGAAGCAGATCTCCTTGCCGTGATCATTTATCTTTCCGACAGGGGAGATAACGGCTGCGGTTCCGCAGAGACCGCACTCGGCGAACTCCTTTACCTCTTCGAAAGGAACCACGCGGGTCTCAGCCTTGAGTCCTAAATATTTTTCAGCAACATACATAAGTGAACGTCTGGTGATAGACGGCAGGATACTGTCAGACTTCGGTGTTACGACTGTGTTGTCCTTTGTAACGAAAAGGAAGTTCGCTCCACCTGTCTCCTCAACATTCGTACGTGTAGCTGCGTCGAGATACATATTCTCATCGAAGCCCTTTTCATGGGCATCTACGATAGCATGCAGGCTCATGGCATAGTTAAGACCTGCCTTTATATGTCCTGTTCCATGCGGTGCCGCACGGTCAAAATCACTCACGCGGATAGTGATCGGCTTCGCGCCACCCTTGAAATACGGACCAACCGGAGTACAAAACAGACGGAACTGATACTCGTCTGAAGGCTTAACTCCGATAACCGGACCACTCGCGTACATATATGGACGTAAGTAAAGAGTCGCACCTGAACCGTACGGCGGTACGTAGTCAGCGTTGGCAGCGACGACCTTGTTCACCGCGTCGATAAATCTGTCTGCCGGGAAAGGCGGCATCTCGAGTCTTTTTGTCGTATCGATCATACGCTCGGCATTCAGATCAGGACGGAATGTGACGATACGTCCGTCCTCCGTTGTATACGCCTTCAAACCCTCGAAGCAACTCTGGGAATACTGAAGGACTCCGGCACACTCACTCATCGTGACCGTGTCATCCTCAGTCATCATACCTTCATCCCACTTGCCATCCTTGAAGTTTGACACGTAACGGGCTCTGGTCTTCTGGTATCCAAATCCGATATTGTGCCAATCGATATTCTGCTTCTCCATAGTGATTCCTTCTTTCTTTTTTAGATTTAGAAAAACAATTACCTATAATATACATCATTTTCGCAAAAAATACAAGGATAAGTTGAAAGATACGTAATTCTGTGATATGATAGGAGCATATTGAAGCTTACAAGGAGAGCATATTGATATGAAAAAGTTCCTGCACGTGATGTTGGTTTTGCTCGGATGTGCCGCCATGGCATATGGAGGATACCTGCTCGCGGTCCATAAAATGACCGAAAACGTGGAGCCCCCGGCACCGCCTGTCGCTGCTGACACTCCCGTTGTTACCGGCCCCGCCGTAAGCGGTCCCGCGGTAAATCCTTCCCCGACTACCGAGGATTCCAATGAGGATCCCGATATCACGGATATAACCTTCGCCGCGTGTGGAGACAACCTGATCAACTCCTATCTTTACAATCAGGCGAAGGCTCGCGGAAAGGAAGGAAAATACGACTTCAGTTTCTGCTACGATAAAGTCAAAGACTTTTTCATGAATACGGATTTGAACTGGATCAACCAGGAGACCCTGGTGACGGATACCATTAAACCGAGCACGTTCCCGAGATTCTCGACTCCGGGCGACATAGCGAGAAATCTTTACGATTATAACTTCAGAGTGTTCTCGTTGTCGAACAACCACTCTTACGACCAAAAGGAGGAGGGCCTGACCGAGACCGTAAAGTTCTGGAAATCCATGCCTGAGGACGTGGTTACCTCCGGAATCACAGGAGTGAAAAATGATAGTTATAAGAAGATTTCTATAAAAACCGTTAATGATGTAAAGTTCGCATTTTTATCCTATACCTACGGAACGAACGGACTGTCAGTCTCGGACAGCTCGAAATATCGTGTTATTTACCTTAACCAGACTGACACTATAAAGAAACAGATAAAACTCGCCAGAAAGAAAGCAGATGTCATCATCGTCAGCTGCCACTGGGGCGACGAGGACAGACACTATGTAACGGAGTCACAGCGCTCCATGGCCAAAAACCTTACCAAATGGGGAGCCGATCTCATCATCGGAACTCATCCTCACGTAGTCCAGACTGCCGAATGGGTCAAATCCGGCGACAGAAAAGCCTTCTGTGTCTACTCCCTGGGCAATTTCATCTCAGGACAGTCAAAGGCAGACAACCTCATAGGAACCGTGCTTTCTCTGACCTTCAGATGCGAGGAGGATATGCTGAATGACACGCGTACGGTATCCATCGTCGAGCCGAAGCTGATCCCGACCGTCACGGATTACAGGGGCAGTTATCAGGATATACGCGTATACTGGCTGAAGGATTACAAAAAGAAACAGGCCGACACCCACGGGGTAAAGAACCTCGGTGGCTCGCAGTTTAACTACGACTACATATTCGACGTGCTGAAGGATAACGTGAAAAACAAATATCTGGATCTGCCGAAGAAGCGATCCAAGTAAAAAAAGGTAAACAAAAATGAGCCCCGTAGGGCTCATTTTTATTCTTTTCCATCCCAACAATACGTACACAGTTTCTCAGGCGGTATCCCCACCGACTCAAGCAGATCATCAAGTCTGTTGTATCTGAGCGAGGTGAAGTTTAACTCTTTTCTGATCTCCTCTACCATCTGATCATATTTCTCGGAGTTCGGATCCGTGTACTCCCTGAGTACCTCATCGGGTACATCTGTCGTTCCCTCGAGCTTTGCGATCACTCTTCTGGTGATCAGATCCATCTCCGAACGCGATCTGGAGAAGTTCAGATATTTACATCCATATACGAGAGGCGGGCAGGCCGGTCTGATATGAACCTCCTTTGCTCCACTCTCATACAGAAACTCAGTCGTCTCACGAAGCTGTGTACCGCGAACGATCGAATCATCGATGAGAAGAAGGCTTTTGCCCTCGATCAGATCGTGCACCGGCAGGAGCTTCATCTTTGCTATCTGATCACGCTTACTCTGAATGGTAGGCATAAATGACCTCGGCCAAGTCGGCGTGTATTTGATAAACGGTCTGGAGAACGGTATACCGGACTCATTCGAATATCCCACTGCATGCGCTGTACCCGAATCAGGTACTCCCGCTACGATATCGGGCTTAACCGTATCTCTCTTTGCGAGGCAGGCGCCGCAGCGATATCTCATCTGCTCTACGCTGATGCCCTCGTATGAGCTTGAAGGATATCCGTAGTACACCCACAAAAATGTACAGATCTTCATATCCTCGCCCGGAGCCACCAGGGTTCTCACTCCGTCAGGCTCGATAACATCTATCTCACCGGGACCTATGATCTTCAGGTCTCTGTATCCGAGATTTCTGTAAGCAAAATCCTCAAACGTGATACAGTATGCATCCTCTTTTTCACCGAGGAACGCAGGTGTACGACCGTACTTATCACGTCCGACAAATATCCCCTTCGGTGTCATCACCATAAGTGTCAGTGATCCATCGATCAGGTCAAGTGCATATTTGATTCCGTCTATGATGTTTTCTTTTTGATTGATGATAGCGGCTACCAGCTCTGTCGCATTTATCTCACCGCCGCTCATCTCCAGAAAATGAAGTGATGTATTATTAAAGATTTTTTCGACCAGCTCGTCAACATTATTTATCTTGCTGACTGTGGTGATCGCGTAGGTCCCGTGATGAGATCTCACGATCAAGGGCTGCGGCTCATAATCAGAGATACATCCTATCCCCATGAAACCGCTCATATCGTGCATGTCTTTGTCAAACTTTGTACGGAACGGTGCGTTTTCTATGTTGTGGATCGCACGGTCAAAGCCGTCCTCTCCGTATACGACCATACCACCTCGTCTGGTTCCCAGATGCGAATGATAATCCGTACCGAAAAACAGATCAAAGGTACAATCAGACTTTCTCTTCTTTTCGACTACTCCGAAAAATCCGCCCATTTCTTCCTCCATTCAAAATATGATTCGCAGCATACTAATCATAACACCTATCCGGTTCATCCGCAAGATTTTTTTCAAGTTTTTTGACATATACACAAAAATCGTATATAATAGGATAAGCTGTTAATCGGAGATAGGGATAAGGACGCAAATGCGTTTTAGTCCCGGATTGGAATGGTGCAAAACATGAATGTTGTCGGTATCATAGCCGAGTACAATCCTTTTCACTCGGGACATGCGTATCAGATAAGACGCGCCAAGGAAATGGCCGAGGCTGACTACGTGGTAGTTATCTTGAGCGGCGATTTTGTTCAGAGAGGCGAGCCCGCTATTTTTGACAAATACTCCCGTACCCAGGACGCCCTGGAGGGAGGCGCGGATCTCGTATTCGAGCTGCCTGTACGCTACTCTCTTTCTTCCGCCGGAGATTTTGCCTACGGTGGAATCAAAGCACTCACGGAGCTCGGCTTCGTGACGCACGTATGCTTCGGAAGTGAGCAGGGTGACATCGACAGCTTTTTGAAGGTGGCAGAAACTCTGGACCGCGAGGACAAATCAAGAACCGAGTTCCAGACCATGCTCGAGGAGAGGCTGCGCGAGGGACTTTCATATCCTGATGCCAGAGCGAGAGCACTGATGAACGTCATCGGTGATACGGATATCGACGAGCCGTTTTTCTCGATGCCGAATAACATCCTCGGAATAGAGTACTGTCTCGCCCTGTTAAAAATGAAAAGCCCGCTGATCCCGATGACACTTTTAAGAGAGGGACAGGATTACCGCGACGCGACCAATCCTTCACTGAAACGTTATCCCTCATCGACCGCCATCAGGGCAGGTATACACTCGAGTAACACACCTCACCTTATGCTTGATGACTTCTCGGATCTGATCTGCTACTCTTTGAGAGACATGATCAGAAAGGAAGGCGACCTTAAAAATCACCATCAAGTCATCGATTCGGCAAAGGATCTGTCACTCGATATATTCGGCCGTATCAAAAACGAACTCGACGGCTTTACATGTACATCAGATCTTATTTCAAAAATAAAAACAAAGGCATTTACGGAGAGCAGACTGAAGCGTTGTCTGTTACAGTCCTGCCTGGGACTCACGGAGACCGATACCTCCATGCCGTATCTGCATCTGCTCGGACTCAATACCAAAGCAGGTCACCTGCTCCGCGAGCTCAGAGGAGCCGGTATAGACGAGCCCGGTATTTACGAGGACGACGATACACTTCATATCGTAACACGACTGGCTGCCGACCTCCCGAGGTTGTCGGAGAAAGCCAGACATCTCTACGAGGAAGACCTGTTCGCTGCTGATGTGTACAGATATGTATTCCAGAGAAAATATCGTGTCACGATACCAAATGAATATCAGCAGGCGCCTGTGGTTATAGATCGTGAGATCTCACCCTACGACGCGTTTTAAAGATACTATAAAGGAGTACGCATAAGCGCATAAAACAATGGAACGAAAAAGTGGAGTATTGATGCCTGTAGCCAGCCTTCCCTCCAAGTACGGGATCGGCTGTTTTGACCAGGCCGCATATGACTTTATTGATTGTCTCGAAAAAGCGGGACAGTCTTTTTGGCAGGTTCTACCTATGGGTCCGACCGGCTTTGGAGACTCTCCGTATCAGTCATTCTCCACCTTTGCGGGCAATCCTTATTTTATATCCCTATCCGAGCTTATAAAGGACGGCTTTCTCACGAGAAAGGACTGCGAGGACAGCTCCGACGGGATGGGTCACCAGGTCATCCACTATGATCTGATCTACAAAAAGCGCTTTGATCTTCTCAGAAAGGCATTTGCCGAAAGCTCCATAGAGACCGATCCGAACTACAACACCTTTGTTCAGGAGAACTCTGACTGGTTACCTGATTATGCTCTTTTTATGGCCATCAAGGACAGTCTCGGTGGTATAAGCTATCTCGAATGGGACGAGGATATCAGAAACCGCGATCCCGAAGCCATGGTCACATACCGAAACAAGCTGATGAACGAGGTTATGTTCTATCAGTTTCTGCAATATGAGTTTTTCAAACAGTGGAAATCCATCAAGACTTATGCAAATGAACACGGCATCCAGATCATCGGAGACATCCCGATCTATGTCGCTTTGGACAGTGCGGATACATGGGCTCATCCGGAGCTTTTTGATTTCGATGAAAAAGGTTTACCGAACCGTGTTGCAGGCTGTCCTCCGGACGCTTTTTGTGCTGACGGACAGCTGTGGGGCAACCCTCTTTATAAATGGGATACGCATCGCGAGACCGGCTACGAGTGGTGGATCGGCAGGATCCGTCATGTGTACGAGTGGTATGATATCGTCAGGATCGATCACTTCAGAGGATTCGACGAGTACTATGCCGTGCCTTACGGTGACAAGACCGCGCGCAACGGCGACTGGCTTCCGGGTCCGGGACTCGATCTTTTCAGAGCGGCAAAGCGTGAGCTGGGCGATTTTAAGGTTATCGCCGAGGATCTCGGTTTTCTGACGGATTCCGTGAGAAACATGCTCTCCGACTCCGGATTCCCGGGGATGAAGGTGCTGCAGTTCGCTTTCGATACGAGAGAGGACAGCGACTATCTGCCTCACAATTACGAGAGAAACTCCGTGGTCTACACGGGGACACATGATAACGAGACTACTTACAGCTGGTGGAAATCCCTTTCTGCCGCTGATAAAAATGTTGCCCTGCGCTACATCGGCGCGAGCAGATTTACTTCAAGAAAAAAGCTCACCTGGCGACTGATTGAGCTCGCCGAGATGAGCGTTTCCGATCTTTGTATCATTCCTATGCAGGACTTTCTGTGTTTGGGCGGGGATGCGCGCATCAACACTCCTTCCACTATCGGAACGAACTGGCTGTGGCGCATGAAAAAGGATGCCTTCACAGACAAGCTCGCAGCCAGGATTTATGCGATGACCCGTCTGTACGGCAGGCTTTAAGAGAGCAGCGACTCGCTGACATCCACGTCATATCTCTTTGCCCATTCCTCATAGGACTTCTGAAAGGCCTCTGTCTGTTTTTGGGTTACAACACTGTTTCTGTATTCGGTATTTATCTCTTCATTCGGTTTCTCTACGACCATAGCGATATAAAAACCGTCCTCCTCCTCAACCACAGGAGATACGACGAAGTTTTTCAGCGCCGTCACCTGCATCCACAGATTTTTTCTGCTGTCAAGTGAGCCTATGATAGTCTCTACCTCATCCAGATCGCTTTCCTGTCTTGCATAAGCATAGAAGCTTTTGTTCGATGAGGCTATTTTTTTCTGGAGCTTTTCTACACTCTGTCTGGTCTTTTCTCTGTCGTCACCGGCCTTCTTATATAGAAGAAGAACCCTGTACGCGGTACTCTCGCCTACTTCGCCTATAACATCCGACGCTCCCGTAGTCACATTGTATACCTTCTCGGCGAGACGGTTTTCCTCAAATATGGTGATCATCTGCTGTGTGGTGATCATGGCATCCTGCTTTATCTTTTCATCGAGACTGTCGCAGAGCTTTTGCGCGTTATAGTCGGCATCCTCTTTTTCATCAGCCTCCAAAGTGATACCCAAAACCTCTGCCTCCTTGCAGATCACTTTGACCTGGATGATCATTCTCAGAACATCCTCGATAGCCTCCTGACCTATAGTCTTGTCGCTCGTTGAGCTCTGCTTCCACACCTGGTCACCGAGAAGCTCATCATACTGATTCTTCATGAAATAATAGTACATTTTGTACTCACCGTAGGTTACCGGAGTCTGACCCACGGCGATGACTGTTGAGTTCTCACTCATGGTTCCGTCTTCGACCTTGACAGCCTTTTCATGCTCCTGTGCGGCATCCTTTTCGGCCTGTTCCTCTTTGGTCGTCTGATCAGATTTCTCCTGCTCATCAGCGCCACAACCTACGATGTTTGTGACCATAAAAAGTAGCATGAGAACAGAAATAAGTGTTCTTATCTTCCTTTTTGCCCTTATCATAATATCGTGTTCCTCTCTTTTTATGTTCTAATCTTCTGCTAATTGTTCCAATTGCCCCAAAATCCAATCTGCCTCAGACAGAGCATCCTCATCCATTCTCGAGTGGAAATACGGATCCAGTCTGACCTCCTTGCCTTGTCTCAAAACCGTGCGCTCGGGTTCGAATAGAAGCTTCCCCTTCGCCTTTTTTATCAGGGCAGGTATCTTCATCGGATCGATCTTTGCCTCGGGATACAGAACAGCCTTAAGCTCATCCCCGTCCTCCTCCAGGCTCGTCACAAATACCCTGTGAGCTCTCGCCTTGATAAGCACGATCCGTATGAGGTTTTCCACACTCTTCGGGATCTCCCCGAAACGATCCGCGAGCTCCTCCTTCATATCGGTAGCCTCTGCGTCCGTCTCAACCTCAGCTATACGTTTATATACATCCAGCTTTTGGAACTCATTCTTAATATACCCTACAGGAATGAATGCGTCAACCTTAATCTCAACCGTTGTCTCATAATCCTCTACCGGAAGCGACTCTCCCTTCAGTCTTCTTACCGCTTTTTCGAGCATTTTGCAGTACATGTCATAGCCCACGGCAGCCATATGACCGTGCTGCCCTGTGCCCAGAAGGTTTCCGGCACCTCTTAACTCCAGATCCCTCATGGATATACGGAAGCCCGAGCCCAGCTCGGTGAACTCTCTGATGGCAGCCAGTCTTTTTTCCGCTACCTCTCTGAGAAGTTTGTCCCTCCTGTACATCAAAAATGCATAGGCAGCCCTGCCGCTCCTGCCGACCCTGCCTCGGAGCTGATACAGCTGTGACAGCCCGAGTCTGTCCGCGTCCTCAACTATGATCGTGTTTACGTTCGGAATATCCAGACCGCTCTCCACTATCGTGGTCGCGACCAAAACATCTATATCTCCCTCGATGAAACGATACATCGTATCTTCGAGCTCTCTCTCCGACATCTGTCCGTGAGCATATGACACCGTTGCCTCCGGTACGAGTTTCTGGATACTGCCTGAGATATAATCTATATTATTAACTCTGTTGTAAATATAGTAAACCTGGCCGCCACGCCCGATCTCCCTGATGATCGCCTCTCGGACTATCTCGTCGCTCCTCTCCATGACGAAGGTCTGGATCGGCATTCGATCCTCCGGCGGCTCGGCTAAAACACTCATGTCTCTGATCCCGACCAGACTCATATGCAGCGTCCTCGGTATCGGAGTCGCCGTCAGCGTCAGCACATCCACCGTATCCTTGAGAAGTTTCAGCTTTTCCTTGTGCTTCACGCCGAACCTCTGCTCCTCGTCTATCACAAGGAGGCCGAGGTTTTTGAACTCGACACTTTTTCCGAGAAGCTTGTGCGTTCCGATCACAACATCGACGCTTCCCTTTTTCAGACCAGCGATGGTCTGCCTCTGCTCTGCGGGTGTTTTCAGTCTGCACAAAAGCTCTACGTTTACCCCGAACTTCTTCATCCTCTCCAAAAATGTCGAGTAGTGCTGACTCGCAAGTATGGTTGTCGGTACGAGCACCGCAACCTGCTTTGAATCCATAACCGCCTTAAACGCGGCTCGGATTGCGATCTCCGTCTTTCCGTAACCGACATCTCCGCAGATCAGACGATCCATGATGCGGTCACTCTCCATATCTGATTTTACATCCTCGATGGCACGGAGCTGATCCTCTGTCTCCTCGTACGGGAACATCTCCTCGAACTCCCGCTGCCATATGGTGTCTGTCTCAAACGCATGCCCTCTGTTCTCTCTTCGCTTCGCGTACAGCTCCACCAGCTCCTCGGCGACCTCCTCGACCGCCTTTTTGACTCTGGACTTTGTCTTTTTCCATTCATTCGTCCCGAGCTTGTTGATCTTTGGCGGTTTCGCATCCGCGCCGGCGTATTTTTGCAAAAGCTCCAGAGACGTCGCAGGCACATAGAGCGTACTGCCCGCAGCATATGACACCTTCAGATAATCCTTTATCACCTGGCCGGTCTCTATTTTTTCGATTCCCTGATATATTCCGAGTCCGTGCGCCTCATGCACCACGTAGTCTCCGATCTTCAGATCGTTGAAGGTGTGAATGGACGCTCCGTCATATCTTTTCTTTCTCTTTTTCTTCCGTCTCGCCCCGAAGATATCACTCTCCGAGAGCACAACGAATCTCTGATCCGGATACTCGAAGCCTCTTCTGAGATTTCCCTTCGATACCATCACCTCGCCCGGCAAAAGCTCATGATTCATCGTGCCGTCATAAAATGATATGATGTCATAATCAGCCAGATTGTCTACGAGTCTTTTTCCTCTGGTCTCGGATGCCGTGAGGATCAGTACTCTGTATTTGCCCTTTACATATCTTTTCAGGTCAGCTGTCAGCATCGAGAAATCGCCGTTATACGCGCTTCCTCCCTGGATGTGAAGACGATAGATATGCTTGACGTCGAAGGCTTTTTCCGAGTGATCGAGCGCTGACATAAGAAGGGTCCTGTATCTCTTCAGTTTTGAGAGTGCCTCCTTCGCGGTGTATAGGATCTGCGCCTGCTTCGGAAGGATATAGCCCTGCTCGAGTCTCATCTTCATGGCTTCGACGAACTCGGTCTCAACAGCTCCGGCCTTTTCCTTTACTCTGGTCGGCTCATCGATGTAAACTATCG
The DNA here is from genome assembly GCA_000687695.1 of Lachnospiraceae bacterium P6B14. Taxonomy (GTDB): domain Bacteria; phylum Bacillota; class Clostridia; order Lachnospirales; family Lachnospiraceae; genus Eubacterium_F. The sequence goes on along the minus strand of JHWZ01000011.1, from coordinate 48,727 downwards.
TGTCGAGATCCCAAAAGTAATCAAAAAATGACACGGGCTCGTCGACAGAAAAGTATCTTATATAGCTCTCGAGATTCACCATCCCGTGATAGGCTTCATACGCATCCAAAAAAGATTCTATCGTCTGAGACAATCTCGTGGCCGCCTCGTCCTTGCCTTCCTTTTTGAACGCGTCGACTCTCTTTTTGCACTCGCTCCGTATATTCTTTAAGCCTTCCTCGGAGACGTCTGCTGACAGCATCATCTCTGATGCCGGAGTGATACGGACGCTTTCGTGATTCTCTATCGATCTCTGACTCTCGACATCCATACTTCTGATGCTGTCGATCTCATCATCCCACAGATCGATACGATAAGCTGTCTCCTCCGTCTCGGGATAGATATCGAGGATTCCGCCTCTGATACAAAACTCTCCTTCACCCTCTACCTGTCCGACGTTTTCGTAGCCCATCTCGACCAAAAGATCGGACAGCCCGGTCAGGTCGATATGATCTCCCTGCTTTAAAACTATCTCGTGCTTTTTATAATAAGTATAAGGCAGGCACGCATCCATTCCTCCGTCAACTGTTGTAACGATGGTCGTGGGCGTGCCGGTCTGCAGCCTGCGGATCACGGCCAGTCGCTCTCTGGTGATAGCCTGTCCGTGGACATCCGCACTGAAGAATATCAAATCCTTTGCCGGATAATACATAACCTCGCGATCGTACATGCGGAGATCCTCGATCAGCTCGCGGGCGCGGATCTCGTCATGGGTGATCACGAGGCGATAATCGCTCTTTTTCATAAGAGCGGCGATGAGTTGTGCTTTTTGCGTATCTGAACAGCCGGTCATCGCGACCGGTGTGTCTGCTTTCGCAATAGCGTTTTCGCAGCTAGCGAAGTCCTCTATTTCCCGTAAAGGTGCAAGTATAGTTTCCATGTCTATCCTTCCGGGAGGAGCGCTGTTATTTGCTCCTCCCTGTTTATGCTACTGCAGAAGTTATAAGCGCTCGCTGCGGAGTAACAGTTTATCGAGGTGCCTTTATCCGGCACCGAGAAAACTGTTACGGCCAAGCGCGAGCGCTATTGCACTGTTACTCCGTTAACAGCGTTCATGGCTTTGTCTATTGACTCGGTCAGATAGGCGGTTACTGCCTTATCACACAGATCAAAGATGTCGCGGAACTTGGCGTCGTCTTCTTTTGAAAACTGTCCAAGGACGTGGTGGACGAGATCGCCGCGGGTGCGGTCGCCGACGCCGATTCGCAAGCGGGCGAACTGATCTGTGGCGAGATGCGCAATGATGCTTTTTAAGCCGTTATGACCTCCGGCGCTTCCTTTTGCTCTGACGCGGATGGTACCGACGTCGAGATTTATATCATCACATATTATCAATATGTCGTCGTCTTCTATTTTATAATAATCCTTCAGTGCGCGGACACTTTTTCCGCTCTCATTCATATAGGTTTGAGGCTGCACTAAAAGGACGGTCTGACCCTCGATGTTTCCTTTTCCCGTGAGAGCAAAACCTTCCTTATTTTTTAATCTGATATCATACTTATCACAGAGATAGGTGATCATATCAAATCCGATATTATGTCTGGTTGCGGCATACTTTGTACCGGGGTTGCCAAGCCCCACTATCATAAACATTTGTAAACTGTTCCCTTCGTAAAATGATAAACTACCCGGTCAGCCTCCGTCTCTGACCGGGTAGTAATAATGCATTAACTATGCCTCTTCAGTAGTCGTGCCACCTTCATCCACAGGAGCGCGCGCCTGTTCCTCCTTATAAACCTCCAGGATTGTTTTCTCCAGGCAACTTCTCATCTCACTGTTGATCGGATGTGCGATGTCCCGATATTCACCATCCGGTGTCTTTTTACTGGGCATGGCTATGAATAAACCCTTCTCGCCCTCTATTACTTTGATGTCGTGAACTACGAAACAATCGTCAAACGTCACAGATACGACTGCCTTCATTTTGGATTCTTTTGTGACCATACGAATCCTGGTATCCGTTATCTGCATACTGTGTCCCCTTCCTGTCTAACCATTACAGTACGTAGCGATCATTTTTCTCCAGGATAATATTGATGTTGTCCGGAGTGCCTGTATAGTTGGCGTTTGCGCTAATAGTGTCATGGCTTTCAACTATGCAATTCTCAATGTAGGCATTGTCCCCAATATACACATCATTAAGTATGATGGAATTGCGGATCACTGAATTGTTTCCTACATAGACCTCCTTAAACAATATGGAATTCGATACCTCTCCGTTTATGATACATCCACTGGCAATCAAGCTATTCTTCACGTTTGATCCGGCGTTGAACTTCGCCGGCGGAAGGTCGTCGATCTTCGACATTACTGCCGGGTATTCATTGAAGAAGTAACGACGAATATCCTTGTTCAGGAAATCCATATTCGTCTTGTAGTAGGAATCCACTGTTGTTATGTTGCTCCAGTAAGAATCCATCGGGTACGAGTATATTTTTTTCAATCCCTTATAGCGGATAAATATATCCTTCACCAAATCAAATCCGTCTTCAGCTCCCGCACGCTCGATCATCTCGATCAGCTGGCGGCGACGTACAACATAAATACCCGTGGATACAAGAGTCTTGGATGTCACCAGAGGCTTCTCCTCAAATTCGGTGATCATTCCACTCGGGTCAACCGAAACAACACCGAAGCGGCTGGGATCGTCCACTTCGCCCAAGTCCTTTGTTACAATGGTGATGTCCGCGTTCTTTTCGATATGATACTCTAAAAGCCTGTTCATATCCATCTTGTACACGCAGTCACCGTTCGCGATGATCACATAGGGCTCATGTGAGGTTTTCAGGAAGTCCACGTTCTGTGCGATCGCGTCCGCCGTACCTCTGTACCAATAATTATTTCCCTGTGTCTGCGTCGGTGTGAAGACAAAAAGTCCTCCCTGCTTACGACCGAAGTCCCACCACTTGGACGAATTCAAGTGCTCTGTAAGTGACTTCGAGTTGTACTGTGTGATCACGGCCACCTTGTTGATATGCGAGTTCGACATGCTGCTCAAAGCAAAGTCGATACTACGGTACGCTCCTGCAATGGGTAGCGCCGCAGCAGCTCTGTTTCTCGTAAGCTCTTTCATTCGGCTGGAGTTTCCTCCTGCCAGGATAATACCTATCGCTCTCATAACATGTCACCTGCCTTTATCATAGTCTCGCCCCCGGCCAAAACATTTCCGGGATAATCCTCTGCTGTAGTCCTTCCTGATATAGCAGTATTCTTACCGATCGAAATACCATCCGGAATGACGGTATTTTCTCCGACGGTGACAAGATCGAAAGCATAGACATCCGGTTTGAGCTTGTTTGTCACGCCTTCCTCGCCTGCGCCTAAGACGCATTTTGCTCCGATCGAGGTGTTCTCTGACACGATAGCCCGGTCAAGTACCGTATCCTTGCCAATAACTACGGAATTCATAATAATGGAATCACGTACTATGGCTCCTTCTTCTATTATCACGTCAGAACCTATCACGGAGTTGTGTACCTCTCCGTAGATCTCGCAACCATCACCTATGATCGCGCGATCAACAACTGCATCCTCCGCAATGAACTGTGGTCTGAGCCACTCGTTGCGGGTGTAGATTTTCCAGAATTCTTCGTAAAGATTGAATACCGGAATCAAGTCGATAAGTTCCATGTTGGACTCCCAATAAGAACCCAACGTTCCGACATCTTTCCAATAGCCATTGAACTCATATGCAAAGATGCGGTCTCCCCTGTCCTTACAATACGGAAGAATATGCTTACCAAAGTCACATCCCGCCTGATCCTTCAGACGGATCAACGCTTCCTTCAGCACCGGCCAGGAGAAAATATAGATACCCATCGAAGCCAGATTGCTTCTAGGGTGTTCCGGCTTCTCTTCGAACTCAAGCACACGATGCGTGTCATCCGTGATACATACGCCGAAACGACTCGCCTCCTCAATGGGTACCGGAATAGTAGCCATCGTGACATCAGCATTGTTTGCTTTGTGGAAATCGAGCATCACCTGATAATCCATCTTGTAGATGTGATCTCCGCCGAGTATCAGAACGTAATCAGGATTATAATACTCCATGTAGTTTAAGTTCTGATAGATCGCGTTCGCAGTACCCGTATACCATTCACTGTTCTGACTCTTCTCATATGGCGGCAGGATCGACACACCACCGACGTTTCGATCCAGGTCCCACGGAATACCGATTCCGATGTGAGTATTCAGCTTCAATGGTTGGTACTGAGTCAGCACGCCCACCGTATCAACCCCCGAGTTGATACAGTTACTCAGCGGGAAATCGATGATACGATATTTCCCTCCAAAAGCAACAGCAGGCTTTGCCACATTCGCAGTCAGGACACCGAGTCTGGAGCCCTGTCCGCCAGCCAAAAGCATGGCTATCATTTCTTTTTTAATCATCTGATCACCCCTGTTGTAAAATAGTGACTTCATTATAACACATATTTTTACAAATGTGAATATTTTTTACAAAAATTTTTTGTGATTTTTTTCATTTTTGTGAAAAGTGCACAATTAAAAAACGGACTTGTTTTTTTTATCAAGACTTGTTAAAATAATTTATATACATATGGAGTCTCTCACACAGACGGAGCACACCATATTGTAAACGGAGGAAATGAAAATGTATACAATCGATTTCAAAAAAGCAGGCGAGTCCTCTCATCCCCTGCACATTCACTTTATCGGTATCGGTGGTATCAGCATGAGCGGGTTCGCCGAGCTGCTTCACTCGATGGGTTTTGTCATCTCAGGTTCCGACCGCGCGAAAAGCCCTATCACCGAGCATCTCGAGAGCCTCGGAGTGACCATAGCGTATGAGCAGGTAGCTGCAAACATCACCGATGATATCGATGCTGTCGTATACACTGCCGCCATCCACCCTGACAATCCCGAATACGCCGAGTGCGTAAAAAGAGGACTGCCGATGATGGAGAGAGCTGAGCTCGTCGGACAGGTCATGAAAAATTATCAGACCGCCGTAGCCATAGCCGGCACTCACGGCAAGACGACAACGACCTCCATCGCCTCACATATTTTTTTGTCCGCAGGACTCGACCCCACCATCTCGGTCGGTGGTATCCTTCCGGTCATAGGAGGCAACATAAGAATCGGTCGCTCACCGAACTTCATTACCGAAGCGTGTGAGTACACCAACAGCTTTTTGAAATTTTTCCCGACCATCGGGATCATACTTAATATAGAAGAAGATCACATGGATTTCTTCAAAGACATAGATGATATCCGCAACTCCTTCAGGCGTTTCGCGGCACTCATACCGGATGACGGAACCCTGATCATAAACGCGGACATCGATAACTATGAGGAGATCACAGAGGGTCTTTCCTGCAAGGTACTTACCTTCTCTGCTACGAAGCCTGCAGACTACACCGCGAAGGACATCAGCTACAATGACCACGGCAACGCATCCTTCACGGCTGTCACTCCGAATGGTGAGGCCGGACCGTACACGCTGAATGTTCCCGGACTGCACAACGTGGGAAACACTCTGGCATGTATCGCTCTCGCTGATACTAAAGGAATCGATGGCGACGCAGTATCCGCAGCACTCTCCGAGTTTAAGGGTACCGAAAGAAGGTTTGAGTACAAGGGAACCACCCACGGCTTTACCATTATCGATGACTACGCTCATCACCCGACGGAGATCAGAGCCACACTGGAGTCCGCCAAGAGATACCCTCACGAGAAGCTCTGGGTCGCATTCCAGCCGCACACCTACACCAGAACGAAGGCATTTTTACCGGACTTCGCGGACGCACTTTCTGCTGCAGACCACGTGATCCTCGCGGATATATATGCAGCACGCGAAGCTGACCCCGGTGATATCTCTTCAAGAGACATCGCGGACCTCATAAACAGCCATGGAGGAAAAGCAACGTATTTAGGCGGTTTTGAGGACATCAAAAAATTTATTTTAAAAAATTTACTAGCCGGCGATTTGTTGATAACTATGGGTGCCGGAAACATAGTAGATATTGGAGAGGACCTTTTAGCAGAGTAACTTATGCACATTATCCACCACCTTATGCACTTTTTCATCCGCAATCAGGTGGTGGATAATTTTTTGATCTTTTTTACTGTTCATAACTTTAATTCTTATTATACTTGATCAGAATTCCCATTTTAAGGCTCTTTCGGGATATTTTTCTACATAAATAGTCTGATCGAAATCACGTTATCCACATTATGCACATTATCCACACCCGTTTTCTACATAAAAAGAGCACACTCCGGGGGGTTTGCAACCTCTTTCACTTTGTGTTATGATATGTGCAAATCGTTTTTATGAGGAGTGTGGATCCGAGAATGGGTTTTATGATCACCACTGACGGCACACCGGGAAACACCCAGGTGCCGAATGAGATATTGTTACATTATATATTGAGAGCAAACGGCGAGAACGTCAAGATCTATCTGTACCTGCTCATGGCAAGCCAGAATCCGGGACTCACCGGTCAGGTTTCCGTGGAGACTTTGGCGGACAGACTGGATCTGACTGAACGCGATATCGTTAGATCTTTGCACTATTGGGAGAGGGAAGGACTTCTGACCCTGCTTATGGATGGCGACCACATCGTCGGCATCTCCCTTCACAATCCCGATATGGTTCAGGCTGCTCCCGATCCTACGCACACCTTTATCGAGACAGGTGCGCCTCATCTTCGTGTGCTGAACACGGAGCGCGATGCAGTGGAATACGAGATGCCGAAGGAGCAGACGGTAAACGTCCCCGAACGTATCGAGTATACTCCGATGCAGATAGAGGCTCTATCAAAGGATGTCGAGATGCAGCGAACTCTTTCACATATCGAGCAGGCACTCGGTGCGCCTGTCACTCCGGCACACATGCAGCTTGTTATGTATCTGATATGTGATCTCAGCTTTTCCGGAGATCTCATCTGCTATCTCTATGATTTGGCATCAGAGCGTAAGAAAACAAATACCCGCTACATCGAATCCATCGCGATAAACTGGGCTACGAAGGGAATCCAGACCGTAGTTGACGCGAGAGCAGAGGCCGCTGACTTCGCCGGAAAGTATCGTCCGGTTGCGCATGCGCTCGGGATCCACAGAGATTTCGCGCCGGCTGAAAAGGAGATAATCGATTCGTGGGATGCTTATGATTTTTCCGACGAGATAATCACAGAGGCATGCAAAAAAACAGTGATCCAGTCCGGCGATACGAACTTAAATTATGTATCAAAAATACTTGCCGGTTGGCATGATAAAAATGTACACACACTTGATGATATCGCCCGCATAGAAGAGGCATATCATAAATCCAGAAAGACGCGTTCTTCCGCTGCGCAGAAAAAGCGTTTGAACAACAATGCTTTCCAGAACTTCAAAGGCCGCGACTATACTGACGAGGATTATGAAGATATGGAATTGCAATTTCTTCAAAAGAGAAAGGGAACACCATGAACCTCACAAACAGCCAATATGACCGTCTGATGGCCCGCTATTCAGAGCGCAGACAACGTGCTTCGGCAGGGCTGGATGAAAGACGTATCAAGGTATATGCAGACATACCTGAGTTACGCGAGCTGGAGGCCAGGGCGCGTCACCTTTCCTATGAGTATGTCAAAAACCATGCTAAAAACACCGCTCTTTCTTCACAGGAATTTGAGAAGCGGATGGAACTGCTGAAGTCGGAACGACTGACTCTTTTAAAGTCACACGGCTTTGACGAGAACTATCTCGAGCCTGAGTACGAGTGCCCTGACTGCAAGGACACCGGCTACATCGGCAATGAAAAATGCCACTGTCTGAAGAAGCAGGCCATAGAGCTTTTTTACTCACAGTCGGGTCTCGGCGACATCATCAAAGAGGAGTCATTTGATAAGTTCGATCTGTCCTTATATCCGGAGGATATGACAGATCCTTTGACCGGGATGAGCTCCCGCGTGATCATGAAGGATGTGTATGACTCCTGCATGTGTTTTGTAAAAACCTTTGATGATGAGTTCGACAATCTCCTTCTCTACGGAGACACCGGCATCGGCAAGACATTTTTGTCGCACTGTATCGCGGGCGAGCTTTTGGCTCAGGGTCACTCCGTGTTGTATCTGGACGCGATAAGATTTTTCGAGATACTCGAAGCGAGACAGTTTGACAAGGAACTTAATTATCAGGAAAAAAGCTCCATGTTCTCATACTTAACTGAGTGCGAGCTTTTGATAGTAGATGATCTCGGAACCGAGCTTACCAACAGCTTTACTACCGTTCAGCTCTATCATGTTATCGAGAGACGACTGATGAACCGCCTGCAGACGATCATCACAACAAACCTTTCGATACAGGATATGAACGAGATTTATTCCGAGAGGATCTTTTCACGTATTGCAAAGAACTATCAGATGTTAAGACTGATCGGTGACGATATACGCCTCAAAAAACTATAGGCGCGATCGTTTCAGATAGATACTGAAAACATATTTATTAGATGGGAGAAAAGAATGCCAACGCAAAAAGAACTAAACAAGAGTATTCCTTATGGAGACCTGGCGATCATTCCTTTGGAAAGCAGCCGTGCTATCGGAGAAAAGGTAGACAAATACATATCCGACTGGCGTCGCGAGGCAGCCATGGATCCGGCTCAGGAGATCCACTTCACAAACTACAAAAAGGATTCTTATATCATCGATGCAAAATGCCCGAGATTCGGATCCGGTGAAGCAAAGGGAATCATCAACGAGTCAGTCAGAGGAAAGGATATATTCCTTCTTGTCGATGTTTGTAACCACAGCCTTTCATACAAGGTGTGCGGTCAGATAAATCACATGTCACCTGATGATCACTATCAGGACCTGAAGCGTATGATCTCCGCTATCGGAGGAAAGGCAAGAAGACTTTCGGTTATCATGCCATTTTTATACGAGGGCAGACAGCACAGAAGAACTACCAGAGAGTCTCTCGACTGTGCTTTCGCTCTGCAGGAGCTCGTCAGCATGGGTGTTGAGAATATCATCACATTTGACGCGCATGACCCGAGAGTACAGAACGCTATTCCGCTTAACAGCTTCGAGACAGTTCAGCCTACTTATCAGTTTATCAAGGCACTGCTCGCAAACGTAGACGACATAAAAATGGATGCCGATCACATGATGATCATCTCTCCCGACGAGGGCGCCATGGGTCGTGCGATCTACTTCGGAAACGTCATCGGAGTGGATGTGGGAACATTCTATAAGAGAAGAGACTATACAAAGATCGTTGACGGTCGCAACCCGATCGTGGCTCACGAGTTCCTCGGCTCATCAGTAGAGGGCAAGGACGTCGTAGTTATCGATGATATGATCTCCTCCGGAGAGAGTATGATAGATGTCGCTACAGAGCTTAAACGCCGCAAGGCCGGCAGAATATTTGTCGCTTCTACCTTTGGTCTTTTCACCAACGGTATGCAGGTGTTTGACGATGCTTATGAAAAAGGACTTATCGATCGCGTTATGACAACGAACCTGGTTTATCAGGATCCGGAGGTTCTCAAACGCGAATACTATATCGATGTAGATATGAGCAAATATATCGCATTGCTCATCGATACGCTCAACCATGACTACTCGATCTCCGAGTATCTGGATCCGACAGATCGTATCGAGCGTGCCCTCAAAAAATACGGGCAAAAATAATCAGCTTATCAGAGTGGGTTATTTTTACAATCTTAAAAATAATACCTCTTTTGATAACATACCTTCACAAGGGGCTCAGCAACAATCGTTGCTGAGCCCCTGTCGTTTTTATTTTTGATTTTTATCGGTCTATCCGTCCGTCGGATCGATGTCTACGTTACCGTCACCGCCACCGCCGCCGTCACCGCCACTATCGTCGGGATCGACATCAACAGGCGGTTCTTCACCACCATCGTCGTCCGGTTCTTCATCTTCCTCCGGCTCATCATCAACATCCGTATCATCGTCCGGATCCTCATCTACATTCTCCGGCTTTTTGGTCGGAGTTGCCACAGGTCCGTCCGGATGGTCGTTTCTGGATTTGATAACTGCCTTCGATATCTCGAACTGCTTCGCCGGGAGATTCTCATGGATAGCATTCATAAACTGCTCCCATGTCCTGAGCGGATATGTGTTTCCGAGAAGGTCATATACTGTTTTTGGCGAATCGTAACCGATCCAAATAGCAGTCGTATAATACGGAGTGAGTCCGCAGAACCAACCGTCCTTTTTATCATTGGTCGTACCGGTCTTTCCTGCGCACGGCATGCTGTTTTTAAGTGAATGACCTGCTGCCGTACCTCTCGCGAATACACCCTGCATGACATCAAGCATGGTGTCCGCTGCCTCATGCTTGTATATGTATTTTTCTTCTATTCCTTCTCCGACTACGTCGTTACCGTCAGCGTCCTTGATCGAAATGATACAGGTAGGATCTCTGTACTTTCCGCCGTTACCGATAGTCGCGTACGCACTTGCCTGCTCCAGTGTAGACACACCATAGGTCAGACCACCGAGTGATGCCGCCGGATAGTAGTCGCTGTCCACGATATGTGAGTAGTTCATATCGATCAGATACTGCAGGCCCACCTGAGGAGTAAGCTCCTCAAAAAGCTGCCATGCCACCGTGTTTAACGAATGCTCCACGGCATACTGTATCGTAACATTTCCATGATAACCACCGCCGGAGTTCGACGGACCATCTTCAAACTTGTGGTCATTGACAATAGTACTTCTGGTCTTGCCACGCTCAAAGGAAGGCGTATATACGATAACCGGCTTTATCGAGGATCCCGGCTGACGGAACGCCTGGAACGCACGGTTCAGTGTGTATCCGTCATTCGGCTGTGAACGTCCTCCGACTATCGCGACAACACGTCCGGTCTTGTTATCAATACAGGTTCCCGAGCCCTGCATTTTGTAAATACCTTTTTTGGTCTTTTCCTTGAAGCCCTTCAGGTTCTCGTTTATAGATCTCTGCAGCTCCTTCTGTATGGACAGATCGATCGAGGTATAAATACGGAGACCGTTATTCTTCAGCTTTTTCTCCGCGGTTGTATACTCCTGCTGATAAAGCTCGTTGTACTGAGCCTTGTCATCCTTATCCATAAAGCTGTTTCGGAACTCAAATCCGTTCGCATGCATCAGCTTTCTGATAGCGCAGTAGGTAATAAAGGTCTCGATATAATCTCTCCTCTTTACCTCCTGAACGTTCAAAACTATCTTCTGTGAACGCGCCTCGTCATATTCTATTCTGTTTATAACACCATCCGCGAGCATCTGATCGAGAATACGGTTCTTTCGCTCGATGGTATTTTTATAACGTCTCAAAGGATCATAACGGCTGGGGCTATTGGGAATCGCACATAAAAATGTCAACTCACCCAAAGTCAGCTCGGTACAGCTTTTGCTGAAATATCCCTTCGCAGCGGCTTCGATACCGTAGTAGCCGTTCATAAAATAGATGGAGTTTAAGTAGAACTCAAGTATCTGATCCTTGGTGTATTTTTTCTCCATCTCCATCGCGATGAAGATCTCTTTTACTTTTCGTTCGAGGGTTTTTTCCGTACTTAAGAATGTTCCCCTGGCGAGCTGCTGGGTTATGGTCGACGCACCCTGCGTAGCCACTCCGTTGTTCTTCAGATACTGCCACCCCGCACGGAAGATACCTCCGATATCTATTCCGTTATGTGAGTAGAACTTTTTATCCTCGGTAACGATGAAGGCATCCTTAACATACTTCGGGATTTTATCTATCGTCATGTAGTAGGAGTCCTTTTCGCCCTTCAGCACTGCAAGCTGACGCCCCTTGCTGTCGTACGCTATCGAGGTCTCACTCGGCCTGAAGGTCTCCGGTGTTGATGCGTCAACGATAACCTTCGCTTCGTCCTGCATTGCGAAAACCATATCGCCGTATTTAAAGTACAAAAATAATCCGACACCCAGTATGGCTAAAAGTATGACCAAAATAATGATCTTTACCGCGAGCCAAAACTTGCGATGCTTTTTGATCTTTTTGCGTTTTCTTTTGCGACGTTTTTTAGTGGTTGGAACGGGACTCTTTTTAGGAGGCTCATCCAACGATAATTCTGTCGCCTGTGCCGTGGGAAGTCGGTTCTCATCTCCACGGGGTTTAACTGTTGCCATTTTCTTTCTTCCTCCTGATGTAAACGCGATCCGCGCGTATCAGTATTTACTCAATAACTCTTTATGTATAGTGATCGCTCTTTGCTCCCATGTATGGGAAGCGATCGATTTTTCATAGGCTTGTTTTTGTATTTTATTCCATCTGTTTTTATCTGAAAGTATTTCTTTTACCATGTCGGGAAGACTGTTTAAATCCTCAAGATCATAGAATAATACTTCCTCATCGTTTTTCAGTTCAGATGTAAGATAACTGCTTTTATCCGTCACACACACTGCACCGTTTAGCATCGAGCTGAACACTCTGTCGTGCGCTCCGTGCTTGAACCACGGCATCACGTTTAACGATACCTTTGCCTCGCACATCTTTTTTAAACATGTACGTGAGTCAGTGTTATCATGCGCGATCAGGTTTTCGGGATGCTTTACTTTTAGGCACTCCCAACCCTTGCCATATACATCGACCTTTACTCCAGCGTCAACCAGGGTTTTGACCACCTCGGCTCTGAAATAATGCCTGATGTACAGATCGATCATTATCATATATGGAAAGGTTTCTTTCAGGCTTTCCTCAGAGTACTCATCCGGAAAGCTTTCTTTTATATGTTTTTCTATCGCCTCAGTCATTGTGAGGTCGGTATGTGCTATGATATCATCTATGAGATCCCTGTAAAACTTTTCGTATTCGGGACCGTTTCTTTTTATCACCGGCTCATGTATTTCAGGCGGATTATAATTACCTGCAAATACTACATCTACCGGACGTTCGTCATAGGTCGGAATAAGTCCGTCCTCGCAAATAAGGCTTCCCGCGAGCGGCAGGAATGGGCCTCTTTTTATCTCCGGAAAGAATCTTTTTATATAATCCTCATGCTCCGTATCGATCGATAACTGAATGTAATCGGCGGGCAGATACGGTTCGAATTTGTGATAATACATCGGATGATCCACAACTGTATTTATCATCGGGACACCGAGCTCATCAAACAGGTGCTTGTTATTTTTATCGTATAAAAACTCCTCTCCGGAGCAACCGTTATAATTAAAGCCGACCGATATCGTCTCACCGGGACGGACGAATCTTTTCAGTTTTTTTATGCATCCGGCTTCATCTCTGAGATCGTAATAAAAGATCTCATATCCGAGTCTCTCGAATGTCTTTCCCATCTGTAGGGTAAAGTACATCAGCGTCTCGATTCCGCCTGTATACATGATAAGCTTTTTCATCCGGTAACCAACCCATCCGGAATGTTTTGTTCCTCACCATCGACTACTATCTGATTTCGACCGCCGGTCTTTCCTTTATACAGAAGTGTATCCGCGCGGTTCATGACAGTCTCGAATTCCTCGCCCGGCTGACGTATGGTCACGCCCATCGTCATCGTCACGGAGAATGTCTTCTCACCGGTATCAAATACCTTTGCACGGATACGACCTGTGACTGCTTTCAGATGCTCAACCAGATCCTCCTGCGTTCCGTCGAAGCCGATGAGGAACTCCTCACCACCCCAGCGTGCAACGAATCCGGATTTCTCAAGCTCATCCTTCAGCTGGGCGGATACGAACTTCAGGACCTCGTCACCCATATCGTGACCGTAGTTGTCGTTTACTCCCTTAAACCAGTCGATATCTCCCATCGCTATAGCGAAGTTGTTTTCTTCCCAGGTATTCTGAACGCGCACCATGGTAGCACGTCTGTTGAGAAGCTTGGTCAGCGGATCGCGAGAGATCATATCGTCAAGCGCGATCTCCACATGCACCGCATACTCGCCCATATCAGCGAGCTCGTCTTTTCTGTTCAGCACCTCTTCACTCATCTTCTGCGTGAAGTCTCCTCCCGCAAGATGTCCGAGGAACCTCTTTATATGCTGGATAGCCAGCACCATTTTTGACGACGACAGATACAAAATAAATGCCGCCAAAAGGATAACAAAAATACTGATGATGATATTTCCGACAACCATGTAGTGGGTCGAGAGCATCACGGAGTCTTTCGGCTTGCCCGCGAATGTCATTCCTACTATGTCGCCCTCGTCATTTTCTACGGGAACATAGTATCCATAGTACAGTGTGCCTGCTATGTTTACGTCCGTTGAAAAATACTCCTTACCTTCACCGTATACATGCTCGATGACACCGTCCGGTGCACCGGTATTCGTAAGTCGATTTCCATCATCATCGACGATGGTCGTCATCCTTCTCTTGTCACCGTAGTAGATCGTGACATCATCTCCGGTGTCGGTTTTCAGATCATCGAGAATACGATAGTCTGCCGAGATTTCTGTCTCGCCCTTGTACAGGACGTCTTCTTTCATGTTGAACTCGCCACCGTCAAGCGAGTTGTACGTTGACAGAAGGTTGTGAGCGATGCCCGAGAGCGCACGCTCCATTTCATAATCCATTCCTTCGCGAACGGAGTACTGGCTGTAGACCGTCAGTCCGATCCCTAAAAGGAGGATGGGTATGACGCCAATTCTAAGCAGCGTGAAGACTATGCTGTGACGTTTTTTGACTTGCTGTCCTGCCATGTTAATCCTCCTTTCATGGAAACTCTATCCGAGATATGACAAACAGATTCGCTAATCTTCCTTTGGAAGGGCTACTCTGCGTTTAACAACGACGTCTTCTTCCAGGCAGGCGAAGACATCATCAACAAGTTCTTTCTTTGGTTTTGGCGTGATGAATGATACGATCGGAACTACGATCAGGCCGGCTACCATGGCGATGGCGCCTGCGTTGATCGGGGAGCCGATGTACGGGTAGATCATGTTCGACACGGTGATGCCGATGCCGACAAAGAAACTTGCCCAAACAGCTGCCTTGGTAACTCTCTTCATGTACAGGCCATAGAGGAACGGTGCGAGGAATGCTCCCGCGAGTGCTCCCCATGATATACCCATGAGCTGAGCGATGAATCCCGGCGGATCGAGAGCGATCACTACCGATACGATGATGAAGAACGCAAGGAATATGCGCATGCATAAAACGCTCTTCTTCTCGCTCATATTTTTAGCAAACAATGGTTTGATAAAGTCAAGTGTAAGTGTCGAACTCGAAGTAAGTACGAGACTCGAAAGTGTCGACATCGATGCTGAGAGCACGAGCACGATCACTATACCGATAAGGATATCCGGAAGGCTTGAGAGCATCGTCGGGATGATCATATCGAATGCGACCGATCCGTCTGCTGCCGGCTCGATTCCGGAGATCTGTGAAAATCCTCCGAGGAAGTAGCATCCACCTGCTACCACGATAGCGAAGATCGTAGAGATGATCGTTCCTGTCTGTACTGCTTTCTCATCCTTTATGGCGTAGAACTTCTGGACCATCTGAGGAAGTCCCCATGTTCCGAGACTCGTCAGGATCACGACTCCGAAAAGTCCCAGCGGATCCGGTCCGAGGAACGAAGCATACGCACCCGGCATAACATCCGACGGTACAGCAGCGAGCTCCTTTATGGCAGCGATGAATCCGCCATGTCCTGAGAGAACCGCTCCGATAACAACCACGATACCGATCAGCATGATGATACCCTGGATGAAGTCGTTTAATGCTGTAGCCATGTATCCGCCGACTATTACATATATTCCCGTAAGGACTGCCATTCCGATAACGCAAACCTGATACGGAATATCAAATGCCATATTGAAAAGATTTGAAAGTCCGTTATATACCGATGCGGTATACGGGATCAAAAATACAAAGGCGATGATGGACGCTGCCACACGCAGAGCCTTTGAATCAAATCTCTTTCCGAAGAAATCCGGCATCGTCATCGAATCAAGATGTTTGGTCATGATACGTGTTCTACGACCGAGAACAACCCATGCGATGAGTGAACCGATAACCGCATTTCCGATACCGATCCACGTGGATGCGATACCATACTTAAATCCAAACTGACCTGCATATCCGACGAATACCACAGCCGAGAAATATGAGGTTCCATATGCAAATGCCGTAAGCCACGGGCCGACAGCACGTCCTCCTAATACAAATCCTCCTACATTTGTTGCGTGCTTTCTCGTGTAAAAGCCGATGCCAAGCATGACAGCGAAAAATACAACGAGCAAAATGATTTTGATAACCACTGCTTCTTCCCCTTTTCTTTTTGTTTTTGCGTAAAAACGCAGAATATGCGCCTATTTTTCCCCATAGGCGCATATATTATATCATATTATAATATGGTTTGTAAAGAAAAATCGTAGAATTTTGATATTTTTACAAAAAAATCGTCTCTACTTCATATGAACATCCACATGTTGATACGGGATGTCGACGTGCTCAGCCTCAAGAGTCTGCCTGATAGCCGCTAGTGCGCGTCTTCTGCAACCCAGCTTCATATCCGGTTTTTCACAGACAACCTTTATCAGATGATCTACGGATGAATCGTCAAAGTTGTTCGTCCCGAGGAACGTGCTGGCCGCGATGCCCTCACATTCTTTGATGCTCTCAACCACCTTCTCAAGAAGCGCGTTAGCATCACCTATCTTGAGATCATATGGGAGTGGCAGGTGGATGTATACGTCCGGTGAGCTTTTTGAAACCTTAGATACGTTTCTGTTACATATCGTGATGAGATCACCTGATCCGATACTTCTGATCTTCGTCGTGCGGAGGTTGAATGCCTCGATGGTCCCTTCTTCGTCCTCATACTTTACGACATCTCCGATTTGATAAAAATCATCCATCATGATATGGACTCCCATGATGATGTCCTTTAAAAAATCCTGAAGCGCGAGACCGATAACGGCTGATGCGACTCCGACTCCGGCGATAAGAGATGTTACATTTACTCCGTTTATCTGAAGGATTGTGAGCACCAGCAAAAAGAATATCGACACTTTAATAGTATCATAGATCACCGAACGGACCGAGCTGGCCGCTCTGGTTCTTTCATCGATGTTTTTCTTCTTTAAGTAGGATTTTTTGATGCTTCTGTATATCAACCAAAAAACCACAGTGATCAGTATAATAACTATACTGATCACTGCATGACGTACTGCTGCTATATTCCACAGTTCGCTAATTGTTTTCACGTTTTACCTCACAAATCATTTTACTTTTACGGATTTTTTTGCACTCCATTTTCCGTAAACTTTCTTTCCGCCGATCTCAGCGAAGGCTCTTACTCTGACACTGTACTTCTTGCCTTTTTTAGCCTTGATCTGCCATGTGTCATTCCACGCGTCAACGTTCTTTTTCTTTCCGTTGTACTCGATCTGATAACCCTGTGCCTTTGTTGTATGCTTCAGCTTTATAACAAGCTTACCGCTCTTTGATTTTACACTCTTTACGGATGCTTTTCCTGGTGTGAGATTTTTCGGAGAACCATCTCCTATATCGGTGAGGTTATCTGTTTCAGCGGCAATATTGTTTTTCGTTGCAAAGCTGATAGTAGATCCCTTGATCGAGTCACCCGGCTGCATTTTGCTTGTTATCTCATAATCAACATTTGCATCCACAATTAAAGAAGTTGCAAACTCAACTTTACTTGTAACGAAGTCTCTCACTCTGAAGCTGTCACTCTCTGCGGTTTCCAAATCAGTTGTAAGATTAAGACTATTGTAAATACCTACTACTATGTCGTAGAGATTCATATCCGATCCGTCCCAATGGAACTTCGCATCCTGTTTAAAACTTGTTCCGTCATATGTCATACGTAAGAATGAATACTCGAAGCCGTCCGCAATATAGTTGGCTGAAGAGTACTCTTCCACTCCGATATACTTCTTTCCGTCCTGAACATATACAAAGCATGAAGAGTCTCCGATGGTCCAGTCGAGTCCGCTCTTGAAGCATTCTCTATAGTCATCAGCATCAAACTCTACAAGCTCTGTCTCGGCCATTTTTTTAACTGCCGAATCAACTACCTCGTACATAACAAGCTTGCCACAGTGATCGGCATCCTGCTCGAGTACCAAAAGCTCATTAGCTCCATCCTGATCAAAGTCGTCGATCCTGTATCCGATCGGATCAGTCGGTACATTCTCCGCTGAGATCTGAAGCGACTCATCAGCTGATACCTTCTTAAGCAGACCGTCGTAGGTCTTTGTTGAATCTGATCCAAGGAAAGTGATCTTTGCCGCATAGTCCTTAAGCAGTGTTGTAGTCGCGTCTGCCTCAGCTGCGGATGATACGCTCACGCCAACGAATGCCGGCAGCACCAATGCAACCGCAAGGGTGATCGACGCGATTTTTTTCATGATACAAGTTGTCTTTTTCATAGTTTCCTCCATTCCGGAGCGCATGCACTTGCCCGCTCCTTTTGATTTCAAACACTCCATAATTATATGCCTTTTTGCCGGAAATGTCAATTCTAGCCTATCTTTCACAAGTCCGTTTTCCTGACCAGATACAGATACTCCTTCACGTGGATATCTCTGCCACTTAGGTTCCTGCTGCCGCGGAAGGTATTGTATTCTTTATCAAACACCTTTACCTCTCCGATATCTGATAGCAAGCCTACCATGTCATCCTTCGAGATGAATCCTTCATCGTTAAAGGAGATCAAAAGGTATTTTGCTTTTACATTTTCACAGAGCTCTTTCATCGACTCTTTGGCTGTTTTTTTACTGTTATAATCTGACTTATTCCACCCTTTCGGGATACCGGAAACCTTACTGATATCAGTCGGTTTTTCATATGTATCTATCAGGTTTAACATGAAGTAATTTGATCCGTACGGATGCTGGTTATATGGCGGATCCATGTACGCGAGATCAACCTCGGGAAGCTCATTCGCAAGCTCGTTTGCATCCTCTCTGCTTATAAAAACATCACATGAAAAATTACTGAATATCGGCTTTTTTATTTCTATATCAGAGAGTATTCTTTGGAGTGCATTTCTTCCGTTTCCTCCATACTGACCGATACCTGTTTTCGAGTTTTTATAAAACCCTTTAAATACTCCGCTTGTATTATTATGTACCGACGCCTCATAGATCAGCGGCGCCAAAAGATAAGTCCGATACGGCTCCGGTATTTCTTCTATTAACTGCCTTGCGGTATCAATATAATTTGCATTTCTTACAGTATAAAAAACCCTCTCATCCCTCTTTATATTCTGATCATCTTTCGGACTGTAAAGCTCGGAAATAAAGCCACTTTTCAGCGGCTCATTATCGAGTTTATCTTTGATACTATTATAATACTTATCAAGAGTTTTTTTATCGACTTCCTTTTCGTTTGTCAGGTAACATTTGTTTATCGTCTCAGCATACTTTTCAAGGTCATTTACATACAGCTTATCCGCATGCTGCTTCATATACCTCGATACTATCCCCGACCCCGAAAAGAAATCAACTATATCAAGCTTGTCCTTTTTCAGATCATGCTTCACCTCTGAAACCGCCACCCCGATGAAATCGAGTAAAGCTCTTTTATTACCGATGTAGGTGATGATCTGCTCTGATAAGTATTCGGGCTTTTCTGTTTTCATTTCTGTTATTCTCCGCTTTATCCTCGGCTATCCTCCATCTGATCAAGTTCAAGTAGATATCTGTCATAATCCGATAAGAACTCTCGATCCTGTATCACGCGATATTTTTCATATTCACTTAATGCATGATCCTTAGCTATCTTTGCAGAAATCTTCCCCGAGTCCTGCAACAGTTCCCTATCGTCAGCCTGTAAAAATATATCCAACCGCTCCGACCAATCATGCATAGTCATAGGTATGTGGCGCCTTGCACGCCCCTCAGCCAAATCAAGGTACGCGGATACGATACGCTCCAACTGATATAACTCATCCTCATCCAAATAATTCTTTGCAACAACAACATCTGAAGGAATAATCTTCCCCTCCGGTGCATCCTTCCAAGTAGTCAATCCCATATGATCTTTGCCTGCATCCGCCCTCTCATAGATAACCTCTGCAGCCGTATGACCATGTACCGCAAAATGCATCTTGTTTTGAACCTTAGCAAAAAAATCTCTAGTTTCTTTCGCATCCTTGTCGTAATCCAGCGACGTCGCGTAAATATCCGTGATCTTCTGATAAAACATACGCTCTGACAACCGAATCTCCCGGATTTTCTCGAGCTGCTCATCAAAGTATTTCTGTGTCAGAACACCGCCATTGCGAAATCGTTCCTCATCCATTACCCATCCTTTGATGGTAAACGTCTTTACTATCTGGTTCGCCCAGGCTCTGAATCTGACTGCTCGCTCGTTATCCACCTTGAATCCCACAGCTATGATCATTTGGAGATTGTAATGTAACAGATTTCTTCCTACATCTCTATTCCCCTCTTTTCGAACTATCCGATATTTTCGGATAGTTGCCTCTTTTGATAGCTCACCATCATCGTAGATTTTCGATATATGATCATTAACTGTTCTTACATCAACCCCATACAATACGGCAATCATCTTTTGTGTCAGCCATATATTCTCATCTTCATAACGCATCTCGATGCTTTGTTCATCATCCCCGTTTGAAGCTATAAATGTGAGATACTCCGCCGCAGAAGAGTGAATCGTAATATCATCCTTACCCATAAGCCAGAACCTCCTTAACACATTATAGAACATTTGTTCGTAAATGTCAAGGATCGTTTTCGATCAAGATTTTACCAAAAACAGCTTCTCAAACTTATATGGAAAAACTCTTCCACGACCAAAAACTCTTGCATTTATAACCATCATATGTTATAGTACAAACTAAAGACTCGCCACCCTGTGCTGGAGGGCAACTCTATATTATTCTATTGCCGGGCTTCTGCCCCGCACATTTCGAAGACAAGTACATAGCACAGCTCAAGTCGTGAAGACGTTTGTTTTTGGTGCTCGGATTCGAATGTACTTGTTTTTCCCATTTGATATTAAAACAGATCATCTTCGCAAACGATAATCGTTTGCCTTTTTTTCGTACAATTAGAGAGGAGGATTCAATATGATCAACATAAAAACACGAATAATCGAAATGATTAACGAGGACCAAGAGCTCAAGAATAAGTGGAACGAGCTTCCGGAGGCAGCAAAAGAAATGCTCCGTAGTATCGATGCCGGTGAGCGAACACCAAATCTGTTAAGAGATATAATGTTCAAGGGTGTTTTCAATCCGGAGATTCACCCAGATTGGCTGTCGAAACTCATAGGCGCTATACTCGGGAAGGATGTTCGGATAATCAAAGCATTACCGGTAGAAGGCATCTATATCAGTGAGTACAGCAAAGGCGTCCTGTTTGATATCATGGTTGAGTTCGAAGATGGAGAGATTGCCATCGTAGAGGTTCAGAGACGAGGCATCGAAATGCCACCGGAACGTCCGGTAGTCTACTCTGCGAATGCTGTAGTGCGACAGTATTCAATCCTAAAAGGCCAAAAGAAGGGGGATGTGGATTACTCAGATATCCACCCTGTCTACACGATCGTGCTCATGGAAGAAAGTGGTGATATCTTTAAGTTATTCAAGGATTTTCACCATCATTTCGAGCAAAAATCAAATACAGGCCTTGACTTGGAGTTTATTCAGTATTATGATTATATATGCTTGGATGTATTTAGAGAAAACAAGCCACATACTACTGAAAAACTGATCCAGTGGATAGATTTTCTGTCGATCACGGATACTAAAGAAATGGAACCTTTTTTGATCGAACATCCTGAGTTTATTGAGATTTATGCCAGAGCCTGCGATATGCTGGCTGACAAGGAGGGACTGTTGAATATGTTAGCAGAATTGTCATATGAAGAGGATGTAGTCGGAATCATCAAGGCCACCAATGAAGGGCGCGCCAAGAAATACGAAGCGAAGATCCAAAAAATGGAAGCACAGCTCAAGGAGAAAGATGAGCAGATCCGTGAGCTGAAAGAACAACTCGCGCGGGTCTCCACAGAGTAGGCTTTTCCTGGCAAAACAACAAATAGGAGCTGCTAGATAGGGGGGGATCAAAAAAACTTAGCTGCAATTCATATATCAAGTATCACAACTAAAAGAAATCCGCTCGCACTGCGAACGGATTTCTTCACTTTTACTTTCAACATAAATACATTATTTCTTTTCGCCTTCGGCGAGCTCAAGTCTTACCAAAGACTTTCTGAGCGCCAGCTCCGCACGAGCCATGTTGATGTTTTCATCAGCACTCTTTAATCGACGCTCGGCACGCTCTCTTGCTTCCTTCGCGCGGTCGACATCGATCTCCTCCGGCCACTCGCAGGACTGCGCAAGTATCGTCACCTTTTCCTGTGTGATCTCCATGAAGCCCTCTAAGACGGCGGCTTCCTTCGTCACGTTATCCGGCTCCGAGATAGTGAGGACTCCCGGGGCCACGATAGTCGTGAGAGGAATGTGTCCGGCAAGGATACCGATATCACCCTCCGTCGTAGTGAGCTCGACCATCTCGACATCTCCCGTATAGAAGACGCGCTCAGGTGAGATCACCTCTAATTGAAATTGCTTTAATTCAGCCATATTTTTTACACCTCATCCGTCCACTTCGTGGCCACCTTCTCCTCAAGGAGAAGGCTTTTTATGCACTCCTACTCTCTTTAAAGCGAGCCACCACATCGTCGATGCTACCTGCATTCAGGAAGTAGCTCTCCGGGATCTCATCATGATCACCGTTGAGGATCTCACGGAAGCCCTGAATCGTATCAGAGATCTGTACATACTTACCGGGCAGGTTTGTGAACTGCTCAGCAACGTGGAACGGCTGAGACAAAAATCTCTGAACCTTACGTGCACGGTTAACGAGGATCTTCTCATCCTCTGAAAGCTCGTCCATACCGAGGATAGCGATGATATCCTGCAGCTCTTTATATCTCTGAAGGATCTCCTGCACGCCGCGGGCGATCTGATAATGATCATTTCCTACGACACGCGGATCAAGCATACGTGATGTAGATGCAAGCGGATCAACGGCCGGATAGATACCGAGCTCGGCGATGCTTCGCTCAAGGACCGTCGTTGCATCCAGATGGGCAAACGTTGTTGCAGGAGCCGGGTCGGTAAGGTCGTCGGCCGGCACATATACAGCCTGAACCGATGTGATCGATCCGTTTTTAGTAGATGTGATACGCTCCTGAAGAGCACCCATCTCCGTCTGCAGTGTAGGCTGGTATCCAACGGCTGACGGCATACGTCCAAGAAGCGCCGACACCTCTGATCCTGCCTGTGTGAAACGGAAAATGTTATCGATGAACAGAAGCACATCCTTTCCTGCTTTATCACGGAAATGCTCAGCCATCGTAAGTCCTGCCAGGCCGACTCTCATACGAGCTCCCGGCGGCTCATTCATCTGACCGAATACCATCGTAGTCTTGTCTATAACTCCGGACTCGATCATCTCGTAGTAAAGGTCGTTACCCTCACGGGTACGCTCTCCTACTCCGGTGAACACTGAATATCCACCGTGCTCTGTAGCTATGTTTGTGATCAGCTCCTGGATAAGCACCGTCTTTCCAACTCCAGCACCTCCGAAAAGTCCGATCTTACCACCTTTCTGATACGGGCAAAGAAGGTCGATGACCTTGATACCTGTCTCGAGGATCTCAGCCTCTGTTGACTGATCCTCAAAGGTCGGCGCCTCGCGGTGGATAGGATTGTACTCCTTAACCTCCGGAGCCGGCTTCTCATCGATTGGCTCACCGAGGACGTTAAAGATTCGTCCCAGTGTCTCCTCGCCAACTGGTACTGATATCGGTCCGCCGGTAGCCTCTGCTTCCATACCACGAACAAGTCCGTCGGTCGGACCCATCGCGATACAGCGTACCGTATCATCACCCAGATGCTGTGCAACCTCTACTACGAGAGTATCGCCATCCTGCTTTTTGATCTTGATGGCCTCGTAGATATCGGGCAGCTCGCCATTTTTGAATTTGATATCAAGAACGGCAGAGATGATCTGCGTAATGGTACCGATATTCTTCTTATTCTCTTCCATTAGTTACCTCCTATTCGATGGCCGCTGCCCCTGCCACGATCTCAGTAAGCTCCTGAGTGATCGCCGCCTGACGGGCGCGGTTATACTGAAGTCCGAGTGTGTCTATCATCTCTTCCGCGTTTGATGTAGCATTATCCATCGCCTGCATACGTGCACCGTTCTCACTGGCGGTAGCCTCTACCAGCGCTCCGAATATAAGTGAGTTCATGTACATCGGTATGATATAGGACAGAGTTTCCTCCTCCTCAGGCTCATAGTTCATGAGCGCCACAGCACCCTTCTGCTCATCTGCTGACTTTTTGGAATCCTCATCCTTTGATGACAGATCACCCATGTCAGATTCATTTTCGAGATCCTCCTCCGTAAATGGAAGAATCTTCATGAGCCTCGGCGTCTGTGTCATGGTATTTTTAAATACTGTATACGCGAGATAGACTTCATCGATCTTGCCGCTCTCGAGATCGCCTGTTACGGTCTTTCCGATGGATACGGCATCTCCGAAAAGAGGTTTGTTCATCACTTCGTTGAAGTCATCGCTCATCTCATAACCGAGACGACGCAGTGACTCCTGGCCTTTTCTTCCGACCGGATAGATAACAACATTTTCCTTGTCAAAACCGGCACTGTTTACCAGCTTTACGATATTTGAGTTGTATCCTCCTGCCAGACCTCTGTTTGACGTGATGACAATGATACCCGTCTTTTTCGGCCCTTCTTTTTCACTTCCGGCGAGGTAAGGGTTTGAAATATTGCCTGATTTGGCAAGCATGCCCGAGACCGTTTCGTACATTTTTTCAAAGTACGGCTTGGATTCTTCGGCACGCCCCTTGGCCTTTTGAAGCTTTACGGTCGAGACCAGCTTCATCGCCTTGGTGATCTGCGACGTCGAGGTTATGGACTCACGGCGTCGCTTTATGTCTCTCATTGAAGCCATATGCTTCCTCCTTAAACACCTCATCCGGCACCTGTCGGTGCCACCTTCCCCTCAAGGGGAAGGCTATATCCAGCCTATTTCAAGAAATCCTTTTTGAATTCTTCTATAGCAGCGACAAGCTTCTTCTCAGTATCCTCGCTGATCACCTTCTCATCGCGGATCGCAGCAGGGATATCAGGATGCTTTGAGTCAAGGTGATCAAAAAGTCCCTTCTCGAACTCGAGCACATCCTCTACAGGGATATCGATCAGGTACTGCTTGGTAGCAGCGTAGATGATGATAACCTGATACCAAACCGGAAGCGGATTGTACTGATCCTGCTTCAGGATCTCACGGATACGCTCACCCTGATCAAGCTGTCTCTTGGTGTCGGCATCAAGATCTGAACCGAACTGAGAGAATGCTGCGAGCTCTCTGTACTGAGCAAGCTCGATACGGATAGGTCCTGCGATAGACTTCATAGCCTTGATCTGCGCGGAACCACCAACTCGGGATACCGAAAGTCCCGGGTTTACGGCCGGTCTGAATCCGGAATTGAACATCTCTGTCTCCAGATAGATCTGACCATCCGTGATGGAGATAACGTTCGTCGGAATATATGCCGACACGTCTCCGGCCTGAGTCTCAATGATAGGAAGTGCTGTAAGCGAACCACCGCCCAGCTTATCCGAAAGCTTCGCTGCCCTCTCAAGAAGTCTTGAGTGCAGATAGAAGACATCTCCCGGATATGCCTCACGTCCCGGCGGACGCTTCAGAAGCAGCGAAAGTGTACGATAAGCTGTTGCATGCTTACTAAGGTCATCATATATGATGAGTACGTCCTTGCCTGCCTCCATCCATTCTTCACCCATCGCACATCCTGAATAAGGTGCGATGTACTGCAAAGGCGCAAGCTCTGACGCAGTCGCCGCAACGACTGTCGTGTAATCCATAGCGCCGTATTCTTCCAATGTTTTAACCAGGTTTGCAACGGTAGATGCTTTCTGACCGATCGCAACATAGATACAGAGCACGTCCTGATCTTTCTGGTTGATGATCGTGTCGATCGCGATAGCCGTCTTTCCTGTCTGACGGTCACCGATGATGAGCTCTCGCTGTCCGCGTCCGATCGGCACCATCGAATCGATAGCCTTGATACCGGTCTGAAGCGGGGTATCCACGGACTTACGTGAGATAACACCGTGCGCCACACGCTCGATAGGACGAAGCTTGTCGGTATTGATCGGCCCCTTGCCGTCGATCGGCTGACCGAGTGCGTTTACGACACGTCCCTGCATCGCATCACCTACAGGCACTGTCATGATACGACCCGTGGTCTTTACGACATCACCCTCAGCGATACCGGATGCGTTACCGAGAAGCACCGCTCCGACGTTGTCCTCCTCGAGGTTCAGCACCATGCCGTATACCTCGCCCGGGAACTCCAAAAGCTCTCCCTGCATCGCCTTTTCCAATCCATGGATACGGGCGATACCATCTGCAACCTGAATGACGGTTCCGACGTTCGCAACTTCGAACTCCGTGCTGTATTTTTTGATCTCTTCTTTGATCACTGAACTGATCTCTTCAGGTTTTAAATTCATATCGTCTATACACCTTCTTTCTAAAACTCAGCGTAAATGTGACAAGCTCTTTACTGCAACCTTACGCTTGCGAGCTGTCGTCCCATCGCATCCAGCTTTGATCTGATACTGTTATCGAGTACCTGATCTCCGATACGGATGACCATGCCGCCGAGCAAGGATTTGTCTAACTTATAATTCATCTCAAGCGATGCAAAATCAGTCACTTCGAGCACACGCGCCTCGACCTTCTTTTTCTCGTCAGAGGAAAGCTCCACCGGAGTACAAACCTCTACGACACCGATCTTCTGTCTCTCCTTGGCTCTCTCATCGAAGTACTCAAGTACCTTCTCGAGATCACCGATACGATTTTTCCTGACCATAACATCGATCAGTCCCATCACATCATTGGAAAGCTTTCCGCCAAAGATCTCTTTCAAAAGCTCCTGCTTTTTTTCCATCGACATATCAGGATGTCTGAGTGTCGGCAAAAATGCAGGGTTGTCAGTAAGCGCTTTCTCTATGACACGAACCTCATCCCAAACCGATTCCAGTTTGTTCTCCTCAATGGCAAGTTCAAATAATGCATCACCGTACACCTTTGATACTAGCTTTGCCATGTCGCATCACCCATTTCCTTCAGTGTTTCATCCACCAGCTCCGACTGGGTCTTTTCATCCATGGAGCTCTCCACGAATTTTCCTGCCATCTGCGTAGCTACCTGGACGATTTCCTGCTTGATCTCATCCTTAACCTTGTCCTTCTCGAGAGAGGCTTCCTTCTCGGCACGAGTGATGATACGATGTGCCTCCTCATCTGCCTCACTGATGATCTCGGTCTCACGCGCTTTTGCCTTCTTGCGCGCTTCCGCCATCATTTCTTCGGATTCTTCTTCCACCTTGGCAAGCTTTCCGTCATACTCCTCTTTCATGGCAAGTGCGGAATCACGAGCCTCAGCAGCCTCATCAAGCTGATCCTTGATAAACGCTTTTCTCTTTTCGATCAGCTTCCTCGCCGGATTGAACAAGAGGTAGGAGAGAAGGATAAACAGTATCAGCATTGCGATCAATGTGATACATGTGTCAAATAATGTCTGGGCGTCTAACCCAAATATTCTGGGATCCAACTCATATCCCTCCTTTCCATTTTTTTAAAAATGTACCTCCGGAGAGATTACGGAAGCAGCGGATTCGCGAACATCAGGATCATCGCTACAGCCAGACCGTAAAGACCTGTTGTCTCGGCAACGGCCTGTCCCAAAAGCATTGTTGACATTACCTCACCGCGGGCTCCGGGGTTACGTCCTACAGCGGATGCTCCGTAACCGGCTGCGATACCCTGGCCTACACCGGGTCCGATACCGGCGATAACCGCCAAACCTGCTCCAATCGCGGATGCTGCTCTGATAATAGCTTCTGCCATTTCCATAATAGTTTCCTCACTTTCTGCCGCGTTATGCGGACTTTATTTTCTGTTATTACTTACATTATTTAAACAACCACACCAACCATCCGCTTGAGCGCGGTCGTAGTTTAAACAGATAAACTACGTACTGGAAACGCGTTAGTCGTTCGTTACTTTTTAGTCCTGGATGTCCGCAGCATTTGAAACGAATACCATCGTTAGCATTGCGAACACGTATGCCTGCAGCGCGCCGGCGAAGACGTCGAGATAACCGTGCAATGCGGCGGGCCAACCGATCAGGATGAAGTTCGGAAGCAATCCGTAGATGAGTGTCATCATCATTGTTCCTGAAAGGATGTTGGCGAAAAGACGGAGTGAGAGAGATACCGGAGTAGCAAACTCACTGATGATATTCACCGGAAGGAACAAAAATATCGGCTCGAAGAGTCCTTTGATCTTGCCCATCTTCTGCCACTTGAATCCCTGGTACTGGATCATCGCGAATGTAATGAGCGCCAGCGGCAGTGTCACACCGTAGTCAGCAGTCGGAGGCCTCAGTCCGAAAAGACCGGACAGGTTGCACACTATGATAAGTGTGAACAGCACACCGATATAGTTTTTGAACTTCGGCGCAAGAGTCTTTCCCATGTTACTGAGAACCAGACCATCCACCGTTTCCACCAAAAGCTCAAGGATGTTTAGAAATCCTGTTGGTGCCTTGGTCGGATCTGCCTTTTTGATCGTCCTATGTGCTACGATACCGAAGATGATCAAAATGATCATGACTATCGCCAAGCACACGTGGGTAGTCGTGATGTAGACATCTGCTCCCAAAAAGCTTAGCTTGTGGTAACCATGGACGTAAAAATCGACATTTTCCATATGCTGTCTCCTCCATTTGTTATTCTATATCCCATGCGCGTCTCTCAGACACACATAATTATTCTTCGTTCACCGCTTCTTCCTGCTGAGATAATTCCTTCTCAAGAAGCTCCTCCGCTTCTTTTCTTGAAAGCAGCCTTCCGTGCTTTCTTAACTGCTCTTTATCCTCTTCGGTCATCTGACCGTTTCTTTCCTTATCAAAGAACAGAGGCACCATCATCGCTCCGAACTTTCTTCCGAAGAGTCCAATGAGGAGCGCTATCGGGTTTATCCACTCCGGTATGAAACAACATCCCACGACCGCCAAAATCTCTATCGCAAGACGTATCATCGCGTTCCATTTGGAATGCGCCCCGGCCTTTACCTCACCGATATCCAGCTCCACATCGATGCAGTGATACAGGTGAAACATAAGCGCCGTCGCGATACCGCTGCCGATAAGCTCACCCGCTAAGCACGCGAGGATGTTCGGCACGAACCAGATGCCTACCGCTATCACAACCGCAGCGATGATCCAAATGCCGAGGATCACTCTGTGCAGAGTTTTTTTCGCGATCAACCGATCCGGAAACTTTTTAATAACGGCTGTATCCGTATCGTTCATCAACTCATCCTGAGGCTCCATCAGTTATCCTTGTCCTCTTTTAACTCATAATCTCTATACTGTTCAAGCATAGATTTTTCTCTTTTAGTATCAGTAGTCTTTGTATCCGAACCGGGCTTATACTTTCCGGTCAGAACCATCATACTTCTGATCGATGCGAGCATTCCTATGATCATAAAAATGATAAGAATGAACTTTGTTCCAAACAACTTATCCAGATACCATCCGATACCCAGACTCATCGCCATACATACGAGTATAGCTAACCCTATCTGCAAGATCATCGCAAGGGCCGTCATAATCTCGCGTCTATTCTTGTCGTCGTCTCTCTTTCTCAAGATATATACCTCATGTGTGTCCTACAGGGGCAAGAGAAATCAGAGCCGCCCCGTCGCATCTCACTTGCTCATATCTTTAGCTTTTTGGACGCATGCCATCTGCCCTTCGATGATCGCGCTTCTCAAGCCGCACTCCTCGAGCACACGTACCGCCTCGATGGTAGTCCCGCCCGGCGAGCAAACCATATCCTTCAGCTCTCCCGGATGCTTTCCTGTCTCGAGAACCATCTTCGCGCTGCCATACACACTCTGCGCCGCCATACGATAAGCATCCGCTCTGGCCATACCGTCTGCCACGGCAGCATCGGCCATAGCCTCGATGATCATAAACACATAAGCCGGTGAACTTCCGCTCACGCCGATAACCGTATCTATCAGAGACTCCGGCACGATCGAAACGATACCAAAGCTCTCAAAAATCTCTACTGCTTTTTTCTTTTCTTCCTCTGTTACCATGTCGGAAAAGCACATGCCGGTCGCTCCCGCTCCGACTAAGGCAGGGGTATTTGGCATGGTACGTACCAGATGTATAGCCTTTCCGAAATACCCCATTACAGAGTCTATCGTCTGACCTGCAGCAATAGATATAACAAGCTTGTCCTCTGTAACCACATCCGCGATGTCGGGAATAACATCCGCGTACTGATATGGCTTTAAGCTGATCAAAAGCACATCCGCGCTCTCAGCCACTTTTACATTATCAGTTGTAGTATTCACTCCCAAGCGATCATGAAGATCCTTGAGCGCTTCCTCATCGAGATGTGAAACGATCACATCAGAAGGCTCGTACAGTTTATTTTTCAAAATACCGGTCAACATCGCCTGACCCATGTTGCCGCATCCGATTATTCCTAACATCAGTCCTCCTCGATCAGTCTGATCCTCCGGGCATGTCTCTCATCTCCCGAAAACTCCGTATCCAAAAATGTATCAACAATCTTTAGTGCAAGGCCACCACCCACTGCTCTTGCTCCGAGAGCAAGGATGTTTGCGTCGTTGTGTAGTCTGGTCGCCTCAGCTGAAAAGCAGTCGCCGCACAGTGCTGCTCTGATTCCCTTAACCTTGTTCGCAGTGATCGAAATACCGATACCCGTGCCGCAGATCAAAATGCCTTTCTCATACTCGCCACTTGCTACTGCCTGCGCAACCTTTTTTCCGTAAACAGGATAGTCAACTGACTCATTTGAAAAGCATCCGAAATCCTCGAACTGCTCCCCTCTTTCCTTCAGGTGCTCGAGTATCTCCTGCTTTAATTCGTATCCTGCGTGGTCACTTCCTACAGCTATCATCATTGCCACCCCAATCTCTTTTTCATCTTATACAAAAGGTCTTTGAGTTCGATGTACAACGATTCATATACGCTCTCGTCGCCACCGTACGGATCCATAACATCATCCTCGAGTCCGACGAACTCTCTCAGCGTATAAACATGCTCTGTCTGATCGAACTGCTCCAACACCTTTACCTTCTCGGTAAATGTCATCGTGATCACCAACGTGTTTTCATCCATATCCTCCTCACGAAGGAGTCTCGAGGACTGCTCCTCTATCGGCACGCTGTGCGATATCAAAAGGTCTATCGTTTTTTGATTGATCGGTTCGGAAAAAAGAACAACCAATCCTCTTGAACATATCTCGATGGATTTATCCATAACGATACTCTTCATGATCCACTCAGCCATGGGTGATATCGTTACGTTTTCCTTACAGACAAAAATCACACGGTGATAATCCATCAGATCAATCACCTGACCGCCTGCCGCCTTCATCAGGCGGTTCATCAGAGCATCCTCCTGCTCATTTCCGTAGAAGGTCTCCGCAAAAATATGCATGACCTCGAGATGATCAAACTCTCGCAAAGATCCATACAGGCCGTGCCCAAGAGTATTGTCCTTCATCGATCCGATAGAAAGAACTACTCCGTAATCGTACAGATCCTTTCTCTCGTCAGTGGTGAGAATGCCGACCTTGTCCTGAGGAAACTGTCTCGCTAACTCATCGATCTTTTTCTCGACCTCTTCCTCATCACCCCTGACCACGGTAAGATCAGCTACCGGTGCATAGTGTCTGTATTTCATACCCGGTGCTTTCGGAACTATATCTCCGCTCACTTCCGAAGCCTCAGGTATCGCCTCGTCACCGGGTGTACCGATGACGCCCTCGATCATTTCTCTCGTGATGAATCCCGGTCTGAGTATAACGGGTCTGAGCCCTGTCATATCCAGGATTGTAGACTCATAACCTATTCCGACCTCTCCGCCATCGATGATCATATCAACTCTGCCATCGAGGTCCTCTATCACGTGGGCAGCCATGGTAGGTGAAGGTCTCCCCGACAGATTTGCCGAAGGAGCAGCTACCGGTAATCCCGCTGCCTTTATAAGCTCTCTCGCGCCCGTATGTGCGGGCATCCTTATCGCTACGGTCTCAAGACCGCCTGTTATCGCCTGTGGTACCCTGTCCGACTTTCTGAAAATAAGTGTCATGGGCCCCGGCCAAAATGTATCCATCAGTTTTTCCGCCGACTCCGGGATCTCTTTCACAAGCTCAGTGAGCTCCTCCCTCTCGGCGATATGCAGTATTAACGGATTGTCACTGGGTCTCCCCTTTGCTTCGTAGACCTTGGACGCGGCTTTCTCGTCAAACCCGTTGCAACCGAGTCCGTAAACCGTCTCCGTCGGAAACGCCACCAACCCTCCTTCGCGAAGAATCTTTGCGGCGTCGCGCAGGTCCTCGGGCTGATATCCCTCAGTCTTATCCCATGAGATAATCCTTGTTTGCATACATCTCTCCTAGTTTAACACATTTTTGGCAAATAAACAAGCATCATTTGAACGATTTTGCAATCGTTTCCCATGTGATGGCTCTCTCTCCACCCATGGCCCAGAATGCCGCTCCCGCGATATCCTGATTTTTGACCTCTTTGAGTTTCAGCTTCAGGGATTTTTCGTTTTCCATCCAAAGCTTGTAGGTCTTTTTCTTTCCTTCCTTGCACTCGACGTAGTTCTGTCCGATCTCCTTGTCCCATTTTGGCTTTAAGCTACGGGCATATACCCAGTTCTCGGCCTCGCTCATGTTCATGACCTCACTGGTGAGTTCCACGCCATTGTCAGTCTCGGTCTCAAGCCACAGCCTCGTAAAGAACGGAAGTCCGATCACGACTCTGTCCTTGTCCACTCTCTGTACACCCTTTGCAACAGCATCCTGTACGTAGAGGATGGAGGACACACTTCCCGCCTGCTCACTTCCTGCATAATGCTCATCATACGCCATGAATATTACGTAATCCACAACGCGTCCCTGCTCCTGAGGGTTATAGTAGCTGTTGTACTCACGTATCGGATAGTTATCAGAGGATATGATCAAGTTGTTTTTATGTCCCTCGATCACAAGCTCTCTCAAAAACTGAAGGTATCCACCGGCAGCCTTTGACGGCACCTGCTCAAAATCGACATTGATTCCTTCCACACCGAGATCCGTTGCCTGAGCTATCACATTTTCTACAAGCTTTCTTCTGTACTTCGTATAGCCGAGCACCTTTGAATGCTTCAGTCCCTTTGTCGGGAAATCTCTCAATGTCGGCCATACCTGAAGTCCCGCAGCATGTGCCTCATCGACATACTGCTTATTTGCTATGGACGATACATTTCCCTTGTTATCGCTGACCACGAACCAGGTTGGTGCGATGACATTTAGCGTCGTAGCCACTGACACGTTCATCGGAAGAGTTGTATAGTTTTCACTGCCGATATTGTGCCAGCCAAGGCAAACCTTTCCATCTATTGCCTTCTGTGTAAAAGAGGTAGGCTCCTTGGAAAACTCAAGGGTCTTTGACTCGGTCTTTTTTATCGACTCGGTCGTGATGTAACCCTTTATTCCATCCTTTGTTATGATCGGCTGATATTCATTCTCCGCCTTTCTCTCAGGATCTATAAAAAGCTCCTCGCCCTCTTCCATATCCATGATGTACGGGTATTTGTTTCCCGGACCCTTTCGAACTCTCTCCTCACGCCCGAGTGTCGCTACCGAATAAGTCTTCGTCCTGTCATAGAAGATAGTTATGCGACTCGGATTCTCATACTCCTTGTACTCACATATCGCATTTTTAGCGACGAATCCAAGTGCCACATATAGAGTCCCGTCAGCCTCCGCTAAAGGCTTCTCGCCATCCTTTTCCTCGTCTAACGCATAGTCCGTAACACCCTCCTCTGTCGCATAGGAAAGGATCTTTGCCTTTGTATCAACATAAATCCTGTTATCCATATAGGCACCCGCGATATCTGACGGAACGTAGGTCTGCCCATCTATCACGCGTCCTTTTTTCTCCGATATCTGACCGTCTATGATGAGTGCGACCTCATCCTTTCCGATGTTAAACTCCTTATTTATATCTGCTTTTGTAGTACTCGGACCGAGCAGTTTCCATGCGAAAAATGCTCCCGCACCCAGCACTAAAAGGATCGTAACCAAAACTACGATCCTGACTATTTTTCCCTTTTTTTTGCGAAATGCTTCCTCCTCCTCGGGAGAAACAAACTTCGGATCCTCTTCTCTGAGAGTCTCCTCCTCTCTCCTTCTGAGTGCCTCTTCAATCTGCTCTACTGTAGGCGGTGCTTCACGCTCTAAGGGCTTTACCATGGAGCCCTTTTCCACCATCTCTTCTTCGAGCTTTTTGAATTCGTCTTCCTTTTTTCTCATAGCATCCTCCAGCGGCGATCATTTATTGAGATTCAAAAGCACCTCAGCATTTTTACCGAGAATCAATTCTTTTTCTTCTTTTTTTAACGATGTATGCTCGATCCATTTCAGGCTCTTTCTCTGCGAAGCCCAAGGCGAGTCGGTCCCGAAAAGAATCCTGTTTGCGCCGAACGCTCTTACCATCTCCACAAACCTGTCTTCGTCGAGCATCCCGTCCACTTCCGTAGCACCTGTCGAAAACGATGTGTCCAGTCTGACATTCTCACTTACAAGCTTTTCCATTACCTCGTCCCACATTTTCCATCCGCCCATATGAGCGAGGATAAGCCTGTCGGTCCCTGTTTCGCGGATAACGTCGCGGATCATATCCGGTGTCGCATGCACCGGCTCCGGTAGTCCTATATCCACCCCGGCATGGATCATGATATACAATCCCAATTCGGTTGCCGTATCCACGATCCTTTTGTACCGGATGTCATTGAAAAATGCCCCCTGGTAGTCAGGGTGAAGCTTGATACCCTTTAACCCCAGCGATGCTATACCTCTGAGCACTCTTTTATAATCCGGCGAATCGGGATGTATGGCGCCGAACGACAACAAGCCTTTCCTTGATGAGGAAAGATTTGTTTTGTATGCAACCTCATTTATCTTTGCGACCTGATGAGGATTTGTGGCAACAGGCATGATCACGGTGTAGTCAATACCCGCT
Organism: Lachnospiraceae bacterium P6B14; assembly: GCA_000687695.1. GTDB lineage: Bacteria > Bacillota > Clostridia > Lachnospirales > Lachnospiraceae > Eubacterium_F. Next base: position 13,563 of record JHWZ01000011.1, on the reverse strand, counting down.
TCCTTTGCCTTTTCGGATAATCCCTTTGCCGTGCCGTCTGTATGCGCACTCACACCTGCTATCTCGCCAAGCTTAGCTACTGTTTTCTCAGCTATCTCGTCAGGATAAGTATGCGCATGAATATCAACTATCATAGCTTCCCCCATAAGTTATGATTGGTCACGCCTCGTATCCGACCAAAAATGCCTTCTGGTTTATCTCTACCGTCTTCTGCGGTACAGTCTCAGCGATCACATCGAGCCACTGCTGTTTTTCAAAATCCATATTCTTTGCAGCGAGACCGATGATGATCGTATTAAATACTCTCGCGTTACCGAGTTTTTTCGCCTCATCCATTGCGTCGATGGAGATAACCTTGTGCTCCTTTTCGAGAGTCTCGAGGATTCCCTTCGGATACTCGCACGCCCCCATAACAACGGGCATGGGATCCATCCTCTGATCGTTTACGATCATAACTCCATCCTTTTTCAAAAAGTGCGCGTAGCGCATCGCCTCGAGTCTCTCGAACGCGATCAAAAGGTCAGCCTGACCTTCCTCAACGATAGGCTCTCTTACAACATCACCGTAACGCACATAGGTAACCACAGAGCCACCTCTCTGTGCCATTCCGTGAACTTCTGAAAGCTTTACGTCATAGCCGGCTTTTCTGATGATCCCTCCGAGGATCCTGCTTGTAAGGAGTGTTCCCTGTCCGCCGACTCCGACGATCATTATATTTTTCGTTTCCATAGTATTCTCCTTATTTCTGAACAATATCAATAGCATCGAACTTGCAGAGTCTCTTGCAAAGTCCGCAACCGTTACACATGGTCTCATCAATAGAAATAGTACCGTCTTCATTCTTTGTAAGAGCCGGACATCCGGGCTTTAAGCATGCTCCGCACTTCTTGCACTTGTCCGGATTCGGTACGCACTTGTTCGGGAACTTCATTCCCTTCAAAAGTGCGCAAGGTCCACACGCTATGATAACGGAAACCTCATCCTTGGCAACCTCTTCCTTTACAACCTGCTCGAACCTGTCTATGTCAAACACATCGACCTCGACTACATTTTTCACGCCGATGGACTCACACAGTTTGTAGATGCTTATCGCAGGAACCTCTTTTCCCTGAAGAGTCTTTCCTGTAGCCGCGTGATCCTGATGGCCTGTCATACCCGTTGTCGAGTTATCCATGATGATGACCGTTCCGGTTCCCTGGTTGTAAACCATGTTGATCAGGGAGTTAACTCCGGTATGCATAAATGTCGAGTCTCCGATAACGGCTACCCAGTTTTTGATATATTCTTTCCCCTTTGCCATCTCCATTCCGTGAAGGGTTGAGATGGATGATCCCATACATACCGTAGTATCGATGACGCTGAGCGGCGGAACCGCACCGAGCGTATAGCATCCGATATCTCCGGCTGCATGAAGCTTGAGCTTTTTAAGCACCGAGAACGTAGAACGGTGCGGGCATCCCGGACAAAGGATCGGCGGACGTGCCGGCAGATCCTGATATGGTTTCTGTGTAACAGCGCTGTCAAGAAGCTTCTCTCTGAGCAGATTTGCACTGTACTCTCCCTGCTTGGTAAATATCTCCTTGCCGACGCACTCGATTCCCCAAGCCTTCACCTGCTCCTCGATGACAGGCTCAAGCTCTTCAAAAATGTAAAGCTTGTCAACCTTCCCCGCGAACTCCTCTATAAGCTTTTTCGGAAGAGGATATACCATTCCGAGCTTAAGAACAGATGCCTCAGGGAATACCTCCTTCACATACTGATAAGGGATACCGCTTGTGATAAAGCCTATCTTTGTATCACCGTATTCTGCTTTATTGATCGAAAAATCCGAGCTGTCTTTTTCAAGACGATTCATACGGTCCTCTACGACGAGATGACGCTTTATGGCATTTCCCGGCATCATGACATTTTTAGCCGCGTTTCTCTCATAAGGCTTGTCATCGGGCTCCACTCTGTCCTTCAGCTCAACGAGTCCCTGGCTGTGTGCGAGACGGGTAGTCGTACGCAGTATGACGGGAGTGTCGTACTCCTCACTGATACGGAATGCCTCCCCGACGAAGTCCTTTGCCTCCTGTGAGTCTGACGGCTCGAGTACCGGAACGAGTGCAGCACGTGCTATCGCGCGTGTATCCTGCTCGTTCTGTGAACTGTAGAGTCCCGGATCATCGGCAACAACCAGCATAAGTCCGCCGTTAGATCCGATATATGAAACCGTATAGAGCGGATCAGATGCGACATTGAGTCCTACGTGCTTCATGGATGCCATGGCTCTTACACCACTCATCGACGCACCTATCGCAACCTCTGTTGCCACCTTCTCGTTCGGTGACCACTCCGCGTATATCTCGGGATAGTTCACGATGTTTTCACTGATCTCGGTAGAGGGAGTGCCGGGATACGCCGCACTGACCTTAACTCCGGCCTCGTAGGCTCCTCGGGCTATCGCCTCGTTACCAAGCATAATCTTGCTTTCACCCATTTTTTGTTTGCTCCTTTCACTATGCATTTCAGCGTGATCACTCTCACGCTCACGCAAGTTTATATTATATCAAAAATCGTCCGTCAATGCAAGTTATCTCTTTTTCTTTTGTTTATTCGCTTTTTGGCATATATTCCGCCGACCGCGCCACCTGCCGCTATGCCTCCTGCGACCATATAAATCCAGCCCGGGATACCGCCCGGCTTTTGCTCAGGTTCAGGTGCGGAAGCAGGCCCCGGAGACGGCGTAGGCTTCGGCACGGTCCTGTAAACAGGTTTTACCATCTCAAACTGCGCATGGCCATGGTTTACGGCCATCTCGAAGGTCTCACTCTGAGAAAGCTCGGTCCCGCTCTCATCTATCCATTTTTGAAACTCTACATCCTCTCCACGTTCTCTCGCGATAAGCACAACCTTGTAATCCGTTCCGGCATCCATGGTCACGGCTCTTTCATTGTCCGGATTCAGGTTCTCATACAAAATCCCTTCATACGCAGCCTTCAGATCGCTTCCCTTGTCGCTCAGTCTTTTTGTACATACCGATCCGTCGTGAGCCGCACTCGTACGCCCGCCTCGTATCGCTGCTACGGGCTTTCCGTCAGCATACACTACCGCGTCCACATCCGATGCCTCTCCTATTCGAAAAACATCCTCTGTTTTTTCAACGGGAGCGCCGATCTCATTCATGTAAAAATTGTCCTTTGACTTCACAAGATCAAAGTATTTTTCCGGATTATGCGCCCCTCCGATAAGAGACATATTTTTCATCAGTGTTCCTATCAGAGCGAAGCCCTCTCTTCCGGAATGTACATAGTCGTAATGTGCTATCTCAAAAAGAATATAGTTCAATGACTCCCACATTTTACCGAGCTTTTCAAACTCATCCTTTGTAAGCGTGCTCTCGAGCCCGGGTCTGAACCATTGCCAGGTCGTGGCGTACAGCTCTTCGCGCTCGGGCTTTTCTACGGTGTTTATTCCTTCCTCTACGGCATTGACCATATCGGAAAGCTTTAAAAGGCCATCCACTCCGAGTCTGTCCTGAAAACCGGAAACCGCTAAGGCCACTTCCTCAACATGCTTCGAATCTGATGTCATCATAAACTTTAAAAGCTTTGCGAGTATCTGCTCGAACGTCTCTCCGTCCTCTATTTTTCGGGTCGAAAACGACTGTCTGTCAGGAGACACAGCACCCTGAAGAGCATCTATCAATCTGTCGAGAAATACACTCTGGTTTGGATACGTATCAGTTTCCGAGAAAACCAGATTCTGGGGTATGGTCAGACTCCCCATATCCACGGCATACTCAACCGACACTCTGTAGCTTTTGAATCCGGGTGATACATCATCCAAATACACATCATCACCATAATGTGAAAAGCCCATATACGCCGGCACCACTCTCGGCACGGCATCGGAAGTATTTATCGTGCAATGAGAGTTTGGATAACTCCTCGTTTTGTTATAAGCCGCCTGAGGTGTCGCGAATGAATAGCCGTATACGTTCGCCCCTGTCGGATCATATGCGTCCGTAAGCGCTGCGGTCAGCATGTCCGTTACCGCTGCCGCCCTCGAGAAGCCCACTATCCAAAACTTCGTTTTTGTCGTATCTATATTGAGCTTTTTTATATAGGCATCGACGGTTTCCTTCGCTCTGTCACACGCTGTCCTGAAGCCGGCCGAATCACCCTCGGAGCCGACCTTCATATTTCCTATCCACTCTTTTTCATAACCGGCTCCCCTGATACCGATCGGTATCAGAGTATACTCCTCGCCATCTATATTTATCATCTTTCTTCCGAGACAAACTCCTATGGTATCCTCACCGGGCTTCACCATAAAATCGGAGTTCACACAGATGTCAGTACATCCTATACGATCCAACAGTTCTCTCGCATTTACGGACTTTGTCGGATAGTCGATCTGCGCACCCTCATAAGACGACATTGCAGCTCCCGCCAGACACATGGACATGGTCGCCAGATGCTCATCATACACCGTTGCCGATTCTTTAAAATATCCGTCCGAATAAAAGAATCTCTCCCTCTTATCCTTGGATGAGGACGCTCCTCTATAGCTGAAATATCCGGTGATCACAGGACTGTCCTTATACGAGCGGAGACTACCGAGCGCATCTGTATAAACAGCACCGCCACTCACCGCCGCACCTGATGCCACCTGTGCGGATACAAAAAATGCCATGACAAAGCAAGCCCGTTTTTTTCGGGTGAAAAATGCTTTGACACGGCTACCTTTTTTCATAGCTCATAATCCTTTCGGAGACCGGCCCCGCTAAGACTTACCGCTTTAGCTGCCAGGATCTCAAGCATATCGATAAAACGTCCTTTGGACGCAGTTCGCATATGAAGAGCTTCCCTTCGTATCAGCGAAAGCTCCGTGCATCCGAGCACTACTCTTTCAGCTCCCTGTTCAAGCATGATATCAGCTAACTGATTCAACCTTTTCTGGGCACGTTCCGCTCCGGTGGTCTCTGTTATCTCTCCGGTCTTTACTTCGTCATATATCAATTTCATAACCTCGGCCTGACACTCAGGCTCGGGTTTCATCACCTCTACTCCGTTCTTTTTAAACTCGTATTCAAGTATTCCCTTTTTTATCGTTCCGTCTGTAGCAAACAGCGCTATTTTTTTGATGCCCATTTCCGCAACAGCCTCTGCTACATTTACATTAAATGAAACGACAGGTATTCTTACCGCTTGACATATATCATCGTAAAAACACTGAGCGGTAACACATGGCACAACTATAAATCCTGCTCCTGCACTCTCCAGGACTCGGGCCGCCTCCTGCATATGAGGGAGCGGGCTTTCCGCATCCGCATCACCTCCGGCTGATACTGCTTCCAAATATGCAGTTCTGTCCGGTGTATCAGGGATCGAATACATGAGCATCCTGGGATGGTCCTGGTCTTTTTTCGCGTCCGCCATCATGGTGATAAGCTCTGTCAGATAAACAGATGCCATCGGTCCGAGACCGCCTATTATTCCTATTGTTTTTTTATCATTCTTTTGTTTCATTTTTATCCTGCCGGTCGTTTTTTAATTACATATTTTTTTTAGGATCCGGTGAGAGTTTTTTTGTTGCTCTCTTCGGATATAAACTCTTTTTGAACCTAAACATCGTTCCGGAATCATAGCCGGTGAGCTGGCTGTCAGTCACCAAACAGAAGTTCCCTCCTTGGCGTCTCGGTGTGGCGTCAAAATGATACCATCCGCCTTTGATATAAACGAGGTTCCAAAAATGATCATAATTATTCACATGCGGATACCTTCTGATCATGACATTCGGCACGCCCACTCTGGTCAGTAACGCACGACTCAGAGAATAATAAGTAAAACAATCGCCCGCCTGATACATCATTCCTTCGAGAGCCTCATTTCTCCAGTTGACATGCTTCTCACGATCGGAGTAAGAAATATGTCCTCTGACGTAAGTGTAGATAGCACGTATTTTCTTTATCAGCGACCAATCCTTCTTCGTTATTTTTTTCAGGACGGTATCGCAACACTTTTCCAGATTATCACCGGCTATGACCCTGACATAGCTCCAGGCTTTCGATTTGTTACCCGCGCTGTCCGTAGCGGTGAAATACACTTTTCCTTTTCCTCCCTCATCGAAATCCAATTTCGAGGTATCTACCGAAATGTCTACCTCTAAATCTCTGTCATCCGAAGCGGTGATAAATCTTTTGTAATTGAAACCCTTCTTTTTGTCACTGTAAACAGTCAGATAAATATCCGATCCGCAGATACTTTTTTTACCGATACTCCCGGATATGACAGGTGCTGTTGTATCGGGTGTTCCCCATTCGGTCTTGTATGTATCCGTATCGGGATAGTAGGTACATACGGCGTCGCCGGCAAATACCTGTTCGGATTCAAACTTCATCGACTCTACGGTTCCCTGCTGATCCCCGACACATGAGACCTCCTCGGAAACATCCTTTGATTCTATCCCTTTTACTATGAGCGTCTCTGTTTCGGTCTGAACTGAATCAGGGATGGATTGGGATGCATCTCCTTTGATGGTATAGCTTACTTTATAAGTATATACCACCTTTTTTACATAGTGATTTGATGCGTTTTTTATCTTTGCATAAAACCTGTATCCGCTCGGGGATGTAACATCCTTTTCCATCCTCATCTTTGTAAGATATACCTCTGAGGATTTCGCCAAAACCTTGGGACTTTTCTGTTCCGTATCGGCCTTACTTACCTTGCCCGCACACAGTATCGTCGCGCAAAAAAGCAATACAAATAACACCGTAAAGCAAATCCTTGATCCGTATACATATCCCCTGTTTTTCATCCGATCATTCCACCACCATTATTTAAGCAAAAATCTGAGTGCCGAAACCTTGTTATTATCTATTTTGATCTGTAACTTGGTTTTTCCCTTTGTGCACATTACCATTCCGAATTCATTCGGGCTTTTTCCGTATGCATTTACTACATCCTGCTTTGAGCTTCCGATACCGATTCCTTCCTTTGTCTTTACAGCGGATGTTCTGAAGGTGATGCCGTTCACATACTCGGCTCCCTTTTTACTGTTTGTATACGTGTAGAGAATAAAATCAGTATACTGTCTGGTTCTGTCATAGCCTTTGAACGCACAGCTCTTTTTCTTTTTCATCGCAATAGGTTTGCCGGCTGCTTTTATAAGCTTTTTAGCTTTGCTTCCCATAGTAACACTCACGTCTGAGTATTTAAAATAGTATCCTTTTGCAGCCTCACTTTTTGTAGTGAAGATGAGTGGCGCAACCATACTCATCACGAGTAAAAATACCACTGCACTTTTTAAGATTCTTCTCATTTCTTTTTTCATCTTTTTCTTCCTTTCTTTACTTTTGCTTAATAGTTTTTGATCTCGCCATACAGATCAAGCTCCGCTTTTTGCGCGTCTATTATCTTCTGTTGCCACTCGACCTTTTCTCTGTATACTCCGGCAAGTTTTTTATCTGCGCGGTGATCATTGATCCCGTACTTTTCTTTTAATTCTTTTCCAAGCCACTTTGACAGCTTCGTTGCTCCGGTATAATTCATATGGAGTCCGCCGTCGTAGGTGTCAGTCTCGTAATCGATTCCTGTTTCCTTTATCAGCTTATAAAAATTGATATAAGGAAGACTATGCTCCTCAGCGTATTTTACCACCTGCTCTTCTTCTGAATCGTACCATCTCGGGGACAGCGATGGCGCCTTGATAAGGATCAGCTTTATCCCCTTTGATTCACAGAGAGTTCTTATCATCTCGAGATATTTCATCGGGCGGTTTCCGAACTTTTTGCCCTCATCCTTTATTGATGATTCATCATCGGCTTCATCCTCCTCGGATTCCGCTTCATCCGATTCGGAAGTATCCTCTGCATCATCCGCCTCGGCAGCTACCTCATCCTCTTCCTCGATGTTATCAACATCCATATCATCCCACGGATCGTCTATTTCACCGAAGCTTTCATCCACATCAGAGGGATCCTCTTCTGCCTTTTTATCATCCTTATCTTTTTCCTTGTCCGGAGTCTCGGCGATCTGTCCCGGATAGAGCTCCTCTATCCACTTAGTAGTATCAAATCCTCCCTCGCTGGCAGGAAGAGTATCTATCCTCATGTAATAACCGTTACAGGTAACCTTTCTCGGTGAGGTAAAATAAGTCAGATCCTCTTCACCGAGACTTGTGATACGCGAATGATATCTGAGTAACGGGAAAAGATAATCGATAAATCTTTCTCCCTTACACATCGATGCCTTCACTGCGTCCCACTTCGTCTTTGACCACTTCATCCCGTCAAGGGTCATCCTGTTGTACTCTTCCTTCTCGGGCTTTTTGTGAGTGAGTGCCTGTACGTTATATATAACAACCTTCGGAGTTTCTTTTTCGAGAGCCTCCTCAAGCATGTAGTAAGACTGCCAGGTGAGCTGCTGAGCGTTTCCTCTGATGTAGCTCGTGATACCGTATTCCTTCCACAACGTGATAGGATCGAAGTTCTCATACACCTCACAATCACCTATCATGAGCACGTCGTGTTCCGTGGTCTCATCATAGTACTCGGAAGTGAAGTTTCCCTCGAGAGGGAACTCTCCGCCGTCATACTTCGGCTGCACGAGTCTGGTGAGAAGTGCCAGCGAAGCGACGAGTACTGCCGCGGACAATATGAAGACAAAAAGGTTCTTTATTAGTTTCATTTAAATCTCCTAAAACTTGTTGTATATAAACTGCGCGGCATCGATGCCGGAGCCGTATTTCCCGAGCATCACGGTTGCCAAAAACAGTGTTAAAAGCAATACATATCTGACGATATACGGTGCGCGCATAAGTCTCGCACTCACTCTTTCTTTTCTTCCGCACATGCTCACGATGATCATCAGCACCACGCCCACGGCCACTACGATATAGTCTGCAACCGATACTCCCATATCGAGAAGCTTTGCTCCCTTCACCGGGCAGGTAAATATATCCGTAAACATATGGATAAACTGTCTGACTGCCAGCTTCGCCGAATTGTATACATCAAACAGTCTTATAAAGCACATAAGTAAAAATGTACGACCGACCTGGAAAAGCTTATATCCCCATGAGCCCGTGAGTGCCGGGTGCTTTTTATGGAACTTATCGTACGCAGGCTCGAGCTCTCCGGAAATAAGGATAACAACTCCGTTCACCACGCCCCACGCAACAAAGTGCCATGCCGCTCCGTGCCAGATACCCGTCGCAACCCAGCATACCATCGTCGACAGATAAACCGCGATCCTCTTTGCTACCTTCATTCCGAAATGATTTTTCGAGAATGTAGTAAGCTTTCTCAGAGGCTTTGATATACTGAAGGGATAAAAAACGTAATCCCTGAACCACGTTCCCATCGTGATGTGCCAGCGGCGCCAGTACTCAATAATGCTTTTTGAAAAGAACGGTCTTTCAAAGTTCTCCTCGACCCTGATCCCGAGCATCTGCGCGATACCGATTGTTATATCGATACCTCCCGTGAAATCAGCGTAGAGTACTATCGCCCAGAATATCATCATGATAAAAACATATCCGCCCGTGTAGTGCTTTGCTCCGTCAAAGAGCTCCGCCACCGCAGGTGATAGTCTGTCCGCGATAACAAGCTTTTTAAAGTAACCCCAGAGTATCCTCTGCAGCCCCTGGCCAACCATTACCCTGTCAAAATAATGCTTTCCATACAGTGTTTTTGACAGATCCCCGTAACGGCTTATCGGTCCCTGTATCAGTTGCGGGAAAAATGTCACGAACAACAGAAACTTCGGGTAATTTTTCTGCACCTTGCATTTGCCCCAGTACGCATCCAAAAGATAACTGACGGCCTGAAAAGTATAAAAAGATATCCCGAGCGGAATTATCAAATCCGGTACGGATATCTCTTTGTCAGCTGATAAAAAATGATTTATATTTGTGATAACAAATGCCGTATATTTTGTCACGGCAAGTATGCCTATATTTAGAATAAGACAAAGGAGCATCATCGTTTTCTTTTTCGAATTAAACTCCCTTTTCAGCATCTTTCTTTGTTCCTTGGATGCTGTTTCCGCCATCCGCTCGAAGCTATCGTCCTGTCTGCTGATATAGCAGCCGGCGAGATACACGGTAGTCGCGGTCGCGATGATATAGATCAGATATGTCCATCCTGCACAATAATAAAAGCCTAAGCTCGCAAGCAGAAGCAAATACTGCTGGAGCTTTTTCGGGATGATATAATATAATACAAACAGCCCTATGATAAAGGCTATAAACTCATAGCTGATAAACATTTTTCGACTTACTGTCCTTCTGTAAGAATCTCCACCCTATTCTTCTGTCAGAAACAGTTATGGTTTTCACTCATCAAGCAGTCTGACTATCATATCGGTCAGACTCTCAAGCGAATTGAAGTTATCCGGCACAAAATCTCTCGCCGTAACCTCCACATCAAACTCCTCATTCAGCTCGGTGACCAGAGTCACCAGATCAAACGAATCAAGTATCTTGCCATCGACAAGCCCTGTCTCATCCTCATAATCAACATCCTCGTGCAGCTCAGTGAGTAGCGCAAGTATGCCCTCTCGAATCTCTTCTCTATCCATGATCTACATCCTTCTTTCTATATGTGTAGAAAGTATCCACGTTCCATCCCCATATCGCTGAGCTTCCATTATAACACAAACGGACACCCTTTTCAAGCGCCCGTTTTCTTATTTTTACTCTCTGTGTACATATCCTTCAGTTTCATACGATCGAGTTTCCCGTTCGGCAAAAGCGGCATCGAGTCGATCTGCCTTATCGCGTTCGGCACCATGTACCGTGGGAGGCGCTTTTTCAGCTCCTTTGTGAGCTCTCTCTTGTCGATATCGCCTACATAATAAAAGACGATCTTTTCATTCTCCCTGAAAAATACACAGGCGCACATCTTCACGCCCTCGACTCTCATCGCGTCGGCCTCGATCTCTCCGAGCTCGATACGGTGCCCCATGTGCTTTATCTGGTGATCCTTTCTGGAGGCGAAGTACAGCTCGCCGCCTTTTACGTAACCCAGATCACCCGTGTGATATATCCTGTCGTCATACTCCGTCCTTAACGGATTCGGGGTGAACACCTCATTTGTTTTTTCGGGATTCCTGTAGTACCCCTTGGTGAGGCATGTGCCCCTGATGCAGATCTCTCCCTCTTTTCCGTCGGGAACGGGCTTGCCGTCAGCATCCAAAAGCATTATCTCGGTATTTTTGAAAGGTCTTCCTATCGGGATGACCTCATCCTCATCAAAGAATCTGTCAGCATGGAAATAACAGCTCATGCCCGTAGCCTCGGTCGGCCCGTACAGATTGAAAAAGTCCGCGTCCGGCAGGGTTTTCTTCCAAAGATTGAACTGCCCCGCAGGGAACACCTCGCTTCCGAAAGCTATCTTCTTTAAGTATTCAGGCTTCACTATATCAAATGTTCCGAAACTCGAGATCATGGTAAGTGCCGATACGACCCAGCATATCGTGTTGATCTTGTGCTCGTTCAGATACTCAACGAGCTTCGTCGGGAAAAGGAAGCATTCCGACGGGATAAGCCGGGTCTTCGCCCCGAACTTGAACGTGGAGAATACCTCCTTCATGCACGCGTCCAGATAGAGAGGCGCCTGCATACCGAAAACACAGGTTTCATCGAAGCCGAGTGTCTCAGTCAGAGTCTCCGCGTAATCGATGACACCCTTGTGATAGCCCACGACTCCCTTCGGCACACCCGTGGAGCCCGAGGTGAAAAGCACGTAGGTTGGATCGACGTCGAGAGCTTTTTCCCGTACGCTTTCAAGCGCGGCCTCGTCTATTACTTCAGGCAGATCCTCGTATGAGAGCATCTCACCCGAAAAATCCAGCTCCTTTGCGGTGTCCATCGTCGAGTCATCCGTGATCATATATCTCGCCTCAGTCGTCTCGAGGATCAGCTCGATCCTTCGTCTCGGCATCTCGACATCTATAGGCACATAATAACATCCTGCCGCCACGGTACCGAAAAACGCTGTCAGCGTAAGCGGTGATCTTTTCATAAAAATGATCACGGGCTCGTCTGCCGCTCCTGCATTTCTGAGCATGCTTCCGACTCTTTTAGCACGGGAAGAAAACTCGCCGAAGGTGAGAGACAGCTCATCATCAGCAAAGGCTTCCCTGTCGGGAAACCTCTCTGCAGCTTCATCCATATATTCAAGTATGTTAGTTTTCATATTATATGAACCTCCAAAGAGGAGTATACACCCATAGCATTTTTTTTGCAAGACAAAAAACATCAATAATATGTTTGTTATATTTTTCGTAGAAAACCCTATTACATTTTGTCTAAATGGTCGAATTCGATGTCTCAATGCTCATTGACAATGAAATTGTTTTCGTGTTAAAATAGTTACAGATGAAACAGGGATGACTATCAGGTCATGACAGAGATTGGAGATAATACATGGATTACATTTTTGTATTCCTTGTTCTCCTGCCTGCTTCCCTCTTTGATCTCTCCCGTTATCGGATTCCTAACGCGATTCCGGTAGCAGGTCTTTTCATAAGCCTATTCAGGCGTCTTGAGCTGCAGGGCTTGAACAGTGTGTGGTCCTGGCTCGCAGGGATGATCATCCCTTTGATCCTATTTTTCTTTCTTTTCCGATGGCGTATGTTTGGCGCATCGGACGGAAAACTAATGGCGGCAGTCGGCAGTTATGTCGGCGTACCGGGTGTGTTTTTTGTACTCTTTTATTCACTTATTATCGGGGCTGTTTTTCATTAATCAAGATGATTTTTATGAACGCAGAAAACAACTTATGACTTGCCATAGCAAGCTTTTAATTCAAAGGAGGAATACTATGTATTTAGCTGAAATTGAAGAAATAAAGTACAGTATGGACACAGAGGTGTTATCGTTGGCATGGTACAGCGTTTTCTTATGTTGTCCAGGTTATGCGGTGAAAGAGATGACAAATCCTCAAATCTATCTTACATGCTATGAAAACAATGGATTGAGAGGCTTTTATAGTCAGGACGAGTTTCATATCAAAAAGATAAAACTGCAGGGAGTGTCGATGATCTGTGTAGGGCTCCCAAAAAGTCGGACAAAAATGGGGCGGTATGCCTCTAGACTTTATCTTTCTTACAAAAAAACGCTAAAGGGGTACGAATGCCCTCAGTTTTACTACGTTGAAGGAAATAGGTTGGGTTTAATCGGAATCGATGGAAATACGATTGAATGCGGATTATTTGAATATCATAATGGTGGTGAAAAGAAGATTATTAGGAATTATTACAAGTATTATCCTATCTTTAGACAAGAGATAAGAGAAATAAAAAAAACTATATCAGAATATATGAATAATACGGCCCAAACTACACCTCCAGTCCGATGACAGGAAACCGTCATTCCGCATAATGGGAACCATGATTCCGGACTGGAAACCGATATATTATATCCCTTATAATGTTTGTATGCATCTTTGATGCAAATACATTATAAGGAGGTCGGTTCTATGACCAAGTACCGAGAGATTCTTAGGCTTTCCAGCCTGGGAATCAGTCAGCAGAACATCGCGTACAGCTGCGGTGTTTCCAAGAAAACGGT
>JHWZ01000010.1 GCA_000687695.1 Lachnospiraceae bacterium P6B14 | reverse complement strand
TGCGTTGACATATTCGATAGGGCGATGACCCTGATGTAGGAGCATGAGCAGCACCCGACTATGGATAAACAGAACGAAGGAATTTAGGACCTGACAGAGGTCAGTGATCCTGGTAGACATGAGAGGTTAGTTACTGTAGGTGAGCGGGGATACAAGGAAGGCCTTCATGACATGAAAACACGACGCTTTCTTCCTTGTACTCAGAATCATCAGAAATAGGCTCAAAGAAGCCGGTTCTTATCCAAAATGACTATACTTTGAGATTATACGGAACAGTTAATGGTTTCACAAGTCCAGTGTTTTAAGGGCGTTTTGTGGAACTTGCACAAAGAAGAATAGAGAGGATATCTCTTTGGTATTTCTGGATGTGGAGATGCCGGGGATGAACGGCCTCGAAGTCGCAAAGAATCTCAAAGAGATAAAACATGACGTAAACATCGTAATGACGACGGCATATCCTGATTACGCGGTTGATGCCTACAAACTCCATATCGGCGGTTACCTGATGAAGCCGGTGGACGCTGAGGATATCAAGGAGGAGCTCGACCACCTGTCGCATCCTATAGAGGAAAGTGTACCTGAGGATAAGCTGGTACTTCGGTGCTTCGGTGAGTTCAGGGCAGAGTATGACGGAGAGCCTTTGCATTTTTCCAGATCAAAGTCTAAGGAGATACTGGCTTATCTGACCGCGAAAAACGGTGCTTCCGCCAGCAGAAACGAGCTGTGTGACGTCCTGTGGGAGGACGAGGAAAGGGATTCAAAGAAGTCTTATATCAGAGTACTGATCCTGGATCTCAAAACCACGCTGAAAGATATCGGGATGGAGCATGTGCTCATACATAACAGGAATGAGTACAGCATAAAAACAGATGAAGTGAGCTGTGATTATTTTGACTTTTTAAAAGGCAGCCCGGCTGCGATAAGAGCGTATGTAGGCGAGTTTATGAATCAATACAGCTGGGGTGAGGAGTATATTTGGGATCTTGAAAACCGACTGTGATCGCTTTAGTTTGAGATGATAATGTATACAGGAGCAGGGCACCGGGTCCCGTTCCGGAAAGAGAGGATAATATGTTAAACATCACTACAGAGGTTAATGGAACGGAGGTTGTGATCTATGTGGAGGGAAGGATGGATACTGCAACTTCTCCGCAGCTGCAGGCTGAGGTTGACAAGCATATCGCATCCGCGGATAAGATCATTCTCGATATCGCAAAGCTCGAGTATGTCTCAAGTGCGGGACTGAGGGTATTTCTTACGACGGATCAGGGGATGCTCGACAAGGGTGGCGAGTTGAATATGAAAAATGTTCCGAAGGCAATCATGGATGTATTTGAAATGACCGGGTTCTCGGATGCGCTGACGATCATCTGATATTTGTGCATGGAGGGCAAAATATGAGTGACTATGATTCGATAGTTATAGGTGCCGGATTTGCGGGTGCGGTTGTAGCCAGAGAGCTCGCAGAGCGAGGTGGTGAGCAGGTTCTGGTGTTGGATGAGCGTGATCACATCGGCGGAAATTGCTATGATGCGGCGGATAAGCATGGTATACTTATCCACTGTTACGGTCCTCATATCTTTCACACGAATATAGAAAGAGTCTATAAGTATCTGTCACGTTTTACGGAGTGGTTTGACTATCGTCATGAGGTTGTGGCAAAGGTCGGAGACAAAGAGATCCCCGTCCCGTTCAATCTCAACACGCTTAAGATGGTCTTCGGTTCGGAGGCTGATGAGCTCGCGGATCTGCTCATAGAGCGCTTTGGAGCGGATGCGAGAGTACCGATACTGGAACTTAAAAAAGCAGATGATCCGAGGCTGAAAAAGATAGCTGATTATGTGTATCAAAATATTTTTCTGAAGTATACCATGAAGCAATGGGGCAAATCCCCCGAGGAGATCGATCCCGCTGTTTCGGGACGTGTGCCGGTGGTGCTGTCAAAGGATGACAGATATTTTCAGGACACATATCAGGGGATGCCGCGTGACGGATATACAGCTCTGTTTGAGAAACTCCTCGATCATCCGGGGATACGGGTTAAGCTCGGTACGAATGCTTCGGATTTATTGGAGTTTGCGCCCGGGACGATCACGCCGATCTACTGGAGGGGTGAGGTTTTCGAGGGCAAGGTAATATTTACCGGTGCGATCGATGAGCTGTTTGACTGCAGGTACGGGAGACTGCCGTACAGGTCTTTGAGATTTGACTTTGAGTATTTCGACAGGGATGTCTTCCAGAGCCACGGAGTAGTCAACTATACCGTGAGTGAGGACTTCACGAGGATCACTGAGTTCAAGTATCTGACGGGTGAGACAGATAAATCCGGAACGACGATCGTACGCGAGTATCCTTTTGCGTACACGGGCGCGGAGGGTGAGATCCCTTATTATGCCATAAACAACGCTGAAAATGATGCGTTATATGAGAAATACAAAAAGCTCGCGTCTGAGTGCGGGCTGACTCTGCTTGGAAGGCTTGCAGAGTATAAATACTACAACATCGACGCGATCGTGGATCGTGCGCTCGATGTAGCTTTGGAACTCATGGATGAGTGAGGACCGTTTTTTGAAACCGTAATTGGAGGATATGACAATGAAGCTTTTGACTGTGGCTATTCCCTGCTACAACTCGCAGGATTATATGGACCATGCGATAAAGACTGCTTTGGTCGGTGGAGAGGATGTCGAGATCATTCTTATCGATGACGGATCGACAGATGATACCCCTGCTATCGCAGATAAATTTCAGGAAAAATATCCCGATATAATTCGTGTTATACATCAGGAAAACAAGGGCCACGGCGGAGCGGTCAATACCGGGATCAAGGAGGCCAAAGGCCGCTATTTTAAGGTGCTTGACTCGGATGACTGGTTTGACAGAGAGGCATTTTTACAGGTGCTCGAAGTACTGAAAGACCTCACTGATAATCGCAAAATGGTCGATCTGTTTTTGGTTAATTATGTCTATGAAAAAGTAAGTGAGAATAAATCAAAATCCATAAGCTATTCAAATGTGATGCCTGTCGGAAAGATGTTTACCTGGAAGCATTGTAAGCACTTTGCGATGTCACAAAACATTCTTATGCACGCGGCCATATACCGCACAAAGATGCTCAGAAACAGCGGATTGGAGCTCCCTGAGCATACGTTTTATGTAGACAATCTTTTTGTATATAATCCGCTTCCGTACGTAAAGACGATGTACTACATGGATGTGGATATGTACCGCTATTATATCGGCCGCGAGGATCAGTCGGTAAATGAAAAGGTGATGATCTCAAGGATCGACCAGCAGATAAGAGTAAACAAGCTGATGATCGATGCATACGATCTGACCAAGATCGATAATGAGCCGCTCCAGAACTACATGGTAAAATATCTGGATATGATCATGCTGGTGTCGACCGCTCTTTTGGTCAAGATCGGAACGCCGGAGAGTCTCGCGGAACGCGACGAGCTGTGGGATTATCTGAAAAAGAATCCGGGCATGTACAAGCTTGTGAATAAAAGAATGTGGCTGAAGCTCGCGCAGCGTCGTTCCGCTGCCGGCAACGGCTTCATCAAGCTCGTGTATACTCTCGCTCAGAAATTCTTTGGCTTTAACTAGGAGGGATAATATGCGATTTGTTGACGCGATTTGCAAAAAACGCGAAGGAGGAGAGCTTTCCGATGAAGAGATCCGTGAGATGATCGCGGACTATGTTTCGGGAGCCATCCCCGACTACCAGATGTCATCAATGCTGATGGCTGTTTTTTTTAACGGAATGAGTGACAGAGAGCTCACGTCCATGACCCTCGCGATGAGGGATTCGGGAGATATCGTCGATCTGTCATCGATCCCGGGAGTCAAGGTTGACAAGCACTCCACGGGAGGCGTCGGAGACAAGACGACACTTATCATCGGGCCGATCGTGGCAGCGTGCGGAATCCCGGTCGCAAAAATGAGCGGCAGGGGACTGGGCTTCACGGGCGGAACAGTCGATAAATGGGAGTCGATCCCCGGATATGAGACGGCACTGAGTATGGAGACATTTTTCAAAGCAGTGAGAGAGCACGGGATCTCTTTGGTCGGGCAGTCCGGTGATCTCGCGCCCGCGGATAAAGCGCTCTACGCGCTCAGGGATGTAACGGGAACGGTAGAGAGCATCCCGCTCATCGCGTCATCCATCATGAGCAAAAAGCTCGCGGCCGGCGCGGACAAGATCGTCCTTGATGTCACAGTCGGGACGGGTGCATTTATGCAGGAATATGACCGGGCAAAGGAGCTGGCGGAGCGTATGGTCGCGATCGGAAACGGCGCAGGCAAGGAAACTGTGGCGATGCTCACCGATATGAACGAGCCGCTGGGATATGCCATAGGAAATAACCTCGAGGTCAAGGAAGCCATCGCGATGCTGCATGGCGACGGACCTGAGGATCTGAAGGAGATATGCTACGCTCTGGCGGGGATGATGATATCTTTGGCGAAGGACGGAGTGAGCTACGAGCAGGGTATAGAGATGGCGAAGGAAAAGATAGCTGACGGCTCTGCATGGGAGAAGTTTAAAGAGGTTGTCGGAAATCAGGGCGGCGATCTGTCATACATCGAAAACCCGGAAAAGTTCCCCGTGGCACCGTGTACGAGCGAGCTTGTGGCTGGGAAGTCGGGATATATCTCGTGGATAAATACGATGGATTTCGGACTGGCAGCGGGTATGCTCGGAGCGGGTCGTGCGAAAAAGGACGATGTGATAGATATGAGTGCCGGCATTATTATGAAAAAAAAGCTCGGCGATCAGGTATCGGAGGGTGATGTGATAGCGACTCTGCATGCGGGCTCAGAGGAAAAGCTTGAGACCGCGCTTAAGCATCTGAAGAGTGGCGCGTATCGGATCGAAGGCGAAAAGCCTGCACCTCTGAAGCTGATATATGAGGTGATCAGGTAGCACTCAGGATAACACCACCATAAATACGGTGATAGTGATGATGGAAACAGCCGTAGTCACAGCGATAGCATGGGAGAGGATAGTTGTGTCCTCTCCTGTTTTTTCGGCCTGGATCAGGGGGAGATTGCCTACGGGCATCGCCGCCATCAGACACATCCCTGCAGTGATCACAGGATCTAAGTTGAGAGCTTTAAGAATAACTGCGAGGAGCGCCGGAAGTGCGACCATCCTGATCAGGATAAAAAGCCAGAGTCGGAGGCTTTTTATGCCATCAAGAAGACCGGATCTCGCGATGGAGACACCCAAAAGCATCATTGACAGAAAGACAGTAGCATTTCCGACGTAGGATATTGTCTCATTTACGGCATCCGGAAGGGATAAGTGAAACCAAACGATAAGAATACTGAGAACCGCGGCGATAGTGCCCGGACTCAGTATTTTTAACGGACTGATCTTTTGTTTGTTTCCGCTGAGTACAGCCACTCCGTGCGTGTAAAAGAGCAGGCTGTACATCACGTTGCAGACCAGCACGCAGAGCATTCCGTCGGGCGGAAGCACGGCGTGGGCCACAGGGATACCTATGAATCCGACGTTTGTGTAAACACACATCATGTTATAGAAACGGCGTTTATCGGTTTCTACTTTGAGTATGGCAGGGAGGACGAATCCGATCAGGACCAAAACAGCGTAGAATATTACCGCTACGGCGCTGGCAATGAGGAGCTCCGTATGGTCGGCGGTGATACTGCCGCCGAGGACACTTGTGAGCATCAGCGCGGGGTTACATATATCCACAACTATCGTCGAGATGCTTTTTGATGACATATTGTCGACGATGCCGCGTTTTCCGACAAAAACACCTATAGCGACCAGAACCGCTATAACACCCATCTGCTGAATCACTGTCAGAAATCCCATGATATATCCTCCGAACCCACGATTTTTCATTAATAGTGACATTATATCCCAACAAACGCGGGTTTTCAAGGATTTTTTGCGGATTCCGTATTGCCTGATGAGATAAAATGTGATATTGTATTGACGTAGCCGAAACGACTGATGAAAGATGTTTTCGGCCGGGAGGAAAAACAGGATGAACTTATGCAGGTTTTTATATATGTTCAGTGTGGTCTCCATGGTGGCGAGCGGACCATTTTTGCTGAAGGGCTCTCAGGGTACGAGCCTTTCGACCGGTGGTTCTTTTGTCGAGATCACGGATGAGGGCGTGGCGGCAAGCTCTGTTGCCGGACTGTTTGCTGACGATGGAGCGGCCAGTGGTTCTGCCGCGAGCGGCTCTGCTGTCGATATAGTTAAGGATGGCATAGTCCGTGAGGATGACGGATCGATCTACTATTATCGCAACGGAAAGATCGTGACGGAAGCGCTGATCCACAGCGGAGGAAGCACGTTTTATTTTGGTGTCAGCGGTAAGGCGGTGAAGAACACCTGGAGGATTCTGCAGGGAAACAAATACTATTTCAAGAAAAATGCTCGCGCTGCTAAGGGCAGCATAAAGATCAAAAAGAACTACAGGATATTTGATGAGAACGGCAGGCTTTGCACAGTGAGCGGAAAGACGAAGACTGTAAAAGTAAAGGGCATCAACTACCTCGTGAAAAAGAACGGGTATGCGTCGAGCGGATGGCACAAGATGGGTAATAAGATGTTACATACCAGGAAAAACGGTGCCTATGACAGACGAAAGAAGGCCGGCTATATTCCTCTGAATGGAAAGGGCTACGCAAAGAGTGCAGAGCAGGTGCAGGCGATGCTTTTGGCCAGGAAGTTTATAAAGAGACATACAAATAAAAAAGACAGCCCGACGGAGAAGTTCCGTAAATGCTTTAAGCAGATTGTCGGCGGAAACATATATGTCGGAGACTGGCGTCCTCAGGGCTTCGGCAAAAAGGGATGGCAGTACAGATCTGCCATAGAGATGTTTTCATGTGGCCTGGTAGGTGATTGCTACGGGATATCGTGTGCCGTGGCCGCCTGCGCAAAGGATCTCGGATTCCAACCGTATGTGATCTGGGCCGCGCACTCGCACGCGTTTGTGATCGTGGACGGAAAGTACTACGACAACATGCACGGGGCTCACTTCGGTACGACGACACATGAGCCATATCAGGTAAAAGAGAAGTTCAAATTCTAAAAACGATGGGATAATGCCCGGATTGGGCATAAAAGAGGGAAAAGTATTGGCATCATTAGTACTTGCGATCATATATCTTTCATTCATAAGTCTGGGTCTGCCTGACGCTCTTCTGGGCTCGGCATGGCCGTCAATGGTGCATCAGTTCGATGTGCCTCTTTCCTACGCGGGGATCATATCGGGCATCATTTCAGCCATGACGGTCGTCTCCGCACTGCAGAGTGACCGCATCACAAGAAAACTGAATACCGGTCTTGTTACTACCATCAGCGTCGGCATGACTGCACTCGCTCTATTTGGATTCTCCATCAGCACGGAATTTTGGATGCTCTGTTTGTGGGCCGTGCCATACGGACTCGGCGCGGGATCGGTTGATGCGTCACTGAATAATTACGTAGCCATACACTACGAGAGCCGTCACATGAGCTGGTTACATTGTATGTGGGGAGTCGGAATCTCCATCGGACCGTACATCATGTCATACGCGCTGACGAACGGAACCACGTGGAACACGGGCTACAGGGTTATCTTCTTCATCCAGATAGCGCTGACTCTGATCCTGGTTTTCTCGC
Organism: Lachnospiraceae bacterium P6B14; assembly: GCA_000687695.1. Taxonomy (GTDB): domain Bacteria; phylum Bacillota; class Clostridia; order Lachnospirales; family Lachnospiraceae; genus Eubacterium_F. Next base: position 85,923 of record JHWZ01000010.1, on the reverse strand, counting down.
TTCCTCTTTGGAAAAAAAGACCTGTCGCGTCACAGGAAGATAATAAAAATAAGCCCGACCGGGCTCTGAAACTGAAAGAGGTCATCGCCATACCGGGTGCAAAGGCCGTGATGGTGACATTTTTCTGCTACTGCGCTATCGAGCAGACTGCCATACTGTGGGGCGCGAGCTTTATGTCATTATCCAGGGGAGTTTCTGCGGAGATAGCCGCATCGTTTGCGAGTCTTTTCTGCATCGGTATCACCATCGGTCGCGCGATCAGCGGATTTATGACCATGAAGTTTTCCGATTCTCAGATGATACGGATCGGTTTCGGGACTATTCTTTTGGGAATAATATTTTTATTCATCCCACTCGGGAGCGTGCCGGCATTGGTCGGTCTCGCCCTGATCGGTTTGGGTTGTGCGCCTATTTACCCCTGTGTCATCCACTCTACGCCGACTCACTTCGGCGAGGAAAACTCGCAGGCTGTGATCGGCGTGCAGATGGCGAGCGCTTATGTGGGGACGACTCTCATGCCGCCCCTTTTCGGCGTGATCGCGAATACGATAAGCATTTCTTTACTTCCAGTGTATCTTCTGATCATACTTGTGGGTATGTTTTTTATGTATGAGAAGCTTTTAAAAACAACTAAAAAGTGAGTGCTTTTACTGCATATAACTCTTGATTTACTGCATATATTATGATAAAATATATGCAGTAAATTGTATTGGGGGCAGTAAATGAGGACATATGACTATAGCTTTTTAAATGGAATGGTACCGGCAAAGATTGTCGGTACTTCGGAAATCATAGCGGATCTGCGTGCAAAATCGGAGATTAGAAGGTCTCTGTATGCGGAGACCTTTGATGCGCTCAGGGAAAAAGCAATCATAACATCCGTGAAATCAAGTAATGCCATAGAAGGTATCATTACAACAGATGATAGGATGCAGGAGTTGATCTTGGGAGCAAAGCCGGCATCTCATGACGAGGCGGAGATATCCGGTTATAAGGACGCTCTGAACATGATCCATACGTCCTATTCGGATTTGAATATGGATGCAGATCTCATCAAGGAGTTCCATCGGATGATCATGCAGGACGCGGAACCGTCTGCTGCCGGAAACTATAAGACAACGGATAACATGATACTCGAAATTGATAATGAAGGACACCGAAGAGTTCGGTTTCGACCTGTTCCTGCAGAAGAAACAGCGAAAGCCATGGAGCAGATGATCCTGGCATATCAGGAAGCAAGCCAGGATGCGGAAATACCCAAGGTGCTTTTGATAGGGTGCGCGGTTTTAGACTTCCTATGCATACACCCTTTCCGTGATGGAAACGGACGTATATCCCGACTGATGACGCTGCTTCTGCTATACCAAAACGGTTATGATGTAGGGCGATATATTTCCATAGAAAAACAGATAGAAGAATATAAAGATGCATATTATCAGGCGCTGGAGCGTTCATCAAAAGGATGGCACGAACACGAAAACGATTATATGCCATTTGCAATTTTTCTGATGCAGATTCTTTATAGGTGCTACAGAGAGCTTGATGACTGTTTTATTGATATGTCGCTTAAAAAAGCTTCAAAGAAAGAGCGGGTAGAGGCCGTCCTGATGAACTCTTATGTGCCCGTTTCAAAACGGGACCTGTGTGATCGTCTGCCGGATGTCAGCAAGACAACCATCGAAGCTGAGCTCGCCAGGTTACTTACGGAAGACAAGATAGTAAAAATAGGGAGCTATCGAGATGCGAGGTATAAGATTAAAGAAAATGAATGATATAGCTTGTATCATTCATTTTTATTATGTATAATAGTAATCGGATAATCATTTATACAGGAGATCATCATGAAAGAAAAAACAACTCTTACCTTTACCGGTGACATCGGTTTCGATCACTTCATGGCAGAAAAATGGACCGACACCGAACTGGTATCTGAGGACATTCTTGATATATTCCATGCATCGGATCACGTCATACTAAACGTCGAGGGACCGCTTATCGGCAAGGATGACGCAACGCTCGTCTCTGCCAGAGAGATGAGACTGATGCATACCATCGATCCGGCCAGCGTGCCGTTTTTACAGTCGCTCGGAGATATCTGGAACCTGTGTAACAACCACATTATGGATGCAGGACCCGAGGGACTGAAAAGCTCCATGGAAAAAGCGCAAAGTCTCGGTATACCCACGCTCGGTGTAGGTATGGATCTTACAGAGGCTGCGAAGCCGGTTATACTTGATGAGGCCGGTGGCATCGGTCTTTTTGCCGTGGGCTATCAGAGAGGTTGCAAGCCTGCAGGTCCTGATAAGGCGGGATGCCTGAACTGGGCGGACTTTGACACGATTCAGAAGACCATAGATGAGATAAAGAGTAAATGTCGCTGGTGCATACTGGTTTCGCACGGCGGTGAGGAGTTCACATCTCTTCCGTCGCCTTACACGCGCGACAGATATCTGAAGTACCTCGATATGGGTGTCGACATCATCGTCTGTCATCACCCGCATGTGCCGATGAACTATGAGCTTGTAGGGGATAAAGCAATCTTTTATTCACTTGGCAACTTTATCTTTGATACGAACTATCAGAGAGCTCAGTTTAACACGGAAAAGGGTATAGTTCTGAGCCTGACGCTGACCGAAAACGACTACAGCTTCAAGGGGTATGGTATTATAATAGACCGTGACACTGAGCATGTAGTAAGTGCCGACCTTCCGCTCATTTTTGAAAATGTGCCTGCTGATGAGTACGAGCTTTTAGCACCGCTGTCTGCGAAGGCTTTTGTCGAGGCAAATAAAAAACAGCAGATCTTTTTGTACCCCGATCAGTACAAGGATGCCGATGAAGCCAAGTGGGAGGAGAACTTCATGAACCCGATGCGAAGCGGTCGTGTCGAGGGAGAGGCACTTGATTTCCGGATCATCTGTCCTTTCGCAAAAACTGCCAATGAGGGCGCATGGAAAAACAGCAAGCTTGAGAACGTAAAGAAATATATATTGGATCAGTTAACGGAAAAATGAGTACGAGGATCGTATGAAAGAAAAATATCACATGCCGGAGGAATGATGATGATTAACAAATACATGTCAGAAGCCATCGATGAAGCAAAGGATGGTATCAATAAAGGACACGGAGGGCCCTTTGGAACCGTGATCGTAAAGGATGGCCGCATAATAGGACGCGGTCACAACATGGTCCTAGTTAACCACGATTCGACGGCGCACGGCGAGATCACGGCAATCAGAAACACCGGGGCTGCACTCGGGACTCATGATCTGTCAGGCTGCGAGCTCTATACGACCGGCGAGCCCTGCCCGATGTGCCTGGCTGCGTGCCTGTGGGCGAACATAGACAAGGTTTACTATGGTTGCACGATCGCGGATAATGCGATTATCGGCTTTAGAGATGAGGAGTTCGATAACAAGTTCGGTGGCAGGGAGGCGTTCTCTGACTATCTCGAGGAGGTCGACCGCGATGCGTGCGTGGAGCTTTTCGAGGAGTATAAGGCACTTGATGCCACGAGGTACTGATAAATCTGTATTGTAACATATGCATGGCAATATGATATACACCCGGCGAGGAGTAATGATGGACATACTGAATCGATTTAAAGACAAAAAAATACTGATCTGGGGTTACGGTCGTGAAGGGAAGTCTACGGAGGAGTTTTTCAAAAAACACCCCGTGGCAGCGACGGTCGAGGTCTCGGAAGCAAAGCCGGAGGAGATCGATCTGTCCGGCTATGATTACGTGTTCAAAAGTCCGGGAATCCGACTTCAGCATGCAGTACTCGAGCAGTTTGCAGAGGGTGACCTTGACAAGATCACATCGCAGACAGCGCTCTTTATAGAGGCGTTCCGCGACCGCGTGATCGGTATCACGGGAACGAAGGGGAAGTCTACCACGACCTCGCTCCTTCACCATGTGTTGAAGACTTGTCTGGAGGCAAAGGATCAGTCCCGCACCGCTTACCTTGTCGGTAACATCGGCCTTCCGTGTTTGGACCGTTTTGACGAGATGATGGAGAGCGATGATATCGCTGTTTTTGAGCTGTCCTGCCATCAGCTCGCATATACAAAGGTGTCTCCGCATATCAGTATTTTTCTGAACCTGTATGAGGATCATCTGGATTTCTACGGTGACCGCGCTACATACTACAGGGCGAAACGTCATATCGCTGAGTTTCAGGAGGAGGGAGACTACCTCTACATCGGCACGGACGTACCCGACCTGTGTGATCCAATGTTACAGAAGGTATCAGGCGAAGCGCCGACAACCATGCCGAAGTCTCATATTATCCGCGTGACTGACCGTTACGAGGACGATGCCATGAACCTTCTCGGAGAGCACAACCGCTACAACGCATCCTTCGTAAACCACGTGGCGACGGAGCGTTTCGGACTTGATGCTGCCATGGTAAAAAAAGCTATCGAGGAGTTTCCGGGACTTCCGCACCGCCTCCAGTACATCGGAACCGTAGACGGAGTGCGCTTCTATGATGACTCTATCTCCACGATACCCGAAGCGACGATCCAGGCAGCAGAGAGCGTGCCGGGATGCGCGACCGTACTTGTCGGAGGTATGGATCGTGAGATCGACTATACTCCGCTGATCCGCTTTATTCCGGAACATCCCGAGGTTACATTTATCTGCATGTATGCCTCCGGAAAAAGAGTATATGACGAGACAAGTGCTCTCACACCGACAGAAAACATGATCTATGTACCCGATCTTTCAGCAGCCGTAACCAAGGCAAAACAGGTGACAAAATCCGGCTCAGCCTGTGTACTTTCGCCGGCTGCAGCATCCTACGGATACTTCAGGAATTTTGAAGAGCGCGGGGACCGATTTTCAGAACTCGTAAAATCCATGTAAAAATCTTACAAAATACCACGAAAATTATACGAAAACAACGAAAATTCACGTGACAGACGTGTGAAATTGTGATATAATAATCTCTGTATCGTTTCCTATATTGAAGGGGTAATCGATCAAATGATCGTTATGGAGGAGATTATATGGCAAACTGGATCATCGTTGTTGATGACGATACTACAAATCTGAAGGCTGCGGGAAAGATTTTAAGTCAGCGCGGATTCCGTGTGACCGCTCTGAAATCAGGCCGTGCCATGCTGGATTATTTGGCTGAGAACGGAACACCCGAGCTTATCCTGCTCGATATCATGATGCCGGATATGGATGGGTTCGATACTCTCGAGGCTTTGCGTGCCTGGGAGGCAGAGGGAAACAGATCCGAGACACCCGTCATTTTCCTGACGAGTGAAGAGGACAGCGATATCGAGACCAGAGGCTTCGAAATGGGTGTGTCTGATTTTATCCGCAAGCCTTTTGATCCCGAGGTTTTGATGAAGCGTCTTGAGAAGGTCATCGGTACCAAGGAAAAGATCGAGCGAATAGAAGAGGATGCTCAGACCGATGCGATGACCGGATTTTATAATAAGGCCGCAACACGCGAAAGACTGGAGCAGATATGCCAAAAGGAAATCGGCTGTCTGCTTATGATAGATCTTGATTCTTTCAAGTCTATAAATGATATCTACGGTCATGATATGGGTGACCGTATTCTTATCTCTTTTTCTGAAATCATAAAGAATAATGTACCGAATGGAAGTCTCTGCGGAAGGATTGGTGGAGACGAGTTTTTGGTGTTTGCCAAAGGTCTGATAAATGAGACGGAGATCAAGGCTTTCACAGTGAAGCTCAATGAGAGTATCATGGCAGAAGCTAAAAAGCTTTTCGGCGAGGGATTTTTGGTTCCGCTCGGAGCGAGTGTCGGTGCAGTACTCGTGCCTGAGCAGGGTACATCATTTTCGGATTTGTTCCATATGGCAGACACCGCTCTGTATGATGTCAAGGGAGAAGGAAAGCACAACTACTCTCTTTACAGAAAAGGCGTCAGCAATGTAACAGACGCGAAGGATATGGAGATGAACCTAAAGACTCTGTCCTCACTTCTTGAGGAGAGGAGCATCCCGAACAGCGTTATGTGGATGGGCCAGGAGGCATTCGGGATCATCTATCGCTACATGATGCGCTACATGGGGCGTTACAATGTCAGCGGATTCAAGGTACTTATAAATGTCGAGGTAGCGGATACGGTTCCATCGGAGGACGTACTCCGTATCATCGAGGAGGTAAAGATCCTGTTGCAGGGGTCACTCAGAAACTCCGATGTCATGATGCAGACCGGAAAGGATCAGTTCTTTATCCTGCTTCCGGAGCTCGATGCTGATCATATTGATGTTGTCATAGACCGTATGCTGAAAGGCTGGTCCGAGCATGAGGACGGCGACAAGGCAAAGCTGAACTATGAAGTCGATATGGTCTTCGAAAGCAACAAACCAAAGCAGGATGCTGATGAGCCGGATTGGGTTGTTGTGGTTGATGACGACAAGGTGAATCTGCAGCGCGCCGGCCATATATTGAGTCAGAACGGAATACGCGCGACTGCGCTTACTTCAGGTCAGGCCCTGCTTGATTTCATGAAGGAAAATCGACCGAGCCTGATCCTACTTGATTACAGAATGCCTGATATGGACGGATTCGAGACACTTAGGAAGCTTCGCACGATGGAGGCCGAGGAAGCAGAGGTTCCCGTTATCTTCCTCACGGGCGATGACGATGAGGACACTGAGGTTGAGGGACTCAAGCTGGGAGCGATGGACTTTATCAAAAAGCCCTTCACGCCGGAAGTACTCCTTCTCAGAGTTCGTCACAGCATAGAGCTGATACGCCTGCAGTCAAATCTTTCGGCAGAGGTTGAGAAAAAGACCGAGGAGAATGAAAAGCTGTTCATCCATGTCGTGGCATCGCTCGCAACGGCGATCGACGCGAAGGATACCTATACGAACGGCCACTCGTCACGAGTTGCGACTTATGCCAGAGAGATCGCAAGTCGTCACGGGTATTCGTCAAAGGCACAGAGTGATATATACATGATGGGACTTCTTCATGATGTAGGAAAGATCGGTATACCGGATGCCGTTATCAACAAACCCGGAAAGCTTACTAATGAAGAGTTCGATATGATAAAGACACACCCTGTTATGGGTGCAAAGATACTTTCTAACATTCAGGAGATGCCGGAGTTGGCTACGGGAGCCAAATGGCACCACGAAAGATATGGAGGCGGAGGTTATCCGGACGGACTGGCCGGCGAGGCGATCCCGGAGCAAGCGAGGATCATCGCGGTTGCGGATGCATACGACGCGATGAGCTCGAGACGAAGCTACAGGGATGTGCTTCCGCAAGAAAAGGTACGTGAGCAGATCGAGAGCGGAATAGGGACTCAGTTCGATCCGACATTTGCAAGGATTATGCTTAATATGATCGATGAGGATACTGAGTATAAGATGAGGGAGGTATAAGCCTGTATGTACGAAAATGACGAGTACGAGGTACAAAAAAATTCCCACCTTCTGATGGTAAGCATGATCACTGTTTTTTCGGTGTTGCTTTTGGCGATGAATTTTCTATTGGGCTGGGAAAAATGGATGCTGCCCATTATTATCTGTATAATCCCGGCATCGCTTATTATGCATACCATACGCAGGCCCGCAGAAAACCTGCGAACAAATATATATATCATCATCCTTTTGGGCCAGATGTTTTACTACACGGTCCATCTGGAGAAGATATATGATGTAGTTGGAATGTTTGTTGTCATGCTCGTTATTTTTACGACGACGAATTACAGATGGCTGATATGGGTGGCGTATCTGATAGAGACGTTCGCGATGTTTTTCCATATCTTCCAATATGGGGAGGAAGTCGGCCTGAATCTGACATATGTGCCGATCGTCCGTTCTTTGTGGGCGTTTGCCATCCCGCTTATCGCGGCTATCGTGACGGATCGTATCGTCGTGATGCGCAGACAGCTTGAGAAAAAATACGAGGACCAGGTGCAGGAGACGGAGGATGCCAACAGGAGCGCCGGAGATTTCCTTGCGAATGTTTCACATGAGATCCGTACTCCGATAAATGCGGTCATAGGTCTGTCGGGAGTATGTATCGACAGGGAGGATGATGCGGATATACGCATGGATCTGAACTCGATAAGGGATGCCGGAAGGCGAGTTGCCGAGCAGGTCAGTGATATCCTGGATTTCTCAGAGATTGACAGAAAAAGACTTGCCATAAATAAAGAAGATTATATGATGAGTTCGGTACTCAATGATCTCGTCCTGGAGCTCAGACCGTATCTTCGTCCGGAGCTGGAGCTTGTGATTGACGTTGATCCGGAGTTGCCGATGATGATGCGCACGGATGTACAGAAACTGAAAAAGATACTCTGGCATCTGGTGATGAATGGTCTAAAGTATACAAAACAGGGTGGTGTATATGTACATATCACTACCAAAAAACAGGACTACGGTGTGAACCTTTTTATCGAGGTTTCCGATACCGGAGTCGGGATGGACAGCGATGAGCTGGAAAAAGTGTTCGACAGGTTTTATCAGTCAGACTCAGGCAGGACCAGATCGACAAGCGGATTGGGACTCGGTATGTCGATCGTGTCGGGATTTGTACAGTCTCTGGGTGGCTTCATCACTGTGGAGAGCAAGCCGAAGCGCGGTACCACGGTGAGAGTAAGTATCCCGCAGGTGGTTGTGGATAACTCTCTGTGCATGTCGGTCATAAATCCGAAGGAGCTTCATATCGCGGGATTTTTGCACTTTGATAAGTTCCCGCACCCTGTGGTCCGTGAGTACTATAACATGACCGTAAGGAGTATAGTACAGGGTCTGGGTGTGACCATGCATCGTGTGGACAACGGCGATGACTTAAGAAAGCTTGTCGATGAGGTTGAGCTCACCCATTTGTTCGTTGCCGATACTGAGTATCTTTCAGAAAAAGAATACATAGATCAGCTGGCCGAAAAAATGATCGTAGAGGTTGTGGCTTCGGACAGATTCCGTCAGCCGTATAATTCCAGAATAAATGTGATGAGAAAGCCGTTTTATTGCTTTCCGGTAGCCAGTGCCCTTAATATGTACTGGCACGTAGCGGATGACGATGAAGGAAGACTGTTCTGTCCGGGCGTTCGCGCCCTGGTGGTTGACGATGAGCCTATGAATCTGACCGTAGCCATGGGAGTATTCAGGGGCTACGGAATGATCGTGGAGACTGCAGAGGGTGGAGCTGAGTCCATCGAGATGGTATCAAAGAAAGACTACGATATCGTATTTATGGATCACATGATGCCCGGTATGGACGGTGTGGAGGCGATGAAGCGGATCCGAGCAGAGGTGGATCGCAGGAAGCTCGAGCTCCCGATCGTAGCGCTCACGGCGAATGCGGTAAGCTCTGCCAAGGAGATGTTCATGCGCGAGGGATTCGACGGTTTTGTCAGCAAGCCGATCGAGATCATAGAATTAGAGCGTGTGCTCAAAAAGGTACTTCCTAAGTCGGCTATCCGTTTCGAGAAAAATGAACCTAACGAGGAGAACAAAAAGCCTTCCTCATATAGCGGAGAGGTGACGGAGTTTGCACCTCAGACAAAAGATCAACAAAGCGGAGAGAATAAGTCGTCCGGATCAGATCCGGCGGATCTTGATGTTCTGAAGGAATACGGAATAGACCCGGCCATAGGTCTCAAATACTGTCAGCAGGATGTCGATTTTTACAAACAGTTGATGAAACAGTTTATCGGAGAATCGGTGATCAAGAAAGTCGGGATGAAAGAAAGCTTGGAAAAGAACGATCTCAAGGCTTACGCTATTTATGTCCATGCCATAAAGAGTACGGCAAAGATGATCGGCTCGATGGAGCTTTCACTTCGTGCTGAGAGACAGGAGGCTGATGCAAAAGCAGGGAACAGGGATGCTATCGATGAGACCAAAGAAACCCTGATGGAGCTGTATGAAAAGACGATCGAAGGAATAAAGTCCGTCTGCGGTGATACGGACGAAGCGGAGGCTAAGCAGTCATCGGATCAGGAAGCGGACGGAGATGTTCTCGAGTTTTCACCTTCAGATGGAGAAACGGGTTCGTCAGGAGCAGATGAGATCCTGGAGTTCGTACCGGAAGGGGGTGACGAGTGATGATGAAGAAAACGAGACAGTTTTTGATCAGCCAGGTGACCCCCTTATATGAGCGCTGCTTTGTAGTGACGTCATTGCTCGCGACTATCGTGCTGAGCCTGATATTCATCTGGGATATATGCATCGGAGAGAGCATTTATAAGCTGGCTGCTCTGGGAGTTACGATAGTGATACTCTGGCTCACCATAGGATTGTGCTTAAGGTTTAAAAAGGTTGAGCTGGGGGGGATAATCCTAAGCGTTGGCGTGGTATTTTTCGTGCTGCCGATAGAGTTCTTCACCGGTGGAGGCGTATATGGCTGCACCCCGATATGGTTCGCCTATTCATTTTTGTTTGTAAGTGTAAATGTCAAGGGGAAGCTCAGATTTGTATTTGTCGGATTTGTTGCGGCTATGGCGATAGCATGCTATACCATAGCGTATTACCATCCGAAGCTTTTGACTACTCACACGGTTGGGATCGCATATCTCGACTCCATTGCTTCACTTATCGGCGTGGGTGTCATGCTTTGGCTGACCATGGCATTTTTGATGAAGATATTCATATTTGAGAGAAATCGTGCAGAGAAGCAGGCTGAAGAGATCAATGAGATGAATCGTGCGCAGAGCCATTTCTTCTCGAGCATGAGTCATGAGATCCGCACGCCTATTAACACGATCATCGGTCTGAATGAAATGATCCTTCGTGAGGATGTGTCGAAGGAAGTTGCCGAGGATGCGGCAAATATCCAGTCGGCGGGACGTATGCTTCTGTCGCTGGTAAACGATATCCTCGATATGTCAAAGATAGAATCAGGTCGTATGGATCTGACGCCTGTCGCATACCATACGGGAGATATGCTCTCCGAGATCGTAAACATGCTCTGGAAACGTGCCAAGGATAAAGGCCTCGAGCTGAAGGTTGACGTGGCACCGGATCTGCCGGGCGAGCTAAAGGGAGACGAGGTGAGGATCAAGCAGATCCTTATCAACGTGCTGAACAACTCTATAAAGTATACCAGGGAAGGTACGGTATCTCTGTCGATCCAGTGTGAGAAACGCCCCGGTGGTGTGGCGAATGTCGTATACTCCATCGCGGACACGGGAATCGGTATCAAGCAGGAAAGTATGCCGTATCTGTTCACTGCGTTCAAGCGTGTGGACGAGGAGAAGAATCGTCATATCGAGGGAACCGGTCTGGGACTTGCGATCGTGAAACAGCTCGTCGATCAGATGGGCGGACGCATCACGGTAAACAGCGTTTATACCAAGGGAACAACCTTTATTATCGAGATACCGCAGCTGATCATCGATGAGACCGCGCTCGGTGAGTACAAGCCGCAGTCACATGGAGATGTTCTGAACCGTCAGGCATACCATGCGAGCTTCACTGCGCCGGAGGCGCACATACTTGTTGTCGATGATAACGTATCAAACCTTATGGTGGTTGAAAAGCTGCTGCGTGAAACAAAGGTTCAGATAGATACCGCGAGAAGTGGTCGTGAGGCTCTCGAAAAAATGATCCAGACGGAGTATCCGGTAATCTTTATGGATCATTTGATGCCGGAGATGGACGGTATAGAGTGTCTGCACGAGTTACGTGTGCAGATGGGCGGACTCTGTAAGGAGTCAAAGGTTGTCGCTTTGACCGCGAACGCCGGAAGTGAGATGCGCGCTCTCTATGAGAAGGAGGGCTTTGACGGATACCTGCTCAAGCCTGTGAGTGGTGATCAGCTGGAGAAAGAGCTGTATCGCCAGCTTCCGAGAGAGCTTGTGATCGTCGATGAAAACCAGGGCGAGATCGCAGAGGAAAGCGTGGCCTGGATGCACATGCGAAAGAAAAAGGTTCCGGTCATGATCACGACAGAGAGTGTGGCGGATCTTCCTGCGGATGAGGCAAGGGATTTGAATATCGGTATTCTTCCTCATCAGGTAATAACGGATGAAGGTAAGTTTGATGATGGTGAAGAGATAGAGGCCAGAGGACTGATCGCATACATGCAGGATCCGAATGCAAAGGCAGTGACGGCAGCTCCGGATGTGGAGACTCATGAGAATTTCTTTGCGGATATGCTGACTCAGGCAAACAACATCGTGCATATTTCCATATCGAGCCGAGTGGCTCACAGTGGATGTATTGCGGCGAGAGAGGCAGCCCGTTCCTTTGAGAATGTGAATGTGGTGGATTCCAGACATCTGTCCAGTGGTCAGGGGTTACTCGCCATAGAGGCAAACCGTATGGCCAATGCCGGATGCAGCGTGGAAGAGATCATCAAGGCTATGGCCGTTGTCAGAACTCGTATTCACTCAAGCTTTATCGTTGATGATATGGATTATCTGGCGAGAGCCGGCCAGATTCCGAAGAGGGTTTCGGGACTTGCCAAGGCTTTCATGATCCATCCGGAGATCGTCATGAAGAGAGGAAAGATGGGTCTTGGCCGTTTCTATATCGGTTCGCGTGAGAGTGTTTGGAAAAAGTATATCCGTACCTGTCTCAGAGAGATAAAGCATAAAGCAGATAAGAGGATCCTGTTTGTGACCTTCGTTGGGTTAACCACAAAGGAACAGGAATGGATCAGAGACAGGATAGAGAAGCGTGTTAAGTTCGATCGGATAATCTTTCAAAAGGCATCACCCGCGATCGCTGTAAACAGTGGTCCGGGAACGTTTGGTCTTTTGTTCATGGATAAGGAGTAAGGCAATGAATATGGGAGCAATGAAAAGGATCGGAAGATCCATGAGCATCTGTATGGCGATCACGCTGAGCTTTTTCCTGTCGCTGGTCGGAAACCTCGTTGGGATGGTCCAGTCGGGGAAGTTCGACACGATAGGCTTTGTGATAGGCTTCGTGGTGAGCGTCATCATCAGTATGGTAATAGGATTTTTGGTTCCCATGGGTCGGATCCATGGCTGGATTGAAAAAAGGTTTGGTCCCGGTGATATCCTGGGAAGGTATATCGAAAGCCTTATATCGGACCTTATATATACGCCGATATTGACTCTGTTGATGGTGATCGTGGCGTTTTTCATGGCGAAGGCTCACGGAGGGTCGCCACCGTTTTTGGGAATGTTTTTGCCGTCGCTAGGCATATGCTTTGTTGTCGGATTTATACTGATCTTTCTATTCATGCCATTTTACATGAAAATGCTTATGAAAAAATACGGAATAAAGGAGAACGAAAATGGATAACAGAAATTTTACTTTGCTTACTGACTATTATGAGCTTACCATGATGCAAGGTTATTTTAAAAACGATATACATGAGAAGGTGGTGTTTGACCTCTTTTACAGACAGAATCCGGATGACAGCGGGTTCGCTATCTGTGCGGGACTGCAGCATGCGATCGAGTATATAAATAACCTCCATTTTGATGATGAGGACATCGAGTATTTGAGAGGGCTGGGAGATTTTGACGAGGAGTTCCTTGAGTATCTTTCGACCTTCCGTTTCACGGGTGATATCTATGCTATCCCGGAGGGGACGGTTATATTCCCGAGGGAGCCGTTGGTGAAAGTGGTTGCCCCGATCATCGAGGCGCAGCTCGTGGAGACGGCTCTTTTGAACCTGATCAATCATCAGTCGCTGATCGCGACGAAGGCTGCCAGAGTGTGCTATGCGGCGCGCGGCGGCGCGGTTATGGAGTTCGGTCTCAGACGGGCACAGGGACCTGACGCGGGTACATTTGGTGCGAGAGCAGCGGTGATCGGCGGTTGCGTGGGAACGAGTAATGTAAAATGCGCAAAGGATTACGGAGTGCCCGCACTCGGAACACACGCTCACAGCTGGATCATGAGCTTCCCGGATGAGATCACGGCGTTCAGAAAGTACGCCGAGCTTTATCCCGGAAACACGACTCTTCTGGTAGATACGTATGACACACTCCGTTCGGGTGTGCCGAATGCGATAAAGGTGTTTGAGGAGCTTCGCGACAAGGACGAAATGCCGGCGAACTACGGTATAAGACTTGACAGCGGTGACCTTGCTTATCTCTCAAAAAAAGCAAGAAAGATGCTTGATGAGGCAGGATTTACTGAGGCAAAGATCTGCGCGTCATCTGATCTTGATGAGTACCTGATCGATTCACTCTTTGCGCAGGGTGCCGAGATTGATTCCTGGGGCGTGGGAACCAATATGATAACGTCCAAAAATACACCGGCCTTCGGTGGTGTTTACAAGCTTTCCGCAGTGGCTGTGGGCGAGGTTTCATCGGATAACTATGAAAACTGGGAGCCGAGGATCAAGCTTTCTGAGAACACCGTGAAGGTGACCAACCCCGGAAATAAAACGGTATTCCGTATTTATGATTCGGATACCGGAAAGATCAAAGCCGATCTGATCGCACTCGCGGGAGAGACCTTCGATGAGTCGCAGGATATGGTTCTTTTTGATCCTGATTCAACATGGAAAAAGACGCGCCTCGAGGGCGGTACCTATGAGATGAAGGAGATACTGGTTCCGATATTCAGGGATGGAAAATGTGTCTACGAATCTCCGACAACACTTGAGATACAGGAGTTCTGCAGAAAGGAACTAAAGACTCTCTGGGAGGAGTCAAGGCGTCTTGTAAATCCACAGCAGGTGTATGTGGATCTGTCGGATAAACTTTATGATATGAAATCTGCACTTTTGGAGAAGTATTCATTATGTTAAAAATGATAGCTGCCGTAGCGCCGGGAGGCGTTATCGGAAAGGGAGGAAGGATCCCCTGGAATCTGCCTGAGGACAGGCGGATGTTCAGAGAAATAACGATGGGCGGGACTCTCATAGTGGGAAGAAAAACCTACGAGGAGATAGGTGGTCCTTTGTCCGGAAGGGATATGATCGTTGTTACGTCGCACGGGCCGGATGTGCTGGGTGGGCTTAAGGATAAGCCTGATACCGGCGGGACAGTGCGTATTGCAAAGGATCTGAAGCAGGCACTCAGGATGGCAGGCGACGAGGAGACATTTTTATGCGGCGGTGAGAGGATTTACGCCGAAGGGATCAAATACGCTTCAGTATTGTATCTGACAAAGGTTGAGCTTGCGGTCGAGGGAGACGCGTTTTTCCCGGCGGATTTCGAAGAAACCTTTAAGATGATAGACAGGACAAGACTTAGCGCAAACTGTACACTGCTAACGTATGTGAGAAAGTAATAACGGGGTTTATGATAAGGATTACAGCAGGAGTTATATGATCGGAGGGATTACCATGGATGAGAAAAAGACAGCGCGTTACTACGAGCTACTCGAGAGGATGATCGATGAGATGTCGGTTACGGATGGCTACGACAGAACAAAGATCGTAGATGTCGTGAAGGGCATATGCGAGCTTTTTCGCCTGACGAAGGCTGAGACTGAGTTCTACCGGTCTGAGGCGTTCAAAAAAAGAGGCGAGGTCGAGAGGATTTCTGATTATGATAACGGAAAATCGGGAAGACTTGCCATGCAGCGTCGTATGGTATCAAAGACGGGTTCCAGTGTTATATCCTCCGTTTATATGGAGGAGGGTGATGAACTCACTCCGGATGAAGAGGCAAAGGTTGATATACTTCTGCGTACGATGGTCAGCTTTATCGCGAGAAACAGACTTCAGAACGCCATCGAACAGCTCGGGTTTCATGATGAGGAAGGTTATCCCAATATGCGCTCATTTATGCGCTTTCTCGACAAGCTTGGTCTGGAAGGAAAAATGCGCGAATACACGGCGTGCTGTTTCAACCTGCGTCGTTTCGGCCTGGTGAATCAGCAGTTCGGTCGTGAGGTCGGAGACCTGGTCATCAAAAAGTATTTCAATATCCTGAAGGGAATAATCGGTGAAAAAGGCCATGTTATCAGAATGGGTGGCGACAACTTTGCCGCGATTTTCAAATCCGAGCTCACCGATCAGGTAATAGAGGTGTTTAAGGGCGTAGCGGTAACCTATGAGCCGGGAACGCAAAAGCGTGTTCTGATCTCTTCGGCAGCGGGTCTGTATAAGATAACTGATGATTTCGGGGAGCAGAGTCCGCGAAGCATCATGGATATGATATTCCCGACTATGCATACTGCAAAATCCGAAACGAATGGAACTATCGTATATTATGATGAACAGATGGTTGCCATGCGCGATCATACCATGCATGTAAGAGAGATCTTTCCTAAGGCTATCAAAAATGGCGAGTTCCACGTGTTCTATCAGCCGAAGGTAGATGTAACATGGGGAAAGCTTGTAGGAGCAGAGGCGCTGTGCAGATGGTTCCATGACGGAAGGATCGTTCCACCGATGGAGTTTATCCCTGTTCTTGAGCAGAATACGGATATCTGTAAGCTTGATTATCTAATGCTGGAGATGGTCTGTAAGGACCTCAGAAGATGGCTCGATATGGGAAGAAGAGTTGTCAGAGTCAGCGTCAATCTTTCAAGAAAGAATCTGACGGATGTCGATCTTTTGGACAACATAATAGAAATCGTAGATCGATATGAGATACCGCATGAGTTTATAGAGATAGAGCTTACCGAGACTACGACGGACGTTGCGTTCAGGGATCTGAAGAGAGTCGTTACCGGCCTCGAGGAAGTAGGTATCGCAACAGCTGTTGATGATTTCGGAATCGGATACTCATCACTGACGTTGTTACAGGATATCCCGTGGAAGGTGCTGAAGATCGACAGATCATTTTTGCCCGCCGATGAGGAAAAGGTTGTCAGCAAAAACCACATGATGTTCAAGCACGTTGTGTCAATGGCCAGAGAGATCGGACTTGAGTGTGTGACTGAGGGTGTCGAGACAAAGAAACAGGTTATGATCCTTCGTAAGAATCACTGCCATGTGGCACAGGGATTCTTCTTTGACAAGCCGATGCCGGTGGAAGAGTTTGAGGGACGTATTGACAAACCGATGTATGATCTGAGTCATCTTTCCGAGGAGTGGAGATTTAAGGCAGATGAAGGGCCGGCTCGCGAGAAGGTGTGAGGATAACAGGGAGGAAAAAACATGGAATTAAATACAGATATTTTTTCACAGTTTGATAAAAAATGGGGACTGCTGACCGCGGGTAAACCGGGAGACTTCAACACGATGACCGTGAGCTGGGGTGGACTCGGTACCATCTGGAATAAGCCCGTCGCAACAGTATATGTGAGGACCTCACGCTATACTCACGAGTTTATGGATAAGGAAGATTTCTTTACGGTAAGCTTTTATCCTGAGGAGTATAAAAAGGTTTTGGGCGTGCTCGGAAGCAAGTCCGGACGTGATATGGACAAGATGGAGGGCAGCGGGCTCACTGCAGTTCCCGCCGGAGAGTCAATGAGTTTTAAGGAAGCAGAGCTGACGCTCGTATGCAAAAAGCTTTTTATGCAGAGACTCGATCCGAAGAATATGGCGCCGGATATCGCGGACACGTTCTACTCCGGTGACGCGGAGCACGATATGTACATCGGGGAAGTAGTGGAGATAATATAATGCAAAATCCAGTTAATAAAAAAGCTTCACCAAACGCGGTGAAGCTTTTAAACTATCTCTGTGAGACCGCCGGGAAGGCGATCATCACCGGACAGCATACACAGACGATCCCGATGGAGGAGATTACTTATATCAGAGAGAAAACCGGAAAGACACCGAAGCTACGCGGCTTCGAGCTTCTTGCCTACTCTCCTAATATAAACTATGATGATGCCTCCGAGGAGTGCCTGACCGAGATCTATGAGAACAGAGGGACGCTCGATACCGCGATGGAGTGGGCCACATCCTCAGATGGGATACTGACGTTTTCGTTCCACTGGTATTCGCCGGTAGGAGGTCGTGATAAAAGCTTCTACGCGGAGCATACGGACTTCGATGCGAGGCAGATACTCGTAGACGGAACCCCCGAGCGCGAGGCATTTTTCCATGATATGGATGAGATCGCTGAGCTGTTAAAGCCCTTTTGCGAGAAGGATATACCGATACTGTGGCGACCCTTCCACGAGTCGGATGGTACGTGGTTCTGGTGGGGAGCAAAAGGACCTGAGGTTGCAAGAGAGCTGTATAAGCTGATGTATGACCGCTATGTAAACGTCCATCACCTGGATAATCTCCTCTGGGTGTGGAACTGCAGACTGGCGGAGGGTTATCCCGGAGATGAGTACGTCGATGTGATCTCCGTAGATATCTATCTGGAAAAATACGCTCCGACAGACTATGCTGATGACTATGAAAAGCTAATCAAAAACACCACCGATAAAAAGGTGGTGGCACTCGCTGAGGTCGGGTACATCCCGGATGTGAAGATGCTTGAGAGCTCACACATCCCCTGGGCATACTATATGACCTGGTCAAAGGAGTTCTGTATCGGAGAGCAGTATAACTCCACCGAAAAACTGAAAGAGATGTATCAGAGCGAATATGCGATAACAGAATGATTGAAAGATGGCCCCTGCGTAGGCAGGGGCTTATTTACTATCCGACTTTTTCTGAAACGCCTCATTGTCTACTACGAAGCGTTCATGAACACCTTCAGCTATCTTATCTTTCTCATCATAGGCCACGATACTGAAGGTCAACTTTCTGCGGTCCACCTCGGTAAGCTCCGTTTCACAACGAACCTTCATCCCTACAGGCGTCGCCGCTATGTGAGATAACTCCATACGCGTCCCAACTGTTCCCTGTCCCTCCTCGAGTTCACCTGCGACACTTCTCCATGCAGTCTCCTCGGCCAGAGCGATGAGCATCGGTGTAGCCAGGACATCCAGCTCTCCGCTGCCTATCACCTTCGCTGTCATCTCGTTTGTTACGGTTCTTTCAATATTTCCTTTAATTCCTGTTTCCATTGACTTATCCTCCTATCCTTATTATACATAAAACTCTTGTATTCTGCAAGTAATCCGCTGTCGTTAACATAATATCTTTTGTTGATTTTTCGGGAAATATTTGCTATGATAAGAGCTGTAAACACTTGTTTTATGATCATGGAGGATTATATATCAGATGATACAGAAATTGAGAAGTACACTCAACGAATACTTCATCGGAAACAGTGAAGTCATAGAGGATCTCCTGATCTGCCTTCTGGCAGAGGGACATGTTCTTTTGGAGGACGTTCCTGGTGTTGGAAAAACTACACTTGCAAAGACTCTGTCCAAGGCAATTAGCCTCGATTTCGGTCGTATCCAGTTCACTCCGGATACTCTCCCGTCGGATGTCACAGGCCTGTCTGTACTTAACATGAAGACAGGAGAGTTTGAGTACCGCGAGGGTGCGATCATGCATCAGATCCTCTTGGCGGACGAGATAAACCGTACTTCTCCGAAAACCCAGGCAAGCCTTTTGGAAGCCATGGCTGAGGGGAAAGTAACAGTAGACGGAAAGGAGAGGGAGCTTCCATCTCCATTCATGGTCATAGCAACACAGAATCCTATTGAGTTTGTCGGAACTTATCCTCTTCCCGAGGCGCAGATGGACAGATTTATGATGAGACTGTCTCTCGGCTATCCCGAGCCCTCTGATGAAATAAATATGACTAAGAATCAGCTCGAGGGGAAGACCTACGAGGCTATTGAAAGTGTACTTACCGCAGAAGATATCCTCAGAATGAGAAAAGAGGTATCGGAGATTAAGGTCGTAGATAGTATGCTGACCTACGCGAATAACATAATCAACATGACTAGAAAAGAAAAAAAGTTTGTCATGGGAGCGAGTCCGCGCGCGATGATACTTCTTGTGAAGGCGGCTAAGGCCAGAGCGTATCTGCAGGGAAGAGACTTCGTAACTCCGGATGATATAAAGTCGGTGGCTATAAACACTCTTCACCACAGACTCACGCTGACTTATGAAGCAAAGATTGCCAAGGAGGATGTCGACACTATCCTCAGGCTCGGCATATCGGATACAGAGGTTCCAATGGAGGCGTAGTGTTTTGCTTAGAAACAGACTGATCGCATTGGGACTTCTGATATTGTCCCTGGTAGTCATATCTTTTTACGGCGGACCGATAAGCTACGGTTTTTTCTTTTTTGTACTTGTAACTCCCATCGTTTCCGCCATCTATGCGGCAGTTGTTTATTTTCGTTTCAGAATCTATCAGAAAATAGATGCCAAGGTACTGGTGGCCGAAAAACCGGTCACTTTTTATTTTACCCTTCAGAACGAAGAACTCTTTGCCTTCGCCGGAATAAAGACAGATTTCTTTTCTGATTATTCTTCCATAATCGGACTTGATCCCGACACCGAATACGAACTTTTCCCGCACACGGGAATTGAAAAGGAAACAACTCTCATCTGTAAATACAGGGGCGAATATGAGGTAGGCGTAAAGAATGTCACTGTGAGAGACTATCTTAAGCTGTTTTCTTTTTCGTTCAAAAATAAGGAAACGATCACGGTAAAAGTTATCCCTCAGCTGGTGATCCTCGACGAGATATCTTCTCTGGAGGCACTCGCCGTGACAAACGTCGATTCATATACAAATCTGACTGAGCCTGATGTCTTGGTTCGTGATTATGTCCCCGGCGATGATGTTAGAGGTATCAACTGGAATCTAACCGCAGCAACATCTAAACCCATGGTACGTAAGCGCATAGGAGAAAACACTCCTGCCATAAGTATTATCATGGATTCACATCGTGTGAGCAAAGAACCTGATCAGTATCTCCCTCTGGAGAACAAGATACTTGAAGCTACCATCGCTCTTACCTACCATTACCTGGAGCGCGGCATACGGGTAAATGTCTATGCGTATCAATCAGGTCCTGTATGCCTCGGTCTGGAGAATACGAATGATTGGGGAAGCTTTTATAATAGGATCTCGGATTTCTCCTTTGATGAAAAAAGTACATCGGATAAGCTCTTCGGTTTTACATCGAGTGTACCTGACATTGCAAAAAGCAGTGCTGTTATTTTTGTAATTCATGAAGCGGATGAAGCATATAAGATCATGAAAAATGAGTTGGAAAAAGGAACCGCTTCAACAGCAACATGCCTTATAACAGACGAGGGGATAAGCGCCCCCGACACCATAGTTATAGGCTATGATGACAAGCTAAAGGAGGTGCTCTCATGACAAACCTCCTTTATGAACTCTTATATGTACTTTCTGTTTCGGTAGGACTTTTATCACTATTATCAGAGAAGCTGATAGGAAAAGAAACCGAACTTATAGCGGTTGTTTTACAGATAGTAGTTTCGTGTGTATTTGTATTTTTCAAAAAGTCAAAGTGGACCGTAAGGATAATCCTGATCAGTGTGATCGTGGTGCTTATCATCTCCGGAGTACTTCTCTCTGCAAACGAAACAATAGCGGGATTGATCCGGGATAACGCGGATTATATTTGGCTTCTCGGCATTGGTGCCTTTGCATTTTTCATCGGAGAGATGATGTGTTTGTCTGCAGTAGTGAGAGTAATAATCTCGGTAGCGTCATTTAGCTGGATGATCATTTGCTTACTATTCGGCTACAGTATAGAAAAGCTGTTTGTTGTCATGGCATTTTTGATCATACTCTTTACGCTTTCGGAGCTGACACAGGCAAGATGGAAAAAGCTGGGTCAAACCACACGCCAGGGTCATCTCGTATTCGTATCTCCGTTTATTCTGCTGACAATACTCCTTGTGTATGTAAGTCCTGCCCCCGACAAACCGTACGACTGGGCGCTGGCAAAGAGCATATATGAATTCATGTCGGGTACTATCGAGAACATCATCGACGATATCTCTAGTCTGTTTTCCGACGAAGAAACTACCAACCCGGCTGAAGCAAAGATAGGTTTCTCCGAGAGGGGTGACATCACAGGAAGCATTGGCGGCGGAAATAAAAAGGCCATGGAGATTACTGGTCTTTCTTCTTATGTGGATCAGATCAGATTTGCAGGAAAGACCTTTACGGATTTTGACGGAAAAACCTGGGCGGATAACGATCATTCTGATGCGCATGCAACACTGATGGATACGATATCCTTGTGTGCTTCACTAAGTGAATACACAGACCGGGATAATGATTTCGCAAGAAGATCCTATATTAACATTAAATATGACAGCCTTACAACGGATCATGTTTTCCTACCGCAAAAATCCCTGCCCATGAAATGGGGTTTGCAGACTAAAAGTTACAGAGAGGAGGGCGGAAACGTGCTTTGGCCGGATATCCATTCCGAAGGAAGCATGTACGCAATCTCATACTATCTTTTGAACACGGATAACCCGATCATAAATGACTACCTGAGTGCCGGAAAGGTACCTTCCGAACAAAGCTATGATGTAATGGAAAAACGCCTGAACACCGACAGACTTAACGGCTGTACCTATTCGGATTATCTTACGTACTTAGACCACGTAAAAGACGCATATACAGCCGCGCCCGTGCTTTCCAAAAAGCTTCGCGAACGCATGGACAGCGTTTATGCGGGAGCAAAAACAGATTATGAAAAAATGAAACGACTCGAGGCGATGCTTCGCCAGTATGAATACTCTCTGAGTCCGGGACCTCTTCCGGAGAGGGTTAATAACGCCGGCACATTTCTTGATTACCTCTTGCTTGAGAGTAAACAGGGCTTCTGTGCCCACTATGCTACCGCGTTTGTCCTTTTGGCAAGAGCAGAGGGGCTGCCTGCCAGATATGTCCAGGGATACATGGCGAACACCGGAGGCAAGACGAGTGTCATAGTGAAAAATGCTGACGCACACGCATGGCCGGAGGTCTACTTTGAAGGCGCGGGATGGATCGCATTTGAGCCGACACCTTCACTGAATGAAGGACACTCATATTGGAAGACCGCATCGGAAAAGGAGTCACTGAAACCGTTTGAGACCGAGTCGGTTGTCATCGTAACGGACCGGGATGGTGCATCTATCTTCTCAAACATTCAGATCAAATGGTATATGATAGTCATCCCTGTTATCATAGGGATATTGTTTGTGATCCTGTCATTCGTTTTTGGTCATCTGATATCTGCAGCACGGTTCAAAAAAATGAAACCTGAGGAAAAGCTCACAGCTACCTGCAGACAATGCTTCAGGATCCTTAGATTGTACGGACTTGAGATCCAAACCCACGAAACCCTGTACGAATACAGATGCAGGCTGGGTGAAGCCGGGATAAAGGACAATTCCTTCCTTGAGTACTTTGAACGTTTCCTCTATAATGAGGAGCTTGCTGAAGGGGCACAGGTACGAGCTGAGGAAGCAAAGAAAAATCTGTTACTCAAACTCAAAAAGAAGAGCATGAGGCGGTATATACGGTATTATTTGGGATTTAAATAAGGGAAAAAAGAGACAGTGAATAAAAAATAGTTCTTGACAGACTGATGAGTGTGTGTTAGTATACCATATGGTTAGTACTGGCTAACCAAAGACAGTCCAATCTAACAATACTTTCACAATGGAAAGAGGATAGCGCAGTGAGTACCGAAGTGATCGACCTTATATGCCAAATGAATTTGAAAAAGATCCAGTCACAGCTGGTACTCCAGTGTGCGCCTCTGATCGTAGGCGTCAAGATTTCAAACCTATTTGTCACTGAGCCGGGGAGCATCCGTTCTCTCAAACGGATCCTCGACGGGAGTGGCATTTCTTTTTATGTGTTGACCAACACACCCGAGAAAGCAACCTGTTTTCTCTTTCGCAAAAATTCCATGAAAAAGTATTTAAGAGAAAAAGAAAACCTCGCGTTTCTGAACCGTCTCGGCTATCAGAAGGATTTGACATTGACTGAGATGATGCTGAAGTTCCGCTGCAGGTATGCGGCATATCAGCGCGGAGAGGCTGAGTTTCCCCACGAGATGGGTATTTTTCTTGGTTATCCCATTGAGGACGTGGAAGGATTTATCGAGAATGATGGGCAAAACTACCTCTACAGCGGATATTGGAAGGTTTATAAAGATGTTGAAAAAAAGAAAGAACTGTTTGATCTGTATGAGATAGCGAAGGAAACATTGGTGTGTATCCTTGCCGGAGGTGTTTCTATTCGGGAAATCATAGAAACATATTGCGGCGGACATTCAAAACTATCTGCTGCAGTTTGAGGAGCATTCCTGTAATTCATTAAAAAGTGCCAATTGAAAAAAATGAGACCTTACGATATGATTAAGGTATATCTTGACGGATTAAACCAATAATCAGATCGGAGGCCTCACATGAAGAATTATACACAAAACGAAAAGATTTTGCAAGTATCAGAGTCAACTCTCGTTATCGGAGTCGATATCGGAAGCCGGACGCATTTTGCCAGAGCTTTTGATGCTTAAGATAGCCGAAATAAGATTCGAGCACCATGCTCTACACGGAATGCGTACGAAAAAAAGGAGAAAAGAATGTTTAAGACTACAGTGAAGATAGACGGGATGGCTTGCGGCATGTGCGAGGCACATGTCAACGATGCAATCAGAAAGGCGTTTCCTGACGTAAAGAAGCTGAAATCGTCTCACAAAAAGGGAAAAACCTGTTTTCTGACAGAAACAGAAATCTCAGTTGATGAGATACGAAAGATCATAGAACAAACAGGATACACGTTTCTTTCATGTGAGTGTGTACGAGGATAAAAAACCCCTTGACAGAAAAATGAGTATGTGTTAGTATACCCTAAGGTTAGGAATAACTAACCAAAAACAGTCATAACTAACAAAAGAAAGGAAGGCAATTATGAAAAAACTAATCAAAGCAGCAGCTGCAATCACTATGGCACTTGGAGTGCTCGTATCAGGAGTTGGTGTTCAGAGTGTAGCAGCAGAGACAGATGCAGTACAGACAGAAACAGACGGAAAGAACTTTTTGAAGGGTGTCATGGGAGAAGTCCAGCCCCTATTTGAAGGAACAACATTTGACTCAAAATATGATAAGTATTGGCATGATTATACAGCCGCTGTTATAGGAGAATCATCGGCGGACATGGCCGTGCACATGCTCAAGGAGTCAATCGGAGCCACAACCTATGGGGAAAATGCAGGACAGACCTTTTGCTGCGGATTTATAAACGATGTGGCAAAGATCACGTTTGGCGGAACTGACGGAACAGAGATTTCATTTGCGAAGAAAGATGGTACCGTAGTTAAACATAAGTATGCGTTTGTAAAAGATGCGACAGCTACCGGTACAACCGGAGAAGGTGAGATGAAGATGTCCGGATATCTCTATAAAACAGAGGACAAGGACGCAGGCGAGTTCACATATGTGTTTATGTGCCCGGACACTCCGGAAACAACATTTCATCTGGAGTTCCGTTATGGTGATACAGAGGAAGACATCCTTAAGCTGACGGACGGAAAGTATAAAAATTGGCTTGCTGCCGGCTTCCCGACTTCAGCCCTTTCAGATCCAAACGAAGTACTCTTAAAGAGAGTTATCGCACTTTTTGTCTGGGAGAACGTGGCAAGCATGGCTTCTGCAGAGACCGTATCACAGAGAGTCCCGATGACAGGTGCGTGGGATTTGGATACGACTCCGATGAAGGATTATCCGGGATACGAGAAGGCACAGATGTATATGACACTTACAAAATCAGGCGAAGGAAAGTCATTCATAGACATGACCGGAACCGGAGATTTTAAGCTCGAATCTGAGTATCCGTATTATATTTATGATACAGATAAAAATGACGGAAAGGATGCCGGAGTATACATAGTAGCCAGTGACAATGAGGGAGTCAAAGTTGCAACCTATGAGATAACTCAAAAGGATGGAAAGAAAGCATTGATCTTTAATTCGTCTGAAGGCATTATAACTTATTATTACAAAGGCGCGATCACACCGGCAAAACCAAAGCTTACTTCCGTAAAGGCATCCGGTAAAAAGACAGTAACAGTCAAGTGGGATGAGGTTAAGGATGCGGATGGATATAAGGTTCAGGTATCAACAAATAAAAACTTCAAAAAAGCTAAGACAGTAACAATAAAAGCAAATACATCCGTTAAGGTGAAAAAGCTGAAAAATAAAAAGTACTTTGTAAAGGTGTGCGCATATACATCAGATGCTGACGGAAAGGCATCCTATGGAAAGTATTCAGGCGTAAAGACTGTAAAGGTTAAATAACCACAGCAACTATACTGACGCAAAATGAAAGAGGAGGCTGACATGAAAAAACGAGGCATACTGTCCTGGGTAATGGAGTTCGCAGGCAGGAAGAAGGTATTTTTCGGAGGAAGCGTTTTGCTTGCCATACTCGGTGTAGCTACATCCTTTATTCCCTATCTGATCATCGCGAATATCGTTGAACAGCTTTTGGAAGGAAATAGAGAATGGGATTTTTATCTGTGGAGAGTTCTGCTTATGGCGGCATGCTGGGTAGTGAGGATGACACTGCACTCTCTGTCAACCTCTCTCTCACACGTGGCTACATTTACTGTCCTTGCAGGTATCCGAAAACAGTTATGCGAAAAGATGGCAAAGATTCCGCTTGGATCTGTACTTGATGATAACAGCGGATCATTTAAAAATATTATCGTAGAGCGCGTGGACTCAATGGAGACAACACTGGCACATATCGTGCCGGAGTTTACTGCAAATATCTTACTGCCTATCATCATGTTTGTCTATATCATCATGATTGACTGGCGCTTGGGACTGGCCAATCTGGTGGGTGCCCTGATCGGACTCGTTTTTATGGCGGTCATGATGGTAAAGAGCAAGGGTGGTTTTGCACTTTCAGTAGAGAAAACAAAAAAATTGAATGATACTGCAGTTGAGTATATCAACGGGATTGAGGTTATCAAGGCTTTCGGAAAGACCGGAAGCTCATATGAAAAGTTTGTCATAGCAGCCAGAGAGGGCGCGGATGTCTTCATAGACTGGATGCGTAGGTGTATTTGGCCACAGTCCGGAACGATGGCATTTTTACCCGCGACCTTTCTGGGTGTGCTCCCTATAGGTATGATCCTTGTTAAAAACGGATCACTGACGCCGGGAGGTTTCATTACAGGTATTATCCTTTCGGCAGGTCTTATCACGCCGCTTGTAGTGGCATTTACTTATACGGATGATCTTCTGAAAATGAAGACAATATTCGGTGAGGTAACGGAGATACTCGAGCGTGAGGATATGGTCAGACCTTCTGCTGTAACAAAGCAGCCGAATGGTTCGGACATCACTCTTACGGATGTACATTTTTCATATAAGGAAAAAGAGATTCTTCATGGTATCAATATGGAGATCAAGCAGGGCGAGGTCGCTGCCATCGTCGGTCCGTCAGGATCGGGAAAGAGCACTATCGCAAGGCTGATTGATTCGCTCTGGGATGTAGATTCCGGAACGATTACTTATGGGGGTGTCGACATCAGAGAGCTTCCTCTGGACTACTATATGGGGCAGATTTCCTATGTGGCGCAGGACAATTATCTCTTTGACATGACGGTTATGGAAAACATTCGTCTGGGAAGAGCAGGTGCCACGGATGAGGACGTGATAAACGCTGCAAAGGCGACCGGATGTCATGAGTTCATACTCGGTCTGGAAAACGGTTACGACACGGTAGTCGGCGGAGCCGGCGGTCATCTGTCAGGAGGTGAGAGACAGCGTATTTGTATCGCGAGAGCTATGCTTAAGGACGCGCCCGTTGTTATCCTCGATGAGGCGACTGCTTATACCGATCCTGAGAACGAGGCGCTCGTACAGTCAAGTGTGGCGAAGCTTGTCAAGGGTCGTACACTCATCGTGATCGCACACCGCCTGTCGACGATCGTTGATGCGGATAAGATATTTGTGATCCATGACGGAAACGTTGAAGCAGTGGGTACGCAGGCGGAACTCCTTGAAAAGTGCGAGCTGTATAAAAATATGTGGGAGGCCCACAGCATGGCAAGAGATGAGGATACGGAACAGGCATCGGGAGTGTCCTTTAGAGAGGAGGTTGCTCATGCTTAAGATGGTCAAAAAGTTTTTCGGCTTTTGTAATGAAATAAACCGCGGCAAGTTTTATAAAGCTGTAGTGCTCGGAGTGATCGAAGCACTCTTTACTGCGATGAAAATACCGGCTGCTTTTTTCGCTATAAAAGCGGTGATCGAAAACAGGCTTGACTGGTCTGATATCTACATCGTAGTTGGTTTGATGCTGGTCAGTACGCTTGGAAAAATGGTCATCAATCGTTTTTCGTCAATGCTTCAGACAGAAGGCGGATATGATACCTGCGCTTCAAAGAGGATTGAGATCGGTGAGCATTTGAGATATCTTCCGATGGGGTATTTCAATGATACGAGTCTCGGTCACATCACATCGGTGACGACAAACACGATGGAGCAGACCGGTGATATTGCGACACGCGCTATTATGATGGTGTTGCAGGGCGGACTTACGACTTTCGTTATCGCGCTTTTGATGTTTGCATTTGATGTGCGTATCGGGTTAATATCCGTTGTGGGTATCGGTATATTTTTACTGGTGAATAAATGGACAAACCTGAGTATAGCAAGAGTTGCAGATGAAAAGCTGGCATCCGACAGAGATATAGTAGGCGTGATCCTTGAGTATACGCAGGGGATCGCGGAGATAAGAAACTATAATATCATCGGCCAGAATCAGTCACGCGTGCAGCGTGCGATCGACAGAAAAAGAAAGGCGGATATCAGCGCGGAAATAACTGCGATACCGGCAGTCGGTCTGCAGAACCTTATCTGCAAGCTGATCGGTGTCGCTGTAGCCGGGGCGTCAATTTGGTTCTATCTTGAAGGAACGATGCGGATTGAATACACGATCGTAATGCTTTTAAGCTCGTTTATGATCTTCGAGTCGTTGGATATGGCGGGAACCTTTACTGCGCTTTTGAAGGTAATCGGAAAGGGCGTGGATTTGGCGAATGAGATCTTAGAGACGGAACAGATGGATATCGATGGGGAGAGTTTCACCCCTGCAAATCATGACATCCATATGGAGCATGTGGATTTTGCTTATGAGAACCGTAAGATAATAGATGATGTAACACTTGATATCAAGGAGAATACTACAACGGCGATCATCGGACCGAGCGGTGGAGGAAAGACGACGATCACTTCCCTGATCGCGCGTTTCTGGGATGTGCAGAAGGGCTCAGTTACGCTCGGCGGTAAAAATGTCAAGGACTACAGCTTTGACTCACTGATGGAAAACTTCAGTTTTGTATTCCAGAGGGTGTATCTGTTTGAGGATACAATCGCAAATAACATCCGTTTCGGAAAGCCTGAAGCGACTATGGATGAAGTGATGGAGGCTGCAAAGAAGGCAGCTTGTCATGAGTTTATCACGTCGCTCCCTGACGGATATGAAACAGTTATTGGCGAGGGCGGAGCTACTCTGTCCGGAGGCGAGAAGCAGCGAATCGCGATCGCCCGTGCCATCATGAAGGATGCGCCGATCATCATCCTGGATGAGGCGACTGCAAATGTGGATCCTGAGAATGAAAAGGAACTTACCGAGGCTATCGAGAACCTCACCAAGCAAAAGACGATCATCATGATAGCGCATCGATTAAAGACCGTTCGAAATGCTGATCAGATCCTCGTCGTTGATAAGGGACGTATTGTGCAGAAGGGCAAACACGAGGAACTAATGAAAGAAGAAGGAATATATCGTAACTTCATCAGCGGTCGCAAGCAGGCAGTAAGTTGGAAGCTTGCAGCGGAATCGAATGGAATCACTGGATAAGGCAATCATAAAGATGCCGGATGAGTGAGGATAAGAATTATGAATACAGATGTTTTGATCGGACTGGCAATACCGCTTATCGGGACCACGGCAGGATCTGCGTGTGTTTTTTTCATGCGAAACAAGCTGAGCATGACCATGCAGAGAGCCCTCACCGGATTTGCTGCCGGTGTTATGGTCGCGGCATCGATCTGGAGTCTTATCATCCCTGCCATGGAGCAGGCGAGTGATATGGGGAAATGGTCATGGGTGCCTGCAGTAGTCGGATTCTGGATTGGTATACTTTTTCTTTTACTATTGGATTCGGTAATCCCACATCTTCATTTGAACACGGATAAGGCAGAGGGCCCGAAATCAACTTTGAAACGAACAACCATGATGGTTTTGGCGGTGACTCTTCACAACCTCCCTGAGGGAATGGCGGTTGGAGTGGTCTATGCCGGACTGATCTCGGGAAGCGGTACGATATCGGCAGGCGGTGCGCTCGCACTGGCTCTTGGTATAGCTATACAGAACTTTCCGGAGGGGGCGATCATATCTATGCCGCTTCATGCAGAAGGAAAAAGCAAGGGACGATCATTCTTAGATGGAGTGTTGTCAGGTGCAGTCGAACCGATCGGAGCGGTTCTGACAATCTTGGCAGCGGGTTTGATTATACCGACGATGCCGTATCTTCTCAGCTTTGCCGCCGGGGCAATGATGTACGTGGTTGTAGAGGAACTCATACCGGAGATGTCAGCCGGAGAGCACTCGAACATTGGTGTGGTGATGTTTGCAGTAGGGTTTACATTGATGATGGCGCTGGATGTAGCGTTGGGATAAAGACCGACCGGTGAAGGGAGATCGAAAGCAAAAAAAGGGACGCTCTTTGAGCGTCCCTTTTAATCTTCAGCAGGTGAAGGGAATCGAACCCTCGTATCTAGCTTGGAAGGCTAGTGTTCTACCATTGAACTACACCTGCATTCACGTGGTTTTATGCTTGATTTCTCAAACATACGCATTTTATCGTACTTTGATGGATTTGTCAAGTGTTTTTTTGAAGAGAGTCAAAAAGCCTTGTGAAGATTGAGATTTTGCGGTATAATAAACAAGATAACGGTCAGAATGTCCTACGTATGACAAAAAGAATTGATGCAAAAAAACGGAGGTGTTAGGATGAAAGAAGTATTAAAGAAGGCGTCATGTGTTTTTTTGATAATGGTTGTGGCGTTTGTATCCACATTCGGTGATATTCGTTTGCCGGGTTATGCCGGTCAGCCTGATATCGCAAGGGCTGCAGAGGGTGATGTAGCATCAGGCAAATATGTGAGCAGTATTGCGGTAAGCTATGCATCCAATATCGAAAATGCGAAAGAGGATCTGGGTGATGAATACACTGTGATAGATACAGACTTCGGAAAGTCCTCATCGACTCACGCATGGATCGGTTTTACCACCACGGATGATCCGAATATGGCCATCAGGGATATTCAGGTGATGGACATGTTCGGAGACTTCAACTATTCTGATTATAAAAATCTCCTGGAAGAACAGGAGAAAGTAGTAAATGATCAGATGGATACCGTGATCCCTGCCATAAAAGAATATGCAAAAAACTACGATGCCGATACGGCGGCAGCTGTCACGATGCATAATGCGCTGAATTATTACTTTGAAGATGACAGCGAAAAAGGGATGGGCGATTATCTGCTTGATGCAGGTCGTGCTCTGAATCAGTCATCTTCAGATAATGCAGTACTCGACGATTTAAAGAAGGTGTTTTTGCAGGGTAGTGATGTTAACATACAGGCGATAGAAAACATTCTTATTCAAGCTCAGGGCAACAAGCTGAATAAAGATGGATCATGGATGGCGCGAATGAGTGCAATGGGACCTGAAGGTCTGGAAGCACAGTATAAAGCGGCTTATCCCGGAGCATCTAAATCTGAACTTCAGAAAAAGATGAAAGAGGATCTGAATAATGACGCATCGATGATCCTGGGAGAGCTTGAAATAATCAGAGATGCTATCAAAGAATATGAGGGAACTGACCTTGCAAAGGCCATTGAAAGTAATGATTCCGATGCCATTGATAAATGTCTGGATAAGGGTTCAACCGAGGGTACGGAAAAAGAAATAAATGAATCCATGAGTGAGGATGAAACTGTCGACACGTTAGTTGAGTCGATGGACAGTGTAAATGAGACTACTGAGGACATGGACAACATGATGATCGCCCTCCTCACCATTTATATGAAGGGACTCACATACGGAACCGAAAAATCAGTATATGACTTCTTTATGAGAGAGGATCTGAAGGAAAAGGATCTTTATCCCATGGCATCGCTCCTCTCATCGGGACAAAAGAGCCTGATACAGGATGTAGGATTGTATGGATTGTTTTCAGGTGTGATTGCAGGTGACAGTGAGCTGACTGAGGAAAGCAAATCGAATACGGTCTCAGATGATATATCTATCTCAGTATATGATGGTGTGGATCGTGATGTGTTCAATGGCGAAACAGCTATTACGGGACCTTCGATGGTACGTTTTTCGACAGTGGATGATGGACCGAATTTTTTCTCAACTCCTGAATTCGGCATCGGCTTGTTTTTTTCCAGTTGTGTGTTTGCCGTTTCATTCGGGATGGCTTTGCTCAACAACCCGGGTCTGGATACGGATACTGTTTTAGGAAACGCTAGATACTATGCAACAAAAGATAAGCTGACGGCGGCGGGAAGAAACTATGAGTCAGAGATGAAGATGAAGATAAAAAATGTGCAGCTAAACTTCAGGAAGACTTCGCTCGCGGAGATCCAGAAAAGAGTTCCTCGTCTTAATCTTCAGAATGTGCTGGAAAACCCTACCGTAAAAGAATATAACAAGGTATTAAATTCACTGACGTTAGAAGAGAAACTTGCGGTGAGAGCAAAGATCACTAAGTTAGAGGCAAAGGTAGAATCAGCAAAGGCGGGTATGCAAAAGAAGATAGATGCAAGATGGAATAAGATATACGCAAAAGAGGCTACTCTTGAGAGAGGATCATTTATGGGGCGTTACGGTGCGCGTATAGTTTCCGTGGTTGCAGGAGTAGTAGCTGTTGCCTTGGTGGCATATGCCATTTATGATCTGTGTAATGACAAAGGGGAAAGGACGGAGTATAACGAGGTTGATATTCCTTCTTATATCATAGACCGTACCTACCCTACGGGTTCGAAGGAAATCACATTTGTTACATACGCAGCAGCGCTGGATAAAAACGGCAAGAAAGCAGATCTGCATAAATGGAAGGGTGACGGGTGGCTGAATGTATATACGACTACGGATCCGGAAGCAGGTGATCCGATATTTGCTGAGGATTTCGGTGTAAAGGAGTCCGTTACGGATCCCGATCTCATCGGAGTAACGAGATTTTCTGACAAGTATGCCTATGATATGACGGGAGATAAAGGATATCTGTACTTCAGGAGAAATGAAAAAACCGCTGCAGCCCCAGAATCCGGGGAAGTGGCAGAGGACGAAAATGAGCCGGAAGATGAAACAGAACCGGAAACGGCATCCGTCTTTGGCGGTTCAACGTTGCTTATTGCAGGACTTGCGATGATTATCGGAGTGATAATAGGAATTGTATCCATGCGAGTAAGAATGAAATAACTCATTTTTTCGCTTTACTTCCCGCTTTCAATGCTGTATACTTATTTTGTGTGCAACTTCGGGGTGTGAGAAACGAAGGAAAGAGAGGAGATCATGGAGTATTGTAAAAAATGCGGCGCGAGGATCGATGACGGCTCGGGAGTCTGCCCGGTGTGCGGTCACGAAAACAGCAAAGATGAAAACGGCGGAAACGGGGAAAAGAAACCCGGCTCGACAAAGAATATCGTCCTGGCTACGATAGCTGTATGTCTGATCGTGTTTGCGCTCGTGTTAGTCGCACTCGTTGCAACGGGTGTTATCAAGGGTGACAAGGGTGAAGAAGAGCAGACGGAGGAGGAACTCATAGAGGCTACGGAAGCACCGGATGAAACCGAGGAGCCTGCTACCCCGACACCGGAGCCTACACCGGATCCGAAGGAAAAGGATTACGAAAAGGCGATGCAGTTTTTGGATAACAAAAAATACGAGGATGCAGTAGATGCTTTCAAAAAGCTGGGAGACTACGAAGACTCAAAGGACATGTATAAAAAAGCCTCCTATTTCCTCGCAAAGAAATATTATGATGCATACTCCTATAAGAAAGCCATAAAGCTTTTTGATGGCTTGGGAGATTACAAGGATTCAAAAGAGTATTCGGACAGATGTACCGTTCAGCTTTTCATAGGCCAGCAGCCTGTGATCCGGATAAAGATGGCCAAGGGTGATAAAAAGGGCAAGAAGCCTATGAACGTCACCTGGACTCCGATAGAGGGTGCGGATGGATACGAGCTCAAATGGCAGAAAAAGAGTACCAAAAACGGCGACGAAGATGAAGAAAGCGAAGAAGCGAGTACATCGCATACTATCCGGTTCAGCGGCTCTTTTAAGTGGATACGTGCGAGGGTTCGTGCTTATAAGACCGTAAGCGGGAAAAAGTACTATACCGCATGGAGTGAACCGTCACAGATCCGACGTGTTACAAAGATTGTGGAATGATAAAAAATAATCATAATGAAAAACGGCTTCCGAAAATACGGAAGCCGTTTTTCTATGCGATTTGGTACGGTTAAAAGTCTTTATTGATTGTGAGCCTTCAGCGCTTCTGCATCATCGTTAAGCTCATTTACAAGTGAATTGATATGTGTAACTATCTGCTGGTTTGCCTCGCTGCTTGCGTAGGTCTCATTTGCATGAGAGTTAACTTCTTCTGTAATGGCAGATATGGTCTGGATGCTGTTTACGATCTCATCGTTTGCTGATGAAAGCAGGTTGACTGCGCCGGCCATCTCAGTAGCGCGTTCTGTGATCGCGTCAACCTTTTCGGCGATCCTGTCAAAGTTCTCAGTGGTTTCTTCAGCGCATTTGCTTTCTTCTTCTCCGGCCTCCAAAAGTCCATCAATGGTGCTTACGATGGTATCAAGCTGTGATGTGATACTCTCGATAAGCTCATTTATGTCCTGAGTAGCAGATGTTGTCTGTCCTGCGAGGTTCGAGATCTCGGAGGCAACTACCGCAAAGCCTTTGCCGGCCTCTCCTGCCCTGGCTGCCTCGATAGAGGCGTTAAGTGCGAGCAGACTGGTCTGAGAAGCTACACTGTTGATGAGCTCCGTGATGGTATTCATCTTTGATGCGCTTTCCTGGAAGGTTGAAAGAGCGGCCTGAACATCTCTTCCTGAGCGGTGAACCTCTTCGGTAAGATCGCCCATGCGATGGATGGAGATTCGGCCCTGTTCAACCTCACCGGCTGTAGCGTCCACATCCTCGCTGATGGTATCTGCTGCCTCGCGGACACTCGCTACATGTTTCTGAATCTCTTCGGTTTTTGCAAGCTGATTCTGAACCGCATCAGCGGACTCGTTTGCGCCTGAGCTAACCTGATCCATGGATGAAAGTGTATCCTGTACCGAGCCCTGCAGAGTGTGCATTTCCTCGGTGATATTTTTGACGGAATCAGTCATTCTCCCGGATACTGTGAGCACATCATCGAGAAGCTCACTCGTGTGGTGCTGCTCGAGAGAAAGTCTGGCAGTACGTATGCGCTGGAACAGCATATCTCGTGATGATGTCCAGACGAAGTAGATGCTCATAACGATCATGAGCAGACCCTGGATCTCAAAAACAACTACCTTTTCCTTTGAAACCTCACCCTGCATAAACGGTATAATGATCGAAATGATATTCGCAACCACCACGATAACGCCGTTTATTATGGTCAGAAGCTTATCGCCATAGAGCGTATATGCGATCATCATCGGGATAGCATACGTGAAAACAAGATCATTGGCTGCCGTGAAAAGAACATAGCAGTACATGATGTTATATCCGATCACCGCAACATATTTGAGGATCGGCGTTGCATGATTCGCACTATAGAGAATCCATGAAGCCACAACAGGTGCCATGGCGAGTATGACCGTAATAGCTACGTAAAGAAGTGTTCTGCTCCCTTTGGCAACTTCGGCTATGTAGGCTACGGAAATGATCGAGCATATGATGGTGAGTAGCTGAGCTACGGTCTTATTCGCAAGAGCGAACTCACTCATCGCTGCCAGTTTTTTTGCTTCGGCTTCGTTGTACGATTCCATATGGTGTTCCTCCTTGTAAGCAAGAATAATCATATTCATTATATCAGATAGATATTCATATGTAAATAGC
Source organism: Lachnospiraceae bacterium P6B14 (assembly GCA_000687695.1). Classification (GTDB taxonomy): domain Bacteria; phylum Bacillota; class Clostridia; order Lachnospirales; family Lachnospiraceae; genus Eubacterium_F. The sequence goes on along the minus strand of JHWZ01000010.1, from coordinate 50,081 downwards.
AGAAATGACAGATATTTTCTTGACAGAGTCAGTGAAGTAAAGTAAAATATCCGTGAATTATTGATACTTCGCCAGTTCGCGTTTTAAAGCCTCTACGATGCCGCCTGAGTGAGGGTTTTCGGATGTTTCGACCTCCTCGATAAGCTCAGATACCTTTCCGGGTTCATCCATGGCTATATAGACCTTTGCCAGCCCGGTATAGTCGGTAAGCTTCAGTGAGCCGCATGAAAGTGCGGAACGGTAGGTATTAGCGGCCAGCTCATTCATCTCGCGACGTTCGTAACCGCGAGCGAGGTTTGTGAGTAACAGCAAAAAGCTGTTGTAGTTATCATCGTAGCCCGAAAGAGTGGTGAAATTGGCAACACCATATGCGAGCTTGAGGTCGGTGTTCGTGTATTCGCTCAGGTCGATCATCGGCTCGCGAATGAGAGCTTTTAGCTCCTTTATATACGTGGAAATGTCGTCCTCATCGGTGAAAGCACCTTCGGGCGGCATCGGGATAACGGATTCCTCGAAACGCAACAGAGGCAGATCCGAGATATCCTGTTTCGGCGCGAAGTTTGCCTGCTCTTCGCGGGCCCAAAAGGCTTCGTTGGCCTTGCGGGCTTCTTTTGAGGATTTTTTCATCTCATACTGCGTCCATGCGATGAAGATGACAAAAATGATTATAAATACAGGAATGATCATAATTTACAGCTCCGATCAGGAGTGGGCTCCCCGCAGGGAAGCCGATATGAAAGGGGGTTCCCATGCTAAATCGAAAAAAACAGCGCTGGATCGCAGCCATCATCTGTGCTGCGGTTATCCTGGCCATGGTTTTGGGCTTGGTCGCAACCATAACTGCGCAGTGATCAAATGCGGGGGAGCATTCTCCCGCTTTTCTTATTTATATGTTGTTTTTTAAATCGATATGTGCTATACTATGGTATTATTGTAATATACTTTAAGGAAAATGGCAAGCCCATAAAGAGGTGGATTGATGAGAAGAAAGGAAAGACCGCATTATTTACCGGCATTTTTGGTGATACTGATCATGATCATGCTGATCATATCCTATGTGTTGGTTTTTTATATGCAGAACAAACCTGACCCGAATCGTATCATACAGGGAGTATATGTCGCGGGCATGGATGTAGGCGGAAAGACTGCCGAGGAGGTACAGGCTCTCATCGACGGATATGAGGCCACGAAGAGCGATCGACCGATCCATGTGGATGTGAGCGGAAATATTGTCGAGACAAACCTGAAGGATTTCGATTATCGCGTAGAGGAAAACGATGTTATCGATCAGGCGATGAAACTCGGCAAGGGTGAGAATATTTTTGTTAACTATGCTGAGATGAAGCGGGTTGAGGCTGAGCATCAGGAATACGACCTGACCTTTACATATTCCGAGGCAAAGCTTTCAAAGTTTGTCAAGAAAAAATGCGGTAAAAAGGCGAAAAAGCCAAAGGATGCCACGGTTAAGCTCGTAGACGGTGAGATCAAGTATACCAAGTCCAGACAGGGGCTCTCGGTCGATGTTGATGCTACCGTGGAGGAGATAAAAAAGCAGATAGAGGCTACTGCCGAGGGAGACATAAACGCAGTTGCGGTCACTACCGTAAAGGAGCCAAAGGTTTCCGAGGAGACGGCCAGACGTTGCAAGGATAAGATCGGAGCGTTTTCTACGACCTATAGCCAGGGTAATGTCACCAGATCAAAGAACCTTGCGAATGCCGCGAGACTCATAAACGGCAGTGTGGTTTTGCCGGGTGAAACGTTCTCCGTGCATGACACTATTTCTCCTCTTACCGAGGAAAACGGATATTTGCCCGCGCCGTCCTACAACAAGGGCGAGGTCGTGGATTCCATAGGCGGAGGTGTTTGCCAGGTTTCAACGACGCTTTATAACGCGGTTCTTCGTGCGGAGCTCGAGGTGGTTGAGAGATCACCGCATTCGATGGTGGTTTCCTATGTGAAGCCGTCGATGGATGCAGCTATAGCCGGAGACTACAAGGATTTTAAGTTCAGAAACAATTCAGATGTGCCTATCCTGATCCGAGGCGGAGCAGGTGGTGGTACCATATGGTTTACCGTTATCGGAGCCGAGACCAGACCTGCCGATCGCAAGATCGAGTTTGTGTCTGAGGTTCTGAAGACAATTGAGCCGGGCGAGGACAAGGTTACCCTCGATCCGAATCAGCCGCCGACATATGAGCATGTTACACAGAGCGCGCATATCGGTTATGAGGCAGTGCTGTGGAAGATTGTTACCGAAAACGGAAAGACGACCAAAAAGCAGATCAACTCGAGTTCATATAAGGCAGTTCCGAGATATGTGACCAGGGGAAGCGGAAAGCCCGTAGCTACCCCGAAGCCGTCAAAGGCTCCTGCGGAGGATGTAGATCCGCCGGAGGAAGACGAGGAGGAATAAGCTTTGACAGGCAGTCTGAAACCGGGTGACGAGCTGGTGATGGCAGGATGGGCAGGCCTCGATGGGAGCGCTGTCCTTGTAAAAGAAAAAACGGATCACCTGAAGCGAGTACTACCCGAACGCATTTTAAAAAATATCACGGAGTTGGCCGCGTCATCAGATACCGGGATCATAGCGGGAATCTGTGAGCTTGAAGGCGTCTCCGCCATGATGGAGATGTCAGAGGGCGGAGTATTCGGAGCCCTGTGGGATATGGGAGCTGCTTCAAACGTAGGATTTGAGGTGGACTTAAAAAGGATACTGATCCGACAGGAAAGTATCGAGGTCTGTGAGATTTTTGATATAAACCCGTATTTGCTCAGATCTAAAGGAGCTGTCCTGATCGGAACGGATTGCGGCAGCCGTATCGTGGACAGGCTTACGGAAGAAGGGGTCAATGCAGCGGTTATAGGCTATGTCACAGGGGATGCCGACAGAGTCGTAAAAAACGGGGATTCCCGGAGATATTTGGAACCGAGACATCCCGATGAGCTTGAAAAAGTACTTGATACCAAGGCTTGAATAATAGGAGGAGACGGTAAATGAAAGATAAGATTTTAAAAAATCTGGCGAAGAATGCCCGTCTGTCATCAAAGGATCTGGCGGCGATGCTTGATTCTTCACCTGAGGAAATCAGGAATATGATCACGGAGATGGAGGAGCAGGGCATCATCTGCGGATATCCGACTCTCATCAACTGGGACAAAACAGGTGATGAACGTGTGACTGCCGTGATCGAGGTAAAGACCGCGCCCGAGAGGGGAAGAGGTTTTGACAAGATCGCATCCAGGATATACCAGTTTGACGAGGTTAAGGATGTTTATCTGATGAGCGGTAATTTTGACTTTACCGTTATTATCGATGGAAGCAGCATGAAGGAGGTTGCAAGATTCGTTACACAGAAGCTGGCGCCGATGGAGAGCGTGGTCAGCTGTGCGACCTATTTCGTTTTGAAAAAATACAAAGAACACGGTATCCCGCTTGAAAAAATCAAAGATACCGATGAAAGGCAGTTGATCACACCATGAGAGATCCGTTATCAAAAACCGTGACCTCGCTGGCACCGTCGGGAATCAGGAGATTTTTCGATTTGGCAAGCACGATGGAGGATGTTATCTCTCTGGGTGTGGGCGAGCCCGATTTTGACACGCCGTGGCATATCCGCGAGGAAGGTATATATGCTCTTGAGAAGGGGCGCACTTTCTATACGTCAAACTCCGGTCTTTTGGAGCTTCGTGAGGAGATAGGAAGATATTTAAAGAGAAGGTTTGAGCTCGATTACTCCGCAAATGAGATTTTCGTCACGGTCGGAGGAAGCGAGGCGATAGACCTTACCTGTCGAGTGATGCTCGATCCCGGTGATGAGGTGATCATTCCGGAGCCATGCTACGTATCATATTATCCGTGCGTGGTGCTCGCAGGAGGAACTCCGGTGAGACTTCCGCTGTCTTCTGACGATCAGTTTAAGCTGACCCGTGAGAAGCTCGAGTCCGTGATCACGGAAAAGACAAAGCTTTTGGTTCTTCCGTTCCCGAACAATCCTACAGGTGCGGTCATGGGCGGGCCGGAGCTGCAGATCATAGCGGATATAGTCAAGGAGCATGATATTTTTGTGCTGTCCGATGAGATATATGCTGAGCTGACATACGGAGAGAAGCACGTGTCTATCGCGAGTCTTCCCGATATGAAGGAGCGTACGGTCGTGATAAACGGTTTTTCAAAGGCGTTCGCGATGACAGGATGGCGTCTCGGTTACGCTGCTGCGCCGGAAAATATCCTTAAACAGATGGTAAAGGTTCATCAGTATGTGATCATGTGTGCGCCGACAACAAGTCAGTACGCGGCGATCGAGGCCATGAAAAACGGCGATTCGGATGTCGAGCAGATGCGTGACAGCTACGATGAGAGGAGACGCTTCCTCGTGCATGAGCTGAATGAGATGGGGCTTACATGCTTCGAACCGAGGGGAGCTTTTTATGTATTCCCGAGTATCAAAAAAACGGGGATGACTTCAGAGGAGTTCGCCACAAAACTTCTCGAAGAACAGAGAGTTGCGGTGGTTCCGGGCAATGCTTTCGGAGAGTGCGGAGAGGGATTTTTGCGTATTTCCTACGCGTATTCCATAGAGAATCTGAAGGTCGCTTTGGAGAAGATAAAAGATTTTGTAGACAGATAGCAAAATTTGTGTTATACTGAAAAAGTGTCGAAACAAATCTAGTAGGAGGACGGCGATATGGCAACACTGAACGCGGAACATATAAATCCGTTTCTAATGACAGCTAAGAAAATATTGCAGGATGTGTGCTTTGTTGAAGTTGCCATCCAGAAGCCTGTTCTTAAAGAGGCTTCTTTCAGCGCGGATGATTGGGTTATCATCGTCGGCGTGACTGGTGAGATGCGTGGACAGGTGCTCATTGCCATGTCCGAGAAAAATGCATGCGCCATCGCGTCAAAGATGTGTATGACCGAGATCAAGGCTATCGATGATTTTGCTTCATCGGCTCTTTCGGAGCTTGGAAACATGATCATGGGTAACGCGTCTACCGTGTTCTCTTCATCAGGTATTGGTATCGATATCACTCCGCCGACGCTTTCACACGGAGAGGTGAGCTTCACCTCCAGCTATACTAAGTCACTTTGTGTGCCGATGGTATTTGATGGTGGCGGTATTGATCTCTTCCTTGCATTGAAGCAGGAGAGCTGATGTGTTAAACATAGTACTTCACGAGCCGGAGATTCCTCAGAATACCGGCAATATAGGACGCACGTGCGTAGCGATAGGAGCGAGACTCCATCTCATCGAGCCCATGGGTTTTCAGGTATCCGACAAATGGGTCAGACGTGCGGGATTAGATTATTGGGGTAAGCTGGATGTTACGGTATATGACAGCTATCCCGATTTTTTGTACCAAAATTTTGAGAAAAAAGGCACCGAACCGCGTATTTACATGGCTACGACCAAGGCACGTCATATCTACAGCGACGTGACCTATGAGGATGAATGCTATGTGATGTTTGGAAAGGAAAGCGCCGGAATCCCGGAGGAAATACTCGTCGAGCATGAGGATACGGCGATAAGGATTCCCATGTACGGCGATATCAGATCATTGAATCTGAGTAATTCGGTGGCGGTGATCGCTTACGAGGTTATGCGTCAAAGGGGGTTCACGGACTTAAATACAAAGGGAGATCTCCACAGACTGAAGTGGAAAAAAAACTAAAAAATGCAGTAAAAATGACCGCGTGTGCGGTCATTTTTCTTTATCGAGAGGCAGTCTGAATGTAAAGGTCGATCCCACACCCTCGGTGCTTATCACGTCTATCATTTCCTTGTGTGCGGTCATGATCTCCTTACAGATCGAAAGGCCCAGGCCTGTTCCTGTCTTATCCTTTCCTCGGGAGTGGTCTGATTTGTAGAAACGATCCCATATACTGTTGATGTCATCCTTGGGTATTCCTATTCCCGTATCTCTTACGGAGATGAAGGCCTTGCCCTTTTTCACGGAGGTTCTGATCGTGATGTAGGAGTTATCGGGGCTGAACTTGAGCGCGTTTTCCACGAGGTTAAAGAGAACCTGGTGGATTTTTTCGGAATCACCGCAGACGATGAGCGGACCGTCGCCGGCGAGCTCCGTGATGTAGTTGATGTTGTGACTCACCGCTCGACCGTTTAGCGCATCAGTTACCTTTCGGATGGTCTCGTGGATATCGAAAGGAGTCACGTTCAGGAGTATATTGTTCCTGTCATAGGAGTTTAGCTCTATGATCTGGTTTGTCAGCTTTGTCAGACGGTCTGTCTCGGCGAGCAGGATATCATAGTAACGCTCGGCCTCCTCGGGCGGAATCAGGCCCTCGCGGAATGCCTGGAGGTATCCGTGGATGGAGGTAAGAGGAGAACGGAAGTCGTGGGAGATACCGGAGAGGAACTTTCTCTGATACTCGTCGAACTTCGACAGCTCTTCGCCGAGGACGTTGAGGGTTTCCGCCATCTCGCCGTACTCGTCGTTTGAGTGGATGATGATGGGCGGATTGTCACGGCCTATCGCGAAGTCTTTGCTGCCTGCGCGCAATTTTTTTAACGGAATGAAACAGAAGAAATACAGACCGATATAGGTCAGTAACAAAAGCCCGATCACGATGTAGTACACGTTCAACAGGATGTTATAGTAGTAGTCCGCACGGTTCGTGATGAACGAGTTGCTGTGCGCGAACACGAGAAATCCATGGAAGTTATCACTGCTGTAAAGGGGAACGGAGACGCAAAGACATGGGGTGCTCAGATATCCCCCGATCGTGTAATCATAGGTGGCGTTTTCATGCAGAAAAGAAGCCTGCCCATGATCGAGAACGTTGTAGTAGGGGGCTTTGGTCTTTTGCTCCGTGTCTATGATGATATCACCGTTGTCTTCGATGATAAGGATCTGGCAGTTTGCTGCCTTGGCGGCGACATCAAATGACGGCGTGAGCTTTTTCAGAGACTTGGCGGTGAAGTCCTCGCCGGTTATGCCGGAGCGTACCAATCGGTCTGCCGCGCCGGCAAGTGAGGTAGTTGTCTCCTCCAAAACCTGATCGTATATGTAGCTTCGTCCGACCGCGAGCATAAAATAAAAGGACACCACAACGATGACCAGGTAAAAAGCGAGAAGCTTTTTGATCAGTGTGGTCTTTCCGAAAATATGAATGCGTCGTCTTCTTTTATTGCTCATTTTTCTTTATCTCAAATCGATATCCTATGCCCCAGATGGTTGCGATGGAGTAGATGTCGTTTTCCTCCAGCTTTTCTCTTAGACGTTTGATGTGCACGTCAACGGTACGGGTCTCCGAGACATATTCATAGCCCCAGATACGGTCAAGCAGCTGCTCCCTGGTGAATACCTGATTGGGATGGGACACCAGAAAATACAGAAGCTCGAGTTCCTTTGGCGGCATCTCGATGGCGCTGCCCCCCTGTGTTACCGTATAGTTCATATGGTTCACGACCAGATTGCCGCATGTGACCTCCTCAGGCGGAGCATCGGTCTTTTTCTCCTGAGAAACATGTGAGCCGTTTTCGTACCTGCGCAGAACCGCTTTTACTCTGGCGACCATCTCCTTGTTGTCGAATGGCTTGCTGATATAGTCATCCGCACCGAGCTCGAGGCCAAGCACCTTATCAAAGGTCTCTGTTTTGGCGCTGAGCATGATGACAGGAGTCATATAATCCTTTCTGAGCTCCCTGCAGACAGCGTATCCATCCATGCCGGGAAGCATGATGTCAAGCAGGATCAGATCCGGGTCAAAGGTTTTATTCAGCTCCAGAGCTGTCTCGCCGTCATGAGCTATCTTGCACTCGAAAAACTCCTTTGTCAGGTACAGCGACAAAAGGCTTGCGATGTTTTCGTCATCATCGACGATCATGATCTTTTTTTTGGACATAGATGAAATCCTTTCTCAGTATTTGAAAAATGCCACGGTGGCGCCGTATCCGCCTTCGCCCTGTTCTCCGAGGCGGAAGCTTTCCACGGTCTTGTTTCTTTTTAAGGACTCGTGTACCGCGCTTCTGAGAGCTCCCGTGCCCATTCCGTGTATGATGCGGACGCTGGACAGGTGCGCCAGATACGCGTCGTCTAAATATTTTTCCAAAAGAGGAACAGCCTCAGCGACAGTCATTCCGATGAGATTGATCTCCGTATGAACAGTCATGGCCTTGGCGGATTTTAGGTTTCTGGATTGTGTGATTGTAGCCTCGCGCTTCGCCTGTTTGGTCTCCGACTCGAGATACTCGAGGTCATCGAGATCGACCTCGGATCTGAGGATACCGATCTGGACGTAGCATTTGCCACGGGCGGGCTCTGTCTGGATAGTGCCCTTTACGCCCATCGAGTGGACCATGACGATATCACCGACAGCGAGCTCTTCGGGCTTTTTGGCTCCGGTTTTTTTCCGTTTTTTGGTGCCGGGTCCTGTGGCGGCGAGTCCCTCGTCAACCTCATCCATGGCGTCACGCAGAGCACCGCGCTCTCTTTCCATGGCCTTCAGAGCTTCGGGGTCGTTCATCCATTTGTTATATTTGCGGATGGACTCGTCTGCCACCTTTTTCGCGCGTTCCAGGATCTCTCTGGCTTCCTCGTTCGCGCGACGAAGTATCTTGTCTCTGGATTGCTCCAGCTTATCTTCTTTTTCTTCGAGTTTTTTTGCGTAGCCTTCGGCATTCTCTCTGAAGCGAACGGCCTTTTCGCGCTCTTTTTCCGCCTCGACTCTGGACTGCTCGAGCCCCGAGACCACGTCCTCAAAGCTTTTTGCTTCGTCGTCAATTCGTTTTTTTGCTTCGTTTATTATCTTGTCGGAGAGGCCCAGCTTCGACGATATCGCGAAGGCGTTACTTTTTCCGGGGATACCGACTAAAAGTCTGTAAGTAGGAGCGAGACTCTCCACATCAAACTCGCAGGATGCGTTCTCGACACCATCCTCCTGCAGAGCGTAGAGTTTCAGCTCGCTGTAGTGAGTGGTCGCCATCGCGGTGATGTGCTTTTTGTGCAGATGGTCGAGGATCGCGATCGCGAGAGCGGCGCCCTCCGTGGGGTCCGTGCCCGCGCCCAGCTCGTCAAAAAGGGCGAGCGTGTGGCTGTTCGCTTTTTTCAAAATATCCACCGTGTTTGTCATGTGCGATGAAAATGTAGAGAGCGATTGTTCGATGCTCTGCTCATCGCCGATGTCAGCGAACACTTCATCGTAAACTCTAAGGTGAGAGCGGTCATTCGCGGGTATATGCAGGCCTGCCTGACCCATCAGGGTGAGGAGACCGACGGTTTTTAAGGTTACGGTCTTTCCGCCGGTATTCGGACCCGTGATCACTAAAAGGTCATAGTCCTTTCCGAGCGATACATCGATGGGGACCACCTGTTTATCGGGAATCAGCGGGTGGCGACCCTGTCTGATCTGTATGTATTTGCCCTGAAACAGTGGCTCGGATGCCCTCATTTTTTTGGAGAGCATACCCTTTGCAAAGATAAAATCGAGGTCCGCGAGCAGGAGAAAATCCCGCTCTATATCGGATATATACGGTGCGGTCAGGTTTGAAAGGTCGGCTAAGATCTTTTGGATTTCGGTCTGCTCTTTTGCAAACCAGGACGCGAGCTCGTTGTTCAGCTCTACGACGGCCATCGGCTCTATGAAAAATGTCGAGCCGGTCGAGCTTTGGTCATGTACCATACCCGGGAATGATCCCTTGTGCTCGCTTTTGACGGGGAGGCAGTACCTGCCGTCACGGATCGTGACGAGATTCTCCCTGAGCATCCCTGATGACTGGGCTATGGTTTTGTTCAGCTGGTCACGGATACGCCCGTCCATACCGTTTATCGTGCGCCTGATGGAGGCGAGCTCCGAGCTCGCGTTATCAGCGATCTCATCGGGGCCGGGAATACATCTTTTGATCTCGGCGCGCAGATCGGGCACGTCTGTAAGCGATCTGAATTGACCTGTCAGGACGTCCTCGTAATCATCGAGTTTTTCATCATGGGCGATCGCGCCTTTTGCTATCTCAAAAAGACGACAGATATTGAGGAGCTCACCTGTGCCGAGTGTACCGCCTTTTTCGAGAGGCTTTAAGTCGCGCCTCGGATCCCTCAGTCCGCTGAAGGAGGGCTTTGCGTCCTTCAGTATGCGGTTTACGGCAGCGGTTGTCTGAGCCTGCAGCTCTATGATGCGGTCACGATCCGACAAAGGGACGATCTTACGCGCCTTTTCCTTACCCGGATCAGAGTCCGCTTCATGCACCAATCTGTCGATGATCTTGTCATATTCCAACGTGTGAAGTACTTTCTTATTCATACATTAAAGAATACCCCAAATCGGAAGATTTTTCAACCTAAAACTCTTCACAAAGCGAAAAAAATGTGGTAAAATGAATCAAGTGTGAAAAGGAGGCCGGGCAAATGAAGCAAAGACCGTTTATGGCCATTATTATATGTATATGTCTATGCCTTTCGGTGGTACATCCCATATCTGTGCCGGTGAGATCCGGTACGGCTTCGGTGGGTCTTAGTGCCACTCTGTTAAAGATACCCGCGAACAAATCAAAGGTATTGAAAATGAAAAATACCTCGAGGGCGGTCACATGGTCCATTCAGTCAGGAAAACATCTGATAGCCCTGAAAAATAAAAAGAAATCCCAGGTCACCATCAAGGCGAAGAAAAAGGGTACGGCAGTTGTTAAGGCCGTGATCAGATACTCGTCGAGAAAAACAAAAACCTACACGTGCAAGGTAAAGGTTACGAACTCCCAGTGGGAGTGCCCGGTATGCGGATTTGTGAACACGAGTAACTATTGTCAGAACTGCGGACACGGGAGGCCTACACCGAGCCCGACGCCATGGCTCGTTTGGCCGACGCCGACGCCGACGGGTTCGGCAGCGGCGTCGACATCACCTTCTCCGACTCCGGTCTCGCCCGAGGCGATGACGCAGACGTGTATAGTGATGAGCGTAAATCAGAAGTTTTATTTCAGCGTCCAGATGTATGCGAATCAGGCAGCGACCTCTTTCTACAAAAATGTCGTTGACAGAGGTCCGATCACATATATCATGGGACCTGATGGAGAGGATGAAAAATTCGGATATCTCGAGATTCCCATATCCGGAGCATTGTCGAAATCATATAACGTAAGTGCAGGGGAGCTGTTCCTGTACGGAGATAGTGTTCTGAAGCTGTCGATCAGGGATCATGATACGGGAGCTTTGCCGACCAGAATAGGAAAGGTTGTTGCGGATCATGTGGATATGCTTGAGCAGGCGCTGCAACAAAACGTTGACGGAAAAACGATCGTAGAGTTCAGACAGTATATATAACCGAAAATGGAGGAATACAACTATGATATGTCCTAAATGCAGCCAGGTAATGCCCGACGGTAGTAAGTTCTGTCAGGCTTGTGGGGCTAAGCTTATAGAAGATGTGGTTGAGACAGTTCAGCCGGCAGAGGACGTGACCGAAGAGGCCACGGAGAGTACCGACACAGCTGAAACAGAAGATGAGCAGGACGAGGGAGAAAAAAGCAGAATAGTTGAGGAAACGGCAGGAGCTGAGCAGGCACTCGCCGGCGCCAGAACTATGACCGAGAGCGCGCCCGTCATGACGCAGACAGCCACATCCGGGGTGAAAACCGCCGCAGGAGCAGCGGGTGGTGCTGTGGCGAAGTCAGGAGCACCGCTACCGCTCATATTCGGGCTTATCGGCGGCGGTGTATTTCTTTTGGCAGCGGCGATCACGCTCGTTATCGTGTTCGTGATAAACGGAAAAAGCGGCGAGGCCATCCAGCTCAGCGATTATACCAAAGTAGATTTTGACGGTACGGACGGAGATGGAAAGGCGAGAGCCTATCTCGATGTGAAGGAGCTTTCAATCAGATTTGCAAAAGATATGGGCATAGACACATCGTTGGTCAGGGATGTTGAGAATAATCCCGAGGATGCCGATTACGGCGCGATCTTCAAAGAGGGAATCGAGAACTTCGGGGAACTGATGGATATATACTCTGCGATAAGCGGGATAAAGTTAGAGCTTGATAAGGATTCCGGGCTGAAAAACGGCGACACCATCCATGTTTCATATAAGATAAATGAAAAAAGGATCGATAAAGTAAAGACAAAGGTCCTAGGTGATACGAAGACAGTGACGGTTTCGGGACTTACCGAGGTAAAGGCTGTCGACCCGTTTGATCATCTGAATGTCCATGTTGACGGGGTTTCTCCAAAGGCTTATATTTACTGTGATTCGGATTCCCAGGATGATTGGATGGAGTATATCAGTTTCACGGCAGAGCCCACTGACGGACTGAAGCAGGGTGATACGGTGAAGATAATTGCTAACGGTTATGACGAGGAGATGTTCGGAGAGAAGTACGGAGTGAAGTTTTCCCGGACGGAGATGGATTATAAACTTGACAACGTTGATTCGTATGTGATCGAAAACGCCGCATTGGAGCAGGGCGCCGTGGACAAGATGAAAAGCGCTACCGAGGAATACGTAAGGCAGTATTTCGATGATGCAAATCGAGAAAAGCAGATAAAGGCTACGGATATCAAGTACGTAGGCTATTATCTTTTGACCAATAAAAAAACCGATACCTGGGATATCTATAATAAGGTTTATCTCGTTTATTCCGCGAGTGTTTCAAGTCTGGAAAAGCCCAAGGGCTTTAAAACAAAAACAGTATACTTCCCGGTGGAGTATGACGATGTAAAGAGACTTGCGGACGGGTCATATGAGATTGAGACGGCATACCGAAGGATACTCGGCTCGACTGATCTGCAGTTCGGATACTGGCAGATGGTCGATGGTTATACATCGACGGATGTAATGTATGACGAGCTGGTGACCGCGGACGATGAATATCAGGGAGCAGGTTACGAAGGACTCGCAGGGTGAGCGAGCGGTCGGTCGGCTGGGCTATGGCTTGTCGTGTTCGAGTTTCTTTTTTAGAGCTTTTCTGGCATAGTTTAGCCTTGACAGAACGGTGCCCTTCGGGCATTCGAGGATTTGGGCTATTTCTCCGGAAGAGAGTTCCGCCACATAGTACATAAGCACGCAGATGCGCTGCTCGTCCGGGAGAGAATCGATCATCCGGTTGATCAGTGCCTCTTTTTCTTTCATCATATAGGAAAGCTCGGGTTGGACTTCTGTGTTTTCATTTTGTACATCCCATAAGGGTTGATTGTCGATAGTGTTTGTCATGGAAGAAAAGAGCATGGGCTTTTTCTTTTTCAGAGCATCAAGCGCCGTACGTGCGACAATCTGTCCCAGCCACATTTCGACTCGTGATGGATCTTTGAGAGTATGGATCTTTTCCAAAGCTTTCATGTATGAATCTGAGATGACATCATCCGCGTCGGTTGGATTATTCATGTATCTGAGTGCGATGTTGTACTTGTCAGTATAGGTTTGATCGTATATGTAGGAAAACCCGTCACGATCGCCGTTTTTCGCGGCAAGTGCAGCTTCTGTAATGTTTTTGAATTGTTTCAAAGCCGTGTCCTCATTCCGTGTGGTTATAGATAGTCCCATTAATTCAGACGAATGAGAAGGGTCGTAGATTTTATAAAAACCAAAAAAGGAGTAACGTGTTGAAAAAGTTTGAGAGTCTGACAGAGGCAGCAAAGTCAGCCATGCAGGGCGACAAAGACGGATTTGCCCAAATATATGAGGAAACCTACAAATCTAAGTATTATATTGCGCTGAAGTATATGAAGAATACCGATGACGCAAAGGATGTTGTGGCGGATGCCTATGTGAAGGCATGGGAAAGAATCAGCGACTTGGATGATCCGGAAAAGATAGAGGCATGGCTGGGACAGATTGTCGCACGTACAGCGCTTGATGCACTTAGAAAAAAGAATCCGATTCTTTTTTCATCCTTGGGAGATGATGATGAGACAACAAAATACCTGAAGATCGAGGATGAGAGAGACGAGATACACCCGGAGATATCATTCACGGTTAAGGAACGACAGGAAATCCTTTCGGAGATGATCGATACACTTCCGGATGAACAACGCGTATGCGTGCTGATGTACTATGTAGAGGAGATCAGTGTTGAGGATATTTCGCAGATACTTGAGTGTCCGAAAGGAACAGTGTTGTCCAGACTAAATTACGCCAGAAAGCACCTAAAGAAAAAGGCGGATCTTCTCGAGAAGAAAGGTTACAACTTCTTCGGACTCACACCTGTTACCGTTATCATTCGTCTTCTCGCGGAAGATGCAGCAGAGTTTGCCGGTGTGCCCGAAGGTCTCGCTATTGGCGGACTTGCTGCAGGGAGCGTAGCGTCGGGATTATCAGGCTTTTTGGGGACTCTCGGAGGAAAAATCACATTGGGTGTGGTAGGAGCAGTGGCGGTTACGGGAATTGCCGCCGGAGGCGTATTCTTAGCAAATCGAGATGGTCCGGCTTCTGTTGGTAATACCCGGTTGGAGTCATCCGTGAACGCGAATGACCGGTCCGATGAAGGCCCTTTGGATAAGAGTATACAAAGCAGTATGACCCCGGATTCTGAACCACGGCCAGTGAGTGATGAGGAGATACCTTCGCTGGTTCACGGCGGTCTTGATAAGACCGATCTCGAAACGATATTGGCGTGTGTGCCGGATGATCTAAGCGGGCGTGAGCTCACAAAAAGGGAGATAAGCAGGATCATCCTAAACGGAATATATTATTATGAAGACAATAAGCTGTTTGGAGATCGTCAGGAAAGACCGAGGATGAAGGTTGATGAGGCAAATAGGATCCTCAGCGCGATAACGGATTACAGATTTACCGATAAAGCCAGTTCCGTTCCTATGATCCGTGTGATCGGGGATGAACTTGCCATAGGGGACTTTAGAGGCAATATCTCAGAAGATGAGTTGGGCTGGGGGAAGGAAGGCTACGGTTATATTTGGAAAAACGTCACAATAGAGAACACGGTGATAAAAGGCTCTGAAATGGTCATTACCTACACTAGAGAAGGTGTTATATCAAAGAAGATCGCAGAGGATGAGTACAATTATTACTGGGAAACCGGAGAAGATATCTATTCACAGAGGCTGGAAGCAACAATGGAGTTGATAGATGACGGAAAATACCGGGTAAGAAAAGTGCGCTCGCTGGGAGAGATAAAAAGCAGGCAGCGTTAAAACACTATTCACATGGAGGAACTGATGAAACGTAAAAATGAAGCATTCATCCTTGCAGTATGCATGATCATGGTTATATTGAATGCATGCGGAAATAACCTGTCTACGACCGATCAGTCTGAAATAATGGCAGAGTCAAGCGCTGTTTCGGGAGAAGGAGTTTCCGGCAGTGCGACGGAGACCGTATCAGGATCTGCCGCGGAAGCAGTATCGGGCGGCGGGACAGATGTCGCTCCGTCTGTCGATGGTCAGATAGACATACTGATCCAAAACATTAATCTGTGGTGCGATGAATGTGAGTTTGATGAGCCTGTGGAAATCGGGGAGGCTTATGAGCTGGAAGGCTTAAATGACGGAAAGTACTGTGTGACGGATATGGATGAGGACGGATGGCTCGAGATTGTCCAATATATAAACGAGGAAACTCTGTATTGTCAGGAGCTTAATTCAAAAGGCGGAGAATACACGATGGAATACGTGGATCTGAACTCAGATGACAAAAAAACGAAAAAATGGGCCGACGTGTATCAGAATGATGTGTTTAACGAGCATGGCGAGGAGGTTGCGTGCATGAGAATCCGTCAAAGGCCTGAACCCGAATGGCTGAAAAAACGCATGAAGTTCAGCTACAAGGACAGACGAAAGAAGGCAGTCAGGAGAGAAATCTGATTTTTTTGAATCGACAACATACGATTTTTATCCCCTTTTCGGCAGTTTTGCCGGGGAGGGGACATTTTTTTAAAAAAAATTTGAAATTCATAAAACCTGATCGAAACTTCTTGCATCATATAGGTGTAAAACAAAAACGAAAGCAGTGAAAACTGCGGAAAATAAAGGAGGACACCACTATGATGAACAAAACCTTGAGAAGAAAGATGATTGTAGCAATGATTGTAGTAGCAGCTATTGCAGGAGTGAACCCGGGAATCGGGAATGTAGCACAGGCTGCGCAGAAAAAAGAAGTAAAAACACAGACTTCTGTTGAGAAGCTCTATCAGGACATGGATGTCGAGATCGAAAATGATGAGGATAGCTATAGTATCTCCGGAGGCGGATTGGCAGGTTTTGTAGAGTATGATTTTTCTAACAAACAGAATAAAAAAAGGAAAATGGCTGCCAAAGCGAGCAGGGAAAATGATGAATACGACGATGCCGTATCAAATTATGTCGGAAGAACGATGAATCAGCAGATGAAGGCGTTTCTCTATGATCTGGATGGAAAAAAAGCAGAGGCGGTAAATGTTTATTCTGATGATAGAGGCACAGATGCAAATGGAGCTAAGAGTTATATCAAGTTTACCCTGAGCCTTGATAAGTTTGGCGGGGTTCCGACAAAACAGTTGGTTATGGGATATCTTGCTGATGCTATTGCTGAGTATCCCAATCTGTGTACGCTCTTCACTGCAATGTCAGCAACAAAGGATTCGGAAAATGTATATATGCGCGTGGCCAGCATATACCGAGTTGAGAAAATAAAAGAAGAAGTGGAGAAATACAAAAGGTTTTTGGCAGATATCGAGGCGCTTCCAAAGAAGAATTCATCTATGTCGGATGAGGACATACTTTTGTATCTCTATGACAGAGTGGCTCTTTCAGCTGAGTACGCAACCAAAGAATGCCAGCTTGAAGCATATCATCCGGAGTACTATAAAATCCACACACCAATTGAGATTGTTGAGTCCGGAAGAATCGTTTGTCAGAGTTATGCTGCAGTGCTCAATCATCTGATGAAGGATATGGGCTTTACAAGCTACAATGTTTGGAGCAGGAGTCATGCATGGAATGCCGTAAAGATGCATGGAAGCTGGTATTATTTCGATGTTACATGGGATGACGGTCAAAAGGATAGTGTGACTCACCAGTTTATGTACGCAAAGACATCTTCATTCATGGGGAGTCACGATCTGGATGCCTACTATTCTCAGAAGCTCGACGGAATCACAGGAAAGTTCGGTTCGGATTATGACGGATACTTCCCGAAAGCTTCAGGAAAAACAAATCCTTACTACTATGTAGCAGACAGATGGGTATTCATGAATGGTGGTGTTCCGTGTGAGAGCAGAGGCAGCGATTTTTCGGATATCTCAGCGCTCGATATCCCATCGGACAGTAACAGATGTATAGCTGTTCTCGCAAACAAGCTTTATTACGGAGGAACAGACGGAATACATGAATACAATATTGATCAGAATACAAGCACGAACAAGTACAATACTCCGGTTTTCGCAATGTATCTTTTTCAGAACAAGGTTTTGGTAAAAACAGCTGATAAGTGGAAGTATTTTGATGATAAATCCTATGCGGTTCCGGACTATGATGAGTCGCGCTATGGTGGATCAGATCCGTCGGATGACCGATCCGGAAAAACACCAACACCTTCACCGGAACCTGAAAAGACTCCTAATCCTACCCCGACTCCGGATCCGTCAGGAGAGTATGATGATGAGGATGATGATGACGACGACCGGGATGGCGATGTTTATGAGGAAAACCGTACTCCGCATTTTCTGGTAAATGCATCGGGAAAGAGAGGGATCAAGGTAAGAGTTTACGATATGAACCCGAGAGGATCTGAGTCGTTTGAGGTGCAGTGTGCTGTAAGCAAAAGTTTTGATTCAGGCGTAAAAACCAAGGCAGTAGACTCGGGAAGCGTGAAGTTCAAGGGTCTTAGGGCAGGTAAAACCTACTATGTCCGTGTCAGGGCGGTGAATAAGCAGGGAAACTACAGCGAATGGACTATTGCAAGAAAGCAAAGAATAAAAAAATAAAAAATAATAAAATCTAAAGCCATAGATAATCGTCATAATATATGGGGGCAGGTATGACCCTTATTCAAAAAACAAATATTTTGAAACAGTCACCGTACTGGCAAGGAGGCAACAAATGCAGAAAAAGGGACGTAAATCATCAGTTGTAAGGGCGTTTATAGGAATAGTCTTATCAGGAACGCTTATGATTACAGGTATGGCGGGGTTTCAGGATGGTCCGGCCATGGCGAAAGAGTTAAAGGAGACGAAGAAATTGGCGACAGCAACTACGCCGACTGTCATTACCTCCAGTATCCATATAAAGAAGAAAGCATTTACCGATAATGAGATAAGTCAGAAAAACTATAACACATTGGTGAATGATAAAGAGTTTTGGATTGGTAATAATCTTAATATGCTCTACGCAGTTGATCAAGTTGTTCCGAATTCGAGTTTGAGCTATGAAGTTTATGATAACTCGAGTAATCAGAAAGTCGAAAGTTGGACAGGAACGAGTTGGACCGGTAGTTCAAACAACAGATCTTACAGGCACACGAACAGGGAATTGAAAAGCTCTGTTTACAAAAACGGAGTAAGCTATACTCTTAAAGTGACTGCCAATATAAGCGGATACACAACCGCAGTGGCTTCTGCATCATTTACTACCTATAACAGAATATCTGATGTTCGTATAGAAGGTGATATAAATACGTACAAAGAATCTGGTTCGAAGGTAACCCTGGTAGGATCAGCTGTCGGGGGAAAGGGTACAGATTATACATATGAATGGGGATATGCATCAACTCCGACAATTAAAAGTGTAGATGAAATCACACTTATAAAAGGCGCCAACTCAAGTACATATACATTTACCCTGGGCAGCGAATCAAATAACAGGTATTATTATTTCGGAGCCGGTGATGGCATTGGGGGAACATTTATAGCCGATGGTGTTTATGTCAGAGAGAAATACAAGATTACTTATAGTATGGGACCAAAGGGAAATAATGAGACTCTTGACACCGATTATGTAAACTGTGATGCAAAGGAGGGTTATCAGATTCCTAAGCTCAGTCCGTCACTTGAAGGGTATGAGTTTAAGGGATGGTCGACATCTCAGGAATCAACAACCCCTGAGTATGTAGGTGGAAACACCCTTTATCCAAAACAGAATATGACGCTCTATGCGATATGGTCGTATAAACTGATTCTTACAGGAGATTCGCCGGTTTCGATCATATATGGAAAGCCGGGGAAGAGCATCATAAACCTCGCTCAGATCCAACCATCAGATGCGTCATTTACGTTTGAAAGCAGTAAGCCGGATGTAGTAAGTGTGGATTCAGATGGAACAGTAAAAGCCAAGAATTACGGATCGGCAAATATCACTGTCACCGCAGCGGCGACGGATACCACGGAAGAAGCATCTATAAAGATTCTTGTGCAGGTAAAGCCACCCAAAGTAACTAAGCTTACATATACCAAAAAAAATGGAAAGACGATAATTAAGTGGAAAAAACTTAAGGGCGTAAAGAAGTATCACTTGTATTACAAAACAAAAAAAGATAAAAGCAAATGGAGAGAGCTTACATTATTCACGAATAAATCGATCCAGTCTGCTGATATGAGAGGATACAAGATAAAGGTCAGTGCAGAAGGTAAAGGGATTGAAGGAGAGTGTTCAAGAATAATCAGGATTAAGAAATAAAGGAGGGCGACATGGAGTCGTTTGAGGATTTTCCCATCGGCGGAGTGCCGGTGCAGGATGACATAAAAGCATCAGATGAAGACTTTCCTGCTGGCGGAATACCGGTGGAGGAGTTTCCAATAGGCGGGGTGCCTGTGGAGAATGATTTTCCTATCGGAGGCATGTCTATTCCAGAAGAGCCGGAAGAACCAGCAGAATCGGTCATCCCTGTCGAGGAGCCGGTCGTTGAGCAGATACCTGTGGAAGAGCCTTCTGTTATCGAAGAAAAATCATCGGTTGGGGAAAAACCGGAAAAGAGCGGTAAGGGAGTAAAGATAGCAGTTGCTATCGTGCTTCTGGTATTGCTTGCAGGTGGTGCGGGTGTCTTTGCTTATATGACATTGGGAAACTTCGGTGGTGCAGAGCAGCAAGTGGCGGAAATCAAATCGTCAGCCGAACCGACACCTATAGCAACGCCTGAGCCAACTCCGGAGGTGACACCGGAACCGACGCTCGAGCCGACACCGGAGCCGACAACTGAACCAACAGTAGATGAGTTGTCTGAGGAATTTGATTGGTTGGTGGATGTTACGGAAATAAAGGGTAAGAATAAAAATGCAGTGCGTAAATCTGTCAGGGATATTCTAACATCAAGAGATAATTGGCTGCCTATATTTGACAAGATTAAAAAGGCCGTTAAGAAGCACGTAGTCATAGAATATCGTTATTCATCCGCTGTAAAAAAGGGAAGAATCATAGAGACCTCTCCCAAAAGCGGAGAAGTGGACATACTTAAAGAAAAGATAACAGTATATATAAGCAAAGGGAGAAAAAGATCTTCTGCAAGTCACGATTCAGGAGGACACAGCTCAGGTGGAGGAAACTCCGGTGGGGGTAGTTCCGGTGGTCATTCCGGAGGTGGACACTCCGGAGGAGGGTCAGGAAATGACGACCTGATATGACACAGCTGATCTGTAATCTCGGCAAAGATATTTTTTTGAAAAAAGTTTAAAACAATAAAACCTGATCATGATGACCTGCGTCATATGAGTGTAAGGCGGAAAAGCCGAATGCACGAAGGGCGGTGGTCATTATGATTGATAAGAATCTTATCCGTGGACCGGATGAGGAAAAAAGGAAAGAGTTAAGAGATGAGATTCAGATAATGATCATCTTTCAGAATCTGATCAGACAGGATATGGAAGGGTTTGTGAAGACCTGTGAGATGGATGATAAAACCAGGAGGTAGAAAAATGTTTTGTAAGAATTGTGGAGCAGAAATAAGAGAGGGAGCATCCTTCTGCGGGAGCTGTGGAACTCCTGTAGGAGGATCGACAGCAGCTGATAATCAGGAACCGGTTATTAATTTCTCAGAGATGGGTCAGAAGGCAAAGGCCGTTGCAGGCAAGGGAGTTGAAGGTGCAAAGAAAGCGGCGGACACACTGAATGAGAAGATCAACAAGATGACACAGGAACATCAGGAAAAGAAAAAAGCACAGCAGGAGGAGCTTGCACGCATGCAGGCGATGGCTCCGAATCCGGCACAGACGGGACAGAATGGATATGTACAGGGAGCTCAGGCAGGATACAACCAGCAGGGCCCGGCTCAGGGCTACAATCAGAACGTTCCTCCACAGGGTGGATATGCATCGGGCTACGGATTTGCACCTATTTGGAATTATAAACCAAACTACAATTACAAGCCTATCGGTATGTGGGGATATTTTGGATGGGATTTATTGTTCTTGATCTTATCGATCATTCCGCTTATAGGATGGATCATTGAAACAGTATTATTGTTGATCCTTTCATTCAGAAGCCATGGAAATATTAACCTCAGAAACTATGCAAGATCGAAGTTTTGCGTGCTGATAATAATAGTAGTAATCTTCGTAGCAATCGGTATAGTTTCACGTGCAGGTTTGTTCTGGTTATTCAAGATTTAAGTATAGATGATGTGTAAAATCAGGTTTTGGAAGATGTGACAAGGAAAGGATCGGTATTATGAAGTTTTGTGAGTTTTGTGGGGCACCGATGGAGGATGCCCATGTATTCTGTATGAAATGCGGTAAGAAGGAGGTGCCGGCAGCCCCGCCGACACCCCCGCCGATGCCACAGATGCCCCCTGTCCAAGCTCCTATACAACAGACGCAGCCGGTGTATCAGCAGACATCTTCAAATCAGGTACAGAATGTATCTGAGAAGAAAGCAAAGAAGAGCAGTAAAGCACCGATTATTGTAGCCATTTGCGGAAGCCTGGCTGTGGTTGGTGTTACCATAGGGCTTTTGTTTGGGATGGGGATCATATCCTTCTCCGGAAAAGATGAAGAGAAGCTGGCAGCGGTAAATATTGCGACACCTCTGCCGGAAGCGGAGCCGACAGCAGCACCGGTTACGGAGCCGACGGAAGAGCCGGCGCCCGAGGAAGAGCAGGTAACTGAGGATCAAACGGAAGATGATAACATGGTCTACGGCGATGCCGATGATGATCAAACAGCTGATGACCAGAAGTTTGATGAATCTGAAACAGAAGACGATTACTATGAGGACGATGAAGAGTCAGAATCGTGGAGTGAAAAGCATTACGACTCTTACATCTATCCGTCAGGTAGTACAGTATATGAGCTTGATAGCAAATGGCTGACAAAAAAGGACATAAGGAAGATATTAAAGCTCAAGGAGCTTAAAGGTTTAAACAAGTATAACAAGATAAGTGTTGTATTAAACTCTATGTATGCCGTACATGGATATATATTTGGATCGAAAAAAAGCAAGAATCCGAATAAAGCTATGCTCAGGTTCTTTGAAACGAGAGAGTGGTATTATGGAGAAACTGATGACTTAAACTCAGCAGAAAGCGGATTTAACAGAACGGAAATTCATAATAGAGATATCCTGGCAAAGTGCAGAAATAAGTATTCGAGTAAAAATGCTCAGGAAAAGCTGGATGAGTTTCTTGATGATGTAGAATAAACAAATTCGGATAATAATTGCTTGTATTAAATAAAATCTTAGGGAGGATGCTATGTTTTGTGAAAACTGTGGAGCTAAACTTGAAGATGACGAGAAGTTTTGCGTATCCTGTGGAACTCCGGTAGGAGGAAGCGGGCCGGTAGTTGCTCCGTCTACAGGGAAAAAGATGATAAACCTTGCACCTGTAAAGGGAAAGGTGTCTAAGCAGATGTCGAATAAGAAACCGCTTGCTCTGTGGCAGATGATAGCTTGTGAGGCTCTTTTGGGAGTGCTGTTACTGACGATGTTCTTGCCGTTTTTCAGCGTAAAACGCGAAACCTTTGAAAGCATTAAGTATAAGCTTATTATGAGTTCTGACGAAGAGCTAATGTCGGGTGATGTGAGAGAACAAATGACAATAGAGAAGCTGAGAGCTTTGTATAAATATTCATCGGACAATCCGTCAAAGGGTATTAAATTCAGGCTTGATAGTCATTATAAGGAAGGTATGGATAGATTCACGGAAGCAACCGGAATAAATCCCGAGGCTATCAGTGGGCTGACCCTTCTTTTTGGTCCAAAATTGGGGGGCATGGTTAGTTCGAACATGTTAAATGAAATAAACTATTTGAAAAAGGAAGGTATTGATATTTCGGAGTACCTCATCTTTGACATAGACCTAGATAACCTGAGAGAAGTAGACGATATGACAGATGAAGTTTGTATGGTTACTTTGTGCATTGACCCTGCTTTTTCGGGAATCAGCGGCTTGCTTTGGGTCATCTATCTGTTGACGATCATTTTGTTTGTAGCCGTGCCGTTTGGTTTGGTATTAAGGCTACCGCGAATCATACCTTTAGCGGGTGTGGGAGGATTTGGGTTGGTTTCATTTATACTCACCTGTGTTGTCAGAGGTCATAACTATCCTATACCGGGATTCATCTGGTCAGAGATCAGAACAGGTACGACCTTCTTTATGCTGCTTATAGAATTACTAATCATGGCGTTAGCAGTAGTTCTGTTCCTTCAGATTTTTGATAAAAAGGTTGAGAAGATGATTCCGCAGAAAAAGGAGAGGCCGGTAGCTCAGAAGGCAGCGCCTGTTGAAACACCTGCTGTACAGACCACAGGGGGATTTGATCCGTATACGGGAGAGCCAATCGGTGCATCAGTTCCGCCGATGCCTACACCACCGTCTATGCCGGAGCCGCCAGCACAGGAGCCTGTGGAGGAGATAGCTCCGCCACCGATGCCTATTCCGCCTGCACCTGAGCAGGAAGAGGAGATAGTACCACCGCCGATGCCGGAACCGATGGTACAGGAGCCTGTGGAGGAGATAGCACCACCTCCGATGCCGGAACCACCGACACCGGAACCGAAGCAGAGTATGGGTGTAGTCAGAGCCATAAACGGAGTGGCAAACGGTCAGGGTTTCAGACTTCCGGAAACAAATGTGATCATAGTAGGAAAAGACTCAAACAAAGTCACCTGGGTTATTGATGATGAACTCATAGGTGACGTACACTGTTCTATCCGTTATAATTCAGAATCAGATCAGTATTTAGTCAAGGATACATCTGAAAAAGGAACATTTATAGGATCGATCAGACTTGTAAAAGATGAAATGACAACCCTCCCGGCAGGTACGGTGCTCTCTCTTGGAGATGAAAGCAACCAGATCCGTCTTGGATAACGCGAAGAAAGGGGTAAACATGGAAGATAAAAGTCCGTCTGCAAGCACAGGTGGTAAGGTTGTAATAGCTGTTTTGATTCTCGTTTTGTTTGGTGGTTCGGTTTTCGGTGGAATAATGCTTGCGAAGAGTTTTTCATCGGAGCCTGAGTCTCAGGAGGTTGTTGAAATGCCTGTATCTCCTTCGGCGGCTACCGTGAACGAAACAAAAGTGAATCTCGAAGAAGAAATACAGGAAGAAACAGAAGAGCCTGTCGTAAGTGCAAATGCGGAAAAAGAATCAGAAATAGATAATACGGAATTGGATGACGTGACAACTGTTTCCGAAGATGAAGAATCGGTACCTACCGCCGCTCCGGAAATTGAGGATGAAAAAGAAGAACCATTTTGGGGGATTTGGTGCAGCGCTTTTAAGAGTAAGAGAGAAGCCAAGAAAGACGCCAAGAGATTCAGAAGAAAAGGATTGGACGCATATGTATGCGTCACGACAGACTGGTCAAATCTGAACTCGGAAAAATGGTACGTCGTAACTGCAGGAAAGTACTCGTCGAAGGATGAGGCAGAGTTGAACTTAAGTGAAGTACAACAATATTACCCGGATGCGTATGTAAAGTATTCCGGAGAAAGAAAATGATATAGGGAGGAAAAATACTATGAAAAAAGGAATGAAAAGGATCATTGTTTGTGTGATGCTGACGTTTG
Source organism: Lachnospiraceae bacterium P6B14 (assembly GCA_000687695.1). Taxonomy (GTDB): domain Bacteria; phylum Bacillota; class Clostridia; order Lachnospirales; family Lachnospiraceae; genus Eubacterium_F. The sequence goes on along the minus strand of JHWZ01000010.1, from coordinate 25,204 downwards.
CTTTGGTATCTGGATTTGTAGGAATCGGAAATAATGTACCGACTTTGTCGAGCGCAAAGACTCTTACAAGTGAAAAGAAATGTACTCTTACCGGAAAACTTAAAAAGGTTACCTATACAACGTATTATGAAGAAGAAGGTGGTAAGGGTGTTGAAGAAAAAAAGACCGGCTATGTCATTGTCTTATCAAAAGCAGTAATGGTTGATATCAGTGGGTATACAGAGAAAGTAAAGAGAATACAGATATTTCCGGCGAAGGGTCAGAAGTCCAAGTTTAAAAAGAAAAATGGGAAAAGAATAACTGTAACAGGATGTTTTTATGCTGATTCCAGTAGCAAAGCTTTGGAATGGTTGTATAATGGTTATTATTTAGAGAATGCAAAAATCAAGAAATAAGTCATTTAACGGAATGTTAACTATATTGTTTAATAATACATAAAGAAAAGGAAACGACGCATGTTTAACAGTTTTACCGAAGCAGTAACAGCGGCAAGAGCCGGCCGACAGGATGGCTTTTCATGGTTGTATGAAAAGACCAGTAAAGAAAAATACTACATAGCAATAAAGTACATGAAAAATCAGACAGAGGCAGCGGACGTCCTGCAGGATGCCTACATGAAGGCATGGCAGAAGCTGGATACCCTCGATGATCCGGAAAAGTTTCCGGGATGGGTGGGCCAGATCGTAGCGAACACCGCGCTGTCTGCTTTGCGTAAAAATAATCCGCTCACGTTCTCTGACATGTCAGGCGAAAACGATGAAGGCGAAGAGTTTGTTTACGACATCGAGGACGAATCCATCGAGCGTCAGCCGGAGTTAAACTACACGACAAATGAAAGACAGGAGATCATCCGCGCGATGATTGATTCTCTTTCCGATGAGCAGCGCTTGTGCGTGATGATGTTCTACGTGGAAGAGATGTCCGTAAAGGAGATCGCAGATACTCTCGGCTGCTCGGAAAACACAGTCAAGTCACGTCTGAATTACGGACGTAAAAATATCAAGGCTGAGGCTGAGGAACTCAAGAAGAAAGGCTACAACTTCTACAGTATCGCACCGCTTCCGCTTCTACTCCTGCTTCTGCGTGGAGAGAAGGCGGCAGCCATGGGTGGTGCTACGCAGGCCGCTGCATCAGCAGCCGGCACCGGTGCAGCAGCAACTACTGCTGGATTTTTCGGAACAGTAGCCGGAAAGATCGTGCTGGTAGCTTCTATCGTAGTTGCAGGAGCAGGACTGGGCTTCGGTGGATACAAGATTATGCAATCTGTTCAGGAATCAGGTGAGCCGGTTGCAGAGGCGCCTGTATCTCCGGCAGCAGCAACAGTGGAGGAACCGACATCAGAACCGACGCCGGAGCCGACACCTGATATTCCGCGTTGGGAGCAGTTGTACACGGAAACAAGAAACGAACTCAAAAACGAGGGATGGGCAGAGCTTCCTTATTCCAATCCGGATGATAAAGACTATGGTTATGCGTATATCAAGCTTGACGAGGATGAAACGCCGGAGATGGTTGTCCATTATATCAATTCAGTGAACACCAATGCCGTTGAAGATTGGGAGCATATTTATGATGGCTATTATTACAGGTTCTATACGATCCGTGATGATAAGGTTGTTCAGATTCAGCGGGAAATGGATTGGGCGAGTGATGCTCATGATCCGACAGATGATCCGGCCGAAATCGCCGCCGTATATAATGAGGACATGTGTGGTGAATACCGGGATTGGACCGGTAATCTCGAGTATTTGGAGGGACTTCGTATCATCTCCGGGCGATTCGAGGGGCATACGACAGGTATCGGATCGGGATCATTTTTCCTGACGTTTGATATGGAAAAACTGTCCTACCGCATCGTCGAGCCATTTGAAACAGACGGAACACAGTTCAAAAAGATCGATTTCAAGCGGAACGAGACGAAGGCAGATCAGAATAAAAATGAATCGGCGAGTGATAGTAGCGTAGACACTGTTTCAGAAATCAAATGGGAACAGGCTGAAGATCAGGTAGGAGCATATGATACCTGGGGAGCATGGATACGCACGGGATCGGAAAAAGATGGCTATTATTATGTGAAGGATTATAAGCTGGTAGTCGAAAATGAAAAAGGAAAGCGAACTGTAATAACAAAGATCCCGTATCACCATGAAAAGGGATATGACGGGCCGGGAGCCAGGATAACTCAATGTTGCGAAAATTACGTATATGTAAATGTATGTGAGTCATCGGATGGAACGGGCTGGGGAAACGGATGCATTTTGTATGCGGTTGATGTGGATAGTAAGACGATTAAGAAGATATCCGGAAGGAAGTGCGACGTAATACTGGCACATGATAAATACATGGTTATCGAAAAGTCGGAGTGCGAGCCAACGGATGCAGGCCCGATGGATTCTTATTTATACGTGGTCAACGGTCAGGATTTGAAAGAGATAAAAAGACTTGGGTTAGTTTTTGGATGTCGGATTTATAAGGAGAAGTTAATCTTCTGTGTTTATCCGAATTACAGAATGAAAAAGGTAATTGTGTATAGTAGCAATCCGGATGGATCGGAAGTTAAGAAGCTGTTTACTAAAAAGGACCGATCCGGAAATGAATGGGGATCCCTTTATGTAAACCTTTACGATATGGATAAGAATGGAGGGAAAATCCTAATAAACGAAAAAGTCGTATACAGAGTAAAAGACTAATATGCTATAGGAGAAGGAATTATGCAGACATATTCATCGTTTACCGAAGCGGTGGCGGCGGCAAGAGCCGGCCGACAGGATGGCTTTTCATGGTTGTATGAAAAGACCAGTAAGGAAAAATACTACATAGCAATAAAGTACATGAAAAATCAGACAGAGGCAGCGGACGTCCTGCAGGATGCCTACATGAAGGCATGGCAGAAGCTGGATACCCTCGATGATCCGGAAAAGTTTCCGGGATGGGTGGGCCAGATCGTAGCGAACACCGCGCTGTCTGCTTTGCGTAAAAATAATCCGCTCACGTTCTCTGACATGTCAGGCGAAAACGATGAAGGCGAAGAGTTTGTTTACGACATCGAGGACGAGTCTATCGAGCGTCAGCCGGAGTTGAACTATACGACGAATGAACGCCAAGAGATCATCCGCGCGATGATCGACTCTCTATCGGATGAGCAGCGTCTGTGCGTGATGATGTTCTATGTGGAAGAGATGTCCGTGAAGGAAATCGCAGATACTCTCGGCTGCTCGGAAAACACTGTTAAGTCGCGTCTGAACTACGGACGTAAAAACATAAAGGCCGAGGCCGAGGAACTCAAGAAGAAGGGTTACAACTTCTACAGTATCGCGCCGCTTCCGCTGTTGCTCTTCCTGCTGCGAGGAGAGAAGGCGGCAGCCATGGGAGGCGCCGCACATGCAGCTGTAGCAGCTTCTGCGGCAACTACGTCTGCAGGGTCAACTATTGCGACAGGTACGACAGCAACAACTACAAGCTCTTCTGCAGCTTCATCTGCTACAGGATCAGCGGCAGGATATACCACTGCAGGAACACCAAACGTAACAGGATCGATAGAAATGGTGTCCCCGACCGCGACTGCCGGAACATCAGCAGCCGGTACGTCTGCAGCAGCTACTACAGGTTTTTTCGGAACGGTAGTCGGAAAGATCATACTGGTAACGTCTATCGTGGCCGCTGGAGCAGGTTTGGGCTTTGGTGGATACAAGGTATACGAGGCAGCACAGGGCCCGAGTGAGCCGGTCGTAGAAGCGCCGGTATCACCGGCAGCAGCTGCTATAGAGGAACCGACACCTGAGCCGACACCGGAACCTGTGGACTATAATAAGCTCTACTCCGAGTTTTTCAACGCGAATAAGGATAAATATGATCAGTACGCGATGATCTATATAAATGATGACGACATCCCGGAGCTGATGACGTTTGAGTCGACGGATTATGCATACGGAGAAGAATCAGGTGGATATGAAGAGGAGATGGGTCATGTTCCGCCAAGCTCAATCTTGAGACGGCTGGGAGGGAAACCACATGTATTTACTATAATAGATGAAAAGGTCGTAGAAACTGGTGGCTGGGATCAGAAGAATGCAGAAGATTTGACTCTACGAAATACTGTCGCCGGTGTTTATAATCAGGATCATGATTGGACAAAGGTTTATAACGTAGATCGTGGAAACTATATCGCGATCACGTATCATGATTGGTATGGAAGCGAAGGAGGGGATTACTTCAGTTTTGATGAAAACTGGAACGTGATCGTCGAGAAAAAGAAAAAAGTATCTCAGGATGATGAGATATTCAGAGTGGATTATAACAGTGATGAAAAATACGGTGAGCCAAAGGGAGAAAGATTCAAAACATCGGAAGCAGATCCGTCCGACGAGGATTCATCTGACGAAGCCGCAAATGCTGATGAGTATTATGATCTTTATGCGGAAGCTTTAAAAGAAGAGGCTGATTATGGGCCGGATCATTATGACAGGAAGTATGAAAACGGAAGTCCATACGAAGTGACGGACAGAACCTGTGCGGTGTTTGATATAGATGGTGACGGAGTGCCTGAGATCATAACTGAAACAGCAGTGTCAAATATGGATACGGGACGTACTGACAGCGAGTTCGTGTTATGGACCATCCGCGATGGCGCGGTAGTTCAGACGAAGCTGTGCGGATGGAGATGGTCCTGGGGAGTTATGAATGTAAAGGTCCGGTATCAGTATGCTCCGGAGAAGAAGTGCATTCACCTTATGTATTCTTTTGACGGTGAAAAGAATGATTATAGTTTTACGGTTAACATAGACGGCAGGGCTAAGAAGATATCATCCTTCCCGAAAAACGGAGTAAAATCGATCAAGTGGACAAGCTATGACGACACTCTGAAAGCAATGAATGAACATCGCATGCCGAAAAACGGAAAGGCATGCACGGAACAAAAGTATTGACATTTCCCCACATAAGTGTATAGTGTCAGTATAAAATGAGAGACTGAAAAACCAAAAGGTGATTCAAATGAAAAACAGACATAGAGGAGTCATCGAAAACCGTGCTCTGGTGATTATACTGGCGATCATTTTTTTTCTGTTGATAGCCGTATTTGTGTTGTATTTGTTGGTTTCGAGGAGAGGATCGTCTCCGGAAGTAAATGTTGCGGATGCTCCTGCGACATCATCTCCTGCAGTCGTACCCACTGAGACTCCGACGCCGACTCCCGCTTATGATCAGGCAGTTACAGATGAACAGAACACCGAGGAGCCGAAGGAACCGACTCCTACCCCGGAGGATGAGACAAACGGTTTTATGGTCGCTATTGACGCCGGCCATCAAAAGTATGGAAACAGTGATACCGAGCCTATAGGACCGGGCTCATCCACGAAAAAAGCAAAGGTGGCTGATGGTGCGACCGGCTGTTCTACCGGAGTTCCTGAGTATCAGCTGAATCTGGATGTGGCGAAGAAGCTAAAAAAGGAACTTAAACGTCGCGGATATAAGGTATACATGATTCGTACAAAGAACGACGTAGACATCTCAAATGTGGAGAGGGCACAGGCTGCCAATGACAGCGGAGCGGACATCTGTATACGTCTTCATGCGGACGGCATAGATGACAGCGGTGTCAGAGGAGCGAGTGCACTTTATCACACGCCGGATAATCCGTATATTCCCGAGCTCAGCAAAAAGTCAAAAAAACTCTCCAAGTGCGTACTCGACGCATACTGTGAGGCGACGGGTTTTAACAACCGCGGACTTTCAGAGAGAGATGATTTGACGGGGACAAACTGGAGCGAGATCCCTGTCACACTTATCGAGATGGGATTTATGAGCAATGCGTCTGAAGACGAGACAATGCAGGATGCGGATTTTCAGTACACCATGGCTGAGGGAATAGCAGATGGTATAGACGCGTACTTCGGTTTGTGAGGAATATAGTATATGGGTTTTACAGCGCCGGGCTGATCCAAGTGATCAGCCCGGTCAGAGCGTAGACAAACGTCGGTTGCGGAAGAAGTCTAGTTTGAGATAGAATAAATCCTTCTGCTCCCTCTGGAATTCAAGTGAGCGTTTGTCTCGTTAAAAAGCCCTGATTACGAATTGTACTCATCAATTCGTACTGGCTATTTATGATTTGAGCTGCGTTATACTGCCGTTGGATGGCTGCGAAGGTTGCCGCTTTTTGTATCACTTGTGTCTGAACGCTGATATTATCTCCTACATCCTGCACGGAATCATTCAGTCTGTCCATGCCATCATGCAACTGGTCTACACCGTTCCCGACACGGTTGATGCTTGCATCCATTTCCGCAAGCAGTTTCCCCATACGTGCCCCGATATCGTTAGCATTCTTAATCTGCTGTTTTGACGATTTTTCTATCGCCTCAATCTGTTGCTTTTGGAGCTCTCTGGTTTTCTCCCATTCTTGGGATTCCACATATTGATTGACAGCTTCTTTGATTGTATCCGCTCTCATGTTGTAAACAGATTTATAAAAAGCTTCTGCGGCTTCTGAATACAGATAATCCGGCGGATAGAACTCTAATACGTCATTGTCAAGCTCCTGCCATATCTCATCGTGACGATCTTTGTATTTTTTAGCTTCATCAGATGTTTTTTCGATGGATTCAGCCAACTCCATAATTCTTTCATCGTCTTTATTTAGGCTGTTTTTGATCTGCAGGTCTCTTTCTTGGGCGGCTTTCATATAGTTTTCCTGAAGTTCCTGCTCATCCTGAGCAAGCATCTGGTTATATTCAACCCATTCCTGTTCCCATCTTTGCTGATCGATTACCGAGGATTTTTCTCTTTCTGATCGGTCAATTAACCATGTAATAAGCTGTCCAATCGCAAAGATAACGCCTGCAACGGCAAGGGTTATTCCTATGTCTATCAATGCAGAAAGCCCTCGATGTCCGGCTTCGCTAAAATCAAACTTTAATGCAAAAAGGATTGTCGGGATTACATCCAGAAGAGTGTATAAAGCACCTAAAATTAGTGCTATTACTGCAATTATTGAGAATACTTTATCTGCTCCGGTAGAGTAGCTAAACGAAGAATCACTTTTGTATTCTTCAAAATCACCCCTTTCAGGTAAGGGATGATCTTCTACATATTCATCAAAACTCAATCGTTTATACGATTTATTTGTTATCTGCAGTATTTCCGCCTGTGCATTGTTATTCCGTATGACTAACGCATCCATGTCTTTGATGATGCCTTCGTCTTCGACAAGCAGATTTTTTGCTTTGTATAGCATGCTTAATAACAAGTCTCTGTCCATAGTGTAAATCCTCCTTCGATGGGATAATATGAGCCATACATATATATAGACGATCCGGAGCGGCGTTTGATTTTACTTAATTGAGCGTTGGGTGAAAAAATGCCGGAGATGTTTTTTGATTACAATATTGACAAAAGTTATAAAAAGTTATAAAATGAATCCAAAAGTTATAAAAAGTTATATATGTAAATCGAAAGTTATAAAAGGGAGAGTGCATACATGAAGAATCCTTTTACCTTATCCTTTGGGAAAAAGCCAACCCAGTTCATTCCAAGACTATCACAGGTAAACGACCTGGTAGAGGACATCATGGATGAGGATCCCTCGAGTCAGGCGTATATGATCACAGGTGTTCGAGGCTCGGGAAAGACCGTCATGATGACTTTGCTTTACAGCAAGATGGAAGAAGAGGATGATTGGTACGCTATAGAATTGAATCCGGAAACGGATCTTTTGCGGAGTTTTGCGGCCAAACTATACCAGCTTCCGGGTATGAGTTCCCTTTTTGTCAAAGCAAAGATAGATCTTTCATTATTAGGAATTGGCCTTTCGATAGAGAAAGCTACACCGGTATCGGATCTTGAGACGGCCATAGAGAGGATGCTTGATCAGATAAAGAAAGCCGGTAAGCATGTTTTGATTCTCATGGATGAGGTAGTAGGAAATGATTTTGTCCGCCCTTTCGTCAGCGAGTTTCAGATACTGATACGTAGAGAGTATCCGGTTTTTCTTGTAATGACCGGATTGTATGAAAATCTGTATAATCTCCAGAATGATAAATCCCTCACTTTTCTGTATCGGACACCAAAGGTGTATTTGGAGCCGCTCAATTTTACAGCGATGAGAAAGGTGTATACAAAGGTATTTGATATAGACACGTCGGAAGCCGAAAAGCTGGCTTCATGGACAAAAGGATACCCGTTTGCATTCCAGGTGCTGGGATACATCAGGTGGGAGCAGGGTGAACAGTCGGACGAAGATCTGTTGGCTGATTTTGACCTGTATATGTCAGAATACGTATATGAGAAGATTTGGTCGGAGTTGTCACCGAAGGATAGAAGTATTGTTATCTGTGTTGGAAAACTAGGCGATGCCAAGGTAAAGGAACTTAGGGAAAGCCTAAATATGGATTCAAATGAGTTTTCCGTTTATAGAGACCGTTTGAAAAGAAAAGGTATCGTTGATGTCTCGCAGTATGGGAAAATCTCATTTGTGTTGCCAAGGTTTGATGTATTTGTTCACAATAAGGAGTATATGGATAGATGAACTGGTTAAGAAGATTCATGTATGGAAGATACGGGCAGTTGGATCGATTGAATATTGCCGTATTTATCGTGTATCTGGCGTTAGCCTTTATACGGGTGATACTGTCTCTCGTATTCAGGATCGGTGGCTTTCTGACACCGATTGGCACGAGCGGCATCGTGTCGAGGATGGTTTTCTCGGTGATGTTCGGGCTTGAGATGGCCTGCGTGATTGTTTTTGTCTTGCGATTCTTCTCAACGAATATCGCAAAAAGAACGGAGGAGAATCAGAGATTCACTGAGTGGACATACAGATTCAGGGATCCGAACTCATTTAGGAATAAACGTAAGCAGGCGCGCCGAGAGGGCAAAGAGTTGTTCAAATGCCCCGTTTGTAAAAAGACTATTCGTGTGCCGAGGGGAAAAGGAAAGATAGAGATCACGTGCCCGAACTGCAAAGAGAAGTTCGTGAGGAGAACATGACGGAGGTATGATTGTGATGAATATGAAAAAAACGGGTCTGCTCAAAAGAACAGGTGCACTGGCTGTAGCGTTTGCTTTGATCCTGTCGCCATTGTTGGTTGGGTTCAGGACTGATGACGCTTCCGGTGTACAGGTAAGCCGTGTAGCTGCTATCGTAGCCGGTATGTCGATGGATGAGAAGGTATCTCAGCTTATCGTCCCTGCGATCAGAAAATGGGACGATAAAAAAGTACAGGATCTTGACAGGTTTCCGGAGACAGCCAAGGCTCTGAGAAACCATCAGTATGGCGGCGTGATACTTTATGGAGATAATATAGATTCTTCCGAGCAGACAGCGAAGCTTGTCTATGATCTTCAGAAGAACAATTCACAGACAGATGCGTCTGCGCATATCCCGTACCTTATGCCGATCGACGAGGAAGGCGGTGCTGTATTGCGATTTTCGATGGGTACACGCATGAACGGGAGCATGGCTATAGGCGCCACAGGCAAAAACGCCAAGAAGAATGCGTATGCTACAGGGAAGGTACTTGGAGAAGAGATAGCGGCGCTTGGTTTCAACGCTGATTTTGCCCCGGATATTGATGTCAATAACAACCCATCCAATCCTGTCATAGGAGTGAGATCTTTCTCGGATGATCCGGAGCTTGTATCTGAGCTTGGTATCAGTTATTCCGATGGACTAAATAACAGTGGAGTGATATCGACATATAAGCACTATCCCGGTCATGGAGATACGGGGACAGATACACATACGTCACTTACATCTGTTGATAAGACGCTTGATGAGCTTAAAAAGAATGAGTTTATACCGTTTGAGAAGGCAGTAGATGCGGGCGCGGATATGATCATGACTGCTCACATAATGTTTCCCAAAGTGGATGATACACATACATATGCAGACGGTACTACCGGCTGCTATCCTGCGACTATGTCCCACAAGATGATCACAGAAATACTCAGAGACGAGATGGGATTTCAGGGCGTAGTTGTGACAGATGCGCTGGAGATGGCAGGCATCGCTGACGCAAACTTCGTTGAAGGAGAGAAGGGTTCAGTAGAATGCAAAGCCAATATAGCAAAGGAGATACTGAATGCCGGAGTCGATATCCTGTTGCTTCCTCTTGACATCACAAATGACGATGCGGTGAAGTTTTATGATGATTATATAGCCGCTATCATAACCAAGGTCGAGGCAGGGGAGATCCCGGTAAAGAGGATAGACGAGAGTGTTACACGCGTTCTGTCGATGAAAGAAAAATACGGGATCCTGGATTATGATCCAAATACAGATTTTGATACCATCATAAGTAATGCAAAGGCTGTAGTGGGTTCCGATGCACATCACACAGAGGAGATGAAGATAGCAAAAGAAGCCGTGACTCTCGTAAAAAATAAAAACAAAGCTCTGCCGATAAAAAATGGAAATATAGTATTTGCAACCAGAGATAAGTCAGGCAGATATTGTGATCTTCCCGCTGTCAAATACGTGATCAGCGAGCTGAAAGCAAAGGGTCTGATCGCTGATGATGTGTATGTAAATGATCTTATAAATGGCGAGAAGACAGGAAATCCCGGCTCCGCCCTCAGGATAACTATCGGGTATTATTATAACAACGAGAACTATCAGGAACTCGAAAATGCGGTGAGTCAGGCGGATACCGTGATCATAGCTCATATGATGACAGGCAAGGCACAGCTTTATGCCGAAAACGAAGGATATATCAGGACAAGTGCCCTGCTTGAAGCCGCTTCGAAGGCAAATGCCAGGAAGATACTGCTCTCAAGACATCTGCCTTATGATATAGCGAGATATACGGATGCAGATGCTGTGGTTCTTTCATATCTGTCTACGGGGACCGATACCGATCCTACCGCCAGAAACACACAGACTAACAACATCAGTGCATACAATGCCAATATCATAGCAGCCATAGAGCCGATGTTTGGATACGGAGATTATACCGGAACTCTCCCGGTCGATATCCCGGAGATAGAAGAGCTATCCGATGGCAAGATACAGTATTTGGACAAGATACTCTACAACAGAGGCTCAGGTATATCGATGCTTGCCAAAAACCCGCTCAAGGTCAAGGTGACATCCAAGACTTATTACAAGAAAAAACTCAATAAGAAAAAAGCCTTTTCGATAGGAGTCTCAAAGGCTGTTGGAAAGGTCACTTATACAAGAGATAAAAAAGCATCCAAGGCTGGTATCAAGGTATCAAAGAAAGGCAAAGTCACCATACCGTCCAAGTGTAAGAAGGGTACTTACAAGATCACTGTGAAGGCTGCAGGAAACAGCAGATATAAGTCAGGCAAAAAGACTGTTACTATCAGGATAAAATAGCTTGTTTTTTTATTAGGAGACAAACTACTTACGCCGGGTTGATCCACGTGATCTGCCCGGCGTAGTTTTCATACGATGAGCAGACCGTGATATGGTAATCATCATGGCGGTATGTGGAAAAATGAAGAGTACCTGCTTGGGAGTTAAGATCGGGGTGGTCAAGTATAGTGACTTTTATTTCGTCATCCATAAGTATATCTATATACTCCGGCATGAGAGAAAGCCCCAGACCAAACCACTTCATCACGCTCTCTTTAATGGTCCAAAGGAGTATGAATCGGTCTTTGTCATCACCTGCCATTTCGATCTCTCGAGAGGTGAAGGCACGGTTTATCACGGCATCGGTAAGCTTTCTCGGGCGTTCGATGTCTATGCCGACCTCCTTATCCGAGACGGCGCAGACAGCGACCCCGTCGGTGTGAGAGATGCTGAAAAAACATCCCTCCACGGTAGGCTTTCCTTCGGGCGTGATAACGACATCGCGCCCGTCGCATCCCGCGTACCGAAGAGCGTGCTCCATAACGACACCTGCGCCGAGGCAGAGTCTTTTTCCGTTGTCAAAGCGCATTCGGTCAACCCGCTCGCGTCTTTCAGGTCTCATCGCCTTGTAGCAGGAGTCAAAGATCTCCGGATCAGCAAGTGAGGATACATCTATAGCAAATATGCTGTTTTTTATGATCCTATCCATGTCAGATACTCACTTTCCTTACAATAGTAATCTATCAAAAATGTACCAAATCCCGCCTCCTTTGTCAAGAATCCGCTGACATTGACAGAGAGGACGGCATGTGCGATAATATAAGGCGTTGTATACATGGTACGAGGAGTACCGAATGCGAATAATATGGGGTGAACTAAGTGAAAAAAGCACTGGTAGTTATATTGATCCTGTCGCTCGCTATGCTCGGCGGGATTATTTTTCTGAGCATGGAGTTGGATAAAAGTGACAGTGTCGAGCAGACTGTAGAGAACAATAATACGGCGGATGGTTCGTCGGATGAGCTGGCTGACGGCGGAAATGCGGGGGATGCTTCAGGTAAAAACGGAGAGGCAGACCAATCGGATGGCAGCGGTCAGTCGAACGATGCAGATATGCAGGAAGAGGAGACCATCGACCCAACCTATGCCATAGACTCGTTTGAGCCGAAGGCAACAGGACAGACCAAGCCCTCACGCATGATGGAGTATACAAACATCATGGTGGACGGAAGTATTCTCAAGGGTAATAAAAAATACAAGGCAAAAGAAGAGATAGAGTTTGACACGGGAGATAAATACACGGAGATGGAGGGAGTACTTACATTCCGCGGAAACAACTTCCGTGACACACCGTCGTACGGCGAGGCGGCGATGGAGAAATACAAGATGAAAAAGCTTTGGGAGGTTCCGACCAAGGCTGTTACGATCGCGGGCCAGTACTGGAGCGGAAACGGTTGGACAGGTCAGCCGCTTTTGATAAAGTGGCCGCGCGCGACCAAAAAGCACATGAACATGGAGTCGTGGGCAAAAAAGGATGACGATCTCGTCGAGGCAATCCATGCGAGCCTCGACGGCTACATATACTTTACCGATATACGCTCGGGCAAAGCCACCCGAGAGCCGATGAATACGGGATTTGTATTTAAGGGCGCGGGTGCTCTTGATCCCAGAGGCTATCCGCTTCTCTACGTGGGTAGCGGGTATGATTCCTCCGCAGGCAAGTCCAGGGCATTTATCATCGATCTGATCCGGTGCAAGGTCCTTTACGAGTACGGAAGTGCGGATCCATTCTCGCTTCGCGGTTCCCTGAGTTACTTCGATTCGTCGTCACTGGTTGATGCCGAGACGGATACTCTCATTCAGCCGGGAGAGAACGGAATACTATATCTGATCAAGCTAAATACGAAATACAACGAGAAAAAAGGCACCATCTCCGTGAAACCCGCACGTATCGTAAAGTGGCGATACAAGGGAAAACGTAACGGAGGAGGTTCCTACTGGTATGGCATGGAGGACAGTGCCGCCATCTACAAGGGACACCTTTATATCGCGGACAATGGCGGACATCTGATGTGCCTGGATTTAAACAAGCTGAAGCTTACATGGGTGCAGGATATACTTGATGATTCGAACTCCACACCGGTTCTTTCGGTCGAGGACGGAAAGCTCTACCTGTATGTGAGCACATCCTTCCACAAGGGTTGGCGCAGCTCCTCCTCCGCTGATATCCCGATCTGGAAGATAGATGCCGAGTCAGGAGAGATCATATGGAAAACATCATATAACTGCCAATCCGTGGAGGGAAACTCCGGTGGTGTTCAGTCGACGATCGCAGTAGGGCACAGGTCGCTTGATAAGTACATCTACGTGACTGTGGCGAAAACGGGTGGGCTGTCGAGAGGAGTCATAGTCGCCCTCAAAAAGAAAACCGGCAAGAAAGTCTGGGAGCAGAAGGGCCCGTACACGTGGTCATCACCGGTTTGCGTCTACAACGCAAATGAGGACGGCAAGGACGTAGTGATATACGCCAGAAGTGACTCGAAGCTTTTGATGCTCGATGGAAAGAGCGGGAAAACAAGATGTGAGTTGGATCTGGGCAGCGGAAACGTGGAGGCTTCTCCTGCCGTATACGAGGATATACTGGTTTTGGGAACCCGCGGATGTCGGATTTATGGTGTGAAGCTGAGGTAAGGCGCCCAATATATTGGTGTATGATAAAAAATCTTGAAAAATGGTCAAACTGACATAAGTTTGACCTTGATATTTTTGAGAAAAAAGCGTATAATGACTATGAATTATTATGACTACCATAAAGATATCATTTTTTCGAATGGGGGAAAGACTATGAAGGGAAGATGGCTGAAGATCCTTGGCGTAACGACGCTGGCTCTTGCGGGCATATGTATAAGTACCGGTCAGACTTCCGAGAGTAAGGCACAAACAGTGATCGAAAGCACATCAGCCGGTGGAAGCCACGTTGAAAAGAGCGGAGGGGCCGTTATTGACTATTCGAATACCAGCTCAGGTTATGTGAATGTCAAATACACGGAAAAAACGAACAAGACCATGAAGGTACAGGTTATAGGTCCGGGCGGGAACACCTTTACATACACACTCTATAACACGAGCTATGAGGTTATGCCTCTCACGGACGGAAACGGCACGTACACGGTCAAGGTTCTCAAGAATATATCCGGAAGTACGTATGCTCAGGTGGCGTCTGTATCGTTTAAGGCTTCGCTTTCTGATGAGTTCCAGCCTTATATCAGGCCGAACCAGTATGTGAATTACAACGCGAGCACGAAATGTGTCAAGAAGGCTGAGAGCCTTTGCAAAAAGGCAAATGATGAGCTCGCCAAGGTGAAAAAGGTCTACAAATGGGTCATAAAGACTTTCAAGTATGATTACAACAAAGCAAAGACAGTCAAGGCCGGTTATGTTCCGAAGCTTGATTCTTTGTTCAAATCAAAAAAAGGCATATGCTTTGATTACGCTTCGACGATGAGCGCCATGCTCAGAAGCCAGGGAGTTCCGGTCAAGCTTGTGATCGGTTACACCGGTAAAGAGTACCATGCATGGATCAACGTATATAGCAAGAAAAAGGGCTGGATCACCGGTGCGATCTATCTGGCAGCCGATCAATGGAAGCTGATGGATCCGACCTTTGCTTCGACGGGTAAGTCAAGTAAAACGGTGATGAAGTATATAAATAACAAGAAAAACTACAAAGCAAAGTACAGTTACTAATGAATCATTACAGTTTGCGACTTTGGGAAGAGGAAGAGTTTTATGAGCAAGAGAGTATTGAGTAACGAGTACGTGTCGGCATTCTGCCTGGAGATGTCACTTCTGCTCCATTCAGGTATCGGCACGGAGGATGGTCTTTATCTGCTCGCTGAGGACGAGCCGAGTAAAAAGAACAAAGCTATGCTGAAGGCAATGGCTGAGGTGGTCGCTGAGGGACGTCCATTTTCTGACGCGATCCGTGAGGCTGCTTGCTTTCCCAAGTATGTAGCTGACATGATCGATACCGGTGAGGCGACCGGTCGACTTGAGCAGTCTTTTCGCGCGTTAGCGGATTACTATGAGAGACAGGTTCAGATCAGTAATCAGATCCGCAGCGCGATTCTGTATCCGGTAATACTGATGGTCCTTATGCTCGTGATCATCGTAGTGTTGCTGGTAAAGGTTCTCCCGATATTCAACAGAGTATATGAGCAGTTAGGCGGCACCATGAGTGGTACGGCCAAGTTTTTGTTGTCCTTTGGAAACACCCTTGGCAACATCATGCCGGTTCTCTGCGTGATCCTCGGTGTGATCGTGGTTCTCGCGGCACTTCTTTCCGGAAGTCGTGTTTGCAGATCGGCAGTGCTTAATCTCTACAAAAAAGTATTCGGAAGCAAGGGACTTGCAAGACGTATGGCTGAGTCGAGATTTGCGTCGGCCATGGCCATGGGTATGAAGTCAGGACTGAATATCGAAGAGGCGTTCAGAACCGCGATGAAGTTCCAGGATACCACTCCGAGGGTTCAGAAAAGATACAATGCCTGCCTCGAGAGGCTGGAGCGTGGTGAGCCACTCGCAGAGAGCTTCCGTGCGGAAAAGATCCTTGAGTCATCGTACTGCCGTATTCTGGATCTCGGAGCAAAGTCAGGTACATCAGACGATGCCATGGCTGAGATTGCAAGACGTATGGATGACGCTGTTCAGATGGATATCGAGCGTAAGGTTGGAAAGATCGAGCCGACTATCGTTATCATTACATCAATTCTCGTAGGTATTATTCTTGTAGCAGTTATGCTGCCGCTGGTAAATATCATGTCATCTATCGGATAAAAGAGGTTTTTATGAAAACACTGGTAAAGACAATAATCATCATAGTGGTACCGCTCATCGCGGCTGCACTTTTGGTGCTCGCATCCGAGAAGCTCGGACGCGGTCAGGAGGGTGAGAGCTTAAAGCAGCTTGAGAACTCCGTGAGAAAGTCTGTGATGACCTGCTACGCGACGGAGGGTGTGTACCCGCCGAGCGTACAATATTTGGAAGACCATTATGGGATTCAGATCGATCATGATCGATTTGCTGTATTTTATGAGATATTCGGGGATAACGTTATGCCCCAGATAACTGTTATGGAGGTTTCAGATGAGCCGGAGGGGTGAACAACAACATAATATAGAGGGCGCGTTTGTGCTGGTGCTCTTCGCTGTGTTCGCGATCACCGTTATCGCGGTGCTGGCACTCGGAGCCAACAGCTATCAGCGTCTCGTGGCGCGTGACAACGACGCGTATAACCGCCGCATCATTACATCCTACGTAGCTGCGAAGATCCGTTCTTCAGACGCGGTAGGATCAGTTGCTGTCGGAGGATTTACATCACCGAAGACAAATGATGGTATCAACACCCTTCACCTGTATTTGGAGGTAGAGGGAGATATATATGATCAGCGTATCTATTTCTATGACGGACATGTCTATGAGCTTTTGACACTGTCCGAGAGCAACATCGAACCTGAGGACGGAAGTCCTATCCTCGAGGCGCATGGTCTCGATTTCGAGATGGAGGATGATGTTGTCACGATACACGCAAAGGATACAGAGGATCGCGAGAACAGTATTACGATCTCCGCGAGAAGCCTTTTGAATGGAACAAAAGGCAAGCTGATCGAGGATGAGGGAGGTGTCGGCTGATGAATTATCAGAGAAGTAAGGCGCCGCTCTCTTTGATGGAGCAGCTGATCATGGTATTTGTATTTGCGTTTGCCGCAGCGATATGTCTGCAGGCGTTCGTATATTCAGATCGGCTCTCAAAGGACGGCACTGCGAAGGAGACCGCATCCGTGCGGGCTACCGAGGTTATAGAGATAGTAAAGGCTTATCACGGCGACCTTGATAAGGCGGCAGGCAAGCTTGGAGCGTCTGTTTCCGATTCTGACGGTCAGGGCGGAGGAAGCCTGGAAAAAGAGTTTACGGACGACGGCCTGAAGGTAACACTTAAGACAGACGATCCGACACAGACTGCCGGAAAGGAGCTTCACCGTACGGCAAAGGTATCTGTTGTAGAGATACCTCAGGATGGAGCAGAAGCAAAGGAGCCCATCTATTCGGTGGATGTCGCATGGCAGACAGAGCCCCAGCTTCTGAAATAGCAGATATGATACAGAACCATAGATTATTGATTTTTGAGAGGTAACATCAGTGGAAACAGGCAATCGTAAAAAGAGAAAAATGTCCTTTACCACGGTAGGTGGCAGTTCGATACTGACCATTTTTGCCGTGCTTTGTTTTGTTGTTTTTGCACTTTTATCTCTTTCTACCGCAAAGGCAAACTCTAACCTTACTACCAAGGCTACTGATGCCACGACAAATTACTACAAGGCAGACACGGAGGCTGAGGGGATATTGGCGAAGATCCGCAGTGGACAGGATATCCCGGCAGACGTGAAGCTGTACAAGGCAGAGGTCAGCAAAAAGGGAGTTAAGCGTATAGTAGCGGAGAATGTCGGATACATAGGATGGGATGCATTTGCTTCCTACTCCTGCAAAATAGATGAGAATCAGGAGCTGCAGTGTGAGGTTCTGGTTCGTTGGGGTTCGGGTGGTGAGGAGCCCGGTTATCAGATCATCAAATGGAAGAAGGTCTACACCTCCGAGTGGAAGGCTGATGACTCGATGCCGGTATTCTCCGAAGAAGATGCACAGATGCCCGGAACCGTTACCATAGACGAATAATGGAGGTATAAAATGCCTAAACTTGAGGAGATACTTTCTAAAGCGGTCGAGAACAAGGCCTCAGATATTTTCATCATTACAGGTGGTATCCTTAGCTACAAGGTGGCAGGACATATTCAGCCTGTATTTGAGACTGCGGAGAGACTGATGCCGGATGCGACTGAGTCTATCATCGAAGAGATATATACTCAGGCGCACCGCAGCAAGGATCATTTCCTGGAGAAAGGAGACGATGACTTCTCCTTCGCTATAGGACATCTTGCGAGATTCCGTGTGAACACATATTTCCAGCGTGGATCTCAGTCATGCGTTATCCGTATAGTCGCATTTGATATTCCTGATTATCATGAGATGGGCATACCTGAATCAGTCGTAGAGCTGTCAAAGGTAAAGCATGGTATGATCATCATATCAGGTACGGCCGGCAGCGGTAAGTCTACCACGCAGGCCTGCATCATTGACCAGATAAACAAGACCAGATCGGCTCATATCATCACTCTCGAGGACCCGATCGAGTATTTGCACAGGAATAATAAATCGATCATCTCCCAGCGAGAGATCGCTATCGATACTGAGACATATCTGACGGGACTCAGAGCTGTGCTCCGTCAGGCACCGGATGTAATCCTTCTCGGAGAGATGCGTGATGCTGAGACCATACGAACCGCGATGAGTGCGGCTGAGACCGGACATCTTGTCATAGCTACGCTGCATACGAAGGGAGCGGTAAACACGATTGACCGTATCATCGACTCGTTCCCTGCTGACCAGCAGGAGCAGATCCGCATCCAGCTTTCATTGGTGCTCAACTGTATAGTTTCACAGCAGCTCATCCCGAAACAGGGAGGCGGCATGGTTCCGGCTGTTGAGATCATGAAGATAACACCTGCGGTAAGTAACATGATCCGTGATTCAAAGAACTATCAGATCGACAACGTGATCCAGACCAGCGCACCGCTTGGTATGGTATCCATGGATCAGTACATCGTGGACCTTTATAAGAAGGGTATTATCTCGGAGGAGAGTGCAATGATGTACGCAATGAATCCTGAGCAGGTTCAGAGGCGCTTATGATAGTATCAAATAAAAATACCAAGAGACGAACCCTGATAAGGACTCTTGTGTTTTTCCTTCTGTTCATAGCCATTGTCGGGGGCTTCGGCGTTCTGTACAGTGTCCTGGTCGGATATGAAAATGCGAGATTTGAAAAGGGATTAAGAGATGCGGCAGTGGCTGTAACTGCATCAGCGGTAGCCGGATCTCCACAGACCGATAATCAGAATTAAAAACTCCGCGGGATCTCCGCGGAGTTTTTGCAACGTATGATAGAAAATGATCAGCTTCGTCTTACCAGATTCATCTTCTGATAGTATTCATCTTTATTCTTGTACATGCGTACATCAGCAAGTTTTGCCATCTCGGAGAAGGACATATTAGGATCCTCGCAGGCTCTCACTATACCGTAGGAGATAGAGAGTGTCATGCCGTTTTCTTCGGACCACTCATCCATCGCTTCTTTGAAATCCATTTTTATCTTGGTCAGTCTGTCAAGGTCGGCGTAGATCAAAGCAGCGAACTCGTCACCACCGATACGATACATCTCGCCGTAGTTGCCGAAGCACTGATGGATCACGGATGCAGCACCGATGATAAGCTTATCACCCGCCTCGTGCCCGAGCGAATCGTTTACGCGCTTGAGGCCGTTCAGATCGAGCGAAACATAGGAAAGATTCGGCTCATAGCCTTTTTCATCGTAACGTTTGATGTCGTTCTCATATGCACGACGGTTGGAGAATGAAGTCATCGCATCCGAGTTTGCTTTGTTGTGCTCGTTGATGATCCTGTTGGTCATTCGTCTTACTATGAGCAGGATTACCGCACCCGCAAAAAGCATGTAAACTCCGACAAGGATCAGAGGGATCGGTATATTTTTCTGAACAACACCCCTGTTCTGTGCTATGATGATTTTGTACATGTCATAGCGGGTATATGAGCAGTAGTAGACCTGATCGTGTATGATCTCGCTGCCGGTAGATATCTCGTTTAGTTTGATATCTCCGTCATAGAGGACGTTGGCATCCTTTAACGTTTTTCCGATGAGTGTCTGAGTCGTGGCTCCGAGAATCTTGTCTGTAGTATCATCTGCTACGATGATCTCGACGCCTTCGTATGCGGGGAACTCCTTGATCACGGCGTCCATCTGAGCTGTTGCCAACTCGTTCATAAGTCGCATAGGCTCTACACCGACCATTACAAGTCGGTTGTGCGCATCGTTCCAACAGATAGCGTACATCATCTGCTTTCCGGTGTTGTTGTCCTCGAGGATACTCTGGCACATGGTGAAGTTTTTCTCGGTAAGCATCTTCGAAAATACGCCGAATGTTTTGCTGGTGTTGAGGTTGTCACCGTAGAAAGCGGGTTTCGTTCCACTATAAAGCTTTCCTTCGGGCGAGAACAGATGTATCTCGTCGATGGAGAAAAGGTTTGTGAGCCAAGCGAGCTCGGTTATTCTTTTTTCGATCTTTGGCTGGTTATCAAGAATGAAGGATATAGCCTTCGCACGCGTTACGTAATCGTCCTTTAGGGAAGCGGTGAGCGAGCGAACCTTGTCATCGTTTTCCTCGACAACATGCTTGACCTGGTCTATCAGAAGAGCAGAGGCCTGATATGCATTATCCTGGTTGATTCTGACATGAATGAAGTACAAAAGTCCCATAAGAAGGGCAAAAACGACAAAAGTTAAGAGAACAAGGTACAACGCTGTACGCTTTTTCTTCTTCAATGTCATCCCTTCTTTCTTTTGAAAAATACTCCCACAGACTCCATTATAACACAGAGGACTTCTACTTTCCATCATTTTTTTTGTATTTTTTTAAGAAATTTTAAGATTTTCGTGTGGAAAATACAGGCCTCGTATGGTAGAATTATAATAGAATGCGTTTTTAAAGGAGGTTGTTATGAAAACGATATTGATTATAGGAGCTATGGAGGAAGAGATCACCCCTTTCGTGTCCGGCGGAGGCTTTGAAAAAAGGGACGTGGTTCCATTTCCGTATTACGCGAAAAACGACGGAGAAACGCAGCTTATCATCACGGTTTCCAAGGTCGGAAAGGTTGCTATGGCCTCATGCGTACAGCATTTTATCACGTTGATCGAAAGCTCACCGGAGTTCTCTGAGCATTCCATAGATCTTGTAATAAACATGGGTGTTGCAGGCGCCATATCATCAAAGCTCGATCAGGGCGATATCGTCGTAGGCGACAGGCTGTGTCAGCATGATATGGATGTTGCGGGGCTTGGATATGAGTTGGGACTGAATCCGGATTATGAGTCGGTGTATTTCGAGACGAAGGCTTCGGTCGTAGACATGGTTAAGAATGCATATGATTCACTGGATACGGATTATACACTTATGGTAGGAACTATAGCATCCGGAGACCAGTTTATATCGTCCAAAGAGAAAAAGGAGTTCATCGAGTCAAACTTCGATGCTCTGGCTTGCGAGATGGAGGGCGCATCGCTCGCGCAGGTCTGCAGCGATAACAGCGTGCCATTTTTAGTAATACGCGCGATCTCTGACAAGGCCGATGGGGAGGCTCCTCTTTCCTACAATGATTTCAAAGAAAAGGCGATCGTCAATCTGACGGAGCTTGTAAAGAAAGTGATATGAGATATGATTTATACACATAAGGTTCAGTATTATGAGACGGATAAGATGGGGATCACTCATCACTCCAATTACGTGAGGTGGATGGAGGAGGCGAGAGTCGCCTATCTGGCCGAGGTTGGTTGGGACTATGCGAGGCTGGAGAGTCTCGGGGTGATCTCGCCGGTGGTTGCGGTGAACGTTTCATATAAGAAGACTACCACATTTTCTGATGTAGTCACTATAGATGTCGGCGTGGATGAGTTCAAGGGCGTAAAGCTCAAAATGAAGTATTCCATGAAGAATGAGCAGGGTGAGATTGTCTGCGAGGCGGGCTCAGAGCATTGTTTTTTGGATGGAGAAGGGAGACCGATCCGTCTGCAAAAGACTTATCCTGAGTTCTATGAGATTCTGAAGACGGCAGCGGAGAAGGATTGACCCTGTTCGAATGATGGAACTGAAGATGGAGGTGATAGCGTGGCAGAGCTGGAAGTAAAAGCGCTTCCGAAAAATCTGAAAAAGGTGTTTGATTTCACGCTTTCGGAAATGCGCAAAAGGACTGATGATGAAACGTTTATCAGACAGATCAAGCTGTGCGTCGAGGAGATTTTTTTGAATATCTCCAGCTATGCTTACAATCCGGAGGTCGGAGTGATATGGATCGGTATAAAGATCGATGAAGATGCATCTCCGCTGCGGGTGGTCATGACATTCAAGGATTCCGGCAGACCGTTCGATCCTCTGTCTGAGGAGGAGCCTGACACGGAGTCGGGGCTTGATGAACGTAAGGTAGGAGGTCTCGGGATATTTTTGGTCAAAAATACCGTGGACGGGATTTCCTATGAGTACACTGAAGGGCAGAATGTCCTTACGATAACGAAAAACGCGGGTTGACTGAAGGGGAAAGGAGCATATATGGAAATTAGGGAAGAAAACCAGGATGGAGCGACTGTGATTTATATCTCCGGTGAGATCGACGGAACAAATGTCGATGATTTCGAGGACGCAGTTTCCGCAGCATCAAGCAAGACAACTAATCTTGTTTTGGATCTGGGGGAGCTTGATTACGTGTCGTCAACCGGTCTTCGCGTATTCCTTACAACACAGAAAAAGATGCGCCAGCGTGGAGCAAAGGTGGTTATAAGACATGTTAAAAAGGAGGTTATGTCGATCTTTACCGTGACAGGTTTTGTTAAGCTTTTAAACATAGAGGTGTGAATATGGCGAAGGGGAAAAAAAGAGGGTTCACGTTCGGGTTAAAAATGTATTTGTTTGTGGTTCTCACTGTGCTTTTTGTTGCATTGGGAGTCTCGCTTGTTTCATTTTATATCAACGCGAATCAGATTGATGATTATTTCAAGGGATTGACGCTGGATTCAGCGAGGAACTTTGCGTCGTTTGTTGACGGGGATTTTTTGGAGGAGCTAACTAAGGTTGCCGAGTCCGATGAGTTCCAGGCACTCCGCGAAGAGGCTGAAACAGAAGATGATGAGATGATGGTGCAGAAATATCTCCAGGAGAAGGGGCTTTGGACAAAGTATTCTGAGCAGAGAGAACAACTGCATCAGTATCTGGACAATATGAAAGACATCAGATATCTCTACATTGTAAAGTGGGGAGATAAAAATGCCACGCGGGATATGTACGTACTTGATGATTACGAAGAACCGATATATGAGACCGGATACTGGGAGGATCGTGAAGAGGCATTTTTGGGTATGGACGGAATGGCAGAGGTTGAGCCCACTATTTCGACAGGAGACTGGGGCTGGCTGTGTTCCGGATTCTCTCCTGTACTAAACAGCAACGGGGAGGTAGTTTGCCAGGTCGGTTGCGACGTCGATATGGATAAAGTAATGTCGCAGAGATGGACGTATTTCTTCTATATTATTATCGCTGTGGTCGCGATAGTTGTGGTAGTACTCATACTCGCGGTGCTTTTTGCAAAACGAGTAGTGGTGAATCCGTTGGGAAGGATCACACGGGAGATGGTTCGTTTCAAGCCTATGCCGAATATAACGCCAGAGGAGGCAGGGCTTATTGATTTGAATATAAAAAGCCGAGACGAGATATATGATCTGTATCAGGGCGTGTGGACGATGCAGATGGATATTTTGGAAAACTTAAACGATCTCTCCGCGATGCAGGTTGATAAAGAAAAAAGAGATGCGGAGCTCGAGGTTGCCAGCCGGCTTCAGGCAGATATGCTTACAAAGGATTTCAGTCTGAGTCCAAAGCTGTCACTTTACGCCACGATGACCCCGGCCAAGGAGATGGGTGGAGATTTCTATGATTTCTTCGCTATCGATGACGATCATGTGGGAATCGTTATGGCGGATGTGTCCGGTAAGGGTATACCTGCTGCCATGTTCATGATCATAGCAAAAACACTGATCAAGACCTATGCGTCCGCGGTAGCGACACCGGCGCAGGTGCTGTGGGATATAAATAACAAACTCTGCAAGGACAATCCGTCGGATCTGTTCGTAACAGCATGGTACGGTGTTCTTACCTTATCTACAGGAGAGCTGGCATTCTCAAATGCCGGCCATGAGTATCCTGCGATACTGCGAGGCGGAGGAGCGTACAAGCTTCTTATGACGAACAACATGCCTCCTTTGGCGACGATGGAGGATCTTGATTATATGGATCAGAAAACCACTCTCGAGCCGGGAGATCGTCTGTTTTTGTACACGGACGGTGTGCCTGATGCAAAGAGGGAGGATGGAGAAAGATTCGGTATCGATCGTATGCTGGCTGTGTTGAATGATTATCGAATCGTTTCACCGAAGGAACTTTTGTCTGCAATGAAGGATGAGATAGCCGGATTTGTTGAGGATTATGACACGTTTGATGACATCACGATGATGAGTCTCGTGTGGAAAGGCAAAAAGTAGGCCTGAACAGCCGAAAAATCGACAATTTTGAGCCGTGAATTCTTCACGGCTCATTTTTTTTAAATTTTTTTAAAAAAAGTGTTGACATCCGCGTATTTATTTGATAAGATACTACTTGCTAACGCGCTAGGAACCGCAAGCGTGTTATTTTTATGAAGATGGTCTTTGATAATTGAATAGTGAAACAACTTTGAACACCAGAAAAAATCAAAGTGGTATGGTTTTAAAACTATACTCGTCAATTAATCTGGATATTTATGCCAGCAAAAGGAAAACTTTTTTTGAGAGTTTGATCCTGGCTCAGGATGAACGCTGGCGGCGTGCTTAACACATGCAAGTCGAACGAAGCACCCTCATCCGTGGAAGTGAGTAGCTTGCTACGAACGGACACACCCGAGGGTGACTGAGTGGCGGACGGGTGAGTAACGCGTGGGTAACCTGCCCCATAGAGGGGGACAACAGTTAGAAATGACTGCTAATACCGCATAGTAAGATAGATCCGCATGCTTCTATCTTGAAAGCTTTTGCGCTATGGGATGGACCCGCGTCTGATTAGCTAGTTGGTGAGGTAACGGCCCACCAAGGCGACGATCAGTAGCCGGCTTGAGAGAGTGAAC
>JHWZ01000009.1 GCA_000687695.1 Lachnospiraceae bacterium P6B14 | reverse complement strand
CCCACCCGTCCTTGACTGAGGACTATCGCATAGATATCGGCGGCTCCAGCCGAAGTCGCCGGGGGCTGACGGGATTATGTACCCCGTACATGAGGAACAAATATGGGTGATATATTGAGACGCTCTATTTGCTTTAAGGGAAGAGAATAGGGAGTTTTCAAATAGTATTATTAGCAATCAGGCAAATGAAAGGAATCATTCAATCCCTTCCATTTGTTTTACATATCCAACGAATTTTCCCACAGTCCAGATACGATCACGACGATCCTTGGGATATGCGGTTATGTATGGCTTGGGCACGACAAGAATGACCTTCTCGTCCTGCATCTCGTCCATTTGTGCCGCTGATATACCTTGCTGCATCGTGCATAGATATTTGTTTTCATCTCGGAGACGGTTTGCTTCATTCAGTATCTGTCTCCAACGATCCTTGCAGGTGGTTTTGGCTGCCAATGTACAAAGCTTATCAATAGAAAATGTCATATCGTGGTATGCATCCTCGGAAGGAAACAGAAAATCCGGTTTTTTGTTTCCCTCGGTGACTGCTTGCGCTGTATATTCGATTTTGTTTTCATCAAAAATAGCAGAAAGATGATGTTCAAGGCTCTTTCCTGCACGGCTCTTTCTGCGGTTCAATACCTGATTGGCAAGCGCGATGAAATCATCAACGGTTTTGAATCCTCTGGCTACCGTATCTCCATATCGTGCATGCTCGATCGCCCGGAACAATCTGTATTCCTGTTCTGTCCATTTTAACAGGATTGTGTCCGGATCGGAGATTACCAATGATTTATTCATATAAACACTGTACTGAATGAGCCTTGCGGCATTAGACATGTCAAAAGATGTCGGAAATGACACTTCCAGTCCGTTAATGAAGGTGTCTATAGCCTGAATTTCCTTGGCTTCGAGATTTGCCTGATTCAATTCGATCGGTCTGTTTGTCTCTGCCGGTGTGAGTCCGAATGCGTCGAGAAACTCTTGAATATCCTCGTCAGTGTTAAATATAAACCCGAGATAGTTCTCAGCATCCTCTTTTACCATCACAAAAAGCGCACCAGTGTACTCCGGGCGAAGAAGAGAAAAACCACGTCCGAAACCGGTTATACGTAACTCGTTCTTACTTTCATACCAAGTAAAAGTGCAGTTGGTTGAAAAATCATCTTGCCATTTGATGATTCCGGTCTTCTTCAAGATATGGTTTTCCTGTAGTTCTTTCTCGGTATAGAGCATATCCTTGGCAGTCTTTGAGATAAGGATTCCGGACTGATGTCCGCCGGTTTCCCCGCTATCGTTTGCCGAAAGAAACTTGCAGTACGCGGAATCTCCGGCAAGGACTTCATCTATTGCTTTAACTACCAGATCGTTCATACGGCAGCCCTGCCTTTCTGCATAGTGCTCCCGGATATGGCGGCTACGCGAGGTCGTTTTGATGTCGGTACTTTGTTGGCTTTCTTTGAGGCAGCTATAGCCTCATCCAGTTCATGCATTTTTTTACATACAAGTTCTGCCACATTAGTCATCAGGGGTACGACCACGGAGTTTCCGAATTGACGGTATGCCTGTGTATCCGACACAGGGATTTTGAAATTCTCCGGGAATCCCTGCAATCTGGCACATTCTCTCGGAGTGAGACGCCTCGGGTTCTTTCCTTTTTGTTCAATCAGAATCTCTGATCCATCTTTGTAATACCTAGCGCTCAGAGTTCTGGCGATACCATCTGGATCGGCAATGCCGTATCCAAAACCATTTCCGGCTGCCTTATGCTTAGCTGCGTAATCTTGCAGGTATTTCCACAGTTTATCCGACAGAGTATATTTTTCATCCACATTCTTTTCTAAGATATCCTTCATGACAGGTGCCTTTTTTTTCGGCGTGATATCGAATGAGAAATCAAGATTCTCCCCATATCTTTGTCGGTCAAACCCCACGATCAGGATGCGCTCTCTGTGTTGTGGAACGAATCCCTGTCCATCCAGTACATCATAAAACACTTCATAATCCAGTTCGTCAAGTGATTCGGTTATAACCTTGAAAGTCCGACCTTTGTCATGGCTGCATAGATTCTTCACGTTTTCAAGCATAAACGCCTTCGGCCTTTTTGCTTTCAGTATCCGGCAGACATCAAAGAAAAGCGTACCCTGGGTTTTATCCTCAAATCCGGTTGCTCGTCCGAGGCTTTGCTTTTTAGATACCCCGGCAATCGAGAACGGCTGGCATGGAAACCCGGCCACCAAGATATCATGATCAGGGATCTGATTTTCATCAACCTGTGTGATGTCACCCTCCGGTTGCTCGCCGAAATTGGCAAAATAAGTCTGCTGGCTGTATTTATTCCATTCATTGGAGTAGACACAGTGCCCACCGTTTTTTTCATAGGCAAGGCGCATCCCCCCGATTCCGGCAAAGAGGTCAATGAATGTAAAACCAGAATCTGTAGGGACGGAGTCCTTGTTCTTCATTTTCAAAAACTGCATGATCGCCGAAGAAACGGAATCCTGAACAGATGAATTGGTCTCACCTGTATACTCCGATAAAGCTTCATATACTGAATCATCAAGTCGAACGTGTACCTGCTTACCCATAGATAGTCACCTCCGGGAATAATTATATACCACTTTCATCCCATTTTAACAGATTAGCCAACAGATTGCAAGAGATTTTTCCAAATATACATCATATAGTGGTGTAGAACCTATTATAGAACATCTGTTCGTATTTGTAAAGAGTTTTTTTGAAATTTCTGAAATTTTCTTTGCAACAAAAAAATGCGGAAGAGGTCTCCCTCTCCCGCATCCGGTGTGTTTTGGCTGATTGTGTTGCCTTATCTTGCCGCGGCAAGCTTAGGTTCCGATTCCTCCTCTGCCTTGGGTCTCTTTGAAGATGTCTTCTTCGGAGCCTTGGTGACATCCTTGTCTGGCTTGGTTTCGGTCTTTTTCTCCTTCGATGCGGCGTACTGCCTCTCGAACTCACCAAAGAGCCTCTCGCGGAAATCCTTTGTGATCGGGAAGACAAGCTCTCTGTAGATGGGCTTGCCGTCCTTGTACTTTTCCGTGCGGTAATCAGGCATCGAGATGAACATCCCGTGCTTGCCCTCAACCATCTTCACATTGGAGATGACGAAATTGTCGTCAAGGTAGATCCTGCCGAGTCCTCTGAGACTCGAATCCTCGCGACTCAAAGGCGTCACCTTGACAGTGAAGAGGAGACCTCTCCCTTCCGGATCATCTCCGAATGTGGCTTCTTTTCCCGCCAGTTCCTTCCGGTTATTGTAGGCGGAAAGGATGTTGGTGGTGAGCTCGTCGTAGAATTCTTTGGTGATGGGGTTGCAGATGTCGCGGTAGATCGGCTCGCCTCTTTCCGTGACATCGTTGGTGCGGTAGGACGGCATGGATACAAAGAGCTCATCGGTATCCTTCCGGCTCACGATCGCAATGTTCCTGACTAGCAGGCTGTCACCGAAAGTGACGGTTGCAAATGCCTTGATCTGGCTGTCCTCGCTTTTTACTTCATTGACTTTGATACTGTACTTCATGTTCATTTACCTCGCTTTCTTCGTTGATAGGCACACACTCTGCCACAAACCGCCTTGTCCCGTGGTAGGCGCAGGTAAAGAGCTTCAGGATTTCTTCTTTGCTTTCCTTGCGGACCGAGGGGTCATGTGACCCGACGACCTTGGTGGATTTTACGCGATACGTGCGCTTACGTTGATCCTTCGTAGTTATCTTTACCTCCGCATCCCGGCGGATGTGGCTGAGTGTCGTGAAATATTTTCCGCGGCTGCTGCCGTTATGCCCACAACACACGCAGTTTCCTTTTTCAAGGAGACCGGCTGTCTCGGGCAAATGGCCGATGCCGATGGAAAGCTGTGTTTCGGTTGCACCCTCGTAGATGGGGTAGCATATGTCAAGGCTCGGAATCTCGATGATCCCGATGGCATCCCGGGGAATATTGGTTGTGTCAACAACCTCTATGTCGGTACTTTGATCTGATTCCGTGGTGGGTTTATTTTCGTTTACATCATGTTCCGGAATATAGGAAATCGTGTTTTGGGTATCCTCGTTTCTTGTGAAATATGGTATCGCAAGTAGGATGAAGAGGATCCCGATGATGATCCATGGCTTTTTGTCTTTCATATTGCCCTCCTTTCCGGGCGTCAGCCCACATAGGGTCTTCCGTAGAAGACTACACTTGATGTTCGTAGCGGATCCATCACGACGCCTCGTCTCGGGTTGGCTGCATGGATCATTTTGCCGTCGCCGGCATAGATGGCGACATGGGAGATGTTTTTGTACCGATCATTTTTCTCATAGGAGTAAAAGATCAAATCACCGGGCCTTAAATCCTTTTGATTGATGATCAGGCCGTGCTCAGCGCAGTATCTTCCCTGTTCGGCTGCTGTGCCGGGAAGTTCCAGACCAAACTCGCGATAGAGTCTTAAGACGAAGGATGAGCAGTCGTAGTACCCCTCATCAAATCGCCTGTCCTGACTGTAGTTACATCCGAGCTTTGTCATGCCGAGTTGAACGACATTGGCACCGATCTCACCAGATCCGTAGATGGAGGCTTCCTCCTCCATGAGCATACGGATCATTTTTATCTGGTCATCGTTTAATTCAGGGTGTGCGGCGATGTAGTCCTCATAGGTCAGGTTATGGACGGTGATCCCCTCGGATTTGACTGTGATGGCCTTGCCGTCATCATCGTCTTTATCCGCGACAAACACCTCGACTTTTTTGCGTCCCCAGAAATCAAGTTCTGAATGGTGCTCATAGAAGATGTCAAATTCATTGCCGTATTTATGCAGGTCGCCGGTATCCTCGACGGTATAGACCTGTCCCTCAATAACAACCTTGGTGCCCATCGGGACGATAGGATCGTAGGCGTCCACGGCGATGGTGTGGTTCGGTTTGGCTCGTTTGCCGGAGGCCGTGGCATGACCATGCGGACCGGAGCATTCCGTGCAGGGGCAATATGCTGTTACATAGACCTTGCCAAGGCTCTCGCCGACCTTGACCTGCCGTTCTGAAGACTCCGTATCAATGTAGTTCATCTCATCGAAGACCTTTTTGAGATTGGCTTTGCCGTTGTCATCCATCACAAATCCCGGAGCACCATCTGCGTATAACGTCATATAGACCATCAACGTGTCGCGGAAGTTCACGGTAACAAGGCCATTCTCCGAGTTCTGATAGGTTAC
The DNA here is from genome assembly GCA_000687695.1 of Lachnospiraceae bacterium P6B14. Classification (GTDB taxonomy): domain Bacteria; phylum Bacillota; class Clostridia; order Lachnospirales; family Lachnospiraceae; genus Eubacterium_F. Next base: position 88,672 of record JHWZ01000009.1, on the reverse strand, counting down.
CTTTTTACCGTCGGATTCATATTCTGATATCTTCGCATTGAACTCCTGATAATACTGGCTGAGGACAATTCGGATATCATCCGTTCCGGTGTCCGGCAAAGGAAAGAATATCGATAGCGGCGAACAGTAGATGATCAACAGGATAACTCCCACGATAAGAGCGATGATCACGATGATCACAAGGATAACGATGAGGAACGGGAGCAAAAGGAGCGTGATCAGTTTTTTGATGAGAAACAGGATGATTTTGATCACCCGCTTTAGCCCCTTGGTGCCTTTGGTGACAGAACCAAGCGTATCGGCAGAATCCTCCTCGGAATCCCTGACGCGAAGGGCATGTATGAATCGTTCCTTCAGCCCAATCGGTGTTGCTTCCTTTTCCTCATCCTCATCATCGTATTTTTTGCGTCTTCTGCGGTACCTCGCCAGTCGCCTTCGTTTGCCTGCGCGTTTATTCTTTTCGCGGATGCGTCGTTTATTCTTGCCGTCTTTCAGCCGCCTTGATTTTTCGCCGGAATTAGGAGAGACAGAGGATTTCTGACTTGCAGATGAATTGCTTGTATTGCCAGGTTTTTCGTTCCTCTGCATAGTCTTTTCTTTGACGGAGCTATCCGCCACATACGTACGGTTCATCTCTTTTTGGCGTCTGGTACGAAAAACACGTTTTCCGGCAGCACCCATTGCCATCAGGATCTGCTCGGACTCGCGTAGTTCCTCGCCGCCTTCCACATGATTATTAACTGCATCAAGCCCGGTTGATGCCACTGTGTGGAGCACCTTGCCGGAATTTCGTCGTTTGGCTGATACTTTTGCACGGTTCTCTATGGGGGCGCCGGTCAGTGGCTCTGTGACGTCACTTTCAGGTGAGGTATGTTCTCCCGAAGACATAGCGGCATCAGATTTACCCTCCGTCACGGGAGTTCCGGACGGAGAGGTATCATTTCGTTTTCGATTTATCTGTTTGCCCTGTGTATGGAGTACACGTTTTTTTTGCTCCACGGTTCGTAATGCCATCTAATCACCCCCTGATCAGCCAGCCACTGCTTCTGGACTCGGGCTGTGAAATCGAATTTGGGAACATCCCTGGTAACTGACCTTTTGCCGCACGTTCGTGAATGTTGGTGTTATAAAGGTCATAGAGCTCGCTGTCCTTGGAGATACGGTTATCAAAGGGCACGATGGTCGTGCCGCATTTGATGAGGCCGGTACCGGACTGGGAGTTTTTGACAAACTCTAATTGTGCATCCGTGACGCCGATCGTCCTTGACAGCTTCTCGGAATCGATGTTTGACTGCTTCAAAAGGACGATGAACTCGCTGTTTGAAATCAGTGTCGCTGCGATATCGTTCTGAAGAAGGTCAGTCACGTTCTGGCTGATGCCGGTGCAAAGACCACCCTGCTTGCGGACTTTCTTCCAAAGCTGCTGGAGATAGGTCGCACTGTAATCACTCTTAAGGAGCACATGACACTCATCGATGTAGAGCCAGGTTGCGCGTCCTTTCCTGCCGTTTTCGATGATCCTTGACTGAATTGCCTCCATCATGACGAGCATTGCGACCGGAGCCAACTGGTCACCGAGTTCCTGTATGCCGTAAACCGTGAAGCGGTTATCCACATCCACGTTTGTGTGGTGGTTGAAGATATTGAGTGAGCCCTCCACGAATAGTTCGAGAGAGAGGGCGAGTTCCTTGGCTTCCGGCTCCGGCTGACGCTTCAGGATATTGTAAAAGTCGCTCATAAGAGGCACCTGCTTGCTGCGATATGCCGCAAAAAACAACTCTTTCGTGCATCGGTCAACGATAGACTGGTGCTTGCGATTGAACTGTCCACCCAGCAACTGGTCACAGAGGCTTAAGAGGAACTGGCTTTTTTCAGCAACGACTTCCTGTATCCCTGCCTGATCGATGTTATAGAGATCCACGGCAAGCGGATTCACGTAACTCTTGGTATAGGCAGAGAGATTGACGATAGTACCGCCGTAGGCGTGTGCCACGTCGAAATACTCGTTCATGGGGTCGATGACGATGATGTCATCGTTGGTTCCAAGGAACACCTGCCCCATTTCGCCCTTACCGAACATACTCTTTCCACCGCCGGGGACTCCAAAGATGAAGCCGTTGCCGTTGAGGTAGAGTTTGCGGTTGGCGATGATGATGTTTTTACTAACCTGGTTGATGCCGTAGTAGATCCCATATTTATCCGATAATTCCTGGACATTGAAGGGAAGCATGGCTGCTAAAGGCTGGGTGAGAAGCGTTCTCATGGTCTTTACCTGCCTGTTTCCGATCGGAAGGACTGTAGCCAGAGCCTGACGCTGCATGAGGTTATGCGTATCAATCGTTACAGAGTTTTGCTTGCCGATGGCGATGATCGTCTCGGTGACGCTTTCCAGTTCTTCCTTGGTGTCGCAGGTGATGACCATCGTAACGCCGACGTAAAACATGCATTCGTCGTTCTCACGGACATCATCCATCATGGATGCGATTTCCTTTTTCTCGACGCGTTTGAGATAGGAGATATCCGAGGCAAAATCGTTATTCTTGTTGCGGACTCTCTGCTGTTTGATGATATCGTTTTCCACGCCGAGATACTTTTTCTGGAGCATCTTGGTAGTGAGGTCTTTCGGGATTGGTACCACATCGATGCTGGTCATGGAGTGTACGGGGAGGCTCGTGATCTCACCGAGGAACCGGTCGGACATACTGGATGGATATTTCTTGATGAAAAGCGCCCGGCAGTACTTCCCGCTCTGGATTATATGGTCAGGGTAGAAGGTGATTGAGCCGTTGACGATATCATTTCTCACATCCTTTGCCATCCGCTTGCCTTTCTTGATATCAAGGTCAAAGTCCATCTCCTCGCCGAGATGGTAGAAATTGTAGATGGACTTCAGACGCTCGTTTCCGGTCAGGTCAATGAGCTCTGACCCAAGCTCTGCAAAACTCCTGCGGATGGTTGCTTCGATAGTGGCAAACCGTGCCTTTGCTTCCTCGTAGGTCTTTCTCTCGATGGTGATTGTGAGATACCTCTCTCGCTCGATTCCCTGGCTGCCTTCTGCAATCTTTTCCATGATGATGCCGTTATAGATATCCCTTAAATGCTGGAATTCATCATTGGCGTGGGGCAAAAGTACCATTTCCTCCAATTCTTCCATATCCTTGTTTTCATTGGCTATGGTGATCTTGAAGCGGCAGTCAAAAGTGTTAAGGAGCTTACAGTATTCTTCGATAATATCCTCGCGCTCCTCGTGGTTTGATGTGATATAGTTGATATCCTTGAACTTGTAGGATTTGGAATACTTGGTGTTTGACAACTGAAAAATGCCGTTTTCCGCCACTTTCATCACATCTATGGTCTGCTGGATGCTTTTCGGTGTTTTATAAAGCGGTTCATCCGGCCTTTTCAGTTCTTTCATTTCGTTTCGGAATAATCTCATGGGTTGTGTCCCCCTTTCTTCTGCTTCTTATCAAGGATGCGGTCAGCCATAGTTTTCTTGCTTTTTTTCTTTGACTCTGTCTCTTCCTGAAGAAGCATCATCAACAATTCATCCTCGTCTTCCGTGGATTCATACGGCAGTTCTTTTTGCTTGCCGGAAAAATGAAACTTTAGCTTCATCATTTCCACAAATGTCATGCCGTGATAGGAGTAGAATCCGGTTAGTGCGATTGGTGCTACGACAGGTACAGCGATATATGCCGCTATGGTCAGACCTACATACGGATAGACCAAAAGAACGATTCCCGACCCGAGTGCCAGGGCAAGAATACTGTAGATGAGCTGTCTTGCAGACAGACCCAACACCACTGATTCCTTGAATTTATCCAGATCTCTGTTTACTTCTATATGCATAATGATTACCTCGCTTTCTTATAATCCGAGTGCCTTGCTTGTCAGGTTCTGTGCACCCTTGACGCTGCCGACGGTGAGTGCGATTCCAAATGTCAACTCGCATAAGTAGAGCAGTACCGCGGCCCAAGCAGAAAAACTACCGTCAATAGGCGGTAGTCCTGCGTTTAGCATCGCGTTACATACGATGATCGCTAATGCCATGGTCACTGCTTCGAATACGACAGAGAGGAAATACTTGGTGTAGGTTATCGCCGTATGCGTTACCATATGGTTGCCGCTCATCGTGGAGTAGGCAATCGATCCGAGTGGCACAACAATCAGTATTTTCAAAAACCGGAAATATACCGTATAAATGAGGAAGAATCCGCAGACCAAGATCACCAACGACAACACGGTTGTAAGGATCAGCATAAGGATGGATTCACAGAACCCCAAATCCCCTATGACTTCCGCGGCCTCCCTTGTCATCTTCAAATGGACGCCGTTTCCGAGGCTTAGTAGATTTACGAGGTTTCCGACTGACTGGAAGATTGCTTTCATGATGGTTACATTGTTTGCCACCATGAACTCGGCAAGCCCCAGTCTGCATAAAAGGGTCAGGATCTTTTCAAGCCTCATTTCTTCCTTGACATCGATGGATTCTGAACAGAAACCGATTACGAAGAAGATGACGACTAAAGAGGATCCGACTGCTACGAAGATCGGGTTGATTTCCTCGATGATCTGCCATGGTCCGCCGTCCTTGAAATTCTCAGGTGATGCTATCAAGAGTCCGAAGACAACGTCGACCATGGAGTTCCATGCCTGGAACACCATGATCAGCATATCGAGGATGGCACCACCAAAACTGAAAAGCCCCATATGCTCACCCCCTTAAAATCCGAGGAAGGTGAGCACGGTTGCGATTCCTGCCATGATGACACCGGCTACGATGCCTTTTAATGCTGAGTTCATCGTGGCTGAGTCCTGTGCCTGATAGGCCTGAGCAAACTCCATGACATTCTTTGCCAGGATGATGATGCCGATGGCTCCGATCACGGCAAGGACAAGTGTCTTTAAGTTCTCAAGCGGTTTTGTGACAGCAGATGTATCTCCTGCGGCATAGGAAATAATACCTGTGGAGAATGAAAGCCACCCCATGGCGATGAGTACAGATGCCATGCCAAATAGTTTTAAGGTTGCCTTTTTGATTGTTTTTATGATCTTATTCATAATGAATACCTCGCTTTCTCATGCGGACTTTACAAGCCCGTTCTTATACTTTGCTCTGTAGGTTGCCAGTTTCACGGTGTTCACGCCGGGATAGGCGTAGGACAGGATGTATTCCGCTGGAATGTTTTCACGGATTGCCGTAAAAATTTCCTCACGCTGCTCCGGAGTGAACGGATATTGATCGAGACGTTCTTTGATCTCGTCACTGTAATTGCCATCGGTGGTTGCTTCCGCCGGATCGCTTCGTATGAGCGGAATGGAGTTGTTTCCGGGATGTTCGTAGGTGATTCCTTTTTTGAAAGCGTGGATCATGCCTTTCACAAGGTCACCCTCGATGTTTCCTTCGTCCTCATCATCCCCTTCGGTCTCTGCCATATAGCGGAGTGATGAAGACAGACCTTCCTGCTCATTAAGTCTTGCGACCTCTTTGGAATCCGCCAGATTTGTGAGTGTCTCCCTATATGAGAACTCATCAAGAATCATGAACTCGTCATAGGTAAGCGTATCAATCTGGATCTCCGGATGCTTCCCGGAAGCAGCCTTTCTCTCGTAGTAAGAGAGCCCCTTTTCGCCGAGTAGTTCAAACGGCTTTTCGGGTGCCATACCGGTCTTTTTTGTGAGGACATATTTCTTGCCCTTGCCATCGCCGGTCTCAGCAAACATCTTGTGATGCGGTGTGTCGTACTTGTCGTCAATGATCGGATACTGTCCGGTGACCTTAACGATACATTTCCCACGGTCAAGACGGCTTACCTCATCCGGTGTCATAAGATCTCTTCCGATGACATCGTAGTTTTTGGATGCACTTCCTTGTCTGCCTCTGCTCTCGCCGGTGGAGCGTTTTTCAATTGTCGCCTTGCCAAGTAGCTTTGACATATATTCGTGCGTCGATTGCTCGTTACCGCCAAGGTATATACAGGTGTCACAGTTACCGGTGATGTTTTCCCAGGTGTCCTTGAACATTGCCTTGATCTGAGCCATGTTCTGGATGATGATAATCGACGATATCGAGCGGCTCCTCATCGTGGAAATGAGATTCGTGAAGCCGTCAGGGAGTGCCACATTGGCAAACTCATCGAGCATGAATGTCACGTGGATAGGCAGCTCTCCGCCGTACTCATCATCCGCCAGACGGTAGAGCGTCTGGAAGGCCTGTGTGTAGAGCATCCCGACGATGAAGTTGTAAGTCTTGTCCGAATCCGGGATCAGACAGAATAGCGCTGTCTTTGTGTTTTCATCGCCGTTGTCACCGGCACCGAACTCCTCGAAGTGCATATCATCATGGTCAAGGAGTCTGAGAACCGTGTCATTCTGGAGCTTTGCAAGGCGGGCGTTTGCTGAAATGATGATGGAACGGACGGTGTCTGCTGCGCCCCTCATGCTCATCTGATACAAGATAAACGCCGGGTGTTCCGTGCCAAGCTCGGATGTTTGAGCCAACTCGCTCATGATGTTATCAAGCTCGGATGGTTCGTCCTTTGCCCGGATCTCTGCTTTTCGTAAAAGTGAAAGGACGGATCGGATGTTGCGTTCGGACTTTTTGCATTCGAGCCATACATACATAAACAGTGATTGAAGGAACATTGATTCTGAGTTCTCCCAGAAGGGGTCAGATGCCTTTGAATCCTTTGGCGTCGTGTTCGCGATGATGTTATTGATAAGGATCGTGATGTCGTTTGGCTCTCGGATGTAGTCAAATGGGTTGTAGCCGTCGGATGATGCCATGTCCATGAGGTTCAGGACTTTCACTCGGTATCCGTGCTTGGCGAGAAATGCCCCCTCCGAGCGGAGAATCTCGCCCTTGGGATCCGTGATGAAAAAGGATGTGTTTAGCTGCATCAGGTTCGGCTTAACAAAACCAAAGGTCTTTCTTGCACCGGATCCACCGATGACTAGGATGTTGTTGTTAAGCCCTGTGAGACGGTTATTGATGTTCATCTCGATATTCTGACTTAAGATCCGATTGGCTGTTCCGGTCTTCACATCCGCTTTAAGGACTTTACATAATGCCTTTGCAGTCGCGTATTTCGCTGTGCCGTATTCCTTGCCGGGCATCAGGTTGTGGCGGCTCGTGTAGTAAAGGAGCATGACGATCGCGAAGATGATCTCCGCGATTATCACCGCCTTGATGGTAGACTCGTTGTAATAGTCATAGAGCGGATAACTGAGCTCTGTCTGGAGATTCTGAAAGAATTCCTCCACCTCGATACCGGTATGCCACGCACCGTTTACGTAGTAGCCGATTGCAGCTGATAAAAAGGCACCGACGATGATCAGTGGGATTGAGATTTTTCGTTTACTTGTCGTTTCCATCCGATCACCTCACCTTCTTCTTTTCGAGGGTGGGCTGGTGGATGAGCTTTTTGTATTTCTCACGCACCGACTTGTCGACCTTGGAGTAGTTCTGGCGGTACAGATCTGCCCCTCGAATCGTTCCGATCTGCTTGTTTTGTTTGTCATAGAGGATGTAGGAGTGATCCTTGTCAAGAAAAGTAAGGATCGTCTTTCCGCCGTGGATCTCCATCGCATCGGCTTTGTCGATCCAGATGTATCTGGCGTTTTCGCCCCAGGTGCCGGGAATCCTCGTCATGATGTGAGTCTCTGTCTCCGATTCGATGAGCTTTTTGGCTATCGTGATATCCTCGACGCTCGCATTTTTCTGGATGGCGGCCTGGCGCATACGGTGGTTTAGATCCGTGAGGCGTTTCATTTTTGCCTCGAAGTCCTCCGGCTTCATCAGTACCGTGAATCGTCCGTCCTTGTCAGGCTCAGAGATTACGCCGATCTTTGAGAGTTGCCCGAGGGCTTTTCCTACCTTGTCATCCTCTAGGGAGAGATCCTTTTTTACATCCTCCACGCTGGCACTTCCCTTTTTCAGTGCATACTGACCGACTTTTTCAATCAAGTTATCAAGGCTTGCGCCAGCGTGAATATTAGGGTTTTGATTCTTCTCCTCCTTGAGGTATTCATTGAAGGCATCGAGTTGTTTTTCGTCTGTTTCAGCAAGGAAGGTGTCCATCGTTTTAATTGAGGCGGTCTCCTTGTGCTTCATCTTCTGGAGAACAAGGTTCATCCGGGGAGTCGCCTCAGCATGGAAGAGAAGTTCCCTTCTGGTTGAGTTTTTATCAAGTTTGGGGACGAGTGAATAAAGAATCCCATACTTTTTGCAAAGCTTCTGGACTTCCTTTAAGTGTGCTTTCTCGAATTGGAAGACCTGCATGTCGCCTCCGCGTAAGAGCATCTTTTTCAATCCTGTCTTCCCCTTGGATTTTTCAAAGGACAGAAGACCTACTAAAAACTTTGCCGCCTTCTGCATCGTTTTGATAGAGGCGGAGCCAACCTTCATGGCCAGCTCCATCCCCTCAAATTCGACTCGTATGATCTGTACTACATCTGCAATCTCCGACATTTACATCACCCCCTGAAACTGTTCCCTCTGGGCGGTGACCACATCGACGATGCTCATCATCTCGTTGGCACCGAGGTGTGAATTGATCAGCTGCTTGATATCCTCCGGACGGAGATTGTTCTTGACCGCCTGATGGATCGCCTTTAACTGCTCAGAAGTGAGCTTTCCGTCGATTAACTGCGTGAGGAGCGATGTCTGCACGGATTCCTTTCCAAATATCCTTGAAGCAAGTCCGAGGATGCCTCTTGGTCTTGACGACTTTGTCTGCTCGACAAAGACGGGGCAGGTGCTTCCGTCCGGTAATAGAAGAAACCGGAAGGAACCGTCTACGCCTGCCGGAAGGATAAAAGGCTTCTGGTGTTCCTGTGATTCTTTCCTGGGGGCTTCTTTTACAGTGGTAATTGTGTCCGGTGCGGGTTCGCGTGCCGGCGGGGTATCTTTTGTCGGTGTGGTGGCCGGTACGTATACCGGTGCGGGCGTCGGTGCAGGAGTGAGTAAAGAAAGCGTCGGAGTCTGTGGAAATACTGTGCTTGGTGCAGCTTGCGCCGGAGCAATACTTGCCTGTGTAGCCTTGGATGCTTCTTCCTTCAGCTTCTCAGCCTCATCCTTTAACTGTTTTGCCTCGTCCCTTAAACTCTCCTGATCACGGCGGATGCTCTCAAACATGTTGCGGGAGCGCTCATCCGATGCCTGCATCATCTTCTCAAACATCTGGAAGTTTCTCTGGTTGGCATCCTCCATGAGCTTGAACATGTTTTCCATCATGGCGGGATTCGGATCGGGAGCCGGTGCCGGAGAGGGAACCGGTACAGGTGCAGGTCCCATCGGAGGATCATTTTTTCTTACTTCCCATACGGCTTTCTGGATTAGGAATTCCATCTCATCTCTTGTGACGCCGGGTTTTGCCTCCGGATATAGCGGTGCCGGTATCGGGTTGGACATGGCCGGTTCCGCTGTGATCGGCACATAGCCATCCGGCAGGTTGGGAGACTCAGACTTCGTCTCCATAGGTGATGTGGTCGTGTTCTCATCCTGCGCCTGTTCCGATGCAGTCTGTGCAGGTGCCACCACTGGGGCAGGGGTGGATATGGGATTTTCTGTCTTGGTGTCCTTCTTTTTCTGCTCCCCGGCATCCTCGGTCATAAAGCGCTTCAGATACTCGTTGAACTTTCGGAAGGCCGCCTCCAAGTGCTTCAGCGATGTGTTCTTGCTGATGATGTCCGAGAGGGCATCATAGGGGATGCGCTCGGAAAGATGTGGGATGATTTCTCCGATTTGTTTTTCCGAACGCGACAGGATGAGCTGCCCGAGTTCCAAGGGCATCCCGCCCCGGAATGCGTTCGCCAGTATGAGACGCTGGGAATAATTCAGTTTTGTGTTCATGTAGCAGGAGACTTTGCCCGTTTCCATACCTTCCTCCAAATCCTTTTTGGCGAGTGCGATGGAATCAGCATCAACTCCGCTGTCCGTGAAGTTTTTCATGAGCATATTGATTTCAAGGTTTTCGTCCATTTTGTGTACCTCCTTGGTAAAAAAAGACAGCCATCATCGTGGCTGTCTGTGTCTACGTTCCTTATCTTGTTTTGGTTCTTTGGTTTTGGTTATCGGTGTCGGCGGATCATACTCTTTGAGAAGCTCTCTGGCGATACGAAGTTCACGACTGATCGTTACCGAACGGTCCTTGAGTGCGTCAGACTTTTCAGAGTAATATGTCTGAAACTGCGTGATATCCTCGATGGAATAGCTGGAGGCGGAGAGTTTTTTCATCAGTGCTTCATATTCCAAGTGCTCCTCGATGAAAAACTCATCTCCGTCACGGAATGACCTTTCGGCGGCTTCAATCTCCGACAATCGCTTCACGATATCAAAGAGAGGTTGAAACCTTGCTTTTTCCTTGTACAATGCACTTTTTTCAGAATTGCAGGTTAGTCGCTTTTCATCGAGCTCGTCCCTGATCTGAATAAGCTTTTCCCTGTCGTGAATCTCATGATTAGCCAAAAACAGATACTGTGCCTGTAGTTTTTTGAACCGTCTTATGTCATCACGGAATTTCCATGCTTGTGAGTAGGGGCGTTTTTTCAGTTTGCCGATTTTATAGAGCTTCCAAAAATGCTTTCGCTGAAGCCCTGATAGTTTCGCCCGTTTCAGATGATACGGAATATGTACTCTCAAAATCTGCGTCGGTTTATGGTCGTACCGGTAGGTGTTAAGATTCTCGGAGTTTATCCTGTCAAGGATGGCATCTTCCGAATACCTTGTGCCTAGTGACTTACATCGACGGTAACGAGTCATCCCGGGAGGGCGGATCGACAGATATTTGTTCTGCTTGACATCGTAGCCTTTTTCCACTATAATACGGAGGAAATCTTCTTTGTTTTGAGACAAAATGATGGCGGCATCAATATCCCTTCGTATCATATCCGACCAGATGTTTTTTTCACCTCGACCATCATTCCATTCCTTGTAGGACTCCTCCGGTTTGGCGGCATCCTCATCGACTTTGATGGTGGACAGACCGTATTCCGAGCAAAGGCGGTTGGTGATGGGTTGGATGTTTTTTGCCCAGTCGCCCTTTTCGTATCGGTACTTTTTCCCGGTTATCTTGTTCACGCTATTGAAGATGATGTGACCATGTATGTGGGCAGTATTATCATGAACGGCATAAACACATTCATACTCGCCCTTTAGGTATTCATCCACAAACCGTTCCATAAACTCAAAAGCAGTGTCCGGTGTGATCTCACCTTCCTCAAAGGATATGATGATGTGATAGGCCTGCCGTTTATCGGGTTTGGCAAAAAGGTTTTTTGTTTCCCGCATTTGCTCATAGGCATAAGCCGGTTGGCATCCGACCCCGTTGACATACCTGCCACCGCCGGTCTTTTCCGGTACTGTTATGTATTTAAGAGCTGTTTGCAAATGCCGTCCACGCATTTGCTTGCCCTCATTGATATGAAGAATCTTTGTTATTGCCAATCTCAACCACCCGCCCTTTCATCGTTTCGTTGAGTTTGCGCATATACGCAAAGAGCCTTTGTTTGTCTGATTCCCTGTAGAGCATGGAATTGTTGTTATATACAATCTCGTTGATGTTGACACCGATCCGGTTGACTTCGTTGATGAGCTTGTCAAGCATCGCCCGGATCTCCGGGTAATCCTTTGGTTGCTCCGTGATCATAAGTCGCATGAACTCAGATTCCGTCATACCGGAAATAGCAACCTTTTTCTTGAGTTCCGCAGCCTGTTCCTCCGTTAGACGAAATGCCTTTTTTAATTCCATTGCCATATCAGATCACCTTGCCTTTCTCCTCACGGGGAGGTGCGACAAATACCTGAGATTCAGGCACGCGCGGCGGATCCGGCACAGGATTGTTTATTACCTTGTCCTCATACATCGGGAGGTCATAGACCGGGATCATGCGGGAGTTATGGTAGGCTTTTTCTGCAAGCTGTTTCATCTGGTTGTTTATCTGACGACCATAAACCGTCATGTCAAAGACCTTGTCAAGAATCTTGCCGACCTTTTTGATTTCCGAGAGCCTGTCGTCATGCTCGCAGAATTCCCTGTAACTGTTTGAGTTCATGCACAGCGCGCGGTAATCGAGAATATCCCGGTAGTTGATCTCACAGACCTGGTCGATCATGTCGTCAAAAGAAATCCTGACGGCGTCCATCCCGGCTTCCTTCCAGTAAAGGGTGGCAGAAGCATCGGTAAAGAGTGCAATCCTGTGGGATATGAGTTCTCCGAATACTGCCTTTGCTTGTTTGCCCTTTAGTGTTGGGACATCCGGCACAGACTCGTTCCACTGCCTAAAAGCATCGATAGTTTCGATGGGCATTAAGTTTTCGTTCATATGTGCCTCGCTTTCCGAAGTGAATCAGGGGAAATGCACTGCCCTGAATTCTCCTTCTTAACTGTGATACCGGGAGCCGACCCTTGTGAAATAAAAGAGTAGAGGGGTCACTTGCCAGATACGCATTCTGTCCGACAGAATGCCCTGGTTAGGTGGCTTCGCCCCCTAAAACCCCCGGTATCGATACAATATAGTTACGATATGGTTAAAAATACAGTAGGCGCTGAATGCAGCACCTATTTTAAGTGATGACGCTGATAGTTGCGCCGTTTTATGTAAAAGCGCCGTTTTCGGCGCTGATTAAAGGAATGTCGGTCCGGTTTGTCAAAAGGGGCGCTGAATAAAGCTCCGATTTTGAAAAGAAGCGTTCGCTTCAGCACCGATTCAGAAAAAAGCGCCGGATTTAGCGTCTCTATCTGGTTCTTGTGTTTGTCTCCGGACAGACTACAAACTCAGAGCGGTTTTTCGTGTTGACAAGCCACTCGTTGTAATCCTTGTAGCCTTTGGGTGAGCCGAGATTTTTTACTGTGAAGCCGAGTTCTTCGTATTTTTCTTGTATATCCTTTGCTGTGTTCTTTCCCGGTTCATCATTATCAAGGCAGAGGATGATAACATGGATGTTCTTTCTATCCATGAGATATCTTTCGAGCGAAATGTCTGCAGTTGTTCCGAGTGCCAGCAGATGATCCGATGTCAGCTTTGTTGCGTCATAAAAGCTCATCAGATCGATGGCTCCCTCGAATACACGGACAGTGTCGCTACCCGGTGCTTCCAGATGAAACCCGTATGCCTTGTTGCTTCCTGCTACATCGCATTTAAACGATTTACCATTTTTGTCAGTTGTGCCTCTTAAGGCTGCATACCTGATGACTCCATGTGTATCCTCGGATGTAAAAACGATGTTGTGGTGAATAGATTCCTCGTAGATCAATCCATCCTTTATAAATCGATCTACTGTTTCCGGCGAAATCATCCGTACCTTTGTGAGATAGGTCTTCACCCTCATGTTGTCAGACGATGGATAAGGAAGTATGAATGTCTTTGGTTTTGGGGGTGGATTATCCACCACCCCCGAAGGAGTGGTGGAATAATCCTGAAGGTAGTCAATGGCTTCCTTAAAGTCCATTCCGGTAAATGTGAGGAGAAAATCAATCTGACTTCCTCCTGTTTTGTCGCTCCACCTGAACCAGCTTCGTCGGTCGTAGATGCGGATGGAATCCATTTCCTTTAAGGAGTGGCAGGAACCGACTCTGACCGGAGTATAGCCGAGATTTTTCGCCACATCAATCAAGTCAACGGATTTTGCGTGGCGTATCTTCCCGGTAAATGTTCCTGTACTCATAGGCTGTCCCCCTTTCCGCAACTTTTTGCGCATACTGTTCCGAGATATCAACGATTCCTGATGGCTTTTTTTCGAGAATGCCGGATTCCAACATACTGATGTGTGATGGATATCTGCCGCCATGGACGATGACATGGTCTAAAAGTCGTATCTGCAACAGTTCACAGATCTTTGCTATGCGGTGTGTGAGCTCTATGTCATGAAGCGACGGATCCAGCGTTCCCGATGGGTGGTTGTGACATAAAAGCAATGATGTTGCGTTGCTCAGAAGGGTTGATTTCAGGAGTTCACGCGGATGTGCCACACAGGAGTCAAGCGTTCCTACAGCGGCGATGTTGCAGGTGGATACCTTGCCGTCTGCCATCAGGTTGAAGATCATGATCATCTCTCTGTCGCTGTCACCGATGAGCCTGCAGGCGATATCGGCAGCATCATCCGGTGTCTGGATGGGATCTTCCGAGAATACCTTGAAATCCGGATTCAGTTTCACGGATACAACATCCATGGAAAAGTTTCCTTCTCCAAGATCGTACATAGGTTTAGAATTTCTTCCAGTCATCCTCATCCTCCTCCCCTAAATCAAAATGTATGATTGTGTTTTCCGGCAGATCGTCGATGAGCCTTATCAGCTCATCGACGGATTTGACGGTTACTTCGTGTGTTTCCATCTTGCGTCACCTCCCATGATCAACGCGCCATGGCCGGTACGGCAGAACGGTCGAAGAAAGGTGTCTGTGAGGGTGTAGGAGGCTCAATCACAGTTTTGTAATTCTCGTCCTTTATCCCGAGCATCTTGCCATCGCTTACCTGAGTCAGCGAACGGGCTTCCTTATCGTACTTGAATACCTGATTAGACAGGCGTTCATCCTCGCGTACGGTGTTCTGATTGATCTCACGTACCATTTTGGAAAGTTCCTCGGGATCTCCCACGCTGCAAGGTACGACGAGCACCTCATGCAAGGATGAGGGAAGGATGTAGACATTCTCGCCGAGTCTTGATGCGGCGTCATAGAGGACATCATCGTAAATCATGCTGGTGGCCCCGTAGACATAGGTGTCATTTGAAATCAGGTACATCCCGAATTCTTCATCCATGCCCATATCTTCAAGCATTGAAGGATCATCCATCCCTGCGTCGGAGAAGAATTTGCTTATCACACTGCTCATGGACTCGATCTTAGGAGGAAAGAGCTCCTTCGTTTGCTTCGAGGCAAGCTCGAAGAGTTCTTCCTCCGTCACTCCGATGGTATCCGCAAGATCATTTGTGATGAGGACACTCTGTATGCCCTCGGGGCTCTTGTCATAGAGAATCCTGTAGAAAACGGTCATGTCATGGAAATCGCGATGAGGAGCATTAGCAGCGAGTTCATGGTTGCTGTCAGTATTCGCTATCTGCATATACACCTTGCTCTTGTCCATGTGTTCCATGGGGTTGTCCCTGTAGGGGAGCGTGTCCAAATCCCTATAGGCGGTTACGATGGTATCAGCCATACGTTCGAGAATGGAATCCATGCTCGCGCCCTTGATGATGCTCTCATAGTAGTTATCAAGGCTAAGCGACGGCACGATGCTTGTGTCGCTTTCCTCGGGAATGACCTGCATACCGGTTGCTTTCCTGTTTACTTTGGTTTTCTGACTGATTTCAACCCTCGCATTTTCGTATTCTGAGGGAAGGTAAGAGAGGATGCCGTTCCTGGCATCCTCAACGAATTTTTCAAAACTGATCTCGTTCATAATCATTTACCTCCGTTCTTTTTTTTCTTGCGCTTGTGTAAGTAAACGCCGATTCCGGCTCCAAGCCCGATAGCAAAGCCGTAGATTAGGAGCGTAGGATCGCCGCCGGTCTGTGGGAGTTTCGGTTCCGTCGGCTGGTTGGTCACCTGCAAACGGGCGATGATAGGTTCGGAAACGTTATCCTTATACTCAAAGCGGATGTTGTGGATCGAATCGTTGATGATGTAACCCTCAGCGGCTTTCGTTTCTTTTACCGAGTAAGTGAAAAGACGCTTGAATGTGCCGTCCGGGTTGTACTCACCGATGTCGAGCGCGTGTGATCTTGCGATGCCGTCCGCATCGGTTTTAATGGTCTCAACGACATTGCCGGATTCATCAAGGATTTCAAATTCAACGCCCATGATTTCCTCGCCGGTCTCCCTGTCGGTCTTGATAATCTCGAGGATCCCCTTAGCCCTTTCGTCCACCATGACGACCTTCTCGATCTCATGTGTTTCTGTCACAGTGAACTTGGCCTCAGTTGCTAAAAAGAACCCAAATGGAGCGGATGTTTCTCTCAGAGTATAGTCGCCCGGTGGGATTGCTGTCACTGTGTAGGGTTCGCTTTCGGAAATCCATTCAGCGAATACTTCATCGTTGTGATCAATGATCTGCAAAGTGGCATCCGGAATCGGATTTGATGTGGCTATATCCTCTTTTGACACCTGGATTATAATCGGAAAATCCGTCACATCATATTCTTTTTTAATGACTGCAGCTTTAGAATCCGGTTCGGTTAAATCCAGTTCGTACTCAGATGGATCGAGTAGGAATCCAGGTGCCGGAGTAATCTCGCGTATATAAAACTTGCCGAGCGGTAGATCTGCCGTGAAGACGATTTCTCCATTCTCATCCGTCTTCTCCACCTCGATCAGGGTGTTGGCTTCGATCAGTACCTCGCCCTTGTAGTTCTTGATAGGGGTCGTGGAATAGATACCGTAGGTTGCACCGGCAACGGGCGTTCCGGCACTTCCATCATTCAAGAGTATGGATGAGCCGGAGGCGGCTTCCGTGCTGACGGTAATTGCGCTTCCGGTTGTGACCGTGGGGGTGGCAATCCCTGTGGCTGAACCGGAGGTGGCAAATGCGGCACCGCCGGAGACGGTTTCTGTCGGCACAGTGGTGGCACTTCCACTGACAGCCTCGCCGTAGACAGGTGCCTCAGTCTTGATGAGCTTGACCTCCGTTCTCTGGCGGGTGTTCTCAATCTTGCTTTCTGATTCCACCACAGCCGTGTGATCATCTAGATACTTCAGGTCGATGGATTCGATGGATTCCGGTGGAAGGAATCCTTTCGGGGAAAATGTCTCAACCAAGTGGTACTTTCCTAATGGAAGACCGTCAACAGTGGCCTCGCCGTTTGCATCCGTTGTGATGGTTGCGATAACCTCGTTCTTTTTCATCGGTTTTCCATTGTATGTGGCGATGATGCGTTTGCCATCTTTATCCAACTGGTGATCTGGTGTGAATATGTCCTCATCTGAGATCACATCAAAAACAGCGCCGGAAAGCGGCGCCGGTTCATATTGGAATGTGACAGAGCGGTTGTCGCCGGTGATAGCATCAAGAAACCGGTCGAGGATGGTGTCATAGCGGATTCCTGAAAGGACTTCCCCGGTCTTGATGATTTTGATCTTTCCCATAACCGGTTCATTGACGATCTCAACGTCGATCACGGGATCGCCGTCCTTGTCCCTGTCTACCTTCACGGCACCTGTGGATGTCACGGTAAAGGGCGTGGGTTCGGTCGATAACAGGTATTTATCAGGAGCCCTCACCTCGACGGCTTCATAATTACCATACATCAGGCGAAGGGGAGTAGTAACGGTTCCTGTCTCATCGGTTGAAAACTCGGTTATGTCCTTGTCCCCAACCTTTTGCGTGATGAAGTCCGTCTCACCGGCTTTTCGGATTTTGAAGGTTGTATCCTTCAATAGTACGACCTCACCGGTTTCCTTATCTTTTTTGATGAGCCGAATATAACTGGTGAACGGGGCGTCGTTGAGAATCCTCCATGGTTGACTTTCTCTGTCATCGTGGTCTATGTCAATTTCGAAATCTGGTACGGTGTCAAGATCCGGCGGTGTTTTCGTTTCCCTGACCACATAGGTGCCATACGGCAGTTCAATGGTCTTGGCATGACCGTTTTTGTCCGTAACCATGGTGTCATAAGTCTCGGCGGCATCCCAGCCGACTTTTTCGATCTCGGATTTCAGCTTGATGGTAAACTCTGCACCCTCGACCTTGGGAGCCTCGGTTGTTTTGCCGTCCGTGGATATCTTTATGATCTCGGCGGCCTGCTTCATCACCTGCTCCTTGGAGGTTTCGTCGATGGTGATGGTGGCGGTAGTGTTTCCCTTTGATGTGAATAGGATGTCATATGGTGTGGGATCAATCAGGTATCCGACGGAAGGCTCTATTTCCTGGATGACATAATCAGAAAAATACAGTTCCTTGAAACCGAACTCCCCGTTTTCATCCGTCCGGATCGTGGCAAGGAGCGTTCCAGCAGTCGCATCGACATCAAAAGCGGTGAAATCCGTGCCCTTGCTCATCACGACCTCCGTACCTCTCATATAGTTTTCGCCGTCCGTGTGTTTGATGTCCGTCTTGGCGTACAGTCCATAGAGGGCACCGGAAAGCTTTGCGTCGCCTTGTGGCAGTTTCTTTTCCTTGTCCTCTTTTTTGACATTTACTTCACACTTGATGGGGGTATTGGTTATGTCGATGGTGATCATCTCGCCGTAATCGGGGTTGATCTTATGTACTGTCCCGTCATCCACATATCCACCTGGTACGTTTACCTCACGTACAAAGTAAAAATCGTTGACCTTGGCAAACTGTTCTGACACATAGGCGTCGAGATCCTCGTCATATGAGAAGATGGGCACCTCGGCGTTATTTCCCATAAGAGGATCCACCTTTGTGCGGATGGTGCAGGCCTCGTCATCAAATATGGCAAACTGGGCATTTTTTAAAACATCCCCGGTTACTGAATCCTTTTTTTGGACCATAACGCTGACAGGCTCCGGGATCTCGTTCAGTTCAAATACACGCCCTTCCTGGGTGACATGGTCGGATGCATCCTTCAGTGTGAAATAGGATATGTCAATCGGGTAGATCGTCTCATCCAACTGATACCCTTCTGGGTTAATAATTTCACGTAAATAGTATGTGTTTTGCGTCAGCTCCTGCACATCGGAAGCGTACAGGCCACCCTCTTCGTCCTTCCATGACAACTCGCATAACAGTTCCTCGCACTCAGGATCCTCGTATAATCCATAAACGGCGTCCTTTACGGTAACATCCGGCTTGTAGGTGTCGGTTTTCTTAAGTACTAAAGAGCCGAGTGGTGCCGGAGCACTTCTTACCTTTACCGAAGCTGTGACCGGCGGGGTAATGATGTTTTTCTCGAGGAAAGTGATTTTTTGCTGTGAAACGATGGTCGGCGTCCAGCTGCGCCCCCTTGATTCCTTTGAGTACACGGTCGCCGTGACCTTGATGGTGGCATCCTTTTCAATGATCTTATCCATTGCTTCCTGGTTGGCATATAAGTAAAAGTTGCTGGATGCATTGTCTGTGTTGGTTTGTGCGACACATATGTCATACCTAGCCAAATCATCAGCCTCCGCAATGTCCGTAGATGATTTCGGGATTTCACCGGTGGTGAGTCCCGAGGGAGCACCGGTGATCTTGTAATCTACCCTTTCAATGGATCCAGACTTGGTTCTCACGAACTTGTCCTCTGATCGGTACAGCCCATCATCTATCTGCTTCCACTTGCTTGATTTCGGTGATACCGTGTAGGTGATGGACTTGGTCGTTCTCTTGGATGTATCATACTCGGATTTGTCGAGGTTTTTGGCATCCTCGACCATTGCCTTGATCTTCTTAAACACGGCTGACCCGTCATCATAATAGGAAAGCTTTACCTCTCCGTTCAGAACATGGATGGCGGCACTGGTGATAAAGTAGTCCTTTTCGGCACTACCGGCAGAATACTTCTCCGTGTGGCATTGACCGCCCTTGGTTCTGGCTCCATTGACGAGGCAAAAGAGCACATTTACAGGGATGTTCTTACCTCCTGATGTAACTGTGCCGGAAGTCGTGTTTTTTGCGATGTTCATGCAAAAGACAAGCTGGTTTTTGTAATCACCGTCCGAAGAGATGTATTTGTATCCCATGCGGTGTCCGCAGTAACTGACATATCCCGAATAAGATACCTTCATCGTGTCAGAGGCAGCCTTTGATACGGTTGAAGGAAAGAAAAAGTCAAGGATGCTTTCAAAGAATCCGGGGGATTCCTCTTTGTCTTCCTCAACCTCCTCGGTCAATGTGCCGGTCCCGGCAGCATTTTCATCCAAACTGATTGTAAAGGTTGCATGGTCTGTCTGGATGGTCTCGATCTCTCCGATGGCAAGAGGTGCTTCATCATCAGACCTTGCTTCGCCGATCAATCCGTCCTTGTTTTCCTCTGCAGGTGTTTTGTTTTCAGAAGCCTCGGACGTGGGGATAATGGTCGCCGTAGGCTCCGGTGTTTGTGAGTTCTCGTCGCCTTCAGCCCTGCTCAGACTTCCTACGGATAAGAAGGAAAAGATGAGTGCAAGGCTCAGGATAATCGACAGAGCTCCTTTGAGTTTTTGCTTCATATGTTTGTACCTCCTGGCTTTCGCCGCAAATAAAAAGAGCCGGTGGATACCGGCTGTGTTGAAAGTTGCTTATTCTCCCACCCAACTGTTCATGTCCTTCATAACAGAGTCGCATTGAGTGAGATCGATCCCACCGGTTTCCGGTGGATCCGATGTGTTTGGTGGTGTGGTGATGGGTGGATGGTTTTTGCATCCCATGACTGTCTCATAGATGAAAAGGCGGATGTCCTTGTCGTAGGCGGCAATCCGTTTGTCGAGATCCTTGTTTGTTACAAGGTCAGCAGAGCGCTCGTCAACTGCTTTCTTTCCCTGATTGGTCAGGGTGTTGTCGGAGAGTGCCCGGATGTAATACTTGATGGCTTCGATACCAAAAGCGGATATGGTCGTGTACTTGGATTTGTTCAGATCCTTGATGATGGAGACAATCTCCGCGTGCTCCGGATTGTTCAGATCGAAACGGATAGATACTCTGAATAGATTCTGGCTCATGCGATCACCGCCTTACCTAAACGGGATCCCGTTGCTTTTCAGGTATGCCCGGACGAGCATGTCGTAGCCCTTGGCATTGGCACGGATGTCGTCGATGAACGAGATGTTCTTTGCTGTGATCCCGGCATATCGTCGCATCAGTGCCGCTCCGCCGCCGACGAACGTGACAGGGGATGTCCTGGTGTTGATCCCCATCTCCCGCAGGGAGCGGAAAACGCTGGTAGTGTACCTCGTCAGCTCCTTTTCGATGACCTCAATGTAGCAGTTGTCTATATCCGCCCGTCCGGTGACCAAAACATCACGAATGATGTTTTCACCGATCTTGGTGTTATAGAGCCTGAGACACTCCTCGTCGATTTTTCTCATGCAGGGAATCAAGCCGTTGGAATCAGAGCCACATTGGGACTCATCGGGAGAATGGTCGATGATTTTCAAGATGTCGATTGTCCATGAACCGATATCGACCACGACTTCTTCGGACTTCATCGTCGGGATACGGTCAACAACCGCACCGTAGCATTCAGGGAAGACCAGCACTTTCTCAATGATGATCGAGTAGGCTTTGCCGGAATAACGGAATCTGACTTCTTTTGGATTGGAGTAATACTTAATTAAAGGAAGACGTTCTTTCGCCAGACGGCCAATGGGACATCCGACACCGAGATAAATTCTGGCTTTCTTGACACCAATCCGGTCGAGCTCCATGGCGATTCCCGGATAGGACAAAAGCCTGAAGGCATCGGAACCTGTCTTGTCCTCCCTTACATCAATCCTTTTTCCATGTGTGCGGTAGTATTGTCCACCCAGTTCGAGGATCTTGTCCTCGGAGAATGGGTGGTCAATCTCCGTGATGGCTGTCGGATA
Source organism: Lachnospiraceae bacterium P6B14 (assembly GCA_000687695.1). Taxonomy (GTDB): domain Bacteria; phylum Bacillota; class Clostridia; order Lachnospirales; family Lachnospiraceae; genus Eubacterium_F. The sequence continues at coordinate 67,231 of JHWZ01000009.1, read as the reverse complement.
GATACCGTGAACTGTTTTGTGCATGGAGTTTCCCGGGTCGAGTCCGATTGGGATTATCCGAGGTTCCATCTCATCACCACCCCTCGGGTTGCTGCGTGTTTCATACGCACCTACCTCCTTATTATATATTAGGTAGATTCTGGTCGGCTCGGGACAAAAAGCCTTCCGTATCCACCCGGCAAAGGAAGCAGAGGATCTGTTTCTTCTGCCGGATGGATACACCCAAAGAGGATAGCATTGTCTTTGTGTTGAGGTCAGGCACGGCCAATATCCGACTTCTCAAAGACTGGTGACGAGTTGACGGCTCGCCACCAATCCCTGTCCACCTGCCGGGAACATTATTAACCCCGGCACACAGATACATCATGAAACGATGTATCCAAGGGATCCACTTCACTGGCTTTTCATATCTAATATGAAGAGCGAGGATTTTGCCATATTCATTCAAGCCCAAGGTGGGGCTCTCCTGGTGTTCGGGAAGCGATACTTCCTTCTTGACCGACCCTGTATTCAGTTGTATTCCCATGTCCAAGCCGGAGCCTTTGTCGGAGAACTCCGTCTGACTGCTTGGGGGAGACTTTCATAGTACCACTTTATCATACTATAAGGAAAACATCAACGCATTCAATGCGAAAGAATCGAGGGTTATATAGGGGAGTGTGTTTTAGAGAAATATCGGAAACTTTGGAAACAGAAGAAACAGAAAAAGCGCCCACAGTAGCGGGCGCAATGGAATCAATCTCTTTATAAACATAGATAAATCAAGCACTCTGGCGGCTTTCCTCTCCAAGGAGATGTTCGGCATATCCTGCCATAAACATCAACTCATCTTCCGACAGTACTTCAAGCCCTGTCGGACCGTCTGCCTCCATGTTATTGGAAATAGCCCATTCCAACTGTGCCTGCTGACCTTCAAGGAACTGCTCAATGGAGCAGCCAAGTTTTTTTTCGATTTCAGTTTTCATCTCAGCACCTCCATTTCTACTCCAACTGATTTCAAATTTGCCAGTGTTTGCTCTATCTTCCTGTCATTCTCATTATATACCATTTTTTCGAGGATTTCAAGATAAAAATTGGCCTGCATTAGAAAAACATTTTCATGTACGGAGTACTTGATAATCGTTCCGTTATGGCATATCACGAGACCGTACTTGTACCTTCGCTCGAGAGCCATGCGAATATCTGATATACTGGGAGTGTGGCTCTGGGGATGATTGTGCACACCGATAATTGAGTAGGGAGCGCTTTCGGCAAGCATGTCTTCCATTGGTTTGTTGGGGATACAGGCACTGACCTTGGTGTCCTCATCATAATAATCGTAATCCTTGTTAATCTTATATTTTGCGTTAGTTGTGTCAATAAACGCCAAATCTTCATATAGAGTTCCATCTCGATGTTCAAGGATTTCCCTTGTTGCGTTCCACAATGTACGGCTTACCTGGATGCTTTCACCCAGGCTGTCAATTCTTTTTCGCAGAATCTGGTCATTTAATCGATCGAGATTGATGCGGGTATTTGGGTTAAGCGCATGCTCAGCCTTATGACTCTCTTCTGATTCATAATCATTCTCTATCATAGATGCATCCTTCCAATCAGTTTGGTTGATATTTAAGATACCACATTCTTTCAGTGAATTCAATGTTTTTTTGAGTGTTTAGGGATGGTTTTCAGATATAAGGAAAAGGATCGTTTTGATCGAATCGACTTGTTTCATATTTGACATCGTAATTCCACTGCGATATAATATGGTAAGTGTTGGTAAAAAAGTGAAGATAATGCAGATGCCAGTTCGAATAATATTGATAGTAAATAGCGTCTTTTGAGAATTAGCCCCTTTTTAGAATTATGCCCCCGGTACTTCGCGGGCAAGTTGCGGGCAAGTTACGCATCAAAATACATCGAATTTCATCGGATTTTGTAATTTTAGAGCGATTGCAGGGTAAGTGTCGAAACACCGCAAAGCCCCACAATCACTGAATTACCAGGGGATCCAGGAATCGAACCCGGCTCTGGAGTTTTGGAGACTCTTATTCTACCGATGAACTAGTCCCCTATCAAAACTTTGCCTATTTTACTACACTTTTCAGTGTTTGTCAACCCCTTGCGGGCAAATTCCGGACAAGTTTGAAATTAAATGATACTTTTTCTGCAAAACTTAACAGATTTGACTTATCTCCAATAAAGTAATATAATAGGCGAAGGCGTGTGAAAAATCTTATTCATACGTTTAGTGATAATTCTTTGGTTACCCCGTACATGATGAAAAGGGTTCCGCGGTGATGAGATAGGAAGGTAAGGGACTATGAATATGAAATGTAAAAGAACGGCTGTTACAGTATTTGCAATGTTTTTTTTGCTCCAGTTGTTTTCGGGAGTGTTCAATGGGGTTGATATACCTGTCACTGCGCTTGCCAGAGAATACGAGAATGGCGAAATTATAGATATCTCTGAACTTGAAGATGGAGATTATATCCATGGTGATTGCATGTTCCATGATGGGGCCGGCAGAACGATTTACCCGATTTGTTATATTGATGGCAAAGCAAGAAAACTGGATACACAAGCTGATCATGAAAAAGAAAAAATATACAAGGTTTTTAACACGAAAGATAAAAGTAAAGATTATATATATACGGGAATCAAAATTAAAGACACCTCATTAACAACTTATGTGTGGTTGAATTTTAAAACAGCTACAAAAGATGAAAGTTTGACCGGTTCGGTGTTTTCAGCAGGAAACGGAGTGTGGATAATCCTGTTAGGCGTTGTTGCGGCGACTGCATTTACTGTTTTTCTTATTATGAAGAAAAAAAACGAAAAAAAGGAAAACTCGTCTGAGGATTAAAGCAATGCATACAATAACTTTGCTCCCGTCACCCCTTATATTTCTCCATATCCAACAGCCCCTCGCTCTTCGCCACTATCGTTGACACCGCCACATCTCCCAGGCAGTTGCTCATCGTACGGAACATACCAATGAGCGGATCGATACCCATCACAAGACCTATAGCCTCTACAGGTACACCTATCTGCGCGAGAAGCACCGAAAGACAGATAAGACCGGCTCCCGGGATTCCCGGAGCACCTATAGACAGTACTATGATGGAAACAAAAAGCGAAATGATCGAAGATCCCGTTATATCCACACCATAAGCCGCTGCCAACGCCAGAGCGAAAACACCGAGATGAACACAGGTCCCGTCCATGTTGACCGTAGCTCCAAGCGGGATCGACAGACTGTAAATCTTCTTCGAGATACCAAGTTTATTCTCACATACATCCATGTTTACAGGGATAGACGCGTTGCTGGAAGCAAGCGAGAACACCTGAAGCATGGTCGATGCGTATTTTTTCACAAAAAGAATCGGATTGATATGACCGATGATAAGCATCAACAGGCAGTAAACCAGCATCATGCCCACCAGTCCAACGAGCAATACTCCAAACATTCCCAACACGGAGAGCATCGTCTTTCCGCCGAGAGAGATCATCATATTTGTTATCGAGCAGAAAACAGCGATCGGCATGAACTTGATGATCATGTTTGTTATCTTCAGGAAAAGCTCGTTGCAGGCTTCGATAAGCTCTTTAAGGATTCTCGAATACTTTCCGATCATACCTACCGCCGCACCGGCCACTACAGCAACGAAGATAAGCTGCATCATATTTGCTTCCAGGAACGGTTTTATGATATTATCCGGAATTATACCAACGATGGTGTCAAGTATCGAAACCTCCATCTGCTGCGAAGTGATCTTCGTCGCGTCCACAGCCTGTGACACATCGATTCCGCTGCCCGGATGAAAGAGAAAAAATACACCCACTCCAACACACACGGCAACCACCGTGGTAAACATATAAAATGCTATGGTCTTTCCACCGATCCTACCCATCTCACTTAGACTTCCGAACTGAGATACACAGGTGATGATCGAGAAAAATACCACGGGTGCCACGATCATCTTCAGCGCACTCATAAACATGGTCTTTACGGGAGTAAGGGCATATTTGGTCAGACCGGCATTAAAGCTTTCCGGCGCAAACTGCGACAGGAGAAACCCGACCAGGATCGCGAGTACCAGAGCTCCAAGTGTCTTAAACAAAAATGCATTCTTCGAGCGGATAACCGTCATCCTGATGCCGTTTACACCGGCTTTATGGTTGTACTTTAAGTTATTCGTATACGCACGAAGAAGAATACTTCGAATGGTGTTCTCGGTCTCCATACCGATATCATCCGTTCCTTCCAAAGAACCATCCATCATATCCTTTGAAAGGTCGAACTCCTCACCTTCGGACTCTATCTCCACGGTTACCGTGCCCATACGTCCCTTAGCAGAGATATCATACTCCGTATCAGGCTTTGCCCTCTGAACGAGACTGGCTATAGCCTCCTCCGCGGTGAGGACCGCACGGGCATAATCCTTGCCCTTGATGCCGTACGCACTCAGGAAATCTCTGACGAAGTCAACTCCCTTTCCCAAGCCCGTGTTGTCAGCCGTAAACTTCTCTCTTTTAAACATCCCCTTATATCTCCTTCAGTCCAAATCAAGCGAGTGCCGCAGTTACGATCGCCATCGAGTAAACCTCGTTCGCGTTACAACCACGTGACAGATCGTTGATCGGAGCATTCAATCCCAAAAGGATCGGGCCGTAAGCATCAAATCCGCCCAGATGCTGAGCAATCTTATAACCGATATTACCTGCTGCGATATCCGGGAAGATAAATGTATTGGCCACACCTGCCACCGGATCATCCGGACATTTTGTACGAGCAACACGCGGATTCACGGCAGCATCGAACTGCAGTGTATCCCCCGCGATCGGCAGATCCGGATACTTCGCACGAGTCTTCTCTGCAGCATTTCTCATCTTATCTACAACCTCACCTGAACCTGAACCGTAAGTAGAATAGCTCAGGAAAGCAAGCTTCGGATCGATACCGAACACTCTCGCGCACTCAGCACAGTCCTCGGCGATCTCCACGAGATCATCCTCATTCGGCATGATATTGATAGCGCAGTCGCCCATAGCGAGCACGGAGTTTCCACCCGTCGCGCCCTCCCTTACAAGGATAAAGCAGGACGCAACCATCGTCTTATCCGGCTTAGTCTTTATGATCTGGAGCGCCGGACGCACAGTATCGGCAGTCGAGTAAGTCGCACCACCGAGGAGCGCATCAGCCTCGCCCATCTTCACGAGCATGGTTCCGAAATAGTTACCCTGATGACAAAGCTTCTCAGCCTCCTCCTTCGTCATGCCCTTCGCACGACGGATCTCATAAAGCTGATCCACCATCTCATCCATCTTATCATAATTCTCAGGATCGATGATCTTTGCCCCGCGGATATTGAAACCGACATCCGCTGCCACATCAAAAATCTCCTGCTCGTTACCGATCAGGATAGGCTCAAGGAACGTCGACGCCAGAAGACGTGATGACGCCTCCAAAATACGCGGGTCCTTACCCTCAGTAAAAACGATCTTCTTCGGATCCTTCTTCAGGATCTCAATCAGCTGTCCAAACCCAAATGCCATAGTAATTTCCTCCTGTTTATTTTTACTGTATCAAACAGCGTTATTCATAAAAATATTCCGACACGCGCATCTCACCCGACACCCGCATCTCATCTGCCGGCTTCAGTCTTCTATCAGAGACCGTAGCTCTCTGCCAACTTTTTAAACGCGGGCAGACTGTTCTTGATCATCTCGGTCGAAACGCAGTACGAAATCCTCACGTACCCCGGCACACCGAAGCTGTCTGAAGGCACGAGCAGAAGCTCAAACTCCTTCGCCTTCTCGGCAAACGCGCCTGCATCAGGCTCCATAGCCTTCACGAAAAGGTAAAAGGCTCCATCCGGCTGAACGACCGTGAAACCGTACTCTCTCAGGGCGTTTGCGAGGATGTCGCGGTTCTCCTTGTACACTGATACATCCGATGTCATCCCCAGGCATTTCGCCACGACCCTCTGCATCAGGCTCGGCGCACACACGTATCCGAGGCTGCGACCGGCACCGCACACAGCGAGAAAAACGTTCTTCGAATCAGTCATCTTGTCGCTCACGGCGATGTAACCGATACGCTCGCCCGGCAGGCTCAGGCTCTTTGAATACGAGTAGCACACGATGGTGTCATCATAATAATTCATAAAGAACGGGACCTTCACGTCATCGTAAACCAGCTCCCTGTAGGGCTCGTCCGCGATCAGGATGATCGGATGCCCGAACTCCTTTGACTTATCCCTCAAAACATCACAAAGCTTAACTACATTCTCCTCGCTGATCACCGCCCCCGACGGGTTGTTCGGTGAGTTCACGATAATCGCCTTGGTATTTTTCTTAAGCTTTTTCTTCAAATCCTCGATGTCAGGCTGGAAGCTCTCCGGATCGCACGCGACGGTATCGAAGCTTGCGCCCGCTGCCTCAGCAAAAACTCTGTACTCCGGGAAAAATGGCGCGAACGTCAAATACTCATCGCCCTCTTCACACAGCGCGCGTAACGAAATCTCCAACGAAGCCGCCGCCCCGCATGTCATGTAAAAATTGTCCTTAGTCAGAGATGTGCCATGCGTCTTGTTCACATAGTCACAGATCGCCTGTCTCACCGCCGGATCCCCCGGCGCCGAGGTGTAGCCATGCAGACTCACCCCGTCCATGCTGTCAAGCAGCTCTTTTATGGTATCATTCACCTGCTTCGGTGGCTCCACACTCGGATTCCCGATTGAGAAATCAAAAACCTTATCCGCCCCGATCTCGGCTTTTCGTTTGTTACCATACTCGAACAAATCCCTTATTTTCGAGGGACTCGCCCCCAGCTGGTACATTTTTTCATTAATCATCATTTTCACCTTCCTAATTTGAAACAGCACCTGTCACGATTTCTATATCCTTCCGAGGATATCATCCCCGTCGTAGGGCCCTAGGCATGTATCTTCTATCAGGTCACGCGAGGGAAGTTTAAACATGTCCTGTGAGGGATGTCTCTCTAGCGTCGTTGCGCAGCACGGGTCTTTTCCGTGCGTGCAACGTGACGCTAGAGAAAAAAGCGAAAGCGTGCCCGAACGGACTGTTTAAAGCTTCCCGGGAGTGACCGACCGACTGACTAGCCTCACGGTCTTCCGATGATATCGTCGCACGGATCATAGTAATCATCAGGTCTGTTCGCCCAACACATCGCAAGGAGCGGCTCCCCATCATCATCGAAGCCGAGCAGCCTGTACCCTGCGAACATCTCCACATGATAGATTCCCAGATACCTGTCATTATTCGCTCCAACCCTGAACAACAGATCTCCCGGCCTGTAAACCATCTTCTGCACCTGGTATCTGTCCCACTTGCCGAGGATCTTGTCCTGCTCAGCGAGCCACTGACACTCAGACGCCGCAGTCGGCGCATACTCCGCCAGGCCGAAATCGATCCCGATAAGCCCATAAGCACTCCACACGAGTGAGCTGCAATCATAGAATCCCGGGCTCATCCTCATCGGCTGCGAATACATGCAGGTCTTGCCGATCTTCGCACCCTCCTCGACAACAGCAGTATGCCCCTTCTCAACGATGGACACCGCACAGCCCACCAGCTGGTCGCCGTGAAGCCCGTCGAGTGACGCATAAACTATGGCATTGCCGACCTTCTTTCCAACGATGTTTCCATCCTTATCCACGGAAACGACCTTCTTGTTCGTCGACTTCCAGGTAACCTTGCCGTGGTATTTTTCTATCTTAAGCTGCGAGACATCACCGACATCCATGATGTGATGCGTCCTGTCGATACCCGTCTCTCTGTTTTCAAGCTTTAGCTTGAGCTTTTTTCCGTTCAGCCAAAGCGTGATATCCGACTCACCCTCGACATAGGACTCGAGATGAACCTTCTTGGTTATCGTATCAAGCTCAGCCTTCACGCACATCGCACTGTTCGACGACGCATAGTCAAAGCTGTAATATCTCAGATCCGGACAATCCTTCAGAGCCACATCGACCGAACCCACCGAATCATTCACGATGTAGCTGACGAGCTTCTTTTTCGCAACCTTCGTAGCCCCGGCATCGCCCATCACAATGAACGTAAACTTCGCGAGCCATCTCTCCTTGCGATACCCCGACTGCTTCGTCGCGTCCGGCACATCCACCTTTGCGCTGATGATAACCGTAGCCTCGCCGCCCTTCAGTATCCTGTAAAGATGCTTGTCCGCGTCGATCGTCAGCACCTCGGGCCTGTCGATCGAATAATCGATCTTTGCTCCGGCGAACTCATCGACCGTGATCAGATTCGCCATATTCTGGCGCACATACGACGGCGCTCCGTTCATATCCGACATCGAACGCACACTCGCAAACGTGATAAACCCATAATCCCCGACATGGAAAAACTCCCTGTCATACTCGGCAGGAATGATATTATCCTTGTTGTGAAGCCTCACATCGCGCTTGGTCTGATGCACAGCCATACGCTCCGGCTTCACCGCTTTTTTCTTCGCAACAGAAACATTTCCGGAGTACACAAAAATACCACCGACCAGACAGATCAAAAAGAAAAATGTCAAGACGGCGAGTTTTTTACGTATTTTCGTTATTCCTAAACTCTTCATCACCGAAACCTTTCCCGACTCCGGAGTCGGATTACTTCTTATGGAAATGTATTATACCATAAAAAATCACACTAGGCAATGCTTTCGGTACATTTTTCGGATAAAAATCTTTACAAATCAGGCACGTTTTATTATACTAATGGAGTAGTTTAATTTTACACAGGACACTGAGAGGTAGCCAATGGCCACAAGACGCTATGTCAGGATGAATATGCTCGAAGCCGGGATGATAAGTGATCAGGCGATCACCGACCGTCTCGACCGTGTTTTGGTACACCGCGGCGCAAAGCTCGACACATACGTTATCGAAGGCCTCTCAAAACATGGAATCCCGGGTCTTTACATCCGAATCGGCGAGGATACTCCCGAGGAAGAGGATCCGATGAAAAAAATAGAGGAGTCGATCACTCCCGTCGTAAAGAACAAGATAGCGAAGGCCCGCGAGGACGACCCCGCGAAGGTTCAGCTCACCGAAACCGTGAGAAAGCGCATCTCCACGGGCATGCAGTACCTGTATAACAATACCGACTCCGAGAGCTTCACCAGGACCTCGAACAGCATAACGAACGACCTGATGACAGCACTCGACGAAAACGACGCCCTGGCCGTGGACATCAGCCAGCTCCGTACCTCTGACGAGTACACCTTCCGTCACAGTGTGGATGTTGCGACCATCGCCATGGTCATCGCGAAAAACCTGGGCTACAAGCACACCGAGCTCCACGATATTGGCATCGCAGGCCTCCTTCACGACATGGGCAAGGCGAAAGTCCCGCCCGAGATCCTGAACAAACCCGCAAAGCTGACCGACGAGGAGTTCGAGGTCATGAAGAAACACCCGACGCTCGGATATCGTATCCTTCAGGAGAAAAAGGATTTCAAGGATATCATCTCCGTCGCAGTGCTGCAGCACCACGAAAAGATGAACGGACGCGGCTACCCGATGGGCGTGACCCGCGACAAGATCACCCCGTACGCCCGCATCCTTTCCGTCGCGGACGTCTACGACGCGCTCGTGACCAACAGACCATATAAAAAATCTTACTCACAGCGAACCGCTGTCGATATCCTGATGTCCATGACCGACGACCTCGATGTCGAGGTCATGAGGACATTCTTGAAATGCGTCATCCTCTACCCTGTGGACACTATCGTGCATCTGTCAAACGGGGAGTACGCGAAGGTCGTGAAAAACAACGAAGAATCCGCGCTCCGACCAACCGTCATCGGCGTCGAGACCGGAAACACCTACGACCTCGCGAACGACGTATCGTGCTCGAATCTCGTAATCGAATAGGGGCGGCCGCATAGGCGGTCGGTTCTGATTTATCAGTGACGGCCCTATACGGACAGATTTGATTGTTCGCTCGGGGCTCCGTGTTGCACATGTATGCTTTCGGCGCTCGGCATCCTTGCCTCGCTGTACCCTCAAGCATACACGAACACATCCTGTGTTCCATTCCAAAACGCAGCGGTGCCGGGAACTCGAAGAGTTCCCTTCGCAGATGACGTTTTCCCGAGGTCCCTCGCTGGAACAATGCAAACTGTCCTATTCGGGCCTGTCTGGAAAACCAAAGTCCCTGCCTCTGTGTGGCCTGCCTGACGAAATCCGGGATTTGTAGCCCGGAAGCAGAAGCCTTTCCGACTTTTTTGTTTTTTTTCGTCATTTAGTCGGAACTTTTTAGCTCTATAACTTTTTCTTACACATGTGAAAACGGGGTGACTTCCTACTAAACGCTTGTTTTATGTAAAAAAGTCGGAATTTTCTATTGATTTTCAGTCAGATAGAGTTTTCAGATTCTAGAATCAATTAAAAAGAGGTCGGATTATTCCGACTTTTTCTTGTTTTTTTGTGATTTAGTCGGAATCGGTCCTGCTTCCGCCTGTTTTTCGTTTTGTAATTTTTGTTTAGATTCCGACAAAACTGGTTATTTTTGCGATTTAGTCGGAATCGGTCCTGCTTCCGCGCATATCAGCGAAGACTTGATAGTAGTCAGCGAAGGTTTGACAGTAACATCGCTGGTACGCGGAGGTTTCCTTCACCCCAGCCGACCTCGAGATCGGGTTTGTTTCGGCCATGATAGTCAGTACCGCCGGTGATAAAAAGATCATAATCGTGAGCGAGCTTTCGTATATACGACTCGTCGGTTCCTTTATTTCTGGAGTATATAGCCTCGATCCCCGTGAGTCCGAAACCTGTAAGAGTCTCGAGCAGCCTGTGGATCTCGGAAACGGACATCTTATACATCATCGGATGAGCAAGAACAGCCTTTCCGCCTGCTCCCGTGATTGCCTTTATCCCCTGTTCAGGTGTCAGATAAGTACGAAAAACATATAGAGGGCTGTCATTCGCAAGGAGTCCCCCGTGTTCGAAGGCAGACTCTATCGACGGGATCACTCCTGCCTCCATCAAAAGGCGCGCAAAATGAGGCCTTGCAATGGTGACATTACCAAATCGTTCTTTTAGTTTTTCGTAGGAAATCATATCGTAGCCCGCCTGTTGGAAGTTGGCGGCCATCTTTTTATTTCGATTATCACGCTCGTCGCAAGCAAACTTCAGTTTTTCCAGCAACTCTGCGTTTGTGATGTCCATTCCGTAGCCGAGTATATGGACTTCTTTTTTTCTTGAGGGCATCCCTGCCTGTGGCGGGATCACGTATTCACAGGAGATCTCAACTCCGGGGATCACCTCTATAGGGCGACCTTCAGCTGCGGCTATCGCCTCTGCTACTCCGTCGACCGTGTCGTGATCGGTAAGAGCCATGGCTATCAGACCTTTTTCGAGTGCGAGCTCAACTAACTCAGCGGGTGTGTCTGTCCCGTCGGAGTGGATTGAGTGCATATGAAGATCGATAAACTGCATCCTGGCACCTCCAAGATTGATTTGAACTTTATAGTATCAGAATACACAGACGTATGCAAGCAGTTTTTAAGATAATCAGACTTTCGCATATAGCCATAAAGAGCGGGCGGTCGCTACTGCGGCCGCCCGGTTTCCATTCTTTGATGATATGCGCGGAAGCAGGACCGATTCCGACTAAATCGCAAAAAAAACCAGTTTTGTCGGAATCTAAACGAAAATGACAAAACGAAAAAAAGGCGGAAGCAGGACCGATTCCGACTAAATCGAAAAAAAACAAGAAAAAGTCGGAATAATCCGACCTCTTTTTAAGTGATTCTAGAATCTGAAAACTCTATCTGACTGAAAATCAATAGAAAATTCCGACTTTATTGCATAAAACACACGTTTAGTCGGAAGTCACCTTGTTTTCACATGTGTAAGAAAAGGTTATAGAGCTAAAAATTTCCGACTAAATCGCAAAAAAACATGAAAAAGTCGGAAAGGCGTCTGCTTCCGGGCTACAAATCCCGGATTTCGTCAGGCAGGACCGGGTATTTCATTTTGCACCTAACAGGCCGCCTAAAGGAGGGCGGTTTTGAATTGTCACCGTGAGGGATGTGTCTCGAGCGCCGTTGCGCAGCACGGGTATTTTCCGTGCGTGCAACGTGGCGGTCGAGAAAAAAGCGCAAGCGTGCCCTCACGGACAATCAAAACCCCCGACCTCAGCGGCCGTCCCTACTTCAGATCCCCCACCTGCGCGAGGACCCTCTCGACATCCGCCTCATACTCCGGCTTCTTCCGCCTGATCTTATCCATCTCATTCAGGCACTCCGTCATCACTCCGGTGTTGTAATCCAGCTGTTCCCTGAGCTTCTGACGTCTCTGATTCAACTCATGCCTCACCTCGACCATCTCCGAAGGATCGATCAGAGCCTTCGCCTGCGTGAACCATATCTCGCGATCCCTGACGCCGATGCGCCTGAGAACCTGTATCAGGATCTCATGATTCTCCTCGATCTGGATCGTGCCCTCACGCTGACGCGCCCACTCACGCTTCGCATCGCGATACTGCGAATAAACGAAATCAAGCTCTGTCGCATTCCTGACAGCATACTTGCCCGTCAGGTACTCCAGAGCTCTCACATTATTCACGTACTTTATCTTTACGCGGTTAGTCAAAAATACCGCGCGGTTCTCCTTTTTCTCGGTAACAGCCATCTCCATGCGGTTTTTACGCGCCTCCCACATGATGATAGCGGCGATGAGAAACGCAAATGCAGCCGTAGCGACAAAAGGCACGGTGATATCGACCTGCCAGTAAGCAAGCAGACAACCGAGAGCGATCGCCGCAACGGAAAGGATCACCGCCAAAGCCTTGCTGATACGTCTGAGCGTCGACTGTCTGCGGTTGATATCCTCCTTCTCTGACCTGAGATAAGCCTTCTCGCCGTTGAGTTTCCTCAGGTCACCCCTTATCTTTACCTGCAGATCCTCGAACTCCAACAGCTTTTCCACGTCATGAGGCACGTCGTCCTCGAAACGATCGAGAGCCTTTCTCTGGGGATCCGATATCTGATATCTCTTGTGGCGGATGGCCTTACGCATCTCAGACAGCTCGACTATCCTCTTTGCGCAGTCATATATCTCCTGTTTATCCTCATCCTGAGCCTGATCGATAAGCTGGATGTCCTTAAGGTAGGATGTAACGCGGCCGTATTCAAACTTGACCTCCTCACACTGGTGCTTTCCCTCCATAATAGTGTCTCTGAGACGCTCGAGGTAAGCGATGCGAGCAGGTGCATTCTTTAAATCTACATTTTCTTTTTCGAAGTATGAGTGATTCTTGATAATCTTCTCAACTTCGGCTGATTCGGCGCTTCTCTCCTCTCCGAGGCTTCCATACTCCTCCTCAGACAGCTCTTCATTTTTCTTCTTTTTTCGGCCGAATCGAAACAGTTTAAATCGCACTACCGGCCGCCTTTCTCAAATCCTCTTTAAATCTTTCTATCTCTTCATCATCGATGATCCTTTTCTGAACCTTCATCTTTTCCTCGTTAAATCTGTTTCTGATTGCCTCGAGCTGGGCATTGTTCATGCCATGCTCTATGCACTCGCGCTCGAACTCATCCTTTCTGCCCTGCATCAGGAGCAGATAGAGATAATGATGGAGCGACTCAGCCCTGTGATTTCTCGCATAAGCCTCCTTAAAATCTCTCTCGGCAGCCTCAAACGAAGCCGTGTAGAACTGCGCTATTCCGAGGTTGTGAAGGATATCTCCGTACGCCTCCGGGGTAAAGTTCACCGCATAGGCACCGGTAAGAAGCTTTCTGTAGGCTGCGGCGCTCTTCGCATAGAGGCCGGCGCGCATATAGTTGTCGGCGCGGATCTTGCTCTTTTCATGGAGCGGGAGATTCACGATATCGTCGATAACACGCATCAGCTCGCGGATCTCGAACTCCCTGTAGTAGTCGCACGCGCAAAGGATCGTCACGACCAGATCCTTCAGCTTATTCTTGTTGGTGATCATCGTGTCGAGCTTGTTGGCGAGCACCTTCTGGTCCGCCTCCTTGTCGAGCCACTCAACCAGAGACTTCGTGAAAAAGTCCTCGGTGATCGTATATATGTTATTTCCGATGTAGTAGCACAGCTCCTCCAAAGAGTATACCCTTGCTCCGGTATACGGCATGGTATAAGGCTCTGTAGCCACTTTTCCATAGCATCTTATGAACATACTACAGTCTCCTCCCAAACACGATTGCTTCCGGGCATCGTCTCTCCGAAGCCCTTATCCCTTATGGTAAATATCGCCGTCTTCGAATCCTCGAACCTCACGCGTAACCCGATCCTGGTCATACGATTGTTCTTCGCGAGGATCGGCGAGATATCAAGCTTGTACTGGCGCACATCTCCCTCAAACACAGGCCTTGCGTTCACCACGATCTCCGTATCCCCGTCAGGGATCAGATCCACCTCGGTATCCACCTCGAACCACGGATAACCGGCCGGCGCGAGCACGACCTCGTTCTGCTTTCCGTTCTCATACACATCCATCGACAGACGGGCCGGCACCATATCAGGCGCAAAAACAACGTAGTCCTCGAGTCTCTTTTTCTCGCCGAACTCCTTCGACGCGTATGTCGCCCCGCTGACATAGAGGTTACGGCCGCGGAACAGGCGCCTGCCGACAGCAAGTCTCGGGAACACCTCATCAGCCCACTTGGTCTCGAATCCCTCACCCGTCATAAACAGTGATGAAACGAACTGATTCTTCAGCGCGGTCTTCACGATATTTTCAAAAATAGTCCCTTTCGGGGTAGCAGCCCTGACCTCCTCCGACTCCTCGTCGATCTCGTCGATAAACTCGATCGAATCAGGGAGCTTCTCGGGGAGTTTCTCAGGCCTGTCAGCCACCTTAAAAGCCTCCGTAAAATCCTTCTCCGTAACGCCCACCAATGCCGGCAGATGCGAACGGTCAATCTTTAACTGCTCGTATAAAAGCCTCTCGCCATCATAGTCAAAAAGCCCCACATCGTTCGTCCACAGCTCCTTCTTCTGATAGAGCACGTAGTACATGTAGCTTCTCTTGTGATCTATGATCCTCACTCTGTCGCTCTCGAGTCCGATGAGCGCCAGCGCCTCGTACATCCTGTCCACGAAATCCTTGTCCATCGTAGGCACCGAGATAGTGAGCATTTTTATCTTCTCGCCGGGATAGCGGACTCTGGTCATCGCCAGGGTCTTTCTGAAAAAGTACGCGAGCACCCTCTCGATCCCGACCATCTTCCCGTCGTTCATCACGTCATCGCCGGTCCTCGCCTTCTCGAGAAGGCCCGTGATCGGCTCACGCTCGGCGAAATTAACGGCAGTCTCTATGAGAGCATCCGGGTTATCCTCGGATTGCCCAATAAGCACAGGCTCCATTAACTCCCTGTCATAGACAGCGAGCTGCGTAGTCTCGTCGCACAGATCCATGCCGACTAACAATGTTCTATCATCACTCATAAGTTATCCTCCGAATGGAAAGGATGAAAAATCGCATTCGAGGAGGCTCAGCGTGCGCAGCACGCTATGGCTCCGAGAAAAGACTTTTTCATCCGTCCTTCCATAATGATCATAAAATGGTAAACAGCGCCTTGGATACCTCCAACTCCTCAACGAAGGCCTCGCTAAGCTGTTTATACTCCTCTTCATCCCCGTCGCGTCTGGCCTCGAGCATCGCGTTCACCTGCTCAAACAGAGACGCACCGCCGCTCTTGATCTCCTTTTTGCGGAGCTCAAACTGCTTCGAGCGCTTGCCGGTCTCCTCCTCGTAGATGTATCCGACCGTCTCCTCGCCCGCGAAAAGCAGGATCGACGAGATAAAAATACCGTCAAACACCTTCTCCATCGGCTTCGACTCGTACTCGCTATTTTTATTCTTTATGAACAAAAATACCCCGTCGGGCGTGCCGCTGTAATACTGCACGAGCACCGGCGTCCTGATCTCGAACGGTACCGTGATCCTCGGCGCAAAATCCTTCATGAACGGAAGGATGCAACCGCGTCCCGCCATTTCCTCGAGACTGCTCATGATAAAGCCTGTCTCGTTCTCGTCGTATTCTTCTTTGTTAACCAGCTTTTTCAGCGCCGCGAGCACCATCACGGGCTCTTTCTCGTACATCGCCTGCTGGTAGATCTTTTCAAAAATAGCATCAGTCAGCTCGATACGTCCGACCACATACTCATAAGCAACCTGTGACAGATACGCCTTTACGAGCATCCTGTTCTCGCCGTCCTCGAAGTAGTCAAGGAAGATATCCTCAGTATCCTCTGTATCTCTGCAGGCAAAAAGCACCTGACCTAAAAGCCTCTCCCTCACACTCTCGTAGAACTCGGGGTTATTTTTGATATAACCCTCGACACTCTCAACCTGCGCGGATCCGCTGCCCGATGTGACCTTTTTCGGCATGGATGCCCTGTACAGTGAGATCAGCGTGTCGGTCTCGCCCATGTAGTACTGGAGCAGATAGTTTAGGATCGGGCGCTCGTGGTGGCCCTTTTCGTAGAGCGCGTACGCCCACTTCACCAGGCAATCGTCAAACTCGTACTCGACCTGTCTGATACGCTCGATCACGAGCTTGGCCATCTCGTCGTCCTTGCAACCGTTTCTGCCGTATCTCTTCAGCATCTGGGCCGCCTTCTCCATCTCGCCGCAGCGGATGCAATCGCTCGCGACCTCACCGATACGGTTTCTCTTGATCGTATTCGGATTCAAATATTTCATCAGGAGGCGAAGGTAATTGTTTTTGTCCTTTTCCCTCACCTGCTCTCTGATATAGTCATATACTCTCAAAAAAATACGTCCGTGGAACATATCCCTGAGCTTCTCCGTAGCCAACGCGTGGAACAGAACGTCAGCCTCGGTAGCGTCGAGGCGCGGCTTTTTCTCGATACGCGCAGCCAGATGGAAAATCAGGCTGTCAGGCACATCGATCGGGTAGAGCTCGTACATCTCTACCGCCTTTCTCCTGGCCTCTTTTTCCTTCTGCTCCTGCTCCTCCATCTTCGGAGTCTTGCCGGTGCGGCGGATCTCCTCGAGGATCTCCAGAGCAGTCTTCGGCGCAGGCGGTGCCTCCTCAGGCTCGTCTACAGCCAGACCGTCCATGATCAGCTGCTCGCCCGGTTCCGGATCCTCGTCCTGAGCCTTTGTTACGTCGTCATCATCGTCATCCGGCGCTTCGATCGCAGGATAGCAAAGCGGCGCGAACTCGCCTCCGTCATAAAAATATTCCAGAGTGTAGTCGATGCTGTCGACATACTGATTACCCTCTTTATCCGAGAAAAACAGTCTGAACTCCGGCGTGTAGATATCAAGGAGAGCCTTGCCGCGGTCAAGCGGATAGGTGCGCTCATCCGTTGTATTCAGATATACGAGCGTCACGCTCTCGATATCGGGAGTCAGACATGTGAGGAGATGTCTGAACATGATATGCGGCAGGTGCGTGGTCAGAGTCGTGGCCATAGCCTCGGCTTCCTCTCTGTCACCGTCCTCGGTAACGCCCATCACATCCTCGGCCGTCAGCATCTCGGTATACAGATATCCCAGATCGGTGGAGGTTCTCTCCTTCTCGATCTGATCCTTTACGAACTCCCTGATCTGCTCCTCATAGGTCGAGTAAGCAACGGGATTAGTCTGTCTGTTTTTAACAATATTCGCGTACAGGTACGCCTTTCTCGCGTCATTTAAGTGGTTCTCATACTGGAAGTATGACAGGATGTTCGTCGGCAGAGGATCGTATGACGCCGGATCGATGGTGTACACATAGTACTCGAAAAGATCCGTGATCCGGAGCATTTTTGAAACACCCTTTTCGTACCACGGGAAAAATCTCCTGTCACGCTTCTCGAAGCGTATCAGAAGTGCGCAGATATTTTTCAGTGTATCGTCGTTCGGATAGAGCTCATATATCCCAAAAAGAACGTGCATGAGCAGAGCTCCGGTTCCCTTGCCCAGAGGATCGTTCTCCCTCGTATAGCCGTAGCCCTGTCCGCTGTCGATGAGCGGCAGGCCTCGTCCCTCGGAGAGCACCGTGATCACGTCAGCCATCTGCTCGGTGATCAGTCCCTGGCGAAGTCCGTAAAGCAGCGCCTTCAGAGTCATCGCGTCAAGCTCGGTGAGAAGCTCCGGCTCCTTTCTGTAGCATCTGATAAGCTCAGAGTAAAGAATCGGGCTCGCCGAACCCTTTATCAAAAATTTCCTGACTCTCTCCGCGCGGTTCTGCGCTGAGGAATAATTCTCTCTGTCACAGCGAAGCCCGATCACGAGCAGTATTTCGCTGAGATAGCCGTTCTCGGCGTACGTCGAAACGAGATTCGAAAGCTCGGCGAGATCCTCATCTCGCTCCGAATACAAACATTTCACATATTTCGTCAAAAGGTAATTTTCTACGACCGACTGGTCATCGCCGAAACTCGGTGCCTCGTCTCTCTCGGTGGCACGGTAGAACTCAAGCTTGGACGCCTCACTCGAAAGGATCCACGCCATGTAGCCCTTGAGCGGAATGCTGAACTTGAACGCCAGTCTCTCGAGCACGGATCTGTGCTTCTGCAAAAATACCTTGAACTCGTCCTTGGTAACTCTGCCCTCCTCGTAAGCCAGCAGGGATCTGAGTAAGAGAACCTCTACAGCCTGCTTCGCGCGGGTGATCTTTCTCTCCTTTGCGCCTACAGGGCTGTGGACGATGATATCGACCTCATAGCTCTCGTATGGGGAAGTGAACCTGATCTTGCCGACGTGGTTACCCGCAGGAACCCTGCCCGCCACGATACGATAATCAAGTCTCCCGCGCATATCGACGAACTCATCGGTCCAGAGGATCCGCTTCTCGACCTCGATAAAATCGCCCATCACATCGACTCTGATCGCAGTGGATCCCCACGCGTTCAGATTCACCATTATCACATCTTCGATATCGCTTCCGGAAAGCTCGTACTCGATACCATCCGCGTGCTCGAGCATAAAGCGAACCGGCTCCTTTTTCTCGAAAGCAACCAGAAACTCTTCCATGCCGGATAGCCCGGTATTGCCCTTCGTCAGGCGATCATAAACCAGCCTTCCCTCGGGGTCGCGATACAAAAATGTCTCCTTGAACCTCGGGTCTTTAAAAAGCTTCAGACCGGCCTTCGGATCCTTTTCGGTACGTTTGATCAAAGTGAAATAGTCACTGACCTTCCTGCCCTCATCATCCGTGAGAACGGGCGCAGTGACTTTGATATCGTACGGGACTCTCAGCTCTCCGCAGTCGGTCACAAGTAACAGATCACCGGTCAGATTGGTCCCGGCGATCAGCTCCGTAGCATCGACCTCGACGGTAAGCTCACTCTGCTCCCCCTCGAATATCGGCAAAAATGTGATCTCCTGCACATCGCAGAATCCAAAACCCTTCATCTTGGTGTGTCTGGAGTTCTCGATGGTAAAGGTAGCCTCGGCCTTCATTCCGGCCACAACCTCGATCTCAACCTTTTCAGGCTCTACGATGGGCTTCGGCGCCTCGTATGTGAAGTTTCCTTTTGCCAGGAAGTATATCTTTTCCCTCATTGTCTCCCTCTATCCTCTTTCAGTCAAAAATGTATCTTCGGCTCGAAACCGAAGGGTCATAGTCATAAAATCAGGATCCTGCATCATCTGTAGATGATATCGTGGCGTCCCGGACCGTTTGAAACCATCTTGATCGGGACCTCGAGCTCCTTTTCTATGAACTCTATATACTTTCTGCAATTCTCAGGGAGCTTGTCATATTCCCTTATTCCGTCTATATCGCATTTCCAGCCCGGCAGAGTCTCGTAAACCGGCTTGGCTTTTTTCAGAAGATTCGTCGTCGGGAAATCACGTGTCACCTTTCCGTCAATCTCATAACCTACGCATATCGGCAGCTCGTCGAGATATCCGAGCACGTCGAGCACCGTGAGAGCAACCTCCGTCGCACCCTGCACCCGGCATCCGTAACGGCTCGCCACCGCATCAAACCAGCCCATTCGTCTCGGACGCCCCGTCGTGGCACCGTACTCACCGCCGTCTCCACCGCGGCGTCTGAGCTCATCCGCCTCAGCCTCATCCTCGATCTCGCTGACGAACTCGCCTGCTCCGACCGCCGATGAATAAGCCTTCACGACCGTCACGATCCTTCCGATCTCGTAGGGCGGCACGCCTGCTCCGATAGCTCCGTACCCTGCAAGTGTCGATGAAGAAGTGACCATCGGGTAGATACCGTGATCGGGATCCTTGAGACTTCCGAGCTGTCCCTCCAAAAGGATCCTCTTTCCTTCTTTTCTCGCATTGAACAAAAATGTTCCGACGTCGCATACATACGGCTCGATCATCTTTTTGTACTCGCTCATCGTCTGCATCAGCTCGTCCACATCAAGTGCAGGCTTGTGATACAGATGCTCGAGCAGGATATTTTTCTTTACGGCGATGCCCTCAAGCTTCTCTCTGAGTTCAGCCTCATCGAAAAGCTCGCTGACCTGGATACCGATCTTTGCGTATTTATCTGAGTAAAAAGGCGCGATACCCGACTTCGTCGATCCGAATGACTTGCCGGCCAGGCGCTCCTCCTCGTATTCGTCGAACAGGATGTGATACGGCATCACGATCTGCGCACGGTCAGACACCTTTATCTTCGGCATCGGCACGCCTTTATCCGTGATCTCACGTATCTCCTTTACGAGCTCGGGGATGTTCAGTGCGACACCATTCCCGATGATGCTCGTCGTATGGTCATAAAAAACGCCGGAAGGCAGGATATGAAGCGCGAACTTCCCGTAGTCGTTCACGATCGTATGTCCGGCATTCGCTCCGCCCTGGAAACGAACGATGATATCGGACTCCTCTCCCAGCATGTCTGTGATCTTTCCTTTTCCTTCATCGCCCCAGTTGGCGCCTACTACTGCAGTTATCATTTGTATCCTCCTGGATTAAATATTTCATAAACCAACTTTCTTATTATATATTATTACTCGCCTTGGTGTCAAGGGTTTCCCGAAAAATCGGGCGATTATTCTACTTCGAGTCCGAGCTTCTCCGCGCACATCTTATACCCCTTTTCCGGCCAGTCCTTTGCGGCCTGGATCGTGAGTATCGGCTCGGTCTCATTCATCGCGTTGTAGAACCACATCGCGGCCTCCTGATAGTCACCTCTGTCATAGAACCAGCGGCCGAGTTCACAACACATCTCGGCAGACCCCTCCGTGAGCAGATCCTTTAGGCTCATCTTCAGCATGGTGTCCGCATCACCGCGAAGTCTCGCGGCATGGCAGACTACGCACACAGCTTCCTTCACCTCGTCAAGGCTCCTCGTCTCATCACATGCGCTCTGCACAAAGATCGGCTCAGCTGCGAGAAAATCATCATCAGACCCCGAGATAAAAAGCTCCATCGCATACATATGATGGAGATGCTTTGACAGGCGTCTGCCCTCGTTAAACTCCTTCAAAAATATCCTGTAGTCCCTTCCACTGTGCAGTCCCTCAGGCTTGTGAGTTATCACGATATCCGAATCATATACCAGAGGATCCAGTCTCATTTGCTCATGGACAGGCTCGATCCAGGTAAAAGTACGGAGTCTTTTGAAGAGTTTTGGTCTGAGCTCCTCATCATAGTTGTAAGCCGTGCCATTATCAAGCTGATTTCCGTAGATAAATTGCACGATTTCTATGTCATTTATTAAGTTACGTTTTAAGATATCAAACTTTGCCCAATTTTCGTCATCTAACACCTCATCAGCATCGGCCGAATAGATGTAATCCTTGGTCGCTTTTGAGAACGCAAAGTTCCTCGCTGCAGAAAAATCATCGACCCATGTGAAGTCATAAATCTTGTCGGTATAGCGAGCCGCGATCTCCTTGGTCGCGTCCGTGGAACCGGTATCGACAATGATGATCTCGTCCATCAGGCCATGGAGAGAGTCGAGGCAGCGTGCCAACGTCTTCTCCTCGTTTTTTACGATCATGCATAGTGAAAACTCCATGTGTTATTACCTCCTTTGGTCCGAGATGGATATGCATATGCGCGAGGACACGCTTGCGCTTCTTTATCATACGTCACGTTGCATGCGTGTAAAAAACACACGCTACGCAACGACGTATGATATATATTCCTCGCTTGCATATTGCATATTCCATCTCTGCGCATACTGAGAGGGGTGGTATATACATCCCATCTCTGTTTTTATTCTATTTTACTTGCTATGCTTTTTCTTATGGCATATGATACGTATAAAACTTCGTCGATATTATAAATACCACTCGACGATTTTTAGCTGGACTTGGCGGAAGCCGTTGAATTCGTTGATCTCCGGCTGGTAGGCGAGCGTCAGCAGTTTATCCGAGCGGCCGTGTCTGATCGCATCCAACTCGTCGCTATTATATTTGGCGATTATCTCATCATCGAACTCCGCTGCCCTGAAGAAGGCAACCGCCTCCAATACTGTGCCCGAATCCTCTTTTACATACAGTTTCAGGTGCTGTTTTTCTTTACCCATATACTGCACACGATCTACGTGCAGATTGCGCACTGCGAAGACGGGACGCGGGTTAGCTACACCAAAAGGACCCATCTTGTCTATCTCATCAATCAGTCTCTCACTAAGGTAAGATAACGGTACCTCCAGGTCTATAGCCAGTTCCGGTACGAAATCATCCTCATTTAGTCCCGAATTCGCGTTCAATTTCTCCCTAAGAGTATCAAGATTGGCCTCCGGGATGGTCAGACCCGCTGCCATCTCATGTCCACCGAAAGCAGTTGTGAGGTCTTTCACCTCCATCAGACGGTCAAACATGTGATATCCTTTGATAGATCTGCCCGATCCTTTGAGTTTTTTCTCACCCGTTGACGCGTCACAAAGCCCGTCAGTAAAGCAAATTGCAGGATGATTAAATCTTTCTTTAATTCTTCCTGCTATCAGGCCCACTATCGACTCATGCACGTCCGGCACATACACAACCAAGACATCATCCATTACACCCTTGTCCGCATCGGGGAAGTCCTGATAAAGCAGGTCTAATGCGGTCTGAGTGCCGTCCTCCATCATCTGCTTGCGTTCATCATTCAGACCTACCAGCTTTTCGGCGAGCCTTTTCGCCTTGGTATCGTCCGTTTCGGAGAGGAGTAAAAAAGCATCCTCCACATCAGCGATCCTTCCGGTAGCGTTCAGAGTTGGTCCGATACGAAAGGCTATGTCGCTCGCTTTTATAGGAACGTCTTCAAGATTTAAAAGCTTTAGCAGGTTCCGAAGGCCTTTGTTCTCAGTGCGACGTAGAGCCTGCAGTCCGTACTTCACGATGATCCTGTTTTCACCGGTGAGCTCCATCACATCCGTTATGGTAGCGATGGCAGCTAGCTCGAGTAAGTCGGTGCCGATAGCAAGCCCTCGCTTATCATACAGAGCCTCGATCAGCTTGTACGCCACACCCGCACCACACAAGCCGGGATAGGGGTACGGAGATGTCACGGACGTCGTTCCTGCGGACACTTCTGCCGTCGTCCCGGCGGACCCGGCAGTACCCACGGACGCCCCGGCGGACCCGGCAGTACCCACGGACCCCCCGGCGGACCCGGCTTCTGCCCCCACGGACACCCCGGCGGACCCGGCAGCACCCACAGCACCCGCCGCAGCCAGCACCATCTCATCTGCCTTCGGATCGATGATCACGTCCGCAGCCGGCAGTTCCTCCTGCGGCTCATGATGATCCGTCACTATGACGGTGAGCCCTTTTTCCTTTGCATAGGAGACCGCATCATTAGCAGCTATCCCGTTATCACAGGTGATGAGTAGCTCGCAACCATCTCTAACCGCATCATCAACTATCCTTCTGTTAAGACCGTAGCCTTCCCTGACACGGTCCGGTGTATATATGTTTGTTTCGAAACCCAGGGCCTCCAGTCCATTTTTCAGGATCATGCCCGAGCAGATGCCGTCGCAGTCATAGTCAGAAGCTATGGCGATACGCGGTGCGCCCACCCCCGCGCCACTCTCCTGCACATCCGCAGAGCAGGCGACACCAGACCCGGCAGAAACAGCCCCCGCGCCACTCTCCTGCGCCCCGGCACTTCCCACCGCCGCGCCACCCAGCAGCTCCACGGCCTCATTAACACCCGGCATCAGCACCGGATCATATAGCTCGTCCATGCCCGCGTACAGATACGCACGCATCTCGTCCTCCGTCTCCGGTCCACGGTTTCTGATGCACCTGACGACAACCGGCGAGACACCGAGCTTCTCGGCAAGACCTTTGAAGTCGGCAGGCTCCTGCCGCAACACCCATCGTTTCTTCATCCTTATACCCCTCTATATCTTCACGTTAATCCTCTCATATCGTACCACATACGGGCATTATTGTAAAGAATTGAATAAAAATGACCAAACGTCAATTTTTCCTCTTGCATTTTGTTTTTCTCTGTGGTATTATATGTATCAGGGCAAATAATGACCGTCGGTCATAACCGACGAAAAGCACAGAAAATAGGCAACTTTCGCCCAAACATAACAAACCATATAAGAATGGAGGAATGAATTATGAATCGTTTCAAAAAGGTTTGCGGCTCAGTCATACTCGCCGCATCACTCGTGATCGGTCTGGCATCAGCTAATCCGGTTCCCGCAAAGGCAGCTGCCAGCGACTCTGATCTCGCGGAGCTTCTTACTCTGATCGAGACAGCCAAGGCCGCTACAGCCAAAGTCGCAACAGAAAACACCACCAAATCAGACTCCGAGCTGAACGTATCAGTCTCACTCGGCGGACTCCCGGTGGCCAGCATCCCGGTTAAACTTACAACTACCGTAGATCCGGCATCCAAGTGTGCTTCCATGATCGGATCCGCAGAGATTCCTGACCTCAGCGCAGTGGCTCTTCTTTCAGCCGATCTCGGTGCAGCGCTCAAGAAACTTAATTTACAGGCAGGAACCACTGAGATCAAGGCATACGGTGATCTCGCAAAGAAGTGTGTCTACCTTTACAACAGCAAAGCAGGCAGAAGCGAGGTTGCAGACCTCCCGGCAGGCATTGCAGGCGGAACGATCCTTGACAACATAGATGCCACAGCATTCGCAAAGCTCGCTCCTTACCTCACCATCACCAAGGATAAGGCAAACGTCACACTGAACCTCAAGGCAGACGAGGCAGGAGTAAAGGATGCAAAGAAAGATATCAACGCCCTGTTAAAGGGCTTCACAGCCGGCATCAAAGATAACGCAACCGTGAGAGCCGCCATGGACAAGATCATGAAGAAGGTTGAGATCAAAGGCGTAGACTTCACTATCAAGTTCGGCGTTGATCCGACCACAGGCGTTCTAGTTAGTCACAACATCGACGCTACCATCGACGTTTCGGTAGACGGAGCAGCACTCGCCCTCGTGATCAAGAACTCCACCGCAAGCTCAGTCACATCTGACACCGTAGCTATTCCGGAGGCTTTTTCAAAGGACGCACAGCTCATCGCCAACTACCCTGTATCACAGGGAGGCATCACCTTCACCTCCGCCATCAGCGGAAAGAAGACCGTGTTCTCGGTAACATCAGTTAAAAATGCCAAGACACTCACCATCCCGGCTACCATCACAAAGCTCGGAACAAAATACAACGTGTCATCGGCAGCAAAGAACGTCTTCAAAAAGGCAACCAAGCTGAAGACTCTGGTAATCAAGAATGGAGCCCTCAAAAAGGCAGTGAAGAAGAGCCCGGCTAAATACGGACTCTCCAAGAAAGTTAAGATCAAGTAAGCCTGACCGGCTTATCAAGCGAAAAAAGCGATATTTTATCGCATTCAGTAGACTAACTGAAACAATATCTGTCTCCGGCTTTTCCCGGAGTTATCGAGAGGTGCTGACGACAGAATTGTTGAGGGGACTGTCTGAAACGTCATCTGCTAAGGAAACTCAAAGAGTTTCCGGCACTGCTACGTTTCAGAATTACGCAAGTGGATCCCCGAAACGATTCTGTCGGTCAGTACCTCTCTTTGTATCATAAAACTATCGAAAACACTTGATTTTTAGTAACACTTCATGTATAATAGGGCGGAATGTATTTTTATAAGGAGAGAAAACAATCATGAAATACTTTGGTACCGACGGTTTTCGCGGCGAGGCAGGCGTATCCCTCACCGTGGAGCATGCGTACAAAGTAGGGCGATTTCTCGGTGCTTATTACAGAACAGATGAGCATCGTCCCAGGATCGTGATCGGAAAGGACACCCGTATCTCAGGCTACATGCTCGAGAACGCACTGGTCGCAGGACTCACAGCCAGCGGCTCGGACGCATACGAGATGTACGTAACGACCACACCGAGTATATCCTACATGGTCAGGCGCAAAGGCTTCGACTGCGGGATCATGATCTCGGCCAGCCACAACCCCTACTTTGACAATGGCATAAAGATCATCGACGGCAAGGGCTTTAAGCTCTCACCCGACATCGAGGAGAAGATCGAAACCTACATAGACACGGGTGAACCCGAGCTTCCGTTCGCCGTCAGAGACAAGATCGGAAAATGCTACGATTATTCCAGAGGAAAGGAAACCTACACCGATTATCTCGAGGCGCTCGTCAGAGAGGCAGTCGCAGAGGACGGTGACGGGTTCAAGGAAAAAACGCCGTTCGACGGAAAGACGATAGCCTTAGACCTCTCAAACGGATCAGCCTACAAGCTGGCCGTGCAGGTATTCGAGGATCTGGGAGCACAGGTCATCGCCAGAAACCGCGAACCCAGCGGCACGAACATCAACCGCGACTGCGGCTCGACACACATCGAGACACTGCAGGAGCTCGTATACGACACCGGCGCACAGGTCGGCTTCGCATACGACGGCGACGCGGACAGATGCCTCGCCGTGGACGACGAAGGCAAGGTCATCGACGGCGACCACATCCTTTACCTCTGTGCGAACTATATGCGAAAGCACAACAAGCTTAAAGACGACACAGTCGTTACGACCGTGATGAGCAACATCGGCCTCTACCGCGCGTTCGACGAGCAAAACATCCGCTACGAGCAGACGCCGGTCGGTGACAAATACGTCAGCGAAAACATGATGAAGAACAACTTCTCCATCGGAGGCGAGCAGTCAGGCCACATCATCTTCAAGGAACACGCCGTCACGGGCGACGGAATTCTGACATCGCTCATGATCATGCTCGCGTGGATCGACGCCGACGCACCGCTGTCAGAGCTCACCGAGGACCTGCATATTTATCCGCAGTTACTCAAAAATGTCAAGGTCGCCGACAAGCAGGCAGCCTTAAACGACGCCGATGTGATCGAGGCCGCGGACAAGGTCAGCGAGGATCTCGGCAACCACGGCAGACTCCTCTTACGCGAGAGCGGAACGGAGCCACTTATCAGAGTCATGGTCGAGGCTGAGACCGACGAGATGTGCCACGAGTACGTCGACAAGATCGTTAGTGTCTTACAAGCTAAAGGCCATATTATAGAATAACAGATGACAAGAATATAATAAAAGGAGTTTAACAAAATGAGTTATACCGTAGAAAAAATCGAAGGAAGCAAAGCAAAATTCACCATTACCGTCGAGAGCGACGCATTCAACGCAGCTCGCGACAAGGCATTTAAAAAGAACCAGAAAAAGATCAGCGTACCCGGATTCCGTAAAGGAAAGGTGCCGCGCAAGATGATCGAGAAGATGTACGGAAAGGAAGTCTTCGACGATGACGCCATCAACATGGCAGCACCGGACGCTTATGAAGAGGCCATGAAGGACTGTGACCTTGAGATCATCTCCAGACCGAGCTACGACATGGTAGACGTCAACGACGATGACACCTTCACATTCACCGCGACCGTAGCGATCCGTCCCGAGGTCAAGCTCGGCGACTACAAAGGCATCGAGGTCACAAAGCAGAACGTAAAGGTTCTCGCAGCAGACGTAAACGCAGAGCTCGACCGCATCCGCGAGCAGAACAGCCGCAAGGTTGAGGTTACCGACAGAGCCGTAAAGAAGGACGACATCGTAAAGATCGACTTCGATGGCTACGTAGATGACAAGGCATTCGACGGCGGCAAAGGCGAGGACTATGACCTCGTGATCGGCAGCCACTCATTCATCGACAACTTCGAGGATCAGCTGATCGGCAAAAATATCGGCGACGACGTCGATGTCAACGTCACATTCCCTGAGGAGTACCATGAAAAGAGCCTCGCAGGTAAGCCTGCACTCTTCAAGGTAAAGATCAAAGGAATCACAGAGAAGGAGTTACCAAAACTTGACGACGAGTTCGCCGAGGAGGTATCCGAGTTCGAGACTCTCAAAGAGTATAAAGACGATATCAAAAAGACCCTCACAGAGCGTCGCAAAAAGGAGGCATCCGATGCAAAGGAGGCCGAGGCACTGCAGAAACTCGTTGAGTCAACAGATGTTGATATCCCCGAGGAAGCAATCGAGGATCAGACCGAGGAGCTCATCAGAGAGTTCGGTTACCGTCTTCAGATGCAGGGCATGAATCCTGAGACCTACATGAAGATGACAGGCATGACCCCGCAGATGCTGATGGAGCAGATGAAGCCTGAGGCTGAGCGCCGCTTGAAGACCCGTTTCATCCTCGAGGCGATCGTGGACGCAGAAAAGATCAAAGCAGACGATGCTGAGGTAGACGAGGAGATCGAGGAGATCGCAAAGATGTATCGTCAGAAGCCTGAGGAGTATAAAAAGAACCTGACAGACAGAGAGCTTGACTCCATCAAAAAGGAAATCGCCGTAAAGGCTGCAGCAAAGCTTGTAGCTGACAAGGCTAAAGAGGTTGAGCGTGAAAGCGCGAATACAGACGAGGAGTGAGAGTATTGTGTGCTTGAACACAGACTCGCGCGTAAACACATAAGGAGGAAACAAATATGCCACTAGTACCTTACGTCATCGAGCAGACCAGCCGCGGAGGCGAGCGCTCATATGACATTTACTCAAGACTTTTGAAAGAACGTATCATATTTCTCGGAGACGAGGTCACAGATCAGACCGCAAGCCTCGTGGTAGCGCAGATGCTCTTCCTCGAGAGTGAGGATCCGAAAAAGGATATCCAGTTTTATATCAACAGCCCCGGTGGCTCAGTCACCGCGGGCATGGCCATCTACGACACGATGAACTACGTCAAGTGCGACGTATCGACCATCTGTATCGGACTGGCAGCAAGTATGGGAGCATTTTTGCTGTCGAGTGGAGCTAAGGGCAAACGCTACGCTCTGCCGAACGCCGAGGTCATGATCCATCAGCCATCAGGCGGCGCCAGAGGACAGGCCACCGAGATCAAGATCGTTGCAGAGAACATCTTGAAAACTAAAGACAGACTTAACAAAATCCTTGCGCAGAACACCGGTCAGCCGGTCGAGAAGGTTGCCGAGGACACCGAGCGCGACAACTTCATGGACGCGAACGAGGCTCTCGAGTACGGACTTATCGACGAGATTATCACATCACGTGCCGATGCTGACGCGGACAAGGAAGAG
Organism: Lachnospiraceae bacterium P6B14; assembly: GCA_000687695.1. Taxonomy (GTDB): domain Bacteria; phylum Bacillota; class Clostridia; order Lachnospirales; family Lachnospiraceae; genus Eubacterium_F. The sequence continues at coordinate 37,815 of JHWZ01000009.1, read as the reverse complement.
AAAAAGGATTGATACTTAAGGATAACTAAGAAAAGATAATCAGATTGAGGAAAAGCTATGAACAACGATAACGCACATGGATCACTCTTCCACTGCACGTTTTGCGGTAAAAATGAACGCCAGGTCACGAAGCTTATCGCCGGACCGAACGGCATATTTATCTGCGACGAGTGCGTGGATCTGTGCAACGAGATACTCGAGGAAGAAGAACAGAACTTAACACTCGGTGAGGACGACGAAAAGAACGAGATAAATCTTTTGAAGCCCATCGAGATCAAACAGTTCCTCGACGAATACGTGATCGGCCAGGATGCAGCGAAAAAAGCGCTCTCCGTCGCAGTGTACAACCACTACAAGAGGATTCTCTCCGGTCACCGTTTGGATGTCGAGCTGCAGAAGTCAAACATCCTCATGGTCGGACCTACGGGCTCCGGAAAAACGTATCTCGCACAGACATTGGCAAAAATCCTGAACGTGCCATTCGCGATCGCGGATGCGACCACGCTTACCGAGGCCGGCTACGTCGGCGAGGACGTGGAGAACATCCTTTTAAAGATAATCCAGGCGGCCGATTACAACATCGAGCGCGCCGAGCACGGAATCATCTACATCGACGAGATCGACAAGATCACCAAAAAGGCGGAAAACGTCTCCATCACGCGTGATGTTTCGGGCGAGGGCGTACAGCAGGCTCTGTTAAAGATCCTTGAGGGTACCGAGGCCAGCGTGCCGCCGCAGGGCGGACGCAAGCATCCGCAGCAGGAGTTCTTCCACATAAACACGGAAAACATCCTCTTCATCTGCGGAGGAGCATTTGACGGTCTGGACAAGATCATCAGCCACCGTATCGACCGCAAATCGATCGGTTTTGGCGCAGAGATCGCTGATCCGACAGAGCAGAACGTCGGGGAGCTTTTTGCACAGGTAATGCCCGAGGATTTCGTCAAGTTCGGCCTGATCCCCGAGTTTATCGGTCGTGTGCCGGTGACGGTATCACTCGACCTGCTCGACGAGGACGCACTGCTAGAGATCCTCACGAAGCCGAAAAACGCCATCACCAAACAGTACCAGACCCTCATGGATCTCGATGACGTGGGACTTCGTTTCGAGGAGGACGCACTCCGCCGCGTGGCACACCTCTCCAACGAGAGAAAGACCGGCGCCAGAGGCCTCAGAGCGATACTCGAGACCGCGATGATGGACGCTATGTTCGAGCTGCCGAGCCGCGAAGACGTCTCCGAGTGCGTGATCACAAAAGAAGTCATCGACGGCGAGGGATCTGCGAGATACCTCGATAAAAATGGCAAGACACTCGAGGCGAACACAGCCACCGAGCCAAAGGCCATCGAGGCAAAGCCCGCCGAGATAACCGATAAATCCGAAGAGAAAAAATCCAAGAAAGAAAGTGCCTAAGCTGTCAGCGCAGATAACAAGAAGGCTTCTCCTTGAGGGCGCGGGATGTCCAGTGGACATCCGTTTCGCGCGGACCGAAGCGAAGCGTAGACAGCTGTCAGCGCAGCTGACAGAAGCCTTCCCCTTGAGGGGAAGGTGGCCGCGAAGCGGCCGGATGAGGTGTATACATGAACGAAATCAACTATACTGTGCCCGTACTGCCACTCCGTGATATCGTGGTTCTGCCCGGGATGCTCGTGCATCTCGACATCACCCGTGAGATATCGAAGCTCGCCGTAAAGCAGGCCATGGAGGGCGACGGGACCATTTTTATAACAGCGCAGAAGGATCCCGAGATCGAGGTCCCTTCTTTTAATGACCTTTACGAGGTCGGCGTCATCGCGAAAATCCGCCAGGAGGTCAAGCTCAAGGATCGCGTGATCCGCGTGATGATCTCAACGAAGGAGCGCGCTCAGCTGATGGCGCTCACACAGTCGAAGCCCTATATCGTGGGCAGTGCCGAGACTCTCATCGATGACGTGTCGGACCTGACCAGAGTCGAGGTCGAGGCGATGATGAGAAACCTCCGTGAGCTCTACGATGAGTACCTCGCTGAGAACCCGAGAGCCAGCCGTTCGGCCAGGGACAAAATCCTCGAGACCGAGAGCCTCTCGACCCTCATCGACGTCATCTCGATGCAGATTCCGTTCACCTTTTCCAAGCGTCAGGATATCCTGAACTGCCTGAATTTAACGGAACGGTACGAGATGTTAAATGATTATTTAACAGAAGAAGTCAACATCTTCAAGATTCGTGAAGAGTATAAGAATAAAGTCCAGGAGGAGGTCTCCAAAAACCAAAAAGAGTACTTCCTCAGAGAGCAGATGCGAGTTATCAAAAGTGAGCTCGGTGACAATCCGGACGAGGATTCGACGGAGCGATATGAAAAGGAACTTGAAAAACTCGAGTGCTCGGACGAGATCAGAGCAAACATAAAAAAGGAAATAGACCACTTAAAGCATATATCCAACAGCTCAGCCGAGCGTATCGTGGCGGAGGACTATATCGAGAACCTCCTCGCGTTACCCTGGGATCATGCGTGTGAGGAGGTTTGTGATATCAAGCACGCAAGTGACATCCTCGATGAGGATCACTACGGACTTGAAAAGGTCAAGGAGAGGATCCTCGAGTTCCTCGCCGTACGTGCCCTCACGGACAAGGGCGACGCGCCCATCATCTGTCTGGTAGGCCCTCCGGGAACAGGAAAGACCTCCATCGCAAAAAGCGTTGCGAGAGCCCTCGAGAAGCCTTATGTACGCGTGTGCCTGGGAGGCGTGCGTGACGAGGCCGAGATCAGAGGACACCGCCGCACATATGTGGGAGCGCTCCCGGGACGTCTGATCGATGGACTAAAGCGTGCCAAGGTGAAAAATCCGCTCATTCTTTTGGATGAGATAGATAAGGTAGGAAAAGATTTCCGCGGAGACACCTCTTCTGCCCTTCTGGAGGTCCTCGACCCCGAGCAGAACGTCAACTTCCGCGACCACTATATCGACATGCCTGTGGATCTGTCGGACGTGCTGTTTATCTGTACCGCGAACTCCACGGACACCATCGACAGACCCCTCCTCGACCGTATGGAGGTCATCAGGATCGCCGGCTACACGCAGAACGAAAAGTTCCATATCGGCCGCGATTACCTGGTTGGGAAGCAGCTTCAGAAAAATGGTCTGAAAAAGAAACAGCTGAACATCTCCGATGCAGGATTAAAGGAGATCATCAACGGATACACCAAGGAAGCCGGCGTACGTGAGCTCGAGCGCTCCATCGGAACGATCTGCCGCAAGTCGGCGAAGATGATACTGGAGAACGAGTCAGCTGAGAAACCCGGCACAGTGGATGATGCCGATAAGAAGGCTGTCAAAAAGAAGATTGCTACCGGCAAGAAACAAACAGCAGAGACACAGGATGAGTTCAAGCTTCCGATAAGGGTGACCGGCAAAAATCTTCCCGACTTCCTCGGCAAGCGTAAGTTCCGTGACAACCCGGCGAACAAACGCGACGATGTAGGTATCGTGCGCGGCCTCGCCTGGACTGAGGTCGGCGGTGACACTCTCGAGATCGAGGTGAATACGATGCCCGGTGAGTCAAACCTGAAGCTGACAGGTCAGCTCGGTGACGTTATGAAGGAGTCTGCCGAGATCGCACTCTCCCTCGTTCGTTCGATGCTTCCCGAGAAGGAAGAGTTTTTCAAGACGCATGATTTCCATCTGCACGTACCCGAGGGCGCGGTACCTAAAGACGGCCCGAGCGCGGGCGTGACGATGGCTACGGCTATATACTCTGCCGCAACAGATAAAAAAGTTCACGCGAAGACCGCCATGACCGGTGAGATCACGCTGCGTGGGCGTGTGCTTCCGATCGGCGGGCTGAAGGAAAAGATACTCGCGGCGAAGCTTGCCGGGATCGAGAGAGTGATCGTGCCGGATGAGAACCGCCCGGATGTCGAGGAGCTCGAGGAAGAGATCACGGAGGGGCTGGAAATTGCCTTCGTTAGTCACGTGGATGAGATAATTAATATGGTACTTAAGTGAGATGATCCGGGCCATAAACGGCAGATTTAAGCTTTCCGTTCGGGGATCCGCTTGCGCCATTCGGATACGTAGCAGTGCATGGCACCAAAATACGGTGCCTACGCACTGACGTATCCGACAGTCCCCTCACAAAAAGGCTTAAACTGCCTTATCGGCCCTGCTTATATGTCACTTTTTTGAGTAATTATGGTTCTGAAAACGATTGATGAGGTGTCTGATGAATATTAACAGCGTTGAGCTGGAGACTGTGTGTGGAATAACGAGTGACTTGCCTCAGCATGAGATATTGGAGGTGGCGTTCTGGGGAAGATCGAACGTAGGGAAGTCGTCACTGTTAAACAGTGTTTGGAACCGAAAGAACCTCGCGAGGACGTCATCGGAACCCGGGAAGACTCAGACGATCAACTACTATAAGGCTGTTCTTTCAACTGAAATAACAGATGAATCCTCAAATCAGATATCCGATGAGACTCAGGACCAGGTGAAACCTACACATGATCTAAGGGATTTATATATGGTAGATCTGCCCGGTTACGGCTATGCAAAGACATCACGCGAGACCGCAAACAAGTGGATGGGCATGATCCGCAGGTATCTCGAGACGTCGCAGGCGCTGCGCGTGGTATTCCTTCTGATAGACAGCCGCCACGACCCTACGGAAAAAGATATCGAGCAGTTCAGACTGCTCTTCGGCCTAGGTTTCAACCCGCTAATCGTAACGACCAAGGTCGACAAACTGAAAAAGAATGAAAAGGCAAAGCACATCGCCGCCATCCGCCGCAAACTCACCAACGAAGCAAATAAGATAATTAACGGCGACGAAACTATCGATGAGTTACCGGTGATCGGTTTCTCCGCCTCCACGGGCGAAGGCAGGGACGAAATCCTGGAATATTTAGACTACTTCGTTAAGAACCTCGAAGTTTAATATTCCGCAGTCGAGCGTCGTTTTCGAATGCGGAGCATTCGGATCAGAGCGAGACAAGGACATATTTTCTCGCCGACATAGAACAAAAAGAAACAGGAGTATAACATGTCAGATTTTGAAACTATCCGCGCCGTGGCAGCGAAGATCGCATGCCACTATCGAAACGAGGAGCTGCTGCAAGGAAGAAAAGGCGCCCGTCTCCCCGACCGCGGCATCATCATCCAGGTCCTCAAGGAACTCCGCAAACTCATGTTTCCGGGGTATTTTTGGGACGCCGAGATGATCGGACGCAAACCTGAGGAATACACGGAGGATCGTCTTTACAACATCCGCCGTATGATGAGCGAGCAGATCGCTCTGGCTATAACCTACGCAAATCAGGGTAACTGCGAATGCGAGGACAAGGCCGGTTCTGCTGCAGATGATCAGTCCGGCGCTACCACACGCCCGGCATCTGACGACAGCTACGATCCGGCTGAGATCCACCCGACGGATGCTTGCGTTGCGAAGGCCAGACAGATCGCGGACGAGTTTCTCCACGAGCTGCCGAGAATCCAGTCTCTCCTATTAAAAGACGTGGACGCGGGCTACGATGGAGACCCCGCTGCCCAGGACAAGGAGAGCGTCATCTTCTCCTATCCCGGCCTCTATGCGATCTTCGTATATCGTATCGCCCACGAGCTTTACATCCGCGAGGTGCCTTTCATCCCTCGCATAATGACTGAGTATGCACACAGCCGCACCGGTATCGACATCAACTCCGGCGCGACTATCGGAGAATATTTTTTCATAGACCACGGAACCGGTGTTGTTATCGGTGAGACCACGACCATCGGCGACCATGTGAAGCTCTACCAGGGCGTGACGCTGGGAGCGCTTTCCACGAGAAAGGGTCAGGCTCTCAGAGGCACCAAACGTCACCCAACCATCGAGGACAATGTCACGATCTACGCGAACTCGACTATCCTCGGCGGCGAGACGGTCATCGGACACGACTCCGTGATCAGCGGTAATACGTTTATTATCAGTTCGGTTCCGGCCGGCACCAAGGCATCGTCCGACATGCCTGCCGTAAGGCTTATGCCGCAGTACGAGGTGCCGAATTACGGCGACTACATCTAATACTGACGGATAGATTTAAATACTTGTCTCTCTCTGATCCGAATGCTTCGCATTCGAAAACGCCGTTCGACTGCGTGATTTAAATCTATCCTGTGGGAGAATGCATGAGAAAATCTCAATTAGCCTTGGCACTGATCGAACGCCTGGAGCGCGAATACCCCGATGCCATCTGCAGCCTTGATTACGACGAAGCATGGCAGCTTATGATCGCGGTACGGCTCTCGGCGCAGTGCACTGACGCCAGAGTGAACATCGTCACCCGGGACCTTTTTAAAAAGTACCCGACAATGGAGGCGATAGCGGATGCGGACATCAACGAACTGACCGATGCGGTGCGTCCCTGCGGACTCGGCCCCAGCAAGGCCCGCGATATCAAAAAGCTTATGACCACTCTCATCAGTGATCATGATAAACAAATTCCCGACTCCATGGACGAGCTTCTGAAACTGCCCGGAGTCGGCAGAAAAAGTGCGAATCTGATACTCGGCGATGTTTACGGGCAGCCTGCCTACGTCGCCGACACGCACTGTATAAGGATCACCGGGCGCATGGGGCTTACCGATGGCACGAAGGATCCCAAAAAGGTCGAGGACCAGCTCAGAAAGGTCCTTCCGCCCGAAAAGTCAAACGATTTTTGCCACCGCCTGGTGCTCTTCGGCAGGGCGATCTGCACGGCGAGAAACCCGAAGTGCGACGCATGTCCCTGCGCAGACGTGTGCAGACGGAGGCTCTAGCGAACACGACACACGGGCACGGCGCGCAGCACACAGCTCCAGCCCGCACCGCGCAGGCGCACGGCGAACCAACTAAACTAATCAATCGAGGATCAAGACATGAAAAGACTGAAAGAAAACCAGAAAAAATACTTTTATATGGGACTTACTATTTTTATAAGTCTGTCGCTCGCTCTCATCGTGAGCAGCATCTTCCCGAAGTTTTCGGTGATACTGACATTTCTCGGAAAGGTTGTCAGCGCGCTGACGCCCGTATGGATCGGACTTATCATCGCTTATCTGATAAACCCTATCGTGCGGTTTTTCGAGACGAAGGTATTTTTGAAGCTGTTTAAAGGACAGCATAAGAATATAGCGAGGGGCATATCGGTCACGCTCTCGATACTGCTTTTGCTGGGATTTTTGACAGGACTGTCGGTGCTCGTCATCCCGCAGCTCATCAACACGGCGAAATCGCTCTCAGAGCAGATCCCGAGTTACTTTAACGATGCGAAGTCAGCGATCAATTCGTTCATGGCTGACCATCCGACTTTATTCAGCGAACAGACTCAGAAAGACTTCATGCACAACATTGACAACGCATCTGTCGCCATCGTCGACATGCTGAAAAACTCACTGCCGACCTTGCTTTCCAGTCTCGGCAGCGTTCTCTCGAGCCTGGTCAGCGTAGCGGGCGTGGTCGTGGATTTCTTTGTAGGACTGATCATCTCGATCTACCTGCTCTGCGACAAGGAGAACTTCCTTCTGCAGACACGCAAGTTCCTCGCGGCTGTGCTTCCTGAGCGCTGGTACATACGCATCAACAAGATGTGCTCAGAGACGCATCACGTATTCGGTGAGTTCATCACCGGTAAGCTTATAGATTCGCTATTTGTCGGTATCGTGACATTTTTATTCCTGTGGACGATGGGACTTTTCCTCGACAAGGGAATGCCGTATTCGACGCTTATCGCCGTGCTTATCGCAGTTTGCAACCTGATCCCGTTCTTCGGACAGTTCATCGGAATCATCCCGAGCGCGCTGCTGCTGCTCGTGCACGAGCCGATCTCGGCGCTGATATTTGTGATCTTTATCGTCGTGTTCATGCAGATCGACGCGAACGTCATCAGCCCGCAGATCCTCGGAAACTCGATAGGTCTCGGAAGCTTTTGGATACTGTTTTCGATCATTTTCTTCGGCGGGATGTTCGGAGTCGTCGGCATGCTTATCGGTGTGCCGGTGTTCGCGATCATCTACCGTATCGTGACGCGCTACATGGATAAGCACCTGCGAAAAAAGGGTCTGCCGACCGAGGCTTACGAGTACTCGGGCTCCAAAGGCCCTGCGCTCCCTGATCGCACGAACCGCAGGAAGCTGGGGGATGTCAAGAAGGACGACGAAACTGCGGACGCTGCCAGCGCCGATGCAGACTCAGATAACGCTGATTCTGACGGCCGGTGACGCCGATGCTACGGACGCATATAAACAAAAAAAAGGGTTCTCATTACGAGAACCCTTTTACAATCTGTAACTGATCCGGATCGATTGTTTCCAACCTATTTAACGCTTTTTCATAATATGTTCAACCTATACTCACGGATTTGTTGTGGTAGTTGCCGGTGTTCCACTTGGTGTAGCACTCGGAGTCTCAGTAGCTGTTGCCGGTGTTCCGCTCGGAGTCTCAGTAGCTGCCGGTGTAGTTGTCGGTGCACCTGATGTTGCCGGTGTAGCACTAGCTGAAGCGCTCGGTGTAGCACTAGCTGAAGCAGTCGGTGTAGCACTTGCTGATGCAGACGGTGTAGCTGTTGCCGGTGCGGTTGTAGCCGGTGCCGGTGTCTCTACAGCAGGAGCATTAACTGTTACAGCGATCTTTGATGTATAAGTCTTTGTCTTCTTACCCTTCTTAGCCTTGATGCTAACAGTGATAGTAGCATTTCCGGCAGAGATAGCGCCTACTGTTACGCTCTTCTTTGTAGCCTGAGCCATAGCAACCTTTGCGTTGTTTGACTTAACGGTTACGCTCTTCACTTTGAAACCTGTGCTCTTGATGGTCAGGCCTGTAGTCTCGCCTGCAGTGAGAGTTACTGACTTAGCAACTGACGGCTTTGAAGCTGCAGAAACGTTAGCCAGGTAAACACCACCTGCGATTGCACTAACAGCGAGAGCCATAGACATAGCGATAGCTGCTGTCTTCTTTGACACGCCCTTATTAGTTGTCATTTCTCTTACCTCCTGGTACTTATGGTTAGTTGCGGCATATGCCGCTAGGATCAGATACAAAGGATATTATAGCAAATTATTACTAACAGGTCAAGAATTTGTTGCGCTCTCGTGTTCCCGACTTGTATGTCCCGGATTAGTTATACTCTTCTGTTCCCTACTCGTATGTCCCGAATTAGTTATACTCTTACATACTAGAAATTCCTGCCGTTCCATCCCCAGTCGCTGACTTCGCGGTAGGTAACGTAGACTCTGTCACCCGGGATGTCGAGTTCCTCGCCAAGGATGCGGCAGATCTCACCGCTCATCTTGGAGTAAGCATCCGGTGATGCCTTTCCCAAAAGGCTGACAGCGACATATGCACCTTTTTCAACCTTGTCTCCGCCGAAATACAGATCGTAGTTGTCGTCGAATCCGACCATCAGGAAGCTCTCGCCCTTTCCGAGAACGCTGATCGCCTGACCGAACTTAGCCTTGATAGCGTCTTTTTTCTCCTGTGAAACATTCACTGAAATCTTTGAATCGATAAATGGCATGTTTTCGCCCTCCTCGTCTTTTTTTCTAAGTATAGCACAAACCCACGTATTTGCAAGCATTTATTGCTGGAATTGGCGGCTGTTCCCACTTGATATAAATGAATAAATAGAATAAAATAGATAAAAAGAAACAAAATAGATAAAAACGAATAAGAGGCTATTTTTCATGCAGGATACTATATTTGTTCCATCTTTTGGTAATCGTCCCAGAAATCTGGTTGGACGGGATGATATGCTGGCTCTGTTCAACGACAGCTTTTCGAGTATTCCCGGGAGTCGTGACAGGTCAATGCTGCTCCTCGGTCCGAGAGAATCCGGCAAAACTGTTCTTCTCCTGGAATTGGCCGGCCTCACCAGCTCGGAAGCAGAGGTTGACCCTGACCAGCGCGGAAGCAGAGGTCGACCCTGAGCAGCGCGCGGAAGCAGAGGTCGTTCCGACTTTTTGGTAAAAACGTATGGAAAAGTCGGAAACGAAGCAAATCCCGAAAATGCGGAAACAGAGGCCATTCCGACTTTTTGGTAAAAACGAAGGAAAAAGTCGGAAAAGAATTCTAGAATTTGACTCGCGTCATCCGGCACGAAAATTTATGAGATGAACAAGCGACGAAAAATTCCGACTTTTTGATCAAAAAACAGGATTTTGTATGAACGGGGTTTGTTTCCACCAAAACGGACGAAAAGAGAATTCCGACTAAATGGAAAGAAATTCGAATTTAGTATGAACGAGGTCTGCTTCCACTGGTTCGAACCGTCGAATTGAAGTAATAGTTTCCGCCGGTTCGGGCCATCGGACTGGAATAACAGTTTCCGCGGGCTCGATTAAAAGAATCTATCTTATCAGATTAAAAGTTTTCCTTGCATTTGGGAAAGATTTATGCTATTATATCTTAGTGCGTTTCTTGAAATCGCACTTTGGCCCGGTGGCTCAGTTGGTTAGAGCGCCGCCCTGTCACGGCGGAGGTCGTGGGTTCGACTCCCATCCGGGTCGGAAAATGAATCTGCCACATCGCATCTGATAATACCGGATGCGTGTGTCAGACGGTCAGCTTACGCTGCCTATTCATTTGGCCCCATGGTCAAGCGGTTAAGACACCGCCCTTTCACGGCGGTAACACGGGTTCAAATCCCGTTGGGGTCATGCTCGGACATTTGCGTAGCAAATGTCTAGAAACGCAGAGGGACATCGTCCCTCGTTATTTTCTGTGTTCTGTATTCCAGAACACGGCCAACAACCGCGAGAACATTTGCGTAGCAAATGTTCAGAAACACAGAGGGACACCGTCCCTCGTTATTTTCCGGTTTTTGTCTTTTAAAAACCGAAAATAACGTGTTTCTTCGGACCTTTAGCTCAGTTGGTTAGAGCATCCGGCTCATAACCGGACGGTCCGGGGTTCAAGTCCCCGAGGGTCCATGGGAATAGAATCATCAGATTCTATTCCCTTTTTTAAACTGAAGAGGAGGGATAAATCATGAGGAGAATGAAAAGAACAGTAGCCGCTATCCTGGCGCTCGCGCTCGTCGCCGGCCCAACATCTCACTCGGCTGCAAAAGCCGGCGTCCCCGACATCTCGGACGCGCAGATCACAGCGCTCGCAAAGGCAGCGATAGACAAATACGAAAAAGAGGACTGCGTCAGCCTCGTTATCTACTCAGACACAGAATCATATTCATACCAGGCATACGACAGAGTAAACGGCATCGGCGCATTCGCGATCAACATCTCCGCCGAGCAGTACCCGTTCCATCAGTTCACGCCGGACAAAGACTTCATCTACTGGATCGACACGAACGCCAGCCGGATCTACACCCCGATCATAAACATGGACGGCGAAACCGTCTACAAATACTACCCCCTTAAATCAAAAGAACTGCAAAAAACACTGGATAGCAACTTCCCATACATATTAAAAACTAACAAAGAACACACCACCTTCCCGCTCGCGGAAACCTACACCTACGCCGGAAACACGTGGGATTTCGGCCCATCAGGCGAAAAACACCTCTGCTACATCGCCGAGGTGCCGGACTCCGACTCAACCATCTACGACATGGAAGCCGCATACGCCCCAAAAAGACTCTATATCGGCGTAAACGACGGAAAGATCTACCGCATCGAGGAGGAATTATCCACCCTGAAGTACGGCTCATACACCACAGAGACCTTCCACACACACTTCGCCTACCCCGAGTCACTCTCCATCCCCGAAAACGTAAAAACCGGCTCGGTCCTGAGCGACGAATACCAGATAGAACAGAAAAAAATCTGCTACAGGATGTTCGAATCCGACTTCCACGACGGCGTCTTCCTCATGACCGTCGTGACCACAAGCGACGACTTTCACTATAAAACATTAAAGGTGCCAAACACGATCAAAGTCGCAGGCGAAACCTATAAAGTCGAAGCCATCGGGGCTGCCGCATTCGAATACCTGCCAATCAAAAAAGCCATCCTCGGCAAATACGTAAAAGAGATCGGCGACAAAGCATTCGCCCACTGTAAAAAACTCAAAAAACTGATAATCAAAAACAAAAAGATGAAAAAATACGCCAAAACAGCCAAAGGCAGAAAACGCCTCGGTATCGGAAAAAGCGTAATCATTCGCTGAGAAAGACAGATAGAAAAAAAAGACGAAAGCATAAGTCGAGGAGGATATATATGAGAAAATCATACATAAAAAGAATAATATCGATAACAATGTCCCTGACGATGATCCTGTCAGGGTTATACATGATAAACCCGGCTGCTACCACATCAAACGCCGCCGGCACAGAAAACACCGGAGCCACAGAAGGCCGCACGAAAAAAGCCGCCAACAAAAGCCGTATCACACCCTACGTCCCCGGCGAAGCCATCATCTCACTCGAGCTCGCTCCGGGCGCGGACTCCGAGCTCATCCACGAAGGCGCGCTCCCGTCAGACCGCACCATCACGGTAAAACACGTGATGGACTTCGGTAAAGCGGAGAAAAAGTCTACCGCCAAAAAGACCTACATCGTCTCACTCAAAACCGGAAAATACACGGCAAGCCAGCTGGTAAACAAGCTCAAAAAATATAAAAATGTAAAAATAGCCACCAAAAACCATTGCAAAACGAAGCAGAAAATGAGCGTGCAGAGTGACCCGCTGTTTAGCAATCAGTGGTATCTCGGTGGCGACGCATTTATCAATAACAACTCCACCTACAAACACGATGCCACCCTCAACTACTCACCGGAGGAAAAAGAGCCGACCGAAAAGGACGTCCCCGTGGTAGCCGTAGTCGATGACGGCGTCGACTATGAGCACGAAGACCTGAAAAACGTAATGTGGGTAAACCCGTTCGGGAAGAAAAAACTCCCGGGAAAACATGGCTACGACTGCATGTGTGACGATGACGACCCGATGCCTTATGAAAATCAAACACACGGCACTGAGATTGCAGGTGTGATCGCCGCTGAAAACAACAACGGCATCGGTATCGCAGGCATATCGAAACATGCCCGCATCATGGCACTGAGAATATACGATGATGAGGATAACAATGACTTGGAAGCCGAGCTCATGGCATACGAATATATATACAAAGCACTTAAGCTCGGTGTAAATATAGTCGCCGTGAACTGTTCGTTTGGCTATCCCGCATCCGACGAACCCAGTGAAGTAGTAGATGAAGACGTCCCGCTTGTAAATGCAGCCATAAAAAACATAGGAAAAGCCGGCGCCCTGATGGTCTATGCGGCCGGAAACGAAGGACAGGATACCGATGTATATAAATACGGCACCCCCCAGCAGTACGATCATAAATACGTCGTATCAGTAGGAGCAACTAACTACTACGGTGAGATCGCCTCCTTTTCAAACTACGGCAAAAATACCACGGACCTGTTCGCTCCCGGCGAAAACATACTCACGACTACTCACACGCATCAGTACATCCCGGATTTCTTCACCGCAGAGGAAAAGAAAGAAAAATGCACCATCTATGACAACTTCGATACGCCCGGAACAGGGTTTAAAACGATCGATCAGATCACCGGAAAGGAGACACCGTTCATAAAGGTTTCCCACTCAAAACATGACTTCTACGGTAACAAAAACGGCGGCTCGTACGAAGTGTACTTTGAAAAGAAGAAAAACCCGACAGCAAACGCATATTGCTTGTATTATGACGTAACGAGCCTGAACTTAAAGCCCGAAGAAAACTTAAACGTTTCATTTTGTAATAGTTATTACGAAAGTGACCATTCCACCATAGAGTGGGATACTCTGAGCCAATCACTACAGAAAGCATACTCAACGAGCATCTTTACCTATGGCTCAAAAACGTATCTGTGCATAGATCTGAGAAAACTCAATCCAGAAACAACTCAAAAAATAGGAACGACCACTCACTTTGACAACCTGTCTATATCAAAGCCTGTACCCGACGAGCAGGAACTCGGTCAGTACAATTATGTAGACGGAACCTCATTCTCTGCACCGATCGTTGCCGGCGCAGTAGCCCGACTCGCCGTCCTCTACCCGGACGACGACGCCGTAACCAGAAAAGCACGACTTTTAAAGTCCGTAGCAAAACATCCTCAGTACGAGGACACCTGCATATCAGGCGGCATACTCGATCTGTCAAAGCTGGCAGACAGCTAAAAAACACAGCAATCACGGATGCTTGACAAAAAGAGCTAAATCCTCTATAATATACAAGCATCTGATCGCGGGTATGGCGGAATTGGCAGACGCAAGGGACTTAAAATCCCTCGGGGGCAACCCCGTACCGGTTCAAGTCCGGTTACCCGCAACAGAAAAAGCCCAGCTGACGCTGGGCTTTTTCTGTTGCGGATAACTGTCTCAACGAGAACTCAGGTTCCGGGAACTCTTCGCCGAAGGCGAAAGTTCGTGTCTTCGCGTAGCGAAGACACTTTCAAGCTCCGGTTACTCCGCCGACGCGTACACCTTTCCGTTCTTCATGTTCACGCCCTTACGCTCCATCAGTTCGGATACAGTCAGGACGTCGTAGCCATGGTCTACGAGCCAGGGCACTACGAGCTTAGCTGCCTCGCAGGAGGTCTCATGGATATCGTGCATCAGGATGATGGCACCGTCTGTGACCTCTTTTTTTACTGTCTTTAGGATCTGATTCTCTTTATCCTCTGCGGAATACTTATCAATGTCCTTCCAGTCGAGTGTATCTACTGACCAAATGATCATCGGATAGTCGAGGTGTTTACGCATCGCGTCACTCACTGCACCATACGGTGGGCGGACGAGCTTGATCTCGTAACCATCAGTCAGCTTTTTCACGAGCTCCGATGTACGGTTAAGCTGTTTGTTTACTTCCTCCATAGACAGCTTTGACAACTGCGGATGATCCCAACTGTGGTTACCGATCTCGTGTCCCTCAGCGATCTCGCGTTTAAGTATCTTTTTGTTTATCTCGCAGCGATAGCCCTGTACGAAGAAGGTGGCGTGTGCGCCGTATTCTTTTAAGGTGTCAAGAAGGCCGTTTGTACCTTTGATCCCTTTGTCTTCCTCGATGCTTTTCGGTCCGTCGTCGAACGTGAGCGCGACCGCTTTTTTCTTTTGCTCAGGCGTCGGCTCCGGCGTGGGAACGGGCTCCGGCGTTGCGGTCGGTGCCTGGTTTTCGCCATCGGTCTCGGGGTCGTCTTTTACGATCCTGGATGCTACGTTGTCAGGCGCCTCGTCGTTCGATGCGAGCAGTTTCGGGACGAGCAGGATCAGTATGACCGCTCCGACTAAACATGCGCAAGCCGCTACGATACGCGGGATGTTCCATCGGGTTTTCGATGACCTGGGTGAGCCCGTGCCGAGGCCTGTGCCGCTTCTATAGTGGTTTTTTTTCATGATTTCCTCCGGGACGAGCAGTTGTGCTCGTCGCAAAACTTTACTGTGGAATATTATACAACGAAAGGACATTATGAGTCAAGTTTTCGCATCACAGAAAATACGCCATCGGCAAAGGTAGGATTCGATAGTCATCCGTTATCTGCAGATCCCCCTTTGTAAGCACAATGCCTTTTGATGTTTTTTTGTCGAAATGACTGTTATAGTAATCGAGGGACGAATGCCTTTTGTTATTGCCACTCTTCACTTCAATCGGCACAGTTTTATTCTCATTGTTCTTATCGGGAATAATATAGTCAACTTCATATTTTTTACCGTCATCTGCAATAGTTTCGAAAAAACGAAGTGAGTATCCACCGGATGTCAGCATCTGTGCCACAATGTTTTCCGTCATCATACCTTTATTCGTCGAAAGCTTTCCTGACATAAATGATTTATACACATCACTTTTCAAATAATTCTCACCGGCAGCCAGCGTCAAAAGCAGCCCCGTATCACCCATATAGCATTTGAGCCTGGTTTCCTGAACCATAAACTCTCCGAAGTGTTCCGGCTCATCGGTCCCATAACAGATATTTCCGACCATGGAATCATTGATCCAGAATAAAGCATCCTCATAATACGAGGATCGGTCTCCCACCCCCAGAGATGAGTATTTGATCTTTTTATCATGGTGGGCAAGCCGGGATGGGATTGTGTTAAAAATAGCAGTCGCCTGTGCGACATAGTTCTCCGCATACTTGGCTATATCCTCGCGATAAAGCTTAATGATTCCTCGCTTTATCCGTTCCACCTTATCAATATTGGCGGAATCCACGTATTCTGACACAGCCTGAGGCATACCTCCCACGATCATATAGGTTCGAAATTTGTTCATCACCGGACGCAGCATGTTTCCAAGAGGTTGCTCTGACTCAAGTTTTTCCTGTAAAAAGGGAAGTGTCACCGTATCCGATACCGCTTCGAGAAACTCACCGAAATCCAGAGGATACAAAAGAAGCTCCTCCTCCTCGGATGGAATTACGATATCCTTTGTATTCTTTTTTATCGATATGAGTGATCCGGTTTCGATATAGTCATACCGCCCGTCCTCAACCAGGTATTTGACCAGCTCACGTGCCTTGGGATACTTCTGTATTTCGTCAAATATGATACAGGATTTCCTTTCCTGAAGAGGGACCCCGTATAAAACAGAAAGCTGGTTAAAGAACTCATCAAGGCTGCTCTTGTTACCATACTCACTGAATATCCTTTTTGTCCCCGGGAGCGGACTGGCAAAATCTATGAGGATATAGGTCTTGTACTCGTTAGCGGCAAAATGCTCAGCCAAATAACTCTTTCCAACACGTCGGGCTCCCTTGATCATAATTGCCTTGGACGTATCCGAGGACCGCTTCCATTCGGAAAGCTTTTGATATGCTTTTCTTTTGATTTCCATAGGCTATCCTCCGCACAACACAAATGGCTTAACTACGGACTTTTCCGACTATATTATACAAAAAATAGAACATGATGTCAAGCCGAATCCAACAAAAAATCGAACATGACTTACCCCGGAATTCAACAAAAAATCGAACATGAAAATGGCTCAGCGCCAGCCGAGCCTTCCTTTTATCATGAACACATCCCCATTATCAAATAATCCCCTTCAACACCATAAGCTTATCCCTGACGCATATCTTGTTCGAATCAGCTAAGGTCTTTAACCATTCAACATCCTCGTTTCTATACGGATCTCTGATAAACCGTTTTATAAACCGGGTTAAATGGCTACGGAACGACCAATCCAACTCCGATGAGTTATTGATTTCATCAAAATCTCTTACCGTTTGATGTGCATCCGCCTTTCCAAGCAGATAACGTAATATGAGTACATCAGCAAAAGAAAACGGCATGATTTCCTCGCCCTCAAACTGTAGGAGAGACATATATGGACCACCTTGTTTGATGTCATCAGTTACAATCGAATACGCGCCAAGTGTTTGCGCCAAAGAAATCGCATATACCTCACCCAGATCCCCGGGATTGTATAGAAGCCGATTCTCCTCAACCTTCATCATAAAAACTCTGTACATCCCCTTTGCCCGCAGGTCATCATCGGTATAGAGCCTGATTTTCCCATCGGATATGTCCTTGTCCACCTTATCCAAAATCTCTGCGCCATGATTCTCAAGTTCCACAACTCGTATCTGCTCATAGATAAAAACACCCTCGTTAAAAAAGTCAAAGAGAATCCCTTGACGATCAGCCTTATACATATGGATTATAACATTCGTATCCAAAGATGCTCTCAAAATGGCAATTCTCCTATCAACTCGTCCAGGTCCTCCGGAATCTCCGCTGACTCCATCAGGCAATCATGTATGTCTTCTGTTTGTAAATGATGGTATTCCAGCGCATGCTCCAATCTTTCTCGAGGAATCGCATTATGGTTATAATTATATATCACATAATCCAAAAACTCATGCGGAATACACATAGCTCCGCTCGATATGTTTAAACTGGCGTTTTCCCCTACGCTTTTCAGTAGGTTTCCGACACGTCGTTGCGCCCTCTCGTTATCGAGTCGATCCTTCTGAGATGAATCAATGATTCCAAGAGAGTTTAACCTATTCAATGCCATCTCAAAACTAACTCCGAACTCTGACATGATACGAGCTATATCTAAAGAGGATAGCCCCTTATCCTCGAACTCCGGCAGCTCCAGATCCACAAATCTTCGGACATCATCGTCGGGCATCAGTAGGCAGGCAGCAAAGTAGTTTGCCTCCTTCTCCTTTTGCTCAGTCGTATTCTCGGATACAGTTGAATCGTTATCCAAAAATCTTTGGTCGGTATCCAAATGCAGTAGCGCATGTCCGATTTCATGCGCTAGCGTGAATATCTCGCGAGACAATCTGGAAGACGAGTTAGTAAAAATGATTATATCATCCTTCTTCTTTAGAGAAAACCCAAGCCCCGCAGACTCATCAAGCGGATACCGTACCAGCTTCATCTCGTTTCGAACACAATCCTTAAAAAGATCAAGTATGCCATATCGTCCGACGACACATCTTGCCCTAAACTCATCAGCCTTTTTTCTGATTTCCCTTTTATTCGATTCCTGCATTTAGGCCTCCTGCTCTGCATCCCTTTGGTGGAGCTTCTCATACAAGGATTTGTTTGCATAGAAAAAATCTATCATCTCAAAAATCTTATCAAACGATGAATCATCAGATTCTCCTCGATACTCGACAGCCGGAACCTCATCGAGAACCCCGGTGATATCGCCCACCGTAACATCAAGCACATCGGCGATCTTCGTCAAAAGATTCAGTGTGATGCTGTTTACTCCATTTTCGATTCTGGCATATTTCTGCCGGCTCACGCCAATCCGATCCGCGATATCCTCCTGAGTCAGGTTTCGTACGGATCTGAGTTTCCTAATCTGATCTCCCAATAACCTATCCATATCCTCATCCTCCTTGGTCAACATCATTCCTTGATATCATTATACCACATATAAAACATCTGTCAATAGACAATGTTATGATTTTGTAACATTCTTCCGGATTCACCTAAATCAAAGCATAAAAAGGCTCGGCGCCAGCCGAGCCTTCTCAGTCTCCATCCCAGTATCTCCCCACACAAACGCGTGTAATCACTCCTGCATCTTGTACGTGCTGACGATATCCGCCACGAGCCTCTTCATCTCCTCCGACTCGCCGTACGCCGCATGATACAGCTCATCCAGTTTCTTCCTGAACGAAACCCCGTCGAACTCCAACGGCCTGCCGATATGGATCATATCATGCTCCGTATCCGCGAGCCCCTCCTCGTCCATCAGCATCTCCTCATACAGCTTCTCACCCGGGCGTAACCCCGTATACACGATCTCGATATCCTCATCCGGCTCAAATCCCGACAAACGTATCAGGTTGCGCGCCAGATCATCTATCTTCACCGGCTTACCCATATCGAGCACGAATATCTCACCGCCCTTGGCGATCGCCCCGGCCTCGAGTACCAACGACACCGCCTCCGGGATCGTCATGAAATACCTGATAACCCGCTTGTCCGTCACCGTCACGGGACCGCCCGCCTCTATCTGCTTTTTGAACAGCGGGATTACCGACCCGTTCGACCCGAGCACATTACCAAAGCGCACCGCCACGAACTCCGTCTCGCTCCTGGTGTTCAAATCCTGTATGATCATCTCACAGATCCTCTTCGTCGCCCCCATGATATTCGTCGGATTCACAGCCTTGTCAGTCGAGATCAGAACGAACCTCTTGGTCCCGAACTTGTCCGCCGCCAGCGCCGTCTTCAGCGTGCCGAACACGTTGTTTTTCACCGCCTCATTCGGGCTGTCCTCCATCAGAGGCACGTGCTTGTGCGCCGCCGCATGATACACGATCTCAGGCCTGAACCTCTTGAAGATGTCATTCACACGGGACGTGTTTCGTACCGAGCCTATCAGCACCTCCAGCCTGAGTCTCGGATACTCCCTGAGGAGCTCCTGCTGTATGTCATAAGCATTGTTCTCATATATATCAAAAATGATCAGCAGTTTCGGTTTCTTCGCCGCGATCTGCCTGCATAACTCGCTGCCTATCGACCCGCCACCGCCGGTGACCATGACCACCTTGTTCCTCACATACTCGGTGACCGTATCGATATCGATGGACACGGGCTCGCGCCCCAGTAGGTCCTCGATGGACACAGGCCTGAGCTTCTCCACGGCCGCCTCACCGTTTACGAACTGATACATACCCGGTAGTATCTTTAACGCGGCTGTAGTCTCCTGGCAGATCTCAAGGATCTCAGATATCTCCTTCTTTGCCACGGACGGCATAGCCACAATGATCTCATTTATCTCGTATCTCTCCGCCTCAGGCACGATCCTGTCACGTCCTCCGAGGACCTTCACACCGTGGATATACTTGCCCCATTTTGACTTGTCATCATCGATGATACCGCATATGTTCGCATCGAGCATGTTTGAGTTGACGAGCTCGGTGATGATGAGGTTACACGCCTCACCGGCACCGATGATAAGAGTGTTCCTCATACCGACTCCGTGCGTCCTCGATCGGTACACAACCCTCACCATACGATAGGAAAACCTGATCATGAGCGTGAACAGAAACAACAGGATCATATACAGGATAAAGCACGATCTCGGGAGTCCGTGGCTCGTACCGAACACCATCAGAAAATAAAGCACACCCGAGACTCCGCACGCGAATACCACGTTCAGAAACTCGTTTATCCCGGCATAACGCCAGAGGCTCTTATACAGCCTGAATATAGCAAACACGGCAAGCGTGACGATCGTATTAAAGATCGCCATATCATAGACCGTACCGAGAAATCCACCCGGATTTGCCTCAGTGACACCCTGCCCGACCAGCTTTTCATACTTCAGATCGTACCTTAAAAAAAGTGCCAGATACGAGCACAGGTTGATACACACTATATCCCATATGACCAGCAGAAACCGAAAAAGCATAGATGCTTTTCCGGTCTCCACGTAACCTCTTATCTTACTCATACATGTCTCCTACATAACCACGTAACCCAATACGCTCTTTCCGAGCTTCTTCGCCCTGATGAGTACCCTCTGGATATCAGTGAGCTTGCTCTCGCCGATCCGCACACACAGCAGGATCCCCTCCACGCCGGACAACGCATCGATCGTCACCGAATCATCGATGATATCACGCCCGGCGATGAACTCACGGTTCGTTCCTCCTTCATTCCACTTGGACACACATCCGGAAACAGCCTCTCCCCCATCATCCGGGAAGCTTGAAAGCAGCATCACCGCCGAACCGTCACCGACCATCACATCGAGGTTGGCGTTCAGGATGTCTAATGATACTCCGGCACCATCAGCACCGCTATCACCCGCCATGTCACTCAACAGTTCCAGGCCAAATGACTCCTCGACCTGTCTTCTGCTGATCGCACATCCCTTTCTGAGTGTGAGAAAGATAGCCAGCGCCGCACCTGCGACGATACCCAATACCAGTCCTATCAGTATATACTTAAGAAGTCCCTTCAGGCTTACTCCTTCAGAGACAGGCGCAACTGCGGTACCCGGATCGACAGCAGGAGCAGCCACCTCTGTAATGGCAAGATTGTACATGTTAGTAAGCCTCGACTGAATTTCATCCATACGAGATGCTAAACCTATCCTGAAATCAGAGATATACTTAGCCACAGCATCACCGGTCAGCGTGGACTCGGATGTAGCCTTTACCCTGAGTCCTGTGGCATTTGCTTTCGAAGAGATAAAGCTCTTTAGATAAGCCGCACCCTTCTTTGCATCAAATCCATCCACTGCCATAAGAACGATGGATGTCTCATCAGCAAATCCGCTTTGTGAAGCACCAAAACGCACTGTAGTACTGGTAGTAGAGCCCATCGACGCACCATTTATCAAAATAAGATCATCTCTATATGCTCCCAGATCTCCGGCAGCATCACCAAAGACAGAAGCATCATCGGCAGAACGAATCCAGTCATACATCATACTGTCATGATTCCCACCGTCAAAGCATATGGTAAGCCTCTCAGCAGTCATCGCGGTAGCATCAGACTTCAACAGGGGATGATTGTCATATAACCCCTTTAAACGAGCATACTCCTCACGGAGTTTCACACCAATCTCCTTGTAAGTCCCTTCAGAATCCTTCATCATCTTCTGGTTCTCATCATATGAAGACTGTACGTATTCCGCATGCTCCCTCTGCACACTAGCTACTTCCTCCATCTCAGCGGTGTTTACTGCATCATCACTCCCCGATGAGCTCCTCACATACCCAAGCACACCACCAAGCGCAGCACATACAACCATGCAAAGAAACACCATCACCCAATACCTCTTCACCGCCAACAGCATCTCCCATAGAGACAACTCCATCTCAACATCTCTGATCATCTTCTTTCTCCTTTGTTTTATAATATGTTCCAACACTAGGTGATCTCACTTCATCTCATACCTCAACGCGCCACTTGGGCACCTGTCAATAATCGCTGTCATCTCCTCCACAGGGATAGCGTTCACATCTATCCACGGACGACGTGACATATCAAAAGCCTGCCACGATCCCATTACACACTGTTTAGCCTTCCGACAGCGGTCAGCATACCAGTATACCTTTATGGAATTATTTTCGTATACTCTGGTCGGTCTATCGCTCATGGTTTCCACTCCTGATATTCTTTTCCCTCAAGGATATCCGCTATCCTCTCACACGCATGACCATCACCATACGGATTACACGCATGGCTCATCTTTTCATATTCATCCTTATTATTTAAAAGTCTTGTACACGTGTCATAGATTACCTCCTCCGAAGTTCCCACCAATCGAAGTGTACCTGCATCCACGCCTTCCGGTCGCTCAGTCGTATTCCTCATAACAAGCACAGGTACTCCATACGACGGACACTCTTCCTGAATCCCGCCAGAGTCCGTCAAACACAAATAGCTCCGCGCTTCAAAGTTATGACAGTCCACGACCTCTATTGGTTCAATTATATGAATCCTGTCACATCCACCCATCTCCTGATCAGCCACCTCACGTACCGCAGGATTCATATGAATCGGATATACAGCTTTCACGTCAGGATGATCTTCAAGCACCCGTCTAATTGCACGAAACATCTGATGCATAGGTTCACCAAGATTCTCTCTACGATGCGCCGTGATAAAGATAAGCCGATCCTCACCAACCCATGTTAGCTCTGGATGCGTATAGTCCTCTCTGACCGTATGCTGCATCGCATCTATGACAGTATTCCCTGTCACATATATATTCTCTGACTTCCGTCCTTCTCGGAGTAGGTTTTCTCTAGCCAGCACTGTCGGAGCAAAGTTATACTGTGAAACGATGGACACCGCCTCCCGGTTGAACTCTTCCGGATAAGGGCTGTAGATATCATACGTACGCAGCCCTGCCTCCACATGCCCCACCGAAATCTGCATATAAAAGCATGCCAGCGCCGTCACAAACGTCGTCGACGTATCCCCATGAACCAGCACAACGTCCGGCCGAACCTCCTCCAACAAACTCCGAATTCCATCGAGCACCCCCATCGTAATATCAAAAAGCGTCTGCCTTTCCTTCATTATATCCAAATCATAATCTGGCATCACACCAAATGTCTCCAGCACCTGATCAAGCATCTGGCGATGCTGTGCCGTCACACATACTACCACATCAATTCCTTGACGTTGTCTCAATTCCAATACAAGTGGGCACATCTTTATCGCTTCCGGACGTGTACCAAACACACACATAATTCTTCTCATCAGTAATTCTCCGCTTTTCTCTCAAAATATGCCCGCGGATGATTACAAACCGGGCATATCTCTGGTGCTTTCGATCCAACTACCACATGCCCACAATTAGAACATACCCATACGGCGTCGCCATCATCCGAGAACACCATCTCCTTCTTGATGTTCTCGAGGAGTTTTCGGTATCGTTCTTCATGCTCCTTCTCAATCGCAGCCACGCCCTCGAAAAGCTCCGCAATCTCGTCAAACCCCTCCTCACGAGCAATCTTCGCAAAGCCAGGGTACATCACCTTCCACTCATACGCTTCGCCATCTGCAGCCGTCTTCAGATTCTTCGGCGTAGTTCCGATACCCTCAAGAATCTTGTACCAGATCTTCGCGTGTTCCTTCTCGTTCGCAGCTGTCTCTTCAAACATCTTAGAAATCTGCACATATCCGTCCTTCTTTGCTTTCGCGGCAAAATAGGTATACTTGTTCCTCGCCTCCGATTCCCCAGCAAAAGCTTCCATCAGGTTCTTCTCCGTCTGTGTGCCCTTCAGATCATCTTTTCTGCATCTCCACTTGTCAATCATAGTCAAATTCTCCTTTTTTCCTATTTCGCTATACAGAAGGATTCAATCCCTCCCAAAAACATCCCTCGTATAAACCTTCTCCTTCACATCATCAAGACAGTTATCATACCTATTCGCTATAATTGAATCAGACAACCTCTTAAACTCATCTAGATCATTTACCACTTTCGACCCAAAAAACGTCGACCCATCAATTAGTGACGGTTCATAAACAATTACTCTCGCCCCTTTCGCCTTGATTCTCTTCATAACACCTTGAATTGATGAGTGTCTGAAGTTGTCTGAATTTGTCTTCATAGTCAGTCTGAATACACCTACGGTTACCTCTTCAACATACTCTTCTTTTCGGATATTGTATTCCTCGCCACCTCCATACAAGCCTGCAATCTCCAGAACACGATTGGCGATGAATTCTTTTCTCGTTCGGTTACTCTCTACAATAGCTGATATCATATTCTGCGGAACATCATCATAGTTGGCCAATAACTGCTTGGTATCCTTCGGCAAACAGTATCCACCATAACCAAAAGAAGGATTATTATAAAAATCACCAATTCGAGGATCTCCACAAACCCCCCCAATAACACTTGCGGTTGACAATCCCTTCGATTCACAATACGTGTCCAACTCGTTAAAATAAGCAACCCTAAGCGCTAAATAGGTGTTGGAAAACAGCTTTACCGATTCTGCTTCGGTTGGCTTCATGAAATAAACCTCGATAGTATCCTTTTTTGCTCCTTCCTTTAACAATCCAGCAAATGATTCCGCATGATCCATATCCTCATCAAAGGCGCCTACTATAATTCTGGATGGATACAAATTGTCATACAACGCTCTCGACTCTCGCAGAAACTCCGGCGAAAACAGAATTCTGAGCCCACAATACTTATCCTTAAGATATTTGGTATATCCGACCGGTACTGTAGACTTAATCACGATAATCGGCAAATTCCGCTCCTCCGTTCTACTATCACCAAAGTGACACGACGCCATAACAGTATCAATTACACTTTCCACAGAAGAGCAATCAAAGAAATCCTTCTTGGAATCATAATTTGTCGGCGTTGCAATAACAACATAATCTGCCCCATCATACGCCTCATCCGAATCAATCGTCGCATTTAAATCCAATCCCTTCGTACCCAAATACTCCTCAATCAATTCATCTTGAATCGTTGGCATTTTCTGATTAATCCTATTGACCTTTTCCTCCACAGTATCAATCAACGTTACATAATTGTTCTGCGCAAGCAAAACTGCTAGACTCATTCCCACATATCCTGCACCTGCAACTGTAATATGATACTTGTCTCCATCCTCTTTAATCATCTTTTTCTTACCCCGATTATGCTTTCCTCATTATTTATCAAATCGCATACTCGCTGATTTATCCTTCTCTCAACTCTCTCTGCATAGATTTGATTATCCGCCAACACACTAATATATATTTTGAGTTTTGGCTCCGTCCCTGATGGCCTCACCACCAACGATCCACTCACATCCATATCCCCAAAACTGTATTTTATCACATTCGATTTAGGTAAATTATACAACCCTTGAGAAAAATCATCGGTTCGAGATACTCGATATACATCTATTATTTCTACACCTTTACGAAACAATGTCATAATTTCAGCCATCCTATGCATTCCGGTGCTTCCAGGAAATTCATAAGAGTATTGCGTATTCAGACAATACCCAAACCTGTGATAAACATCCTCCAATTTCTCGATAAGACTTATACCACGGGTCTTATAATAGGCAAACATCTCGCAAATAACAACGGTAGCATTTACACCATCTTTATCTCGAACGTATGTGCCTGTTAGATAACCAAACGATTCTTCGAATCCAAAAACAAAATCCGATTCACACCCCTCTCGCTCGAGTGATCCAATCTGTTCTCCAATATATTTAAAACCTGTCAGTGTGTTGATCGTCTTCACACCATAATGCAACGCAATCTTCTCCGCCAAGTCATTCGTCACTATTGTCTTCAAAAAAACGCCATTCCTCGGCAATTTTCCGTGTTTTTTCTTCTGTGAGCAAATATAGTCGAGAAGAAGTATTCCTGTCTCATTTGCTGTAAGTAGACGATATGAATCGTGTTCTCGTACGGCTATGCCTACTCTATCACAATCCGGATCTGTCGCAATAAGAAGATCCGCTCCCATCTTTCTGCAATACGATAGCCCTAATTCCATAGCCTCAGATTCCTCTGGATTCGGTTTCGGACATGTCGGGAATCGTCCATCTGGATTCCTTTGCTCTTCCACAACTGTTACGTTTGTGAAACCTACCTCAGACAGCACTTTACACACAGGCTCGAGCCCCGTTCCATTTAGCGGAGAATAAACAATCGCCACATCCCGATTGATTTCATCCCCATATAAAAAGCACTGCGCCCTCACCTCATCGAGATACGAATCCACCAAATCTGAATCAATATACCTAATTAGACCAGCCTCCACACCCTTATCAAACTCAATCTGCTTTACATCATTAAAAACATCTAGATTCTCAATACACGCATATACATCCCTAGCCACTTCCGTTGTAATCTGACACCCATCTGCACCATATACCTTATAACCATTATACTTACTTGAATTGTGCGATGCCGTTATCATCACACCGGCAGACGCTCTCAGATATCTAACAGCATAGGAAACTCCGGGCACTGGAAAGATATCCTGAAACATATGAACACAAATCCCATTTGCCGCAAAAACGCAAGCTACTGTCCTGGCAAAAACATCCGATTTAATCCGGCTGTCATATCCGACTACAACACTTGTTGTACCACCTTCTTTTTTCAGTAGATAATCCACCAATCCCTGGCTCGCCTTCGCAACCACATAAACATTCATGCGGTTTGTTCCTGGGCCAATAGAACCACGCAATCCACCTGTTCCAAACGACAACTCACGATAAAAAGCATCCTCAATCGCAGCATCATCCATATCCTTCAACTCAGCCAACACATCATCTCTTGTATGGTTGAGCCAACGCTCATATTCTGCAAAACAATCATCTTTTGATTCCACTACCAAAACCTCTTAAAACATGAACAATACATCACTCCACAGTTACTTTCTCCATGTCACTCTCAACCATAATCCTCACCAATTCCTCAAATGATGTCTTCGTCGGATTCCAACCTAGTTTTTCCCTTGCCTTGGATGGATCTCCCCACAGATTAACAACATCCGTTGGTCTGTAAAACTCCGGAGACACTTCTATTATCACACGCCCCGAGGCCTTATCCAATCCTTTTTCATCCATGCCATTACCCTGCCACTCTAGCTCAATACCGGCAAAGTGAAATGCAAGCGAAGCAAACTCTCTTACAGAATGTTGCTCACCTGTCGCAATAACAAAATCATCTGGCTTATCCTGCTGAAGAATCAGCCACATACACTCCACATAATCCTTAGCATATCCCCAATCACGCAGTGATGACATATTTCCAAGATACAACTTGTCCTGTTTTCCAGACGAAATACGCGCAGCCGCCAACGTAATCTTCCTCGTCACAAAAGTTTCTCCCCTCCTCTCCGATTCATGATTAAACAGAATCCCCGAGCAACAAAACATCCCGTATGCTTCACGATACTCTTTTGTAATCCAAAATCCATACTGCTTTGCAACTGCATACGGAGAGTACGGATGAAAAGGCGTAGTTTCACTCTGCGGCACCTCCTCCACCTTTCCATATAGTTCTGAAGTTGAAGCCTGGTAGATACGACAGCTATCCGTCAAACCACATACGCGAACCGCTTCCAGCAAACGAAGTACACCCGTTGCATCCACATCTGCAGTGAATTCAGGTACATCAAAACTCACCTGAACATGGCTCTGTGCCGCCAAATTGTAAATTTCATCTGGTCGAACTTTGCCGATAACACGAACCAAACTCAGTGAATCCGACATATCCCCATAGTGCAAATGAAACCCCTTCTGCCCTTCCAAATGAGCAATACGCTCCCGAAAGTCCACCGAATTCCTTCGAATAATCCCATGCACCTCATATCCCCTTTCAAGGAGAAACTCTGACAAAAATGATCCGTCCTGCCCAGTTACGCCTGTAATAATTGCTCTTTTTACATTACCCATTTCCATCACCTTTCCTTCTTTATCATTCCATCTTCAACTCTATATACCACATCACAGTTCTCTATTGTCGTTAAACGATGTGCAATGATTATCATCGTTTTGTTTCCCTTAAGATGATTGATAGAATCCATGATAGCCCCCTCAGTCTCATTATCTAGTGCAGATGTTGCCTCATCAAACACAAGTATTGATGGGTCACAGTAAAGTGCACGAGCGATACCAATTCGCTGTTTTTGTCCCCCAGATAATCTTACTCCTCTCTCTCCAATCTCGGTATCGAGTCCATCAGGTAATTCCTTAACAAACTCATCTAATGAAGCTTCTGACAATGCTTTCCACACAGTTTCATCAGAAACATTTTCCTCGCCAAAAGCCACATTTGCACGGATCGTATCATCTAACATAAAAATAGACTGCGGGATATATCCAACCAATGAAAGAAAACCGGGCATATCTTCTTTAATATCTACACCATCCACAAGCACCTGACCTTCTTTCGGATTAAGAAGTCCTAAAAGAACATCTACAATTGTGGTTTTACCCGCACCGGATGTCCCAACTATACCTATTGATTGACCCTTCTCCATATCGAGCCTTGCGTTACTTAATACATTTTTTTCAGCGCCAGGATAACAATATGTTATCCCTGATAACTTAATCTCATTATTGAACGACAATACCGATCCAGCTGAAGAGCCACTCGATATTGATAGATCCATTCCGAAGCTTACTCTTTCTTTTCCACTTATATCTTTTAAACTATTTATCAAACTATCCAGCATAGGTTCCATGTAAGATATTGTACCAAGCGCACTAGAAACACGATTTATCGAAGGTAATAATCTCATGGCCGCCATAGCAACTGCGGTAAGAATCGGTACAATTGTCTCCAACTCGGCACCCCTAGATATTAGCACTGCAACAACGGCAAACATCGTTCCCATAGCAATTGCTTCAATCAAAAACCGTGGAACTACGCTTAGTAATTCATGTTTTCTCATGGAATTAACATATTTTATTCCATGAGATGAAAACTTTCTTTCAAAAAAGCCTTCCTTAGAAGCAACTTTTAATTCCTTAATTCCTTGTATGGATTGAAGAAGCCACTTATTCATTTCAGCCAAAGATCTTTGATTATCATCACCTGCCCGTCTTAGTATTGGTTTTATAATGCTATTAATAATTAAAACCATAACAATCAATACAATAGCCATTGTCATTGTTATAGCAGGTGCGATAATAAAAACCGTAATAACCATCATACCAGAAACAACCAACTCAGTAAATAGGGAAAGGAGAGTAGCAAGCAATCCAAACGTATTTGAAGTATCACTATTGACTATTCTAACAATTTTGCCAGAATCAACCCCTAAAAAAAACTCATATGGACGATTGATCAAATTGGTCAATAGCCTCTCCTGCATCAAAAACATATTACCATATACAAACCTGTATTGAATATTGTATTCAACCAACAAGAATAGATTCTTTACTAAAAATACTAACGACAATATAACCGCTAGAAACACAAGGAATGCTTTAGATGATTCAATTCCGAACGTTTCACAGACAAACCGAACAAAACCATTACCCATGATTTTTTCGGGTTCCATTACCACATCCATAAATGGTATAATCAGAGAAACTGAACATGTTTCCATAATTCCACCAAGTATCATCATAATCACTATTTCAATTATTCTAGTCCGTTGATGTTTAGATAATATACTATTGAATTTTTTTACAACTCTAATAACTTGCATGTGACGTAACCACTCTTATCCTTTCTATATTGGATTCAACAACACACATCCAAAAATTGGGATTTTCCATGCAAACTCATCATCTCACAATCAGCCGGAGCAAAAATGCAATCACCTTTGTAATAATTATAATTGATGCTTTTAGAACATATGCTCCCACATCCTTCTATGCAAAGCAAAACATGAAACGAATTAGATGCAGTTTTGTATTGAACCGTGTCCCTCAACGATTCAGTATTTATAATCAATCTCTCCACTTGAAAATACTTACACCGGCTTAATAATTCACTAGCAAACCCCTTTTTATATTTAAGGACTCTCATGGGCTGACGAGGAACATCTGAAAAGCTAAAATCTAGCACATCCAAGGCCTTCCCCAAATGGAGTTTTCTTTTACAGCCATTCTTGTCAGTTCTGTCATAATCATATAAACGATATGTAACATTACTATTCTCTTGTATTTCAGCAATCAAACACCCTTCTCCTATTGCATGAACAGTTCCAGGATTAATTGTAAATACATCATTCTTTGTTACCGAAACAAAGTTCAATAGTTTTCTGATACTACCGTTTTCAACCGCAAGACGAACTTCTGTTGCCGAAACGTTTTTGTTGAATCCATAAATCAGCGCGCTGTCTGGCTTAGCATCTATAACATACCACATCTCCGTCTTGCCCCTTGAACCATCTTCATATTCTTTTGCATAAGAATCATCGGGATGAACTTGAACACTTAAGTCTCTTTTTGCATCTATAAGCTTTATCATAATTGGAAGTTCATAATCCCCATCCGAAAATAGGGTTGCATGTTCACCCAGAAAATCCGGATTCCTTTTCAAAACATCCAACAAAGACTCCCCTGATATCAAATTTGTTTTTCCATCAGGGTGCGTACTACATACCCATGCTTCTGCCAAAGGAGTCAAATCTAATCCAAGATTAAAGTCATCATTCAGTCTTGATCCTCCCCATAGATAGTCTTTTCCAATTGGTTTTAGCAAAAAAGAATTCCTCGCACTCATAACCCACCTACCAGTCCCGTTGGCAATTCATGTTTCCTTTTATCAGAAACAGCTATTTCCTCCCCCAATTGAATTTCTATTAATTGTAATCCCTCATTGTCTGCAACAATAGTGTGCTTACACCCCGCCGCCATGGTTATAACATCACCGGGCTTTACATACTGTTCCATCCCATCAACTATTGTTCTTCCACCTCCCCTGACTATATTCCATATTTCATCACGTTTATCATGACTGTGATAATTCATTCCATGTCCCGGGTTAAGTGTTACAACAACTGTCATCGACTCATCCCGTACATCTATAACTCTATAGCTTCCCCAACTCTTTTCTGCATATTTAACTGGTTGATCGATTTTCTCAACTAAAGGCTTGATATAAGAAGATTGTTCTTTATCGGAAACAAGTATCCCCTCTGATGAAGCTGCAATAACCATATCCCTCAATCCCATACCCAAGATTGGGATCCCCAACTCATTGATAACATGAACATTATCACAAGACTCATTCAATACCGCCTCCCCTATAATTGGATCATCCATAGCTTCGGTCAAAGTATTCCATGTCCCTAAATCCTTCCATTCACCCTTATATACTATCACTCCGATAGATTTTTCCTCTTCTACAACCGCATAGTCAAAACTGATTTTTCTAAAAGACGAATAATTCTTTATCAGCGTGTCATATTCGCTACTTCCCAAAATCTCCCTTGCCTTATCTAACACATAAGAAAGCTTATACCCAAATACTCCTCCATTCCAAAGAGCCCCTTCCTCAATATATTTCTTTGCCATCATTTCATCAGGCTTTTCCTTGAATGAATATACAATTCCACCATCTGAAGTTTGCGGACAAATATATCCATATTTCTCTGACGGATATGTTGGTTTAATACCCATCAGCATCAAATTATGAGAACCATTTAAAGCAGCGTCATGTAGTTTTTTTAGACAATCAAAGTACTCATTCTCAACATATGGATCAACAGGACAAACAATAACTGCATCTTCACTATCAATACACTTAACATCGTGAAGGTAAGCCGTCGCCAAGGCAATAGCAGCAAACGTATCTCTACGGCATGGTTCAACCGATATTCCAACATCTTCACCCAGTTGGTTTCTAATAGACGAAACCTGAGCTTTCGATGTTGCAATCGTCACATCAGCATGGTTATCAACATCTTTTATCTGTCTGTAAACCCTCTGAACCATAGACTCATAACAACTGTCCTCTGTAATTTCAATATCGCGGAAATCAGTTTTTCTTAAAACTCTAACAAATTGTTTGGATCGGATGTTGTTGCTTAAAGGCCACAATCTTTTTCCGGATCCTCCACTAAGTAATATAATATTCATATACCAAAAGCCTCCTCTATCTTTCTGCTCTCATTGGATTATTCAAAAAATCATCATATGCCAGTTTTATTCCCTCCTCCAATTCAGTGCTATATCTCCATCCAAGAGCTGTAGCCTTTGAAATATCTAGCAATTTTCGCGGGGTTCCGTTTGGTTTACTCTTATCCCATTCGATTATCCCATCATAACCAATTACTCTTGCAACAACCTCCGTAAGCTCCTTAATACTAAGTTCTTTTCCAGTACCCGCATTTACCATCTCTTTTCCATCATAACTATTCATAAGAAGCACACATAGTTCCGCCAAATCATCAACGTAGAGAAATTCACGCAAAGGACTGCCATCTCCCCAACAAACCACTTTCTTTGCGTCAACTATCTTTGCTTCATGAAACCGCCTGATCAAAGCTGGTAGCACATGACTGTTTTCGGGATGATAGTTGTCATTTGGACCATACATGTTTGTAGGCATCACCGATATATATTTAGTATCATACTGTCGATTCAAATATTCACAATATTTTAAACCACTAATCTTAGCTAAGGCATACCCCTCGTTCGTAGGTTCAAGCGAAGATGTCAACAAACATGATTCAGGCATGGGTTGAGGTGCCATTTTAGGATAAACACATGA
This sequence comes from Lachnospiraceae bacterium P6B14, assembly GCA_000687695.1. Lineage (GTDB taxonomy): Bacteria > Bacillota > Clostridia > Lachnospirales > Lachnospiraceae > Eubacterium_F. The sequence continues at coordinate 4,717 of JHWZ01000009.1, read as the reverse complement.
TGATCCAAGAAAGAGGAGCTTTTTTACTCCATTCTCCCATGCAGCACGTATCACATTCAACTCAATCATCATGTTATCATATAAAAAACCAGCACTATTCACAGAGTTAGCAGCAATTCCACCAACTTTTCCGGCAGGATGAAAAACATATTCAGGTTTTTCATCTCTAAAAAACGACTCCACCTCTGATTGCCTTATTAAATCAAGTTCCGAGTGTGTCCTTAAAACAAGGTTATTATATCCCTGTTTTTTTAGTTCGCGAACAATAGCCGAACCAACCATACCACAGTGACCTGCAACATAAATTTTAGAGTTTCTGTTCATAGGCGAAAAACTATACTTATCCATAACGATTTACCTAACCTTTTCATTACTTAGAATCTCTGGTTGAAATAATCTTTTCTCCAGATGGCCAAACCATTCCAAACCGAGGATCATCCCACTTGTATGTAAACTGTTCATATTCTCCATAATATGTATCCTGTTTATATGAATAAACCGCTTGATCAGATAGTACATAATAACCATTACCATACATAGGTGGGATATACAACTGATACTTATTATCAGCCGAGATAATAAACGACTCCCACTTACCAAAAAATGGGGATTCTTCGTCACAGTTTAATATCACAGCATAAACAGTTCCATGTATTACTTGAATCAGCTTCGTCGTACCAGCGTCCCCATGCATTCCCTTTAACACACCCTTTTTTGAGCATGAAATGTCATCTTGAACAAAATCAACATTTAATCCTGCATCTTTGTATTTTTTCCTGTTATATGTTTCATAAAAGTTTCCTCTTTCGTCAAAATGAACCTCCGGTATTATCAGATATACCCCGGAGAGTTTAGTATCCTTTACAATCACAATCAACCACCGTCCTTTCAGTACAACTCTTATCCAGAATAGAATTCCTTTATCTTCTCACAAATATAACAGATTTGATCATCCGTTAAAATTATACTCGAAGGAAGCCAAAGTCCATTTTGGGCAACCATTTCAGAAATCGGATAATGCTCATCCATATAACCATACGCGGGTTCCGCATGTAAAGCGGGATAAAACGGACGAGTTCCGATGCCATTTTCTTTCAGATAAACCTGAAGTGCCTCTCTTTTTTTACAAAGGATGTCAAAAAACCATGGTGCTGTATCATTATAATTCGTGTCGATTAATTCAACCTCGGGTATTTTCTTAAGCAAATCACCATACAACAACCCCATTTTTTTCTTTCGATCAACTCGTCTAGGAAGTTTTTTCATCTGTTCTATCCCAATTACAGCCTGAAAATCTGAAAACTTAAAATTCCATCCCTTTGACAAGTAATGATCACTTCCTCCAATATCTCTCCCAAAATCACGAATCCTTTTAATACGATTTGCCAATTCATCATCATCCGTAATAAGGGCGCCTCCCTGTCCCGTTGTTATAATTTTAGGCATACTAAACGAAAAGCTACCAATCTCACCAAATCGTCCAAGATGTCTTCCGTCGCAGAAACTCCCTAATGACTGCGCAGCATCCTCGATCAGATGAATCTTCTTCTCTCTACAAAAGCCAACAAAATCGCGAATCCTTTCAGGATAACGTCCATTTATGGAAACCAACATGATCGCTTTAGTTTTCTCTGTTACTCTCTCAACCATTGATTCAAAATCAATACACAAGGATTCTTTTTCAATATCAACAAAAACCGCTCTTGCCCCAATTAATTCAATAGCATTGGGAGTGGCTACCATTGTAAAATCTGGACATACTACTTCATCGCCAGGGCCGACTCCGACCGCCAAAAGTGCGGCCGAAAGACTGACTGTACCATTTGACATTATCCAACAGTGTTTAGCTCCTGTATAATCCTTAATCATATCTTCAAAAACACGTGTATATTTGAATTCAGTCCCCCACCCACCTTGAAGCATATATTGATTCAAAGCTTCTCTTTCATGTTCGTCAAAGCTCGGTTCTATTTGATTAATATAATTCATATTCTGACCTCCGATTAAAATTTGGTCTTATCTTTATCCACACCAACAAACGGCCCATTCTTTATCTCAAATACAGTAGTATCATCTTCCAGTATTCTATATCCATGTGCCGACTCCAAGAGTATAAGTAATTCTCCTTTTTTAACAACTATTGTTTCTATGAGATTTAGATTTAAATCAAGTATTCTTGCCTCAATTGATCCTGAAACAACATATACTGCTTCATAAGTCCTCATCGCTATATGTTCGAACTCATTGTGAAAATGATCCTGTAAATTCTTTCCTTTCTCATAGTGTCCCCATGACAAAACTTGTATAAACTCATCATCTTCACTAAACGAAGTGATACCTTCTTTTACATCACTTGGAACAATAAGACGAGCAAGAACCACCCCATCCTTAACTATTTCATGCATCAAACTCATCCTCCATATATATATCTTTGCTTCCGTCATTCTTTTCAACTGGGTTGTCATACAGTTGTATCATAAGGCTATCCTCTAAAAATAATAATTTATGAAGAACAAATGGTGGCACCTCAAAGAACGCGCCCCCTTGAAAAATAACCGTATCTCTTTCATTTCCTGCTATGAAATCAACCTTAACAATTCCCGAAATCAAATAGAAGGCCTCGTGAGTATATTTGTGAAAATGTGTCCCTCTAACTGCTCCAGCCTTCGATTTAAGCACATTTACTTGCTTATAACCATCATGAATCAGTTGAATCAAATATCCTCTCTCATCTTTATGCTGAAACTCAATTCTTCTCTCTATATATAACACCATATCCCCCATCAAATTATACTATTACAGTTTAACGAAGTGAAATAACCCAAATCGCGTCCCCATATTATCATCTTCACAATTGTATTTGTCAATAGAAACATCCTTCTCAATACTCTCTCCTTTTGTTACTGAAAACTCGACAAGTTCCATATGTTTGAAAGAGTCAATAACAGTCCTTGGCGAAAATATCCTATGTGCATTAAACTCAACATGTTCCTTTCCGATCGGGACAGAAATATATGCATGACCACCTTTCTTTAACACTCTAATTATAGAATTAAATGCTTTAAAACAAGCATCAGGATCAATAGGATCTCCATATCGTCCTAATCCAAAATGCTCAAGACTACAAAGAGCCGACAGAGATTCTATTGATTCATCTGCCACCCCCCCCAGTGTAGTTGCATCAGCTTGAATAAAATCCACACCCGGAATCTGAGTATCAAGCGGCCTTATATCAATTAAATGTATATTTTCACGAAACACCGATAAATGTGCTATGAATCCATCTATTCTTGACCCAATGTCAAAATGGTGAACTGGACTATTCTCAAAAACCAATTTAGCACACCACAAGTCTTGCCAAAAATAGGATCCAAGATCCCCAGCATCTAATCCTTTATCATCAAGACATGGCCATATGTATTTCTTATTGATTGTAAATGAGCCATGCTTATTCAGATCAGTATAGGTTTTTAAGTCAGTTTTAAAGCCTTTTTTTTTCTTCCTTCTTTCAGGGTGTTTTTTTATACGCCCTATAATATACAACGCCGTTTGATGTCGCAGAAACAATCTAAACATATTTTTTTTCATTTCATCACCCTTTCAAGCAAAAGATTTGAACACAAAAACTGCTCATGTCTTTCTTCATAAGACTTGATCTCAACCAGCCCATCCTTAACTATTCTATGAAACTTATACTGTGGGAACAACAGCCTCCAAAAATCTCTAAAAAAAGTGCGCGAATCGATATTGCATCCACCAAACTCCATTTGAATCCAATCAATTGCATTATTGTTAATCATATTCATTGAATTCTTTAAAACCGACAACTCATTACCTTCCACATCAAGCTTAAGAAAGAAAATTCGTTCAATATCGTTTTCTGTACAGAATCTATCTAAGGATTCAATTTTTACATGTTCAACAACATCCATCTGAATTTCAAACTGACTGATATCTCGATTGTATAGACTTGCAAGTCCAGAGCCACTATAATTTGAATACAGAAGTGCATCATCATTATTCTCGCCCAATCCTATATTCGCGCAAATGACTTTGTCGCATTGGCAATTCTTAACCAATGCATTATAAGTGTCTTTTGCCGGTTCAAACGCATAGATTATATCATCTGGAAAATACTTTCTAGCAAGTCGAGACCATTTTCCAACATTTGCACCAACATCAAAAATAACTCTCCTATTCTTATTAATACTATTCGTTCTGTAATTGCTCAAATAATTCAATACCCACTCTTCTCCATCATCACTGCCACAATCCCCCCCTTCTGTCAAATTCATTCCAATCAAAGAATACATATTGATTTTTTCCCAAAAACTCTGATATTTTGCTTTCCCAACCATTTTTTTCTTTACAATTTGTTTTAGCATTTATTAGTCTCCCTCGTATTATATAGTAGTAGTGTTTAGAGACCCTCTCCAAGGTCTTTATCACTTCCTCATACCCCTTTACCTTTGGATAGGTATGAGGTATGATGTTGGAGATGCTGTGGATTGGTTTTTGTCTCCTACCGCATAGACGGTTACAGAAAGGCTCCAACCACAGCCTCTTTGTTACAATGTTAATCAGTTAGATACCGCATGACGGTTTATGTAGAACGAGGTTACACGGACAGAGAGCCCTGTGGATCTTACAGCATCAAATACTACTTTCAAAGGAGGATCATAATTATGATCTACGTAGGTATCGATGTCGCAAAGGA
>JHWZ01000008.1 GCA_000687695.1 Lachnospiraceae bacterium P6B14 | reverse complement strand
ACGACTGGATCCAGGCTTGGGCGCCCATTGTCCGGAGAGTACTTGTCCTCTACAAGATCATAAATGAATGACCAGTCAAGTGCACTATCAATCAATCGGAGCAGATGATCCTTGGGAACAAGGTCATCCATACAGATGAATTGAACCTGTTCTCGGTTCTTTTCGACGTTCGTTGACATCATAGGCAGATACCCTCCATATCTGATTTCTATGATACCATTATACCAAAAAAGCGCTGAAAAATCCAGTGTTTTCGATGTTTTTCTTCGTTTTTTCTACGAGAAAAGTCCGCGGTTTCCCGCGGACTTTGTCTACAGTCTGACAGGTGCTGCAAAACAGCACCTGTCATAGTATTATTTTTCGACTGTCCTCGGACACTTCGCCCGCATCATATCAAGCATTTTCTCATTCGGCTCAAAAACGATCACATATTTCGTATCAGATCCACCGGGCAGCTTGGTCGCTATACCGTAGAGCTTGGCATCGGGTTCCCTCGAAGAAAAATCCTTCACGGAAAGATGCCTGTAGCCATCCATACGGCTCGAATCCATCGGCGCGATCACATCGGCATCCTCTATCTCGATACGAAGCGCGTTCTTGCGTTTTTCACCGCCGTAAATCTGATCAAAATCCAACTGTCCGTCACAATATATGTACTCGGTCATCACGTCAAAGCGCGGCCAATACCAGATCAGGAATCCTGCACCCAGCACACCGAGCACAGCAAACCATGTCATGACGAGCGTCAAAAGTATGAGCGCCACGACAGCGATCACCATAAGGATTTTGAGCACGAGTGTCGCCGCAGTCTTTCTGCGCTTAACACTCCATTCAGAATAAGCTTGTTCCATTTACATACCCATACCCATTCCTGCTCCTGCAGGCATTGCCGGGGTTTCCTCTTTGATATTTGCAACTACGGACTCGGTAGTAAGAAGTGTAGAAGCAACACTCGTTGCGTTCTGCAGTGCACTCCTTGTAACCTTTGCAGGATCAAGGATACCTGACTGAACCATGTTTACATACTTCTCTGTCAGAGCATCGAAGCCTACACCCTTCTTCTCGCTGCGTACACGATCAACGATAACCGATCCCTCGAGACCTGCGTTCTCAACGATACGACGAAGCGGAGCCTCGAGAGCTGTAAGGATGATGTTAGCACCTGTCTTCTCGTCACCTTCAAGCTTGGCAACTGCCTTCTCAACATCACCGATAGCGTGAACATAAGCAGAACCACCACCTGCGATGATTCCCTCTTCAACAGCTGCACGCGTAGCTGCAAGAGCATCCTCCATACGAAGCTTAGCTTCCTTCATCTCAGTCTCTGTAGCCGCACCTACGCGGATAACTGCCACACCACCTGCGAGCTTTGCGAGACGCTCCTGAAGCTTCTCACGATCGAAGTCTGATGTAGTCTCGTCGATCTGTGTTTTGATCTGCGCGATACGATCCTTGATATCCTTTTTCTTGCCCTCACCGTCAACGATGATGGTGTTCTCTTTCTGAACCTTAACACTCTTTGCACGACCGAGCTGAGCCATGGTGGTCTCCTTGAGATCCAGACCGAGCTCATCAGAGATAACCTCTCCACCTGTAAGGATTGCGATATCCTTGAGCATCTCCTTACGTCTGTCGCCATAACCCGGAGCCTTCACCGCAACAACATTGAATGTACCACGGAGCTTGTTGATAACGAGTGTTGAAAGAGCCTCACCCTCAACATCCTCAGCGATGATGAGAAGTCTTGCTCCCTGCTGAACAACCTGCTCGAGAAGAGGCAGGATATCCTGAATATTTGAGATCTTTTTATCAGTAATAAGAATGTACGGATCATCAAGCTCTGCTTCCATCTTGTCCATATTTGTGCACATGTAAGCAGATACATAACCGCGGTCAAACTGCATACCCTCGACGAGCTCAAGCTCTGTCTTCATGGTCTTTGACTCCTCGATCGTGATAACTCCGTCACCGGTAACCTTCTCCATAGCATCGGCAACCATCTGACCAACCTCCTCGTCACCGGCTGAAATAGCGGCAACCTTGGCGATCTGATCCTTGCCGGAAAGCTTGGAACTCATCTTTTTGATAGACTCAACAGCTGCGTCAGTGGCCTTTTTCATACCCTTACGAAGGATGATCGGGTTAGCGCCTGCTGCGAGGTTCTTCATACCCTCATTGATCATAGCCTGTGCAAGCACGGTAGCTGTTGTAGTACCGTCACCGGCTACATCATTTGTCTTTGTAGCAACTTCCTTTACGAGCTGAGCACCCATATTCTCAAATGCATCCTCAAGCTCGATCTCCTTTGCGATAGTCACACCATCGTTCGTGATGAGCGGAGCACCGTATGACTTGTCAAGAACTACGTTACGTCCCTTCGGTCCGAGTGTCACGCGGACTGTATCCGATAACTGGTTAACACCACTCTCAAGGGCGCTTCTTGCCTCTGCGCCGTATTTGATTTCCTTAGCCATTTCTGTTTACCTCCCTATTACTTTACAACTGCCAATATATCGCTCTGACGTACGATCACATACTCATCGCCGTCAAGTTTAACATCAGTGCCTGCATAACGGGAATAGATCACCTGATCTCCCTTCTTAACTGCCATCGTTACTTCCTTGCCATCAACCATACCGCCGGGTCCGACTGCAACAACCTCAGCCTGCTGCGGCTTCTCCTGTGCTGTTCCGGGCAAAACGATACCTGACTTTGTCTTTTCCTCCGCGTCAAGCTGCTTGAGAACTACGCGGTCTGCTAAAGGTACTAACTTCATATCCAATCATTCCTTTCTGTTCTGTTTTGTTAGCACTCATCATGTACGAGTGCTAAACCAATACATATCATATCATTTACTGTAAAAAATGCAACACACGAACCCCGATGGATTAAATATATTTCTTTTATTTTCTTTAGTTTTCTCTATTTTTCTCTCTTTTTCTCATTTTTTCAGAAATAATTGTTTTTTTTCTTCCCCTTTTCCTTAAAATAGTATACAATAGTCTCATGTCTTAATATTCTTCACATAACAACGGAGGATTTCTCTATGAAAGTATTGTACAAACGCTTTATTTCCATAGTTATACTGCTCGGAGCCATATTGGTCATATTACAGCTTACATACTGCTTCACGAGCACTTTTATGTCTCTGGATAAGATGGTTACATCCACAGCGACCTCTCTTTTGGCATCAACCAACAATGAGGTCAAAGAAAACCTGGATCATTACTTCAAACGCATGATACGTGTAGGAAACCAGGTATCATCAGATGAAAACTTTATCTCCTACTCCCGTATCGGTGCCAATCTCGAAAGCAGAGACACTGTTGAAAAGGAACTTGCTCTGGGCAAACTTCTGGCAAACTATTCTGCTTTGGATAACTTCTGTGACTGCTGTATAGTATTCAGTGATGGAACGTATTTGGGTCAGCTTGATGCATACACCACTGAACATTTCCCTGACAAAGAGCTTTACGAGGTCTTTTCTGATGTCAGCGAACGCGACAGTCAGAACTTCCTATCAGGACACAACCAGGAATACAGCAGAATATACTATTCAAAGGTTGTAAATCCAACCACTGTAGTTCTTATATCAATGCTTCGCGAGGATCTCGTACCCGTATTCTACAATGCGGAGGAGAACTTCAACCTTACCCTGCATTTTTCCACACCCGAAAACTACGTTGTATACTCCGGCGATGAGAACGAGACCGTAAACGGAATGATAAATGAGGAGCTCGCTCAGACCATTGAGACCTCATCTCATCTGTCCATCAAGCTCAAGGATCATATAATCTCATCTGATACATGCATAAACGGATGGAGGGTTACCTCGACCATTCCGGAGAGTTCGCTGGCAGTTGAAAACAACGGGCTCAGAACCGTATACCTTATCGTATCATTTGTCATCACGGCGATTTCGATCGTTTTGATCGTACTCATGTGTCTTTCCGCGAAAAAACGAATAGGCGCTCTTGAGAATATAGAAGACAATCTGGAAGAATACTCCGACATGGACAATATCAATCTGAATTAAACGTCTGATCAGGGAGGACCATACGTTGGGCAAAAAAGAACTTAGGCATTATGAAAAAAATGATAGATTCCTAAGAAGCATACGTGGACAGCTGCGTGTGCTTCGTTATGCTGTTATCGGTTCTTTGGTTTTTCTCAGTTCTCTCATCATATACACGGCAGGACTGACTTACACCAACAACTCCGTGCTGTTCCAGATGAATATCATCTCAAACTACCAGCACGAGATAAACAGCATCGATGAGAGCTACTACAGCAATGATCAGTATATCACACAGATAATGAATGACTTCAAGACCATGAAAGGTGCTGCAGACAACGCTCTTAAAAACATCTTCTCTCCTTCAACCAAAAATGATATCAGAAACCTGAAAAGAGATATAGAGCGTCTGATGAAGAATTATGATAAGCTCTCCAAGATAAGTGCCGAACGCGGTTACACTTCAAGCCAGGGTATTTATTGGGACTACAATTCCAACAGTTCCGAACTGTATACCAAGATCTCATCCATGGCTTCGTTCACGTATTCAGAGGATTATAAGCTGCCAAACATCGCCAAGCATCTTGAAAACCTCTACAAGCTCAGCACACAGTTTGCAGACTACACGACTCACGTTCTCGACGATCAGCAGGCAAACATGTATTACTGGCAGATATACGGCATCATGCGAGCCCTGGAGAGAGGAATTGGCGCAGACTACGCCGTGATAGTTCCCGAAGAAAGCATACCCGAGGGCATAAAGCTTGATTATCTCGACGTATCAAAAAGACTCATCGAGAACAGACAGCTCGTGGCAAAGATGATAAGCCTGGACAAGGAGTTCATCTCTCTTCACTGCAACAACAAGATTCTTTTTGATCACATGCTTTCCATCACCGACAGAATCAAGGTAATGGAGAAAGAAAGCACCGGAAACACGCAGACTCTGCTACTCGTGCTGGTTGCCGTGTTCACTTTGTTTTTGATCACATACATAATCATTCACACCATACTGCTCAGGCGTGACGTGTCAAAGAGCATCGATGTATTTGCTGACCTCATGGTCGCAAAGAATGCCAACGACGCGCAGACTTCATTCCTGTCGACTGTCTCTCATGAAATACGTACACCGATCAATGCGATCATGGGTATGAATGAGATCATCTTACGTGAAGCAGGCAATAAACAGATCGAGCGTTACGCTCTTGAGATCAAGGATTCGAGCCGTACACTTCTCTCTCTCGTAAACGACCTTCTTGACAGCTCGAGACTGGATGCCGACAAGCTGAAGATCATTCCTGTAGAGTATGATCTCGCGTCAAGCATCAGCGACCTTTCAAACATGATCTCGTCACGCGTACGCGAGAAAAATCTCAACTTCTTCGTAAATGTCAGCGAGGAGCTTCCTCATATGCTCTTCGGAGATGAAATCCGTATCAAGCAGTGCGTACTGAACCTGCTGACAAACGCCGTTAAGTACACGGAAAGCGGTTCCATAACAATGAACGTCGATTTCGATGTAGTGAACCGCGGAAGTATTATTCTGAAGTTCCAGGTCATCGACACCGGAATCGGAATGAAGGAAGACGATCTGGCGCATCTGTTCGACCGCTTCTCTCGTTTTGAAGAAAAGAAAAACAGAAACATCGAGGGTACCGGACTCGGCATGAACATAGTTAACCGTCTCCTCGCCCTGATGGGAACCCACCTCGATGTACGCTCTATCTACGGGAAAGGATCAGACTTCTCGTTTGGAGTACACCAGGGTGTCATAAACTGGGCTCCTATCGGTGACTACAACTCTATGTATGAAAAATCGATCCTCGCCCAGAAAAAATACCACGAAAAATTGCGTGCACCTGCTGCCCGTCTTCTTATCGTAGACGACATGCAGGTCAATCTTACTGTCTTTAACGGTCTTCTCAAAAAGACAGAGATTCAGATCGATTCGGCACTTAGCGGAAAGACCGCCATCGAGATGATCAAGAAAAATACATACGACATGGTATTTTTGGATCACCGTATGCCAAAGATGGATGGTATAGAAACTCTTATCAATATAAAAGAGCTTAACAACAATCCAAACAGAAACATCCCTTATATCGCCCTGACAGCGAACGCCATCGCAGGCGCAAGGGAGCTTTATATCAACGCAGGCTTTACCGACTATCTTTCAAAGCCTATTGACAGTACCGAGCTTGAGAACCTTCTTATCGAGTACCTGCCAAAAGAGTTGGTCGAACTGCAAAACGCACCTTATGACTACGATGATGAAACCCCCGAAAAATCCCCCGATAACGATACGGATTCAGAGACATCCGACACATCGGCTGCAGATGACGATAAAGATGCTGTTCTTCACGAGATACTTACAAATCTCGAAGGCATCGACTACGCCATCGCCATAGAAAACTGTATTGACGACGAGACTCTCTCCGACGCACTTAACGATTTCATCCGGTCCATAGAAACGAAGCCGGCCGAGATCGAGCGCTACTGGGCAGATAAGGATTATCGCAACTACACCGTACAAGTCCATGCATTAAAATCCACTGCAAGGCTGATCGGTGCCACCAAACTCGGAGAAGATGCCTACTATCTCGAGCAGTGCGGCGATGCGGAAAATGAAACGGCTATCAACGAAAAAACCGATGATCTTTTGGCTTTCTATGAGAGCTATGCTACGAAGCTCAAACCTTATATCGACTACATGAGCGAGGCCGATAAAGGTGACTCTTCAGAGGGTGACCTTCCACGGGAAATGTTCGCCGAAGCTATGAACTCAGCCAAAGAGCTCGTGGACTCATTCGATTTCGGAAACGCCGAGGAAATCCTGAAAATGCTAAAAAATTATAATTTGTCTTGTGAACAGCAGGCAAAATATGATACAATATATAAGATGATCAGAAATGTCGACCGTGATTCGGTCCTCAAATGGTTCGAAGAAAACCCTGATCTGTAAAGGAGATGTTATCCACAATGAACAAAGACGTACTATTGATAGGAAACACAAAGAGCTTTATGTACAACGCCATAGCCAACGGCCTTGAGCACGAGGGCTATGACACCAAGCGTGTTGGCATGGTCGAGGATGAGATTCGCAAGGCCGGAGTACTTCAGCCCTTCTGGATCCTCTATCTCGATGAGGAAAACGTCGGAAAAGAATTCCGTGATCAGTACTCCTTCGTAAAGGAGAACGTCCTGATGAACAATCCCAGATTTCTCATCATCGGACACGATGACGAGCTGCAGGATATTTACCAGTTTATCCCTCAGGACATCATCACAAAGACCTATCCGCGTCCGATAAACGTACAGCAGCTGGTTTCCGATATGAACCGAATCATAGCTGATGAGGAGGGGGAGGTTGCAAAGAAGCGCATACTTATCGTTGACGATACCCCCGCTTCTCTCCACTCTCTTCAAAAGACACTGCTTCAGCGCTATGATGTCTACATGTGCAATTCCGGTATGAGCGCTATCACATTCCTTGTAAAGGATAGGGTTGATCTTATCCTTCTCGATGTGGAGATGCCTATCGTAGACGGTATGCAGGTTTTGGAGATGCTTAGAAGCGAACCGACCATAAAGGATGTACCTATTATGTTCCTAACGTCAAAGAGCGACAAAGAACACGTTATGAAAGCCGCAAAACTGAACGTCGAGAGCTACCTGCTCAAATCGATGTCACCGAGGTTACTCGTAAGATCAATAGACAATTTCTTTGAGAGTCCGAGCTACCAGAAACGTTTTGGTAAACAGTCGAACTAGAATAAACAGGCAAACTAAAAGCGGGATGTGCATCCCGCTTTTTTGTTATTCTTAACCATACTATTTGTAACGTGGCAGATCATATGTAAACTTTGCTTTGACCGAATAAACACCGGCCATAGTTATCATATATCTTGCCAGATCCTCTGCATAGGTCGGACCTGTCGCATACTGATGCCAGATACGATCTCTGAATGAGAAACGGATCTTAAACGGCGTATTCTGCATATAATCGCCGTGGATATAGTTAGACGCCAGATATGCTGCTGCACCCTCTATCGCCTTTGTAGGAGACGTCCAGCCGTTATAGTAGGCATAGGATGTACCTCCCACCAAAGGATCCGCATCATAGGCCTTGATACCATACAGATTATAAACCGTAGTCGGATGACTGAGAGCCTTTGTCACAAACTTGCCGTGGTTGTCTCTGGGGTATCCCTCGAGTGCAACCCGGGTGATCTTCACTCCCGAAGCAAGGTGCGATGTTCCGTACGCTGACTCATGGAAGGTCTGGGTTGTAAGGAATACCGGATCGATCTTGTACTTTTTAGCACTCCTCAGTATCACATCTGCTTTACCATACAGTACACTTACGGATGGATCCCTGCCTGTCGCACGACAATAGGACTCGATCATCGACTGATACAGATCCGTAAATGCCTTTTCATTTACCGGCCTATACTCATCCACTCTGAGGAACTTCATGTTCTTTGTCGTATCCCTGGAAGGATCGACCAAATCCAGATACTTCTCATACGGCACTCTCGGAACATTTTTATACTGTAGCATAGCGTAATCAGTAAGAGAATATGCATAGTCAGTGTAAACCGTTTTTCCTTTAAACAATCTAGCACCGTTGAAATCAGGATTGATCGCAGGATCGGATTCCGTCCTCGGAGTAGGCAAAAGCTTACCGGGCAGATCGAGCTCGGTTCCGATTTCTCCCGTATCTGATGTCTCCTCTATCACTCCGTCCTGATAGCTCTCTATCAGCACCATATCATCATTCACGGTAAGCAGAACAAAGTCATCACCCGTCATTGTCAGATTCTGCAAAAATTGTCCGGTCTTACCGACATATACCTGATAGTCGCCGGGAGCCATATCAACATAAGTAAACACTCCCTGCGTGTCAGGTGTCACGGTCTCGGAATCCTCGCCGCGTTTTAACGTCACCTGCATCTCAGGCACACTCATACCACTCTCATTTTTCAAAAGTCCCTGTAACGAACAAAATGCCACGGTCAGGTTGATCGTAGCACTCTCTCCGTTCAACCACACGGGATCGGAATGCGCCCCCAGCTTGCCGCCGGACGCGAGCCTGTAGACACGATAACCTGCCGCAGGGATACTATACTCACCGTTTTGGTCCGTCATGACCTCATCGTAAGTGATCCAGGCAGTCTCTGTCTTGTCGAAATCCGCATGGTACTGTATTTTCTTTTCGAGTCTGACGCGCTGACCGGCTGCAGGTCTGCCATCCGGAAGTGAAATCCTTCCGGATACGATCAGATCCTTTGCCAATGTATCTTCACCGACATACTGCGTCAGGTCACGTTCCGAAGTCAGAGCATATGCGTCCCCATGAGCCGTACACGACATAAAAAGTGCCGCGATAAGACCTATGGCTATTCTCTTTCCGAAACCTCGCATTGCCCCTTCTCCTATCTATACGCCCGAAGGATCAACCCTTGTTCTGAAGCTTCTCCTTCAGATCGATAGCCTTGTTCTTGATCCTCTGATTGGCGTCTCTTGCCGTAAGAACCTTTGAACAGTAGAACTTTGCATCCTCAGGATGTCCCGTCCTGTATGCAAGCTCTGCCAAAAGGAACATCATAGTGTGCTGGTCCATACCGCACATCGGGAAATCCTCTTTACTGAACGCATCCTTGAATCCTGCAAATGCGTTCTCGAGGCACTCCTTCTCCTCATCAGCCAGTGCCGCGATCTCCTCCTTGAGAGAATCATCACCCTTCATCAGAAGCTCTCTCTTACCTCTGCACAGCCATCCGAGCTTGAGGCATGTGTATGCCTTCTCTGAACTCTTACCCTTTTTAACGACCGTACATGCAAGCGCCATCTTGTGTCTGAGGATCGCATCGTCGTAATTGTAAATCTTGCCCTCCTCAGGGGTGTAAGTAAAGTTCGCGGAAATATTGTCCTTGATCGCCTTCGCCTGGGCACTCATAACAAAGTTGAAATATCTGTTCAGCGCTGAGTATCCGCATTTCGGACAAAGCACTGCGTCATACTTCAGAGAATCCACATCCTGGTAGATCGGTCTCAGATCGTCGTCTGCCCCGATCAGTCTTACCTTACCGGTACGGACATTCTTACTGGTGAACTCGTGATCACACACAGGACAGGTATAACTCTTATCAAAGATGAAGTCCTCCTCACGTGCTGCCTTCTCCTCCTCGGTCAGCTCATGATCATCTGCAACCTTCTTTTCTTCTTCCTTTTTTTCCTCCTTGAATACGTCCTCAGAGTTCAGTCCGTCCAATCCAAGGCTCTCGAGACCAGCGAATAAGTTTGCCATGTGTACCCTCCTGTAAATGCGGCCGTGACCGCGTTATTTTTCAATATGCTTAGCAAATATATATTATACTATGTTTCCCGCTTATTTGCAAGGGTTTGTTTTTGTAAAAATATCAAGCACTTTCATATCACGCCTGTTTATCAGGTCTGTATGAACTCTTCAGTGACACTATGCGGTTGAATACCGGATTCTCAGGCGTAGTATCCTTCGTGTCCATGCAGAAAAAGCCCGTTCTCATGAACTGGAACTTATCTCCGGGCTTCGCCTCTGCGAGAGCCGGCTCGACAGGACGATCCTTAAGGACCGTAAGCGAGTTCGGATTAACATTTACGGATCCGTCCTCGTTGTACACGCCCTTCTCCTCATCTACGATATTCTCATAGAGTCTGATCTCTGCACGCTTCGCTGTGGTAGCCTCAACCCAGTGAATGGTTCCCTTAACCTTTCTCTCGGTAAATCCCGAACCGCTCTTGGTCGCAGGATCATATGTCACGTGTACCTCAGTCACATTTCCGTCAGCATCCGTCTTGTAATCCACACAGGTCACGAAATAAGCACTCATAAGTCTGACCTCGTTTCCCGGATAGAGTCGGAAATATTTTCTCGGAGGCTCGATCATAAAGTCTCCCCTCTCGATATAAAGCTCTCTTCCGAATGGTACCTTGCGGCTTCCGAGCTCCGGGTTTTCCTGATTGTTCGGCACATCCAGATACTCGATCTCACCTTCAGGATAATTGTCAATAATAACCTTGATAGGATCAAGAACGGCCATCATACGGCTTTCGCTCATCTTCAGATCCTCGCGGATACAGTACTCGAGCATCGCAAAATCGGATGATGAATTAGCCTTTGATACACCTGAGAGCTCCATGAACTTTCTGATGGATGCAGCGGTATATCCACGTCTCCTGAGCGCAGTGATGGTCACGAGTCTCGGATCATCCCAGCCATCCACGATTCCATCCTCAACAAGCTTCTTTATGTAGCGTTTTCCGGTGACAACATTCGTCAGATACATCTTCGCAAACTCGATCTGACGAGGCGGATTCTCAAACTCACACTCTCTCACTACCCAGTCATAAAGGGGTCTGTGATCCTCGAACTCAAGAGTACATATACTGTGTGTAACACCCTCCACTGCATCCTCGATCGGATGAGCAAAATCATACATCGGATAGATGCACCATTTATCTCCCGTATTGTGATGTGTCATATGAGCAACACGGTAAATGATCGGATCACGCATGTTGATATTCGGTGAAGCCATGTCTATCTTAGCACGGAGGACCTTCTCACCATCAGCATATACTCCGTTTTTCATGTCCTCAAAAAGCTTTAGATTCTCCTCAACGCTCCTGTCCCTGTACGGGCTGTCCTTGCCCGGTTCGGTAAGCGTACCACGGTACTCGCGTATCTCATCGGCAGTCAGATCACATACGTAAGCCTTGCCTTTTTTGATAAGCTTTATCGCACACTCATACATCTTGTCAAAATAATCAGACGCAAAGTAAACCGGCGGCTTGGTTCCGCAGAGCCACTCAACATCAGCACGTATCGACTCCACGAAGGATGTATCCTCCTTACTCGGGTTCGTATCATCGAAACGCAGATTGAATACTCCCTTATACTCCTCTGCCAGTCCTTCATTAAGTACGATAGACTTCGCATGTCCGATATGAAGATATCCGTTCGGCTCGGGTGGGAAACGCGTTACCACGTGATCATAAACACCCTCTGCCAAATCCTTATCGATCTCATTCTCTATAAAGTTTCTCGAGATAACCTCGGTTTTTTCAGTGTTGTCCATATTCTTATCCTCACTCATGTAAAAAAACCTCCTTGCAATATCCTATATGATATCACAAAGAGGTTAGCTTTTCAAGAAATTATTTAAGCAAAGTCATGACCGGAAATACGAATCTTCGCATCGCTCAGATGACCGTTAAAGTTGTGATACTTTTTCAGGTCGATAGTCTGTCCGTTGTACTCTACAGTGTAGATTCCGGCAAGGATATCCTTTGCTGCCTGCAGGCTGCCCTTTCTCTCCGGATACTTGTAGAGACCCTGGTCATAATACTTAAGCTCGCGAGCCATCTTTCCCTGACGGATCGGGCCGAACTGATACGGCTGCCACAGAACACCCTTGATAGTGTTCGGATATCCGTCTGACTCTACACGGTTCATAACAACCGCTGCTACAGCAAGACGACCTGCATAGCACTGACCGCCTGCCTCACAATAAACGATCGCAGCCAAAAGACGAAGTGCCTTCTCATAATTCTTTTCAGACTCCTTTGTCTCCTCAGCGATCTTCTTTTCCTTTTTAGCATTCTTAGCTTCTTCTATCTTCTGATCTGCAAGAAGCTTCTCAGCAGAAGCCATCGGTACTTCACTTTCCTTAACGGTAACGAGTGTCTCACCGACTTCCTCAGTTGCCTCAGAAGATGCATTTGATACACCACTGATAACGCAACCGGAAATAACCTGTGTCTCAGCTGCCTTTGCCGGCATCACGGTGAACACTGAACCAAGTATCACCATAGCAAGCAAAAATGAAACAGTTCTTTTCAAACTCATTTGATCTTACCTAATCCCTTTCGATCCAACGTAATATTTCTGTAACATATTGTAACATATTCAAGGGAAAATGCAAGTCTTTTTTTGATTTTTTTAGTTATTCTACGCAAAAACAGGACGTCTGCATCGTACGCAAACGCCCTGTTTTCGTTGTTTCCAAGGTTTTTAAACATTTTGATATTTATTAATATTATTTTTTATAGATTTGTTACGTGCCACCATATGTTGTTGTTCCGAGCAACAGATGACCACAAGTCAAAAATAACGATTTTTAGGGATTGTTGTTCCTTTCTTATCAAAGGCCGAGCTTTTTCTCCACCACATCAAGCATACCCTCTATCTCACAAACGGTATCGTGAAGTATCGGGGCAGTACGTATACTCTCGATAGCCTGTGGAATCTTTACCCCTGAGAGCTTGTTTAGCTCATCCACAAGCTCAAAGTCTTCCATATCTCCATACTTATCAGCATCGATAGCCATCATTACACTTCTCGTAAACTTATACGGACTCGCCGTAGACGCAATGACCGTCTTTGTTTTCTTCGCTTTGGCTTTATCCCTGCATACATATGAGGCTACAGCAGTGTGCGGGTCGATAACGTAACCGGTATCCTTGTATACATCCGCTATCTCCTTTGCGGTCTCCTCCTCCGTTGCAAAGCCTCCTATAAAGGAATCAAGCTCAGCTCTCATATCATCAGTGATCGAATACTCCCCGTCACCTGTTAACTGCTTCATAAAGGCAGCATTCTTCTCGGCATCATTTCCTGCGATCTTATAGATCAGGCGCTCGAGATTGCTTGATATAAGGATATCCATAGACGGAGAGCTGGTAAGAATAAACTCTCTCTTTCTGTCATATGTGCCCGATCCGAAGAAATCGAAAAGAACCTTATTCTCATTCGATGCACAGTACAGAGTTCCTATAGGAAGCCCGATCTGTTTAGCATAGTATGCGGCAAGGATGTTTCCGAAGTTTCCGGTAGGTACAACTACATCCATCTTGTCTCCCGACTTTATCTCACCCTGCTTTAAAAGCTGACCGTAAGCATATACATAGTAAACGATCTGAGGTACAAGACGACCGATATTTATCGAGTTGGCACTCGAGAACTGATAACCCTTGTCTGCCATTCTCTTTGCGAGATCTGAGTCATTAAAGAGCTTTTTCACGCCCGTCTGACAGTCATCAAAGTTTCCGTTTACACCGACGACCATGGTGTTTTTACCCGGCTCGGTAACCATCTGTTTCTCCTGTATCGGGCTGACGCCATCCTTCGGATAAAACACGATTATGCTGGTCCCCGGCACATCGGCAAAACCGGCAAGTGCTGCTTTTCCGGTATCACCTGAGGTTGCAGTCAGGATCACGATCTCATTTGTAACCCCGTTTTTCTTTGCAGCCGTAGTCATAAGATACGGAAGAATGCTAAGCGCCATATCCTTGAACGCAATTGTTTTTCCATGGAAAAGCTCGAGGTAAAAAGCATCCTGCTTCTTTACCAAAGGAGCGATGACATCAGTGTCAAATTTACTGTCATATGCACCACGTATGCAGGCCTTTAACTCGTCCTCCGTAAAATCAGTGAGAAACAGCTTCATTACCTCGTACGCCGTTTCCTGATATGTCATGGATGCGAGCTTATCTAACGGCACCGTAAAACTCGGCATCTGATCAGGGACAAACAGTCCTCCGTCTTCAGCGAGGCCTTTTAATATAGCCTGGGAAGCAGTTACTTTCCCGCCGGATCCTCTGGTGCTGCTGTATTTAATCTCCATAATTCCTTCCTCCCGGATTTTTTTCCATATTGAGTATTAACTCATTTCGAGTAATCAACTATATCTGCAAATGAAAGATTTCCGCCAAAAATATCAAGCTTGCTGCCTATGGTAAAATGTATACGTCCCGCGCCGATATCACGGATTGTTTCTATATCATCAAAGGATGAAACGCCACCGGCGTAGGTGGTCGGATTACCTTTCGACGCAGCGAGTATCCGAAGCAGATCCTCGTCGATACCCATTCCCGTACCCTCAACATTTACAGCATGTACCAAAAACTCATCGCAGTGATAACTGAGCGATGTGATCAGTTCAGGCGTGAGTTCTTCGTCAGTAAACTTCTGCCAGCGATCCGTAACAATGTAATAGGTATCATCTTTTTTACGAACTGACAGATCCAAGACAAGATGTTTACGTCCGACAACATACTTCATTTCGTCAAGATTGTCATAACGTATCCTTCCATCCTGAAACACGAACGAGGTCACTATCACATGCGATGCTCCCATATCGAGGAACTCCTCGGCGTTTTCGGGATTTACTCCTCCGCCTATCTGAAGCGCTCCCGGCCATGCAGCCATTGCGCTCTTCGCCTGTTCGAGGTCTTTATCATACGCTTCCGTGCCTGTTTTGTCAAGCAGGATAATATGGCCGCCAATTAGATTGTTGCGGCGATACAGATCGGCGTAGAAAGACGCGGGCTGTTCCGAGACAAAGTTTTCCGTAGCTCCGTCCGCATCGGACAGCGAGCCGCCTACGAGTTGTTTTACGGCGCCGTTATGAATGTCTATGCAAGGTCTGAATTCCATATGTGCTCCCAAAATACTGTTATATTTTTGTTTATATTTCCGTTGTTATGATATGTGTACTTGTCTCGGAGACGGACCGAACTTCGTTCGCTAAGTCTCCTCGACTGCGTAACATATCATCACAACTGCGATAAGGATAGAGTATTTATTTCATATCGCGTCTTATATTCAGCTTTTTCAAACTATTATCATTAATTTTTATCGTGTCAAGCATTGTTTTATAAGAATCTGTGTCCATATCAACTATATAGTTTTTGGGGAAGGATTTTTTTATCCCTTTTAGTTTTAGGAGATTGGCGGCTTTATTATAGGCAACTGCAGCCTCTGTTTCTGTCTTGTAACGGCCTACTAAAATGTCGCCGTTTACATGTATTTTTGTTTCATAATAAACTCTCGTTGCGGTCTCTTTTTTTTGGACTCCGTGATAGTTATTTATCACTTTCAGATTTGATGAACGAAAGTCAGTAGGGTTTCCGTTTATAAACTGATAATCCCTACCCGGTACCGCGAAATTTTTGATACCGTAACGCGATAAAATATTTACCTGCATTCCGAAATCGGCTACAAACAGATGGCCTCCACGCCGCATGATACTATGAGTCGAGTAGTAAAAAAGATCATCAGAATCAAAGATAAGATAATCCTCGGGCGCGAAGTAATAGTAAAAGAATTTCTCCTTCAAATAGATCGGGGTTTTTACATACATATCATTGTCACGATAGTTGATAAGTACGATCCATTTTTTAAACGCAAGAATGTTTTCGGGATCATAACTGTCGATATCTATCCGGTCATCAGAGGTTATCCTGCCGGCTTCCAAATACGCCTTGTGCGCGCTCTCCTCGTTATCATAGCTTCCCAGACTTATATGCTTATTTTTGTATGTTATTGACGATCTGAAATACAGAGTGCCGTCTTTTTTTCTGGCTTCATATACTCCGGGTAGCATTCATTATCCTCACTTATTATTCGTGGCAAAATGATTTACATCATACCGCTCCACTCACATATAAAAGCATCATCGCAACAACTACAATACCGTTTAATATCGATCCCAGCATCGGTGTAAGTCTGTAGATATCCTCCATCTTGTAGCTTCTCACAGCGAGGACAAATCCTACTATCGACAGGATCAGAGTCCACATTCCGGCAACACCGATCCACCCACCGCTTAAGCCTCTGTCGGCGCCTGATATCAGGCATAAAACAATAAGGAGTATCAGAGCAGCCGCACCCATACCCGTCGACAGAATACCTGACTTCGGATGGCTGCGGTCAGAAAACCGTATCTTATGTCTTCTGCTGCGTCTCCTGCTCATTTTTACTCCTAAGCTTATCAATTATTATCAAAAATACCAATCAACTTCTGAGAACTACATCCTTCTCTTCAAGCTTCTTTAATATCTTGTCCATTACCTCAGTAACATCCTTATCCTCGAGAGTTCTGTCCTTCGCGCGGAAGCGGATCGTATACGCGAGTGACTTCTCATCCGGACCTACATTCTCACCCTCGTAGATATCAAACAGCTTGAAGTCCTCGAGAATACTTCCGCCATTGTTTCGGATGATCTCTTCGATCTGTCCGGCAAGTACTGTTTTTTTCATGACGAGAGAAATGTCACGAGTCACTGCCGGGAAGCGAGCCAGGCCCTTGTATTTAATATCAGGAGCTATATGACTTGCGAACTTCGGAAGATCGATAACAGCTACATACACCTCCGTTTTGATATCATAGTTATCACAAACCTCCGGATGGATCTGACCTATATATCCGATCATATCGTCTCCGACAAGTATCTCCGCATGGCGTCCCGGATGCAAATACGGGTACGCGTCCGCATTCGGACGATATGAAACGATATCCTTGATTCCGAGTGCGTAAATCTCCTCTACACAGCCCTTGATATCATAAAAATCTCCCGCTCCGTACATACCGAGTGTCAGCATCTCTCTCTCATCCGGAAGCTCCGTAAGAGGAAGTGCCTTCGGAAGATAAACCTTTGCTATCTCATAGAGACGGACGTCTTTATTTCTGTGATTATAATTTGTCGCAAGACTCGTAAGAATACCGTTAAGCGGCAGGGTTCTCATAACCGAGTAATCTACTCCCAAAGGATTGGCGATCTCGATGGTCTCGCGGAGCTTATCACCCTGCGGGATGAGGAGCTTGTCAAACACCTTCGGCGACTCAAACGAGAATGTCATGGCCTCGGAGAAACCATACTTCTCGATGGTCTGACGGATAGCCGCACTCGCCACATGAAGAGGCGATACTCCTCCCATAGTCGTCTCTCCCTTCGGAAGAGTCGTAGGGATTTTGTCATATCCGTAGAAGCGCGCAACCTCCTCTGCGAGATCCGCGATACAAAGAATATCCTGACGCCAAGTAGGTACATGAACTGTCTTTTTAGACTTATCAGGAATAAGGTCCACCTTCTCCCAATAAGCGCACATCTGATCCTCAGTAAGGTCAAATCCGATGAGCGCATTTACCTTATCTACATCATACGCAACATCAATAGGCTCCTTTTTAACGGGATACTTATCTACCACTCCGGGCACCACATCACCTGCATCAAGCTCCTCTATAAGGGCGCATGCACGGTTGATAGCCTCAAGTGCTGTATTCGGATCAAGTCCTTTTTCAAACTTGGCCTGGGCATCGGTACGCATACCGAGTTTCTTTCCCGAACGACGGATGTTGGTTCCGTTAAAGCATGCTGCCTCGAAAAGCATTGTCTTCACATCATCGGTGATCATGGAGTTTTCTCCACCCATTATTCCTCCGATAGCAACACTCTTTTCAGCGTCACATATCATCAGCGTATCATGATCAAGCTCTCTCTCCTGACCGTCAAGTGTAACAAACTTCTCACCGTCATTTGCTCTGCGAACTACGATCTTGTGGCCTGCCAGAGTGTCATAGTCGAAAGCATGCATCGGCTGACCGAACTCCTCCATCACATAGTTTGTTATGTCTACGATGTTATTTATCGGTCTGATCCCGGCTGATGCGAGTCGTCTCTGCATCCATTCAGGTGACGGTGCAAGACGGATATTTTTTACTACTCTTGCGATATAACGTGAGCAGAGTTCAGGCGCCTGTATCTCGACATCAATAAGATCTGATGCTTTTTCTCCCTTTACGCTTCCGCTCTCGCTCGATGCGACCTCAGGCGGGACAAAACTCTTGTCAAAAGTAGCTGCCACCTCTCTCGCGATACCGATAACTCCGAAGCAGTCAACACGGTTTGATGTAACCTCATATTCAAAGTTTGCATCGTGAAGTCCGAGCACCTCGATAGCATCAGCGCCGACCGGTGCATCCTTGTAGGTATCATTATCACTGAGGATATAAATACCGTCCTCAGCTGCATCAGGATAGAACTCCTTTGATGAACCGAGCTCCTCGATGGAGCACATCATACCGAAGCTCTCCACTCCTCTTAGCTTGCCTTTTTTGATCTTGATTCCGCCGGGTGTCTTTGTGCCGTCGTGGCCTCCGGCTACTCTTCCGCCATCGAGAACAACAGGTACCTTTTGGCCTTCTTTTACATTCGGTGCACCCGTAACGATCTGAACAGAATTGCCTGCCTCGTCGATCTCAACCTGGCATACAACAAGCTTATCCGCATCGGGATGCTTTTCAATCTTTGCTATTTTTCCAACGATGATCTTGTCAAGGTCGGCGTCGAACTTCTCGTAACCCTCAACCTTGGTACCTGACATCGTCATCGCGTCCATATATTCCTGCTCCGTGCATTCGAGATCAGGAACATAAGCTTTTATCCATGATAATGGTGTATTCATTGTTTTCCTCCTACATTAGTTTTTGCAGCATACGAGTCATACATACCTCAGCCATACTCGCGCCTTATCGCTAAAACTGCTCCAAAAATCTTATATCATTCTCATACAACAAACGCATGTCATCAATCTCATATTTCAGAAGCGCGATTCGCTCCAGACCGACACCGAAAGCAAAGCCGGTGTACTCGTTCGGATCGATGCCGCTCATCTCGAATACGTGCGGATGAACCATACCGCAGCCGAGGATCTCGATCCAGCCCTCGCCCTTACAGAAACGGCAGCCCTTACCGCCGCACTTGAAACAGCTCACGTCCATCTCCGCAGACGGCTCCGTAAACGGGAAGTGATGCGGTCTGAACTTAACCTTTGTATCCTTACCAAAAAGCTTCTGTGCGAACAGCTCAAGTGTTCCCTTGAGATCCGCGAACGTGATATTTTTATCTATGACCATACCCTCGATCTGGTGGAACGACGGGCTATGTGTCGCATCTACATCGTCACTTCTAAACACTCGTCCCGGTGAGATCATGCGGATAGGTAATTTGCCCTGTTCCATCATGTGCACCTGTACAGATGATGTCTGTGTGCGGAGAAGTATTTCGTCATTGATATAAAATGTATCCTGCTCATCCTTTGCGGGGTGTCCCTCAGGGATGTTCAGCGCTTCGAAATTGTAATAGTCGTACTCGATCTCCGGTCCGCCTACTACCTCGTATCCCATTCCTACAAAAATACGCTCTACTTCCTCAAGTGCGATCGTATTCGGATGACGATGTCCGCGTCCGAGCTGTCTTCCCGGCAGGGTCACATCGATAACTTCCTTCTTCATTTTTTCAGCACGACGAGCTCTCTCGAAGGAAGTCTTTTTCTCCTCGAGAACCTCTTCTATTTTTGCACGTGCATCGTTGACCATCTGACCGACCTTCGGTCTGTCCTGCGGTGCAACATCCTTCATTCCTTTTAATACTGCAGTCAGCTCACCTTTTTTCCCTAAGAACTGAGTCTTGATATCACTCAGTTTCTCGAGCTGATCACTTTCATTTATCTTCGATAGCGCTTCGTTCACTATCTGCTCCAGTTTTTCCTTCACTTTTTAAATATCCTCCGAGTTTCCGTTTCTCCAATAAACGTACTCTTCTCGGAGACGGACCGAACTTCGTTCGCTAAGTCTCCTCGAATTCGTAGTTTATTCGTCGAAACTACTATACTGAAATAATATGTTTTATTCCCAAAAAAGCTGGAAATATTATCACAACCGTTCACCTTAATAATGATAATTACCGCCGATTACTGATCCGTCCTTGCCAGTGTCCTCGCAGGGATGTATATATGCGCTCCGCGAAGAGACTTGACAGACTTGGCCCGTCTCTGAGCGGGAGCATATATACTCCCTGCCAAGAAACTAAATCCTATCAGGTAATCGGCACAATAAATCGACCGACTCCGATGTAGATCACCGCCAGTATCGCAACAAACAACAGCACCGGCAGTATCAGCTTGCTGTGATCAAGACTCACATCAGCATCATGTATGAACTTCCACCGTCGCCATATAAACAACAGCAAATGAATAACAAATATTGCTCCAAATAGCGCTGCATTGGTCATATTATCCTTTTGATAAAAGAACGAAAACAGTATCCACTCAGCCGCCAGTATCGTCCCCTGGAAAGGAAGTGTAAGCACATATGGGATGCCGAGTGTGATCACATCCTCCGGCTCTTCCCATTCCATTTCCTTTGCCTCCTGGACATCCTCCTCCATCTGCGTGATATCAGTATACTGATTGGCAGGATTCGGTTCGAGACATTTTTCTATGACCTTTTTATAACGACCCTCGTATGAAACCTTACCCTTGGGTTCTTTTCCGGTCAACAACTCATGAAAGAGTCTTCCCAAAAACTCAAACAGATTGAATCGAGGTTTCTTCGGATCGGCAGGCTCGAAATCAAGAAACTTTACATGCCCGCCACTCGTAATAAAGATATTACTCTTTTTCAGATTACCATGTGATAACGGCGGTTGTATCTCATTGATAACCTTCACCGCCTCTGTGATACGCTGCATTATCTTTTGCGCCTCGGCTTCAGTATACTTCGCTTTTTGTGCGCGCTTGCCTTCCATGATCTCCTGCATGGTAGCGCCCTTCAGATAATCCTCAACAACAAGCGTATTCCCGTCAAAAAACTTCACGTCATGAACCTTCGGCCACTCGGTATAATTAAGCTGCTTCAAGCGCTCATATACCTTTGCGCAGTTTTTGTTGTGATACAGCTTTAAAAGCGCTTCCGGCTTGCCGGGTTCCTTCATACAACGCACCCTATAGATGGTGACGTGGCCGTTTTTTGTTATAGGCTCACCCGTCGGAATATATAGTTTTGTGACGAATTCTTCCTTTTCAGAAGCCATTGTGACCTCTCCTCTCAAATACGGAATATATGTAAATATGCTTTTTTAACAAACAAATATGCCAAATCAAATATGACAAATGCGATCACTCCGACGCCAGGCAATGCGAAACGAAGCCAGGCGAATTTCGCAAGATAAGTCCATGTTTCAGCTGTAAGAAACAGTCTCGGAAAAAATAACACGATCGGCATATATCCTAAAAAAAATACCGCGATCCTGATCACAAGATGAACCAGATTTCTCGTCATCAGATTCATAATATGTTTTTCCAGCAGCTTATATGAGCCTTCTGCGACCAGGATAAAACCACCCATCGCAAGATAAAGGATCACATGAAACTTGTCCGGATTAAGTATCAGATCCAAGACCGCACTTCCCATAAACAACATCAGGCCTGCGCCGAATCCGTATTTAACAACAGCAATGCCTACCAAAAATGATGCTGCGGCCGTAAAGAAAACTGTATTCACCGAGATCAGCGTACCTATAACAAGAAACACGGTACTGACTGCAGTCATGATCGCAAGAGCTGCGATCATCTTCGTGCGTCGTGCAGTTTTATCCATATTCGGCTGTCCGTAATTCCTATCCATCTGCATATCAATGCGACCCTTTCCAACAATAATCTGCTATGTGACCGATCAGCAGCAGGAGCAAAGATCTCCACCCATACATTCGCAACAGCTGTCCAAACACCACAGATCACAGCAGATATTTCCGGTGCCGCAGCCTCCGCTACCATAGCCTGTACTGCCACCGTTTCCGTAATTACCGTATCCGCGGTAACCACCATAACCGCCGCCGTATCCGCCACCGAAAGGTGATCCTCCGAAACCGAATGGCGATGCATTACCGCTTTGCAGTCTCTGATAATACTGCTGATATTCCATATTGTTAGGCTCGAGATTTGTAGCCTGTCTTGCATAATCAAGAGCGACCGAAGTATTTCCGAGTCCGAGATTTGCAACGGAACTGAAATAATACCATCTCGCATTCTTATTCGGGATACCGTTCAGTACATTTATCGCCTCATTATATTTACCTGCGCGGATGTAGTTAAGCGCGGCCATCATATGACGATCCTCTTCAGTCTCAGCAGAGTAACCACCATAACCGCCACCATAACCTGATGTCGACTTGCCGCTTCGCTCATCGACGATCTGATTATACGCCTCCTGTACCTGACGGAATTTTTCTTCAGCCTCTTCCTTTTTTACCGGATCAACATAAGAGTCCGGATGATACTTGCGGCTGAGAGTTCTGTATGCTTTTTTGATCTCACGATCTGTTGCATTTCTGCTTACTCCCAGCACCTGATATGGATCGTTATACATTGTGCTTCTCCATTCTGTTATTATTCTTAAACGGATTGTTTTCTCTGTAACTGTATCGTTTGCTTTTTTTATTCATCTCCAATCCTTCGTAGAGTATGTTTCGAAGGATGGTTATGTCTCTGTCCAAAGGAAGTTTTTCAAACTCCGCGATCGCACTTCTTCTGGTGACATCCAGAACACGTCTTACATCGGCTACTGTTTCTTCGTTCAGTTCGCTGTGCAAAAACGGGTTAAAACAACCTCTTTTTTTGTCCTTTTCAAGGTCGTCAAGTGCGTCCTTGATATAAATATATTTTCCAAGAAAAAATCCAAACTTTCTGAGTGTCGGCGCAAAGGAATCCTCTTTCCAAACAAACATCTCACCCATCAGTTCACCGAACGGTCTGGATACCTCATCGATATCCGCGGATATCTGTGCGTGCATCTGACAACCAAGCTTTTCTTTCCAATCATTGGATATCTCAGTCTGTGACCACCGATACATATAATCCTTTTCAATGGTATGAAGATTTTTAAGCGAATCAATGATCACCTGTGCCTGACGGGGATATTTTTTCTCAACAAAGTGCGCGCGCCTGCGAAAAGCGATATCACCGGCAAGCCCTGACAGCTTCCTCTCATCCTCCCAATCATCTCTCAAATGATCCCTGGACAAAAGGACATTCATATCGGCAGCATACTCTGATATTTCAGAACATATCATAGGTTTTTTCTTGACCGGATGTATCGGACAATGACGTTTTTTCATCTCCAGCTTTGGTTCATATAAAGACCCGAGAAGCATAACTAAAAATGTCATGTCGTAGGTCAAAGTAAGTCCTGCAGTTATTCCATATTTCTTTCGGAGCATATGACAAAGCCCGCAATAATAGCCCTGATACTCGGTAAACTCTCTGAGCTTCAGCTCCGGCTTATTGATAACTACATATCCAAACACTGTTTATTTCTTCCCTTCTTTTTCATGAAAACAACTAACCTGTTTTCTCAACAATAGGCCTTCCTCACGGAAGGCCCATCGCATTATAAACCGCAATTATTTGTACAGAGTTTCACTCATTTCCTTTATGGTTGTGGCAAGACC
Organism: Lachnospiraceae bacterium P6B14; assembly: GCA_000687695.1. GTDB lineage: Bacteria > Bacillota > Clostridia > Lachnospirales > Lachnospiraceae > Eubacterium_F. The sequence continues at coordinate 101,280 of JHWZ01000008.1, read as the reverse complement.
CTTTGTATCCTCAATAGTTGCGTTGATTTCCAGCATGTTGGCACTCTGCGTTGAAACACTTTCGCTGATCTCGTTGATCCTGGTCATAACACCCTTGATTGCTGTATTCATGTCACCGAGTATCTGAGAGATATCACTGGTAGTTTCCTGTGTCGAACTGGCCAGCGACTGAACCTCACTGGCAACGACAGCAAATCCCTTTCCGGCCTCGCCTGCACGAGCCGCTTCGATAGAAGCGTTAAGTGACAACAGGTTTGTCTGCGATGCAATACTCTCTATGATCCTGATGATCTCCATAGAATCATCAACTGATTTTTCGATAGTTGCACTCTGCTCTGCGATCTCAGTCTGGCTCTTCGCCACTTCCTGCATGGCAACGGAAGCGTCCTGAACTGCCAAAGTCACCTCGTTAATGCTCTTATTCAGGCTCTCTATCGCAGGCTCAAGCTTTGTTACAAACTGATCAGCATTTTTCTTTTCTTCATTTATGTCAAGAATGGTTCCGGCAGCCATCACCGGCTCTCCACCCTCCCATACTACATAACTGGAGGCACGCACCCAGATCCACTCGCCGTTTTTATGTTTCAATCGATATTCCATATCAAAAACGGTGGCTCCTGAAGGATCGGCAAGCTGTTTGCCCATCGCTTCCGACGCACCCTGCACATCGTCAGGATGAATCTTTGTGATCCATGTCCCCATGACATCAGGCCACTCAGGCGAACCCGGAGTATATCCAAGTATCTTTTTGAACTGATCAGAATAAACCATCGGGGATTCTATATCATCGATAGCATACTTTGTCAGATCCATACTCCATGAACCCTCGAGCATCATCTTGTCGACAGCATGCTGACGACGTTTATCATGCCTTAATTCTTCTTCATTTCGAAGCTGATCCTCTATATCGGCAAACGTTCCGATGAAGACCTCAGGCGATCCGTCAGGACGACGAAGAACCTCACCTGCCGCATGGAACATACGGTACTCACCGGATTTCATCAGGAGCCGATAATTCACATCATATTTTGCTCTCTTGTCGGCGATAGCTGCACCATAAGCAGCATATACCCTCTCCAGATCATCAGGATGGATAAGCTTGTTCAGACCATCGGAAGAATCCTCTACCTCGTTTGTATTGTAACCTAAAACACGGCGCATTTCATCAGTGAACCTGATACGTATAGGCTCACCCTTTTCATTGAAATATGTCATCCAGATAGCAAGATGAGATTCTTTATTGACAGATCTAAGCATGCGGTAGTTCATATCCGCTTTTGAAGCCTGCTCCTTCACCTCTGATTCGAGCTCGGCGATCTTAGCCTTCAGTGCAGCGATCTCGTCATTCTTCCTTCCCATTCCTTACCCTCCATTTCCTTCAATATATCAACCAATACCTACCTTATCATTCTAACATAGTAAATAAAAAGTTGCAAGGCTGAATTATCCTCAAACAGCGGATCATCCGCGGTTCTGGGCATCGACCAGATGCTCTGACTGATACATCTTTCTCAACTTCGGTTTTTCTATCTTGCCTGTGGCATTTCTCGGTACATCAGCAAAGAATATTTTTCTGGGACGTTTGTACCTCGGAAGCGCCTTACAGAACTTCTCGATATCCTCTTCATTGCAACTTGAATCCGGCACAAGCTCGATGATAGCCGCAGCGATCTCTCCGAGTCTCTCATCCTTGAGTCCGATCACGGCCACGTCCTTGACAGGCTCGTACTTGCTGATAAAGTTCTCTATCTGTACCGGATAAATATTCTCACCTCCGGAGATGATGACATCCTTCTTTCTGTCGACGAGGTAGATAAATCCGTCCTCATCCTGCTCAGCCATATCACCGGTGTAGAGCCATCCGTCATGAAGGACATCGTTCGTGGCTTCCTCATCATTGTAATAGCAGACCATAACGCCGGGGCCTTTTACGGCAAGCTCTCCGACCTCGCCCTGCTTAACCTCTTGGCCGTTCTCATCTATGATCTTTGTCTCCCATCCGTAGCCCGGCACTCCGATAGCACCGACCTTGTGGATGTTCTCAACACCCAGATGCACACAACCCGGTCCGATAGACTCAGAAAGTCCGTAATTCGTATCATACTGATGGTTCGGGAAGTACTCCTTCCATCTCTTTATCAGCGACTGCGGCACCGGCTGCGCGCCGATATGCATGAGTCTCCACTGATCAAGGTTATAATCCTCTATCTTAAGTCTCTTTGCATCGAGTTCCACTAATATATCCTGAGCCCAAGGCACGAGGAGCCAGACAATGGTACATTTTTCATTTGATACGGTCTCAAGTATAGTCTGCGGATTCACCCCGCGGAGAAGTATAGCCTTACTTCCGGATATGAGCGAACCGAACCAATGCATCTTTGCGCCCGTATGATAGAGTGGCGGGATGCATAAGAACACATCGTCTCTCGTCTGTCCGTGATGCATCTGCTCGCACTTACATGAGTGTACAAGCGCCTTATGCTTATGCAAAATCGCCTTTGGAAATCCTGTCGTTCCCGAAGAAAAATAGATCGCCGCATCATCCTCATCAGAGATCGGGATCCCCGGTGCCAAGGATGCACAGTTCGCAGCGAGCTTATCATAGTCCTCCGCAAAGCTCGGACAGTCTCCGCCCACATAGAAGAGCAGACGATTCGTGCTGATGGAATCAGCTATCTCCTCGACACGTCCGATGAACTCCGGACCGAACACAAGGACATTCACCTCGGCGAGATCCAGACAATACTCGATCTCATCCGGCGCATATCTGAAGTTAAGAGGCACTGCAAGAGCACCTGTTTTAAGAATACCGAAATATATCGGCAGCCACTCAAGGCAGTTCATCAAAAGAATGGCAACCTTGTCGCCTTTCCTGATCCCTCTCGAAATCAAAAGCTGAGCAAAGCGGTTTGCCTTCTCATCGAAAACCTGCCAGGTGATCTCCCTGCGATAGTGAGTCGTAGGATTCCCCTCTATCAGGTCGTATTCACGCCATGTGACCCTCTTTTTTTCCTGTATGTCAGGATTAATCTCCACCAAACAAACATCGTTCGGGTACAGGCTGGCGTTTTTCTCTAAAAACTGTGTTATAGGCATCAGATTATGTCTCCTTTAAAAAATGTTCCCACACTTACCTTCAAGATCATTCGTCTATATCCGCGTTATGATACACGTTCTGGACGTCGTCATCATCATCGAGCAGGTCCAGGATTCTCTGAAACTGGTTTTTGTCATTTTCATCGGTCAGCTCGACATAGTTCTGCGGGATCATGGTAACCTCCGCCTGAGCCATCGGCACGCCCTCTTTCTCGAGAGCCTCTCTTACCGTAGAAAAATCAGCCGGATCCGTGATGATCTCATATGAATCCTCTTCTTCAGAAAAATCCTCAGCACCGGCATCAAGCGCCATCATCATGAAATCATCGGGATCTGTTTCGTACTCTTCTTTATCTACGAGGATCTGTCCCTTTTCATCGAACATATATGATACGCAACCCGTAGTTCCGACATTTCCGTTTCCTTTGGTAAATGCGTTGCGAACGTTTGCCGCTGTACGGTTTTTATTATCCGTCAAAGTCTCAACGATGATCGCTGTTCCGCCGGGGCCATAGCCCTCGTATACGCAGGTCACATAGTTTACCGCATCCACATCACCGGCAGCCTTCTTGATACCACGCTCGATGGTGTCGTTCGGCATGTTGTTGGCCTTTGCCTTGGCGATGACGTCACGAAGCTTAGAATTTGATGCAGGATCGGCTCCGCCTTCCTTTACGGCAACGGCGATCTCACGGCCGATGACGGTGAATATCTTGCCGCGCTTGGCGTCGTTTTTCTCCTTTTTGTGTTTGATGTTGCTGAATTTCGAATGTCCTGACATGTACTTATCCTCCTAAAACTATGTACTATATGATACTCTGCATCTGCTTCTGCTACCATTCGGAATTCTCGTATCACTCGAATTCCTCATGTACGCAGCCGCAGATGTTCCACATCCGGCATCAGTGCATAAGCACTTATGAAAGCAAGCTTTCAACGTGCTTATGCACTGATGTCGGATGCAGAGTATCATCCGAGCTTAACGCGCATTTTGTCAAAGAAATTGACCTCACCGACGTGGATCATTTCGAAGGTCTCATCCGCCTTACGAATGATGAACTCATCTCCTGTCGTTGCCTCGCCCAAAAGGATTCCGTCGCCGCGGATCGAGGCGTCATCATCATACGTTGCCTTCGTGCGATCAATCTTTAATCTGATCGTGCAGGTCGATGAAACGATCAAAGGCTTTTTGCTTAAGCTGTGTGGACAGATCGGTGTGATGATAAGCGCTTCCATGTTCGGCGCAACGATCGGTCCCTGTGCTGATAAGTTGTATGCTGTCGAACCGGTCGGCGTTGAGACGAGTATCCCGTCGGCCGCATATGTATCGACATATGTATCATCAACATAAACGCTCGTCGTCACCATGTGTCCGAAATCACGCTTACATACGACAAACTCATTTATAACAGGACCCACTGTGCGGCTGTCGTCCTGCTGATGTATCTCGCAGGTGAGCGCCATACGGGTCTCTATCTCGTAATTCCCTTTCAAAAGCTCATCAAGAGCCTGATGAAGTCTCGGTCTCTCGACCTCTGTGAGGAACCCGAGTGTACCGAAGTTGATGCCGAGTATCGGAAGATGCATGCCGGCAACTTTCTTTGCCGCCTGGATAACAGTGCCGTCTCCTCCGAGCACCAAAACGATGTCGGCGCCTTTTTTAACTATCTCCGAAACATCGGAAACTATGGACACGGAGCGCACTGCATCAGCGAGATACCGCCCTATTTCATTGGCGGTTTCCTGCCCCGGTTCCTTCTTCTCATCAAAGAGGATTACGATATTGTCCATAAGCGTTTCCTCCGCAAGTTTCTGTGATTCCCACTAAACTACAGTATTTTACCATAAAACGGGCTTTCTTGCAAGCAAAACTTTCACATATCATCCCGCGAGAATATCATCGTTACGCTGTTAAGTCTCTCCTGCAAATGGCGGTATTCCGCCCTCGGTATTATGCACTTTTCAAAAATACCGCGCAGTTTCGAGTTATCGCCCTTATCAAACGACAAAACACTCGCCTGGACCATCTCCTTGTAAGAGGTCTGAGTCAGATCAAAAACATAACCACATTTTAAACACAGCTCTCTCGTGAACTCTCGTTGAGACCGTCCGTTTCCCTCGCGAAACGGATGCAACGCATTCATATCAGCGTAATGACTGACAACGGTGTCGATAAAAGCATCCCTGTCCTTACTCGCCTCCCGGCAGGAAGTATAAAAATCATCAAAGACCTCTTTTGCATAATCATTGATAAAGACCGCCCTGCAGAAAAGGTTATTCTTCCCGATATCAACCGTACGGATCTGCCCCGCCCAGTCAAACACATCCTGAAAGATGAAATGATGGATGTCCTTTAAGTGCTTAAAATCAAAAATACCGCTGATCGGATGCAACTGAAGATACACGAGATTTCCCATTGTGGATCTCGCTTCCAACTCTTTCAGCTCATCCGCGTCGCGGCAACCGTATTTATTGATCAACACATGTGTACCGGGGTACACATATTTATCTACACTTTTCATATGCACCTCCGGAGGTCGTTCCGAAAAACAGCACCCGAATACACATCGGGTGCTGTCAGTCTCATCCTACGTAAACTATGCGCGCCTGATACTCTTCACGAGAGATCTTGCCCGTAACCAGATCCTTCAGATCAGGCAGATACTCCTCGGGATAACTCATGTTCTCCACCGCGAGAGTCGCTCTCGCCTGACGAACGGCATCCTTCTGTATCGCGCTCATATCATCATTTATAAAACCGTCATGCTTCATAACCCTGGTGATCAGTGAGACCAGATAAGTCGGCGGTGAAGCCACGCCCTGCTCCCAATGCTGTATGTTTGCAACCGGGATACCCAGATACGATGCAAACTTGCTCTGACTCATCTTTGTAGTGGTCCGAAGCTCTTTTATAGCGTTCATGTGCTCATTCCTTCCTGAGAATTGATATTTTTTCTCCAAAAACGCACTCTACTGTATATGATTAGTATACACTATTCCTATACAAATGTCAAGAAGAATCTCGCCTCTACCACCTGGTCCAAATATAGTTTATCTTCGTATTTTTGCTGAGTTTTCGCCCCCAATGAACACTGCTGTTATAGTTTCCTTCAGCAATCGTAAGATAACTGCTTGTCTTATCAATAACTATCGCAGAATGAGTGTCCCCGTTCAGTCTTAATATATCCCCTATCTTGACCTTTTTATACGATGGAGACTTGATCTCCTTTGCTTTCTTTTTCTTGCCGAATACGGCATCACTCAGCCTGCATGCCAAAGAAACGCAACCGCAGGCGATAAGAGGGTATCCGAGCGCGTTCCACCTATAGCGGTTGGAATTGGTCCAATGCTTTCCTTCGGGGTATTTTTTCTTGAGTTTCAGAAGCTTTTTCCCGATCTTTTTATACTTTGATGCCTTAGGTGCCTTGGTCGGCTTCGGTGTAGCAGTCGGCTTCGGCGTAACAGTCGGCTTAGGCGTATTCCATGAGTCGTCATCATCATCCCATGAGTCATCGTCGTCCCATGAGTCATCGTCGTCCCATGAGTCGTCGTCGTTCCATGAGTCGTCGTCGTTCCATGAGTCGTCGTCCCACGAATCATCATTCCACGAGTCATCGTCATCCCAGGAATCATCATCCCATCCCCATGAATCCGAATATTCAACCCTATTCTTTGATACCGCCTGCGAAACATCTGCCGGCATAAACGACAAAACCATAGCCAGCACAAGTATCAGGCTCAGGTTTCTTCTATGCTTACGTCCAAGTCTCATATCAATGCGATTTTTCACACTAGCCTCCTTCCCGAGGATTTCATCAAGTTACATAACATATTACACGAGTACCTCATGAGCGGATTTCACAACTCTGTTTATCTCATCTGAAGAAAACTTACCTTCCGTATCATCCGATCCGCTACCGGCTTCCAGATAGAGAAGATATTCTATATTCCCCTCCGGTCCTCGTATGGGACTGTGATCAAGTCCGAGTATACTGAAACCGGCATCACGGGCATACCCTATTACATTTAGGATCACTTCCTGGTGAATCCCCGGCTCGCGGACAACACCCTTTTTCCCGACCTGTTCACGACCCGCCTCGAACTGCGGCTTGATAAGAGCGACCATCTGCGCGCCATCCTTCATCAGAGCACGCACCGGAGTTAACACCTTTTCAAGTGAAATAAAAGCCACGTCAATCGAAACGAAATCCACCGGCTCGCCGATATCTTCAGGCGTTACATATCTGATATTAGTCTTCTCCATCGAGATGACTCTCTCATCCTGTCTCAGCTTCCACGCAAGCTGATTCGTACCGACATCAATCGCGTACACCTTCACAGCCCCGTTCTGAAGCATACAGTCGGTAAACCCGCCTGTTGACGAACCTACATCCATGCACACCTTATCCTGCAACGGCTTTTCATTGAAAATCTCGCCGCCCAAATCATCACCGGCATTCACACCGATAGGGAAAACCTTGAGCGCTTTCTCAAGCTTAAAGCCACCACGGCTCACGTAGGGCATCTTTTTCCCTCGCCACTCGATCCTGACCTCCTCGGGAAACATCGCTCCGGCCTTATCCTCACGCTGATCATCGACGAAAACCTCCCCCGCCATGATCACTGCCTTCGCCTGCGTCCGCGACTCGACCAGCCCTCTATTCACTAATAATATATCCAGTCTTTCTTTAGCCAAAATATTCTCCTAATTCGCTGTATGGTTCTCGCGCTAGCGCTACGTCCTATCTTGCCTCGTAGTAGACATCCCTTATTGCATCCGAAACGCTCTCACTATCAAGCCCATACTTGCTAAGGAGCTCCTCCGGGCTTCCGTGCGGAATAAACTCGTCCGGCAGCGCCACCGCGAGAAACGCCTTCACACTGATGCCCTCACGCTGTAAAAACGCGCCGACCATATCGCCGAAGCCACCCGTCACAACGCCATTCTCCATAGTCACGACCACAGTATGCTTCTTGGCCAGCTCACTCACCAGCTCCTCATCAAACGGCTTAACAAACCTCATATTCACGACCGTAACCCTGATCATCTCATCACTCAGAGCCTCTCTCACCTCGAGAGCAGTCTTCACCATATCACCGACCGCAAAAATTACAACCTCTCGGCCCTCTCTGATGACCTCCGCCTTGCCAAGCTCAAACTCTTCCCTGGCATCCTCGAACCAAAAAGCCTCGCCCCTCGGATACCTTATCGCCACAGGACCGTCCACTTTTTCCATTGCGAAATCAAACGCCTCGATAAGCTCATCACCATCCATCGGTGAGATCACGGTCATCCCCGGCATGGGCAGCAGATATGAAAGATCAAAAATACCCTGATGCGTCCTGCCGTCATGTCCCACGATTCCGCTCCGGTCAACCGCAAATATCACATGATACGCAGCATTACATACATCATGCAATATCTGATCATAAGCTCTTTGCAAAAATGTCGAGTAGATGCTTACCACCGGCTTCAGTCCGCCTGCAGCCATACCCGCAGCAAATGTAACCGCGTGCTCCTCAGCTATTCCCACGTCAAAAGCTCTGTCGGGATACTCTTCCGCAAAAGCTGTAACACCGGTACCGTCAGGCATCGCCGCGCATACCGAAACCATTTTATCATACTCGTTAGCCCTATTTAAAAGCCACTCGCTGAATATATCCGTATAGGTCACCGGCGCTGTAGACGGATCCTCATAAGGCTTTCCGGTTTCCCTGTCAAAAGCTCCAATACCATGAAACAGATCAGGCTTCTCGAATGCAGGCTTGTAACCATAACCTTTTTTTGTGATAACATGAACGAGCACCGTCTCATCCCTCATGGACGCTGCGGCCTCGAACGCTTCCTTCATCGTCTCGATATCATGTCCGTCGATAGGTCCGATGTAGGTAAGGCCCATGTCCTCGAAAAGCATTCCCGGCAAAAGCAAATGCTTCAGCGAATCCTTCGTTTTTCTGATCTGCTTTGCAAGCGGCACTCCAACAGTAGGTATTTTATCGAGAGCCTCTTCAACGCGCACCTTCAGATCACGATAACGTCTGTCCGCGCGGATCTGACCGAGATAATTATTCATACCGCCGACGTTCGGCGAGATAGACATGGTATTATCATTTAAGACTACAACCATACCGGTCTTCGCCTCCACGGCGTTGTTCATGGCCTCATAAGCCATACCGCCCGAGAGCGCGCCATCTCCGATCACGGCAAAAATCTTCTCACCGGTCCCTCTGAGATCTCTCGCCTTCGCAAGTCCTAATGCAGCAGAAATAGATGTCGATGCATGGCCTACGCAAAAAGCATCGCACTCGCTCTCCCTGACATCAGGGAAACCGCTGATACCGCCAAACTGTCGCAAGAAAGGCATATCATCATCTCGCCCGGTAAGAATCTTGTGAACATATGACTGATGACCGACATCCCAGACAAGCTTGTCATCCGGGAACTCTAATACGAGATGAAGCGCCATCGTAAGCTCGACCACGCCAAGCGAAGCCGACAGGTGCCCTCCCGTCTCACTGACGGTGTTCACCAGACGACGTCTGATCTCTTTAGCTAATTGCCGATAATCTGACGGATCGATACGATGGATATCATTCGGTCTGCAGATCTCATCAAGTATACGTCTTTTCATCCTGTTACTGCTCCAAAAAACTGTTTTCTCAGTACGCTTCTATCACTAGTGATCCCTTTTTGCCATCATAAGGAATAACTCCTTTATAAACTCCCCTGTTTCCGTTTGTTTTACATCTAAACCATCCAAACTCGTAATAGCTTTTTTAGTATATCTTTCAACAGCCTCCCTGCTTTCCTCGATGCCATGAACCGCAACATAAGTTGACTTGTTTAACTCCTCATCGCTGTGGATCGGCTTTCCGAGCTTCTCCTCACTTCCCGTTACATCGAGGATATCATCCTGGATTTGAAAAGCCATCCCGATATCATATCCGATCTCCTCGACCGTATCACACTCTTTTTCATCGGCACCGCCGAGTATCGCGCCAACCGTCATCGCCGCAGCCAAAAGAGCTCCGGTCTTGCAATGATAGATATAAAAAAGCCTGTCGGCATCGATATCCTTTCCGGTCAGCTCCACATCAACAACCTGACCACCGATCATCCCGTCAGTTCCCGCACAGGACGACAGCTTGTCAAAAGCAAGCGCGGCACGTCTCGCCCTCTCCGCTTTTTCCGTCTCACCGAGATCCCCGTTCATAAAAATGTCACGCTGTGCTTTCGCTATCTGCTCGTACGCGGCATTTAAAAGGGCATCTCCCGCGAGTATTCCCATAGCCTCTCCGAACTGCTTGTGCGTAGAAGGTCTTCCTCTGCGCATATCATCATCGTCAAGAGCAGGCAGATCGTCATGCACCAAAGAGTAACTGTGGATCATTTCAATAGCTGTCATAAACCGTTTCAGAGTCGCTTCATCTATCCCTCCGAACAAACAAAAAAACTCTTTCATCAGCATCGGGCGGAGCCTCTTTCCTCCGGCCTTAACACTGTAATTCATCGCCTCATAAACAGTCTTTTCAAAACCCTTTTCAGCAGGAAGAAAAGCCTCTAATATTTCTTCAATGTCAGAGGCTTTTTTATCTATTATTCTTGACAGGTTTTCACTCATTCTTTATGCTCCCAAAACGTTAACTATTCTTCTTCATCGGACAGAGCAGCGAACATAGTTTGTTTATCCTTACTTACACTGTAATACTCCTCCCAGATAACAGTCCAGGATGCCCTGGCATCCGGATCCTTTAGATTTTTCTTAAAGGATCCAAATACTCCGGCATCATCAAAATCAGCCTTGTATGCATCCGGATCTTGGAACGAATCCATGATCATCGGCATGATATCCTCGGTAAGATTGTTATAAAGCTCTTTTTGCTGATCGAATGTAAGCTCATTATACGCCTGCTCAAATGCTGCATTGAAACTCTGGATACTTAGGTCTATCTGGTTTGCCAGGTTGTTTTTAACAGCGAAGTTAAGAAGAGTATCCGCAGCCAGAGCACACTTCACATAGTACCCTGAAGAATCCTTGATGCCTATGCATGCATCCAAAAGAGTCCTTATATCCTTAGATTCAAATTCAGGGAAGCCCTCATCAAGGATAAAAGGCTCCTCGGTTTCGGTAACCGCTTCACCGCTCACGGCATCCCCGCTGACAGCATCCACAGCCGTCGCACTCACCGCCTGCTCACTCACAGCCTTAACTGCTTCTACTACCGGCGCAGGCGTCAGTTTTTCTTCTTCCTTCCCACAGGCTGCAAGTGTGGATACTGATAACACCATAGCCAAAACTATAGATAGTTTTTTATTCATAATCAGTTCCTTTCAAAAGTAGCCGGGATCTATATGTGTATTCTGTGAGGGCACGCTTTCGCTTTTTTATCATACGTCACGTTGTGCGACACCAAAAAACGGTGTCTGCGCAACGACGTATGATAGACATCCCTCACAGTGAATACACATATAGCATCCCTAGGCAACTTAATTAATCAGTCTTTTCATGTTCTGATAAATAGTTTCAATTACATCATCAGAAATGTCAGTGTCAAGGAATATCTCCACCGCTACCTTCGCCTGCGCTATCAGCATCTCGAGTCCGGTAACCCCGAGCATCCCCCGCTTCTTCGCCTGCGCGGTAAGAAGCGTCTCTGCCGGATTATAGATCAGATCAATAACATCGGTGCATTTTTTAAAAGGCTTCAGATCGATCGGTGATTCATCCACATCAGGGTACATCCCGACCGGTGAAGTATTCACGATGATATCAACATCCGTATGCTCGGCATAAACCTCATCATAAGTGACTGCCTCATCATCTTTACCTCTGCGAACAATCACGATCTCTCTGCATTTTCTGTCGTTCAGACACGCCTTCACAGCCTGCGCAGCTCCGCCGTTACCGATCACGAGGATCTTTTTTCTGGCAACCTCGACATTATGCTTGTCAAGCATGTATGCAAAACCATCATAATCCGTATTGTACCCGTAGAGCTCGCCATTACGATTCACGATACAGTTTACCGCACCGATCTTTTCGGCTTTCTTATCCATTTTCAAAAGATAAGGAATCACCCTCTGCTTATACGGGATCGTCACGTTTATGGCCTTAAAATCATGCTTCTCCATGAAAGGAGCAAACTCATTCTCCGAAAGAGGACACAGCTCATATGTATAGTCAGCCAGTTTCTCGTGGATTTCCTTTGAGTAGCTGTGACCCAGTCTCCCGCCTATCAAACCGTAATCCAATTCTGTAACCCCCAAATGTTCCAAACATAGTGTGGTTCGGATTATTTATTCTTAACTATGGTATCCAGCACCCCGTTCACAAAGGCATATCCCTTGTCACGGCCGTAATCCTTTGCAAGCTCTACTGCCTCGTCTATAGCGACACTCACCGGCACATCGTCATCATAGAGTGCCTCATATACGCCCAGACGCAGTATGGCCAACTCAGCCTTCGCGATACGCTTCAGCTTCCATCCCTCGCTCGCAGCCTCGATCTTTGCGTCGATCTCGGGCAAAAGCGGTATAACCTTAGAAACCTCTTCCCGGATGAAATCAAGATCATCACCGGTCAGCGGCTCCTCATTTTTAACCTCATTTAGAAAAATATCCTGCTGCTCCCCATACTGCTCGTCAGGATAAAAATCCTTCTGAAACAGCAGGAGGAACACGCAGGTTCTCAGTTCATGTCTATTCATAGTATAATCAATCCTTCGGAAGCTCTACTCCGGCGATAGTCACATTTACCTTGCTGCAGGTAAGTCCGGTCATCTCATTGATAGCCTGAGACACACGATCCTGTACCTTCTCACAGGTCTCAGGGATGGAGTAACCGTATTTCATGTTGATCGCGATCTCGACCTCAGCCGTGTCATCATCAACTACGACTTTAACACCCTTGGCATTTTTCTTGGCACCGAACTTGTTTACCATCTCGTTTTTCATGCCGCCGCTCATGGTCTCCACGCCCTCAATCTCGCTGGCAGATATACCCGCGATAGCAGCTACGACCTCATTCGCGATCTGGATCTCTCCGATTCCTTCAGTGTTCTCGTTATCCATTTTAGAATCCTCCGTTCAGTATTCTATACTCATCGCCGTGGCGATTTCATTCAACTCTAGCATTATACCACAAATCACGGGTCCGCGTCAATCATCAAATTATCCCAGTTCACGAAACCGCTTATGAAACATCTCTCTCCACTCATCCCTATCACCAAACCACGCATCATCGATATCTCTCACGGGTTGCCATCCTTTGAGTCTTTTCACCGCCTCCTTGGCAGCCTCACGCTGCGTCATCCCCTCAGCCGTCTGACACTGAGCTCCATCTATCGTATCATACGCACCGAACGACTGGTTAAAATCCATCAGATCATGCAGGCGCACACGCTCTCCCGTCTCATTATCGACGAGCCAACCCCAATTGCCCCAATGGCGATCCGTATTTCCGACCAGATAGTCAATAACATTCATCATGTAGTACCCTTCGGCGTCCTTAGTCAAAACCTCATCAAGCCAACTCATATCGTGATTCAGCGCATATATCTGAAACGCCTCCATAGTGACGATACTGTATTTCTTCGATGTGATGATCTGCGACCTTGATACAGACATTTCCTCATACTCAGCCCGCTCGTATTTCACCTGCGGCACATCAAAGCAGCTCGCAATGCAACCGGCCAGAAGCTCCTTCTCCACCGAATCCTGATCTCCGTCCTTCAACAGAAAAAATGTTCCGCCGTCTCTCACCCATGCCTTAGGAAACATTCCCGGCGTATTCAGGTTATCAGCAATCATATGAGCATTCTCGACAGTCATCGACTTCCCACGAAGGCTCAGATCAGTAAACGCGTTGCTAAGAGAATGATCATACAGGTTTATCTCAGCAAAACTAATCTCCTCATCATCCTCACGCACCCAGTATAAATCAATCAGGGACAGGGCATGGTATGACAATGCCACCTTTGCCCTGTCCCGATCAGTCATCTGCTGAGATGCTCCGATACTGTTAAGTATTTCCTTGATATACTTCCTGTCGATATGTATAAGCCTCGTAGCACACCAGTGATAAAAGTTTTCCAAATTCTGCACGAAATCATCGATGTCGTCAGAGGCCGCCTCGAAATAAAGGTCGTAAGGCATCCACAGCTCGTCGAATACCTCTGCCGACCCATTTTTCCCGATATAAGCAACCTTATCCTCACCATGCATGATGACCATAGCAGATTTCCTTTCGCCGCACAAAAAGATGTTTCAATGGAGATTCTAACACCATTTTGATGATTTGTCTACCTGAAAAAGCAAAACTATCGACACAAGCACCGAAAGATATGACACTATCTTTTTCACAAATCGACTTGAATCATCTCCGTATTCTAGCATACCTTCCTCCTTTTCAACTCATCGTTTTCTTGGTTTTTAACAAATCATATCTTCGTACCACCGTCAAATACACGATGTGCCCGACAATGATCGCGAATGCAGATACTATTAAGCCATTAACAAACATCATTAAATCATCCTTGTCAAGAGGATTGATATTTCCAGAAGCAATAGTGTTACCCAATCTATACGTGACATATTCTAAAAGCATATACATGAACCCAAAGAATACCGGCCATATCCACTTGAGCTTCCCTCCAAAGTCAAACGCTCCAAACAGGACGGAAGCAACAAATGTAGACACCGGAATAAGAAAATAAATAACAAGTATTGTATACCCAAAACCTCCTGAGTCGTCCTTGATAACATAGAACGCTCCAAGGCACAACGCCCATATGATCAAGTAAACTATCAGACTCAACGGCTTAATAATCCTTATTACTTTTTGAGTTGTGGTAATTGCTTTTTCGTTAGTCATAGTCCTTCTCCTTTCATACACACTCATCTTTGAATTTCTCCTTTCGTACCGTTCTACTTACTATAACGATCAGAAAAGAGGTTTGGGGACAAAACTTTCCAAAAAATTTTGTCCCCAACTTAAAACTTATCTATAGATGCTCTCCGCCATACTTATCAACGTTTCTCTTGCACCATCCATATTGTATACCTCAATATGATATCCATAATCTGAATCCGCCCAGTCTATCCATGCATGCTTCATATCCGAATCCTTATAGCATATCTTTGCCCGTATACCGCTGATATCCACATTTTCCTTTTTGACATAATCACCATCCACAAAGAGTATACCTGTTTCAGTAATGCGATCCCTCGCATACTGAATGCAACACTTATCTCCTGTTTTTTGAGATCTCCACTCGGAAAGAATCGCGTCTTCATTCGTAACATCAGGCAGCTTTTTCATCCCCTCCGGTACATAATTCGGAATATCCCTTACCGCCGTAGGTGCATCATGTATTCTATCTTTGTAACTATAATCTATCGTCTCGGACTCCGCATCATATGAAGAGAATACATCCCATACATTGAATCCTATCGTCCTTGCACTGACTTCGTTTATACCGAGCAATCCAACTACGACAGCCACAAAAACAGCCACACGGCGAACGTATCTGTACATCCTGATCGATCCGCCGAAATACTTTTCCGATCGGACCAAAGCACGAAACCGTTTTTTAAACGATCTGGAATACGGCTGATGCTCATAATTCATGACATCAGGACCGATCAAGCTCATCTCGGCAGTCATATATTTTACAAAAGCTTCCTTGATCCTGTCCTCACTCATCAATCCCCATCTCCTTTGCTATGATCGCTCTGCCTCGTTGTATCCGCTTTTTTACCGCCTCAACAGAAATATCGGTTAACTTTGCAATCTCTTCCATCGTCATTCCGTTCATGTAGTGATAACTCATCACTTCACTATACTTTTTCGGCAAACGCCTGAATACATCGGCCATCTCTACGTCCTCGAGTGCTTGATCTTTTGTCAGAATCACCGGCGACTCCTCAAGTTTATCCGCTGACATTTCATTATTACGTATTCTGGAATTACGACGATATATATCTATTGCCACTCTTTCAACTATTATAACGATAAAGCTCTTGGTCTGGGGACAATCGATTTCAAGTATTTTATCAAGATTCGCCGCAACCCGCTCCCAAGCAGTAATCACGGCATCTTCAGAATCATGATGATGGTTAAGAATACCGTATGCAATACGGTACATCATCTTTTCATATAGATTAAACAGCTTTTCAAGCTTAGTTCTGTCCTCCGGCGTCTCCGCCATAGCCATAACAATACAAAACATATGTCATCCCACCATATTTTAAACCATTCTCTCAAATAGTCAGCTCAACCGGACAGTGATCTGAGCCGAGTATGTCGGTATGGATCTTCGCATCCCCGATACGATCCTTCATATCCTCTGATACGAGAAAATAGTCAATCCTCCACCCTGCGTTCCTGCTTCTGGCAGAAAAACGATATGACCACCAGCTGTATACATCCGTCACATCCGGATACAGATATCTGAAGCTATCGATGAAGCCGGCATCGAGAAGCTCTGTCATCTTGCCGCGTTCCTCGTCGGTAAAGCCCGCGTTATGATGATTTGCCGACGGGTTTTTGAGGTCGATCTCCTGATGAGCCACGTTCATATCTCCCGTGACGATAACGCCCTTCTTCTCCTTCAGCCCACACAGATACGCCCGGAAATCATCCTCCCATCTCATGCGGTAATCAAGTCTTTTCAGCTCATTTTGTGAGTTCGGAACATACACACAAACGAAATAAAAATCCTCAAACTCGCACGTGATCACACGTCCCTCATGGTCATGCTCATCTACACCTATTCCATAGGTCACGTCTATCGGCTCAGTCTTCGTAAATACGGCCGTTCCTGAGTATCCCTTTTTCTCGGCATAGTTCCAATACTGATGATAGCCCGGTAGGTCCAGATCTATCTGCCCCTCCTGAAGCTTTGTCTCCTGCAGACAGAAAACATCCGCGTCCAGTGTGTCGAATGCCTCATTAAAGTTTTTCCCTACGCATGCTCGTAAGCCATTAACATTCCATGATATCAGCTTCATTTTGTCTCCTAACTGCTAAACTGGCAAAACTTGTATTTCTTGCTTTTCATATACGATATTATCTGAGGAAGCGCCTGTGTATCCGCCGATGATGTGATATGTAATAGCGGTATCATACCCTTGTGATAACGGTTTCTGAACTTGTCAACAACAGAGCTCACAGAGGGCTGGTGCGCCTCATCATAATCATACCATGCCAGACTCCATAATACTGTTTTGTATCCGAGCTCCTTTGCGGTTTTTAGCACTCTGATGCTGAATGACCCATATGGAGGTCTGATAAATCTGTCCATCTTGTAACCGGTCTTTTGCTTCATAAGCTTTTCCATACCGGTCAGCTCTGATCTTATTTTTTCATCAGAGCAGTTATACATGTACGGATGGCTCATCGTATGATTTCCGACCAGATGACCTTCACGCTTCATCCTCTTAACAAGCCCGGGCTTATCGTCAAGAAAACCCTTTGTTATAAAAAAGATAGCCTTGACCTTTTTCTTTTTCAGTGTGTTTAATACTTTAACGGTGTTTCCGTTATCATAACCGCAATCAAATGTTAAATATATCTCTTTTTTATCCGGATGTTTTACATACATCGCACCCCATTTTTTGAAAGAAAAACCACTGTAAGGAGCACATGCTCCGGGCCTGTTGTGCCCGTTATAACTCAGACCGAAATTCACTTTTTTGTTATAATTATAAGAGTCTGCCGAACTCAGACTTGTAGCCGACACCCTTATCTTAAACGACTTTGTAAGCGCCCCTGCTCTGTACATATCATTGCCCGCGGCAGTAACCTTAACGCGAACAATATATGTTCCTTTAGCAAGCCTTTCTTTTACCGTTACCTTTCCGTTTGATCCGTTGATCCTGATCTTTTTATTTCCGCTTATCTTTTTGAAAGATAACGCTCCTTTCGCTCCGGATATGGAAAGCACCTTGGATTTTTTAAGTACCGTTTTAGGTCCCAGATCGATATTTGCGGTTTTCCCCTTCACACGTATCGGATTCGGAAGCGGTGTCTGTACCGGCGTCTCAGTAGGTAGCGGACTCTCTGTCACGGCCTGCTCTGACACTGCATCTCCATATGCAACCTCAGCAGATACCGCGTCAACCTTAACAGATGTCGCGACACTTTGTTTCTCAGCGTAAACTACAGGGATGAATGTCTGAGACATCATCCCTGATACTGTCAAAAGCACGGCAATAACCGCTTTAGTTCTCTTTTTCATAAGTCATCCCCCGGCTGTAAAAATAGCTGCGTTAAGACGGCTTCCACCTGTAATCCCTGTTTATTACTTATGTTTCATCTTCAGTTTCGGAAGCCTTTTGATCTTGTCAAGCTTCTTCATCTTCTGCATCTTGCTCATCTTTTTCATCTTCGGAAGTTTCTTCAGCTTGTCCATCTTGTGCATCTTGTTGTGATTCTTGCTTCCGAGCTTAAACTTCAACGACCACTTACCGGGCCTCTTTGACTTCACGATAAACCTGCGCTTCTTCGGTCCGGCCTGAATCGACCATTTCCCGCGTTTCTTGGCATTTTTAAACTTCATCATCGGCCTCATCCTCCTCATCTATATTATCATCAACCACATACGTTGCAAACTTCCTGATGCTCGTCTCCAACCTCACATCAGACAGATTATTATCATGCTCAGTTCTCTCAGAACTGCCGAGCGTACCGCCCGCGAGGGGACTTGACAGACTTGGCCCGTCCCCGAGCGAAGATGCGCCGGCAGTCCGTCCGGCATCCTCGCTTGACTCGGCTTCATCCCTCTGCTTTACAGCCCGTCTCAGCTTAACATACCTGCTGATATCAAGGATTAAGAAGACGATTCCGAAAATAAAGAACACTGCCGCTCCGGCGATCGCTCCCCATCCTATCTCACCCTCGACATAGTGATAGATCAGCTCACCTCCGGTATACATGAGAAAAAGGCATACCGCCAGCCTGATCCAAAACCAAATCTTAAAGCTCTCCGGCGTCCCGTCGATCCACTCTTCATTTTTCTTTTTATCCAGAAAGCCCATATTTCCTCCAGATTATAGAAACGGCCGATGATAGCACTAAAACATCATCGGCCATATTTTTTATTATCATTTGCCAAGTCGATTCTTTGCGTCCTCGATAGAAAGAGACTCAGCCATGTTTTTCAGCTGGTCGAAGCTGGCCCCGCTCATACCCTTAATCTCCTCATCCGAGTATGGAAACTGATTTACAAAAAGCTTCTCATAATCGGAATAGGTTTGTGGCGAGAATACGTATAGATACGGAAAATGTATCTCGTTGAAGTTTCCTTCGATATAAGCTGTATCCCCGTTTATCGCATTGTATACCATGAAAAATGCAAACAACGGATCACAGTAATGTCCACCGGACTCAGCTGCTATGGATCCCTGCTCAAGTCTGGCCTCCAGATCATCCCTGAAATCAGTGGAGACAACCTTTATATCACTGACTTTTCCGGCCTTCTCAACAGCGTTAAGAACACCCTCAAAAGGATCACCGCCGCCTCCGGCAGCTATCAATGCATCCAGATCAGAATACTTGTCCATAAATGCGTTGGCAGCTTTCTCGCCACCCTCTATGGTCGTTCCTGCATACTGCGGATCATATAGAGTTGCCTCGTCGCCGCCATGGCTCGCATTCCACTGATTAACAGCCTCTCTGTATCCTTCCCAGCGCCGTAACCAAGTCGAATCACCCTGCTCCCATCCGACGATACCGATATGTCTGCAACCTTTCTCAAGAAGAATATTCCCGAGTTTCTCGCCGTTCTCGACCTCGTCCTCATGTACGGAACCGATGAAATACTTTGATTCCATTCCCTTCTGGTAGATATCATCGGACTCCTGTTCACTTATCACACGGAAGAACTGTGCCAGGTAGACACCGGACTCGTTGCAGGATCGTATGATGGAGTTCATCTCGCTGTCAGCGGAATTGCAAACAATGATGCCCTTGCAACCATCATTGATCAGAGCCTGAACACTCGATGTGACCTTCTCGGAGACATGCCCCTGAACGATATACTCAAGCTCTACATCACCGAGGATATGCGCCGTATGATCAAGTATTTTTTTACATTGAACACCCAGAGAATCAGTAGTGCTCCATATGGACACACCTATCTTAATCTTGTTTTCGTCATTCGAAGCCGAGTCGTCACCACAACCGGTCACGACAGATGTTGCGAATATGAAGCACATCATCAATGCGATGATCTTTTTAATCGGCTTTTTCATCATAGGCATCATCTCCGAAACAGATCAAAGTCTCTTCAGATACTCTCCCGTACGTGTGTCGATCTGGATACGATCACCCTGATTGACAAACAGCGGTACTGCAACCTGAGCACCTGTCTCCACGGTAGCCGGCTTGGTAACGTTTGTCGCTGTGTCACCCTTCACACCCGGCTCAGTCTCTGTAACCTCAAGCTCTGCAAACATAGGAGGCTCGATAGAAAAGATGTTTCCCTTGTAGGAAAGAACTTTAACGTTATCGTTCTCCTTTACAAACTTCATTGTCTCTCCGACTGCATCCTCAGTCAGATCGATCTGCTCATAGGACTCGTTGTCCATAAAATGATACATATCATCCTTGTACAGGTACTGCATCTCCTTCTTGTCGATGTGTGCCTGCGGGAATTTCTCTGTCGGACGGAAAGTCTTCTCAACTACACCACCATCAACTACGTTGCGGAGCTTTGTACGTACAAATGCCGCACCTTTTCCCGGCTTAACATGCTGAAACTCGACAACCTGATAAACTACTCCCTCGATCTCTACGGTAAGACCGTTTCTGAAATCACCTGCTGAAATCATGATTTTCCTCCAATCTTTTTATACAAGATATAAATATTCTACCCTATATCATCACAAAATGCAAGAAAAATGTTCCCACACGCGCTTCTGATGATACTGCGAAAGATCGCACTCGGGATTTTTACTTAGTATGTTCCCATATTTCCGCCGCAATATCCTCTATATCACGGTCATCCGTCGCTACAACGACATCCGCGGCACGCTCATATGAAGGCATTCTCTTTTCGAGAAGCTCAGCGATATAACCGACATTCATATTGCCGTCAAGAAGCGGTCTGGAGTTATCCTTATGTATTCTCTTGTGGATAGTCTCCGGCTTTGCTGTAAGAAGAACTATCGTTCCGAAGTTCTTCAGTTTTCTGATATTTATGTCTCGGAGCACCGTGCCACCGCCGCACGAAACGACCGATCTGTCATGGGTCCCGAGCTCATCGAGAATATCCGTCTCAACCCTTCGGAAGGTCTCTTCGCCCTCCTCGTCAAAAATCTCGGATATCTGCTTACCCGTTTTAGATACGATCATGGAATCCGTATCTATCTCAGGGATTCCGTATTTTTCGGAAATAAACTTCGACATCGTTGACTTTCCGGTACCCATGAATCCTATAAGAATGATATGCCCAGGTCTGGAAAACAGCTTATCAAAGGTCGTTAGCACCTCCTGCACACTGCGCTGTCCCGGTGCTGAAGCCTTGTCAAGTGTGGCGAAAGTCACTCTCGAGCCATACAGCCCACCGTAGAGTCTGGTGACATATCCCGGTCTTCCCATCGCCATGGTCGCTATCGGAAATGACGGGTGTTTATCATGAAAACGTCCCGTCGCAACCAGCATTCTCCCGGCATCATCCGTAGACTCGGCCATGCATGCGATCTTGCCGACATCACAGCCTTCATCACGCATCTTTGTAAGCTTTTCTACGATGAAATCCTCATCCGGCATCTTTTCAAAGTCGTGGTAGGAACCGATGATCTTTGTAAACTTGCCCTGCGCTTTTACGATCATCTCACGAAGCTTTTTCTCATCCTTTTCCACTTCGATATCGACATAGTCGGCGAGTCCCTGATCAATGATCATGGATATGGTCGAAAAATAGTCAAAACGGTCACCTTTATCCTCGCCACCCTCGTCCGTGGAACGAAGCGTTACGATCAGCTTCTTATCGCCAAGTATCCCTTTTAATTCCTTGATGACCGCCGGGATTTCCTCTGCATGTCCGGCAAAAAAGTCGAGTCTCCACTCGGCCATATCAACTCGCTCTTCCGCTATTTTACGGGCTTCAGCGAGTATGCCGAACCACACCAAAGATACGATCGGAACGCAGATAAGCTCTCTCACATCCGGGTTTTCTCGTTTGCTCATAGGCATGTCTCCTTCGTTTTTTTCTGTCGGAAACTGTGAACTGCTTCGCTCGGAGACGGGATCAGCGATCAAGTCTCCTCACAAAGCATTCACAGTTTCCTTACTGTAGTAAAATATAATAATCCTACTTTTTATGTTCAAACTTTACTTTTTATTCAAATCTTATGTTTTATATCAATATTATACTACAATCAAATCCTTAACTGACCTCGAAAGATTTCTGATTCCGTCGTCTGTGATAGCTACAAGGTCCTCTATACGCACTCCACCGAGGTTTTCTACGTATATTCCGGGCTCGACGGATACGACCATTCCCGGACGTATTTCTGTCTTTTCTTTTTTTGAAAACCCGGGTTTCTCGTGGATTTTCAGACCAACAGAATGTCCCAACGAGTGGCCGAAATCCTTTGCGTAGCCTTCTTTTGCTATTACATCACGCGCCAGCGCATCTATATCCTTGCCAGTCATACCGGGACGTATGCCGTCGAGCGCGACCTGCTGGGCATTTTTCACTATGTTATATATCTTTGTAAGAGCCGTCGATGGTTTACCGATAGCTATTGTCCTCGTCATATCTGAGCAGTAGCCTTTGTAAACGCACCCGAAATCCAAAGTCAGAAGCTCGCCTTTTTTCAGCAGCTTATCGGTTGGCACCGCATGAGGCTTTGCTCCGTTCGTTCCGCTCGCTGCGATAGTATCGAAACTGAGCTTCTCTCCGCCCTCATCCTTCATATAAAACTCGAGCTTTGCTGCAATCTGTTTTTCGGTCGACCTAAGCGCATCTATCGGCGTACGGACATGGTAGCGCGCCACCTCTTTACCGACCTCGCCGAGTTTTCGGACATCGACTCCCAGATCCAGCATAAGCCTTGAAAAAGCCCTGTCTCCTATGGCCTCAGCCTCAGCTATCAGGCCGATCTCCGTCTCATCCTTTATTTGCCTGAGCTCATCCGCCTTGGCTCCGAGAGGCTTTAATTCTGCGTATCTTTTCAGCTTCTTTTCAAACTGTTTGAACTCTGCCACTGTCAGATACATATCCTCGTATCCGACACTCTTTATCTGCTTATCCTTTACCGCGTCCATGGCAGGCTTATAATATCCGAGCTCGCCCCAATCGATCACCTCGAAGCCGGGACACTCCTCTACCGCCGCGATCGTATATCTCGAGTCGGTAACGACCTTACCGGCATCCTTCGTGATGAGCAGATACCCCTCGCCCGTAAAGCCAGATAAAAATCTCATATTCGCTTCATCCGTTATCAGCACCATATCAACCTTGGCTTCTGATAACAGCTTATCAATCTCTTCTCTCATAGTTTCCTTCTCGAAATATAATGCGCGATACCATCATTGTTTTGTCACTGTCTCCTCAGCTGGGTATACCGCTTTTTCTTCCATTCCTTTATCTCACGCTTTTCCTGGCTCTGAATACCCTTTTCGATCTCTCTGGCTCTCAACTTCGCTTTAATCTTTGCTCTGTACTCCGAGAGCACTACATTCTCAAGCTTTCTTTTGATCACGATCTGGATCTCTTCGCGCTTGTTGATCGGCGCAACGAGGTAATTCTTCATGCCGATTCTCTTCGCTCCGAAAATATCCGTAAATAGCTGGTCGCCGATAAACACAGTGTTATTCAGGTTGGTATTCATCAGCTCCATCGCGTAATAGTAACCCTTTGCCGCAGGCTTATGCGCGTTAAAAACGCTATGCACACCGATGTCCTCATTGAACATATGCACCCGGCGTTTTTTATTATTCGAAATCAGACAACACTCGAAACCGATCTTTTTCAGGCGCAAAAACAGCTCCTTTGCGCGGTCATCGGCACCTTCGCCGTGTTTGACTAAGGTATTGTCAATGTCGAAAAGCAAGCCGCGGTAACCGTCCGCGTAAAGCTTCTCGAAATCGATGTCGTAAGTCGAACTTACTGTTTCGTCAGGAAAATATTTTTCGAACATAATTAGTCTCCTGTCGCGCCGAACGCTATGTGAGATTCTCTAAACGAACTGGAACAGTTCGTTCGACTCTGCAGCTACGCTGTCTCGCTATGAGAGAACTCACGCCGTCGGCGCTTATTCTTGTTCCAGTGTTATCGCAAATCATAAGCCGAATCGCATACGAGGAGACTTGACAGACTTGGCCGTCTCCGAGTAAAGATTCGGTTATGATTTGCTTAGTAAACTAACAACAAACTGTTCCGCGGTTCGACCGGAGTAACCTCCATTACGTAAACTCCAAACGTTTGCCTGCGCTATTAACTCCTCTTGAGCAAGATCGATTCCCGCGCCCTTGGCGAGTTCGATGACAATTTCGTCAAACAGCTTTTTAGAAGGCTTTTCGAAGCTGATCGTGACACCGAAACGAGCGACCAATGATAACTTTTCCTGCATCGTATCACTGCGATGAACTTCATCCTGGCTCATATCACTTCTGTCACTCCAAGTCTCACGGATCAGGTGACGTCGATTTGATGTGGCATAGATTAAGACGTTTTCCGGACGAACCTCCATACCGCCTTCGATAACAGCTTTTAAATACTTATAATCCGTTTCAAACTCTTCGAAGGACAGGTCATCCATATAGATTATAAATCTGTAATTGCGGTTTTTGACCTGACGTATAATAGAGGACAATTCTTTAAACTGGTGCTTGTAGATCTCAATCAGTCTCAGTCCCCTGTCATAGTACTTGTTTACAATAGCTTTTATACAGGTCGATTTTCCGGTTCCCGCATCACCATATAAAAGGCAATTATTCGCCGGCCTGCCGGAAACAAATGCTTCCGTATTTTCGATCAGTCTCTCCTTCTGCGACTCATAACCGACCAGATGATCAAGAGTCACATCAGAGGTATGCGTGATCGCCTCGATGGAAAAATCCTTGCCCTCACCGATCACTCTGAACGCCTTATTAAGTCCGAACTTGCCCACACCGTAGCGCTTGTAAAACCCGGTCACGATATCAAAGAAATCATCTCCGCCCTTCGCTTTATCAAGCTCCAAACGAAGCTCCTTAACTTTCTCGCTGACGCTCATATTATAGGTGTTGGCATCCTTATGCATACTCTTGTAATCAAGCAACAAAGAAAAACAATCCGTCCCGATCACATCCTCTGCTTTCTTGAAATCATAATTATAAATGCGATAGAAATTATCCATATCCTTTTTAACTATCACATTCGCAGAGGCGTTATCAGCCGCACCCACCATCTCACACAGTATACTGAAAGGATTCTCGTCAGTAGCAATCAAATAAGCAATATACGATTTCCACAGATTATCAGTAAATCCATACGTAGTCGCGATCTCGAGTATCCTGTGGATCTCATCATTCACCTGCGCCTGCGGATTCACCCCCGAAGACGGATTCTTCTCATAACCACGGATAATATCACTCAGCCTCTCAAGCACGGTTCCATCGCGTGAACCATTATACATAATTAAAGAACTTACATACTGGTATAGTTTATCCATAGAATCACCTTTCATATACAGGTATGGTCAATAATTTCAGATTGAATTATCTAACGAGGGACCTGTCGGAAGCGTCGGTGCGCAGACGAGGTCAGGGAACTCTTTGAGTTCCCTTCGAGTCGTGCACCGCTACGGTTCCGAATGACGCGAGTGGAGTCCCGAGTGGATAATTCAGAATTGCGCTTAAAACCGCACGGAACGGAAAGGTCAAACTCGTCCGTCTATGCCACACGGAAACACTACATATCTTCCAACGAAATGGTATTGATATTGTCCATATTCTGTGCCATCGCAGCGAGATCCTGAGCAAAGCCCTCCTTGGAGAACAGATAATAATAATCCGCCTCCTTGCCAAGCTGATTTGTATTGTCAAGAAGCGCCTCAAAATCTTTCATGCTCATCGGCTTCGATGACCACTTACACTCTCCGACAACTATCTTGCCATTCTCCGCACGAGAAACAAGCGGAATAAATCCTGTCTTTCCATACAAAGAACCGAAATTTCCAAACTTCTCCGGCAGACGATCGTAACGGCTCATCAGGTCCATGAACTCTCTGCAGACCTTGATATAAGCATACTCCATGATACCCGGAAGCTCGTCCTTTATATACTTCGCGAAATACTCCTCCGGTGTAAGCAAAGAAAGCTCACTGATATTCGGATATATCAACTTGAAGTAGAACTTAAGCAAAGAATCCGTGATACCGTAAAGACCCTTCTGAACGGCATCTCTCTTATCAGGCTCGAAAGAAAAGATCTTCGTAGCCACATCGAGCTGGATAAGATTTTTGATATATACGGAAATCTTGGCGCGTGAGAATCCTGTTCTGTTGTATAGGTAATTAAGCTTCGGCATATCCTCTGCAAGCACGGAAAGGATCGTGTTGTAGAAAGGAAGCTCCCTGAGCACGGTCTTAAGAAATCTCGACGGCTCCTTTTTCAATGGAGCGTGCTCATCGAGGAACAGTCTTATGATATTCTTGCGTACAGACTCCTTCGGATTCCACAGATCGAGATACTCCGGCACACCGCCGAGGATTCCGTAAATAGTGATTATATCCTCTGTAGTTGAGTTCGGGAAACGATCCACCATCTCAAGGAATGTGAACTCACGAAGCTTGATAAACGCAGCGACCTCACCGATCAGTTCCGGTGCCTCGTCAGCCATCTTATTCTCAACCCACTGAACGGACGAACTCACCAAAAGCACCATCACCTGTCCGATGGGAAGTGTGTTCAGATATGAGATGAAATCCTGGAAAAATGTCTTGTACCCCTTCTGCATCAGGTCAAACTCATCGATAACAAGCACACATTTTTCTCTGGTAGGGATAAGAAGAAACTTCGAGATCTCCTCTTTCTTTTTGTCGAAATAGCGACTCTGCTCCTTCTCGGAAAGCTCTCTGGCCTGATAGTAGACCATATGCTTGTCCTTTACAAACTCCTTAACAAGAGTTGTCTTTCCGACACCCTCACGTCCGTAAAGGATCACAATGTCGTTGTCATTTTTCTTGAAGGAAGCTTCCAGCTGCTTCCTCTCCTTCTCTCTTCCGATAAACATCTTATTCCCTCCTCACATCTTAATCGGCGCTTCGAAGCCGAGCAAATCAATTCCCTGTTTCAAAACACGTCTTACCAACTCTATCAACCTCAGATACGAGTTTTTCTGATCCTCATCCTCCTCCGCGAGGATCCTGGTATCGTGGTAAAAATGGTTAAACGCCTCAGATAGCGCGTATACATACTGGCAAACCTTGTGCGGCGCGAGCTCCCTGTATGCGGCATCCACCATCTCGATAAAGCCCGCCAGCGTCCTGTAAAGCTCGCTCTCACTCTCTGATTTCGGAGCCATCAGCTCCTCATCCTCATCGATAGTGCCACCCTCATCAGTGAACTTCGAAAGCACGGAACCGATCCTCACTATCGTATACAGTATATATGGTCCTGTATTTCCTTCGAATGAGGCGAACCTCTCAACATCAAAAATGTAATCCTTCGCTGCCTGGTTGGACAGATCTCCGTACTTCAGGGCGGCAAGTCCGACCTTATCAGCGATCTCCTCGAGCTCTACCTCACCGTAATCACGGTTCTCACGCATCTTGGTCTTGACTTCATCTACTATCTGCGCATGTAACTGCTCGAGCCTCAGTATCCCTCCGTCTCTCGTTTTAAACGGCTTTCCGTCGGGACCATTCATCGTACCGAAGCCTATATGTACGAGCTCAGTCGCATCAGGAAGAAGACGAGCTTTTTTGGCTACCCTGAATACCTGTGTAAAATGCAGTGACTGCCTTTTATCAGCCACATAGACTATCTGATCAGGTTTATACAGCTTCTCCCTTTCTATGATCGTTGCCAGATCCGTAGTCGCATAGAGCGTTGCCCCGTTCGACTTAAGGATAATACACGGTGGCAATTCCTTCGCATCATCGGGCTCCGTTACATCCACAACGAGAGCACCATCACTCTCATGCGCCAATCCCTTTGCCTTCAGATCCTCGACCATATCGGGGATATAACTCTCGACATCACTCTCGCCCTTCCAAAGGTCGAAGTGCACATCCAGTCTGTCATAGTTCTTTTTCAGATCAGCGACCGATACGTCCATGATATGACGCCAGATTGCCATATAGGGCTCATATCCTGACTGAAGACGTCTCGTGTTCTCCTCGGCCTCGAGTCTGAACTCCTCATCCTCCTTGGATCTCGCACTCGCTGCCGGATAGATCTCCTCTAAGTCACTTATCGTAAATGGAGCTTCTTTCGGGTACTCACCTGAGAAGTTCTCATCAAAGTAAACAAGCTCGGGGCTTCTTTTCTTCAACTCTGCGATGATAAGTCCCATCTGCAGTCCCCAGTCACCCAGATGCACATCACCTATCACCTTGTGTCCGGCAAATGCACAAATTCTCTTAACACTCTCACCAATCGTAGCCGGTCTCAAATGTCCTACATGAAGCGGCTTTGCCACGTTCGCTCCGCCGTAATCAACGATAATGGTTTTCGGATTCTCCGGCACCGGCACCCCGAGTCTCGCATCCCTGCTCATCTGCTCGACATACTCAGCCAGAAACTCCGGATTGATATTGATATTGATAAATCCCGGATTCACAGCCTCGACTGACTCAAAGGCATCATATATGTCCATCCCCTCCACGATCTCATTCGCGATCTGGATCGGCGCTTTATGATACTCCTTTGCAGCTGCCATGGCTCCGTTACACTGATACTGGCACAGATCAGGTCTGTTCGACACCCCGACCTTGCCGTATTTTGGGTCATATCCGGCCTTCTCAAACGCCGACCCCGCGATATCACTCAGTCTCTCAATAATCGTTTTCATTAAAAAACTTCCCTTCTTATACTTATAAAAGTCACAAATATTATATTAAGCCTTAAATTAATTACTGTCAATACATATTTTTAATAAAGTTTAAAAAAAAGAAGAGAAAAACTCTTCTAAAAAAACTAACATGGAACTGGCACGCTCAAAGGGAATTGATGACATATTTCACTGTGAGGGATATGTATCATACGTCGTTGCGCAGACGAGGTTAGGAAACTCGAAGAGTTTCCTTCGAGTCGCACAACGTGACGTATGATAAAGAAGCGAAAGCGTGCCCTCACAGAAATAGTCATCAATTCCCGCCCGCCTTCGTATGTCTTCATATCAATCTTTATTCAGCTTCCTCTGACTTTCAAAGAACTTCTTAATCTTCCCCAACAGCGCCATCTTATCGATCGTCTTCAGCAGGTAGTCAACCGGCTTTAGGTCGACCACGCTCATAACGAACTCCTTTTCATTTTTACCGGTCAAAAACATAACCGGGATACCGCCTGTCGTCGAATCGCTGTGGAGCATCTGAACCACCTGCGGACCATTTACCACCGGCATCTCGTAATCCATCAGCACGAGATCCGCGGTATTTTTCACAAGCCATGATATCGCCTGCACACCGGACGATGCCATTCCTACGGTGTAGTCCTCCTTCAGCCAGTCATAAATCAGTCTCATGTATGTGATGTCATCATCCACGATAAGGATGGTCTTTTTCTCAAAGACCTCCTCTTCCTCCTCGTAGTACTCACGTACACATTTCAAAAATGCATTCATATCGAGCGGTCTGTCAAGCCATTTGAGTATCTGAGTCACCGGGATGATCTTTTTCATGGCGTCATAATCCTCGCTCTCGCCGATGATTATGACCTTCTTTCCATCCACGTTCAGTATATCATGCAGATCCATAAGGATTTTCTGCTCGATCTCATCCTGCATATAAAGGACATAGAGTCCCGTGCCGGAACGGATCCTGCCGAGCACTCTGCTCCCTTCCTCGAGAGTCGCAAATGCGGTAGTATACCCCATCTCCTGGATCTTTGACTCCATACCCTTCGTAAAAAATCCCTCCGAAGAGCTTATGATAGTCACCGTTCCTTCAACTTTCATTTTAATAGCCATGACAATCCCCTTTTCCGTATCACTTTCTTCTGTCCTTGACCAAAACCTCTATAGCATCCCAATCCAGATTCATGAGCTTGTCATTCACCTGCTTGATGATGACCTCATCCTCCGGACGTAACTTATATGACTTGAGCATGGCAAGCGTAGACTCTACCATACCGAAATCGTAGCTTAACGTATAATCATAGATCGTCGAATATGCTTCTTTCATCGCTGCATCCTCGATCATCGGAAGCGAATCAGACACCTCATCAAACTTTTTCAGTCTGCCATCGAGCATCTCAAACATTCCGAGCGCCGCATCGTTGTGAGTCAGGATAAAATCGATGTCGTCACTCTTTCCCGCCATCTCCAACTGCTCAGCAAGCTTTGAAAGCTTCAATGCCCCTATGATCCTGGCACTGCTCTTCAGCGCATGCACGCGTACAGTGTAATTCTTCCAATCCTTTGTTATGAAAAAGCCCACGATCTCCCTGTTTTTCTGATCAGCAGTATCATGGAAGGTTGTGATGACGCTCATGAAGCTCTCCTCACCGCCACAGTTTTTGACACCCTCCTTGATATCAAGTCCGGGTACATCATAAAGCCATTCGGGTATCTCGACTTTTTTCTTTTCGGGCTCTGTTTTTTCTTTTTGGCCCGTGTAGGACTCCTGAGTATCCTGTTTTGATGCAGGAATGTATTTTTTTAACATCGTCTCAAGAAGACTTCCGTCTATGGGCTTTGAGAGATAGTCATCAAATCCGGCCGACAGATATGTCTCCCTGGCTCCCGAGATCGCATTCGCCGTAAGTGCAATATGAACGGATTCATCGTAATCAGGCTGCTTTTTCATCTCTTCGAGAGTCTCAAGTCCGTCCATCTCAGGCATCATATGATCGACAAATACCACATCATATTTATTCTTTTCCGTGAGAATGAGTGCCTCCCGACCGGATGCCGCTGTATCGATCTGCACGCCCGTCTCCTTCAAAAGTCCCTTGAACACGATAAGGTTGGTCTCCGTATCATCGACCACGAGAACATGCGCAAGAGGTGCGTAAAACAAAGCCTTGTACTGCTTTTTCTCGGCTGCACGTCTGCTGCTTTTGAAACTCTCAACAAAGCTTCCTATCGGCTCGTCACTCAAAACCTTCTGTTCCACTGCAAATGAGAACGTCGAGCCCTTGCCATACACACTGTCAACGGAAAGGGATGTTCCCATCAGCTCGAGAAGCTTTTTCGTGATACTCATGCCGAGTCCCGTACCCTCGATCGTGCGGTTTCTCTTTTCTTCTATTCTCGTAAACGGCGTAAACAGGCGCTCCATGTCCTCCTGCTTCATGCCGATGCCGGTATCGGATATGATTGCTTCCAAATAAATCGTAAAATCATCTTTTCTGCGGAAACCGACGCCGAGCTTTATCTTGCCCTTTTCCGTATACTTAACGGCGTTATTCAAAAGGTTCAGCATACACTGCTTTATACGGATCTCATCGCCGAAGAGTTCATGCGGCATAGCCTCATCCACATCAACCTCCAACTCGAGACCTTTTTTATTTATCTTATCCTGAACCATGTTTATCAGGTCATTTATCAAAGATCCGAGCTCATACTGGGTAGGTATGATCTCCATTTTTCCTTCCTCAACCTTGGAGAAATCGAGGATCTCATTAATGATGGCCAAAAGGGTTTTCCCCGCAGTCTGGATATCCATGGCATAACCACGTATCTCATCCTCGTTGGAGTTTCTGAGGATCATCTCATCCATTCCGAGGACTGCATTGATCGGCGTACGGATCTCATGAGACATGTTTGCAAGGAAATTACTCTTTGCCTGGTTAGCCTCATCTGCCTTCTGTTTTGCTTCGATCATCTCGGTCATATCCATAAGAATGATATCCAGACCGACAAACACATCTTCATCTGTCGTCATGCTACGGATCGTGACCTGTATATCCCTATATGATCCTCTTATCCTGGTTCTGATCAGATATGGCTCTATTCTCTCGCCGTTTTTGACCTGATCACATTTTTCCATGAACTCATCTATCTGCTCGTCATCAAGCAGCTGATTGAATGCTTCACGTACATGTATTCCACTACTCAGTTCCTGTCTGTCATCGTATCCGACATAGCGAAAATAGGCATCCGAAGCCATGACCGTCATGAGATTCTCATCGGTCAGAACAAGAGCATATGGAGATGTCTTCATCATCTGTTTATTGAAGAAAAGCTGTCTGAGGTTATCACGCTGAACAAACTCCTGAGTATGGATCGCCTGCTCGGTGGCCATACGCATAAGCTCGTTATCCTTCTTTGCGCGTTTAACCTCACGCTTAAGCTTCTTTATCTCCAGTTGGAGGGACTGTATATCCTCCTCAGGAGACAACTGAAGTTCCTCGCTCATAGGCTTCCCCTTCCCGCCATAAGACTAGGATCAAAGTGCTAAAATAACGAAAGTAAAGTTGTGGAATGTATTATAATCATTTCCGGAGTTATCATCTGTTACCGGGCAGAACTCACCATTCGAGTACATACCGAAGAAATTGAGCTGATTAGGCAATGACTCCAGCCATCTGCCTGCTTCCCCCTGGATACTGTTCGCCAAAGCAAGATACCTTGCCGCACAGCTCGTACATAATACGGTGGAATACGGATAATCAGTCGATCCGATATACTCCTTAAGTTCATTGAGCGCCGTATTCAGCGTCTCTTTTACATTGTCACGATTGATAATTCCGACCTGAATCTTCGAGCCCTTGGGCATCGCTCCCAAAAACAGACCGCTTTTGTTCTCTTTATTGATCAGAGAGAGGTTTCTGGCCGCACGTACCTCGCCGCCATCAGGCTGCGGTATGGTCACGATAAACGGAGTCAACAGATACTCTCTGAGAACATCCTCTTTTCCGACCTCGAATCCCTCTTCCTTCAGAACATCCACCATCGGTCTTCCGTCAATACACATAACCTCGTTATGGTTTGACTCAGTGATCTCATAGGTCTGAGGACTTACCCTCGCCTCGATAGATGTGATGTGAATATATTTCGGCTCAAACTCACCTGCAACCAGTACGATGACCTGGCCATTTTTGACAAGCTTTTCATTACAGAAAACGCACGTATCATCAAAACTGAATCTGTCAGATGCCAGACCTCCGATGATCGGAGTACCATTACTCACGGCATCAGTAGCAGCCAAAAGATCATCTGCCGAGGCATGATCTCTGGCGGTCACACATACAGCGTAGCTGATGATGATCTTTTCCTTCTCTCCCAAACGATCACTGAGCTCGCCGTACAGATCAGCTATGCTCTTTTCATAGTTATCCCTCGTGAGCTCACCCGTGACACCGGCCTCAAACCTGCAGTCATCTGCAGTCATGACCAGAACAGAAATGCCGTCACTCGCAAATCCGGGACCCGAAACAAGCATCGCCGTACAGGTACAACCGATGATCGGAAAATCCCACTTCTTCGACAATCCCTCGTAGAGCTCGGGGTATTCAACATCCTCCTCCATAAAAATGATCGCGAGGCTGTTTTTCTTGAATTCAAAATCAGAAAAGGCATCAAATATCTCACCAACTGCCTCTTCGATGTCATCGACCTCATCCGTGTAAGCTATTTTTGACTGCATGGGCACACCTCCTCCTATGAAAATACATCACTTTATTTTATCATGATTTACACCCTTAGGCAAGTTAAAATATCAAAATACGAATCAAACGTTTTTCTGCAACAATCAGGATTATCGATGATAACTCCCGGCAAAAATGTCCCGGCCACCGCGAACGCCATCGCCATGCGATGATCGTTGTAGGTCTCGATGCGTATCTCCTTCACCTCTTCCATCCTCTTTTCTAACTCATCCTCATCAAACGGTATGATCCGCACCCCGTCCGGCAACTCCTCGCATTCCACGCCAAGTCGAGTCAGTTCATTTACGATCGCTTCGATGCGATTCGACTCCTGCCCCCTGATATGCGCAACTCCCGTGATAGTCGTCACACCCTTCGCAAACGGCGCGATCGCCGCAAGAGTCATCGTCTGGTCGGAAAAATCACTCATATCGACCTTTACGCCGTGCAGATGCATCCCGATATCCCTGCTCACTACGATATCCCCGTCCGCATCGGTACTGACTCTGCAGCCCATCCGCTCAAGCACGTCTAAAAACCTGAGATCCCCCTGGGTGTTTTCCCTGTTAACTCCTATAACCGTTGCTTTTCCGCCATTCACAGCCGCCAAACTATAAAAATAACAAGCAGCCGATACATCAGGTTCCACATGATAATCTTGTGAAGTGTAACTGCTATTTGGTTGTACAGCATATTTCCGCTCTCCGGAGCTATAGCTTTCCTCGGAGCTCGGCGCGGTCGCGCAAGGCTCCTCGGATGCGCTATAGCCTCCGTTGCGCTGCTTGAATTGTCTCATCATGTATTCCGTAATTCGAACGTAGGATAAAGCATCTCGAGTACCTGTCAATCTTATAGTGAAGCCTTCCGGGACCATAGGGCTACACAAGAGAAGAGCTGACAAGAACTGAGAACTTTTATCGATATTTAATGGAACTTCAGTCGGTATTGGTTTATCGATATTTGACTCGTGTTTACGACCGGTGACCGTAAAAGGAAAAGCATAAGGCTCCTCGTGATAATCAAATGAAGCCCCGAGCGCTTCGAGTGCTTCGAGAAGCTCTTTCATCGGCCTTTTTTTCATCTGCTCCGATGATGTAACCTCATAGCTTCCGTCCGAGAGAGCCATCATCGCCGTTAGAAAACGGGCGGCCGTACCGGCGCTCCCGACATAGACAGAAGTCTTTTTTGACGGCAGATTTCCTGAGCAACCCGATATCTTCACTGATACCGATCCGTCAGATTCATAACTCTCCTTCAGGTCAAATCCGAGCGCAGTCAATGCCTCCATAAAAACCCTGGAATCATCACTCACTCCGATACCGAAAAGTGTACTGTCTCCTTCCGCGAGAGCAGCTAAAAGTAATGCCCGGTTCGTCATGCTTTTCGAACCGGGCACTCTAACACGAATATTCACAGCGCCCCCAAACGGGCTCACCTTATATTCAGTTGCCATAACTATTCCTTTATTTCTTTTCCTGTTCTGACGGTTTTACATCCGCAGGCGGAGTCATCTGCGCCTGTCCGCCCAGGGTTGCTGCCTGCTTCTCCTTCGCGAGCTTTTTCGCAGCCTTATGCTTCTTTCTGACAGGCATCGTAGCCAGCCATACGATGATCAGGATCACCAGGATCACGATCAGATATGGCAGGAAGTAGATGAAGATGATAAACAGGCTGTGACAAACCTCACCGAACGCCTCCATCGAGCCTGAGAACGCGTTTGAAACCGTTCCCTGCTCTTCCTCCTGGACGATCTTCTCAACCTCTTTGATCGTTACGGATACGTATGAATATGCAACATCATTATCGTATCTGTTGAGCTGCGTCTTTATCTGGTTGATCTGAACCTCGATATTCGTGATCGTATTCTCGATCTCGATGATATCCTTGGTCGTAACAGCCTTCTTGAGCATCTCGAGATAACGCTGATACTTTGCCTCCAAAACCTCCAGCTCAGCCTGCAGGTTGTAGTAGCTCTGTGAGACATTCTCTACATTTGCGTTTCTCGTCCTGACCTCACCGATGCCACCCGTTTCCTCGCAGAAATCATCATACCTGGCAGACGGGATACGCACGGTAGCAGTATAGGTAGAATGCCTCTTCCCCTGCTTCATCTCGTCGTAATAATAGTATCCGTTCGTAGTGCCGTCATCTGACTCATTCTCGTTCTCGACGAAACCATCATACTTCTTGATCAGATTGCGGAAACTCTTTATGGATTCAGTATACTCCAGAGTATCGATAACCATGGAGCATCTGAAGACAAGCTTTTCTTTGTCTACCTTGTTTGTGGTGTTTGACTGCTGTGCGCTTTTTCCTGATGAATTCGACGCGTCTGCGTTAGCTTCATCAGACTTTGCGGTATCCTGAGCCTCCTCCACGGCAGGCTCTACGTCGTCCGCCATGTAATCAAAGCCTTCGCCTGCAGCAGGCTCTCTTACGGCCTCCTTGTAGGCACCTGAGTTCTCACTGCCGGTACAGCCGGTCATGAGCAAACACGCGATCACAAAAATGATCCCGAGTTTCTTCATCTCAAATCTCTTCATGGTCACCGTCCTTTCCGAACACTGATGTCAGAAGCTTTTTACCTTTTCATAGATGCTGTCAGCATCAAGTCCATACTTAGCCACGAGCTCAAGAGCCGGACCCGACTCACCGAATACATCATTCACACCGATCTTTAATACCTTTGTCGGAAGCTTCTCTGAAAGGCAATCGCAAACAGCCGATCCGAGACCACCGATAACGGAGTGCTCCTCTACTGTTACGACCTTTCCTGTCTTTTTCGCGGATGCTAGTACGAGCTCCTCGTCGAGAGGCTTGATCGTATGGATATTGATAACCTCAGCATCAATACCATCCGCCGCAAGCTTCTCAGCTGCTTCAAGACAGTTTGATACGGGAAGTCCGCTGGCGATGATGGTCACATCCTTACCCTCGCGGAGAACAACACCCTTTCCAAGCTCAAACTTGTAATCCGGCTTGTCATTGATAACCGGTACTGCCAGACGTCCGAATCTGAGGTAGCATGGTCCCTGATGCTCATATGCAGCCTTAACCGCTGCCTTAGCCTCGATATCATCACTCGGTACGATGACAGTCATCCCCGGGATGGTACGCATCAGTGCGACATCCTCATTACACTGATGTGTAGCACCGTCCTCTCCTACGGAGATACCTGCGTGCGTAGCGCCTATTTTTACGTTTAACTGTGGGTAACCGATCGAATTACGAACCTGCTCAAAAGCACGTCCTGCCGCAAACATGGCAAATGTCGATGCGAACGGTACCTTGCCTGTAGTAGCGAGTCCCGCTGCGATACCCATCATGTTACACTCTGCGATTCCGCAGTCAATATGTCTTTCCGGGAACTCCTTTTTAAAAGTCCCTGTCTTGGTAGCAGCTGCGAGGTCGGCATCAAGTACCACGAGATCATCATGTGCCTTTCCGAGCTCAACCAGTGCATTACCGTAGCTGTCTCTTGTAGCGATCTTATCAGCCATTAGATTGCACCTCCTATCTTATCAAGCTCAGCCATAGCCTGCTCGAACTCCTCATCGTTCGGAGCCTTGCCATGCCAGCCTACCTGGTTCTCCATGAATGAAACGCCTTTACCTTTGACTGTCTTTGCGATGATCGCCGTCGGCTTACCCTTTGTAGCGCGAGCCTCGTCGAAAGCTTTTTTGATATCATTAAAATCATTACCGTCGATATTGATCACATGGAATCCGAACGCCTTGAACTTCTCATCGATCGGATACGGTGAGTTTACCTCATCGATCGGTCCATCGATCTGGAGACCGTTGTTGTCAACGATCACGGTGAGGTTATCAAGCTCTCTGGAGCCGGCAAACATGGCTGCCTCCCAAACCTGTCCCTCCTGGATCTCTCCGTCTCCGAGAAGTGTATAAACGCGATAGCTCTTGTTTGAAAGCTTCGCTGATAGAGCCATACCAACCGCTGCCGAGATACCCTGTCCGAGTGATCCCGATGACATGTCTACGCCCGGGATGTGCTTCATATCAGGATGTCCCTGCAGATATGAACCTGTATGACGCAAAGTCTCGAGATCCTTTACAGGGAAAAATCCGCGGTTTGCAAGAACCGAGTAGTAGCCCGGTGCCGTATGACCTTTACTGAGTACGAAGCGGTCACGATCCGGATCATCCGGTTTAGCCGGATCGATATTCAACTCCTCAAAGAAAAGATATGTGTAAATATCAGCAGCCGAAAGTGATCCGCCCGGATGGCCGGACTTGGCTGCATGTGTACCGACGATAACGCCCTTGCGGACTTCGACGGCTTTTTTCTGAAGCTCTTTAATGTCCATTGATTATTTCCTCCTGTATACTAAGGGCTTAAGTCATCACTTGCCGAAGACAGCGATGTAATCCTTCTGGAAGTTCTCAATACCCTTGTCAGTCAACGGATGCTTGGTCATCTGCTCGATAACGCCATACGGTACTGTAGCGATATCAGCGCCTGCCAGTGCGCAATCAGTAACGTGGATCGGATTTCTGATGCTGGCTGCGATGATCTCTGTCTCGATGTCAGGATAGTTTGCAAAAATAGCTGCGATCTGCTCGATCAGGTCGATACCCGGTGTAGAGATGTCATCAAGACGTCCCATAAACGGTGATACGTAAGCAGCACCTGCCTTAGCAGCGAGCAGTGCCTGGTTTGCTGAAAAGATAAGTGTAACGTTACACTTGATACCCTCAGAAGCAAGAACCTTTACAGCCTTAAGTCCCTCGATTGTCATAGGGATCTTTACGACCATATTCGGATGAAGCTTAGCGATCTCTCGACCCTCTGCGATCATTCCCTCTGCGTCAACTGTAGTTGCCTTGACCTCACCACTGATCGGTCCGTCAACTATAGATGCGATCTCCTTGAGAACATCCTCCTGGCTTCTGCCACCTTCCTTGGCGATAAGTGAAGGATTGGTAGTCACTCCACAGATCACGCCCATCTCCTCTGCCTTCTTGATATCCTCGATTTTTGCGGTATCAACAAATAATTTCATGGTAAAACCTCCTATCACGATAATAATAAAAATCAACTGCCACCCATTATACATTAACACCTCGTCCGTGACAAGATGTAAATCTCTCCAAATAATAAATAATTTTCCTGCCTCATCTCGTAAAAATGACCAAGACGCCATTTATATCAGGCAGCATGTATATCCTGATCAATGCTCACATCAGCCGAAGAAGCACATGCCCTCTAGGGAATACTTCCACAGACCGTCGTACTCCCTGCCGAAATCAAATGTCCTGGTCACTCTGAAATCGGCATCTCTCTCCTCATAAGTACCTCTGGTCCCGTTGGCAATGATCGAATACCCGTGATCATACCATTGCATGAAAACCTGTCCGTCGAACTCGGTCTCCTTGTCGAGGAGCAGCTTTGCCTCTTTTTTCTTTCCGTCTATCTGAAGCTTCACCGCATGGATGAGCCTACCCTTCTCTACGCAGAACGTGAGCACGTCGGTCTTTCCCGCGGACTCATCAGCAACCAAAGACAGCACGCTGTCCTTCATATCCCAGCCGACCAAAGGCGGATCCTTTTTCTCCTCGGGAGCAACGAGCACAGCCTCACCGGAAGCCGTTTCTGTTTCCTCAGCATCTTCTGCATCCTCACTATCTTCTGACTCGTCCTTGTCATTTTTCTTTTTGTCTTTATCGTCCTCACTTTTTTTCTTTTTCTTTGGCACTGTCGGGTCGACTATTTTTTTCTTGTACGGGGTAGTCACCCAGTCAGACGTGATACCGAACACAAGCCCCACCCTGGGATCCGCACTCATCAGTCCGTCTATCCTCATGATGCCCATTGGCGACGACGTCGACGCGTAGAGCTTACTTCCTGTCACGCTGACTATCGATGTGACCTTTATTCCCTTCGGAAAAATAAACACGTCCTTTGTTCGTCCGCCCGCCGTTGACGTGCAAACGATCTTGTACTGCTTTTTATCCTTGACCAGCGCGTATACATTATCATATCCGTCGTATGAAAAATCAAGAATCTCGGTTATACCCGTAAACAGGGCCATGCCCTCGATCTGCCCTATCCTGTTTATCTTGGCAACATGAGTCCCTGCGGTCTGGTAAACCAGATTTGAATCGGTGGTAAAGACTCTCCTGCCATGTCCGGATTCAGTATTGATGATACCTCTGATATATCCGTTATTATCGTAGGTGTATATCCTTTTATCATCCTTCGGAAGCATGAAAAACATACCGTTCTGGAGGCGGAAATCACTCTTCCCGCGCTCATACGAAACCTTGTGGGGGAGCGAAGCCTCAGGCACATCGGCCTTGTAGATGATCTCATCCCTGTGCCCACCGTTCTCATCGAGAAGCTCAAGAATGATATAGTTCGTCATCCCGGGGATCAGACCTCCAACCACGAACTCATGCTCCGTGCTCACGTTCTTTACCTGGCCATTATTCACATAGCGTATACGATCGGGTACTTTTTCGTCAGCGACGGTCACTGTATACTTCACCATATATTTGGACTGGGTCTTAAAGTAAAAATAGTAAGAATTCTCCATCGTACCAAAGGGATTGTACGCGATGATGGGATTTTCGAAATCCGGACTGCTTCTGCGGATCAGTCTGTCGAGTCGGTCTCTGCAGGCCTTTGAGTGCCCTACGGAAAAGACGTTATAATCATCAAAGTTCAGGACATTTTTTCCCTCACCCTCTCTTACCAGTGGGGTGGCAAGCTGCTCCGTGTCGTAGCGGAAAGCATGCTCGTCCTCCTGGTCGCTCTGCTGAAGGTGGCGTCTGGTACCGAACTCACCGACCTCGTCGTCGGATTTTGTCAGCAAAAATATCCCGCCTGCCGTCAGTGCTCCCAGGATAATGACGGTAATTATGACAGTCTTTAGTAACTTCTTCATGAGTAGTTTCCTTGTAGCATTATAGTCGTCCTACCATCGATTCTTCGCTCGGAGACGGGAGCAGCGCTCAAGTCTCCTCACGTGCGAATCGATTGGTAGTCCTTTAAGGGCATTCTATCTGTCCCACTTGTCACACAGTGAGTTAATCTGGTCTGTAAACTTAGCGGTATCTTTGTTTGACAGACCTTCATTTTTCTTAATAATTGAGAGCAAGCGCTGGCCAGCGGTAAGAAGACGTGAGAATACGTCGGATGCGCGCTTGGTAGCGGCCTTCTTTCTCTCTGCAAATACAGGCTCTGCCTCGCGGATGAACTCACCTTTTATTACGTCGAACTCTGTGCCCGAGTACGGAGCGCTCGCGATGAAGGCGTGCTCCTCGAGCGTGCGGCAGAACTGCTGGCACACTGTGTCCTCACCATGGACAACAAATACTCTCTTCGGCGGTTTCTCAGTGAAGGACTCTACCCACTTCAGAAGTCCGTTCACGTCGGCATGACCGCTGATACCGTTTATCTTTGT
Organism: Lachnospiraceae bacterium P6B14; assembly: GCA_000687695.1. Lineage (GTDB taxonomy): Bacteria > Bacillota > Clostridia > Lachnospirales > Lachnospiraceae > Eubacterium_F. The sequence continues at coordinate 60,009 of JHWZ01000008.1, read as the reverse complement.
TATACGGGCCTTGACCTCGATGAGCTCTCCGAAAAGCTTAACCTCGTCGAGTCCGTCGAGGAGCGCTCTACCCAGAGTACCCGCTGTCTGATATCCTACGAAGACAATTGAGGAGTCAGTTCTCCACAGATTATGCTTCAGATGATGTCTGATACGGCCGGCATCGCACATACCGGACGCGGAAAGGATCACTTTCGGATTCGGATCGAAGTTGATAGCCTTCGAGTCGTCTGATGTGATGGAGAGCTTCAGTCCCGGGAATCCGATCGGGTTGATACCACGCTTCACGAGATCCCTGGCCTCCTCGGAGAAGCATTCTTCCACGTTTCGACTAAACACATGTGTAGCCTCAACCGCCATCGGCGAGTCCACGTATACTTCGAAATCAGGGTATGAGGTAATGAGCTTACGCTCCTTGATCTGTCTGATAAAATAAAGGAGCTCCTGAGTACGCCCAACTGCAAAGGCGGGGATAACCACGTTTCCGCCTCTTGTAAAGGTCTCCTCGATGATGGCAGCGAGGTCGCCGACATAGTCGGGCACTCCGTCACTGTGGATACGATCACCGTAGGTAGACTCCATAACTACATAATCAGCAGCCTTGGTATACTGAGGATCTCTGAGTATAGGTTTATTAATATTTCCGAGGTCTCCCGAGAATACGACGGTACGCTCATCGGCCCCCTCCTTACAGAACACCTCGATCGATGCAGATCCAAGGAGGTGTCCGACATCAGTAAATCTTATCTTTACCTCGTCACATATCTCGATGATGCTGTCATACTCGCACGGCACCAAAAGATGGATCGCACCGAGAGCATCCTCCATAGTGTAGACCGGCTGATAAATCTCGCCGCCGGCGCGGGCTGCCTTACGGTTTCTCCACTCTGCCTCGAACTGCTGGATGTGCGCTGAGTCACGCAACATGATCTGAGACAGTTCACAGGTCGCCTTTGTTGCGAAAACCTGCCCTCTAAAGCCTCTCGCATAAAGCAGTGGCAACAGACCCGTATGGTCGATATGTGCATGTGTCAAAAGAACAAAATCGATCTCGGATGCATTTACAGGGATCTCCTGGTTCTCGAACATATCCCGTCCCTGCTCCATACCGATATCGATACAAAACTTCTTATCTCCGACCTCCATGTAGTGACAGCTGCCTGTCACCTCATGATCAGCCCCAATAAAAACCAGTTTCATGGCTACCTCCCTGCCGCGATCTATGCGGCACGCGCATGTGTGCCTCAAGCACACATGTCGCATCATGGCTGTTTTGAGCCGGTACGGCACAAACAGCCGTGTGAAAAATCAGCATATCAATGTGATTTTTCACACTAACCTCCATTTATCATCACAGATATAGGTATTTTACCACATTTTACCCCCGTCTGCAACATAAAAATGCCCCGCTAAAAGTCGGGGCAAACAAGGTTTCTAACCAATTCTAACACATTCTAACTCTGTCTAACATATTTTTTATCGAAAATCGCTTGCATCGTATTGACTTCTTCTTTTTTTTATGAGATAATACATTCAGATAAATGTTCATGTGTATATTCTGGAAAGAAGGTGTTACCATGGCTATGATAAACCCCTATCGTCCGGGTGCCGGCCTGATGCCTGGCTGTCTGGCCGGAAGAGAAGAAACAATCAACGAAGTTACACAGGTATTCGATGCGTTAACGCACGGAGTTCCTGTTCAATCCATCGTATTCAGCGGACTTCGAGGCACGGGTAAAACCGTACTCTTAAACCGTCTTGAGAGCATCGCAGGAGACATGGGGATATACTCCTCTCACATCGAGGTTGAAGAACGGGATGACTTTATCTCACAAATAATCGCCTGTGCAAAGACTTATCTTACTCATATACGAAACATGGATAAAGTAAAAACACTGATCAGCAAAACCCTTGATGCCATCACCTCTCTGGCTGTATCCTTTGATCCTGAGAGCGGAACCTTCTCTCTTTCGGTACAGGATCGGGCTCTTTTTCAAAACGGCAACCTCAACCAGAGTCTGACTCAGGTATTTACCGCGCTTGGTGAAACTGCATCAAAAACCGATGTACCTATATGTTTCTTTGTTGACGAGATGCAGTATATCAACAAGGAGGAACTTGGTGCCCTGATAGTTGCTCTCCATCGGGCAAACCAACTTGGCTATCCAATCATGGTAATCGGGACAGGCGTTCCCAAGATATACCAACTTTTATCGAAAGCAAAAACATATTCAGAGAGACTGTTTCTCTACCGAGAGATCTCCTCTCTCGACCTGACTCAGACGAGATATGCCATCGTAGAACCGGCAAAAAAACTCAATATTAACTTCGATGCCGATGCATCAGATGAAGTCTTTGAGATTACAAAAGGATACCCATTTTTCATCCAGCAACTTGGAAAAGTACTCTTTGACGAGCTCAAAGGAAGCCGCATAGACAAAAAAATGGTTGACAGGATCAAGCCCACATACTATGAAACTCTGGATTCAGGATTCTACAAAACAAGATATGAACGCTGTAGCGACTCGGAAAAGGATTTCATCTTTGCTATGGCAAATCAGAAAAAACTCCCTTGCGAGATAGCCCAGATAGCCAAATCCATGAAAAAAGAATTGAAGGCTATTTCTCCACATCGCGCAAAGCTGATAAATAAAGGTATCATCTACTCTCCTGATCGAGGCTTACTGGACTTCACAGTACCGGAGTTTGACCTGTACCTCCGAAGAATCTCCAAGTAGAACAATATATAAAAATGCCCCGGATTACTTGTGATACGGCTCACCTTTCATGATCCTGTAAGCACGGTAGATCTGCTCGAGAAGGATCACCCTCATCAGCTGATGAGGGAAAGTCATACGCGAAAAGCTGATGCGTTCATCCGCATCCTGTAGAAGACCCATATCGAGGCCGATCGATCCACCGATGAGAAAGACGATATGCGACACACCGTCCACACCGAGTTTCTCAATCTTCTCGGAAAACTCCACAGAGCTGTACTCCTTGCCACCGATGGCTGTAGCTATCACGTGCGCACCATCGGGGATATGCTTATTTATCCTCTCAGCTTCCTTCTCACGGATCAGCTCCTCCTCATGTTCACTTGCTTTATCGGGAGTCTTCTCATCTGCCACCTCGATTATCTCAAGGTCGCAGTATCTCGACAGTCTTTTGCTATACTCAGCTATAGCTTCGGTCAGATATTTTTCCTTTATTTTTCCAACGCATATTATTGTTACTCTCATTATCCACCTCCGACTTTTGAAAGCAAAAAGTATTCTCAAAACAAAAAACTGCACTTTACGTTTATAATAATAAACCAAAGTGCGGTTTTTGTTAAGTTAATTAAACGTTATTCAACAGTAACCGTACATGATTTAACCTTATCACCGGATATTGCCTGTACCTTGCACGTTCCTTCCTTCAACGCGGAGATAACGCCGTTCTTGTCAACGACAGCTATCTCACCATCCAGCGATCTGAAATCAATATCCTCCGTACACGGATTCTTAGACGGTGCCCAATTCGCGACAAGCTTAAACGTATCACCTTTTTTGATGGTCACGGATGTTTTATTAAGCGATATCCAGCCGAGCTCGATAAGGAACTTGTTCATCTCCTTCCTCGCCTTGCTGCCGGCGACATCGCTATACGCAAACAACGAAAACCCTTCCGAGTTTCCGTTCTTTATCTTTTTCAACTGAGAAACAAGATTAGTCGACTTCTTCGCCCATCCGTAATCCGGCTTAACCGCTTTTTTACTCAATCCTGCCCTGTAGACTCCCAAACCGATATACATAGGCAGATCGATCTTGTTTAGCGATCTCCACGCCGCCAGTCTCTCTGTAAAAAGCTTGTGCATGGTGCCGGAAAGCTTGTACTGATCCGACCAGTATATCTGAGGCACGATGTAATCTATATATCCCTTGTTACTGAGCCAGGTTTTTACATCTCCACCGATCGACATCGAGTACTCAATATTTCCCGCCGGACTGACACCAAACTCGATATCCTTACTCTTCGCCTTGACGGTTTTATAAACCTTTTTAATAAGCTTATTTACATTCTTTCTTTTGGTCGCACCCTTCACCTTGTTATACTTACTTCCCAGGTAAAAATAGTCATCAAAATGTATCCCGTCAACATCATAATTATCAACTATCTCCTTCACCTGCTTGACGATCCTGTTGATCGACTTTTTCTTTGCGGGATTAAGAATCTTTGAGTAGGTGACACGATATGGATTCATCCACGCATGGATCTTCAGCTTCTGTTCATGCGCCTTCTCAACAAGTATCTTCAACGGATCATAACCCGGAGACTTTTTATCCGAGCACATATACGAACTCCATCCGACGATCTTGGAAGGATAAATAGCATCATCAAAAGCCCTCACATGAAAGTACACCTCATTGCATCCGTAGTTCTTGATACTCTTAAACAGCGTCTCCGCATTTCTCTTAAAAGCAGCCTCCGTCCTGTTAGAAAGCCCTACCGCAGCGTACTCATAAAAACAAACCCACACGGCCCTGTGACTCGTCGTCCCCGCCTTTACTTGCTTATCCCCCATCACGCATGTGGAACAGGCAACTAAAAACAGCGCAAGCATTCCTTTCAAAACAAACTTTTTTACAAAACCCATCATACACTTATCCTTTCAATTATTTCCAAATCTCCCACGACGATACGGAGCCGATTTCACACAGACCAACAGAAGTCGACACCTCCCATGCACATGAGCTCCCGCGGCCATACGAATCAGATTTCATGCAGGATCGAGGAGGCTGTTTTTACGACACTGCGTAGGCACCGTATTTTGGTGCCATGCAGTGCTTCGTAAAAACCATGAGCGCAAGCGATCCTCCGAGATCCAAATGAACATCTGCGGTATGGCCGCTAGCACCACGGTATGGCAGATAGCACGCTACACCCTGGATGCATCATAAAGCTTCTTGTAGAACCCATCCGCTGCTATCAGCTCCTCATGCGTCCCCTTCTCCACTATGGCCCCATCGCGCATTACAAGAATCACATCCGCCTCTCGTATCGTCTGCAACCTGTGCGCCACGATAAAGCTCGTCCTGCCACTCATCATCTTATCAAACGCCCTGCGTATCCGCATCTCCGTCCTCGTATCGATCGACGACGTCGCCTCATCGAGGATCAGCATCGGTGGCAGGTGAAGCATAACTCTCGCGATACATAAAAGCTGCCTCTGCCCCGCAGAAAGCCCGGTCGCATCATCGATAACGGTATCATATCCATCAGGCAGCCTCGAGATAAAACTGTGTGCATGAGCCTCCTTCGCCGCAGCGATAACCTCATCAAGCGTCGCCTCCGGCCTTCCGAAAGCGATATTATCTCTCACTGAGCCATGCGCCAGCCACGTCTCCTGTAACACCATCCCGTACTGCTCTCTGAGCGAATCCCTGTCCACAGATGCGATGTCATGATCCGAGACGGTGATCACTCCATGGTCTACATCATAGAACCTCATAAGAAGGTTAATAATAGTTGATTTCCCGGCTCCTGTCGGTCCGACTATAGCGACTCTGCTTCCGGGTTTTACATCCAGATTCAGGTCACGTATCAATGCCTCATCCGGCTTAAACTCATCGGTCTTATTATACGAAAAATAAACATCATCAAAAACAACACTACCATTTACTTCCGTCAGAACTGTGTCATCATTTGATTTTTTCTCACACGGCTCATCCACGATCTCGATGATCCTACCGGCACATGCGATAGCATTCTGCAGCTCCGTGATCACTCCGCTGATCTCATTAAATGGTTTTGTGTATTGGTTTGCATAGCTCAAAAATGCAGTCAGTACACCGACCGTGATCGAGCCTCTCACGGCAAAGAGCGCGCCAAAAACACCAACTGCCGCATACACAATATTATTAACAAATCTGGTTCCTGGATTTGTTATCGACGAGAAAAATGTCGCGCCCAGAGAATCCTTTTTAAGCTTGTTTGCTATCTTATCAAAAGCATCCGTAAATGCCTGTTCCCTGCCGAAAGCCTGCACGCATTCGATGTTATTAAATACCTCATCGATCAATGCTGTCTGCTCACCACGATCCTTTGACTGTGCGAGAAAGAGTCTGTACGATCTTCTCGAAACAAACCTCGCAAAGATCAGAGATAAAGGCGTCATAACAACTACCGTGATCGCGATGGGAACACTTGTTATAAACATAAAAACAAGCGTTATTATTATGGTTATTATTCCGGTAAATAATGACGTGCTTCCCAACAGTAATCCATCAGAAACGGCGTCCGCATCAGCTATAACTCTGCTAACTATATCCCCGTGAGGATGCGAATCGATATATGATATCGGCAGCTTTTCAATAACATTAAAAGCATCCGTTCTCATATCCTTTATAACTCCGAAACATATCCTGTTATTACATAGCTTCATAAGATACGCAGTCAAAGCGCTCACACCCGCGCAGATCCCGATGACCAAAAGCTTTGATAAAACCTCACCCATATCGACCTTACCTTCACCGATGATATGGTCGATGGCATCTCCTGTAACTATGGGAATATACAACGAAAGAACGGTCGATACCACTGCAAATAATAATGATAAAAATACAAAGCCCTTGTACCCCGCGGTGTACCTCAAAACTCTCCTTAGTATCTCTCTCTGTCTCATGAGGCATCACCCCCGATCCGTTCGATCTCGCGGTAAACCTCACACGAACTCATCAGCTCATCATGTGTTCCGTATCCGACCTGCTTTCCGTCCTCCAGCACTAGAATACCATCAGCATTCTTTACCGATGAGATCCTCTGCGACACTATAACAAGTGTAGCCTTAAGCTTTTTAACATGATCGGATAACTGCACGCGAAGTTTCGCCTCGGTCGCAGTATCAAGCGCCGAAAACGCATCATCAAGCACATATATATCCGCATTTCTCACAAGCGCTCTGGCGATACACAGTCTCTGTCTCTGCCCGCCCGAGAAGTTCTTCCCGCCTGCCTCAACCACTGTGTCAAGCCCATCCTTCTGGCTTACAAACTCATCCGCCTGCGCGATACGTAAAGCCTCCCACATCTTCTCATCCGTTGCAGACTCGTCACCCCAAAGCAGATTGTCCCTTATCGTACCCGAAAACAGTACCGATCTCTGATGCACATATCCCACTCTTTTTCTGAGAGCATCCTGAGCCCAATCTTTACTGTCCCTGTCAAAAATATCAAGCACGCCACGACTCGCCTTATAATACCCCAAAAGTAACGAAAGAAGGGTTGTCTTCCCGGATCCGGTTCCTCCTATTATTCCGAGAGTTTCGCCTTTATTTACGGAAATATTTATATCCTCCAAAGCACTCTCTCTGCTCCCCGGATAGGAGAAACTCATATCCTTACATTCCAGAACCGGCGAATCACTTTCATCCTTAGTTTTTTCACTCGCTCGAGCCGAAAAAACTCCATCACAACTATCTTCCTTTCGACGATCCTCATCTCCGATCTCGAATATCTCTTTGATCCTGTCCGCACTCGCCAGTGATTTGTTAACAAGAATAATAACGTCTGCCATCTTGATAAGTTCGATAAGTATCTGTGACATATAATTTATCAATGCGACAACCTGACCCTGGGTAAGCCCGCCGATATCAACTCTCACGCCTCCCACGTAGATAAGAAGCATCATCGCAGCGTTAACTATAAGCAACGTGAGTGGATTCATAAGCGAAGAAATCCTACCCACATGTAACTGCTCTTTCTGCAGTTTTGAGTTCTCTTTTCCGAACGTCTCTTTCTCTTTATCCTGTCTTAAAAACGCCCTGATAACACGCACTCCGGCGAGATTTTCTCTCGTGTGGAGTAACACCTTATCAAGACGTTTCTGAACATTTTTATAAAGAGGGATAGTTATGCGTAAGCAAAGAAAAACTATGAAAGAAAGAACAGGAATAAGCACCGCAAAAATAAGCGCACACCTGACATCGATGGCAAAAGCCATCACCATCGCTCCGACAACTATTAAAGGCGACCTCAAAAACAACCTTAAGGACCAGTTCACACAGGATGCGACCTGATTCATATCACCTGTCATACGTGTTATGAGAGTCTCGGAGCCGAGCTTATTCTTTGACTCAGCAGACATATGAACTATGTGCTCAAACAGAGCATGTTTTACATCGGTTTGAAAATATATCGCAGCCTTTGCCGCAAAATACTGCGCAGTTATGGCGATCACCGCTCCGACGATAGCAAATCCCAAGAGAAGTCCACCCATTAAAAGAATAAAGGAAGTATCCTCTTTTGCGATACCTTCATCGATGATCCAGGTCATCACCAAAGGTACAAAAAGATCCAGCGTCGCTTCCAAAAGTTTGAAAAGCGGCGCCAGAACACATTCCTTTATGTACGGTCTTAAATACTTTAATAAAAACCTCATGAAATCTCCTGATTTGCGATGATATCCCTGATCGACTCATAGAGTCTCGGCTTCAACTCCTCGAGAGTAACCGGCTTTTCATAAAGGATTACCTGATAACAGCATCCGCCGACCAGCTCGACTATCATAAAAAGCATCAGATCCGGATTTTCAAATCTCCTGCCCGAGGCATCTATCAGCTTTTGATAACCCTCATGGAAATTCATATCTTCTGCGCTCTCATCCTCGAGGGATATCTGACGAAATGCTCCCCAGCTCAGATTCTTTGTTATGAATCTGAGAAGCTCCGGCTCCCTGCTCATACGATCCAGGATAACATCTACTATCTGAACAATGGCGTCCTCCAAAGGATACATGTTCAGATGATCCATGTCAAGTCCGACTTCTCTTGTGGCCTGCATCAGAATCTGAGATGCCTTGGCTGCAATAAGCTTATCTCTGAGGTCAAACTTATCCTTGAAATACAGATAAAAAGTCCCCTTCGCAACATCTGCTTCATTCGCAATTTCAGAGATAGAAGTCTGCCTGATCCCCTTCGTGTTGAAGAGATTGAACGCTGCCGCAAACAGTGCCTCTCTCTTCTTTTTTTTCTTCTCATCAAGCTTACTCATTTTCACACCTCATTTATTTTTTTGCGGTTCACACCAACCGCATATTACTATCTTTATTCCTCAGCCTTTACAGCCTCGGTCTCGATGATGAACTTAACTTCACCATCCATACTGTCATCAATACCGGAAAAGCTCTTGTATTCTTTTCCTGCATCCATTATATCCTGAAGCCTGTCTACCATGCCCTTGAGATCGTCATTGTAGAAGTCCATAAGCTTATCGATGGCTTTTTCACGGAACTTGGTGAATCCGTCGTTAAGCTTTTTGGCTCCGGAGAAAAGCTTGCCTGTTCCATCCTTAAGCTTTCCTGTACCGTTTACAACAGTATCAGTTGCCGAGTCAAGCTGCTTGGCTCCGTCATCCAGCTTGGTCATACCGTCACCGAGCTTCTTTATGGTCGAACGCATCTTCTTTCCTGCAGAAAGAAGCTTGTCACAACCATCAGTAAGCTGCTTGTTGGTATTTGTAATTGTATCACTGCTTGCCATCGAAAGGATTCCGCTTAGTGAAGGAAGAATCTTTCCGATCTTGCCCATAGCCTCTTTAAGAGTAGCCATGGTAGTCGGATCTGCCATGGTGGTAAGACCCGTAACAAATGCGGAAACAGAATCAGCTATAGTCTTTGCACCGGATGCAAGATCACTTCCTGATGCGGTTGCGGTAGCGAGCTTTTCAACTCCCTCCTTCTGTCCCTTTGTCACCTCTTTAAGTCCTGCGATAGCCTTTTTCTGGCCCTCTACCGACTTCTCCATTGTTGCAATGGCAGTATCAAGATTTGTATCTCCCGCTGCCTTTGCAGCCTTGAGGCCTTCAAGAACCTTCTCATCTGCAGCAAGTGCAGTCTCCAAAGCTACGATCGCATTCTCATTATTTGAGAAGCTTGATTTCAGCTGTGTAAGGCCTGCATTAACAGTTCCGATTCCATCAGATACAGCCTTTGCTCCATCAGAAAGCTGTGTCATCTTATCCTTATCTGCGATACTTGCAAGCCCGTTACTCAACTGCTCTATCCCTGTTGTAAGAGCCGCTAGCTTTGTAGCATCAAAGGAACCAAGATCAGCGGTAGCTGTCTTAACGGTTTTCAAAACAAGTTCGATAGTAGCCACATATTTCTTTGTACCCTCTGCCAGCTTATCAACTCCGGATACATAATCACCGACACCCTTCTTCAACTTCGGTGCATTTTTACCGAGCTCGCGGATACCTGCTGTGAGCTTTTTCACACCCTGATTTGCGTATTTCTCAATACCGCTCTTCAGATCTGCTACACCCTTATCCAGATCCTTTGTTCCGTCAGAGAGCTTCTTTGTTCCATCATTAAGCTTGTCAACCGCTTCATCCAGATCGTCGATCTTGTCATCGATCTTGTCAAAATCTATTCCGCTGTCTTCCTTGTCAGCTTCCTCTGAAAGCATGTTCAGAAGGCTTGCACTGGCAAATGTGAATGTGTTTTTCATCTCAAACTCGGTTGTATCACATGTAACCGTGAATTCATCCTTGAGCTTGTCATCGATCTTTTTCATCAGATCAGAGCTTAAGTCAAGCGAGTCCTTGAGTCCCGGCATACCGATGCCGATAACGATACTCTTTGATCCGTCATCGATAACCTTTCCGCCGTCATCCATCTTCACGTTTGTGAAATGCTCACTGTCAAGGATCAGGCCTGTTGCCATCAAAAACGGTGTCGCGATCTTTACGCTTTTTCCGTTCTCTGTCTTTGTCTGGATCTCGTTGTTCTCATACTTAACGGTTATCTTGAGCTTTCCGCTCTTACCTACGATATCCTGCGGATTCACCTTTGCTCCGTCGAGCTCATAAGTGATCTTTACGGACACCGGGAGCTTTTTATCAGTCTTTCCCTGATAAAAAATATCCGCACCGTTCAGATTCCATGTGAGATTCTGACCGCTCTGATCGAATGTCTCATCACCCTTAACATTTTTGATATCAGATAACTCTGATACATCCTTGATAGTCCCGCTCTCATTCGCCGCTCCCTGCAGCTGGTCAGATACGGTGATCGACTTGGTCGAACCATCAGGATTCGCAATAACATAAACACTCTCCTGCTTGGTTACCTTCGCAAATGATACGGCCGGTGTCGCAAACGCAAGGCTCAGCGCCAACACTCCGCATATCACTCGTCTGATAGCATTTCTTTTCATGTCACTTCCTCCATTCTTTAATCTCTATCAACAGTTATCTATATAAACAATACTTTCACATTCCTTTTTTTACCATTTAACTCTTCGCATCGTCCATGTCAGCCTGCAGATGATCTTGTCAAATACCATCAGAAGTGCAGGCAGGAACAAAAGCACGCATGCTGTCGAGATCAGAGCTCCACGCGCAAGCATAGAGCAGATCGCATCGATGAGGTCGATATTTGTCACAAGCGATACACCAAAGGTTGCGGCAAACATGATCAGACCCGATGTAAGTATTGACTTAAACGATGTCAGATGCGCTATCGCTATCGCCTCTCGTTTCGTCTTTTCCCTATATAGTCTCTCGGTCCTGTACCGACTCGTCATCAGTATCGCATAATCGACAGTCGATCCGAGCTGAATCGTACCTATAACGATACTTGCCACGAATGATACATCCGTCCCCATATAGAACGGTATACCCATATTGATAAGTATCGCAAGCTCGATAACTGCCACGAGTATCACAGGCAGGATTATCGATCTGAACGTCAACAGGATGATCAGGAAAATAAATCCTATTGATATGATATTAACGTTTCGTATATCAACGATGGTCGTCTCTCTGAGGTCCTTCGTCAAAGGCGCCTCTCCTATGATCATCGCACGTTCATCCACCTTTTTGATTATATCGTTTATCTCACCGACCTGCTTGTTGACCTCGTCGGAAGATGTCCTGTAATTCGAGCAGATAAACTCTATCTCATGTTCCTTTCCAACCAGCTTCTCCCTGAGCCTGTCAGGTATCATGGCATCAGGCAGCTTCTCTCCTACCAAAGAGCTGATACCGAGCACCCACTTGACTCCGTCGAGCTTTTTGATCTGTGAGTTGATCTCCTTCTTAGTCTTTGCTTCCATATCACTTGGCAGCATAAGGATATGCATGTTATTCATATGGAACTCATCATTGAGCTTGTGGTTCGCTATCGCACTGTCGAGGTCCTGCGGCAGCGAATCAGCGATTCCGTATGCTGTATGGTAATTCGCATTTCCGTACCATGCCACCGGCAGTACCACCAGAAACAGGATAAACAGAACTACCCATCCCTTAGTGATGACCTTTGAAGTACGCTTAAACGATGGCAAAAAGCTTCTGTGTGATGTCTTCTCGATCGCCTTGTCACAGCACAGCACGAGTGCCGGTAAAAATGTTATGCACACGAGCACTCCCATCACGACACCCTTCGCCATGACGATTCCCATATCCATACCAAGTCCGAACGTCATAAAGCACAGTGCCAAAAATCCCGCGATAGTCGTTACCGAACTACAGGTAACGGAAATAAGCGTATTCGATATCGCATGAGCCATGGCACGCTGATTATCGCCGGGATATTTTTCTTTATTCTCTCTATAACTCTCCAGCAAAAATATCGAGTAGTCCATCGTAACACCGAGCTGCAATATCGCCGCTATCGCCTGAGTCAGATATGATATCTGCCCCATGAAAACATTGCTTCCCATGTTATATATAACGGCAAATCCTATACCTCCAAGGAAGATGAAACCCGTGATAAACGAATCCATGGTGATCAGCAATATGATCAATGTAAGTATAACCGCTACAACCACGTAGATCGGCATCTCGTGAAGTGCGATCGCCTTGATATCCGTCGTGATCGCAGCCATACCGCTGACAAACGCCTGATCCTTTACTGTATCTCGGATTCCCTGGATCGCTTCCATCGTCGTCTCATCCGATGTTGTTTTATCAAAAAGAGCGATCATCATGGTCGCGTTATCGGTAAACAGAGCATTTCTAAGCTCCTCCGGCAGCATCTCTACGGGCACCGTGATATCAAGTGCATCGTCATACCAGAGAACTTCCTTTACATGCTCTACCTTCTCAATTTCCTTCTTCAGCTTCTGAACATCCTTGTTCTCCATCCCCTCGACGATGACCATCGAGAAGGCTCCCATTCCGAACTCATCCACCATGACGTCCTGACCGTAAACCGTCTCAAGACTATTTGGCAGGTAGCTGAGCACGTCATAATTGATCCTTGTTGAGATGTAACCGATCCCCGCCGGGATCAACAGAATTATTGCGATAATGATGATCAGTACCCTGTGCTTCGCAATAAATCTACCATACTTAACACCCACTTTTTCTTCCTCCAATCCTTCTCATAAAGCAAAACTTGACCACTAGTCATTTTTCAATAGTCTTATCCTATCACAAAAATGACCAGCGGTCAAGTATTTTTTCAATCTTTTATTTTTTCACTTAAGCTTCCATATATCGTTGTTGTACTGCTCGATGGTTCTGTCGGATGAGAAATACCCCGCATTGGCGATATTTGTGATCATCTTCTTGGCCCACGCGCGTCGATCCTCGTAATCATGATATGCCTTCTCACGTGTGCGACAGTACGAGTCGAAATCCGGGAAGGTCATGAACCAGTCCTTGCTGAGAAGCTCATTGTAAAGACGTCCGAGATGCTTTTTATCTCCGATCTTCAGCATCGGCTTCGATACGATGAAATCAACACACTCCTTGAGGATCGGATTCTTGCCATAGTAGTCGATCGAACGGTAATCTCCTCTCGCATAACGATCGATGACCGTCTGCGAATCCTCTCCGAATATATATATATTGTCATCACCGACAAGCTCGTGTATCTCAACATTGGCTCCGTCCTCGGTTCCGAGTGTGACAGCTCCGTTAAGCATAAACTTCATGTTTCCGGTACCGGATGCCTCCTGTGAAGCTAACGATATCTGCTCGGAGATATCGCAGGCCGGTATCACGCGTTCTGCCAGGGTAACATTGTAATTCTCGAGCATGATCACCTGGAGATAAGGACGAACCTCTTTATCCTTCTCGATCAGCTTCTGCAGGCAGAGGATCAGATGGATGATGTCCTTTGCTATAGTATATGCAGGTGCGGCCTTTGCTCCGAAGATTACGGTTATCTTGCGGTTCGGCCTTTTGCCGCGCTTGATCTCGAGATACTTTCTGATCACATACAGGCAGTTGAGCTGCTGGCGCTTGTACTCATGCAGACGTTTTACCTGTATGTCAAATATCGAGTTTGGATCCACATCCACTCTCATCGCATGACGCAGATAATATGTGAGCTCGAGCTTTTTCTTTCTCTTTATCTCAAGGATCTTTTTCATCGTGCGATCCTCGTCGATATGATCCATGAGATGCTTAAGCTCAGTCGCGTCCTTTTTATATCCCGGTCCGATCACCTCGTCGAGGAAGTGCGTCAGCGGACGGTTGCACTCCATGAGCCAGCGGCGGAACGTGATACCGTTCGTTTTATTGTTGAACTTTTCAGGATAGATTTCATAGAAATCATGAAGCTCGGTGTTTTTCAGAATCTCTGTATGCAGTGCTGCCACGCCGTTGATGCTGTGACCGAAATGCATATCCATCTTTGCCATATGCACACGCTTCTCGTTGTCGATGATGGCGAGATCAGGGTTGTCGTATTTCTTTCTGACATCCTTATCGAGGCGCTCGATGATCGGCACGAGCTGCGGAGCGACCTTATTGATAAAGCTCTTCGGCCATTTTTCGAGAGCCTCCGCGAGGATCGTGTGGTTCGTGTACGCGCAGATGTCTGTTACGATCTTTGTAGCCTCTTCCCATGTCATATCGTTTTCTTCCATAAGAAGTCGGATGAGCTCCGGGATCACCATAGACGGATGTGTATCGTTGATCTGAATAGCTACATAATCGGCGAGATCATGCATGTTTGAGCCTCTGGCTCTGGCCTCATCGATAATAAACTGCGCACCCGCACTGACCATGAAATACTGCTGGTAAACTCTCAAAAGTCTGCCGGCATCATCACTGTCATCAGGGTACAAAAACAGCGTGAGATTTTTTCTGATATTGGTTTTGTCAAAGTCGATTCCCTTATTGATGATGGAAGGATCAACCGAATCCAGGTCAAAAAGATGCAGGCGGTTCGTACGGTTCTCATAGCCTGTGATCAGGATGTCATACATCACGGCATTTACCGTAAATCCGCCAAAACGTACCGGATATTTTTTTACGCTCCTGCCGAGTACCGAGCGCTTCTCTCTCCACGCATTCGGATACTCCATCTGGCGGTTGCGCTTAAACTTCTGATAAAAAAGTCCCTCATGGTAGCAAAGACCGATTCCGTCTCCCGGTAACCCCAACGTTGCGATCGAGTCAAGGAAGCACGCTGCGAGACGACCGAGACCACCGTTTCCGAGCGACGGCTCAGGCTCTCTCTCCAGGATGTTCGCAAGGGATTTGCCCTTGATACGAAGCTCTTTCCTCACCTCGCTCCACAGACCGAGATTGATCAGGTTGTTTCCGATCACGCGGCCGATGAGAAACTCTGCTGAGATGTAGTAGAGCTTCTTCTTCTCCTTTGAAAGAGCGACCTCCTTTTTCTTTGCTTCGCGCTTCACCAGATGCAAAAGGGCGATATAAACCTCCTCGTCCGTACATTTGTTGATGTCGCGCTTGTAGAGCTTCTGACAGATTTCGCTGACCATGACACGCCTCCTGAATTACGAAATTACGTTATTTTCGAAAAAACACAAAAAGTATTATATCATATTGTAATATATGACGTCAATGTAAAAATGCCCCGTCATTAGCGGATGAAACCTCAGCCTCAAAGTCCCTTGCCGACAAAAGATGCGCTCCCGCTCCGCGGATGATGATCTGCTCGAGTCCGTCTGAGGTCACCACCGTAACATGATATCGGTCCGCCTTTTCCACGGAAAACCTCTCGATATACTGATCTGCCGTCTCCGCCGTCTTGGTATACACCACATGGATATTGTGATAATCAAAAGTCTCCGTAGCATGCGACGCCACACGATACGCATCGAAAACGAGGATAACATCCTTGCCTGAGTATCCCTGGTAATTGCATAGGATATCCTGCAGCCTCCCCCTGGCCATCTCCATGTCTTCACCGGCCAGATCCGCTAACTCCTGCCATGCATGTATCACATTGTATCCGTCGACCAGCAGATAATCGCCTATTTTCTCCTTCGTCTTCCGTGGTTTCGCGGCTCCTGTCGGCTTTGCCGCCCGCCTCACGGTCTTCTCCCTGGCCCGCCGTAACGACCGTTTCGGCGCACGCCTGTTTGCATGAGTCGCCTGATCAAGTATCGAATCGATCTCCTCGACACCGAGCGCCTCATCCATCATTTTCAGACGATACGCCTCGTTACTGTTATCATCAAAAATCTCCCGACTCGAATCACTGACGATCTCCCCGTCATCACCTCTTACGATGTTTCCCGGCTTCCAACCGGTATGTACGTGGCATTTTTCTTTAACCTCGTCCCACGGCACATAGAACCCCGCACCATGCTCGCAAAATACGGATCCCGGCAGGTTCTCCACATCGGACTCGGGATCGTAGCCGATTCTCTCCTTTAGCTCGTCCTCATTGTGAGCAGGCAGGTATCCATGGAAGCTCAGGCTAAGCTCTCCCTGTCCGCCCGTATAAGCAGTTACATCACGCGCATAATCCTGCATCGTGACCACCGGTGCATGCCCGACCAAAACAGACATAGTCTGATTGCTGCCGGATGCCGTATTTGACGCACCTGTCCCGTCATAACCCATATCATCCGCAAGCGTGAACGTCCCGCTCATCCGCTCTATATCAGTCATCGCGCGTCCCACCTGAGTTTCAGGCACACTTAGCCTGAAATAATAATACGGCTCCAGCACCCTGCATTCGGCCTTCATAAGTCCCATGCGTATCGCCCTGTAGGTAGCCTGACGGAAATCGCCGCCCTCAGTATGCTTCGGGTGCGCACGGCCCCCTATCACACTTATCTTCACATCGGTAAGAGGCGCCCCGATAAGCACGCCGGGATGCTCTCTCTCGAGTATATGCGTCACGATCAGTCTCTGCCAGTTCAGATCCAGCTCGTCCGTAGAAACACACATATCCGCGATCACGCCGCTTCCCGGTGGCAGAGGCTCTATCGACACGTGCGCCTCCGCATAGTGCCTGAGTGGCTCGTAGTGCCCGATTCCCTCTACAGGCTTAGTCACGGTCTCCTTATAAACTATCTGCGCCTGCCCGAAGCCAACCTCCTCGCCGTAGCGCTCACGGATCACTTCCTGCAGGATCTCGGTCTGCACCTGCCCCATAACCTGGACATGTATCTGATCGGTGTCGGCTTCACCACTCTCATCACCGGACGCCACAGTCCCCCTTCCGACAGACACGTGCAACTCCGGCATCTCCTCCTCGAGTTCCCTTAACTTCGGTAAAAATGTCAAGACACTCACAGACTCCGGAAGTATCATCCTGTAATTCAGCACCGGCGCAAGGATCGGCTCCTCCATATCCTCCATATCACCCAATCCCTGACCGGGATAGGTATTCTTTAAACCCGTCAGGGCGCAGACAGTACCCGGCCCCGCCTCAGTGAGGAGTTCATACTTTTCACCTGAGTATCTGCGTATCTGATCAACCTTCTCAGATACCATATTTTCCGTATCATTATTTGAACCGTCGCCTTTTGATATAGGTTTATTAGGTGCAGTTTTAATTTGTAGCTCGTTCTTTGGTGCCAGAACCCCCGAAACCACGCGAATGTGTGTCAGCCTTGTTCCTTTATCATCTCTTGAAACCTTGAACACTCTTGCAGAAAATGATTCTTCTTTTAACTTTTCGTCTTTCTCTGTGTTTTCTCCCCATACGTCCTCTGTATATCTACCCAAACCATGATAGAACTCCTCTACGCCTTCTCCCTTTAGAGCAGCCCCAAAGAAGCATGGAAACAGTTTTCTCTCTCTTATCAGCTTGCGAATATCCTGATCAACTATCTCACCATCCTCGAGGTACCTCTCCATCACATCCTCGTCAAGCATTGCTATAGACTCAGACATCTCATCAGAGAATGAAGCTTTCTCCCCATCACCTCTCACTAACGAAGACGCAACGGACGAAAAATCCACGCACCCTTCGGACAGACCGCTCGAAAGTTCTCTCATCAACTGTTCTTTATCCGCTCCCGCCAGATCCATTTTATTCACAAAAATAAAAACAGGCACCTCGTATTCATCGAGAAGCCTCCATAAAGTCCTTGTATGTCCCTGTATCCCATCAGTTCCGCTGATCACCAATATAGCGTAATCAAGTATTCCAAGTACCCTCTCCGCCTCAGGAGAGAAATCCACGTGTCCCGGGGTATCAACTAGAGTTCCCCATGGCATCACTGCCTGCTTACTGAATATGGTGATCCCTCTCTCCTTCTCCAGCGCATAGGTATCCAAAAACGCGTCACCGTGGTCGACACGTCCCACATCACGCAGCAAACCTGCCACATATAAAAGGCTCTCGGAAAGCGTGGTTTTCCCCGCATCCACGTGAGCCATAATTCCAATCGTAACATTTTTCATACAGACACCCTATCTTCTGCGATGATTCAGTTTGAGCTGACGATGCGAAACATGCTTAAACTCCTCTATCCATACCTTCGGATAGAACAAAATCAGCATCGGGAACAGCTCGAGACGCCCTGCAAGCATGTCGAAGATCAGGACGATCTTGGACACAGGCGAATAGAAATCAAAGTTTTTCGTGGGTCCTACACCCGCGAGACCCGGACCTATGTTATTCAGTGTAGCGGTTACACCGGTGAAATTGGTCTCAAAATCAGGCCCGTCAAAGGATATGATAAAGAATGAAACCAAAAACAGTGCGATGTACGCCAGGAAGTAAACCGTAGTTCCTCTCACCGCGATATGCGGCATGGGCTGGCCATCAAACTTAATCTTTTTGATCGTCTTTGGATGGAGATACATCGTTATCTCCTTTCCAACGCTCTTCACGAGAATAATGACACGGGAAACCTTCAGTCCTCCACCTGTACTGCCGGCGCAGGCACCGACGAACATCAGAAAAACAAGGACAAATTTCGAAAGCTCAGGCCACGTGTCAAAATCCGCATTCGAAAAACCTGTCGTGGTGATGATCGATCCGACCTGAAAAGCCGCTTTCTGGATCGCATCCCACACCCCACTGCACATGTGCAATATATTTATGGTGATAATGGATATGGAAACAAATATGATAATGAGGTATGTGCGTACCTCCTCCATCTTCCATGCTTTTTTGAATTTGCGGTAAACAATATAATAAAACGCGTTAAAGTTCACGCCAAACAGGATCATAAACACAGTGATTATGTTTTGTTGCAGGATTGTATAGTCCGCCATCCCCGAATTGCGGACAGCAAATCCACCTGTACCCGCTGTACCGAAAGACATCGTGAATGCATCAAATACGGGCATTCCCGTGACCAAAAGCAGTATTATCTCGATAGATGTGAGCCCCATGTAGATAAAGTACAGTATCCTCGCAGTGTCTCTTATGTGAGGAGCGAGCTTGCCGACATCAGGTCCCGGCGACTCCGCGCGCATGAGATTTATCGTAGATCCGCCCGCCATCGGAAGTATCGCCATCAAAAATACGAGAACTCCCATTCCACCGATCCAGTGTGTAAACGATCTCCAGAAAAGCGATGCGTGAGAAAGCGTAGAAAGATCGGAAAGTATACTCGCTCCCGTCGTTGTCAGGCCCGAAACCACCTCAAATACGGCATTGATGAAAGACGGAATCTCGCCTGTCATAAAAAACGGCAAGCCACCGAATATACTCAGTCCTATCCAGGCGAGCGCCGTGGATACACAACCCTCTTTCAGGTAAAAGACATTACTTTTCGGCTTTGAAAATGTAAGGATTCCTCCGAATAAAGCTGCCAAAGCTGCAGAAATCAGATAGAAATACCATTTACCTTCCTGATGGATGCAGTCCACGATAACGGGTAACAAAAGCAGCCCCGCCTCCACACGCAGGACATATCCGACTATATATCTGATAATAGAATAGTTCATCGTCTGTCTCCGAAAAAGCTTTATGCCAATATCTGATTTATATTATCATAGCCAAGGTTTGTCGATACGATCATTACCGAGTCTCCGACATGTATACGATCACGTCCGGACGGGATTATGATCTTTCCCTTACGGTTAATAGTGGCGATAAGCACATTTTTCTTTATCTTAAGATCCTTCAGATGAGCCTCTGTGATCTTGGATTCCTCCGTAATTGTAAACTCCACTGCTTCAACCCTGTCATTAAACATATGGTACAGAGTCTCAACGTTTGACCCCTGGGAGTTCATCAGTCCGCGCACATAGGAAAGGATTGCCTCAGTGATTATATAACGCGGATAGATAACCGAGCCGAGGTTCATGCTGCCGATAACATCTCTGTAGTTTACGCGGTTGATCTTCGTAACGACCTTTACATCCGGGTTCACCCGACTGGCATGCAGTGCCAAAAGTATATTCTCCTCATCCATTCCCGTCAAAGGTATGAAACTCTCGATATTACGAATGTTTTCCTCGTGAAGCACCTCTTCGTTTGTTCCATCGCCGTTGATGACGATAGCCTTTGGAAGAAGCATGGAGAGCTCTTCGCACCTTGCAGCATCCTGCTCGATGATCCTTACGTCGATACCCATTTCAATAAGCTCTTTTGCAAGGAAATAACCGCTGGTTCCTCCTCCGACGATCATACAGTCGGCAACCTGACGTGAATCAAAGCCTATATGCTGGAAAAATGCCCGCACGTGCTCCTTCGATGAAACGAACGAAACACGGTCACCCTCTTCTATATGATCATCACCCTTCGGAATGATGACCTCATCATTTCTTTCTATAACACAGATCAGGAACGCATACGATATCCCCGCGCCGATCTCCGCAATAGTCTTTTCTATAAGAGGGTTCCCCTCATATACCTGGAACTTGACCATCTCGGCACGCCCATGTGAAAACGGATTTACCTCGAGCGCGTTCGGCTGATATAGAAGCCTCGCGATATCCTTGGCAGTCGAAAGCTCCGGATTGATAGCCATGGTCAGCCCCAGCTTCTCACGGAAGTATGTAGCCTCCGAACTGTAGTCAGGCGTATGCACACGCGCAAAGGTAGCGCAGCTGCTGACCTCCTTGGCCACCGCGCAACACAGCAGATTCAGCTCGTCACTCTCTGCCACGGCGATAAGGACGTCCGCATGAGTGATACCGGCATCCATCAGGATCCCATATCGCGCGCCGTTCCCCACGATACCCATGACATCGTAGTAGTTAGCTATCTCATTCACACGCTCTCTGTTCTTATCGATGATGGTGATCTCGTGCCCTTCATTCGAAAGCCTCTCCACCAGCGTCGCACCGACAGTTCCGCAGCCAACGATGATGATCTCCAGCCCGTGGCGCTCCTGCGTTTGAAATCTGCCAAATAAGCCCATGCAATGTGCCTCATTTCTTTCAATAATATTTGCGTGTTCACATGTCTTAGAACACACCTATACTATACTCTTTTTTTGAAAAATTGCAAGCATTATTTAACTAAAGGTCCACAAAAAGTAACGATTTTTCAGTCGTTTTCACAGTTTTATAAAGAATTTGAAAAGAATAGTTGACAAAATAGAAATAATTTGTTAATATGTTACAGAATTGTTAAATGCGATAAAGAAAAAGCCGTCAAATCGGCGGTTAAGTATTAAGGAGAACGAAAATGAAGAAAATTATGTTAAGCCTGCTGCCTTTACTGGCACTGACCATCCTGCTCTTTTCAGCACCGGATGCCTCAGCCAAACTGAAGTTCAGCAATGAAACACAGAAAAGAGTTGATCAGATATACGAGACAGTATCAACAGAGAAAAACTGGAAGACCTACGGTTCTCTTCCATCAGTATGTATAGCTCAGGCCTTTGTTGAGAGCGGTATCGGAAACGCCGGCAGAGCCAACAACCTTTGGGGTCTCGGCGGCGGCAGATACTCATACAAAACACTGAAAAAGGGTATCTACGCTTACATGGAGTGCATCAACAAAAGCTACTACACACGTTACGGTTCAACAGATACCAAAAGCTGGAAAAAGCAGATCCGCGCCATCTTAAAGGGCGGTTACTGCGTGCCGGCATATGGATACTACAACAAAGTAAAAAGAGTTATTAAGGCATACGGTCTCGAGAAGTACGACAAAAAGATGTTTAAAGAGATCAAAAAAGCCCGTGCAGAACGCAAAGCCAAGGCAAAAGAGGCTAAAGAGAAGAAAGAACGTGAGGAAAGAGAAAGACTTATGCAGAGCATCGTCTCCGCTCTTTCGGATCGCTTTGCGAACTACAATGATTCAGAATTGCTCAACTACATCCAATAAACCCTGCAAATAAAAACATTATTCTACGTTTTTTAGCGCCTCATCCATCGGGATGCGGCGTATTTTTATGTACTGAATCAGCGCAACCATGCCATACGCAATTATTCCCAGAACAAACATCTTAACATAGGTATCCCAGTTGATCCAAACGGTCAACCAACCCCTCATCTTCTGCATGAAGATATGATACAGAATGATGATAAACGGCGTCGCAATGAAGAATGAAAGCACAATGGCGAGCGCAACTACCCACGTTGTAGCCATCAGGTACAGCTTTCCGACCTCTCCATCCCGGTATCCGAGTATCTTCACCATCGAGATTGATGTCGTATTTCTCTCTATCACAAGTTTCGTCAAAAGGAATATCAGTAGTATAAACAAGACTATCGAGAAAACATTCCAAAGCTGGAAAAGTTCTCCCATCGATACATCAAGCTGTCTGGATACTCTGGTCAACTCAGTCTCTGTGATCGTCGTCTGTATGTACTTCTGATCGATATCCGTCAGCTCCTGATCTGAGAAATATCCGTTATAATACTCATAATTCGGCGGTGTTGCGATTCTGTGCAAAAGCATCTCCATATCATTGATCACGTCAGTAATGCCCATATCCGGCTTTAACGTGTCATTATATACCTTTCTCGGCATGAACACAGCGAGAGCACTCGGATAACTCACTACACTTGCCACCTTAAATGTGTAGTCTTTTTTCTCATACTCATCATGAAGCGTGATCTCATCGCCGACGTTGATTCCGTATTTTTCCTTAATTCCATCAGCAATTGCCACTCCCTCTTCAGGAAGCTCGATGTGTATATACTTTGAGTCAGGCTCAAGACCATATATCGAGAATCCTTCCTCTTTTCCGTCTTTCTCATCATTCGGGTAGTACTCAAGCTCGCTCATACAGAACTTCTCAGCCTTCGGAAACTTCGTATCAACCTGCGTTTTCAGGATGTACTGATACTTCGCCGGCATCGTATCGAGTATTTCTTCCTGGTAATGCGTAAGAAGCGGTCCCATCATCATTCCAAACAGAAGAAAGATGTTTGCAAGGATAATCCCGACGAACATCATTATGTAATTACCCATATTTTGAAGTATAATGCGTAGTCTGAATCGTGAGAAAAAGCCCCATCCAGGCAAGCGAATAGCCTTACTCCTCTTTTTCTTCGTCAGATCTCTGCGTAGAAAACGAAGCGGTGAAAGCTTCAGCGATTTACGAATCATAAAAAAGTTAATAATAAACATAATTATTACAGGAATGACCGTAGTAAGCAGAAATGCTTCGGCATTCCACCTGACCACAAACGTCGGCAGAGAATAACTGCCATAGTACATATCAGCCGCCATATCCTTAAAGAACGTATATCCGCATACATTTCCAATGATAGCTGAGACAAAAGTCACTATGACAGGTAGCGCCAAATAATGCCTGAGAATCTCTCCTCTCGTGTATCCTGAAGCTCTCAGAGTACCGATGACATTTGCTTCTCTCGTGATTGTATGTTTAATCGTGATTGAAAAAACGAATGCCATCACAGCGATAAGAACATACAGAAGAACCTTGATCATCTCGCTATCACCACCCAGATCAGTGCCTGTAAACTGGATAGCCTGATTTGCATATCTCGGCAGCAGATCCTCTAGTGTCAGATATCTGACCGCCACCTTAATAAACTCATCAGCAGCATCTATCTCCGCATCCTTATCAGCAGGATTTTTATCCTTATATCTCCACGTGTAAACATAGTGAACCTTTTCCTTATCCTTATCGACAAACTGATTAAACATCTTCTCGGAAACCAAGGACACACCGAACTTTACGGAATCAAACATCATATCACTGTTGTTCGCAAACAGAGCCGAATAATCAGGTAAAGCAACGAGACCCGTTATCTTCATCTCCCTGCTTCCGACTTTCAGAATATCCCCTGTCTCAAGCTTATTATTGTCAGCGTACATTCGGTCAATCGCTATTTCATTCTCCGCTGACGGCATCTCTCCATCCATAAGACAAGCGATATTTACATTCTCTCTTATCTTGAATATCCTCAGATCCGAACCTGCCGAAGCCGCACCCGAGCCGGTCTTCTCTCCG
The DNA here is from genome assembly GCA_000687695.1 of Lachnospiraceae bacterium P6B14. Lineage (GTDB taxonomy): Bacteria > Bacillota > Clostridia > Lachnospirales > Lachnospiraceae > Eubacterium_F. The sequence goes on along the minus strand of JHWZ01000008.1, from coordinate 35,468 downwards.
GTCTCGGCGTGTAACTCCACATAGAACTGCTCACCTATATCTACATTTGCATCCTCTTCAATCCCGTCGAGTGCTCCCTGACCGGGTTGATCCTTTGCAGCGAAGTGTCCCCACTCTACATTGTACTTATCAAAGCTCTCATGATACGCCGCAAGCATACTTTTTGAGCTCACCAAGAATCCTGAAACAAAACCGATTGTTAGGATCATAAACAAAAATATAACGGCATATTTACCGAGTTCCCCCTTCAACTCTCTCGGAATACGCTTCATCAGCGGGTTTCTCATTTTCCCAACCTCTCTATCTCATATCTTTACCTGTATCCATATTCACAGCCGCACATACGCCCGGCATTCATTACCAATCGAGATCCATCGCCTTAACCTTCACCTCGTTAGTCTCATCCTTTCGGATCTTCCCGTCACGAAGCCTGATCACGCGGTCGGCCATCTGTTTGATTGCATCGTTATGTGTAACCATGATCACGGTATTTCCGTATTTCTGGTTAACCTCCTCTATTAGTGCCAGGATTTCCTTCGAAGTCGTATAGTCCAAAGCTCCCGTCGGCTCATCACAAAGCAGAATGTCCGGATTTTTCACTATCGCACGTCCGATCGACGTCCTCTGCTGCTGACCACCGGACAGCTGATTCGGGAGCTTATATCTGTGCTCAAACAACCCCAACGTATGCAAAAGATCATCGATATCAAGCGGATTATCACTGAGATACGCCCCAACCTCGATATTTTCCTTTACATTCAGATTCGGGATCAGGTTATACATCTGAAAAATATACCCGAGGTGGTTTCTCCTGTACGCCGTGAGCGCCTTCTCGCTCATATCGATAGTCTTCTCTCCGCCTATCGACACGTAACCCGAGTCAGCATCGTCGATCCCTCCTATTATATTAAGAAGCGTAGACTTTCCCGAACCCGATGGCCCGAGAAGTACGCAAACATCGCCCTTCTCAATAGAAAACGATATCCCCTTCAGTACCTCCACACGGTTATCTTCGTTTCCAAAGCTCTTGTGTAAGTCATTGATTTCAATAAACATGTGTACCTCCGTATCAACTTACTATAATTAGTCTTATCTAACCAAAGATGATTTTACTCTATTACATAGAAAAAGTCAATGGTGTTTTCAAATTTTGCCAAACAAAAAAAGAATCAATGGCGCTACCATTGATTCTTTTTGCTTTACTTACTTAAAAGTTCATCCGCAAGTGCCTCCATCGCAGGCACATCTGCGGGCTTCATCTTTGATTTGATCGATACCGTGGTATCGCATATCGTGATATTTTTCATGGCCTCGAGCTTTTCTCTGATCTTCTTTCCGGCCACCGGCGCCCAACTTCCGTTATCCATGATCGCGACCTTTTTATTCTGGAAGTTCTTGTGACCGAGTCGATACAGGAAGTTCTCCATCGTCGGGAAAAGCCCTCCATCATATGTTGCCGAAGCGAATACGATCTTATCATATCTGAACGCATCCTCGACACTTTCTGCGATATCCTCACGCGACAGATCTGTCACAACGACCTTCTTCGCACCCTTCGCCGTGAAGATCTCTCCGAGCTTCTCACAAGCCTTTCCGGTGTTTCCGTGGATTGAGGTATACGCGATAAACACGCCATCATCCTCCGGCTCGTACGCTGACCAGATCTGATACTTTCCAATATAGTATGAAAGGTCCTCCTTATCAGGAAGAATAGGTCCGTGGAGTGCACAGATCTTCTGTATATCCAGCCCCTCTGCTTTTTTCAAAAGCGCCTGTGCCTGCGCACCGTACTTACCGACTATGTTAAAGTAGTATCTTCTCGCCTCACATGCCCAGTCCTCATCAGTATCGAGAGTTCCGAACTTTCCAAAGGCATCTGCCGCAAAGAGAATCTTCTCACTAGACTCATAACTTACCATAACCTCAGGCCAGTGAACCATCGGTGCCATAACAAAGGTAAGTGTATGACTTCCGAGCTCAAGTGTCTCACCCTCTCCCACAGCCTTCACTTTCTCACTATAATCCTTCTCAGTAAACTGCCCAAGCATACCTGCCGACTTCGCACTAGTAATGATGGTAAGTGACGGATATTTCTCCATTACAGCCTCTATCGAACCACTGTGATCCGGCTCGAGATGCTGCACAACCAGATAATCCGGTGTACGTCCGGCGAGCTCCGTCTCCAGATTCTTCATCCACTCGTCTGTACCTCTCGGGTCAACCGTATCCATGATGGCAACCTTATCATCCAGAATCAGATATGAGTTGTATGCCATACCGTTCGGAACGATATACTGACTCTCAAAAAGATCCAGATCATGGTCATCAACGCCAATATAGCGCACTGCATCCGAAATCTCAATCTTGCTCATTTATTATGCCTCCTTATAATTTTTTGTTTGTATTGTTTTAATTAATGTCAAAATACTACTCAACTCTTATTAACAGACACCCGTGTCCCGGAATCTCCTCTGTAGAGCGGATATTGATCTCCGCGCCCTTCCAAAGGTCTATAGCCAAGCCATCCTTCTTACTGATGAAAGGTTTCGGGCAAATAGGCGTTGCTGCAGTCGAAATATTGAACATCGCCACATATTCGGCCTCATCGTAACGATCCTTCGCTCTCCAAACGATCACATCAGTATCGCGATAAGCCTCTCTGGCACCCGTAGATACCTCTGTAAGCCTCAAAACCTGCAGGTTTGTAAGTAACCCTATGGTCTCCTGATCAAGCTTGTTCATCTCAGATCCAATCATAAGCGGTGATCTGAAAATACTCCACAAAGCTATCATACTTTTCTCTTCTTCTATGGTAAGACTTGTCCTGTGTTCATTCCCGAATCCGATCCCGAGAAGTCCCACCGGCAGATCTCCACAGTCCGGGAATCCCTCATCAGACGGCTTTCCCATCCATGTCTTGCACACATCGAACATCGTTCGAAGCTCTTCCCAGCTGTCCCCTATCGGCTCAGCCATTCTCCACAATTCGGAATTCGCCCTGTAAAAATCACACGACTCCAGATCAGCGGGTCCCGGCGCCAACGAAAGGATCATATCACGAGAGCATTTATCCATCGCCTGACGGATCATCTCCGCCTCTGCTTTCTCCTCTTCGGTCTCCAGTCTGCAGATATCCTCACACTTAACAAAGTCAACTCCCCATTCAGCATAGAGCTCAAAGAGAGAATCATAGTAATCCTGCGCCCCTGTCTTATTGATATCAACTCCGTACATATCCGGATTCCACGTACTTATCGAGTATGGATTTGCTATCTGATTCGCAGTTATCTCAGTATTCCACAACTTACTATGAGTGTGCGCAGCCACACGAGGGATACCTCTCATCATAGTGATACCGAACTTCAGTCCCAAGCCGTGTATATAGCTCGCCAAAGGGGCGAATCCGGCTCCGGCAGCAGCCGACGGGAACTTCTGGACACATGGAAACGGTCTCGAATACTCATCTATCTCCATTCGATTGAAAGGAACATAGATATCCGCACCCGGCTCCGGTACCGATGTATAGGAATACCAGTCCGCATCAATAACGATATACTCCCAGCCGAAATCCTTCAGGTTTTCAGCCATGAAGTCTGCATTCGCACGCACCTGGTTCTCGTTGACATTCACACCATAACAGCTAAAACTGTTCCATCCCATAGGTGGTCTGATCAAATCCATATCGTATATCCTCCCTGTAAGTGTTTGTGTATAGAACTTACTAAGTATTTATTCTAACATAAACCAATAGAAAAAACAACAAAAAAAGCGCGAAACCAAACGCGCCAAGCTCGGATTTCTTCGAAATCCCGGTCGCACGTTCGGCTCACGCATATTTTGATATATTATTTTACTCGAAAAGTGGTGTAGATAAGTATCTGTCACCTGTATCGGGGAAGACTGCAAGGATTGTCTTACCTTTGTTCTCAGGCCTCTTTGCAAGCTCAGTTGCCGCCCACAGAGCAGCTCCTGCAGAGATTCCGGTAAACACACCGTCAGTGCGTACAACCTCTCCCCCGGTCGCGAAAGCATCATCGTTTTCCACGGTGATGATCTCATCATATACGTTTGTATCGAGAGTATCCGGAACAAATCCGGCTCCGATACCCTGAATCTTGTGTGCGCCGCTCTCTCCCTTTGAAAGAACAGGTGATGAAGCAGGCTCCACTGCAACGATCTTCACATTCGGATTCTTCTCCTTCAGATATTTACCGACGCCTGAAAGAGTACCGCCTGTTCCGACACCCGCTACGAATATATCAACACTACCGTTAGTCTGCTCCCAGATCTCCGGTCCTGTTGTCTCATAATGAGCCTGAGGATTCAGAACATTTACGAACTGTCCCGGGATAAAGCTTCCCGGTAGCTCCTTGGCTAGCTCATCAGCCTTGGCAATAGCGCCCTTCATACCCTGTGAACCATCTGTCAGCACGAGCTCGGCACCATAAGCCTTCATCATGTTTCGTCTCTCCACACTCATCGTCTCCGGCATCGTGATAATGATGCGGATACCAAGTGCGGCAGCGATTGCGGAAAGTCCGATACCGGTATTTCCGCTTGTCGGCTCGATGATAACCGAATCCTTGTTTATCTTTCCGGTCTCATATGCATCGAGAAGGATCTTCTTCGCGATACGATCCTTGACACTGCCTGCCGGGTTGAAAGCCTCGAGCTTTGCGAGCACAGTCGCCTCGAGCCCGAGTTTCTTCTCATAGTTAACCAACTCTAACACAGGCGTGTTTCCTACAAGATCCATTATACTTTTGTTGATAGCCATAATATAAACCTCCTTGGATTAAGCGTCGGCAGCTCACACTGCGTCCGACGCGTATACTTTAGCCTACTGCTTTAAACGCTTCTTCGAGATCCTCGATAATATCATCGATATGCTCGGTTCCGATTGAAAGACGAATAGTGTTCTTTTTGATTCCAACCTCTTCCAACTCCTCATCACTCATCTGGGAATGTGTTGTGCTGGCCGGATGGATCACGAGCGACTTAACGTCAGCAACGTTCGCAAGCAGTGAAAAGATCTCCAGATTGTCGATGAAATCCTTCGCTTTTCTCTCATCACCCTTAATCTCAAATGTGAAGATAGTTCCTCCTCCGTTCGGGAAGTACTTCTTATAAAGCTCCTGCTGCTTCGGATCCGTTGACAATGACGGATGATGTACCGCCTCTACCTGCGGATGCTCGCTCAGATACTTGGCAACCTTCAGCGCGTTCTCCGTATGACGCTCAACTCTGAGTGACAGAGTCTCCAATCCCTGAAGGAAGAAGAATGCATGGAACGGTGACAGTGTCGCACCGGTATCTCTAAGCAGGATTGCTCTGATCTTAGTAACAAAAGCAGCCGGTCCAACAGCCTCTGTAAAGCTGATTCCGTGATAACTCGGATTCGGCTTGGTCAGAGAATCAAATCTTCCGCTTGCACCCCAGTCAAACTTTCCGCTATCGATGATCACACCACCGATCGTGGTACCGTGTCCACCGATGAACTTGGTAGCTGAATGAACCACGATGTCAGCACCGAAATCAATCGGGCGAACGAGATACGGAGTACCGAACGTATTATCTACAACCAACGGAAGTCCGTGCTTGTGAGCAATATTTGCGATACCCTCGATATCAACAACGTCTGACTTCGGATTTCCGAGAGTCTCGATAAATACACCCTTTGTTTCAGGCTTGATAGCCGCCTCAAGAGCTGCCGTATCATCCGGAGCTACAAAAGTCGTACTGATTCCGTAGTTCGGAAGCGTATGCTCGAGAAGGTTGTAAGTTCCTCCATATATATTGGAAGCTGAAACGATATGTCCACCGCCCTCGCCGAGAGTCTGGAACACATAGCTGATAGCTGCTGCGCCGCTGGCTACACCGAGCGCTGCCACACCACCCTCTAAAGCTGCGATTCTCTTCTCAAACACATCCTGTGTCGGGTTTGTAAGTCTTCCATATATATTACCTGCGTCAGCAAGTCCGAAACGTGCCTCAGCATGATCACTGTTATGGAAAACATATGATGAAGTCTGGTAGATCGGTACCGCTCTTGAATCGGTAACCGGATCAGCCTCCTCCTGTCCTACATGTAACTGCAAAGTTTCAAAACGTAAGTTTCTGTCCTTATACTCTTTCTTGCTCATTGCCACTTCCTCCTTTTTTCTTTCTCAAATTGTATTATGGATACTCGGAATTCTATACTCCGCAATTCATAGCGTTTCGGTATGAATTATTGAGTATGGGCATATGATACAACAAAGATTTTTAGTTGTCAATAGATTTTTTCAATTTTTCCTATCTTTTTACTAGGGTTTTATCAAAAGTGCTGAAAAATCGAACTTTTCAGGGGTATAACTATTTCTTATCATATGCAATAATCTCCATTTATCGAGGTCTGCCACTCCTTTATATCCTGCAGTGTGATCCCATCTACGACCTCATTCACTGCATCAAAGATTTTCTTCCATATGATAACAGTCGAGCACTGTGCTTTTCTTGGACAGTCATGTATCCTCTCATCTGCACAATCCACCGGTGCCAGGCTCCCCTCAGTCAACCTGAGTATATCTCCTACCGTGTACTCAGATGGCTTTCTGGTAAGCAGATATCCACCCTGTGGGCCCCTGATACTGCGTACAAATCCAGCTTTATTAAGTATTGATATAATTTGCTCCAGATACTTGTCAGAGATGTTTTGTTTCTCAGCAATCTCTCTAATCCTAACCGGCCTGTCACTTTCGCACATGCTGATCTCCAGCATAAGCCTCAACGCATATCTCCCCTTTGTTGATATCTTCATTTTTACCTCCATTCCCTCGGCTCAAAATGTCTTTCCATAAAAAAATCTCGTATATCCTACTTTGTCAGTATGATAATACGAGATTGTTTTTTTGTCAAGTGTTTTTTTATCCGGATTATTCTTCTTCTATCTTTCTTGCGACTACTACAAACCTTCCTTCGTCAGTATGATAAGCACATGTAACCAAAGATAACAACTGCTCACCATACTTGGGTTTTACGCCTGTTTTGTACGCTGCGAGCTTCTGTATCCCTTTAATATACTCGTCAAATCGTTTCTCAGTGAGCTTTCCTATGTACTCATAATACTTGAAAGTCTTTTCTGTTTCCTTATAAACCTTGGAACGGAAAGCAGCCACCACTTCATATTTTCCTTTTTCATACAAAGTGTCAAACTTGATGATCTTGTGCTTTTTATAGAAGCTTTCCTTCTCAAAGTCCATAAGATGTGCGAACATCATGCCGCTTCTCATATGATGGCCATATATTAGAAGGTTATTGTTCGGATCATCAGGGTCACAAGCTCCGTCCAGGAAAGGAAGTCCGTTGGAATCCTCCTTTTTATCGAAGTTTCTGTGGATATAGTATTCATTATCCAAAGGAGTATACATCACAGGATAATTTATCGGCGTATCATCGATCTTTATCCAACCCATTACATCATTATTCTTTTTATAGAGCTTTTTGTACTTCTTCATAACATGCTTTTTCTGACCGGAAGGAGCTGTGATCTCTATATCTTCCGCTATATCCGGCGCATCCTCGGGCTCTGCCTCTGTCTCATCTACCAGCTGTTCGAGCTCCTCTATCCTGTCGCTCGCCTCACCGGCATCACGATAGTAACTATAAAGGAACCATCCACACCCTATAAAAACAGCTGCAAACACGATGATCAGTATGTTCATGACGATTTTTTTCATACGCAACTCTCTCCTGCTCTCTACACAGTTTATGTTACCGTTCCCTTCAGTCAATCCTCCAGAGATCTTCTCATGGGAGTATACCTGATACCATCTCTCTTTTCCTCAGGTCCCAGAGCCTTGAACCCCACAGCTTCATAAAACCCAACCGCATAAGGTGAAGAGTTTACGGTAATCTGCGGTATCTCCGGCCTCTGAGCCTTCACATCGGATATCGCTATACGAACCAGTCTGCTGGCGATCCCGAGATGATGAAATCTCTTTCTCACAAAGAGCAAGCTGATATGCTGCCCCTCTCTGAGCGCCATCACTCCGACAAGATAGCTGTTCTGATAGCACCCCCACAGCTTCATCTCACCCTTTTCCAGTCGGTCTCTCATCGCATGAAACTCGATAAAGTGTTGGAAAGTCTTTATGCCCATCTCCTCATAATCAGGGGCCTCGAACTCATCAAAAACCTCCCACACCAACTCAAGCGCATCACGAAGGTGATCCTCTCTAAGCTTGCATATTTGCATAATTTATACGCTCCCAACCCATTTTTGATTGCTGTACACTCCTACAGCACATCAATATCACATAGCGTCGAATGTTTCTCTGATCGCTTTGATGAAATTCTCGCTGTTTAATACTGTCACATTGTCCATAGATGTGATGAGAGCCAGGTCCTTGGTCATCTTCCCGGACTCGATAGTTGACAGTGTTGCCTTCTCTAACTTATCAGCGAAACTACACAATTCAGAAATCCCATCGAGCTCACCGCGCTTTCTAAGGGCTCCCGTCCACGCAAAGATAGTCGCAACCGAGTTCGTTGAGGTCTCTTCACCGTTCAAATGCTTGTAATAATGTCTCTGAACCGTTCCGTGTGCTGCTTCATATTCATACACTCCGGATGGTGAAACGAGAACCGATGTCATCATCGCAAGTGATCCACATGCCGACGACACCATGTCACTCATCACATCGCCGTCATAATTTTTGCAAGCCCAGATAAAACCACCCTCGGTCTTCATCACTCGCGCAACGGCGTCATCGATCAATGTGTAGAAATACTCAAGTCCGTTTTTCTCGAACTTTTCTTTATACTCGGTTTCATAAATCTCTTCAAAAATATCCTTGAATCTGTGATCATAAGTCTTGGAAATCGTGTCCTTTGTCGCGAACCAAAGATCCTGTTTTGTGTCCAGCGCATAGTTGAAACACGATTTAGCAAAGCTTGTTATCGATTTATCGGTGTTATGAACACCCTGAATCACGCCCGGACCATCGAATTCCTGTATGGTCTGCCTGATCTCCTTACCGTCCGCACCGGTGAAAACAAGCTCAGCTTTTCCCGCTCCGGGAACGCGAATCTCGACATTTTTATATACATCACCGTACGCATGTCTGGCAAGTGTGATAGGTTTTTTCCAATTCTTCACACAGGGATCGATACCCTTCACCTGTATCGGGGCTCTGAACACGGTTCCGTCCAGGATAGCTCGGATCGTTCCGTTCGGCGATTTCCACATTTCCTTCAGCTTGTACTCTTCAACTCTGGCTGCATTCGGTGTGATGGTTGCGCACTTAACAGCGACACCATACTTCTTTGTAGCCTCTGCCGAATCGATCGTAACCTGATCATCAGTCTCATTACGATTCTCCAGGCCGAGATCATAATACTCTGTTTTCAGATTGATGTACGGCTCGAGCAGTTCATCCTTGATCATTTTCCAGAGGATCCTGGTCATCTCATCTCCGTCCATCTCCACCAAAGGTGTCTTCATTTCAATTTTTGACATTTTCTTACACTCCTCCATTATGAAAAATATACTGTTTCGTCTGCCGGCGGCTCCGCCGGAGAGACGTTATCTGCCCAAAGAACAGGGTACAATTGTTGATACTGCGGATTGAACTCCGGCTTTACCTTCACTGAGACCGTCACCCAACTATCTACACAAAGCGACTCCGCATCCTTCCAGTGACATAGAAAACCAATCTTCTGGATATCATCCGCGCAGCATGTCATCGCGGCACGCGCCGGAACGAAAGTCCCGCCCGGGAAGTTCGGCGAACGATACACCTGACCCTTGAACGTGATGGTTTTTTCCTCATATTTCTCGGGATGTTCAGTCACATCTATATACCACAGCCCGAAATCATCATCCTCCAGCGTGATCTCGTCCGCGTTTATATCGTATGGAAGCTCTTCTTCTATGTTATTCTCTACTGTTCCGTCCTCAGACTCGAATATAACCTGTGTCATCCTGTTTATGCCCTTTACGGCGCGACGCATGGACGGTTTGTCCATATCGGAATTACACCTGTTAAATATGACCAGATCCGCCATCTGGAATTGCGGCATCATCATCGATTTCATGTTGTTCACATACATATCGAATGTCTGCGCGTTCACCGTTGTGAAGCACTGGATCACAACCCAGTTCTCCGGAAGTACCTTATTATAGATGTTATCCAGATCCCACATACCGTTAACCTCTATGATCACGCGGTCGGAACGGTATTTCTTCAGGTTGTGGTTACACACGTTCTCAGTGAACTCTTCTTCGTTCTCCACCGTGATCATATCGATCTTGTGCATATGAAGAAGGGCTTCGTCGAGTTCCGCCTCACCCTGCTCAGTCAGGATAAGTAACGACCTTTTTCCATCGGAGAAATTGCCTTCCTCGATGATCTCACGTATACAGGTCGTCTTTCCGCTCTCCAAAAAGCCCATGAATAAGTATACAGGTATATCCTTATTACCAAACATATTTATCTCCTAACCCAAAATAAAATGCGCTTTAAATTTCTCATCAGCTGAATAGCTGTTTAATCTCATCTTCCTTAAGCTCAGCACCGATAACACAGAGCCTTCCGGTATAGTCAGCCGAACCTCTTCGGATCTCATACTCACCCGGTACCAGGTCGAAGTGGAACCACTCACCCTCTGTCGCAGGTACGATACCCTTTGCACGAAGGATACGTCCGTACTCCCCGGCCGCGTCACCGTCAGCTCCGACAGCCGACAGCTTCTCAAGTATACCCTTCAGCTCGCCCTCATCATACTTCTTCGGGCTCTCGATACCGACACTTGTAAACACCTCATCCGCATGGTGATGGTGATGATCATGTCCATGCTCGTGGTCGTGATGATGCCCGCAGCAGCACTCTCCATCCTCATGGTGATGGTGCTCATGGTCGTGCTCGTGCTCGTGGTCATGGTCATGATGGTGATGCTCATGCTCATGATCATGATGGTGGCACTCTTCCCCGTCGTGATGGTGATGTCCGCACTCAGGACATACATCCTCTTCCTCCAGAAGCTCCAATGCAAGCGAGTCCGCATCATCAAATGCACTCACTATCTGTTTACCGTCAATCTCCTCCCATGGAGTAGTGATTATTTTAGCACGATTATTCTTTTCACGTAGCAAATTTAAGCATTCATTTAATTTCTCGTCATCAATATCACCCGTACGTGACAGAATTACGGTCTTTGCGCTCTGAATCTGGTTATCATAGAACTCTCCGAAGTTCTTTATGTACATCTTGGCTTTTTTCGCATCAGCAACAGTTACGGCTGCTCCAAGCTGAACTTCGATCCCATTTTTATGTCCTGTGAGCACCATATCCTCATCATGCTCGACTCCCTGATTCTCATCGAGGATACCGGCTACCGCTCGGATGACATCAGAAAGCTTTCCGACGCCTGACGGCTCGATGATGATGCGATCAGGTGAATACTTCTCGAGCACCTCTCCCAACGCTGTTCCGAAGTCTCCAACCAGCGAACAGCAGATGCAGCCCTGATTCATCTCAGTGATCTCGATGCCCGCGTCCTTCATGAATCCGCCATCTATTCCGATCTCGCCGAACTCGTTCTCAATCAAAACGATCTGCTCCCCCGTGAAAGCCTCGCTGATAAGCTTTTTGATGAGTGTCGTCTTTCCGGCACCCAGAAATCCCGATACGATATCAATTTTTGTCATTTTTACGCCTTCTTTCTATGTTTTTCGATCTGCATGTTCTTTTTTACCCACTCAACTCTCATTCCCGGCCGAGCAGTTTAAACGATCAACTCTCTCTGTTTATCCTCCAACCATTCATTGGCGGCCTTAAGCCCTTCGTCAGAGTACTCAAATTGCTCCGTAAATACCTCTTCCTCGGTTTTTTCAAGGATATATGGCCCCTTCCATGCCTGTACGCGTAAAACGGTCACAGGCTCAGCTGAGCCGCCGTCCACGGCACCGTCAACATCTCCCGGCGCACCATCGATTGCATCCGGCTCGATCTCCATCTTCCCAATACGGAAACACAGACCCTTGTAGCTACCCTTAAAAACGGTCTTTTTATAGTAATCAATCGAATACAGATTGATACCATCCATCATATAAACTCACATCCTCAAAAATCAAAGTCTGGCTTCTACGAAAATGTTGTAGATTGCCTTGATCGCCTCTTCAAAATCAACCGAAGCCACACCGATGATGATGTTCAACTCGGATGACCCCTGGTCGATCATCTTTACATTGACATGTGCATGCGCAAGCGCCGAGAACAGACGTCCTGCAGTACCACGTGTACTCTTCATACCACGTCCAACCACGGCGATAAGCGCGATATCAGACTCGATATCCATATGATCCGGCTCGCACAGCTCCTCTATACGGGCGATAACCTGCTGCTCTTTGTCCGCAAAATCCTTCTGACGGACGATCACAGACATCGTATCGATTCCCGAAGGCATGTGCTCCACGGAGATTCCATATTCCTCGAAAGCCGTCAGAGCCTTCCTGCAGAAACCGACAGCCGTATTCATCTTATCCTTCTCGAGAGACAAAGAAACAAAGCCCTTCATACCGGCGATACCGGTGATCGTGTACTTCGAAATACGTGAAGTCCTCTCCACGATCAGCGTTCCCTCCGCCTCAGGCTCGTTCGTATTTCGGATATTGATCGGGATACCTACCTGACTAACCGGGAATATAGCGTCCTCATGCATAACAGACGCACCCATATACGCGAGCTCCCTAAGCTCAGAATAAGTGATAGTATGGATGACCTGAGATCCCTTTACGATCCTCGGATCAGCTACCATAAATCCGGAAACATCCGTCCAGTTCTCATATATATCTGCCTTCACGGCACGAGCCACGAGTGAACCAGTGATATCAGATCCTCCTCGTGAAAAAGTTACCACCTCGCCATTTTTCTTTGAACCGTAGAAACCGGGGATAACAGCCCGCTCATGAGCATCGAGATGCTTTTTCATGAGCTTGTAGGTCTCCTCGGCATCGAGCGTCTCATCATCGTTGAAACGGATCACGTTCGCCGCATCGACGAAATCATAGCCGAGATAAGCTGCCATGATCTTTCCGTTGAGATACTCACCACGCGAGATCACATACATCTCACCGGCGCCCTTCTCGAGCTTTTTGCGAATCTCATCAAACTCCTTTGCCAGAGAAACCTTCAGCCCCAATCCGCGGATAATCTGCGCGTAACGAAGCTTGATCTGCTCCAGCACCTTCATATACGGCTTGCCCGCCTTCATCAATCCGTAAATCTTGAAAAGCAGGTCAGTTACCTTGGTATCGTTAGAATCGCGCTTTCCCGGCGCACTCGGCACCACATACACACGCGTCTCATCCGCATGGATGATATCTCCTACCTTACTGAACTGCTCAGCACTTGCCAACGAGCTTCCACCGAATTTTACTACTTTTTTCATTTCCTTACTTCTCCAATCGTGTTTATTGCAACGTGCCAACCGGGCACATCGCTTGCGAAACATTACACATGTTCCTATAGTATTATAACAGACGTGTCAAGCCCCCGAAAGCATTCCGCCTCGGGGACACATTTTTCCGGTAAAAATACCACGACACTTATCAGATTTCCACATCCTCCGTGTAATCCACGTTATCGTACCTGAAGCCGAACATCTGATAGAAGTCTTCCCAGTATCCATCGATATCGCCGTATTCCTTGATATTCTCCGTGGAAACGTCCTCCCAGACCTCCTTAACCTCATCTTGGACGCTCTCCGCCATCTCGAGGTCATCCATGCGGATATAGCCCTCTGCGTCCGTCTCGCCTGCCGGGAGCTTCTCAGTATACAACCTCACCATCTGCTCTATGCAGCCCTCATGCACGCCCTGCGCCTTCATCACCTTGTAAAGGAGCGAGATATACAGCGGCACGATTGGGATCGCCGCACTCGACTGTGTGACCAAAGCCTTGTTAACCGATACATACGCCTTTACGCCCTTATCCGAAAAATCTTCCGACACGCGCTTTGACGTCTCAAACAGATCCTTTTTCGCCTGTCCTATCGACCCGTCCTTGTAGATCGGATGAGTCATCGTAGGACCGATGTAGCTATAAGCAAGAGTCACCGCTCCGTCAGCCAGCACTCCGGCATCAGACAGCGCGTGGATCCATTTTTCCCAATCATCACCACCCATAACGGTGATCGTATCACGGATTTCATCATCATTTGCTACAGGCACTGTAACCTCTGTGATCTCGTTTGTCCTGAGATCGAGAGTCCTATTCGTATACGGCGCTCCTGTCGTCTTTAACACGCTTGTTACGGCCTTTGACTCACCGGTCGCAGGATCAGTCACCGTACGGCGCGGAGCCGCCAGCGAGTACACTACGAGGTCCACCTGGCCGAAATCAGCCTTTATAGCCTCTATAACCTGCTGCTTCATCTCATCTGAGAAACCGTCACCGTTAAAGGACTTCGCATACAGCCCGTCAGCCTTAGCCTGCTCCTCGAAAGCGATGGTGTTATACCAGCCTGCGGATGCTGTACGGTTTTTCTCAGGGCGACCTTCCTTCTCAAAAGCCACACCTATCGTAGAAGCCCCGTATCCGTAAGCTACGGCGATCCTGCTCGCCAGACCGTATCCTGTGCTCGATCCGATCACCAAGGCCTTTACGGGGCCATCACCGGTCTTATTCGGGTACTCTACGCGTCCCTTCGCCTTTGCTACAGATATCTGCCTACGAACACTTTCAGCGCATCCTTTCGGATGCGCTGTAGTGCAAATAAATCCTTTCACTTTTGGTTCAACTATCATTACCTGATATCCTCCTCTTCCGCTCGCTCTAACATCGACTCGGATTCTTTCAGAATCCTCGTTGTCTGTTAGGCTCAACTGCCTTTGGATGTATGCCACTGCATGTAAGCATGCGTGTCATACATCCATCGGTCAGCACTCACTCTTTATCACACATCCTCATACATGCTCGAGTCAACCGGATTGCCCTTTCGGTCATAATAATTTCCGGCATCATCTACATATACCCACTCATAATCGAACTTCTTTCTCAGTACGAGAACTGTAATCATTCCGATGAACGACAGCCCGAATCCGAGAGCCGTCGGAAGTATCGGCGCGCGATCTCCCGTCTGCGGAGATCCATCGATGATTCCGTCAGTCTCCACACTGACACCGTTCGTTCTGACGCTTCCGTATCCACCGCCGGAACCGCTACCGGATCCGCCACCTGAACCGCTACCTGAGCCGCTTCCAGATCCTCTTCCTGACCTTCCGGCTCCATTCGAGGTTCCGTCAGACTTTGACTTTCCGCCACCGCCTGAATCCGATTGACTCTTTGCCGAGCTGGCATCTACATCTCTGTAAGCCAAAGCATATACCGAGTAGAGGCTTGACGATACGGTGATCGTATTTGCCGAACCATCCTGATCCTCAAGCACGGCGGCCGCTCCGTTATGAACACGTACAAACGCGAACTCTCTGACCTTGCCTGATTTTACAGCCTTCCTGAACTCTGACGGGATAGTCACCGTCATGGATATGGCCTTCTTCGTCTTCGCGATCGGTCCGACCTCCTCACCGCTTCCGACCGTCTTCCACAGCGTCACATCCAGATATTTCGCTACCGTGTAATCACCAAGTGCCGCGATAACAAGCTCCTTATCAGCCTGCGATACGCTTCCGTCGATATTCTGCACACGAAGCTTGACATTTACATCTGAACCTTCCTTAAGTACTTCTCTCTCAGAGGTGTTCAGCACGTAATTCTTGAGCTCTTTATTTGACGATGTAAACGTGGTTGCCGGTGCACCGTCCACGAGCTGTACCTTCTTTGTGAACGATCCGAGATCTCCGTCATCGCCACCGTCTGTGTCATCCTGGATCCTGTCATCATCAGGATCGTCATCCAGGTCATCCTCTAAGTCCGGATCCTCCGTTCCATCCTCCTGCTTGAGAGTTACTGTCGCTGTCGTGATATGACCCGCAAAGTCCTCTGCTGCGATGAAGCACACCTTTTCCTTTTGCGTAGCCAACAGGTTAAATACCGACTTGCCCTGTGATATATCCATTCTCGAACCATTTACTGATACTCTCGAAAGATTCGCATCAGTTACGGTTACCTCCTTCTTGTTTGCGACATAAACACCTCCATCCACAACACCGGAGATCAATGGCGCTATGGTATCCTTTTTATACTGGAACGAAGTCTCGTTATAAATCTCACCGTTATCCTTGTTTTCTTTTATATAAAACTTCTTTTCACCACCCGCCGTATCCTCGGTGATAACGATATTCGGCATCGTCAGCTTTCCGTCCGCGTCGGAGGTCATTACGTATCCCGTCTTCGGCGTCAACGTGATATTTGATGTAAACCACCCGCTATTAGACTGAGTTCCACTCACAGTATAATGGGTATTCTTTTCAGCTTCTCTCGATACTACTGTAAGAATACCACCTACATACTCAAACGTGTAGTTATCGGCAGATCCACCCTCAGGTTTGATGATCGTAGTCTGTTTCAAGCCCGCCGGGATATTCACTACAGGAGCCTTATATCCGCTCGCGTTAGTGGCATCCTGTCCTTCGATGAATCCGGTCACCTTAACATTCTTCGATGCATCAGATGTCTTTCCGCGGAGAATGGTTCCACCCTCATAGGTCGCAGTCAGCACCTTCGGCGTGACATTGAAGAACACATTCGTCTTCAATTCCTTCGGGGCAGTCTTATGTTCACCGTCAGTATCCTTGTACGTAACTTTCAGAATTGCAGAGTAGTTACCCACATCCAGACTCGTCTTCGGCTTGACTATCCACTTATCTCCGTCCTTGATAATAGGCTCGAAGTTGTCACCACCCTGTACGTATTCCATATTCTCGATGATGGCGTCAGCATTTGCAGCCGAAGTATTTCTCCACCCTGCGCCGGTCTCCTGATTCATCGGTTTCTGAACCAACTGCTGAGGAGACAGACTCGCCGCCGTGTATCCATACACTGCGGACGGCACTACAACCTTATCAAGCTCGATGTCATAAACTGGCTTAGTTATCGTGAAGTACCTTATCGTCTCAAATCCCGAATCATCCCTGGCAACTATGGTATAATTCCTGGAGCTGGCCTCCTTACACTGTCGATCATGCCAATGTCCACATTTAAGTGTTACCGTCCAGGACTGTTCCTTATTCGGGTTGTCAAATACACAGCTTCCGGTAGGAGAAACCGCGTCGCTGACAATTGTCCCGCTGTTAGAGATATTGTACCCTTCATATACAACTACGGAATGCTCAGGTTTTTCAGTCGTAGCCTTGTGAAGATTAGTATCATGGATGGTAAACTGAACCTCCTCAGCAATAAACTCATCTGCCGAAGCTACTACGTACTTACCTTCAGTGTTAGGCGACGATATCCGATTTGTCGGCTTAACCGATGTTGTGATCGATGGTCCCTCGCTGTCAAAAATAACTGTTTTGTAAATAGTCAGATACGTAACAAGACCTGCATTGTTCTTGATTCTTACATACAGGTAGCCCTCATCTATATGAGCTTGATCAATAACCGATTTATCAACCTTAAAGGATGTCTGTCCGTTACTATCCGGAGGAGAAACACGATGCCATCCGTTTGTTTCAGGATGATCCTCATCATAGTCAGGAACATTTACAATTCCACTATCACTCCAATCGTCCCTCTTGTCCGGTTTAACATAATCACCTGTATCCTTGCCCGCCACATGATAGTAAACAGATTGAATTCCGCTTATATCATCAATAGCATTCTCCACAACAACCGTCGTTCTGTCATTGAAGTAAAGTCCAAATGTAACTGTGTGCCAGAATTCGTACCACGGATCAGACGCATCCACTCTGAGGTATGGGCGGTTGGCCTTCTTATCAATCAGCTTACCATCCCACTTGTAACCTATTCCCCCGGAATCGGATTTAACAGAATTTTCATCATGGGTATAAAACTGATGCGGAGCAGTATGATCGATCTTGATTGGATCTGTTTCCATCAGTGATGAGATTTCTTCAGTCTCGGTATTGTATACATAAAACTGCTTCTTTATTCCCGTCGTCTCATCTATAAAATACATACCATTTGCTTTGTAATTATTACTGATATAAGTATCCGAACCAATTGGAGCGCCGGTATCACTGTTTTTTATATCCGGCAGGTAGCTGTAATTATCATTCTTTGGTGAATTCTTGTCGTCATTAAAGTAATTCGAAACATCGTAAAGAGTAAAGCCTGCTGACGGCTTGAATACAACCAATCCTGTAAACCAACCATTCTCTCCCACTCCACCTTCTGAACTAAGAAGACTATACGAACCTGGGATCTCTCTTCTCACGCATTTCATAAACCCGGGATTACGCTCTTTGAAATAATAGTTCGTTGCCGTTCCGCCTGCAGGCGTTATCTCCATCGTTGCATCAGGCGCAAGGTGATGATGGAGGTCTGCATCATTGGTTTTAACGGCATCAGGTACGGAAACTGTTGGGTCTGTATAAACACCGGTTTCCGGAACTATAGTTTTTCCCTGACCGTATTTGAATCCTTCGACCTTGAGGGCGATCTTTTTACCACCTACTTCAACAACCCTCATTTCATCAGTGTCTTCCTTTTCGCCCGGATCATCCCCTTTGAGCGTAAAATCAGCAATTGAATGGAAATATTCCGTATTTCCCATGTAAGTCGCCGTCAGCGGGGCTTTGACCACTATGAAAGAAAGATTTACAGTTGCGGTGTTTTCGTAAATAATCTCTCCCGATCCCGACGGATCCGGCGTAGCATCAGTTTCATCTGGCGCAAGCAAAACATATTTTACCAACACAACACCTGAATGAATACCTACACCCAGCCTATTCTTCGGATATACCGTTTTGTGATCATCACTGATCACAAAATCATCACTACCGGGTAACAACTCGGCATCCTTTATCACAATCCTGCAATTATCTGTTGTCGTTCCATCGTCATTCTCGCGATATCTCCAGATCTTAATAGCTTTCTTTAACGAAGCATCATCATCTTCATAACCATATTCCCTACCGGTAACCTTATTAAATCCTCCGGACCCGTTCGGATCAGCCGGATCATCAGTATTAGCGTTACCAAATACTATCTCTTTTGTAACATCAATATCAGTTTCCGCCTTGGCAATAATAAACGTTACAGTAGTTGTATTATCGGATTTATCTTTGGCTATAATCGTATATGTTGCAGTATCCGTTGTAGGAGGCGCATAATCTATCTTACATTCTTTACCATCACTTCCTATCTTCGCACTTACATCTACAGTCGAATTGTTTACTGTAGTGCTCGTACCGATATTATACCCGACATACAGCAGGCCAGCATCACCCTTTTCTTGGTTTTTGTCGCTTACTGTAATGTATTTCTTTTGTCCAGTAGCGACATAGTACGTCTTTCCGGCAACAACTGGTTTCTTGCTTGAATCACTTGTGATCACCGGAGCATTTGTATCCATGGTAACATATGTTTCATCATAGTACTTATAGTTCCCTGCCTTATCCTTTACTCTTACATATACATATATCTTACCTGAAGGATAGTCCGTAGTTGTCACACTACCATTTGTCCCAAGTGTCCATTCGGACTCCGCAATGCCACTTGCAGTCCTCTGATTTCTGTCAAAATGATACCAGACTCCCGGCTTTGGAGTCGTATCAGATGTCAAATAGATTCCAGAACCCACATCTGTAAGATTTGTTACTTCAAGTGTTACATCAGACTTTGTAAATGAACCCGTACCAATAGTAGCCCCATTCTGTTTCAATGTGACAGTTGCTTGAGGTAAGTCCTTATCCAAATAAACTGACGCATTAAATGGATACGCCTTCGGATTATTCGTAGCCTCATCATAAACAGGGAAGTAATATGTTTGGTCACCATAAACCTTCATATACTTAAAATACAAAGTTTGCGGTCCCTGTCCGCTCGCAGAGGAGCTATCTATCGGATCTACACCGTCCGAATCGTAAGTACCACCTACGGTTTCAGACATAACAAAATCCGTTTTAGGTTTTATGGTCACCTTCCCATCTGTAGAATCAACGTCATTTTTTTTAAACCACCTCGGACCACTACCTCCACTGACAAACTCTCCACTTGCCGTAGGCGCAACATCATACGGATCACCCGTTGAATATGTATATCGGCTCACGGTAAAAGTTGGCGTGTTCCTGAAAAGGAATAACTTATGGTCATTATCTGATATATCATAGTTTTCAGCTGAAGAAACGTCGACTCGAACATAGTATTCTCCTGGCTGCGTCCAAGGTTCAGCAACAATGGAATTATCAGATTTCCTAAGGAAGGTATAATTAGCAGAAATATCACCGGTTGTTCCAACCCACACAGTATCCGGCGCAGTAGTCGGAATCGGTGAATTATCTCCGGATGCTGTAACAAAATAACTTGCCTCTATCCCACTTCCCGACCAAAGGATATTATCTCTAGTAAGCTGTGCTTTATTAACCGTAATAGTTATTTCAGAGCTGGATTCATAAGAACCTACATCACCAACTACCTCGCAATGCAACTTGTATGTACCAGCAGCCAAACCATCTCTCGAAGGCAATGTATAAAAATCCCTAGTCTCTGTATCATCTATTGTAGTGGTTGTTGTAGTGCCTCCTGTAGTGGTTTCTTTTTTCAAAATCCACTTTCTCTCCAAACTGGTCTGAGCTATTTCCGTATCACCAACTATTACTTTGACCGAGAAAACCTCACCCTCCGGAATCGCACCGAAATTGTAGGTATAAGACGATGCAGCATCCGTCGCCGTGGAACCGGTACCTTTTTTTATCTTTATATCTGAAGCACTAAATGAAACACCGCCGACGGAACCATCTCTTCTTCTCGCAGCGATCCCACTATTCTTCACCGTCTCTCCCGTCTCAGGATCGATCAGGTTCCCTTCATCATCTACGTCGTAGGTTACATCATCATTGGCATTATTATTTGTATCGTCGGTCGGGGCGTTGGCATCTCCCTGTCCGTCGTTGCTGTCAGTCTGATCATCATAAGTCTGATCGTCATTATCATCTTCCGGTTCAGCCTGGTTGGCGTTAGGCTCTTCCGGTTGTTCATTCTCGATAATGGGAGCTTGCTCGATAGGCTCAGCCGTAGGCTCCTCCGAATCGAGAATCTCGATCTCCGTTCCTATCTCGAACACCTCATCGGCGATCGCAGGTATCACAAATAAGGTGAACAGCAAAGCCACACACATGGCACCCGTAATGAGGCGCATACGTGCAGTGTGATACTTCACGTCAAAAAACAGCTGGCGGATCAAGTGGTGAATGCTGACGCATACAACCGCGATCACCATCAGCGGTTTTCTGAGAAACCTTACCTTTCCTCCGAGCTTACCGAGAAGTCGGATAAGTCTGCTCTTCTTCTTTTCGTTATCCATAATGCCAACCTCCTTTTATGGCGCGTCCCACCGGCGCCGCCTACGCATGTCCTCCATGACACGCGGTGAATGTACGTAAATACGTCATTTGACGGCATTTTTTCGCACGCAAATAAACACCGTCCGGGCATAGTTACCCCATACCCATCATCACAGTTATAGTCATTATACCACATCTTGTTTTCAAAATGCAAGCATTTTTGCCGAAAATACCCTATGATTATTTGACACATTTCTGTCAACAATCATAGTTTCACGATGTTTCACGGAAAAATACCCCTTCACTAGATATTGTGAGGCACCCCTCCGGAAACTCCGTGCACGGCAAACAGACCTTCCGTCTCTCGGAAGGTATCACAAGAAAACCATCACCGACACACTGTTTTTCGCCGGTTACAGCCTTCTTCCTTTTATATCGGATGATCCGGACGAGATGTTCACCCTTAAAGTAAAAAGAAATCGACAGTAAGAATATATTGTGTTTTCTCTTGACAGACCCCACATAATGTAGTACAATGACTTCGAGCGAAGAGTCTGGTTCCAGACAGATGATCTTGGGATTTTGCCCGGAATTAAGGTGCGGAGTTGTATAAAATGTTACACTACGAATTAACAATTTCAGATATCAAACACGCGAAGAATATCGATATTTCGATATTTTCCATGCCCGTGTTAGATTCAAGGATGTATATCATTCCGTGCTACTCCATTGAAACAAATTTAAACAAACATGAACTTCTGATCATCGATCCCTGTCTTTGGGATGAAGATGATGAGAATGCCGTGAGAAAGATCTGCAGCGAGGCCGATCATGCGACCGTGCTGGTGACACACTCGCACTACGATCATATCGCAGGAGTGAATAAACTGCGTGAACTCGTGCCCATAACGCTGTATGCGACCGATCTGTGCGACAGAAAGATGCAAGATTCACACAAGAACTTAGCTGCTTACTCCATGGCGCTCGTTATGGACAAGACAGAAGAGCGACAGGAATACTGCCAGAGATGCTTTGATTTCGATTACGGATGCAAAGCCGATGAGATATATGAAGGCGAGCTGATCATAACCCTGCCCTCTCCAATCGGAGAGCGTGCGGAAAACGGTGCCAATCTGATGATAAGAACAGTTTACGCCCCCGGGCATTCAGACTGCAGCCAGTGCATAGAGCTTCACTACTCCCATGCCGGAGATCCGGATCAGGGTACAGGAGCAGATGACACAACAGCTGCTGAGACGTCTCTTCTTGCCGTATTTACGGGAGACTCCCTGGTAAACGGCCACGACGTCATCACGCGCTTCCCCACAGGCAGCAAAAAGGTATTCAGAGAGACAACGGAACCATATCTCAGATCCCTCCCGGATGATGTAACCATTCTCCCGGGACATGGCGATCCGGCGTTATTCGATAATCTGAAGGAATACGCAATAATTTGACTGCCATCACCGAGTCGCGTATGCACTCAAACATGACGGCGAGGTGTGTATAAAAATATCAACCTTATAAACTGGAATCGTCAACTCCACATTTTGTGTAGTAACGTTTGCGATTTAGGTCGCTGATGTGCCAAAAACTGCGCAAATTCTGCGCAGGAAATAGCCTGAAATTCTGTTGAATTACGATTCAACTTTTTTAAAATCGCCTTTTTTAGCTTCTTAAACCTGGATCCCCGGATTCTTGAATCGCGGATTCATCATTTTTTGACTCCAAATTTTTCAAATGTAGTTCCGAGCTTCAACTTTTTCTTGATCTACCCTTTCACTTTTTCTTATATCCTAAACATGTGTAAAATAAAATGATGAGCCCTCATATTTTGTTGACTCATCATTTTATTTCATTTCAAAATATCGATTTTTCGATGTCTTATCTCGGTTATATCGTAATCAAACATTTTTATGAATTTATAAATTCATTTCCGAGAATCATTGTTTTCTTTTGTATCTCGCATCACGGAAGCTTCCGACTTTCATAATTTTTTCCTCATCCAGAAGTCTTTTCAGTGTAACTTCCACTGTTCTAACACTCACATCCGGGAGTCTCTCCATGATCTCTGATTTTGACATCGGAACGTAAGTATTCATCAAAATCGCTTCGATCCTTTCCTGTTTTGAGGCCTTTTTACGCGTATCCTCCATGAAATGGTCGTCTAATTCGTGGTAAGCACGCACGATTACTCGCATCATATACTCCACAAATGGTACGTAATTGTTCTCTCCTTCAGGCCACTTTTCCGAGGACTTTTCTAACGCAGTGTAATAGTCGTCTTTGCGCTTTTCGATTAGCTTCTCTATCGAGATGTATCCGGCCACATCTAACCCCGTTTTGTACATCAAAAATGATGTCACGAGCCGAGAAATTCTTTCGTTCCCCTCCCCGAAAGGCTGAATTTTCAACAAATCGAGCACAACACACGGAATCAGCAGTAATTTCGGTATCTCCTCGTCCTTCATCGCTGCATTATACGCTCTTATCAACTGCTCCAACGCCACCGGAATGTCCTCTGCGCTGATCGGATTCAGTCTCACGCGGTCTGAACCCTCCTGTCCCATTCCAAAAATGAAGATATCACTCTGCTTATAGGTGCCTGCCTCCTGCGGAGTCGCCTCGCTGAAGATCATTTTATGCAGGTTTCTGATGAGTTCCTGGTCAAACTTCACCTTGTCATTCTGGATATTGACCAGATTCAGAGCGTCCTTGTATCCGTTTATCATCTGCTCATCGCTATTCGACGCGTAGTCACCGTCGATGATGCCCTGGATCCTCGCATCCGTCGCCGTAATACCGTCGATCGCGTTACTTGAGCATACGGAATCAAAAACAACCTTGTCTTTCAGCGCCTGAAAAGTACCGCTGTTTCGGTCTTTGTTATAGACCTCCTTTGTTTTCAGAACCGCAATCTCCTCTGCCAGGTGAATAAGACGTCCCGGCACCGGTCCCTTCAAAAACGTGTAGTCAAACTTCCTCATAAACTGTTAACCTCCTATATTATTTTTCTGGATTATAATAAACAACAAAATTACTCTACAAATCATATCATAATTTGTGGAGTAATTCAAGTCTTTTTTGCTAATTAGTCAGACTTCTTGGCATTTTCATGCGCGAAAATCAGGGCTCGATCCCCGAAAAGTCATATTCCATAATATCAGCTTCATTACACCTCAAAACTCTCGCCAGTGCAGTATGGTATACTCATCAGAAAGCAGATCGAGTATACTCCTATAGGAGTATAGTGTCAATCAAAAAAATACCGCGGACGAAATAACTCATCCGCGATATCCGATCTTTCTTTTATGATCGACTTACATCAGGTAAACGCCGTCACTCCAGCTCCCCATACGCGACCTTGCCACTCCCGCTCCGGGGGATCGCATCGATATGCTTCACGACGAAGGCCTTCGGATTCAGTCCGGTCTTGCCCGCGATAAACTCGGCGACAACCTCCTCTCCGACCTTTCCGGTGATGTAGATATGCATCTCATCGTCCTTACCCGTACACGCGCACTCGAGCGAATATCTCTTTGAGATGAGATCCTCGCACTCATCCAAACTCACACGGTTTCCGAATATCTTCAAAAATCTCTTCTTCCTGCCTGTGATGAAGAAATATCCGTCCTCATCCATCTCAGCCATATCGCCGGTATGAAGGACTCCCTCGTTCTCATCATCCTTTGCCAGATCGGCCAGGCAGGTTGCATAGCCGTGCGTGACATTTCTTCCATGATATACGAGCTCGCCCACAACATGAGGCTCCTCAATCTGATTTCCGTTTTCATCCTCGAGGAAAAGCGCTCCTCCGGGTATCGCCACACCGATACTTCCAACCTTCTTCAGAGCATGCACATACGGCAGATACGACATCCTCGCTGTAGCCTCGGTCTGCCCGTACATTACGTAAAACCGCTTTCTCGAGTTCTCCGCGAACTCCGCGAACTCCTTATGCAGGTCCTTACGAAGTCTTCCGCCAGCCTGCGTCATATACTTCAGCGACGGAAGCATCATGTTGGTGAACTTAAGCCTCTTTAACATCTCATATGTGTACGGCACACCCGCGATCGACGTCGCCTTTTCCTTCTGGAAAAATGTCCAGAACTCCCTCTGCATGATACTTATATCCGTAAGCAGAAGCTCAGCTCCCGCCAAAAGATGCGAATTAACGATGGAAAGCCCGTATGTGTACGACATCGGAAGCGTCGTGATGGCACGGTCGAACTCTCCTATCTCCAAATAGTCAACGATAGCCGCCGCATTAACAAGTACATTTGTCTTACTCTGGCGTACGAGCTTCGGACTGCCGGTAGAACCTGATGTGGTCATAAGCAGCGCAAGCTCAGGATGAAGACGCGGCCTCTTTCCTTCCATTTTTTCTCTGTCGGTAGGCATCTTCGCCTGCTCCACGATCGTATCCCACGGCTTCAGACGAACGAGATTATAATCATATCTGTCCATCCTGACCTCACCCGAAGTCTTTTCCGTCACCTTCACAGTCTGCCCGATATGCGTGTTTGCCTTCGCCTCGGCAGCTTTTTTTGACGCCTCAACCTGTTTCTTCGTCTCCGCATCACGCTCAGCTATATCCTTCGCAGATGTCCCTGTTACCTTTGTAGACGACCAATGATCGATCGCCGGCGCGGCATCCGCGTTCGGGCACCAGATATAATCAGGATCATACGTATCGATAAGCGTCTGCAAAAGCTCCTCATCTATGTCAGCAGACAGCATCAGCGGAACACAGTTAGCAGACATAGTCGCAGCATAGCCCGCCACAGACGCGATATTATTCTTACATAATATAAAAATGAGCGCGCGGTCAGGCAGTCCCATGATCGCCTCACGACAGAAGCCCGTCAGCTCGCCGTAAGTCACCATGGCACCGTTGTCCTGGATCATCGCCGGGTTCATTTTTCGCTTATTCTCGATGTCAAGAAACATATATGTTCTCCTCCAAGATGTATTTACCTTTCTCACACCATTTTAATTATATCATAATACGCGATATAAGACAACCACAAAAACACGCCACTTATATCATTATCATACTTATTATATCAAAATCTTCCTCACGAAATTATAATAATCTTACGATTTTTAGCCCTTATGACCGCCCACCTGACCGTTCCTCTCGATCGTCATGGCACCTTCCTCGAGGTTCATCCCCTTTAAGAGGGCATTTTTACCGTACCTGTTCTGGATATCGAGGATAGCATGTTGAAGTTTGCGCTCCTTCATCTCTGCTTCATAGGCCTCGAGGCGCTGCTTCTGCTCCTCTTCTATATCATCAAAAATCGTAAGCTGGCGCATCTCAGGTTCGGGCTTTTTAACTTCCCCCTCATAGATCACATGATTCGCCGTGATATTCACCCTGCGTATCATCAGATCCGGATTCACTATCCTCTCGTAAAGCTCCATCACCGCGTCCATAATCTGTCTGGTCGACGACATGTGATGGTCGAGATTCGCGGTCCCGTGAGCATGCTTCGGAACCTTTCTGCCATATCGGTCGGTCGTGACCTCTCCGTGGTATTTTTCACGGATATCAGGGTCGGTGAGACTTGTCACATCGTATCCTATAGTCAGCACCATCTGGTCCGTAACCAGCCTTTTTTTCACGAGATCGAGCACAAGTAACTCTGTCATCTCCCTCGCGATCAGCTGCCCTTTTTCGTACGAATACGGCTCTTTTAAGACCTGTCCCGAGCCCACGCTGTTGTTCTCCGGTCTGTATGAATGGATATAACTGATTTCCGTCGGCTCATATCCCCAGGCGTGATCGATCAAAATCTCCGCGTTCACACCGAACAGCTTGAAAAGGAGCTCCTCATTTTCGATGGAGCATCTGGCCACATCTCCCATCGTCTTCATGCCGTACTCGGCGAGACGCCTTCTGTAGCCGTTTCCCACGCGCCAGATATCAGTGATAGGCTCATGATCCCACAGCTGCTCCCTGAAGCTGATCTCATCAAGCTCCGCGATCCTCACACCATCCGCGTCCGCGGCCATTTTTTTCGCGACGACATCCATCGCCACCTTCGCGAGAAACATGTTGGTTCCGATGCCGGCAGTCGCGGTCACTCCGGTCTCCGCGAGCACCTCCTTCACCATCTTCATCGCGAGCTCTCTCGACGTCATGTGATAATTCTTCAGATACGCCGTCACATCCATGAATACCTCATCGATCGAGTAAATATGGATATCCTCCGGCGCGATATATCTCAGATAGATAGAAACGATATTGTTAGAAAACTCCATGTACCGCCTCATCTGCGGCGGTGCAACGATATAATCAAGCTCAAGCGAAGCATCTGATTCAAGCTCCGTAGCGAAGTAGCTTTTCCCTGAAAAAGTCTCCCCGGCCTTCGCCTCTAATAGCTTCCTCTCACGCTCCTTGTTAACCTCAGCAACTCTCTGCACAACCTCAAAAAGCCGCGCCCTCCCGGGAATCCCGTACCTCTTAAGTGACGGCGTCACCGCCAGACATATCGTCTTTTCCGTACGCGAAGGATCCGCCACGACCAGATTCGTCGTCAGCGGATCCAAGCCACGCTCGATACACTCAACCGAAGCGTAGAAAGATTTCAAATCAATACAAATAAAACTCTTCATTTTCTCTTCCTTGCCGAGTGCGTACAGGCTACCAGCTTCCGCCACCGCCGCCACCACCGCCGCCGCCGGAGAACCCACCTCCGCTTCCGGAGCCTCCCGGCGTGGACGTCATCGCGGTCTGCGCCGACGTCATCGTCGTCCTCATAAAGCTGTTAAACGCATAATAATCAAACGCCGTCGTCCTATAGCCGTAGCTGTGATACCAATACGGCGCCTCCATCGCAATACTCTCAAACTGGTTCACCCACGCATCCGTGATACCCAGCACATAAGTATACGGAAGTATCTTATAAAAATACTCCGGATCCTGCTGTACGAGCGCCACCAGATGCGGCCTCTCAGCAGTCTCGAGATACCCTCTGAAGCCCTCTATCCTGCCGAGCAGGTCGATACCGTAATCCGTTCTCTTATCGATAATCTTGAAGAAGAACATCTGCGCAATATTAGCAACAACGCACGCAACATAAACAACCCAATAGATCACGCCCATATAGTCGATAATATCCTTTAAAAAGAACGAGAAGAAACCCATTCCGAAAACAAGTGTAATTCCCAAAAATATTCTCAACGGGAGCTTCACCTTTTTCGAAAACAAAGCGATTGATAATACACTTACTGCGGCACAGTGAAACGCCGGAAAAATAACCGCGACGGCAGGTTCTCCGGTCGCCCACCTCATCATGCCGGAAAGGCCTACAAAATAAGGGATAGCAGCAAGCGGAATCGTAATGAGTCGCCACCACAATGAGTTTTTATAGAATATCTTTTTCTCCCAATCGTCCCTGATATTTTTAACAACCTCACCGAGCGTTTTATAGAAGCTGTTTGCCAGTTCTTTTTTCGTAACAACCTCACCGTAACTCCACAAACCGTCGAGGAAAATCTTCTCCGATTCGTCAGTCCCCTCGTAATGACGGAGAAGCTTGAACGAGAACGTTTTGCCCTTTTCGTCAGTCTGAACGATCTGAATATAGCCTTTTTCTGCAAGCGTGATGAGCATCGGCACGCAGTCTTTGTTGGACACCTGCCCGTAGTACGCATACGCCATCTCTGCGCAGTTGATCCCGTCCGGCGGGTAGAACTCGACGACTTTTATAACATCCTTGTCGCGACCGACGAGCATCCAGATAACAAGCGATGCCGCCAAAAATACACAGCACAAAACGAGCGCGATCACGGCAGCTACCGGTATCTCACTCGACTTTAAAAAGTACCCGTCCGCAAGCTGTATTCTCGTTGTGAAAAAAGCCCCGGGCTCGATCTGATATCCGATGAGCGCGCCCCTGATTATTTTTCCGTCAAAGGAGTAGCGTATCCCTTCTATTTTTGACTGTCTGTACGGGCCATAGTAGAATCCGATATTATTACCGTTATCCTCGAACTCCTTCGGCATCTCGATAGTGAATGTGAGATTCCGCACGGGCACATCCCAGCCGTCTCCGATCAGGTTCATATAGAACTCGTCTTCGCCCTCTACGCGGTCATTTCCCCACTTTACGTCATAAGCGATCGTGTAGGTATGATCCCCGATAATCTCCGCGTCGGGATCTCCGATTTTTATCTTTCGGTTGTTGCCCTCTCTCTCATCCGTGTACTTGTCCGAGCAGGATTTGACATCCACCTCGGCGATCACGGTATCACTTGACCCGTCAAGTCTCTCGATATAATTAACCTCCGGGATCGATCTGTAAATACCGTGTCTGTACTCATTGAAGGTAACATTGATGGTCTCGACAACATGATAAACATTGTCCTCGGTAACCTTGTAATAACAGTCGTAAGAATTGATCTGGTAACCGCCTCGGCTACCGGCCTTAGCATCGGTCCCACACGCGAAAAACAGGCACACTAAAGCAAGTGTGCCTATCACGATATAACGTAGCTTTTTAACAAAAAGCATTACTATTCCTCCGGTTTCAATTGAAGCTGACCTTCACGTTTTCACGCTCAGTCTCGTCAGCAACCTCATACATCTTTGCTTCCTCAAAATGGAACATACTCGCGATCATTCCGCTCGGGAACGCACGGCAAGCGATATTATAATTCTTCACGCAACCGTTATAATACTTACGTGCGTTCGCGATGTCCTGCTCAACATGTGAGAGTTCACCCGAAAGCTGCATGAAGTTCTCATTTGCCTTGAGCTCAGGATAACTCTCCGCGAGAGCCATGATATTCGGGATCATGCGGGATATATTCTGCGATGACTCAATCTTCTGCTCCGGCGTCATATCCGCATAATTCGCCCCGCGCGCCTTGATGATGTTATCGAGAGTTTCCTTCTCATGCTTCGCATAGCCCTTGACCGTCTCCACCAGATTCGGGATCAGGTCATAACGCTTTTTCATGTACACATCCATCGTCGAAAATCCTTCCTCAACGGCGGCTTTTTTATGCACAAGTCCGTTATAGCATGCGATAAAAATAACAAGTATGAGAACTACTATTCCACCTATAATAAGTCCTACTACCATTCCTTATATCCTCCTCCTTACGCGTGAGTCGACCGTTTGGTTCACATGTCCTTGGATGTATACATCCGCATGCAAGCATGCGCTGTATACATCCATCAGACATACTCACGCTATTCGCTTCAGTTGATGTCGTCTGCTTCCACATCATCACCAATATCATCAATACCGGCCATGATCTCGCGGTTAACAACACGCTTCTTATCACGCTGCTCCTCAACCTTGCTTGCGATCAATTCCTTAACCTTGCGTGCCTTTTTTACGGAATGCAGCTCGATATTTCCTGCAGTCTTGTCAGATGTCTCCAGGATGACTGAGCCCACACCGAAAAGTCTCTGTCCGATGCTTGCCTTAAACGACACATCGAGCACGCGGTAAAGGCGAATCTCCTCTTCCTTCATGCTGAGAAATCCCGACTGCACAAAAATACGGTCACCCGTCAGCTCGTACATCGTGAATGACCACGGCAGACCGAAAATTGTCCTCTTACGATCATGCCAAACAGCATCCTCGTGCGGCTTTGCCGACTTGATAGCGATGACCAGAATCAGTATCGCTATAGCAACTATGATGCCAAGTATCAGCAGACACCAGCCCCAAAATGATAATCCCATCTCTTTTTCCTCCTTCTGTATACTCATGCGGATCCATGAATATTTCCGCAATTTGTGTTCTACATTTCCATAAGAATTTCCCTGATTTCTTCTTCCGAAATAGGCTTAGCATAACGTCCGTCGTCAAACTGCATAACCTCGCCGATGCCCTTCTGGAAGACAAAACGAAGTTTACCGTCGCGGACTTTTTTATCTGTATATAATTTCTTTACAAGCTCTTCTTTATCGATGTAATCAGGAATTACAGTAGGCAGACCTATTTGGTTTAATAATGCCACGAGTCGATCGACTTCCGCATCTGTCATGTAACCGAGCTTTGCTCCCAGCTTTGCCTGCGCGACGAGGCCAATAGATACTGCCTCACCGTGAAGAAGCTTGTAGTCACTGACCGTCTCGATGGCACGGCCAACCGTGTGTCCGAGATTAAGCACTTCCCTGAGATTTGCCTCCCGCTCATCCTTCATGACTACCTTATACTTCACATCGCAGTTGTGCTCGCTGATGTAGGTACATGCATCCGGGTCACAGGCTAATATCTTATCCGTATTTTTTTCGAGATATTCAAAAAGCTCCATATCCGCGAGGCACCCATGCTTCACAGTCTCCGCGAGACCGTTTATCATGTGCTCCTTCGGGAGTGTCTTCCACGTATCGATGTCTACATAGACCTTTTTAGGCTGGTAAATCAGCCCTATAAGGTTAGTTGCGAGTGGCGTATCAACAGCTGTCTTTCCGCCGATAGCCGCATCTGCAGCCGCTAAAAGCGTTGTAGCGTAGTTGATAAACGGCACCCCTCTGCCAAATGTTCCTGCAAGAAAGCCAGCCAGATCAGATACCACTCCGCCACCGACCGCGATCACCATGCAATCACGTCTGTATCCCTGAGCGAGCATCGCATCCTCGAGCATCTCCTTGACGCTCCTGACTTTACTCTTCTCACCCGCCGGGAACACAAACAGCTCAGCCTGATATCCGGCGTCAGATAACGCCTGACAGATCGGACCGCCATAAGGCTCCTCGACATTTGAGTCGGTGATGACAGCGAGCTTTTTCACTCCGCCGTCAAGCCCGTTTTTAAGATCATCGATCAACGCAGGTACCAACCCCTGACCAATCTCGACGTCATAGGTGTCGTCGACGACCTTTTTCAGTTCAACATGAAATCTGCTCATTTATAATAATATACCCTTCCGCGTTTAGCGCGGTCGTAGCTTTATATCCTCGCTCGGCCTTATAAAGGCCTCCTCGGATATAAACTACTGCCGCTAAACGCTGCTTACTTTAGCTTACTAATAAACCATTTACCCGCGGATGTCAGATCGCTCTTCTTAAAGCCACCGGTCTTATTGCACGACGACTTAATCAGCGCCGAGCTCTCCGCCTTGTTACAAAGACTCCAGGTAAAGAATCCGATCTTAAGCTTTTTAAAAAGCTTGATCCACGTATTCGCGCTGCTCTTATCAAGCGCCCCGTTTCCTGAAGCATCGCAGATTGAGAACTCCGTGCAGAGAATCGGGAGCTTTTTCTTGAACGCGTACTTCACCTTGTCTCTGATGTTATCCTTGTGAGTTGCCGCGTAAAAATGTATCGTGTAGCAGACATTTTTAGTGTACTTTCCGGTCAGTCTGTCATTCGCTGCGGTATCCACATCCTGCGACCATGTCGGCGTTCCGCAAACGATGATATTGTTAGTGTATTTTCTTATGATCGGAATGATCTTCTTTGCGTATTTCTTTACATCCTTCCAATCGCAGCCGTTCGGCTCGTTGCAGATCTCGAAGATGACATTTTTAGTCTTGCCGTATTTCTTGGCAAAATGCTTGAAAAACTTCTTCGCTCTCGCTGTCGTCATCGTCGGGTTGTTTTCCTGCAGGATGTGCCAATCGATGATAGCATACATACCAAGCTCGGTCGCAGCTTTCACACCCTTATCGATGGTCTTCCAATCCTTGGACGGATTGTACTGCTCGCCCTGTGATGTGTAGCATGCAAGTCTGACTGCGTTTGCTCCCCATTTTTTGAAGCTCTTGAACGCTGACTTGTTTACATACTGAGGGAACCATGCGATGCCGTGCGTGCTCACGCCCTTAAGCTTAAATGCTTTGCCGCTCTCATCTACAATATATCTTCCCTTAACCTTGAGCCTGCCGTGCTTTTTGAACTGATTTCCGCTTGTGATCTCGGCATCCTCGATATCATCATCCGCATCGACCTCAGGATCCTCTGATGCATTCGGATCTTGCGTCGCATTCGGATCGTTCTGGTTTGGAGCCTGTGTAGCCGGCGCCGGTGTTGCATCGGCATCAACCAGCTCACCCGACAGCTTATATTTAGCCGGGAAACCATCGAAGTTTTTCTGTCCGTTAAACCCGAACTCTACAGTCTTTCCAACCTCGATATCACGATTCCAGTCCTCGCTGCTTTTGACCGTATACCCTCCGGTATCAGTTCCTGTGAGCTGCGCATTCCAAAGAGACATGATACCGCTCGGAAGGCTGAACTCAACCTCCCAATTTCTGATCTTTTTGGTTCCGGTATTCTTGATAACAACATTGGCAGTGAATCCGCCTTCCCACGTATTCTGCAGCTGGAAGGTGATATCAAATCCGTCACCCTTAAACGTATTCTCTTTAGTCTTGCCGTCCCACGGCTCAGCCTTCTTACTCTCGGCAGCCTCGTCGCCGCCCAGACTTACCGTCTCAGGCTTTTTCTCCTCAAACGTTGCAGACTTGGGAGTGTCCTCGTCCTCAACGACCGTGATCGGCTCAGGCAGCTTATATGTACCTCCATTCTGCCCACCGCTGAGTGCCTCAGACTGCTGACCGCAACCGACGAGCAACAGTGCCACGACGAGCAATATACTTATATGCTTCTTCATCCTATTTCTCCTTTCGAAGCTTTCTTACTGAGTCAATCAGTATATCCTGATTCATATAAACATAAAGGAGCTTGCTGTAATCATACTCGCGTAACGCCTCGACATCCTCATCATCGATCACCGCATTCCTGAACGTATCGATATACACGCGCTCGAGGCTCAGATCCTTGACCTGAAAAATATTCTCACACATCTCGAAAACCACATCCGCGTCATCCGGGGTATCGACAGGCTTCATTCCCGGCGCCTCCTTTTCAAAGAAGTTCCGCAGATACTGCGCATCATCTTCGAATCCTGTATCAACCAGATAGTAGCTTTTTTTATTCTGAATAAAGGCGATCAGCTTGTCATCATTCGCGTCGTTCTCGAGGATGCGGCCTTCTCCAGCCTTGCCTCTCACACCCGTCAGCGCGTCCTGATAAGCAAGAGCTATAGACGTTTTGATATTGTGCTCATTTCTGTACATGCACTCATACATAGCGTCAAAAAACGCACTGAGTATCTGATAGCTCATCTCATCGAGCTTCTCCTCCGGCGTAAACCTGAGGAAAAAGTTCGTCCTGTTTCTCCACATATAATAATTGATAAAGGTGTTCGGTCTGCGCACGATAGCACCCATCTGGTGTACCGCTTTGGCATCTGCGAGTGTCACAACCTTATACCCTGCAAGATGGATCCTGTGACCCCACTCCATATCATCCCAGTAAATGAAGTTCGACTCCGGCATGATACCGACCTCAGGTTTTCTAGCTACGTCGCCTCGCACCATAACCGCGCATGTAGCCACGGTATCACAGTCTATGATATCCGGCAAAGATCCATCCTCCGGCTGATCCGCCCCGATAGTCACCGCCGAGCAGTGATCAAAATCGATCTTCAGTCCGCTCTGCTGTATCACACCCGGCATCTGCATGTGATAAACCCTGCAGCCTGCCATGCCGACATCGGGATTTGCTTCCATATAATAATATAAAACTTTCAGCGCATTCTCATCAACCTGCGCATCATCATCCAAACAAAAGAAATACTTATATCCCTCATCCCTGGCCTTACGAAGCCCCGTATTAAAACCACCGGAACCGCCGAGATTCTCGCTGTTTTCAAGAAGGGTTATCGCATCACCATAGGTACTCTTCAGCGCATCCGCGCTCCCATCCGATGAAGCATTATCCACAACAAAAATATCCGGAGTCACACCCACGCTCTCCTGCACACTCTTCACACTCTCCAGCACGAAGTCTTTTTTGTTGAAATTGCAGATCACAACACCGATATCCTTGCTCATAAGCCCTCCTATCAAAACCAGAATCATGTAATATTTTACCACATTTTAACGGTTTTTTCAACACAAAAAAACGGGATGCTCATACGAGCATCCCGCAGACTGTAGACAAAGTCCGCGGGAAACCGCGGACTTTTCTCGTAGAAAAAACGAAGAAAAACATCGAAAACACTGGATTTTTCAGCGCTTTTTT
>JHWZ01000007.1 GCA_000687695.1 Lachnospiraceae bacterium P6B14 | reverse complement strand
ACGACTGGATCCAGGCTTGGGCGCCCATTGTCCGGAGAGTACTTGTCCTCTACAAGATCATAAATGAATGACCAGTCAAGTGCACTATCAATCAATCGGAGCAGATGATCCTTGGGAACAAGGTCATCCATACAGATGAATTGAACCTGTTCTCGGTTCTTTTCGACGTTCGTTGACATCATAGGCAGATACCCTCCATATCTGATTTCTATGATACCATTATACCAAAAAAGCGCTGAAAAATCCAGTGTTTTCGATGTTTTTCTTCGTTTTTTCTACGAGAAAAGTCCGCGGTTTCCCGCGGACTTTGTCTACAGTCTGAGAAACAGGAGCTGTACTCCTGTTTCTTTTATTTTGGCATCCTTCGGATGCCCCAAACCCACTGGTTCAAGGTCTCGCCGGTCTCGTCTTCGACGAGCCTGCTCGGTCGGTTCGTCGGGAAAAAGGTCCACCGGACCTTTTTCTGTATCCGACTCACCCCACCATCCGCATGCAGTAAACGAAAAAAGAGGCCTTGCGTCTCTTTTTTATACTTGCATTTTTCTCCATATTTTGTTATACTAAATAAGTTAAAGCACTATCTATTGTGAAAACGGAGGGTATCATGTCCGAAAAGCTAATGTTGATCGACGGAAACAGCATCGTAAACCGCGCGTTCTACGGTGTGCCTGACCTCACGAACCGTGATGGCCTGCATACCAACGCGATATACGGCTTTCTTAATATTTTTCTGAAACTCCTTGATGAGGAGGCTCCAAAGTATGTTCTTGTTGCCTTCGATGAAAAGGCTCCGACATTCCGACACGAGATGTATTCTGAATATAAGGGAACACGTAAAGGCATGCCCGATGAACTCGCCGAGCAGATGCCTGTCCTTAAGGATGTCCTGCAATCAATGCAGGTGACTATCTACTCACAGCCCGGCATCGAGGCTGATGATATTCTGGGGACTATGTCTGCGGAAGGGAAAAAGGCAGGCATGGAGGTTACGATCGTCTCGGGAGACAGGGATCTGCTTCAGCTGGTGGAGGACGGAGTAAAGGTTCGCCAACCGAAGACAAAACAGGGAAAGACCATAACACTTGACTACGACAAGTCAGCTGTTATCCGCGATTTTCACGTGACACCGTCACAGATTATAGATTTAAAGGGGCTGATGGGGGACTCCTCCGACAATATCCCCGGAGTACCGGGTGTCGGAGAAAAGACCGCTATAAAGCTTCTCGATTTATACGGAACTGTTGAGGAGGTGTTAAAGCACGCTCAGGAGATCGAAAACACGCGTGCGAGAAACAACATCCTCGCAAATCCTGACATGGCAAAGCTGTCTAAAAAACTCGCCACCATCAAACGTGATTGTAAGCTTGACATAAAGCCTGATGCATGTCTGATAGGAGATATGTGGAATGAGGAGGCTCATGCGAGAATTGAAAAGCTTGAGTTTAAGTCGATACTTGCCCGTTTTGAACAGGGGGTCGGCACGACGGACATGTCGCTCGACGGCCTCGTAATCTCCGATGATGTCGCAGAGCTTAAGAAGTTTATAAGCAGTATAGATAAAAATGATCCCATAGCGATCAAGCCGATCCTCAGAGAAAAAGGTGTTGCTGCTGATGCGAATGGCCAGATGACGCTGTTTTCGACAGATGGAGTGAGCAGACTTTTAGCCATAGCCATTGCTTCAAATGATGATAAAATCGGTTTCTTTGAGATGTCAGAAAAACTCACCGAGATAGATGCGGTGGGTCTGATAGCTGAGGCGGTGAAAAACGGTAGCACATTTGTTGCAAATGATATTAAATCGATCCTGGAGTTTTTCCCAGACCTGAGCCCTGAAAAGTGCTTTGATACGAACATTGCGGCATACCTGATCCGGCCGATAGATAAAACCTTTGCAGAAGAGGATATCGCACCGGCTTACCTCGGTATGTCGATCGGGACATATGCACAGGAGTTCGGAAAAAAGGCAGTCGGAGTAGCCTTCAAAGAAGACAGAGACGCGTTTATAAACTACATGTCAGGCTGCGCTTTGGTGAACGCAAAAGCCTACGATTACTTTGCGAAAGAACTGAAAAAGCAAAAGCAGGACAAGCTTTTTTATGAAATTGAGATGCCGCTTATTTTCGTTCTGTATGACATGGAAACTTACGGCATACGCATCGAGCGCGACGAGTTAAAGGCTTATGGAGACAGATTGAAAAATCGGATCGATGAGCTCGAACAGGACATTTACAAAAATGCCGGCGAGGAGTTCAATATAAACTCGCCAAAGCAGCTCGGTGTCATTCTTTTTGAGAAGAAACGTTTGCCCTACGGGAAAAAGACGAAGACCGGATACTCGACGTCTGCTGAGGTCCTCGAAAAACTCAGACTCGAGGACCCTATTGTTGAGATGATACTCGAGTACAGACAGCTCGCGAAGCTGAAGTCAACTTATGCTGACGGACTTGATGCTTTTATCGACGATGATGGCCGTATCAGGACTACGTTTAACCAAAATGTTACCGCTACGGGAAGGCTTTCATCCACAGATCCGAATCTGCAGAATATACCAATTCGTATGGAACTCGGACGGGAGATAAGAAAGGTATTTATCCCGGAGGAAGGCTATACGTTTTTGGATGCCGATTACTCGCAGATTGAGTTACGAGTGCTCGCTCATATGTCCGGTGATGAGCGCCTTATAGAGGCATATAAACAGGATGCGGACATACATCGTATCACAGCCTCGCAGGTGTTTCATACGCCTTTCGAGGAGGTAACTCCTTTGCAGCGACGCAATGCGAAGGCCGTGAACTTCGGTATCGTCTACGGTATCAGCGGTTTCGGACTGAGCAGGGATCTCGATATCACGCAAAAGCAGGCAAAACAATACATCGAGGATTATTTCGCGACATATCCGAAGGTTCACGAGTTCATAGAGAAGTTGGTTGAGGATGGAAAAAAACAGGGGTATGTTTCCTCGATGTTTGGCAGGCGCAGACCCATACCTGAATTGGCTTCGAAAAACTTTATGCAAAGACAGTTTGGCGAGAGAGTCGCGATGAACTCGCCAATACAGGGAACTGCAGCCGATATCATAAAAATCGCAATGATCAATGTATGGAAACGTCTCCGGAAAGAAGGACTTAAATCCAGACTGATCCTGCAGATACACGATGAACTTCTCATCGAGACAGCAGAGGATGAGACTGAGCAGGTAAAACAGATTCTATCCGAGGAAATGACGGGTGCCTGCGAGCTTAAAGTACCGCTTATCGCTGAGGTTGAAGAGGGTAAAAACTGGGAAGAAGCGCATTGAGATGCATTCCACCGGCGTAGAAAAGTTTACTTTCTTATGATATAGTTACGAAATTTTACGAAAATGTCATTTTTTCTTTGTATTACGAGTGAGTATGTGATATAATTAACAAAATGTGTGTGCACTAGGAGAAGACAAGTGGATAGCAATTATGAAGGATATGTATTCGGACTTGATATCGGTACGAGGAGCATCGTCGGGACAGTCGGCTACAGAGTTGGCGTGGACCGTTTTGTTGTTGTAGCTCAGGAGTCCGTAGAGCATACGACCAGAGCCGTGATCGATGGCCAGATCCATGACATCGGTACAGTGTCGAGAACGATTGTTGAGGTAAAGACGGCTCTCGAGAAAAAACTTAATCAGACTCTTTCAGAGGTCAGCATAGCTGCAGCCGGTCGTGTTCTCAAGACCAGAGAGGTTCATGTTGAGCTTGAGTTCCCTGAAGAGACCAAGGTTACTGAAGAGCATCTTCACTCCATGGAGATGACCGGTGTTGAGAAAGCATATGAAGAGATCCGCGAGGATGTTGATCATAAGGATAAAAAGTTTTTCTGTGTAGGCTATTCACCTGCCAGGTATTATTTGAACGGATATCAGATGGATATGCTCGAGCAGCATCCTGCGAAGAGCGTAGCGATGGACCTGATCGCGACATTTTTGCCGGATGAGGTTGTCGAGGGCCTCTATGCAGCTGTCGAGAGTGCGGGACTGCATGTGGCGAGTCTGACACTCGAGCCTATCGCAGCGATCAATGTTGCCATTCCGGAGAAGTTCCGCCTTTTGAACATCGCACTTGTTGATGTCGGAGCCGGAACATCGGATCTTTCGATCGTGAAGGATGGAAGCATCATTGCGTACGGCATGATCCCGCTCGCGGGCGACGAGCTCTCAGAGGCGATCGCAAGAGAGTATCTGACTGACTTTGAGACTGCAGAGAGCATAAAGAGAAAAACCGCAAAGAGAAAAATAGCAACATTCAAAAATATATTCGGTGACCAGATGAGAGCCACTCGTGAGGATGTGCTCGCCATCACTGACGGTGCCGTAACCTACATCACGAAAAAGATCGCGGACAAGATCGTTGAGTTGAACGGTGGTAAGAGTGTGTCTGCGGTATTTATCGTTGGAGGCGGTGGCCTTCAGGAGGGATTTACCGAGAAGCTTGCAAAACATCTTGGACTTCCTGAAGAGCGTGTGGCAGTGCGTGGCGCTGATGTCCTTACCAATATCGATTTTCCGGGTGAGGAGAGTCGCAAGGATTCCATGATGGTCACACCGATAGGTATTTGTCTCAGTGCGTATGAGCAGAGCAACAATTTTATTCATGTTACGGTAAATGATCAGCCTGTTAAGCTGTATGATAACGGAAAAGTAACGGTTCTCGATGCTTGCCTTACATCGGGATTCAAGAAAGAAAACCTTTTCCCCGTAAAGGGTGATTCGCTTTACTATACCGTTAACGGTGAAAAGCGTGAGGTAAAAGGAGAGAGCGGAGAGGTTGTTATGGTTCGAAAGAACCGTAAAGAGGTCAGCTTAAATGATCCAGTATTTGAAAACGATGAGATTCAGCTTCGTCCGTCGACAAAGGGTGAAAAAGGGTCGATCTTGCTTTCTCAGATAGCGGAGTGTCGTGAGGAGATCACAGTGAAGCTTTTCGGACGCGATATCATCTGTCCGAAGAGAGTTGAGGTAAACGGCGTTCCTGAAAATCCGACCTATGAGGTCAGGGATAATGATGATATTCAGGTGTATGATTTTCACACTGTCAGCTATCTGCTTGAGTTCGCAGGATTGGACAAAGTTGATAAGGTGCTTCTGAACGGACGTGAAGCCGGGCTGAACGCCAGAGTGATGGATGCTGATGTTGTTGATGAGATAGGTGAAGCTAAAAACTCATATGCAAATGCTACCACCGAGGAAAAGTCTGCATCTAAGCAGTCTCAGCATAAAAATAAAAAGCAGGCAAAGAAATCAGAGAAAAAGGATGAGCCTGTAAAAACATATGATGACGGTCCGAAGAAACACACATCCCTGGAGGAGGCAATGGCGGAGGATCCGCTTCTTCAGCCGCTGAAGCCGCTTCCTGACTGGATGGAGGATGTGCCGTTTGATACTCCGAAGCTCGGACAGGGAGGGAAGATCATTCCGGGACTGAGTGATCGTATGGTAGGCTACAGCGCAGAGCCGATGACCACGGCGCAGGCTGCTGATCAGGAGATACTTGATCGCATAGATGGTATCAAGCCTGCAGTTGAACCGCCGAAGCCACTTGGCAAGCCCACACATGTGACGGTAAACGGAGAGGAGATCACGATACCTGCGAAGTCGAAAGGGGCTATTTTTGTAGATGTATTTGATGTTTATCCTTTCGATATGTCAAAGGTAGGAGGAAAGCGCCTGATAACGAGAATCAATGGCGTTGATAAGAACTTTACGGATTCTCTCAGAGAGGGAGATTCGGTCGAGATATACTGGCAAAAATAGTTAGGGGTATTTTTTCAAAAGTAATCAAAGCGAAAGGTGGAAAACCATATGCTGAAGATCATGTCATCGATCTACAAAAACAGATTTATCTACAAGTTCCATGTATGCTTGTATGTGGCGTTGATTTTTTATGACATCGCATGCATGGCGATCTCTCTTGAGTCGCATGGAGAAAAAATGCAGGTTTGGGAATTTGTAGTGATTCTCGGAGTGGCTGTTGCGATGATCGTAACAGAGCATATCGGTATGAAGGATCCTGAGCGAGTTCAGAAGCATTACAAGTTCTGCTTCGTGTACCAGCTTTTCAGGGTTGCTTGTGCTACGGTTGCTTACTATTTTTGGAAAGACTTTGATATCGCTCCGGTATTCTTTGCACTGCTTGTACTGTTTTCCATCGAGACGTTTGTATTTGTTCCGTATGATGACAACATGAAGAGGGTTTCATATTACCTGACATTCCTTGTGTTGTATGTGATCATGTCTTTGGGAGTTCGTATGGTTATTAACAAACTCCCGAACGGACTTC
Source organism: Lachnospiraceae bacterium P6B14 (assembly GCA_000687695.1). Lineage (GTDB taxonomy): Bacteria > Bacillota > Clostridia > Lachnospirales > Lachnospiraceae > Eubacterium_F. The sequence continues at coordinate 173,935 of JHWZ01000007.1, read as the reverse complement.
TCGGAATGCTCCGTGAGGTTGCGATAACGATGGTGCTGGTTATCATTCCTATCATCATCGGAGAAGCTCTGGCGAAGATATACGATGAGTTTTTCAAACAGATCATGGCACAACAGAGGTCACTCGAGTCCTTGAATGACGTAAATGAGGAGCTGAAGGAGCATCAGGATCGTATCAAAAAGGTTAACGATGTACTTGGAGCGCAGAAGATTCAGCTCCAGGCTGCGAATAAAAAGATCAACCGCTCACACGATGAGATGAGTGTGCAGAACGAGGTTTCATCCGCGATTGCTTCGTCAAAGGATAAGGAGCCTTTGATGAGAAAGATCGTTGATATCCTTCAGATCAGACTCGATATGGATGCGGTCATCATTATCCTCGAGCCTGACAATACGATCCAGATTCCTGGCGAAGAGCCGAAGGGAAGATTTTTGGCGATCGCTACCAATATGGGTGACGAGTTTGCCGAGCAGATAAAGAGATCGGTATTTGAGACTGACCTCAAGGAAATGCTCGTAATGTCCAAGCTTTATATGCAGAACACTTCGACTGAGAGCGTGAAGTTCTTCCAGTATCTGGATGACAGATATGATATGCCGTCGGTTATCTGCCTGCCTATCATTGGTAAAGAAGAGGCTCGTTACGGAACGCTCGTCGTCATGAAGAATAAGATAAATGTGTTCATGGATGGTGCGGCATTCTATCAGAATATCGCAGGTCAGATAAGCCTTGGTGTATCAAATGCGATGCTTTATGAGCAGATGAATGATATGGCTATCCGTGATGGCCTGACACGTATTTATAACCGTGGTTATCTGAACGAGATCATGAATGCTTATCTGAATGAAGCAATGCAGAAAAAGATTAGCGTTACCATGGCACTTTTCGATATCGACAAGTTTAAAATGGTCAATGATACTTACGGACATCAGTGTGGTGACGAGGCGATCAAGCATGTATCAAGGCTTTTGAATATCGCAGCGATCAGAAACGGCGGTATTGCCGGACGTTACGGTGGTGAGGAGTTTGTCATCGCGTTCCTCGGCAAGACTGTTAAGCAGGTCTATGAGATCACACAGCAGGTTCACGAGCAGATCAGAGAGACGCCTATACGTTTCGCTGACAGAGTGTTCCAGGTTACAGCGTCAGCCGGTTTGTCCAGCTTCCCTGAAACCTGCGAGAACCCGATGGATCTTATGACACGTGCCGATTGGGCGATGTATTATTCCAAGCAGAATGGTCGAAACAGGATCACTATTGATAATCCTGAGGTTGTAAATAAAATGTGAGCGATAGAGCATGAGGCTGGCCATGGTATGCGTGCATTGCATGTTTACATGCGAATGCACGCATACGTGGACAGCAGAGTCCAACGGACAACGAGGATTCCGAAGGAATCCGAGTCTGTGGCCGTTGGCCTCATGCTTGATGTAGGGGGAGGCGCGAAGATGCAGCTCTATTCGATAGCGAGCGGCAGTAGCGGAAATTGTATATACGCGGGCGACGACGAACGTGGCTTTTTAGTGGACGTCGGAACCAGCTTAAAAAAGGTGAGAGAGGGACTCGATGCACAGGGTCTCTCTCTCGAGCGTTTAGAAGGGGTACTTGTCACACATGAACACAGTGACCATATAGCAGGACTTGCGGCACTACTCAGAAAGCATCCATTACCGGTGTATGCTACAGCTGATACTATCGAAAAGATATGGGAAAAATGCAATATGAATAACATCTCTCCCGAGCTTTTTCACAGCATCAGATCCGGACAGGATTTCATGGTTTCGGATTATGTGATACATTCTTTTTCCATATCACATGACGCTGCCGATCCCGTATGCTATACACTTCAAAAAGACTCCGCCAAGGTTGGTGTGGCAACTGATATGGGGATGTATGATGATAGTATTATAGAGAATCTCGGTGATTGTGACGTGGTTCTTTTAGAGGCCAATCATGACATTAATCTTTTGCAGGTCGGACCTTATCCTTATGCATTAAAAATGCGAATACTGGGAGATAGGGGGCACCTGTCAAATGATGCTTCGGCGAGGCTGATAAAGGAGATTGTTCACAAGGGATTAAAGACTGTTATTCTCGGTCATCTGAGTGAGCAGAACAATTTCCCTGAGCTTGCTTTTAACACTGTTTCATACGAAATGGAGTCGTGTGAAAGCTGGCGGGAGTGCGGCACACATCTTGTTGTCGCTGACAGAAGAATACCTACGGCACCGGTTGCCGTTTGATGAATCATAGGAGGAGAAAGAGACATGAAAAGAGCAGTTATTACCGTGGTAGGAAAGGATAGTGTAGGTATCATAGCGAAGGTTTGTACCTATTTGGCAGAGAAGAATATCAATATTCTTGACATCTCACAGACGATCGTCGGGGGATTTTTTAACATGATGATGATAGTTGATGTTACGGCTTTTGATAATGACTATCAGAATATTTCCAATGGTGTTGAGTCTTTGGGTGACGAGATCGGATGTACGGTTCGTATTCAAAGAGAAGAGATTTTTGACTCGATGCACAGAATCTGAATATAGTTTAGGAGATATTAGTTATGATCAACATGAAAGAAGTCCTTGAGACTAATAAAATGATAGATAAGCAGAATCTCGATGTGAGAACCATTACGATGGGAATCAGTCTGCTTGATTGTATTGACAGTGATCTTGACAAGCTTTGCGATAATGTTTATCAGAAGATTACTTCTATGGCGAAGGACTTGGTAAAGACCGGCGATGAGATCGGGGGAGAGTTCGGTATACCGATTGTTAATAAAAGAATATCGGTTACGCCGATCGCTTTGATCGGTGGCTCTGCCTGCAAATCAAGCGAGGATTTTGTGAAGATCGCTAAGGCTTTGGATAATGCGGCAAATACTGTAGGAGTTAACTTCCTTGGTGGTTATTCTGCGCTTGTTTCAAAGAAGATGACAACAGCCGACAGACTTCTGATCGAGTCGATCCCACAGGCTTTGTCGGAGACTGAGTTTGTATGCAGTTCTATTAATCTTGGTTCGACTAAAACCGGTATTGATATGGACGCGGTCAGACTTATGGGTGATGTTATTCTTGATACCGCAAAGAGAACCGCGGACAGAGATTCTATCGGATGTGCAAAGCTCGTAGTTTTCTGTAACGCACCTGATGACAACCCGTTTATGGCCGGTGCTTTCCACGGCGTAACTGAGGGGGATGCGGTTATTAACGTCGGTGTCAGCGGACCGGGTGTAGTTAAAAAGGCTCTAGACCATGTGAAGGGTGAACCTTTTGAGGTTGTCTGTGAGACTATCAAAAAGACCGCGTTTAAGATAACGCGCGTTGGGCAGCTAGTGGCAAACGAGGCATCAAAGCGTCTAGGAGTTCCGTTTGGTATAGTTGATCTTTCGTTGGCTCCTACGCCTGCGATCGGTGATTCCATCGCTGAGATTTTCCAGTCATTGGGACTGGAGCATGCGGGAGCACCCGGTACTACTGCAGCACTTGCCATGCTGAACGATCAGGTGAAAAAGGGTGGCGTTATGGCTTCGACTGCAGTCGGCGGCCTGAGCGGCGCGTTTATTCCGGTCAGTGAGGATCAGGGAATGATCGATGCCGTAAACGCCGGAGCGCTTACTATAGAAAAGCTTGAGGCGATGACCTGTGTATGCTCGGTTGGTCTTGATATGATCGCTATTCCGGGCGATACGAAGGCGACAACCATTTCCGGTATTATTGCTGATGAGATGGCGATCGGTATGGTTAATCAGAAGACAACTGCGGTCAGGATCATACCGGCGCAGGGGAAGAAGGTTGGCGATACCGTTGAGTTTGGCGGGTTATTGGGGCTCGCGCCGATCATGCCGGTGAATGGCTTCTCATGCGATGATTTCATTTCACGCAAAGGTAAGATTCCTGCACCGATACATTCTTTTAAGAACTAAAATGCTATCGAGGTATACCGTAGATACAGAACTATTGATGTGGCACAGCAGCCATACCGTAGCATCTGTTGATCCTTCGGACTCCGTTTGCACCATGGAAAAACGCAGCGGTGCATGCGCTGAAAATACCAGCGCTACGCACCGGCGTTTTCCCGAGGTCCTACGGATCATACAGATGCCTACTCCGTATGGCTGCGAGAACTCTTACGAATAATAAGTGCAATTATTTGTTGTTTGGTGATAAAATGAACAATTATAAGAAAATATCCGAGCGATGTAAGTGCAAGGGAAACCTGCTTGATTATTATGATTGTGATGTTGAAATACCGGATGGTTCGGTTGCAAAATGGGATTTATTAAAGCATCCGGGAGGCGCGGCGGTATTGCCGATCGATGAGGATGATAACTGCATACTTGTCAGGCAGTACAGGCTGGGTGTTGACAGAGAATTATTGGAGATACCGGCAGGAAAGGCTGAGCCGGGAGAAAATCATCTGACCACTATCAAACGGGAAATGGAGGAAGAGATCGGGTATATCTCAGATGATATTACTCTATTATTTGATATCGCGCCGGTACCGGCTTACAGTAGTGAAGTAACAAGTATTTACCTCGCAAAGGGATTAACTAAAACAGAAGTAAATCCTGATGAAGATGAGTTTTTACATATTGAAAAACACCATATTGATGATGTTATAAATATGATAAACAGTGGTGAGATAATTGATGGGAAAACCATTGCTGCTGTTATGACATATGCTGCAAATCGGTCTTGAAATAAGATGTGAGCAGGTAAGTGTCGGAATATTATTATGAAATAACGGAGGGTTAAAATATGCTTGATGTAACTGTTAATCTTTACAATACTCTTGGAAAGAGAGTGGAGGAGTTCAAACCGAATGAAAAAGGAAAGGTAGGTATGTATACCTGCGGACCTACCGTCTATCATTTTGCTCATATCGGAAACCTGAGAACTTATATCATGGAGGATGTTCTTGAAAAAACTCTCAGATTTATCGGTTATGATGTTAAGAGAGTTATGAATATTACTGATGTCGGTCATCTGTCCAGTGACGGTGATACCGGTGAGGACAAGATGCTTGCGGGCGCCAAACGCGAGCATAAAAGCGTTATGGATATCGCAAAGTTTTACACTGACGCTTTTAAAACCGATGCGCTTAAACTGAATATCCGTTGGCCTGATGTAGTTGATCCTGCGACTAATTGTATTGATGAGTTTATCGAGATGATCGAGGTTCTCCTTGATAAGGGGTACGCTTATGTTGCCGGAGAAAACGTATATTTCGACACGTCTAAACTGAAGGATTATTATTGCCTGTCAGCGCAGAATGAGGATGAGCTTGTGATCGGAGCCCGTGATGACGTGGATGAGGATACTAACAAAAGAAATAAGGCTGACTTTGTTCTCTGGTTTACAAAGTCTAAGTTTGAGAATCAGGAGTTGAAATGGGAAAGCCCATGGGGACTCGGTTATCCCGGATGGCATATCGAGTGCTCATGTATCTCGAAAAAGCATCTCGGTGAATACCTTGACATCCACTGTGGCGGCGTTGACAATATTTTCCCGCATCATACAAACGAGATCGCGCAGAGCGAGTCGTATTTTGGACACAAGTGGTGTAATTACTGGTTCCATGTAAACCATCTTAATACATCTTCAGGAAAAATGGCCAAGTCAGCCGGAGGATTTTTGACAGTATCCAGTCTGGAAGAAAAAGGCTACGACCCGATGGTCTACAGATTTTTCTGCCTGCAGAGTCACTATCGCAAGCCGCTTGAGTTCTCGTATGATGCGCTTGATAACGTATCTGCAGCATATGACAAACTGATCGCAAGGCTAAAGAGGCTGGATGTATCTGAGGATAAAAAGGATGAATTGAAAAAGTCATTCAAGATCGACTCGTCTGATGATATGGAAAACTCCGGCAGACATATGTCTGAGGCCGGAAAGGTGCCTGCAGGGGCTGACAGCTCTGTTTATCTTGATTACGAGAAGCGTTTTGCCGAGGCATTGGCCGGCGATGTGAATACTTCATCTGCCATTACGGTGCTTTATGATGTGCTTAAGGCTGATACGGATGATGTTACAAAGGCTGCTTTGGTTCTGAGGTTTGATGAAGTGTTATCAATCGACCTGAAGCGAGCTATTCTTGCCGTCGAGGATGAGAGTGACGAAGGAGAGGGCGTAGATAGCGAGCTTGCGGCATATGTGGAAGGCAAAATCGCTGAGCGAGCTGCCGCAAAAAAGAATAAAGATTTCGCCACAGCAGACGCAATCCGTGATGAGTTAGCCGAAAAGGGAATCATGATAAAGGATACCCGCGAGGGTACTACATGGGAGAAGGCCTGAAACAGGGCCTTCTTTTTTTGTTTTACACATGTTGGAAACACGTATTTTCGGTATCTGAAGGCTAACAGAAATTTTTTCTGAAAAATCAACTTTTCCTTGCCAAATCTTTAACAAAATGATACAATATAATATGTATGGGTAGGCAAGATGTTGTGCCTGCACCATTGCCTGACATCGCATATGATGTGGAGAAAGGACGTGTGGGATATGGATAAGTTGAGAGAGATTCTTGGAACTGTGCGCAGGAGACGTCTTGCGCTGTTTTTGGTGTTTGCGCTTGTGCTGGGGATATCGCCAAAAGTGATGATTTTTGCGGCGCAGAGTGATGGTGGTCAAAATGATACATCTATCGCTGCAAGACAGGTGGCAGATACTCCGACACCAACTCCAACCGAAGATCCGACAGCGAGAGCGTTTCTGAATGCTGTAATAAGCCTTCTTAGTTCACCTGGCCCTAAGTTTGGTGGTAGTGAAGCAGAAATATATGATTTTGACAATGAACTTTCAAGTATAAGGAGTAACTACCATCAAGATAATGAATATGATCTTGAAACGTTGCCAATTATCGGTAATGCCAGAACTCTGGAATCGACAAATACCAATTCCTATATCAACGCATATTTGAGTATTCTTAAATTAAAGAGACTTGCTAAAGAAGCCAAGGATGCTATTACTACAGCATCTTCTTCACATCCGACAAATGATACTCAGTATAATACTTTTAAACTTAACTTTGAGGCGGCCAGAGATAAACTTAAGGAGTATACTGATGAGTTTGAGTATCAGGAGGGGATGGCTCTTTTGAAATATTGTCTTTCGAGTGATCCTGGCGATGTAACTCAGGGAGATGTGATTAAATATTCTCGTATTACGAACTATAGCGGGTATAAAAACGATCTTGAAAAAGAATATAGGATTGAAGAAGAATACAGGACAGTAACACAGGGTATGTATAAGCTTCCAAGCGGTACATATGTATTTAATCAGACAAGTATTGATCTTATGGAGCAACTGATAAGTATTCTTAAGGAATATGGCATTGATACTACCGGTACTGCACTTATTACTGCGTTTTATAATGGTTCTCAGATTAGTGCCCTTTTGACCGATTATCAGAAGGTGTCAAATATCATCAAACCTATAGAGGCAATGAACGGAGCTCCAACTACTGAAAAGGAATTGGAAAACCTTGTTCGTATAAAATCACAGTATGACGCTCTTTTGAAAGAGGACTCCAAATACGGTGACATGATCCCGCGCGATGTGAAGGAAAAGATAACAACTTATTCCGCGGCAGTAACCGAGCTTAACAAGATTGTTAATTCGATAAAGAATGTTACTTATCCGAAGACGGATGCAGAGTACAAAACATTTAAGCTGGCATACGAGACAGCTATGGCCGAGTATGAGGGAATCAAGCTCAGGTATAACATGACAAGTGATGTCAGTGGGCTTATAGAAGGCTTGAGTGAGCTGCTTGGTGACAAAACAATTGTTTACGATTTCCTGAAGAGAGTACACACGATAATAAATACAGAGGATAGCCAGATATGTAATCATTACACGGAGATGGAAAAGATCGTTAAGGATTACAAAGCGCTTAGCACTCTGAACCAAAGCAGAATTTATAATTATGTTACATTCTATACGATGTATGAGAATGCAACAGCTGCTTATAAGCTGAGAACAAGAGTGGATAAGCTTCTTCTTACACTGACAGCAGATGAAAAGGATAAGCAGGAAGTTGCTGCTATAAGAAAAGATTATTCGGCTCTTAATAATAAAGCAAAAGCTTATTTCGGAAAGCTGTATGAGGGCTATATAGAAGAGCTGGAGTATGATGATTATGCGAAGAGTTTGGAGCTCGCGGCCAGGGTTGATGAGCTTATAGCAAAGATAGGAACTGTTAATACTAATTCGGGACAGAAGATTGCTGATGCCGAGGCTGCGTATAAAGCGCTTACTGATTTCCAGAAGGCACTTGTAAAAACATACGCAACACTTGTTTCTGCGCGAAAGGCATATGATCTCATCGCAAATGATATCAGTAAGGCTGTTGTCAGAGGCGTTGCGTCAGGATACGTTTACACCAGAGGACTGATATGTCCTACGCCTAGAGTAATTATTGACAACCAACAGCTGGTTTCGGGTAAGGATTATACCGTATCATATTCATCAAATAAAAAGGTTGGTACAGGTAGAGTTATAATCACTGCGGTTCCCGGAAGCGGTTATACCGGAACGTATACAAAGTCGTTTAAAATAGTCAAGGATTCCATCTCGGATGGTGGTGTGTCAGGTGTCGCAAAGCAATATAAATACACCGGAAAAAGAATTAAACCTGTTCCGACATTAAAGGTAAACGGATTTATCCTTACAAGGGGTAAAGATTATACATTCTCTTATAAGAATAATAAAAAGAGAGGAACAGCAACAATTATTATAAAGGGTAAAGGAAATTACAAAGGAACAAAGAAGAAAAAGTTCAAGATAAGATAATATAAACAAGCGTTTAAAGGAGGAAGAAAAGTATCATGGATTACAAAAAAGCGGGAGTTGACATCGAGGCCGGTTACAAAGCGGTAGAGCTTATGAAGGAGCATGTTGCATCAACTATGCGTCCCGAGGTTGTAACAGACATCGGAGGATTCTCAGGAGCATTCTCGATGAAATCATTTATGGGAATGGAGGAGCCTACACTTGTATCAGGAACAGACGGCGTCGGAACCAAACTCAAGCTTGCGTTTATTCTTGATAAACATGACACGATAGGTATCGACTGTGTCGCTATGTGCGTAAACGATATCGCATGTGCCGGTGGTGATCCTTTATTCTTCCTTGACTATATTGCATGCGGGAAAAATGAACCAACAAAGATCGCTGAGATAGTAAGCGGTGTGGCTGAGGGCTGTCGTCAGGCAGGAGCTGCGCTGATCGGTGGTGAGACCGCAGAGATGCCGGGATTCTACCCGATTGATGAGTATGATCTTGCAGGTTTTTCTGTTGGAATAGTTGATAAAAAAGACATGATAAATGGAGAGCATCTGCATGGTGGAGATGTTCTGATCGGTATGGCGAGCTCAGGCATCCACAGCAACGGATACTCACTCGTAAGAAATGTTTTCTCAATGACAGAGGAAGCATTGAACCGTAAGTATGAGTGTCTCGAGAGTGATAAGACTCTTGGTGAGACACTTCTTACTCCGACAAAGATTTATGTTAAGGCATTACAGTCCATCCGTAAGAGCGGCGCTACCATCAAGGCGTGCAGCCATATTACAGGTGGTGGTTTCTATGAGAATATTCCGCGTATGCTTGGCAAAAATACACACGCCCGTATTCACGTAAGTAACTTCCACATTCCGCCTATTTTTGAGATGCTTGCACGTGACGGAAATGTTGATGAGCATGTAATGTTCAACACCTACAATATGGGTATCGGTATGATAGTAGCTGTTGATCCTGATGATGTAAAGAAGACAGTTGCAGCCATCGAAAGTGCCGGTGAGACACCTTATGTAATTGGTGAGATTGTAGGCGGAGATAAGGGCGTCACATTGTGCGAGTAAAATCTCGTATTTAGAAAAATGTTTATGTAGAGGTGTACATTTGAAAGTAGCAGTTTGTGTCTCCGGAGGCGGAACAAACCTCCAGGCAATAATTGATAAAGTAAATGACGGTACCATAACAAACACCGAGCTTGTACTGGTTGTCAGCAACAAGCCCGGTGCTTATGCGCTTACAAGGGCGAAGGAGGCCGGCATTGATACGGCCGTTGTTGAGCCAAAGGCGTACGGATCTCGTGAGGAGTTCGGTCAGGCTATGATCGATACCCTGAATGAAAAAAACGTTGATCTCGTAGTGCTTGGCGGATACCTTGTGATCCTTCCGAAGAACCTTGTTCGCGCGTTCGAAGGACGGATGATAAATATCCATCCTTCTTTAATTCCGTCTCACTGTGGTGACGGTTACTATGGACTGAAGGTGCATGAGAGCGTTCTGAAAAGAGGGAACAAGGTCACCGGTGCAACTGTGCATTTTGTTGACGAGGGGACTGACTCGGGGCCGATCATACTTCAGAAGGCAGTTGAAGTTTTGGATGATGATACACCTGAAACACTCCAAAAGCGTGTTATGGAGCAGGCCGAGTGGGTTATTCTTCCAAAGGCGATCGATCTGATAGCCAACGACAGAATTACTATAGTTAATAATACAACAAAAATTAAGAATTAGAAGACACTATTTTCGACTTATATATTGCATCATGTTTGCATATAATATAATAACAGGAGGAGTTTTAAGATGGATGTACTTATAGTAGGAAGTGGTGGAAGAGAGCATGCCATCGCTACTGCAGTGAAAAAGTCTTCCAAGGTGGACAAGATATACTGTGCACCGGGTAATGGCGGTATAGCCGGTATAGCCGAGTGCGTGGATATAACTGCCATGGAGTTTGAGAAGCTTGCTGATTTTGCCGAGCAGAAAAAAATCGGACTGACTATCATCGGTATGGATGATCCGCTCGTGGGCGGAGTGGTCGACGTTTTTGAAAAACGTGGACTCAGAGTATTCGGACCACGTAAAAATGCCGCGATCATCGAGGGGTCCAAAGCATTTTCAAAGGATCTGATGAAAAAGTACGGTATTCCGACTGCTGCTTATGAGAACTTCAATGATGCTGACCAGGCTCTCGCTTATCTTGATACAGTGAGTGCTCCGATAGTTGTAAAGGCATCCGGACTTGCTCTCGGCAAGGGAGTTCTTATCTGCCAGACGATCGATGAGGCGAAGGATGCAGTGCGTTCCATCATGATCGATAAACAGTTCGGTGATGCCGGAGCTGAGATCGTTATAGAGGAGTTCCTTACAGGAAGAGAGGTTTCGGTTCTTTGTTATTGCGACGGAACTCATATCAAGCCGATGACTAGCGCGCAGGATCATAAACGCGCAAAGGACGGAGACCAGGGTCTGAATACCGGAGGAATGGGCACATTCAGTCCGAGCCCGTTCTATGATGATGAGGTAAAACGTTTCTGCGAGGAAAAGGTTTATCAGCCAACCATGGATGCCATGAAGGCTGAGGGTAGAGATTTTACCGGAATACTTTTTGTCGGACTTATCCTTACACCGGATGGACCGAAGGTCCTTGAGTATAACGCTCGTTTCGGTGACCCTGAGGCGCAGGTTGTACTTCCGCGAATGAAAAATGACATCATCGACGTAATGGAAGCATGCATCGACGGAAAGCTTGATACGGTAGACCTTCAGTTCGAGGATAACGCCGCTGTATGTGTTGTGCTTGCATCAGACGGGTATCCTGAGCATTATGAAAAAGGCAAGGAGATTCACGGACTTGAGGCGTTCGAAGGTAAGGATGATTATTTCGTTTTCCATGCGGGAACGAAAAAGGACGGAGATAAGATCCTTACAAACGGTGGCCGCGTTCTCGGAGTAACGGCTCTCGGAGCCGACTTAAAAACAGCCAGAGCCAACGCATATAAGGCTACAGAGTGGATCGATTTTTCTAACAAGTATATGCGTCACGATATAGGCAAAGCTCTTGACGAGGTATGATTCAAATATAATTAAAAAAATAATTGAATAAAACATATTAGGAGGAATTATAAAATGTATAGTTTTAACGAAGTAAGACAAGCAGACCCTGAAGTTGCAAAGGCTATGGAGCTCGAGACCGGCCGTCAGAACGATCATATCGAGCTTATCGCCTCTGAAAACTTTGTAAGTAAGGCAGTAATGGCTGCCATGGGATCAACTCTCACAAATAAGTATGCAGAGGGTTATCCGGGCAAGCGTTATTACGGTGGATGCCAGTACGTTGATATCGTTGAGGATCTCGCTCGTGATCGTGCGAAAAAGCTCTTCAACTGTACATATGCAAACGTACAGCCGCACTCAGGCGCACAGGCAAATATGGCTGTATTCTTTGCACTTGTAAAGCCGGGTGAGACCGTAATGGGTATGAACCTTGATCACGGCGGACACCTTTCACATGGAAGCCCGGCAAATATTTCAGGAACATATTATAACATCGTTCCTTATGGAGTTGATGACAGCGGATTTATTGATTACGATGAGGTACTTCGTATTGCTAAAGAATGCAAGCCGAAGATGATCATCGCCGGCGCATCTGCATATTGCAGAAAAATCGATTTCAAGCGCTTCCGTGAGATCGCTGATGAGGTTGGCGCATATCTTATGGTTGATATCGCTCATATCGCAGGACTTGTGGCAAGCGGATATCATGAGAGCCCGATTCCGTATGCTCACGTAACTACAACTACAACTCATAAAACTCTTCGCGGACCTCGTGGTGGAATGATCCTTTCTTCAGAGGAGTTCGCTACAGAGCATAAACTTAACAAAGCTATCTTCCCGGGAACTCAGGGCGGACCGCTCATGCACGTTATCGCAGCTAAGGCAGTCTGCTTTGGTGAGGCGCTTAAGCCGGAGTTCAAGGATTATGGAAAAGGCATCATCGACAACGCTCAGGCACTTTGCAAAGGCCTTATGAGTCGCGGTGTGGATATCGTATCAGGCGGAACTGATAACCACCTTATGCTTATCGACCTTGTAAAGAAAGGCCTTACAGGTAAAGAGGTTGAAGTATGGCTTGATGATGCAAATATCACTGCTAATAAAAATACTATTCCAAACGATCCTCAGTCACCGTTCGTAACAAGTGGAATCCGTCTCGGATCAGCTGCTGTTACATCCCGCGGCTTCAAGACGGATGATATGGACAAAGTCGCTGAGGCTATCGCGATGCTCATAGATGATCATGAGGCAAATGCCGACAAAGCTCGCGCAATCGTAAAGGAGCTCACGGATAAATACCCGTTATATTCAATTGACTAAGACAAGGTATGAGTAAACGTTTATTTATAGCAGAGAAGCCCAGCGTGGCCAAGGAGTTCGCCCGTGTTATGGGCGTGACCGGAGCCGGCCGCGACGGTTACATGGAATCAGACGATACTGTGGTCACCTGGTGTGTAGGACATCTGGTGACCATGAGTTATCCTGAAGTCTACGACGCTTCCATGAAAAAATGGTCTCCGGAGACCTTGCCATTTTTACCGGATGAGTTTTTATATGAGGTGATATCATCTGTAAAAAAACAGTTTGATGTGGTAAGCGGTCTCTTAAACCGTGATGATGTGGATACTATTTATGTCTGCACGGACTCCGGACGTGAGGGAGAGTACATATACAGACTTGTGGATGCACAGGCTCATGTTCCTGATACGAAAAAAAAGCTCCGCGTTTGGATCGATTCACAGACGGAGGAGGAGATTCGCAGGGGCGTGAATGAGGCGAAACCTCTTGATGCGTACAACGCGATCAGTGATTCTGCATATTTGCGTGCAAAAGAAGATTACCTGATGGGTATCAATTTTTCACGTATATTATCCATACGTTATGGTAAGTGGATCAATGACAGATTAAATGATAAAAAATGGACCTCCGTAGCGGTTGGACGTGTTATGACATGCGTTCTCGGTATGGTAGTCGTGAGAGAATGGGAGATTAGGCGTTTCGTAAAAACGCCGTTTTATCGCGTGTTAGGAAGTTTTTCTCTTGATGGAAAGGCTTTTACGGGCGAGTGGCGTGTACGTGAGGGCTCGAGATACTATGAGCCTGAAATCTACGTAGAACAATCCGAACCCGATGATGCTGAAGGTTCATCTGAGGACGATAAAAAGAAAGAAAAAAAGAAAGAACCGCAGCCGGATTTTTCTCTGTCGAGAATTCTTTATAAAGAGAACGGCTTCAGAGAAGAACCGAATGCCAAAGCACTTATAGATACTTTGATGACTGATGATGGTGATAGATCAGCCGGTCAAAACAGTGGTGGATCAATTGCAGAAAACAACGAAAACAGCGGCCCTATCGGAGTCATTGACTCAGTATCAAAAAAGCAGGAAAAAAAGAATCCGCCGTTATTATTCAATCTTGCGGAGCTTCAGAACCTGTCATCTAAGCTTTTTAAGATCAGTCCTGATGAGACACTTCAGGTTGTTCAGGATCTGTATGAGAAAAAGCTTGTGACGTATCCGCGTACTGATGCAAGAGTTCTTTCAACGGCGGTTGCGAAGGAGATAAGCAAGAACTTAAACGGTCTAAGAAGCTATGAACCAGCAACTCCATATCTGACTTATATAGCTGAAAACCAGACGTATAAAGGTCTTGAAAAGACCCGTTATGTTAATGATAAAAAGATCACCGACCATTATGCCATTATTCCGACAGGAGCGGAAGTAGGAGCTCTTGGAAGCTTAAGCGAGCTTCACCAGAAGATGTATGAGGTGATAGTCAGGAGATTTTTATCTATATTTTATCCGCCTGCTGTTTATCAGAAGTTAAGTGTATGTATTGCCTGCGAGAGGGGTGAGCATACGGAGAGGCTTTTTACAGGAGCAAAGGTTTTGGTTGAGGATGGATTTTTACCGGTAAATCAATTCAGCTTCACCAAAAAGAAGGATGATAAAAACAGCTCATCGGATGATGTGGTAAGCACGGATAATGATGATAATTCCTCAGGAGAAGAAGACGAGGAAGCTGATAACGCTGACCTTCGTGAGGTAATAGATCAGATTAAAAAAGGAACCGTAGTAAGCCTTAGCGGATGTGAAATTAAGGAGGGAGAGACATCTCCTCCAAAGCGTTATAATTCAGGATCCATGATACTTGCCATGGAGAATGCCGGACAGCTTATCGAGGACGAGGAGCTGCGCGCGCAGATAAAAGGAAGCGGAATAGGGACATCTGCGACAAGAGCAGAGATACTGAAAAAACTGTTCAATATCGGCTATCTGAATCTGAATAAAAAGACGCAGATCATCACACCTGCTTTAAAGGGTGAGCTTGTATATGGAGTTGTATTTTACTCTATGCCCGCAATGCTGTCTCCTCGCATGACAGCAGGTTGGGAGATGGGCCTTACTCAGGTTGCTGATGGTACTATTCAGGCAGATACCTATATGGATAAGCTGAATGATTACATCAGATCAATGGTTCAGGATGCAAAACAAGGAAACAATACCGCAAAACTGCAAAACTACTATAATCAGGTAGCGGTGTTTTATAAAAACAAAAAATCCAAAAAATAAAAAAGGAGGGTATTATGGCTTCGGACAAAAAAATAATGAGGATTCGCGCTCTGGAGACAACCCAGATGCTCGATCTGAGACATACTATTGCTGCAAATCTTTTTGCAGATAAACGTTATCCATTTGAGGCGTTACCGTTTATCCATGATTTCATCATCGAGCATGGAAATCAGCATCTTATGAATGCCAAGTTTGAAAAGCGCGGAGAAGATATCTGGATCGCTAAAAATGCCATAGTAGCTGATACAGCCTGCATCAATGGGCCGTGTATTATTGATGAGGAGGCTGAGATCAGGCACGGTGCATTTATCCGTGGAAACGCCATCATAGGAAAGAAAACAGTTGTAGGTAACTCCACAGAGATCAAAAACTCTATTCTTTTTGACGGTGTTCAGGTACCGCATTACAATTACGTCGGTGATTCTATCCTAGGATTTATGAGTCATATGGGCGCAGGATCGATCACTTCAAACGTTAAATCGGACAAGTCTTTGATTGAGATCCACTATGGAAAAGAACGTATGCGTACGGGCATGAAGAAGTTCGGAGCCGTAGTTGGAGATTATACCGAGATCGGCTGCAACTCAGTGTTGAATCCGGGATCGATGGTCGGAAGAGATACGATAGTTTATCCGCTTTCAAGTGTGAGAGGGTATGTGCCCAATCTTTCCATCTATAAAACAAATGGAAAGCCTGTTGTTATCTCTAAACAGACACAGAAATAAGAATAATAAAAAGAAGCTGTCACCATGCGGAGTGGCAGCTTCTGTATTTTTGTAAGTATATTAAAGTTTGATCCATGTGTAAGACTTCGGTCCGGTCTGGAGCCTGAATGTAACGGGAGTGAAGCCTTTTTCAACCAGAATAGCAACATCGGCTGTTCTTGTATTACCCGGTGAGATATTGACTGTACTCATGTTTTCATTGTTACCAAATGCGTAGCCGTAGTCAATAGGCTTCAGCTGTTTGGCGCCATATGCACCGAATATGTTTTTGTGATAGTTGAACACGTTTGACATTTTTATTGTCTGTGTTCCCGACAGGTATTTCAGTCTTACTGAAAAGAAGAGATATTGCTGCTGTGCTCCGGGTAATGGATTAGAAGCATTGTTCAGAGCCATGCGAGCGGATTCTTCGCCGTATGCGAAGCGTTCGATCTGGATATTGAACGATCCGACCTTTTTCTCTTCCATGTAGAAGTTGAAATTGATACCTTTATTAATGTTCTTTGGAAGTGTTTTCGGATTGAACTTGCTGCCTTTTTTCTTTGAGATGCCCTTGACATTTACTTTGCAGGAAACGCTCTTTTCACCCGATGTGGCGGAGATAGTGGTGCTTCCCGGGCCTTTTGCGGAAATGATACCTCTTTTATTGATGGTTGCCACTGATGTATCAGATGATTTCCAGGTTACGTGACCATACAATCCGGTGGTCCTCAGCGAATATGTGCAGCCAACTCTGAGCTTCAGTGAACCTACTGACATGCTCGCAGCCTTTGATACGGGCGCAGGAGCGCAGATGCCGAGCATCAGAGCCGCAACCAGAATGATAGCAGATAATTTATTTTTCAAAACATACGCCTCCTATCTTCACAATAGACTTTTTTTATGATATACTTTATTTATGCCAAAAAAAAGGCAAAGAGAGGAGTAAACGCTAAAAATGGCAATTGTAGACCAGTCACATATAAGGAATTTCTGTATTATAGCTCATATAGATCACGGGAAATCGACCCTGGCCGACCGAATCATCGAAAAAACTGGACTTCTCACCAGTCGTGAGATGCAGGCACAGGTTCTAGACAATATGGAGCTTGAGAGAGAGCGCGGAATCACCATCAAATCACAGGCCGTGCGACTTGCATATACCGCCGAGGATGGAGAAGAGTACCTTTTTAACCTTATTGACACACCCGGACATGTGGATTTTAACTACGAGGTTTCGAGATCACTAGCCGCATGTGAGGGTGCTATTCTCATAGTTGATGCAGCGCAGGGTATTGAGGCCCAGACGCTTGCAAACTGTTACATGGCTATTGATCATGATCTGGAGATCATGCCTGTCATAAACAAGATCGATCTGCCGTCCGCTGAGCCCGAGCGTGTTATCGCCGAGATCGAAGATGTTATCGGTATAGAGGCGGCTGACGCACCGAGGATCTCCGCAAAGCTTGGTACAAACATCGAGGACGTACTTGAGCAGATCGTGAAAAAGATCCCCGCACCGACAGGTGAAAAGAAAAAGCCTCTGAAGGCACTTATTTTTGATTCTTTGTATGACCCGTATAAAGGAGTAATTATCTTTTGCAGGCTTTTTGATGGGTCAGTTAAAAAGGGAACGCGTATTCAGATGATGGCGACCGGGCTTTCCGAGGAGGTCGTTGAGGTCGGAACATTCGGTGCAGGTCAGTTTATACCATGCGATGAGCTCGAGGCCGGCATGGTAGGTTATATTACTGCGTCATTGAAAAATGTAGATGGTACGCGTGTCGGTGATACGGTGACTGATGCAGATAACCCGTGTGATGAAGCTTTACCGGGATACAAAAAGGTCCTTCCCATGGTTTACTGCGGACTTTATCCTGCGGATGGAGCGAAGTATCAGGACTTACGAGATGCTCTTGAAAAGCTTCAGTTAAATGATGCTGCACTTCAGTTCGAGGCTGAGACGTCTATTGCGTTGGGATTTGGTTTCAGATGTGGATTTTTGGGGCTTTTACATCTGGAGGTCATCGAGGAAAGACTGGAAAGAGAGTATAAT
This sequence comes from Lachnospiraceae bacterium P6B14, assembly GCA_000687695.1. Taxonomy (GTDB): domain Bacteria; phylum Bacillota; class Clostridia; order Lachnospirales; family Lachnospiraceae; genus Eubacterium_F. Next base: position 155,748 of record JHWZ01000007.1, on the reverse strand, counting down.
CTTGACCTGGTAACTACAGCGCCCGGTGTTGTTTATCATGTTTATAAGACTGATGGAACGATGATCGAGGTTACAAATCCGTCAAACCTGCCTGATCCGTCTGAGATTGAGCATATGGAAGAGCCTGTAGTTGATGCCGAGATAATGGTGACAACGGAGTTTGTCGGCGCTATCATGAAGCTTTGCCAGGAAAGGCGCGGAGTCTATATCAGCATGGAGTATATGGAGGAGACGAGAGCGCTGCTTCGTTATACCTTGCCTTTGAATGAGATCATATACGACTTCTTTGACTCGTTAAAATCAAGATCGAAGGGGTATGCGTCATTTGATTATGAGTTGAAAGGATATGAGCCGGCGAAGCTTGTCAGGCTGAATATTCTTATAAATCGTGAGGAGGTCGATGCACTTTCATTTATCGTACATGAGTCATCGGCTTATGAGCGTGGTAGAAAAATGTGCCAGAAGTTGAAGAACGAGATTCCGAGACATCTTTTTGAGATTCCGATCCAGGCGGCGATAGGTAATAAGGTTATCGCCAGAGAGACCGTGAAGGCAGTGAGAAAGGATGTGCTTGCAAAGTGCTACGGTGGTGATATCTCGAGAAAGAGAAAGCTTTTGGAAAAGCAGAAGGAAGGTAAGAAGAGGATGCGGCAGATCGGTAATGTTGAGATACCGCAGAAAGCCTTCATGTCGGTGCTTAAGTTGGATGAAGAAGAGTAAGTATGCAGGTGGCCATACCGTAGCAGCTGCATGTCCTACGGGCTCCGCTTGCGCCATAATGAAACGCAGCACTGCATGCGTGTAAAAGACACACGCTACGCAGTGGCGTTTCATTGAGGCCCTCCGGACATGGCAGCTTGCTACTCCGTATGGCCACGAGAACACTGGCGCATGCCAGATTCTTCATCCACGAGGGCGCACCATTAGGTTTTAGAACAGGATAAGGTTGTTTATCCGAGGGGCGAACTATTGGATTTTGGAGAGTAATATATGAGGTTTATGTATGGGTAGCACAGGGCTGTATGTACATGCACCGTTTTGCGTAAGAAAATGTAATTACTGTGATTTTTGTTCGGTTGGAATTAGAGATAATGACTTCGATATCTCTCGCATGGTTGATTGCCTGATAAAGGAATTGAACAATTCATGTTTTGGGGAGAGAATCAGCACTGTTTTTATCGGTGGTGGGACACCGTCAATACTTCCGGTTGAGCAGATAGAGAGGTTATTGATTGCTATCAGAGGGGTACTTGACAGTGATCATGATTCCGGGAACGACTGCGAGTTTACGATAGAGTGTAATCCGGGGACTGTTGATGAAGATAAGCTGAGACTGTACAAGGAGTATGGTGTTAACAGGATCAGCTTCGGGTTGCAGTCTGCGAATGATAATGAACTGAGGATGCTCGGAAGGATTCATACTTATGAGGAGTTTTTAGAAAGTTACAGGCTTGCAAGGAGAGTCGGATTTGATAATATAAATATTGATATTATCACGGCTGTTCCCGGGCAGACTAAGGATAGTCTGAGTCACACCTTGGATGAGGTAATAAAGCTTGAGCCTGAGCATATTTCCGCTTACAGTCTGATAATTGAGGAGGGCACACCTTTTTACGATAAGTATCGTGATGCGCCACCGATAGATGAGGAAACTGACAGGTCATTTTTTGAGATGACTCACGGGCGTTTAACTGAGGCCGGATATGTTCACTACGAGGTTTCCAACTATGCGAAGCAAGTGAAGAATAAAACGGTTGAATCAGATAAAACTATTGATGTGTGTAAAAATGAATGCAATTTGAATAAGCACGATCAAGCATTTGTATGTAAGCATAATTTGAATTATTGGAACAGAGGAAACTATATAGGTATCGGTCCTGCGGCGTCGTCTCATATGGACGGTGTCAGGAAAACAAATACTAACGATCTTTACAAGTACATGGATTATATCGAGCGGGAACAGGATCCTGCGGATGAAACGGAAAAGCTGGATGCTACTCAACAGCTCACTGAAGCTATTTACCTCGGATTAAGAACCGCTGACGGGATTTCATTTGATGAGTTGTCACGGGAGTTTGGGGAAAATATACGCGATTTGATCACCGGTGGGTCAAATAATGATTCTTATACAAATAATAATACTTATAAAAAGCTGTCAGAGGACGGATATTTTATTTGTGATGATGACAGGATCAGACTTACTCCGTCAGGGTGGTGGATCAGTGATACGATTGTTTCTGAACTGATAAAAATGATTTGATCAGTTTGACCGGATATGACTTTTGGAAGGGGTGAAGTATGAAGCATATTGATATTTATGATGGAAATATTCGGTTGGATGCGGAACTGAGCATGCCGGACATAAATAGTCATGATAATAAGATGCCTATTGTTATTATTATACATGGTTTCACCGGAAATAAGGACGAAGAGCATCTGATGGCTGTGGAGAGAGAAGTGCTGTCGATCGGAATGGCTTCACTTCGTGTAGATATGTACGGTCACGGTAAGAGCGACGGGAAGTTTTTTGATCACACACTATCAAGATGGTTTTTAAACCTGATGGCTATAGTTGACTATGCTGAAAAGCTTGATTTCGTAAGTGATATTTTTCTGTGCGGACACTCGCAGGGCGGGCTAACTGTTATGATGGGCGCTGCAATGATGCATGATAAGATAAAAGGTCTTATCCCGATGTCGCCTGCGTGGGTTATACCGGATCAGTCCAGAACCGGCGAGATCCTTCAAAACTTCTTTGACAAGGACAATCCGCCGGAGAGTATATATTTGCCAAATGTTGAGATGGAGCTCGGTGGTCATTATCTGCGTGAGGCACAGCAGATCGATGTAAAGAGTGTTATCGGTAAATACAAAGGCCCCGTGCTTATCGTGCATGGTACGGAGGATGCCTCGGTAAAATATGAGTGGTCTGAGGAGATCATAAAGTATTACGATGATGTAGAATTGGTTCCGATCGAGGGCGATACTCATTGTTTTGATTATAACTCGGATCTTGCAGCAAATGCTGTTAAAGAATGGTTGATACGTTATATCTGATGCTACGTATATATTTGATTTTGATGATATATTTGATTTTGATGATATTATTGATAAACAATTATATATAGTTTTATAAAAAATGAGTTATCGGAGGTGTATATCACATGAACAGTAAATGGATTAAAAGAGTAGTAGCAGTTGGTGTCGTTGCAGTGTTTCTTTTGATGTTTAATACCGTGAAACCTGTAGGTGCGGCAGCAATCAATACGAATCTGGCCGTAGATGGTAATGGTTTTTTCATGGTCGGATCTGTTGGTGATCTGGTTGAGATGAAAGCGATGATCGAAGGTACTGCGGGAGCTAGAAACGATGGATTAACATATGATTATACTTCATCAAAAAATCCTTCCGCTAATTTTATTTTGGCTAATGAAATTGATTTAGTTCAAAGTTCTATTTTGTGGGATCCGATAAAAGGCTTTACAGGAGAGTTTAACGGAAACGGAAAAACCATAACGAATCTTCAGTTGAGCTTAGACGGAGATCATTTGACAAATCTAGGTTTCTTTGCCTCTCTTGATGGAGGTTCAAAGGTATACGATTTAAAATTTGACAACGCTTATGTTGTTCAGAATACTTCCGGAAAAGCCCTAATGCCAACTGATACCATGGAATATGTCGGAGTGTTGGCAGGAAGTATCGGTTACAGTACGGTTGGTAATATATCGATAACCAACAGTGATGTTTTGCCCCAAACTTACCCTTATGGTTTTAGTGTAAAAAACACAGGTGTATTAACCGGAAGCATAGACACAACCAGAGCTACAGTTTCAGGAACGATTGATTTGACCGGTAGCAACTGCAAAACTACTATGCAGAATTTAGGTCTCAACGTCGACTTAACAACAGCAGGAATAGCTGATGATATTGCTGTGAACGGCACGACACCGCCTACGCCGGTACCCACGCCTACAGCGACCCCGACGGCTTCGCCTACCGCTACGCCTACGGCGACTCCTACCGCAACTCCGACAGCAGCTCCGCCGGAGGTTGGTGATGTTATTTCTTTGAAAGGCGTGTCGTATGAGGTTTTGGAAAACAACCAGGCAGGTTATGTAGGAGCGGATGATGATACTGAAAAGGATGTAGTGATCCCTGATACAATTACATCTGAAAGTGGCGAAGTGCTCAAGGTCACCCGCATACAGAAGGGGGCATTTGAGGATAATAAAAATATTGAAACAGTTACATTCGGAAAGTATATTGAATATGTTGAAGACAATGCATTTTGTAATTGTACATCACTGAAAAGATTTGCAAGCTCGCCGGTGCTTCGTTACATCGGAAATAAAGCGTTTTATAATTGTAAGTCACTCATTTTGATCAAGCTTCCGAAAACTGTGGAGTATATTGGTACAGCCTGCTTTAAAAACTGTATAAGATTAAAACAGGCTCATATCGGAGCGGAAAAGACACAGCTGGTATTTTCCGGAATCACTGATTCATTAGAGATAGCCGGAGCTGTAAGTATAAAAATATCCGCGTCTGCATTTGATAACTGTAGCAGCCTTTCCAAGGTTATAATAAATATCCAGGTAAAGGTGATAGGCAATTCCGCGTTCAACAGATGCAAGAGCCTGAGATCAATAGTGGTCTACTCAAAGCAGTTAAAAACAGTTGGGAAAAAGGCGCTGAAGGGAGTCCATAATTGCAAAATAACTGTCCCGAAAATAAGACTGAAACCATACAAGGTTCTGTTTAAAAACAAAGGACAGGGCAAAAAGGTTGTAGTAATTAAAATGTAAAAAGAGGTACTATGAAGTTCGAGGCATTTGTCAGCTACAGGCACGGCGGCCTGGATGAAAAGGTCGCCGCGCAGGTGCAAAAAGAAATAGAAAAATACCACGTTCCCGCGAAGATCGCCGCCAAGACCGGAAGAAAACGCGTGGGACGTGTTTTTCGTGATTCCGAAGAACTTCAGGCCTCCAGCGATCTGAGCGCCGTTATACGCGATTCTCTTGATGAATCGGAATGGCTTATCGCGATCGTTTCGGAACGTTATAATGAATCCCCATGGTGCATGGAGGAAATCGAGTATTTTATCAGACTTCGCGGCAGAGAAAAGGTTATTGTAATCCTTATCTCCGGTGAGCCGAATGATGTATTTCCGAAAGTACTGACAGAGGTTGAAAAGGACGGAAAGCTTGTGCATATCGAGCCATTGGCTGTTGATATCCGAGCCGAATCCGAGGGTGCTTCTCTTAAAAAGCTTAAGATTGAGCGCTTCAGGTTTTTCTCATCATTACTTGGTGTAGGTTACGATGACCTGAGAAACCGTCAGCGCGAACGCCGTATGAAAAGAATGGTTGCAATTCTTGGCTCGGCCCTTATTATTTTTGTGTCCGTACTCGGTGTGATAACCATGAAAAATATCCAGCTGAATGAGACCTATGATGCTCTTGAGCAGTCAAATCAGGAAACGCTTCGTGGAGAGTCTTATTATCTTGCTGAGTACGCTGATGAGGCTTACAAAGAGGGTGACAAACAGACCGCGATAAAGCTTGCGTTAAAAGCGCTTCCTACTGATCTTGACAACCCGGAGCGTCCCTATGTTACTGATGCCCTCAGGTCACTCACACAGGCTACAGGCATTTATGATTATACAGCCGGGTATCACGCGTATTTTTCGAAAAACAGTGAGGAAGAAGCTTTTGATGCACGAACTCAGTTAAGTCCCGATGGGGGATATGTACTGATCGAAAAATATGTAGAGAATGTTGATCAGCTTGATCGTTATGTAAGTGTTGTACGCATATCTGATGCTGCTGAAGTTTTTTCATCAAAAGAAACGCCTATAAATCTTAACAGCTGCAGTGCTCAAACGACAGGTGCGACATTTTCTTTTGATGGAGAAAAGCTTTATTATCTTGGCGATGAAGGACTTACCTGCCTTGACATTGCTTCCGGCAAAGAGATTTTTACAGCCGAAAATGCTGTTGACATGAGACAGAATCCGAACGCAACCAAAGATCATACAGCTATCGTTACAATTGATTATGCGAAGGGAATGCTTTACGGTTATGATCACGATGGAAAGAAGACTCTTGATGTCGAGCTCGGGAATGATCTGAACTACGAGCTGGGACAGATCGATCAGAAAGGCGGACAGGTAATACTTGCTGCAAATACCGAGCAAACATACGGAGTGGTTACTATTGATCTTTCATCAGGTGAATATGCTGTTTATGAGATGGAAGGGCCATGCTCAAACGTCCAATATTCCGGAGAAAATCGAATATGTTTTTTGATGACGGATTTGGAAGACGGACTAAAGCATATAGTGCAGTATGAGATTGAAACAGGAGCGCAGAGATATCTTTGCAATACAAAGTTTGATGTTTCCGATGTGATCCTGGGTAAAGGTGAAACGTGTTATTATTATCAGGATAACACGATATACGAAGTGGATTGTAATGATGAAAAAGGAAAGAATATTTGGAAGCATTCATTTACATCGCAGATAACTACATTGAAGACAGGAGATGGGTTGGTTTCGGTCAGCTGTCGTGATGGATCCGTTTATGTTTATGATGAGGCGGATAAACGAAGTATCAGCACTCCTGACGGTTCAGGAGAACCCGTTTATGTCGAGAGTGTATCCAAGAATATTTTGACTACCAGAGACTATTGGGGTCGAAGTGTGCGCGTATATAAGAAAAATAACGCGGACGATCATTCCGGTGTTACACATGCAGATATCTCAGAGGTGACCGGTGGCGTTATTCCTTCGTACTGGAATACGGCTTTTACGGATTGTGACAGGTTTTTATTGGGATTGTATTATGATAATTCCCAGAAACTTGCTGTGTTTGATGCTGATACCCTTGAGGATGTCAATGCAAAAAAAATGAATGACATGGGAATTACAGACGGTGATAATAAATCCTTTTCACTGTCTGATAATAACAATATTTCATTGTATGATTATGATTATTATCAGTTTATAAACCTTGATGTAATGCGTTTAACACAGTCGCATCGTGAGTCTTTGTCAGATGCAATGTATTTAAGTAGTGACGGAAAGACTCTTTATGTTTCAAAGGATGGTAAGATGAGAATCATCGATGTGACCGGCGGAAAGGTTACTGATGAAACGGATATTCCTACGGGCTTTACGTCTGCGATAAATTTAAATGAAAGAATCATATATTACAATGATAACACAATAAGAATCGACTCTAAGGATGGGAGCACAGAAGCGACCATAAAGGATGTCAGCTTTGAGGCTGTAAATGAAAAACGCGATTTGGTCATATACAGAAAGACAAATAATGACAGTTTGTTTATGTATGACGCGGGAAAAAATCAAATTGTCTGCGAAGGAAAATCCGGCAACAATCATTCTGTTCAATTCTTCGGGAATAACAGGTTTGTCTTGGTTGATTATACATCAATCTATGATATGGACAGTTGGAAAAAGGCACTCGAGTTAAAAACAGAAAACGGTAATGTCTATGGTGCTCAGACAACCGAAGACCTGAATTATTTTGTTGTGTGGTGTAGAAAAGAATCTACGGAATCATTCGGATACGAGACCGGAGTTGTCTATGAAAAGGACGGTTCCGGTGAGCCTGTGGCTGTCATTCCAAATTATGTAGCGCTCGCACCTGACGGTGAGATAATAACCTATGATGGTGAGCAGACTCTATATAAGTTTCCTCTGTTAGAGGCTGCCAAGATAAAGAAAAAGGCTGAAGAAATGGTCGGAAATATCGATTTTACCGATCGCCAGAAGGAGAGATATCATTTGTTCGGCTAAGTTTGGACATGAAATGCCTTTCGTGCATTTTGACTGAAATTCATGAAAAAAGGCTTTACATTCACCTTAAAGTGGTGCATAATAAAGCTTAAGAGTAAACTAACCTTTTTGAAGGAGGCGATCATATGAAAATCAGTAAAAAGATCAAGGTGGTAGTAGTTGCAGGTGCGCTTTCGTTGGCGTTGGCAACACCGATAGTTACTCCGGCCGTAAATATCGGTTCAGGCAGTACAGTGGTTACTTCTTTGGCAAAGTCGACTAAGCTTACAAAAAAACAAGCTTTAAAGAAGCTTAAAAAGAAAATCAAAGCAGACGGTGATAAAACAAAGTACACCTTTAAATATCAGGGAACTGAGGCCGGATATCATGTATTTTTCATCTATGACTGTACAACCGGTGCGTGCAGCCCTGTCGGTTACGGTGAGATACATATGAAAACAGGAAAGATTCATTATTTGTTTGGTATTTGATTATGCAGGCTAATTTGTTATCCGGAAAAGAGCTTAAAAATCAGGTAGATAATTGTGTAGAGAGAATCAGGAAAGTTACTGATTTCGTGCCTGACGTTGCCCTGATACTCGGAAGTGGTCTCGGTGCTATCGCAGATGAGATCGATGCTGAGGCTTCCGTAGATTATCATGATATCGAGGGCTTCCCTGTGTCCACTGTATCCGGTCATAAGGGGAGATTTGTTTTCGGAAAGATCGGTGAAACAAAGGTCGTTATCATGCAGGGAAGAGTCCATTATTACGAGGGCTATTCTATGCAGGAGGTTGTTCTCCCTGTACGCGTGATGGCCGGACTCGGAGCAAAGATTCTTTATTTAACAAATGCGGCCGGTGGGATCAATACTTATTTTGATGCCGGTGACCTGATGGTTATAAAGGATCAGATATCTTCATTTGTTCCGTCGCCACTTATAGGAGAAAATGTTGATGAGTGGGGAGTCAGATTTCCATCCATGAACGATATCTACGACAGAGAATATGTCGAGATGATCAAGGATACAGCGAAGGATCTCGGAATAGTATTAAGAAGTGGTGTATATCTCCAGACTACGGGGCCTCAGTATGAGTCGATCGCTGAGATAGAGATGTTCAGAGGTTTCGGTGCTGATGCTGTCGGGATGAGCACGGCTGTTGAGGCTATCACGGCAAAACACCTTGGCATGAAGGTTTGTGGAGTATCCTGCATCACGAATATGGCAGGTGGAACTCCGGATAAACCGCTTACTCACGAAGAGGTCAAGGAGACCGCAGACAGATCAGCAGAAAGCTTTAAAAAGCTTGTAAAGGAATCTATTTCAAAGCTTCCATGAGATTTTCCCATTCGGACATGGCCTCTGATAAAGATGTATCAGCGGCCTCTCTTTTTTTACTTAATTCCTGTAGTAGAGGAAGATCGGTTCCAACTGCGGGATCAGAAAGCTTTTCATCTATTTCCGCTATCTCTGCCTCGAGCTTTTCTATTGTTTCTTCAACGTCAGCCAGAGCTCTTTCCAGCTTTCTGCGTTCTGCCTGTCTTTCCTTATCAGCCAGCCAGTCAGCTTTTGACGAAGTACTATTATTCTCGCCGGTAGAGCTTGATGTATTTGCTGTAAAATCAGCTGATCCGGATGAGTTTGATTGGTTTGTTTTATTTGAATGTTTATCAGACGTCCGGCTATCATCAATTCCCATAACCGTATCTTTCTTCTCAAGATAGTAGGTGTAGTTACCCTTGTAATCATAAAAATGTCCGCCGGACAGATCGAGTATCCTTGTTGCAATCCTGTCAATAAAATATCTGTCGTGAGATACGCAGATCACGGTTCCTGTATATGAGTTCAGAGCGTTCTCGAGTATCTCGCGGCTTATCATATCCAGGTGGTTTGTGGGCTCGTCGAGAAGCAGGAGATTTGCCTCCGACAGCATCAGCTTTGCGAGTGATACGCGACCTTTTTCTCCACCGCTGAGTGATGATATCAGTTTGAATACATCATCGCCACGGAATAAAAATGCCGCCAACGTATTACGGATCACAGTATTATTCAGATCCGGATAAGTATCCTGTATTTCTTCGAATATCGTTTTGTCCTCGTGAAGGATACCGTGCTCCTGATCGTAGTAGCCAACCTCGACTCCTGTACCGAGAGTGATCGATCCTGATGTGATGGACTCAACGCCGTTTATCATTTTTAAAAGTGTTGTTTTTCCGGTTCCGTTATCACCGATGATGGCGACCTTTTCACCGCGCTTGATCTCTACTGATGTGTCACTAAATAGTGTATTGTCATCAAAGCTTTTAGAAAGCGAGTCAAATGAAAGCACATCCTCGCCGCTGATGATGGCAGGCTCCAATGAAAGATTCATAGCCTGCTCGTGCTCAACAGGTTTTTCAAGTCTGTCGATCTTATTTAACATCTTTTCACGCGACTCGGCACGCTTTATTGATTTCTCACGATTGAATTGTTTCAGCTTTGTGATAACAGCTTCCTGATGCTTTATCTCAGCCTGCTGTTTTTCATATGCATGAACTAATGATGTCTTTATTATCTCTTTCTGAGCGATGTAGTCAGTGTAATTGCCTTTGAAGGATCTGAGTATGCCGCCATCGAGCTCCCAAACATTCTCTACAAACTGATCAAGGAAATATCTGTCATGTGAAACGATTAGCACAGCACCGGGATATGATGAGAGATAAGACTCTAACCACTGTACGGATGTGATATCGAGGTGGTTTGTTGGCTCGTCGAGTATCAAAAGGTCAGGTTTGGTCAGAAGAAGTTTTCCGAGAGCAACTCTGGTTTTCTGTCCGCCTGACAGCGTATTTATGATCTGATCCATAGAATCGCCGAAGCCGAGACCATTGATGACACCGAGTACCTGGCTTTTATATGCATAGCCGTCCTTCAGTTCAAAGTCGGTCTGGAGTCGGTGGTATTTTTCTAGAAGAACGTTTTGATCAGATGATGTATCAGATGCATCGTCGGGCACGTTTACTGATGGATTTCCATCAGAAACATCACCGCCTGTAGCAGCGATAGCCTCCTCGAGTCGATGTAACTCTGCCTCCTGCTCAAGGATATCACTTCGTACCTGATAAAGCTCATCAAATATTGACTTGTCTGAGTGATAACCGAGTTGCTGTGGAAGATATCCGATAGTAGCGTCCTTTGACTTTGTTATATTTCCGCCATCGTAGTTTTCTTCGTCCATTAGTATTCGAAGGAGAGTGGTCTTTCCGACACCGTTGACACCGACGAGGGCGTATTTTTGCTTTTCCTGCACGTTAAAAGAAGCATCACGCAGGATAGCGCGATCGCCATAGTATTTATTCAGATGGTCGCATGCCAAAAGCATAGTAAGAAACCTCCGAAAACCGTACTGCTTGTTATTTTTACGAACAACAGCACTAGTTTACACGATTCATCAAAAAAATGCAATAACTATCTTGCGACTTGGGTTCAGATTTGGTATACTATAGCTTAGTGAAAAAAAGTTGGAGGATTACCCCGTGACGGATAAAAAAATATCACCGGCCGTGATACATCGGCTTCCCAGATATTATCGATATTTGAGTGAACTTATGGACGAGGGCGTGGAGCGCATCTCATCATCCGATCTGTCAGAGAGGATGCACGTGACCGCCTCGCAGATTCGACAGGACCTGAATAATTTCGGCGGGTTCGGACAGCAGGGTTACGGATATCACGTAGAGAGTCTGAAGGACGAGATCGGCCATATCCTGGGCATCGACAAGCGCCACCGAGTGATCATCATAGGTGCAGGTAACCTGGGGCGTGCTCTTGCCAACTATCAGGGCTTTATAAAGAGAGGCTTCAAGATAGTAGGTATATTTGACCGCGACCACGATCTGCACGGAAAGAACATCGGAGGTCTGTTCGTGCGTTCTATGGAGGACCTGCCTGACTTTTTGTCGGACACACCTGCGGATATAGCGGCGCTGACGCTGTCGAAGTCAGGTGCCCTTGAGGTTGCCGAGAGAGTGGTTGAGCTGGGTGTGAAGGGAATATGGAACTTTACCTCGTGTGAGCTTTTGCAGTCAGAGACACTTAAAAATGCCGAGGTCGTGATTGAGAACGTTCATCTGGCCGAGTCTCTGATGAGGTTGTCATATGCGCTGAATGATATAGAGGGCGACAACTGAGTCTGATCATGCGGGACTAAGTTGTATCTATGGAGGAGTCAAATGCGATATCTTTTTACCGGACAGGATGCAAAAAAGATAGATGAGCATGCCACCGAGGTCGTAGGTATGCCCTCGCTTGTTTTGATGGAGCGAGCTGCGATGACTGCCGCGAAGGTTCTTATGGAACGGGAGAGCAGTGATGCCAGATTTTTGGCTGTGTGCGGTACCGGTAACAACGGTGGCGACGGCGTTGCGACTGCGCGAATATTGCACGAAATGGGATATAAGTCTGCCATTTGTATCGTGGGTCAGCCGGAGTCGATGAGTGCCGAGACCCGGAAACAGACGGAGATTGCGGTCGGTTGTCATGTGCCGGTTATCCCCATGAGTTCGATTCGTGACAATCAGTTTGATGTCATCATTGACGGTATTTTCGGCATCGGTCTGTCGAGAGATGTGACGGATGTCTATGAGCAGATAATAAATGATATTAATGACAGTGACGCGATAGTGTATTCGCTTGATATACCATCCGGTATCAATGCCGGCTGCGGTGAGGTTATGGGTGTGGCGGTGAAGGCTGCAACTACCATCACTTTCGGTGTAAACAAACTCGGTCTGATACTTCATCCGGGTTGTCAGTATGCGGGCGAAGTTATCATAGCGGATATTGGTTTTCCGAGAGAGAGCGTGATTATGATCCGTTCTCCGTATTATTACTACGAGCCGGATGATATCAAGGCATTCTTGCCGGAGCGCAAGCCTCGTACTCACAAAGGTAATTACGGCCATGTTCTGGTGATCGCCGGTTCTGAATCCATGTGCGGAGCGGCGTGTCTGTGCGCCGAGGCCGCTTATAAAGCGGGGGCAGGACTCGTCAGAGTCGTTTCTCCACCTATCAATCGTGAGATTATTCTTGAAAAATGCCCCGAAGTTCTTTTTTCTGAAAGAGACGAGCTATCCGAGGTGACCGATTGGGCGGATGCCATCGTGATCGGGCCCGGACTGGGTCTTGATAAGGAAGCCCAGGAGATGGTTCAGTACATCGTTGAGAACTCACCGGTACCTACAGTCATTGACGGTGATGGTATACGACTAACCAGAAATGTTACATCTACGCTCAGCGAGAACTTCGTTGTGACTCCTCACATGAAAGAGATGAGTTATCTTACGAGCAGAGAAGTAGATGATATCCTGAAAAACCCTGTAAGTGCAGCATATGATGCGGCCATGGACCTCGATGGTATAGTAGTTTGCAAGGATGCAAGAACGGTCGTTTCCGACGGGCATTCCTGTTATATAAATGTTTCCGGGAATAACGGAATGGCGACAGGCGGCTCCGGAGATGTTTTAGCCGGCGTGATAGGAGGCTTTTTGGCGCAAGGTATGGAGCCGTTTGACGCGGCGAAGCTTGCTGTCTATATTCATGGTCTGGCCGGTGATGTGATGGCAGAGAAGCTCAGCAGATATTCACTGATGGCGTCGGATCTTCTGACAGGAATCGGTGAGGTTATAAGAGAAGGAGAGGAGACTTACAATGCTTTACGATGACAAACGATTTGACCGTTGTTTTGCGCGTATAGATCTGGATGCGATCAGAAAAAATATTCTGGATGAGAAAAAGCTTCTGAATCCCGATACTCGTCTCATGGCGATCATCAAGGCGGATGCGTACGGACACGGCGCAATCCAGGTTGCCAGAACACTGTCTGATTTCGTTTGCGGATTCGGAGTCGCTGTTATAGAGGAGGCACTGAAGCTCAGAGCGGCCAGGATAGATAATATGATACTCGTTCTCGGCTTCACGGGCACACAGTGGTTTGAGGATGTGGTCAGACACGACATATCACAGACGGTCTATGAATACGAAATGGCGAAACAGCTTGACTCTATAGCTTCGATGATCGGTAAAAAGGCAAAGATACACATAAAGATCGATACCGGCATGGGCAGACTCGGATTTCAACCAGATGACGAGAGTCTCGCCATCATTAAAAAGATCTCGACACTGCCAAATATAGAACTCGAGGGTGTATTTACTCATTTTGCCAGAGCTGACGAGGCAACTACGGATGCAGCCGAAGAGCAGTTCAATATATTTAAGGATTTCGTGGACAGACTTGAGAGCGAGGGGGTTACCTTCAGGTATCGCCACGCTTCTAACAGTGCTTGTATTCTTCAGTATCCTGATGCAGGACTTGATTTCGTCCGCTCGGGCATTTCGACCTACGGCCTGTATCCGTCTGAGGAGATGACACACGACACGATCGAGTTGAAGCCGGCTCTCGAGTGGATCTCCAAGATATCATTTTTGAAAAAAGTTCCCTCAGGCACTCCGATCAGTTACGGAGGAACCTTTGTGACCGAGAGAGAATCCGTGATCGCGACCGTTCCTGTCGGATATGCGGACGGTATGAAAAGGTCATTGTCGAACAAGGGAAGAGTGCTTGTAAACGGAGAGTATGCCCCGATATGCGGCAGAATCTGTATGGATCAGTTTATGATTGATGTCACTGATATACCCGATGTCAAGGAGGGTGATGCAGTAGTGATCATCGGAAAATCCGGTAATAAAGTGATGTCGGTAGAAGAGGTCGCGAACCTCGCCGGAAGCTTTAATTATGAGTTTGTTTGTGGTATTTCCAGTCGTGTTCCGAGGTGGTTTATAGGAGAGCCGAGAATGTATTAGTTAAAAGTCATTAGCAAATCATTTGAATATGACATAAGTTTGACACATTTTAGTCGTATCTTGATTTTCGGAAAGTATAAACTTTCTACTCCCACCCTATTATACGCTTTGACACCTTCGGGTGTCGACAGAAGGGCCCCGAAAGGGGCCTTTTTGTGTTAAAGGCGTGAGCATGTCTGGGGAACTCAGCCCTTTCTAAAAAAAACACTAGCTTTTTTTGCCGGTCTGTGGTAATATAAGAATAGCGGTTTGAAACACGTTTCATTACCGATTTCACTAAAGGAGATTACTGATTATGGCTGAAATTGAAAACGAAGAGATCCCTACCAAAATCCAAGGAATGTCTATCAAGATCAAAATCATGATCATAGCGATCGTTCCCATGCTTGTTCTCGCTATCGCACTTACCACTTATGGTGTGACCAGCATGCGTTCGGGAATGCGCGAGGAGGCTATGGCAGGACTTGAGTATTCGGCTCATGCTATGGCTGCAGCATATGATGCGATCAGCGCCAAGGATTATGTTCTTCAGGAGAAGGGCGGTGTCGGAACACTCTATAAAGGTGGATTTAACGTAACCCAGAACGAGCAGTTCATCGACAAGTTTACCGGAGACACTGACCTGGAGGTTACCGTCTTCTTTGGAGCCACACGTTATGCCACATCACTTAAGGATGAGGCAGGCGAGCGTTTAATCGGTACAGATGCCGATGCCGAAGTGGTAGATAAGGTCATTGGCCAGGGTCAGGATTATGAGACCTACAGCCTGGATATAAACGGACAGAATTTCTTCGCTTATTATATTCCTATTACTAACTCCGACGGAACGAATGTTGGAATGTATTTTGCAGGCAAACCGTCAGCAGAGGTTGATGCTACCATCAATCAGAGACTTATCATGATGATCATACTTGCTGCGATCATGGTTATCATAGCAGGACTTGCAAGCTTCCTTGCATCAAATGCGATCGCAAAGGTCATCAAAAATGTACAGAAGATCGTGGTTACTGCCGCTCATGGTGACCTGAATGTACATATTCCCGAGAAGTTCATGCGCAGAAAAGACGAGGTCGGACTCATGTCAAATGCCATGCAGCGTCTCGTGGATGTTCTTCAGAGTGTTATCTCCAAGATTCTCGGTT
The DNA here is from genome assembly GCA_000687695.1 of Lachnospiraceae bacterium P6B14. Lineage (GTDB taxonomy): Bacteria > Bacillota > Clostridia > Lachnospirales > Lachnospiraceae > Eubacterium_F. Next base: position 139,967 of record JHWZ01000007.1, on the reverse strand, counting down.
CAGCTGTAGAGGTTGATCAGAATGCCGTAGAGATGAATGATATGGTTGCCACATCAGTTACCAACGCTCATGAGGTGTCAAACTCCATGGAGACCATCTCACAGGGAGCAACCTCTCAGGCGAATGATACTGATTCGGCAACGCAGAATGTTAATGATATGGGTGAGGCCATAACCGAGATAGTTGAAAAGGTTGAAAACCTCACAGTAACATCAAATGAAATCAATGAGGCCAGAGAGGAAGCTGAAAACATTATCAATGAGCTTGCTGAGTCCTCAGACCGTACCATAGAGGCTGTCGATGTCATCGGTAAACAGGTTAAGCTGACTGATGAGTCGGTATCAAAGATTTCCGAGGCTATCGTGATGATCACATCTATCGCCGAGGAGACAAACCTTCTTTCACTGAATGCTTCCATCGAGGCTGCCAGAGCAGGAGAGGCAGGTAAGGGATTTGCAGTCGTTGCTTCCGAGATCCAGAAGCTGGCTGAGGAGAGTGCAAAGAGCGCAGAGCAGATCTCTCATATCATTGATAACCTTTCAAAAGAGTCAAAGAATACAGTCACTGCGATGAACAAGGTTCAGGAGATCGTCGAGGTTCAGCAGCAGAAGCTTGTCGAGACCAGAGAGAAGTTCGACGGTGTCGGTGACGGTATCAACAGATCACTTGTTGCCATCGACGAGATCGGCAAGGATACTCGTGAGATCGATGTGGCGAGAGTACATGTAACGGATCTTATTCAGAAGTTGAACAGCGTTTCCAAGGAAAACGCATCTGAGACTCAGCTCACCATGGCTTCCATGGAGGAGCTTGCTTCCACCATGCAGCTCATCGACGAAAGAGCCGACGACCTCAGACGTCTGTCAGAGGAACTCGACAAAGAGGTTCACTACTTCAAGCTTGATAACGATTCTCAGCAGATCACTGAGGCATAAGGATTGCAACCTATGAGATATCCCGATTTTCTCCAAAAACACGAAACAATCGGATTTATAGCACCATCATTTGGCTGTGCGATAGAACCCTATCGCGCAGCTTTTATGCGTGCCAGGAGAGTTTTTAAGAAAAAAAGGCAGGGTGAGGAGCTGGGCCCCAACTGCTTTGCCGATGACGGTATAGGCATCAGTACCACTCCTGAAAAATGCGCCGAAGAGCTGATGGAAATGTATGCATCGGAGACGAATCAGGCGCTGATCTCATGTGGCGGCGGAGAGCTTATGTGTGAGATATTGCCTCATATAAAGTTCGAGGTCCTGTATAAAGCCAAGCCGAAATGGTTTATGGGATACTCGGATAATACGAACCTTACATTTTTGCTGACGACTGCACTTGATATCGCAAGTATTTATGGTCCTTGTGTGTCGGCGTTCGGAATGGATCCCTGGCATCCTTCTATTCATGATGCGTTTAACCTGCTGTGTGGTGACCCTCAGATTGTTGAGACGAATGAAGACGGTGCTTATGTCGCAAAGGTACATAATTACGACGGTTGGGAGAAGGAGTCGCTAAAGGATGAGACTCATCCGTATGAACCTTATAACATCTCTGAGCTGTTTATGCCGGTTGTTTACGGTGGCGAAAAAGAGGCCTGCGGTCGCTTGGTAGGTGGCTGCCTTGACTGCCTGGTAAATATCTGCGGAACAAAGTTTGACCGAGTTGACCATTTCAATGACAGGTACGAGGATGAGGGTGTATTGTGGTTTTTGGAGTCATGTGACTTAAATGTAATGGATATGCGCCGCGCGCTTTGGAACCTGAAGGAGAGCGGCTGGTTCAGAAATGCCAAAGGATTTTTGATCGGTAGGCCGATGCACTACGATGAACCAATGTTTGGTATAAACAGGCATGAGGCTGTGATTGGAGCACTCGGAGATCTCGGGGTTCCGATCTTTATGGATCTCGATATCGGTCATCTGGCACCGATGATGCCGATAGTGTGCGGATCGTATGGAAAGGCAGCCTGCAAAGGGCGATCTTTTGCGCTTTCCATGGAGTTTATCTAAAAAAATTACGAAATTTGGAACTTTTTTGATATAAAGGGTTGACGAATCCTGAAAATATGGTATAATTGGCTTTGCAAATTAACCCGAACAGTTGTATTTTGCGAAATCTACAATTGGAGGGAGGTAAGGTGTGAGACTATGTCTAGTGTAATTGTTAAAGAGAACGAGTCACTGGATAGCGCACTTCGCCGTTTCAAGAGAAACTGTGCGAAGGCTGGTATTCAGCAGGAGATTCGTAAAAGAGAGCACTATGAAAAGCCTAGCGTCAGACGCAAGAAAAAGTCTGAGGCTGCTCGCAAAAGAAAGTATAAGTAATATCTTTGCGAAAATGAGAGCCTGTTTCCCGGCGGGGTGACAGGCTCTCTTACGGTATTTACATATCTATGGACGTCCGGTATATGTATGTGTATTCTAACGTGGGGAATACTTATATAATATACCAGCTTATCTGGAGGGTAGCTTTTGGAATCAGAAATTGAACTGGATATTCCTGTAGAGCATGAGCAAAACATTTTTGGTCAGTTAGATAAACATGTTAAAAAGATGGAAAAAACTCTTGGAGTTAGTGTGATCCTTCGTGATGGTAGCGTGTTTATCAAAGGCGAGAAACATGCTTTAAAGCATGCTGAATATGTTTTTTCTGAATTGCTTGAGTTGTCTAAGCGTGGGAATCAGATCACTGAGCAGAATGTTGATTACCTGCTGGCGATGACCAAGGAAGAAAAGAGCGTGTCGCTGGCGGAGATTGACAAAGAGTTACTCGGATACACGATATCAGGAAAACCTATCAGGCCGAAGACCCTCGGTCAGCAGAAGTATGTAGGTCAGATTCGTGATAAGATGATGGTATTCGGACTCGGACCTGCCGGTACAGGTAAAACATACCTTGCTATGGCTATGGCGATTGCGGCTTTTAAGGCTGATACCGTTTCGAAGATCATTCTGACCAGACCTGCCATAGAGGCAGGAGAGAGCCTGGGGTTTTTGCCGGGCGATCTGCAGCAGAAAATAGATCCGTATTTAAGACCGCTCTATGATGCGCTTTATCAGATCATGGGGGCGGACAGCTTTATCAAAAACAGCGAGAAGGGGCTTATCGAGGTGGCGCCGCTCGCATACATGCGCGGTCGTACGCTTGATAATGCTTTTATCATCCTCGATGAGGCACAGAACACGACGCCGGCTCAGATGAAGATGTTTTTGACGCGTATCGGTTTTGGTTCCAAGGTGGTCATCACCGGAGATCTTTCTCAAAAGGATCTTCCGTTCCAGGCGGAGTCAGGACTTGAGGTTGCCGTAAAGGTTCTCGAGGGTATCGATGATATCGGTTTTTCTTATCTGACCAACAAAGATGTTGTTCGTCATCCGCTCGTACAGAAGATAGTGCATGCGTATGAAAAATACGAGGCTAAAAAGGCTTATAAGGAATCCAGAAAACCAAATAAATACAAAAATGACAAGCGGTAAGTATTCGTAAAAAAACCATGTGGTGAGGATCGTCTATGAGTTTTGATTTTAATATTGATGAGCTGAACAAGTCACTTCTTATTCAGACAATGAAAACTCTGAATTGCCCATATGAGGTTTCAGTTGATATCAGTATCGCGAGTGAAGAAGAGATACGCGAGCTAAACAGAGAGCATCGGGGGATTGATAAGGTTACCGATGTTCTGAGCTTTCCGATGAATGAGTTTGACGAGCCGGGAGTATTCTCGGGGGCATCCTTTGAAGGATCTAAAACGATCGATCCGGATACGGATTTGCTCTTGCTTGGTGATGTTGTGATCTGTGCGTCAAAGGTACGTTCACAGGCAAAAGAGTACGGTCATACCGAAAAGAGAGAGTTCGCATTTTTGGTCGTACACAGCCTGTTACATTTAAGCGGCTTCGATCACATCGATGATTCTGACAGAGTGATCATGGAAGCCAAACAAAGAGAGATTTTAGATGAGGTAGGTATTGTAAGGTAGCAAAGAGGTAGCAAATGGCAGGTAAAAACAAAAGCGCTGATTTCCTTAAGCAAGGCGGCATTCTCGCGATTGCCTCGCTTTTGGTACGCCTTATCGGCCTTATTTACCGAATCCCCATGTCGAATATTCTTGGCGAGGAGGGTAACGGAATCTATGCCGTAGCTTTTGAGATCTACGATCTGATCCTGATCATATCTTCATACAGCCTGCCTCTTGCGATGTCAAAAATCGTATCGGCTCAGCTTGCCCGTAAGGAGTACAGAAACTCATCACAGACGCTGAAGGTCGGCATGATATTTGCATTGATCTCAGGTGGATGTTTCGGCTGTTTTCTTCTTTTCGGTGCAGAGTTTATCGAGAAAAACATATATCCGGAGTATACGGGAGTGCATATTCCTCTTCGAGTGCTTGCGCCGACTATCCTTATCGTGGCATTTTTAGGCGTGTTCAGAGGATTTTTCCAGGGCAAAAAGACCATGATACCAACTGCGGTGTCCCAGATCATCGAGCAGGTAGTAAACGCAGTTGTTAGCGTTCTTGCCAGTTATCTTTTCATGAAGTGGACCATCGGGGATCCGTTCAGATCCGCGTGGGGTGCTGCGGGCGGTACACTGGGTACATGTATGGGAGCAGCTTCGGCATTGCTTCTCCTGGTATTTTTGATAAGCATATATAAGCCTACTCTCAGAAAGCTGGAGAAAAGGGACCGAACCGGAAGTGTTGACTCGACGGGATACCTTTTCAAGGTTTTGATCCTGACGATTTTGCCTGTCATTCTATCTCAGACGGTTTATAATATCAGCGGACTTATTGATTACAAAATTTACGGATTTTATTCTGCGCAGGGGGGACTCGATGCTGTAAGCATCAAGAGCATGGTCGGAGTTTACAGTTCGAAGTATCGTGTGATGTGCTCGGTTCCTATCGCACTTTCTACTGCGCTTGCGTCCTCAATGATTCCGAGTGCCGTTCAGGCATTTACCAAGAAAGATTATAATCAGCTCAGGTATAATGTGTCGTCTGTTGTAAAATTCAACATGATTATTGCTTTTCCCTGCTTTATAGGGTATACTGTACTTGGTATGCCGATCATAAAGCTCTTATTCTCGTCGAACTTTATTCTCGGCGGAAAAATGCTTGTTGTCGGTTCGCTAGCTATTGTATTTTACGCGCTTTCTAACGTGACGGGAGGTGCGCTTCAGAGTATAAACAGGATGAGTATACCTGTTATTCATTCCGCAATATCATTAGTACTTCACATCGTGATCGTGATACTTTGTGTGAAGTATACCTCGTTCGGTATATATTCACTTCTTGTTGGAAATATTACATTTCCGCTGGTTGTGTGGCTGCTTAACCTGTGGGCGCTGAAGCGTTATATCCCGGGAGGTTATAGTCAGGAGGTTATAAAGACATTTGTGGCACCGTTAACGGCTTCCATCTGGATGGGTGTATTGACACTCGGCTTTTATGAACTGGTTGGAGTGTTTACAACATCGAACATTGTTCGTACATTGTTATCGCTCATTGTTGCCGTATTAAGCTATTTTGTGATCCTGCTATTGATAAACACGGTAACAAGAGACGAGCTTGTTGATTTCCCGTTCGGTTATCGTTTATATGCACTTGCAAAGAAAATGAGACTTATGGCTTAGGTTGTGTTCGTGTCGGATCGGCAGGAAGGGGGCCTTATGCGCATGAAAAAAAACAATATTAGTGCTGATGATCAGAACTCAAGTCTTCTTGACGAGTATTCAAACAAGATTTTCAGACTTGTTGTATTGATCGTGCCGTTTTTCTTTATATGCGGAAATGCTACCATGACAATCCTTCATTACACCGGATTGTATCCTGATCTGAATGACTTCGCCATGTGGATTTCCAATGCGATAGACATAAGCTATATGGGGATTGGTATATATTTGACCAAGACCAGCTATGGATCTGATGGTATCTTGATCCCGAAAAAGCTTGCGTCTGCAAAGTTTATTCTTTTGATAATGGTAGTATTGCAGTGGAACCTGAACAGCTATGTTTGTCCGTTTAACGACTTCTGGGCTTACGCACCTCTGTTTGTGCTTGTGCACGCATTTTTCTTTGATCTGGTTTATGTTCATTGGTCAACTTTACTTATCATTTTTTCAATGGTTCTTTCCTGGGTGATAAATGGTGAAAATCTATTACCTGATGAAAATGATTTCTTCATTTTGAACCTGATATTCCGTGGAATATGTCTTATTTTCACGCTGTTGTCCATCAATATCGTTACATGGTTTGGAAAAGTATTCATCATCGAAGTGGTCGCAACACGTGAAAAAGAGCGTGAGATGCGTGAAAAGAGTGAGGCTTATGAAAGAGAGGCCCGCTTGAAATCAGATTTCTTGGCTAACATGTCTCATGAGATTCGTACTCCTATGAATGCGGTTATCGGTATGGCTGAGATCGCGATGAGAGAGGAGTTGCCGCCTGTTGCCATGGACTGCCTTGCGCAGATTCAGAAATCGGGGCGCAACCTTCTTAACATTATCAATGATATCCTGGATTACTCAAAGATCGAATCCGGAAAGATGGAGATCGTGCCGGAAAGATTTGAGCCGTCCGGTGAGATTAACGATATCTCAAATATACTTGCGACCAGGATTGAAGCCAAGGATCTGAGCCTTTTCTTTGTTATTGATAGAAAGGTCCCGCATGCACTTTTAGGAGATGCCATGCGTATCAGGCAGGTGCTTATAAATCTTGTCAATAATGCCATCAAGTTTACCGAAAAAGGAAGCGTGGGAGTTATAATTGAATGTGAGAACACCGGCGAAGATGCGATAACTCTGACTTTCCATGTGTTTGATACGGGAATCGGTATCAAAAAAGAAGATATGGACAAGCTTTTCGTGAACTTCCAGCAGGTTGACTCGAGGAGAAACCGATCTGTCGAGGGAACCGGCTTGGGACTTGCGATATCGCAAAGACTTGTTGAAAACATGGGTGGAAAGATCGGTGTAAATTCAGAATATGGCAAGGGATCAGATTTCTGGTTTACGATACCGCTAAAGGTCATTGATCCGACACTTGATCTGGTGATAGACGATGCGGATAAAAAGCGAGCGGTTATCATTAACAGTAATCCGTATAGTGTGCAGTCATTTTTGAGCGAGATGAACAGCTTTGGAGTAAAGGGAGAAGCGGCTTCTGCTTTTGATGAGTTTAAAACCGAGCCCGGACTTAAGAATTATCTGGTTATAGAGTATAGAAGCTACAATGATAAGATACACGATTATCTCAAGAAGAATCCTGATGTAAACGGTGTTGTGATCATTGATTATAATTCCAACTTCAAGTCAGATCTTGATAATCTAAACACGCTCAGAAGGCCTGTATCTACGCACAAGATAGTACGTGCCCTAAATGGTCAGTCTGAGGATTCGCGTGAGTTCAATGACACTTATTCTATTAACTTCACAGCTCCTGATGCCAGAATTCTTATCGTTGATGACAATGAGATCAATATTTCGATAGCAGAAGGGCTTTTGGCTCCGATGGAGATGAATATAGATTCGGCGATCAGCGGACCGGATGCTATAGTAAAGATACAAAATCATGACTATGATATTGTTCTAATGGATCATATGATGCCTGAGATGGATGGTGTGGATACAACAAAGATCATACGCGAGAGCATAAAGGGTAAAGATGAGCTGGTTATCATTGCATTATCGGCTAATGCTCTTAAGGAAGCCAGGAATATGTTCCTTGAGTCAGGCATGAACGATTTTGTTGCAAAGCCTATCGAGATCAAGGAGCTTGTAGCGAAGATCAAAAAATGGCTGCCTAAGGATAAGATCAAAAAAGGAGCGCCAAAGATACCCGTACAGTCTGCGGATGCATCGGATGACCTTAAAGAGTTCTATATGATTGATGTCAAGCATGCATTGAAATCACTTGGTACGCCTGAGCTTGTCCGTTCAATCGTAGAGGAATACTACAAAGAAGGACAAAACAACTATGACAAGATCCTCGAAGCATATGAAAACGAGGATTTAAAGGACTTTGCCATCAGAGTTCACGCATTAAAGAGCAGTTCCAGACAGATCGGTGCTCATGATCTTGGTGACAGAGCGGAAGCACTCGAAAAGGCCGGCAAGAACTCGGATATCGACTTTGTCAGAGCAAATACCGAAGAGATGCTCAACATATACAAGGATCTTTTGGGCAGACTGGCCGATGTGTTCCCTGAGTCAGAGGAGGATAAGCCTGATCTGCCGATGATAGCCGAGGATAAGCTTAAGGAGCTTATCGAAAAACTGATGACCGCCTGTGATGATCTGGATCTGGATATGATGGAGGAAATCGGTGGTGAGCTGAAAGGCTATTCATGGCCGGAAACGATGGAAGACGAGCTCTCTACGCTCTGTGAGGCTATCGACAGGATGGAGATCATGACCTGTGAAGAGGTTTTGGAAAAGATAAAAGAGGAGAACTAAGCTCGATTTACCACTTGCAAGAGATGTGGTTTCGTGGTAAAATAAATGAGTCGGATATCCGACGGAAAGAGAGGAATTAACATGGCCTGGTGCCCTAAGTGTAAAAATGAATATCGTGAGGGCGTGACTATCTGCCCTGATTGCGAAATAGAGCTGGTTGACGAACTTGTAGAGGAAGAAGAGTCTGATGCTGAACCGAAGCCGGTTATCCTTTTGGAACCGGAGGATAATGAGGTCGGAGAGAAGGTTGTCAATTATTTACGTCTGAACGGAGTCGTCTCGGGAGCGCTTCTCAGCGATGAGGACAAGCTTGCAGTGATCGTGGCCGACCTGGAGTTAGATATTTGTGAGCAACTTTTCCCCGGTTTGGTTGTCGGAGAGCATGTTGATATCGACAGACTGTATGAGCTTGTACCGGATATCGAAGATCAGTTTGATGAGGTTGAAAATGAACAGGCTGAGAAGGAGTTCTCAGAGCTTCGCTCGGAAGCCAGTACTGTTTATGTGAAAAAGCGTGATAAATATGCTGACCTCAAGTTTTCAGGTTATTCGTTTATCGGATTCGGTGTCATCGGACTTGCGATAGTAGCTTTAAATCTCGCAGGTATAATAAATCTGTTCAATATTTATTCAATGATCGTCATGAGTTTGGTATTCGTGATATTTTTCATCATCGGATTTGCAACGCTTCATCGTGCGTCTTTGGTAAAAGAGTCGGTAGCTGTGGAAGATGAGTTTACCGCACAGCTGGAGGACTGGATCAAGGACAATCTCGGAGATGAGGTCATCGACGAGTGGTATGATGAAAACAAGCAGGATCAGGAGAACTATTTTGAAATCCATGACAGACTCTGTCAGATGATGCAGGATGAGTTCCCGAATATCCATCCCTCGTACATCGAAGAGCTCGCTGAGGAGAGATATAATTCTTACCTCGAGAGATCCGGATTCGAGAGTCCTGAGGATGTTCCTGTGGAGGAAGATGTTACGCCGGATGTTTTCGAAGAAGAGGACATCGATGCAGATGATGATAATCCTTTTGAAGAGGTGGATTGATGGCGAAGAAATCAGTTCAGGAAGAGATACCTGAAAGCAAATTGAAAAAGGTCATGAGTGCACCCGCACGTATAAAAGAAACAAAAGAAACAGTAGAAAAAGAAATAAAAAAACAAGCAAGGGGTAAAATTATGAAAACATTATTCAAGCTGATTTTTAAACTGATTTTTAAGCTTGCGTTAGTTGCAGCAGCTATCGTAGGAACTGTAATTGCTCTCAACAAGTTTGCACCGGACGTATTTGATTCGCTTACGGACTGGTTAAAAGAAAACAGAGATGAGTGATAGTTTCGATTCAAAAAATAAATATAAATTGATGCTGCCGGACGATGTTCTGATGCAGGTCGAGAAGCCTGCCAGATACACCGGTGGGGAGTTAAACATGGTCAAAAAGGAGCCGTCGGATGTGGCGGTTCGTTTTTGTATGTGTTTTCCTGATGTATATGAGATAGGTATGAGTCATCTCGGCATCCAGATTCTGTATTCCATGTTTAATTCATGGGATGATACCTACTGCGAGCGTACGTATTGTCCATGGCCTGATCTTGACAAAATTATGCGGGAGAGAAATATCCCGCTTTTTTCATTAGAAACGCAGACGCCGTTAAATGAGTTTGATTTTATCGGTGTGACTCTGCAGTATGAGATGTGCTATACTAACATTCTTCAGATGTTGGATCTGGGAGGGATTCCGTTATTATCAAAGGATAGGACATGGGATGATCCGATCGTCTCTGCAGGCGGACCGTGTACGTATAATCCCGAACCGGTCGCAGATTTTTTTGATGTAGTGTATATCGGAGAGGGAGAAGTGACTTTCCGAGATCTGCTCGATGTATACAAAGAGGCGCGTGCGGAAGGGATTTCGAGAGAAGAGTTTCTTTATCGTGCTTCGCAGGTGCCGGGGATATATGTGCCGTCGCTTTATGATGTGACTTACAATGATGATGGTACGATACAGGCGATGACGCCAAAAAGAGAAGGCGTTCCGGAAAAGGTTGTAAAGCAGGTCGAGACTGATCTCGACCATACGTATTATCCCGAGAAGCCTATAGTTCCTTTTATCAGAGCGACTCAGGATCGTGTCGTGCTTGAGATCCAAAGAGGTTGTGTCAGAGGTTGTCGTTTCTGTCAGGCCGGTATGATTTACAGACCGATCAGACCCCGCAGTCTTGAATATCTGAAGTGGCTTGCCGTGCAGATGCTGGACTCAACCGGTTACGAGGAGATGACGCTGTCGTCTTTAAGCTCCAGTGATTACAAAGAGCTCGAGGCGCTCGTGACATTTTTGCTTGAACAGAGCGAGAAGTATCATTGCAATATTGCTTTGCCGTCGCTTCGTATCGATGCGTTTTCTCTCGATGTTATGAGCAAGGTGCAGGATGTGAAAAAATCCTCGCTTACCTTTGCACCCGAGGCAGGGTCGCAGAGAATGCGTAATGTGATAAACAAAAATCTTACTGTCGAGGATATCCTGAGAGGCGCTACGGAGGCCTTTCACGGCGGCTGGAAGAGAGTAAAGCTTTACTTCATGCTGGGGCTGCCCGGTGAGACAGATGAGGATATAGCTGCTATCGCTGAGCTGGCAGACCTGATCGCGGCGACTTACTTTGATGAGATTCCAAAGGAACAGCGCCAAGGTAGACCTGAGATCACGGCCAGTACTTCGTTTTTTGTTCCGAAGCCGTTTACGCCGTTTCAATGGTCACCGATGGGGACGGCTGAGTATTTCGATGAAAAGAGGCGTTTTCTGACTCAGAAGGTACGTGAGCAGCTGAACCAGAAGTCGCTCAGATATATTTGTCATGATGCGCTGACTTCGGAGCTTGAGGGTATATTTGCGAGGGGCGACAGAAGGCTTGCTCCGGTCATCATGGAAGCTTACAGGCGTGGGTGCATTTTTGATGCGTGGACTGACTGGTTCAGGCCTGATGAGTGGAACCGTGTGCTCGATGAGATGGGCGTCGACAGGACGTTTTATAACTATCGTGAGCGTGGTGAGGATGAGATTTTCCCGTGGGATTTTATCGATGCGGGTGTGACGAAGCAGTTTTTGCGACGGGAGTATGAGAAGAGCAAGAGGGCTGAGACTACGCCGAATTGCTTTGAGAAGTGCTCGGGGTGCGGCGCTGCGAGGTATCAATGCGGCGTTTGCGTCGATCAAGACGGCCGCATAGGCGGTCGGTTATGATTTATCTGCTCGGGACTTCACTTGCGTCATTCTGAAACGTAGCAGTGCATGCGTGCGGAAACTCTGTGAGTTTCCTAATACGCACGCTACGCACTGACGTTTCAGACAGGTCCCTCGCACGATAAATCAAACCTGCCCTATTGCGGCCTGAGCGGTGATAGCGATCAGAACGCTTATAAGTGGCAAGGGCGGCAATACTGATTAAAAAAATATTTGGTAAGTATTTTTGGAGTTATAGATGAACGAACAGAGGATTATTATTACCAGAATTGATAATCGCCTTATCAGCGCCTACATGATTGGTGAGACTATTTATGATTTGTTGGTTAAGGATGAGAAATCTGATGGAGTAAGCGTTGGTGATATATTTGTTGGGCGGGTTCAGAATGTGGTCGATAATATCAGGGCGGCGTTTGTTGAGATCGGAAATGGTGCCACAGGGTATCTGCCGTTAAGAGATGAACAAAAGAAGAGCGTGAAAGCAGAGCAGGAGATCATAGTGCAGGTGAAAAAGCCTGCGAAAGGAACGAAGGATGTTGTTCTGACGACGGATATAGAGCTTTTGGGGAGATATGTGCTTCTGCAAAAGAAGGGAAATCCCGGGGTGAATGTCTCTAAAAAGATCAAGGATGAGGAGACTGTCGAGAGACTGAAAAACCTGGTCAATCAAGGAGATGTTCCATCTGTTACGATTAGAACGAATGCGGCCGGTGTTGATGAGAAACTGATTAAGGATGAGTATGAACGGCTTTTTGATAAGTGGCATGAAATAGTTGAACATGGCACACAGAGAACTGTTCACTCTAACTTGTATAGTGATATGCCATTTTATATCAGGCATATCAACGGCTACAAAGCTGACAAGATCGATCGCATCATCACGGATCAGGATGATATTTATGATGAGCTGACAGAGACTTTACCTGAAATGAGTATTGAGAAATACTGTGATGATTCTTATCCGCTTGAAGCCAGATATGCCGTCTCTACAACTATGAAGAAGGCATCTGAAAGGCTTGTATGGCTTAAATCGGGAGCTAATCTGGTCATCGACATGACTGAGGCGATGACGGTTATCGACGTAAATACAGCAAAGGCTGTCGAGGGCAAGCGAGCGAGTGAGAGTACATTTTTCAAGATAAATATGGAGGCTGCGGACGAGGTGGCCAGGCAGCTGAGACTCAGAAACTTGTCAGGCATTATCATGGTGGATTTTATCGATATGAAGGAACGTGAGCATGTTGATGCTCTGATAGCGCATCTCAGGGACAGACTGAAAGAGGATCCCGTAAAAGCAATGTATATTGACATGACTGCTCTTGGTATTGTAGAGATCACTCGCGCAAAAAGATTTTGAAAACATGCAGATTAATGAAAGGAGATGGCACAGACATGAGACAAATGCATTATAAGAAGAGGTTGGCGGTGATATTATCACTTGTTCTGCTGGTTTCGTTGTTTCCGCAGCCGGTAGTAGCAAAGACTACGAAAAAGAAGCCTACAGTGACAAAGACAATCACTGTTGATCCCGGTGATGTTGAGACAATCAATATAAAAGCAAACGGCTATTCCATAAAAGAGGTTTATGCGTTTCCCATCGGTGATGAGATTTTTATAACGCATACTTCTAATAAAGCCATAAAGGTTAAGGGACTTCAGACCGGTATGGCTAAGGTTCGTATATTCATCTATGCCCAGTATAAGAAAAGAAAGAGACAGCTTTTTGATTATTATACTGACGTAGCCATTTTGGAAGCGAACACTACGGATCCTTCGCCGGAACCGACACAGACGGCGAAACCTACACCTACACCTGTAAAGACTCCTGAGCCGACTCCTACGGAAGAGCCTACGCCATCCGGTCCGTGCAATATTGTTATAAATAACATTCAGGCAACCAGGGCAGTTAGTTGTTCTACATATACTGCTGTAGCCGGTGACACATTTACGGTAACCGTGACTCCGACAAGTGGCAAGTTCGGAACTTTTACAAATCCATATCCGAGTATCAGAGCTACTTTTTACACAGGATATACCTATGAGAATTTGAAAACTGTCGGTTCTGAAGTAAAAGAAGAAGACATCTGTCAAAAAACATTTGTAGTTGCGGACAATGTGGTTCCCGGATCACAGATTACAGTCAATGTAAACTGATAATAGGAGGCCGTTATGGATAGTATAAATAAAAAGTTCAAGATAAGATTATCGTTAGTTATAGCACTTGCTTTGTTGGCTTCTGTTTTTGCTCATATGAATCCGGCTTCTGAGGCCGCGTTATCCGCACCGACCGTAAAGAGCGGAAAGGTGGAAGTAGGCAGCACGGCAAATCTGACTGTTTCTAAGAATAAAAAGTGTTCGATCAAAACACTTGAAGCTTATTCGGGATCGCCATATGATTTGAAGGTGGTTAAAGCGACTAAATCAAGTATTACAGTAAAAGGATTAAAGGCCGCAAATGCCCGTGTATATGTCTATATCGTATACAAGTATCCGAAAAAGAGAGAAGTAAAAACACTTAAAATGATAGACGTAAAGGTTTTCGGAGGAGCGGCTTCGCCAACTCCTGTCGGGACTGCAACGCCCGGTGTAACACCATCAGCAAAGCCGACCGAAACTCCGAAGGCATCAGTAACTCCATCGGCCACACCGAAAGTCTCTGCGACTCCATCGGCAACTCCCGGCGAGAACCCGCCCGGACCTCTTAAAGTATATGTCGTTTGCAATATGGGGTTGGGTAACACAGACTTTCCAGATATGATAAAGGATACTGATCTTGGAAAAGCAGTAAAATTCTTCAGAATCAGTGATGGAAACGGACATAATCTATCTGAATCCGTAACAGAAACATTTATAGACAAGGTTACTTATCGTGCTTATCATGATGAACCATGCTCGGATCCTTATGAAGACGATGATTATCTCTGGTCCGGCAGAAGCTTTATTAAAGTGATCATTAAAATAAAGCCGGCTTATGTAGACCTGTATGGAAGCGAGATATCCGGTTCTGCTCAGGTCGATATTAAAGAAGAAAACCTGGGATAAAACCTGATAATCCAAGGAAACCCAAAATACTAACTAAAGGTTAGTATCATTTGCAAATCGCGTGTGATATGATATAAGCTGATTTGGTATATAGTCATTATGAGCAAAATGCTATTGTGTTGATAATTCGATAGTATAGATTCAAACAACTTAAGGAGGCCTGTAAAATGAAACTGAGAAAGAGACTTGTTGCGATGTTGACGATGCTTTCGCTGGTTCTTGTTGTATTTGGAACCGTTGTTCCAGCAGAAGCTGGTGCAAAGAGCGATGAGAGCCGGGATGTGCTTACGATCACCGAGAATGACATGATATTGGATTTTAGTATTGATAAGAACACATACATAATTGGTAAAGACAATAAGGTTACCGTTTCGTATTATGTCAATTTTGATCCGTCACTCTATGTGAATAGTAGTAATAGTGTATTTACTTCTCAGCTCAGTTTTTCTATCGGCTTTAGCGGAGGAAATGATATTACAAGTGTCAAAAAAAGCTTTGCTGATTTAACTCGTGGAGCTCAAACTTTGGATATACCGATCAATTTTGATCGTGAAGCAGAGTATAGAGTTTCCGTTTTTTGTTCTGATCCTAGTATTCATGATATGATTTCTTTTGACGTCAAAAAGCAATCAACTGTTGATCAGGAAGATCAGGACAAACAGGACAAAGACGAATATGAAAAAACTCACACCTCCTCATGGGATATTGATCAGGTTTCAAACATCAAGATGGATAAGAAATCTTATGTAAAAGGTACTGAGCAGAAAATCCAGATATCTTTTGATGTTGCTATGCTTCCAACGGAACACTGCCTTCAAACACTTCATTCCATGTTGTTTGCGATAGTTGACAGCTCTTTTAAAAAGTTCAATGATACGAGTATTGACTATACCGACGGACTGGTAACATATGTCACATATCCAATCAAGGATTTGAAACTGGGAAAGAATACTGTCACCATAAATGTACGATTCAAGGAAAAAGGATCATATACCCTTATTACGAGGGGATATAACGAATATGCTCCAAATATCAAGTTTACTGTCACGAATCCGACGGATAAAGACGGAAAAGTTATCGATGTCAGTGACAGTTTGAGACCTTCCAGCACGGTTTACTCATCAAAAACGGCTGCAAACATGAAGGTTTATTATTCTGTAGAAGATAATGAAAGTGACTATCATCTTTATATCCGTAAGGGCGCCTCGAAAAACGGTTATACCAAGGATCAGAAGTATGTGGTTGCGGATTTTATGTCTGTAGAAGGAACTCTTCCTGTAGAGGTTGGTAAGGAGCTGAGCGTATCCGTAAACAAGAAAGAAAAAGACTTTTCTTTCCAGGGTGTCTACACCATAGTTCTTTTCAACCTGACAACGGAAGAGGAGGTTGCAAGACAGTACTTCTACGTAATCCCTGAAAAATTCGTGATCTCTCGTGATGCAACAAAGATGGATGGAAGCGGAAATATTCCATTCTATTGTGATGCGGATGTCATGAATGTGGATCTGGATGAGGATAAAACCTATAATTTTAAGGTTAGCTTCCCGCTCAATTATAAGACTTATTTAGAGACGTTAGAGATGCTGTTGTTATCCGGTGCAGGTTCAGATGAAGATATGGACAGAGGTGAGTATTATCATTACCTCGGAACCTTGGATAGACATTTGGAAAGTGTTTCTGATGATTATTATGTAAATATGCTGGTAAGCTACGTGCCTGAGGGATCCAAGACATCACGTGTGATAATGAGGAAAAAGCTCAAAGGTATGTATAAGGAGCATGAGGTATCATTCAGCGCAAAAGAACTTCAGAAGGCAATTTATGATTCAGTTGCAGGCGATATCGGATATGCAGGAGTGGTAACGGTCAAGTTTACAAACCAGACCGAAATCGGTGAAGATAATCAGCTTAACATTAATAATGATGCGATCCAGAGATTCACTGAGAGCTTTGATTTTGGAGTATATAAGTCTGAAAAACTAACTTACGTTGAGGCATCACCGTCAACAGCTTCGCTTGAGTTTGGTGGAAGCGCAAAGATTTCCGTAACAGACACGCTTGGCGGAAACATCTTTGCTGATGTTTATAAAGAAGAGAAGAAAATCTGTTCTCTCAAGGGAGCATGCTCTCTTAACTCAGACGGTACAGCAAGCGGTAACGTATACTGGGATCTGATGGACGATAACGACAACTACCTCGAAGAAGGTAAGTATACCGTTAAGGTTCATACAGAGAATGAATATACTGTTTTCGGCACGGACGGCACGAGTAAAACAGAGAAGGTTAAGTCAGAAGAAAAATCCACGACCGTCACTTTGAAGAAATCGAACAAAGCACTTACCTTATCTGCTCGTATAGTCAGCAGTTCCGGTGGAAATGAGGTATATGTTGAGCAGGCAAATCCGGAACTTATTATCAAGTCAAGTGTCGGAGTAAGAACTGCGGTTAAGGTTACCAATTCAAAGGGGTCAGTTGTGACAAGCGGAGACTTTGAGTTCGGAAGCGGAGAAAAGATTGTATTTATCAACCTTAGCGGAAGTACAGCCAAGGTGGGAACATATAAGGTAACTGTTGATGCGGAGACCATGGATGGTCAGACAAAGACTGTTACAACGACCTTCAAGGTTAAAAAGCTTCCTAAGGCATCAATTAAAAATGCATCATTGAAGCTGAATGGCGGTATAGGAAATGTTTCATTCAAAACCACACAGTATGCAAATGTAAAGATCGTTGTGAAGTATGGTGGAAAGGTTAAACAAACCGTTATCGATCATGCATATTCAGCAGGAGATGTAAAAGCATCATTCTCTTACGGCGGATACAAGGTAGGAAGCTATAGCGTGGTTATAACTGCTAAAAACAGCGGCGGTAGCAGAACAGTTACAAAGACATTCAAGATCAAAAAGAAGCCGGTTGTTGTAAAGAAACCTACAGTAAGCGCGCTTTCAGTTCGCTTTGATGTCAACAAGGACGGAGACACTGTAAAGGGAACCTTTAGCTATACAGGCAAAGGAGCCAAGGTTATTATCGATATCATGTATAACGATACAGAAGAGATTGTTTATACCTATCAGGGAAAGACGTCCAAGGATAGCGGAACATACTCCTGGACTTGGGACGGATTTAAGTCAAACGGATTCCGCTGCTGGCCCGGACAGTATACGTTCCGTGTACAGTTGGTAAACAGTGCAGGAAAGACCGGATATTTAAGACAGAACTTTGAACTCGGAAATGACTGATTAGTTACAGTTGACAAAGCCATTTTGACGAATTGGAGGAAAAGAAATGAAAAAAAGAGTATTATCTACATTAACTGTATTTTCATTGGTGCTTACCATGATGTTATCTGTTGTTGCAGCAAGCAAGCCGGCACAGGCAAATGCTGAGGACGGATGGCCACTGTCCATCACATGTGATCCGGGTTTCCCGATCATCGGACCGAATGTCGGAGAGACAAGAGAAGAGAATGTCGGTTCACTTATGGATGGAAATAAAGTTGTTAAGCTTACTGTAAAAAACTATTCTCCGAAAATCGTGAAGATTAAAAAGAAAAAGAGATATGATAAATACGGAGCGTATTTTCAAGTAAAGGGTCTTAAAAAAGGGTATGCTCACATTAAGGTTACGGCAAAGCTTAAAAAAGCCCAGTATGGGAAGAAAAAATATGTATGGAACATCAAGAAGTATCCTGTAGGACATAACGACGACGAATGATTTTGGCGGAAAGCCTTGCGAAAGTGAGGCTTTCCTTCTTTTGTTTATAGTGTCAATGATGCGAATACTTGGAAGGAGAGAGGAAAAATGGAGAGAAACAGAAGACTACGGAATAGGTTTTTGAGAAGGTTTATGGCGATATCTGTCGCCTTTGCGATGAGTCTGACCCCGATACTCCCGAAAGAGAATAAGGTATCTAAGGCGACAACATCGCAGGACAAGACAATTTCGGGACTTGGGTCGAATGAGATAGGGAGTCCGATTCCGGGATATCTTTATGATGCAAGCATTAGTGATGTCAATCAGAGAACAGGGCATAATAACCCCTGGTCGGGTAGTTATGTGTACTATGGAATGTATGATGGTAATCCGGTGAAATACCGTGTTCTTGATCCCAGAACAAATAGATTTAGTGGAACAAATACAAACAAAAATACGATGCTGCTTGATTGTGATAGAGTTCTTACTAATCAAGCGTTTAATTCGAATTATTCTCCCTCCAGTTCTACCAGTACAACTGGTTCTCCCGATGCTTCTACGTCTACAGTTTATAATAAATGGGCCACTAGTACGATAAGAACTTTTTTGAATAATAACAACTTTTATGAAAATAGCAATGTTTTCACGCCTATCGAAAAAAACTCAATTGCAGCAAGTACTATTGTGGAGCATGGTTATACGGGTTATGAATATCCAACCCATACTACGTATGGCGATCCGCCACGTACTGTTGACTTTATTGGAACAGTAGGAGGCAATTTCGGTGGGGCCTATACACCACTTTCCAATGATCATGTTTTTCTGCTTGATGTGGAGGATTTGTCGAATATTAATTATGGATATACGAATGATCAGATGGGTGAGAATCGTTTTAAATATTATGCGACGATAGGCGTACAAGGCTATACGGCTGATTGGTGGACACGTTCGGATGCGAATGGTGTTAATGATAAAGCAGGATATATTTGTGGACATGTTGAACAAGCTTTTGATGCCAACGATCCAGACTATATCAATTCCCCTTATTACGGTCAACCATATTACTTAGATGGTTATCCAAATACATCATTTGTAAATGTTTCTCGTGGCATAAGTCCGGCATTTAATGTCGACCTTAGCAAGGTAGTATTCTCATCGCCAATCTCGGGAGAGGCGAATACCCACAAGCTGACTCTGTTAGACAGTGATTTTTCAATCACTAATACATCAGGCACTGTGAATCGTGGCGACACAACTGATTCAGTCACTGTCAACTATACTGTGACCGACAGTAATTCTGATAATAATTCTGATACTGCACCCACACAGGTATCCTATGTAATAACAGATGGAACATGGAATACCACAACGGGTTGGAGTTCAGACGCAAGTGTCTTGAAGTATGCAAAGCTGTCAAATGGTAATGGAGTAACTGGATCGTTTGATATAAACAGGAATCAGATAACTGGCATCTGGGGTCAGGACTACCATGTTTATTTGGTGGCAGAAGATGTCAATAGTAGCGGCTATGCTTCAGACTATGCAAGCGCACCGGTCGAGGTTAAGCCACCAATTGTAACAGCAAGTGATGTCAGCGTTCCATATGATGGTGAATATCACGGAATATCTGTTTCCGTCCACAGTCCAACCACAGGCGCTACAGTTGTATACGGAACCAATAATGGAAATGGTATACAATATATATCGAACTCACCGACTTACATCGCTCCTATAGACAATCCTGGACGCATATATTATCAGGTCACAGCTTCTGGATGGCTTACGCTAAATGGATCAGCGACGGTCATGATCAACAAAGCAGATGTGTCAGGAACACCGGCATACACAAGTATAAGTGAAGCAAACAAGACACTTGCCGACGCGAATCTGGAAGTAGGCTCACTTGATCCTACCGGCGGAACTATTGAATGGAGCTTGTCAGATTCAACGGTAGTTACTTAGGGAACTTCTTATTCCTGGACATATACGCCTTCGAACACCACTTATTATAATGTAAAAACAGGATCGGTAATACTTTGGCCGGCTCCTTCCGGTGGCGGTGGATCAAACACCGGTGGCGGTTCAGGTTCCGGCGGATCCGGAGCTGGTGGTGGTTCAGGCTCCGGAGGCGGAGGTGGCGGAGGTGGTCAGGCCTCACCTGCACCGAGCCCGAGTAGTGCTCCTTCTGCCAGCCCATTACCGTCTGTAAAGCCGGGAGAGAGTCAGGCTCCGACTATCGTTGATCAGAAGACTGAGAAGGTCAATACGGAAAAAGGAACAATCACAACTACAACCACTCTGGATTCAGATGGAACAGAGACGGTTGAAACCGAAACTCAGGTTGTTGACGGATCAGTTGAAAAGACAAAAGAAATAACCAGGACTGACGGATCTTCTGAAAAGACATCAGAGATAATCAAAACAAATGGTTCGACCATAAAGACTTCCGATATAACAACTGCTGATGGAGCTGTAATACATGAAGAAGTAAAGACCAATGCGAAGGGAAAAGAAACAACATACAGCAGCGTGATTGCGCCGACCGGTGACAAGACTGTGGTCGAGGAAGTCAAACAACCTTCGGGAGATTTTTCGAGAACGACTACAACTACCGTTCCAAAGACAGACAAGGCCGGAAATATCATCGGTGAGACTACAACTATACAGACTGAGGAAAAAGCAGGCAAGAATACAACCAAAGCTACTTTTGATGTTCCTCCTCAAAAGAACAATTCTGACAAGAAAGTAGCAGTGCTCACCAGCGTGACTACGACAGGCAAGTCGAAAACCGTCACAATCGGAAAGACGATTAAAGCTGACGGCGAGACTTTTAAGGTGACTACTCTAAAGAAAGACATGCTTAAAGGTAACGAGACCAAGCCCAAAACGGTCAACATGAACGCGACAGGAGTCACAAAGGTTGAAAAGGGCGCATTTAATGCTATGGCGAAAAAAGGGACAATCATTATATCGGGCACGGTTAAGCAGTTTAAAGAGCTGAAGAAGTTGATCATGAATTCGGGACTGCCGAAGGGCGTAAAGATAAAAAGAGCCTAAAATGCAAGAAATCCCTTGACAACGCGACATTTTTATGCTAAACTACGTCAGTGTGTGATTTTCAGAGTCACTCCAAACCGCACGGCGAGGTCGAGTTTCCGTATTTTTCGGAACACCGTAGCCGGCGAGTCTCATAAGAATAGGAGGTAAATATCTATGTACGCAATTATCGCTACAGGCGGAAAGCAGTACAAGGTTGAGGAAGGCGACGTTATCCGCGTTGAGAAGCTCGATGTGGCTGAGGGCGCAGAGGTTACCTTCGACCAGGTACTTGTGATCGGCGACAAGACCATGAAGATCGGTGATCCGACCGTTTCAGGTGCTTCTGTAAAGGGTACGGTCGTAACCGAGGGTAAAGAGAAGAAGGTCGTTGTATATCGCTACAAGCCAAAGACAGGCTATCACAAGAAGAATGGTCACAGACAGCCTTATACTCAGATCAAGATTGACAAGATCATCGCATGATCAGAGTCGTGATCGGAAAAAAGGATGGCGTTATCTTATCCTTCAGGATTAGTGGCCATGCCGAATATGATAACTACGGAAAAGATATCATATGTTCAGCGGTGTCCATGATTGGAATAAACACCGTAAACTCGTTAAGTATTCTGGCTGAAGAAACATTTGAGGTTGAGCAGGACGAGGATTTGGGACTGCTTGAAGTAATCTTTGATCACAGACCGAATGAGAAAGCTGACATCCTTTTAAGGAGTCTGGAACTCGGAATACAGGGAGTGATCGATCAGTACGGAAGCGAGTTTGTAAGTTTGGTATATGAAACAATTGATTGATAGTAAGCGTATTACGCGGAAAAGAGGGACTGTTATGTTGAAGATGAATCTTCAGTTATTCGCCCATAAAAAGGGAATGGGTTCCACAAAGAACGGTCGTGATTCCGAGTCCAAGAGACTTGGCGCGAAGCGTGCAGACGGCCAGTTCGTACTTGCAGGAAACATCCTGTATCGTCAGCGCGGAACCAAGATCCATCCGGGAACCAACGTAGGCAAGGGTGGCGATGATACACTCTATGCAAAGGTTGACGGAATCCTTCGCTTCGAGAGAAAGGGTCGTGACAAGAAGGTTGCGAGCGTTTATCCGAAGGAAGACTGATGGGATAACGATTTTACGGGGCTGACAGACATTTGTTTTGTCAGCCCCTTTTTTGGCCGAATAGTGTATATCTGTGGAGGATAAACATGTCATTTAGTGATAAAGCAACAATACGCATCAGATCCGGAAACGGTGGCGATGGACATGTCAGCTTTCGACGTGAAAAATACGTAGCTAACGGCGGACCTGACGGTGGTGACGGCGGTCGCGGAGGAGACCTGATATTCGAGGTTGATCCGGGACTCAATACTTTGAGTGATTTCCGATTTAAACAGAAGTATTTTGCCGGAAACGGTGAGCCCGGAGGGAAGAGACGCTGTCATGGTGCAGACGGTGAGGATCTCGTGGTTAAGGTACCAGCGGGAACTATCGTTAAAGAGGCGACTACAGGCCAGGTTATCACTGATATGTCATATGAAAACACCCGAGAGGTGATCCTTAAGGGTGGTCGTGGCGGCAAGGGAAACATGAATTTCGCTACTCCGACCATGCAGGCACCAAAGTACGCTCAGCCCGGCAAACAGGGTATTGAGCTTGAGGTTAATCTTGAGCTTAAGGTGATAGCGGATGTGGGATTGGTCGGATTCCCGAATGTCGGAAAGTCAACTTTATTATCCAGAGTAAGTGCCGCAAAACCAAAGATAGCGAATTATCATTTCACCACTTTAAATCCGCATTTGGGAGTTGTTGATCTGGACGGAGCCAAAGGATTCGTTATGGCTGATATCCCCGGACTTATCGAGGGTGCAGCTGATGGAGTAGGTCTCGGTCATGATTTCCTTCGTCATATCGAGAGGACAAGACTTATTCTTCATGTAGTTGATGCAGCATCTACTGAAGGTCGTGATCCGATAGAGGATATCCATGCGATCAATAAGGAACTGCGTGAGTATGATAAGGTTTTAGCTGAACGTCCTCAGATAATCGCAGCAAATAAGCTTGATTGTATCTATGGTGATGATAGAGAAGCTGTTTTGGAACTTCTTCGCGATGAGTTTGAACCTCAGGGAATACCGGTATATCCGATATCCGCTGCGACAGGAGAGGGAGTTAAGGAGCTTTTGTTCCATGTGAGAAATAAGCTGGATGAGATACCTGACGATCGCGTCGTTTACGAGCGTGAATACGAAGTTAAGCTACCCGATCTTTCGGATGAACCATATACTGTTGCCAAAAGCGAAGAGGAAGAGGATACTTATTTGGTTGAGGGCCCACGTATCGAGCGTATGCTTGGTTACACCAACCTGGATTCAGAAAAAGGTTTTGCTTTCTTCCAGAAGTTTATGCAGGAAAATGGTATCCTGGACGAGCTGGTTGATCTGGGTATCCAGGAAGGCGATACAGTTAAGATCTATGGCTGGCAATTCGAATACTATCCCTGAGGAGGAGTGAAAGAAAGCCGCCTCGTGATCATAAGGAGTCTACATATATGGCACGTATCGGAATTCTCGGCGGAAGCTTTAATCCGCCACATAAGGCACATCGTGAAATGGCCGTCCGGGCGCTCGAAACCTATGACCTGGATGCTGTTTTTCTTATGCCTTCAAATATTCCGCCACATAAATCCAATAAAGAATATGTCAGCGATGAGCATCGTCTTCGTATGGTAAAACTGCTCATAGACAGTATGAAAAATGACCATATTAAGGCTTCTGACTTTGAGCTGAAAAAAGGCGGCGTAAGCTATACTTATGAGACTCTCAGAGAGCTTTTGGATGAGCATCCGGGTGACAGGCTGTATTTCATATTAGGTGGCGATTCGTTAGAAGCCTTCGACACATGGAGAGAGCCGGCAAAAATCGCTGATTATGCATCTGTCATCGCAGCACCCAGATCAGGGATGTCTATGGATGAATTGAAACGCCTTTGTGATGAGAAATCCAGGAAATACAACGGGGAATTTTTGCCGATAGAGCTACCGGACAAGATGGCTGACATATCATCGACCGACATCCGAAACGAGCTAAAGTCTTTGACGAACGAGGAGCAGAAGCCCGACGGCCTGTCCAGGCGTGTTTGGCGCTATATCATGCTTCATGGCCTCTACGGATTTCCGGAGCTTACTTACAACTTTGTGCCCCCTGAGATAGATATAAAGCATTGCCTGAAGTCGACACTCAGGCCAAAGAGAGTTAAGCACACCTTCGGTGTCGCGGATACTGCAGAGGAGCTCGGAGTTTTGTATTCGGCAGGAGATGAGACTCTCCCGATAAGGTCAAGACTTGCAGGGCTTTTGCATGATTGTGCAAAGTACTATACGGATCAGGAACAGATAGCTCTTTGTGATGAGTATGGGATAGAGCTCACTCAGACTGAAAGAGAGAATCCTTCGCTTATCCATGGGAAGCTCGGTGCATATCTGGCCCAGTATCGTTATGGCGTAAAGGATGAGGAAATTCTGAATGCGATACGTGTTCATACTGTTGGAAAGCCTGATATGACAACACTTGAAAAGATCATTTATATCTCTGATTACATCGAGCCCGGGCGTGATATACCGAAAGCAAAACATTCGCTTAAATCGCTCAGAAAAATGGTAAAACACGATCTCGACGGAACTCTGATACGAGTTATAGAGAACACGATAACATTTTTAAAAGATAACAAAAGAGTGATTGATGAGGCATCACTCGCAACGCTAAACTACTACGAAAACTTATAAACCGAATTACATACGGAGGAATACAGATGAGCAACACATCAGCAAAAATGGCAATGGTCGCCTATGATGCTCTCGATGAGAAGCTGGGCGAGGATATAGAAATACTGAAAATCGATGAGATTTCAGTAATCGCTGATTACCTTGTTATCGCAAACGGAGACAATCCGAATCAGATCAGAGCGATGCTCGAGCAGGTGGAGCAGCGCATGATGGAAGCGGGCTTCAATACAAAGAGGATCGAGGGAAATGCTAAATCAACATGGATTCTCATGGATTACGGTGATGTCATAGTTCATATTTTTTCGAGAGAGGATAGATTGTTCTACGATCTTGAGAGGATATGGAGAGATGGTCAGAAGATCGAAAGAGGATCAATGACCGACGTATGACGCCCTAAATTTTGTCTAAATGGTAGGATTCGATGTCTGAATGGCACTTGTATTTAACATTTTTGTATGTTAACATATAAATGATTTGAGCATGTTTTGACAGTGGGGAAGGAGTTTCCATGTCAAAAGATGATTTTTTATTTCAGGTCGAGGAGGGCCTGAAAACACGTCCCGAGATCGCAGGAGCATCTGTCAGTTCTCATGTCTACATGAAAAACAACGATACCGAGTATTACGGTGTCACGATCTTTTTCAATCCGGAAAAGATCTCTCCGGTGTTCTACATCGACAGATTTTACGATGATTACTGTCGTAAAAAGCTCACGGTCGACGAAACTGTCGACAAAATCCTTTCAACCTACAAGACGCTTGTTGCGGACAAGGCTGATCACTTTGATCTGTCACTTAACTTCGATGATGTAAAGGATCGCATCACGTACAGGCTTGTATCCTTAAAGAAAAACAAAAAGTTCCTCGAGGATGTACCGCACATAATCTATTTGGACCTCGCAATCATTTTTACTGTTGTATACAAGCTTGACAGTGGCGGGGTAGAGTCGCTGAAAATAACGTATGAGCTTATGGATGCCTGGGAGAAAAAGGTCGGTGAGCTGATGGAACTCGCAAAGGTGAATACGCCACGTCTTTTTCCGCCCGTTTTAAAAAGACTAACCGATGTTTTGGGTATGAATGATTACTCATTTGACATGCTACTACTGTCGAATGAGTACTATGTGTTTGGTGCGACAGCGATCTTATATGAGGATGAGATGTGTAAGATTGCAGAAAGGCTGGATGACGATCTTTACGTGATACCAAGTAGTATCCATGAGGTATTGATCCTGCCGAAGTGCCTTGTATGCGATGTTGATGATATTAATGATATGATTCATTCTATAAATGAAGAACAATTGATCTCAACAGACATTCTTTCAGATAAGGCTTATTTTTACGACAGGAGCGAAAAACGTTTTTATTTTTGACTTTACAAAACGGGTAGGATTTATTATAATAGACAAGGTATGTACCTGTGGCTCAGTTGGATAGAGCGTTGGCCTCCGGAGCCAAAGGTCGGGGGTTCAAATCCCCCCAGGTACGTTCAATACTTTGTTTAAAGGAATGTGATCTTACCATGAAGATGCAATATAAAAAGCTCATAATCATAATATCTGTAGCAACACTGGTTTTAGGATTTTTCATACTTACTTTGATTCCGAGCAGCAAGGGCGGAGAGAATGCCGCTGAAGCAGAGCTCACCATGAATGAGTACCCTGAGATAAATGCACTTATAGCCGAGTACTTTACTGCAAAGAAGTCTGTGGATATGGATGCGTTCGAATCCATCGTCAGTGATGTGAACCAGATTGACAAGGCAAAGTTTACCGCGATGGCTGCCTATGTTGAGGATTATACCAACGTAAACTGCTATGTCATCGAGAACTCTGAGGGTAACGGATATCGTGTTTATGCAAAATACGATATGAAGATGAAAAATATCGATACACCGGCGCCGTGTCTTTCGGCATTTTATGTAACATCAACCTCAGATAACAAATATATCATTTATCTGAGTGCTTTGGATGAGGTTCAGGAGGATTTCATTCTTTCGGCTGACCAGAACGAGGCCATCATAAAGCTTACAACCGAGGTTCAGAAGTCACTTGATGAAGCGATCAATTCAGATCCTACATTCAGACAGCTGTATCAGCGTATGGATCGTGAGATCAAGGCTGCTTCGGGATCAGCGACGAGCGTATCCGGAGCTTCGGCATACTGATTTATTACATTTGATCAATTATCACCTGTGGAGAAGACTGTCCACAGGTGATTTTTCGCTAGTAACATTCGTTGTGGAGGATTAACGTGAGGATAAACAGATATCTCAGCCATTATGGAGTCTGTTCCAGACGTGAGGCAGACAGAAGAATAGAGTCAGGCAGAGTTCGCATCGGTGATCGTATTGCAACATTGGGTGACGAGGTATCAGATGGCGACGTGGTTTATGTTGATGATGAACCGGTATCTGCCAGCAGAAAAGAAGTGATACTGGCTTATAATAAGCCTAAAGGCATTATTTGTACGACAGCCGAAAAGGAGCATCCGAACTTAACCGATGCTCTTGATTATCCTGATAGAGTTTTTCCGATAGGCAGGCTTGATAAAGATTCAACAGGTCTTATTCTTCTTACGAATGACGGAAAGCTTGCAGATGAGTTGATGCGCGGAAGAAATGACCATGAAAAGGAGTACGTGGTCACAACGGACAAGCCTCTTTCTGAAGAGGTAGTAAAAGCTATGGAGCAGGGAGTTCCGATACTTGATACCATGACCAAGTCTTGCAGGATTTTTGACAGGGAAGGAAAAACCTTTCATATCATCCTTACTCAGGGCCTGAATCGTCAAATACGCCGCATGTGCGAGTATTTCGGATACAAGGTCACCTCACTTGATCGTATTCGTTTTGTCTCAATTGAATTAGGTGATCTGCCGGAGGGGAAGATAAGAGAATTAACCGATGACGAGATAAATGAGTTGACAAATATGATGAAATGATTTTGGGAGAGTATTATGGATACTGAAAAACAGAGAATGCACGAGCTCGTTTCGATCCTTGACCGCGCCGCGGCAGTATACTATTCAGGCGAAGACGAGATCATGTCGAACTACGAATATGACAAGCTATACGACGAGCTGGTTGAGCTCGAAGAGAAGACCGGTATCGTTCTTTCAGGTTCACCGACTTCAAAGGTTGGCTACGAGACGCTCAGCGAGCTACCCAAGGAGGCTCATGTGGCTCCCATGCTGTCGTTGTCTAAAACAAAGGATATTGACGAGCTGGCCGACTGGCTGGGAGCGCAAAAAGGTCTTTTGTCAATGAAGCTTGACGGGCTTTCCATAATCATAACCTATGAAAACGGAGTGCTGACAAAGGCGCTTACTCGCGGAAACGGAGAGATCGGTGAGGTTATCACAAACAATGCAAAGACATTCAAAAATCTTCCGGGTCAGATTCCGTTTTCCGGGAGGATGGTTCTGCGTGGTGAGGCACTTATAAGATATTCGGACTTTGAAGAGCTCAATCGTCGTGAATCAGAGGATGAAAGCGTAACTCAGTATAAAAACCCGAGAAATCTATGCTCAGGGTCAGTCAGACAGCTGAATAATGAGATAACTGCCAACAGACGTGTAAGATTCTATGCATATAACCTAATTGAACTGGTTGGTGACGGAGAAGGTGTCCCTTCGCTTGATGAGGGAAGCAAGGAAGCAGAGCTTATTTTTATAAAAGAGCAGGGCTTTGAGCTGGCGCCTTACAAGCAGGTCGACAGTATTAACATCAGAGATGAGGTGGCTGCTTTTTCGAAGGAGGTAACAGAATCTGATCTTCCTAGTGATGGTCTGGTGCTTACTTACGATGATATCGCTTATTCAAAGAGTCTCGGCAGGACTGCTAAGGCCCCGCGTGACTCGATAGCTCTCAAATGGCAGGATGAAACCGCGGAGACAACTCTTATCGATATTGAATGGAGCGCAAGCAGAACAGGTCTTATCAATCCTGTTGCTATTTTTGAGCCTGTAGAACTCGAAGGAACTACAGTTCAGAGAGCCAGCGTGCATAATGTTAGCATCCTAAAGGAGCTGGAACTCGGGACAGGAGACAGGATAACCGTATACAAGGCGAATATGATCATCCCACAGATTGAGTCAAACCTGACAAAGAGCGGCACATGTGAGCCTCCGAGCGTATGTCCGGTGTGTGGTAGCAAGACGGAGCTGGTTAATGAGAATGGCTCAACGGTGCTTATGTGCCCGAACAAGGAGTGCTATGCGAAGCAGATTCGCTCTCTTATACATTTTGTCAGCCGTGATGCTATGAATATAGACGGACTTTCCGAGGCTACGCTGGAAAAATGGATCCAGGGAGGCTTTATCAGGTCGTGTGTTGATATTTTTGATCTGGCAAAACATAAGGATACGATAATTAGCGACGACACGATGAAAATACGTGAAAAATCGTTCGAGAACCTCCAAAATGCAATAGAAGCAGCCAAGGATGCGTCGCTTCCGAACGTTATTTTTGCCTTGGGGATCAAGGGCATAGGCCTTGCAACAGCCAAGGACATAGTGAAAGAGTACCCGTCGATGACTTTACCCGGATTCCTTGACATAAAACGAGATGAGCTTCTGAAGGTCAACGGTATAGGTGAAAATCTGGCAGACAGTGTGATCGATTATGTGTCGAACGAGAAGAATAAAGCCCTGGTAAGAGAGTTGGATGGCATATTACGTGTGTCAGTCCCCGTAATCTCTGATGATTCCGGTGCTTTTTCAGGTAAAACGTTTGTGATCACGGGCAGTCTTAACACTTTCGCGAACAGAGGAGAGTGTAAGGACAGGATCGAAGCGCTTGGCGGGCATGTAGCATCCGCGGTCAGTGCAAACACGGATTACCTCGTAAACAACGATATTATGTCGACATCTTCAAAGAACAAAAAAGCCAAATCACTCGGCATTCCGATTATTACTGAAGACGAACTTGTTGAAATGATGGGAATGTAATCGAAATATACCGAAATACGTGAATTGCGTGATTTTTTTCTTGAAAAAACATGTGAAATGTGATAAAATATCAGTCGGGTATATAGAAAACACGGATTCACGGAGGACATCATGAGGTTTAAGCGGAATTATGTAACGATTGTGTACTCGTTCGTATTCATATTGCTCATGTTGCTTTGCGCTTTAAACGTAGCTGCTATGTCGTATGAGTATTTCTCGCAGGATGGTATGGGGGTTATTTTTTCGATCCTCATGACTATCGGTATCATTTTGATATTCATAGCTGCGTTTTTTATGCGCGAAAAGGCCATTCTTCGTGGGATTCAAAGAGAAAAAAGTGCCCTTATCATATTCGAGGGTGTCGCAGCCGTAGTCCTTGTTATCGTCGGATTCTGTCTGATAATGGATCACGGTATGGATGCCGCTATATGGTTCGGCGTTTATCTGGCCGTAATCTTTGGTACATGCCGTATGCTCGGTGGCAGATTATGTGGGCTTCTCGGTCTCGTTTTTTCACTTGCCCTGACGTATTTTGCTATAAATACAGGTTGGGTAGTGTTTGACAGCAACGAGATTCTGGGTATTCTCTGTATTCTTGTTCCTTTCTTCGTATTTTTGGTAATCATGAAGAATATCATACCACAGTTTGGTCAGAGCAATGCTGTGGTTATCTTTGCGTTGGTTGTTCTTTGCGCTCTGTTCGGAGCTTTTATATGTTTAAATCCGCTCGCTGCTATCCTTTGCTTGGGTTGCGGGCTTTCTTTGTTGTTTGCTAATATCCGAAGTGTTGATACGCTTGTTACCAAGGGGCCGTTTATGGCCGGCTTTATCGTTGGCGGTTCTGCGATATTCACCGTTATCATGTCATTTTTGCTCGAGAAGAATCTCGGCTCACTGTTACCTGCGGGCGCGGAGCCCGGTTTCAGTGCTGCGGCGGAGAACGGTGATGTGATCAACTATTTTATTGACAAGATTCATAACATGCTTGTCACAGTTCTTTTCCATGCATTTGATTTTGGTATTTTTTCAATAATTCTTTTGATCTTTGCGACCATGGCAGGTGTATATGCCATCAGAAGGAAGCTTTCTTCGATAGGACCGATCCTGCTTTGTACGATATTTGCAGTATGCGGATATGCTATATTTGATCTTCCGGAAACTCATGGCTATTATCTTACATATATGACGGGTTTGCTCGCCGCATATGGATTGTATAATATGCTTTTACCTGAGTTTCTTACAAAATATGATGAAGAGGATGAGGACGAAGAGGATTTATTTGATACTGAGTCGGATACCGATGAGTTGCCTGTGATCGACAATATTACTCCGGATCCTGTTGTCAAGGAGAAGGTAGCTGATGAAAACCGTCAGTCGTCTTCCTCTGAATCCGAACCTGTAGCAAAAGTGGCTTCAGCTGTTGACGAAAAAGCGGCTGAAACAGAAAAGAGTGAGGTGTCCGTGAACGTAAAAGATGATTCTGATCCATATGATATTATGGATAGTGCAGGAAACAATAGTGATAATTTTATGGAGTGGCATGTTTCCAACGAGTTTATCCGCGATGATGAGCTTCGTAAGCAGAGACAGGCTGAGCGTGAAAAAGATATAGAGGTTGCTCAGGAACAGAAGGAAGCCAAGGAAGAAGGAAAATCTGAGAAGGAGATCCAGGCTATTGCTGAGGCTGCCGAGGAGGAAAAGAAGCAGTCTGCTCCGGGACGTGTGTTGTTTACCGGAGAGGATATGCATCCGAGTGCAGAGACTATCCAGGCATCTATACCTCCTATGAGCATAAGACCGGCAGATCAGAGTGTTTCGGCAGAGACCAAAGACGTTTCACAGCTAGAAAATGTTGATACGGGTGCTGATGATCAGTTGCATGGTTCGAATCGTGCTGAATCTGATACGATCGTACTTAGCGGATATCAGAACAGTGGCAAGCTGAATGCTCCTGTTGATGTCCTTACAGCTATAAAAGAAACTGAGATTCCTCAGGTTGAGATTCCTGATGTTCCTGAGGTAGAGTCTCCGGAGACGGAGGATGCGGGTGTTGCAGAGGTTACGGCAGCAGCAGCAGAATCTGCCGTTGAGGCAAATGAGGCAGCAGAGGAGCTTTCAAAGGCAGCTGCAGCATTTGGTGCCGAAGGAAGCGGTGGCAGCGTAGAAGCAGCTATGGAAGTTGCGGTAGAGCCTACTGCTGAGGCTGATGTTGAACAGGCATCTCTTTCCGAGGATGAGAAGCTTGATAATCTTCTCGATCGCCTCGATGTGTCTGACAGCATTAAACGAATGAGCGAGATAGCCAGAGAGGATATGGCTGATGTTATAGAGCATGCTGATGATAAGTTTGAAGATGAGGTCGTTCTTAAAAATGAGGATTACCAGTTTGGCACTTCAGAGGGAGAGTATGGAGAGGTTCCGACCATCAGTGGTTTGGAGGATCGTTGGCGTGCTGAGGAACAGCTAAAGGAAACTCCTGATGATATGGTTCCTGATGTTGTTTCTGCCGAAGAATCAAAAGAGTCAGACGTCGCTATCGATCTGTCAGCTGATAATTCTTCTGAAGTGTATGGAAAGGGAGAAGCAACTACTCCGGTTTCCCTGACTGCTCCTGAAAACGCAAATGATCCTTCACTTGATATGCTTTCATTTGATTCTGTTGCCAATACATCCGAGGAACGTCTTGATAACAAGCCATCTGAACCTGAGAATGAGGATGTATCTCTGGATCATATGGAATTCATGCAGATTGATTCCGATCCTGATGAGCTCGATATCATCAAGAGTGAAGATATATCTGATCATGAGGAAGATATTGCAGAGCATCTTGTAAATCCTGATGAAGAATCATTTATGTCAATCGATGATGAGCCGAAGACATTGGTTGATGATCTTGAGTT
Source organism: Lachnospiraceae bacterium P6B14 (assembly GCA_000687695.1). Classification (GTDB taxonomy): domain Bacteria; phylum Bacillota; class Clostridia; order Lachnospirales; family Lachnospiraceae; genus Eubacterium_F. Next base: position 106,857 of record JHWZ01000007.1, on the reverse strand, counting down.
TGTTTCTGTGGACTCTGATTCTCCACAGATTGAGTTGGTTGAGCCTGTAGAGCCTATCGTTCCGATAGAGCCTGTAGGAGAGGTTTCAGAGCCTGAAGAATTTGTTCTCGAGTCTGCAGCAGAAGATATCGAGCCTGATGCAGCAAGTACTGAACCTGAGTTTGTGGCTGCTGAAACAGAAGAACCGAAGCCGTTTATGTTTATGCCTGCTGCTATGGAAGAGGTTATACCGGAGCAGCCTGAGGAAGAAGTTGTACCGGAGCCTGAGCCTGACGACTCGTTTGTTTCATTTAGAGATATGGCAACGGCTACAGTACCGGAGGAAATCCTTCCTGAGCCTGCACCTGCTGATACAGATGTTTCCGAGGAACCGACTGTCGGATTCACTTTTGGACCTGCAGTGGAAACTCCACACGTAGAGACTCCACAGACAGAAGCACCACAATCAGAAGTTCCTCAGGCTGAAGCGTTTACTTCTGATCCGGTAAATGAACCTATTGAGTCTGAAAAATCAGCTGAGCAAACTGAGCCGAAGATATTTAAGTTTGAGCCTGAAAGGATCGAACGCACTGAAGATATGGCACCGAAGGCCGAGAAGAAGGTTTCTCCTTCACCTGTTATCAATCACGCAGAGCAGAGTCCTGTTTTCTCATTTACAAAAATGGATGCAGATGCCGGTGTACCTAAGGAAAGCGATGAGCATCTGTTTATTCCGAAGCCTGGAGAAGAACCACCTGTTGAACAGGAGGTTAAACCGGAACCGATATCCGGAGAAGGCTTTATTCAGGTTGATGACGATGAGGCGCCTGAGATCACCAAGAGGCCTGTACCTGTTGTCAGCAGACCTATGAGAGCTTTGGCTGCAGAGCTTGATGAGACTATTGAAAAGAAGAAAGACAGATTCCATACGGAAGAGGTAGTCACCAGAACAAACGGCGGCTCTCGTAGCTATCATAAGATTGTTATCAAATAAATCATAACGGATTTAGAATTGGACTTCTCGAATTAAAGACGGCATACTCCTTGAAACCATAGGAGATAAGCTCGTCACGGATGGTATCGAAGCCATATGCGATCGCATCCTGTGCGTGAGCATCCGAGCCTATAGTGATGAGCCTGCCACCCAGTTCATAATACCTTTTGATCAGTTCAGGATGCGGGTTAGTTAGCCCGTATCCTTTTTTTAATCCTGAAGTATTTATCTCCAATGCGATATCATGTTTGATCAAAAATATCATGATAGCATCCGTAATTTCCAAGTATTCTTTTGGATCATAATCATTTATATTCGGCATATATCTTGTTGCATAATCAAGATGTCCGAGTATATTTATATCAGAAAAAGCCTTTAGATTATCAAGAGTAATCTCGAAGTATTTTTTGATTATACTTTTGTTATTCTGTTCCTCCCAAAAGGTAGGATAGTAGGGGTCTTTTTTGTCGATAAGATGAATGGATCCTATCACTTCATCAAAACTGTTTTCAGCGATAAGTTTTTTGTTTTTTTCTATCACAACAGGATCTGTTTGAAGACCGATTTCAATACCTGTCAGGACCTCAAAGTCCGACATATTTTTTGAAATAATTTTTATGGAATCAAAGTATTTTTTTACATCAAAAATAAACGGATTTGTATCGTGACCGGGGCACTGATCCACCGGAAAATCATAATCCATATGATCTGTTATACATATGCCGTTAAGCCCGATAGAGCGTGCCTTTTCAACCTGATCGGAAAGCTCAGCCGTAGAATCCGGTGAGAATGAGGTGTGCATATGCGTGTCATAGAGTATACTCATAAAAAAACTTCCTCCTCGGCAGTTGCCGGCTTAATTCTGTTTAGATCTTCTTTTGACGCAAGTATCGAATAGTTTGTATAGTATACAACAAATCCCGGTTTACCTCCACCGGGTTTCTTGACATTTTTCTTTTGCGTGTAATCGATCTCAAGCTTATCCGAGTTTTTCCCCTTTGAAAAGAGAGCAGCTAATGCGGCGGCCTCCTCAAACGTGCTGATCGGCGGCTCTTCTCCATTGCATTTTATGATGACATGAGAGCCCGGCATCTGTTTTGCGTGGAACCACCAGTCGTTTCCGGTAGCCAGCTTAAAGGTCAGCTCTTCATTTTGATAGTTATTTTTCCCGACATAGATATCATAACCGTCTGATGAAATAAAATGTAGTGGCTCGCTTTTCGGAAGCTGTTTTTTTCGATCATTCTTTCCCGCTGATTTGATATAACCATGATCCTTCAACTCGGAGCGTATGGCGATGAGATCTTCCTCTTTACGAGCAATAGAGAGCTCTGTCAGGATTGACTCAAGGTGTTCATATTCTTCTCGTGCGAGTACCATCTGTTCAGATACAGCATCATATGTTCTTTTCAGTTTATTGTATCTGTCAAAGTATTTGTTTGCATTGTCCGGTACGGAAAGAGATGGGTCTATCTGTATATCAACTTCTTTGCCGTCATAATGGTTTACACAGTGAAGGGTGAGTTTTTCGCCGTTGCCTGCTTCAGAAGATGGAAGAGCAGGTAATTCCGAATAACCATAGGTAGTGATGAGCTCGCCATACACCTTATATTTATCACGTTTTTCAGTGTCCCTCAGCTGTTTTTGTAATATATCGAGTTTCTTTGCGGTACGCTCGAAATGAGTCTGTACTGTGTTCTTCAGATCCGCGGATTTGGCTCTGATACGCGTCAGAGAATCTTTCTCGCTGTAAAATCGCTCAACAACTTCTGATGGAGATTCCATAGATTCATTTTCAAGGTTATCATACATAGTAAGCCTTATCATCGAGAACTCTTTTGGAAGCTCATTTGCATAATAAATAACAGGCTCAAATCTACCCTCTGAAACCTGACTCATTGTATCTCTGTAAACCTGCATCAGCCGAGAACGCTCATTTCCGTTAAGTGCAGCAGTAGGAGTGTCACCATCAATATTCGCCCTGAAACATAATTCCTGAGCCATAATAAGTGATATTCCGGACATGGAGCCTGATATTGCTTTTGCAGTTGTGGTTGGCTTAGTAAAAATATCACTGTTCCAGTACTCGGTAGTGATCTCATCGGGATTCTTTTTGTCAAGTGTATTCGGTATAAAGTATTCTCTGCCGGGCAAAACTTCCCTGACAGAGCTCATCAGACCATTTACATGCTTAACTGAGTCGATGACCATATCCTTATCATCGAGGAAAATGATATTGCTGTGCTTACCCATGATCTCGATAACAAGAGCATATGAAACATCATCAAGCAGCTCGTTCTTCGTTGAAAGAACAAGTCTTACAACACGTTCCAAGCCCTCCTGACGTATATCCGATATTCTGGCACCTGATATATGTTTGCGTAAAAGCATGCAAAAATTGGGAGCTGTGAGAGGAGATGTTTTGTTCTCACTCGTCAGATACAAAAGCGGTAGAGATGCATTTGCGGACAGCTTTAAACGCAGTGTCTGGCGCTTTTTCTGAACAGCGGAATCAGAATCTGCCGACTGAGCGTCAGAACGCATAAAAGCGCTGTTAGCCGGAGCCTGGATCGTAAGTATCAGTTCATCGGGCTCGGGCTGTGCTATTTTTTTGATATGACCGTCTATCAGGCTGCTTTTCAGCTCGTTTACAAGCGCTGATATGGTAATTCCGTCAAATGCCATGGCTTTTTCCTTCCTTTTCTTCACAGTTTATCATTTTTTTTTGATTCAGTCAACGAGTTTCCTTGACTTTGGGGCGTTTTTATTCTATAATATATGGGTATGTAATCGTTTTGGAGGTGTGATATGATACAAAGCATGACCGGATTCGGAAGAGGAGAAGCAGCAAACGACCAGTACAAGGTTAGTGTAGAGTTAAAATCCGTGAATCACAGATACCTTGATATCAATGTTCGTATGCCGCATAAATACGGGTTTTTCGAGGGGGAAATACGCTCCATTGTAAAGAAATATGCCTCGAGAGGAAAGGTTGATGTTTTCTTGACATTCGAATCTCAGGGTGAGTCTGATGTTTCCATTACTTACAACAAGTCTGTTGCGATCGCATATCTGGAGGGCATCCGCCAGATGGCTCTTGACAATTCCATGAGATTTAAAACAGATGCATACAGGATTGCAAGACTTCCTGAGGTATTTACACTTTCCGAGGCGCCTGTTGATGAAGCGATCATCACACCGCTTATCGAGAAGGCTTTAGCTGATGCCGGTGAGCAGTTCGTGTCCAGCAGGGGTATCGAAGGAAAGAGTCTTGCAGAGGATATCGGTAAAAAGCTCGATGAGATCAAAGAGATCACCGACAAAATCGAAAAACGCTATCCGGAGATTCTCGAGGAGTACTCAGGTCGCATCCGCAAAAAAGCAGAAGAGCTTCTCGCTGACAAGCAGATCGATGAGAGAGTGCTTGCTTCCGAGATGGTGATATATGCCGATAAGCTTTGCGTAGATGAAGAGATGGTCAGGCTCAAGACTCATATCGATCACATGAGAACCACACTTGATGAGTCTGAAAACATCGGTCGTAAACTTGACTTCCTTACTCAGGAGTTGAACAGGGAAGCAAATACGGTCCTGTCAAAGTCTACAGATGTTACCATTGCAAACTATGGTATCGAGCTCAAAACTCTCATTGAGAAGATACGTGAGCAGATTCAGAATATAGAGTAGGAGCGTAGCAGCTTCGGATTGGAACGCTTATGAGTTTTATCAATATCGGATTTGGAAACATGGTAAACTCCGAGAAGATTTACAGCATTGTAGGTCCGGATGCAGCTCCGGTCAAACGTATGGTTCAGTCAGCAAAGGATAATGGTCTTGCTACTGATGGAACGTGTGGAAGAAAGACCAAATCCGTCCTCGTGATGGAGAATAACAGTATAGTGTTGTCAGCATTGTTGCCTGAGACGATAGTTCTTCGTATCGATACGGCAAAGGGGGATGAAGAGTGATTAAAAAAGGTGTTCTTACCGTTATTTCAGGCTTTTCAGGAGCAGGAAAAGGTACACTGGTCAAAAAGCTTTTAGCTGATCATGAGATTTTCCTATCGATATCATGCACAACGAGAGCGCCCAGAGTCGGAGAGGTTGACGGTAAAGACTATTATTTCGTATCAAGGGATGAGTTCGAAAGAATGATCCATGAAAAAGAATTGATAGAGTACGCCGAGTATGCCGGAAACTATTACGGCACCCCGAAAAAAGCTATCGAGGACAGTCTTTCCGAAGGAAAGGATGTGATCCTCGAAATCGAGGTACAGGGAGGAATGCAGGTTAAAAAGCTGTTTCCTGATGCAGTTTTGATGTTCGTCGTACCTCCAACGGCAAATGATCTGTACGACCGATTAAAGAATCGCGGGACTGAGAGTGATGAACAGATCGGTATTCGTTTCGAACAAACTGTTCGTGAAACTCATTTTATAAAGGATTATGATTATCTTATCATAAATGATGACCTCGACAAGGCGGCAGGACAGATAGTTGGTATCATAAACAGCCAGCACAATCTAACAGACCGCCAGTCTGAAATAATTGACGATCTTGCAAAGGATCTGGTTGATTTGGTCAAAGAAAAGTTTTCATAATTTTGGGAGAAAGAAAGATGAGCAAAATAGAAGACAGCGATGATTTTGTGGTTGTAGAGGACTTCGACGATGTCTCTACTCCTTTATCGGAAGAGAAAAAGGAAGAAGAAAAGAAACCCAGATCCAAGCTCAGCATAGGTATTGAGATTGGTATATACGTACTTCTTATCTTTGTATGTGTATATATCGTTCCCAGATATGTATGTCAGGCGACTAATGTATCTGGTGAGTCGATGGAAGATACGCTTCATGACGGTGAGCGCCTTCTCATAGATAAAATATCTTATGCCTTGCATGATCCTGAAAGATATGATATAGTAGTTTTCTATCCGAAGGGCAAAGAAGTAGACGACTCCGAGTTCTATATAAAGAGAATATACGGTTTGCCGGGTGAGACGATCCAGATCGAGAAGAATACCATAAAGGTAAACGGTCAGGTTATCGAGGATAAATATGCCAAGAATGCCATGGATGAGGAAGGCTTGGCAGCAAAAGGATACACCTTGAAAGAAGACGAGTATTTCGTTTTGGGAGATAACAGGGCAGTATCGCTCGACAGTAGGAAGATCCCTCCCGAGGATATGGAAAAGTACTCGGATAAGTATTCAGAAGATGAGCTTGATGAAATGGCTGAGGACGAAGCACCGGGTCCTGTAAAAAGAAGCTTTATTGAAGGTAGAGCATTTATGAGAATATGGCCATTGAACAAGTTTGGATTTGTAAATTAGGAGTTGAAAGGAGAAATACAATGTTACATCCATCTTACACAGACCTTATGAATATCGCGAACAGCGAGGTAGAGCAGGGCGAGCAGCCGGTTGTTAACAGCCGTTACTCTATCGTACTTGCAACTGCAAAGCGTGCAAAGCAGATAATCGACGGATCTGAGCCTCTCGAGGAGAAGATCAAGTGCCCGAAGCCGCTTTCAATCGCTATTGATGAGCTTTCAAGCGGCGCGATCAAAATCAGGGGAGAGGACGACTGATACCTTTCCTTATTTGCAAACAGGCATCATAAGGTATATCCCTTCGCGGATATAGTCACTTTCCAGGTCATTCAGCTGAATGATCTGGTTTTTATATTCTGAAGGAGAAATATGAGAGTATCTGTGTGCGTACTCTCTTGAAAGCTTATCCAAAGTATCTCCCGGATGAATAAGTACCTGCTCATATCCTTTTACAGAAAGAAGGTCACCTGAGTCAGCCGAAGCATTTGAATGGAAGAGCACGAAAAACAGTGCACAAAGCACCACAACGGCAATCACCCCACATATTATAGATCTTTTTCCTGATAAGTATTTTGAAATCATGTTAATCACTCCTTTGCAAACACTAAAACGAACATCTGTTTGATACAAATATAGCACACGAACAAATGTTTGTCAATACATTTTTCGAACAAATATTCGATTTTTTGTGAAAATAACGAAAAATCGACATATTGCCATGATTTTGTCATGTAAAAAAGTTATATTATGCAGTGCATGATGAAAATATAATAGATTATGATATATATAAAGCGTTTGGGGTGAATGGAGGTTATTTGGATCATGAAGTCTATGTCAACATTTTTAAGCAGGACTATGCTTGTTCTGGCATTATCGGTCCTGTGTCTGTCATTTTTTGCCGCGGACTCACAGGCAAAATCAAAAAACAAAAAGGAATCGGCTCCGTTTAATATTACATATGACGGAAAGACTCAGTCATATACCGGTGTTCAGGGTATGCTGAAGTATCATCACAAGGATTATACCTTTCAGACATTACCTGTTATAAAGATCAACAGTACCTTATATGCACCGGCAGAAGAGCTTATTAAAACTGTTTGGGGCTTTGATTTTTCATACGATGAATCACTCGGTTCATACAGAGCTTACGATGAGGATACGAAAACAGCGATTATTATGAAGGCGGGAGAATCCAGTGTCACCATCGAGAAAAACGGCCAGCCGACGTCTTATTCATTAAGTAAAGCTATTACTATGGTTCAAAAGGAATCTGAGTCTGCCATACCGTGTATTCCTTTAGCCAGATTTATATCAGCGATGGGATATACCGGCTCATGGGACGGCTCGTCGGCTACTTATACCATGTACAGATCATTGTTTTTTGATTGGAATGGCACCACAGAGGATACTGATACATCAAAGAATCATATAAACAGGGCGACAGGAGAGTATTCGATGTTTGACAATATGGCCTACATTGACCTTAATTTCTACGGAGACAGGCAGGCTTCATTTGATTCAGTCAGCGTCGACAGAAGTGCTCAGGTTATAACCATAACGCTTCCGGACTCGACATTTTTGCCTGATCTGAAAATGTATGACAGGTTCGGAGATATCGTGGAACGCATGGTGGTTTCCGAAGAAGACGGCAAGGTTACGATCACTATCTACTGTGCTGATGTAACTGAGTTTACCTATACAACCTTTGAAAAACATCTGCATTTCAAGTTGCTTTGGGATTATTCGACATCGACCGGCCAGGAGTTCAACTATTCATTCAAGTTTACCAGACCTGATTCATCATATCTGATCGACAGCATAAAGGTTGATGACTGCTATGATTCAGTCAAATACACAAAAGCATTTAAGATTTTCATAAATGGTGATCATTACAAGTTCTATACTGAGCATCCGCCTGTAATCAACAATGATTATATAAAGAAATATAAGGTGTCAACCTCATCAGGTGGCAATACAGTCATAAAGATAACGACAAAAACACTCCAGGGCTACAAGATCGATCGTATCGGAGATGAATTCCTGGTAACGTTGGATAAGCCGAGAAAAATTTTCAAAAATATCCTGGTGTTCGATTGCGGTCATGGGGATTTTGATAATGGAGCCTCACATTACGGGATCCACGAAAAGAATTTGAATCTGAATATGGGATATACGATCCTTCATAAGTATTTCAGAGACGCGAATCCAAAGGTAAAGGTGTACTGGACCAGAATGAATGACAGCTTTGTAACGCTGGATGACAGATCAAAGTTTGCAAAAAAGGTCGGAGCTGACGCGTTTGTAAGCCTGCACATGAACTCTGCGGACAACAAAAAAGCAAACGGTACAGAGGTTTATTATTCCACGAGTAACAATAAATCATCGTTCTCAGGCATAAAAAGCTCCATCATGGCAAGTATGATGGATACGGCGATAGTAAATGCCCTTAAAACAGTTGACCGCGGAGTAAAGAGTGCCGGTTTCTACGTGATCAAGAGAAACAGCGTACCGGCGATCCTTATTGAGCTTTGTTTCCTTAGCGGAGACAAGGATCACAAGCGTGTTAACACAACCAGCTTTAAAAACAAAGCATCCAAGACAATCGCAGGAGTTATTGATTCATTCTTCAAAAAATACCCGACAAAAAGGTGATCTATTCGTCCTTACGTAATGTAACTGCCGAGGCGGCCCTTCGTTTGCGATCCTCATCGAGAGCAGCGTAGTGTCGTCTCGTTGTATTTACGTCATTATGGCCCAAAACCTCTGCTACGAGGTAAATATCACCGGTTTCTCTGTAAAGACTGGTACCATACGTAGATCTGAGCTTATGAGGCGTGATATGCTTTACGGTAGTCACATGTGAGGCGGCCTCCTTTACGAGGTCCTCAACAGCCTGTACCGTGATTCGTCTTTTCTGAATTGATAAGAAAAACGCATGCTCATGGCCCTGCTTTGTATCAACTGTTTTTCGTTCTTCATAATATGTGTACATAGCCTCGGCAACCTCATCACCAAAGTAAACGAAGTCCTCCTTGCCGCCTTTTCGTATTATCCTGATACGGTTATTTTTAAAGTCAATATCCTCTGTATCCAACCCTACACACTCTGAAACACGAATGCCGGTACCTAAAAGGAGAGTGAAGAGTGCGAGATTTCTTACGCGATTCTTTTCAAAATACGTTCTTTTCATGCCTGTCATCGCCTCTCCGCCATGTTCTACATAGTCAAGGAGATTTGCAACCTCATCATAATCCAGTCTGGTTATTTCCTGTTTATGAAGCTTTGGCATGTCTACGATGACTGTTGGATTGGTTTTGATGAGCTCATGCTTGTAATAATAGTTAAAAAAGCTCCTCAGAGACGCTAATTTGCGTTTTAAGCCTCGTTCACCATTTGTATGAGTCACACCAGACTCATCCTCATACAGCTTCAAATACTCCATAAATTCCTCGATATCGATAGCATTAAGCTGTTCCAATTCATCAAGCCTTATCGATGTGATGTCATCCTTCTTTTTGAAGTAAGGATTGCTTTCGCATAAAAATGTAAAGAAAAGGCGTATATCGTATACGTAGCTTATTCTGGTCTTAGCTGAGGTCTTTGGTTCCATTGCACGGAAATAATCTCTGCAAAACGGAGGCAAAGTCTCCAATACCTCACGAAGCTTTCGTGTGTTTTCACGAGACGTCTGCTCGTGATACGTGATCTTTTTATCAATGGCCATAGGATTATCCTCCTAACGTAATAACATATATTGTTTACGGCGTGATGAATACGTGTATCTGTGATGGCACGCTTGCGCTTTTTTCTTGAACGTAGCGGTGCATGCGTGCAAAATACGCACGCTACGCACCGACGTTCAAGAGACATCCATCACAGTGATACACATTTTTCATCACGCCTTATTCAACTTTGGCAAAAACTAGAATACGTCTATAGCTTTTAATATTATATCATAGAAACAAGTTATATGTCAAGGTTTTTGAAAAACTGGAGTTTGTCCAAGAGAGCTATATCTCTCATATCATATTATCTTCTTGAAACGACGTATTTACAGCAGTTTGCGTAGATAAAGAAAAAGCCCTATGACCTGAGTCATAAGGCATATAAAATACATTTTTTTGATGAGAACCACTGCTATTCATCAGCCGGCTTTCTGATTTCGATTGATCATTCTCTGAAGTTCGATGATCTCTTCAGTGTTAAGTTTTCTCTGTCCAAGATAATCCTGGATAAATACACTGAGTGATCCATTGAACATTTTTGATAACAAAGCCTCGGTCTCAATACGCTGAACTTCTTTTTTTGTCACCTTAGCCCTGCAGTTAAAACCGGGATCCTCACGTGACACGGCACCTTTATCGATCAGTCGTTTAATAACCGTGTAGGTCGTATTCTTCTCCCAACCGATATACTCTTTGATGATCTTTGCAATATCCTTTGCAGCGAGAACACTGTTGGACCACAAAAGCTCCATGACGTTTAACTCGCCTTCATGCAATCGAATTTCATCAGATTTGTTTGCCATTAACATATCCCCTTGTTCTACAAACGTGTACACACGATTTTTCGTTGTTGCAATAGATATTCTACACCTGTGTACATGGTCTTGTCAAGAGGTTTTTTTCGTGAATTTCAATTATTTTTCAGGCGTTCAAGCAAAGATACAAAATATTGCGGCAGCTCAGATTCGAACTCCATATATTGACCTGTCCTCGGATGGACAAATCCGAGAATTCCTGCATGAAGAACCTGTCCTTCGAGTGATGCAAACGCTGATTCGGGCTTTGGTCCATATACCTGATCACCTAACAACGGATGTCTGATTGAAGCCATATGGACTCTAATCTGATGAGTTCGACCTGTTTCAAGCTGACATTCTACGTGGTTAAATCTGTTATTCAGATGATCTAACACGTGATAATGAGTCACTGCCCTGCGTCCTTTGTCCTCTGATACGACAGCCATACGTTTTCTGTCTTTCGGATCTCTGGCAAGAGGCTTATCAATTGTACCGTCATCTTCTTTGAAATTATTGTATACGATCGCCTGATAACGTCTTGTAATGCTGTGATCAGCAAACTGTTTAGCCAGGCTTTGATGTGACGTGTCATTTTTACATGCGATGATTATTCCGGTTGTATCCATATCGATCCTGTGGACTATCCCGGGACGAAGTATTCCGTTTATATCGGATAAATGATCCTTGCAGTGATACATAAGTCCGTTTACGAGGGTGTGCGACTCATGTCCCGGTGCCGGATGTACAACCATTCCTTTTGGTTTATTGATAAGTATCACGTCCTCGTCCTCGTACACGATATCAAGCTCCATATTCTCTGATTCTATGGAAAGCTCCTTTATCGGCGGAACAAAAAGCTTAATTATCGAGCCTGCGTGAATAGGTTGACCAGCTTTTTTCGCAGGTTTATCATCGATAGTTATACTCTCCTGTTTGATCAACTTTTGTATAAATGAACGAGAATACTCCGTCTGTTCCGTCAAAAAAATATCGAGACGAAGATTATCATCGCCTCGACTGACGAAAAGCTGTATAACCTGATCACAAGCTACGCTTTCTTTTTCCATAGATCATCATCCTTGCTGTATTTGAAAAACAGGGCAATAACCATCAAAAATACGGAAACGGTCACATATATATCAGCTACATTGAATACGGGGAAATTGATGAATTCAACACTTATGAAATCAACAACATAATGATATAACGCACGGTCAATGAAATTGCCAACAGCTCCCGTACAAAGCATTACCAAAAGAAATCTGAGCAAATGATATCTTTTTGAAAATGGTATCCTGGCATATATGATAGCCATAATAACGACCGCCACTGCCGTAATGATATAAAAAAGCCAGAAGGCGTTTTGAAACAGTCCCCAAGCAGCCCCCCGGTTTTCCAGATAATGAAACTTAAGAACGCCATCCCATAAGCTTATATCCTCTGATACAAGTTGGGAAGACGCCCATATTTTTGTAATACGATCAATTACTAAAGCAATGATGAAGATCGCTGAATAAACAACATGGATCTTCATCATTGAAAAACGTTTTTCTTTCATCAGAAATCATCTACGCTGCCGAGAAACTCAAATGGATCCTCAGCACTTTCTCCGTTTGCTTTTTTCTTTTTACCTATTGTCATACTCTGAAGTATGGTATCAAGACCAGTTTTAGGCTGTCCTGAAACAGGAGTTTCGGTAACACCCGGCTCCAAAACAATCTGTTCGGTCTCATCACGCTGCGGAACCTCGAGCATTTCCTTTTCTTTAACAGCTTTTATCGAATCACCGAGATTTATCGTCTCAGCCGAAAGGATCTGAAGCTGTTCTTCCTCAGAGTAGGTTTTTGATACTCGTAATGACTCTCTGTCAGCTTTTTTTACATCAGGCAGTATCATAGTCTTCTCAGAGACGGGCTCAGGCTGAGTAGCTGCAACAGGCGTTTCCGTATACATCTCAAACTGAGAAGAAATATCCTGCTCTTGCTGTGCTGTCTCCGGACTCTTATAAATATCACCGGAAAGATTCGGTAAAGGATTTGTGTTTCCTGTCGCTGAATACGAGTACACATTTGATTTTGGACGCTCTTCTACTACTGCATCCATCCCTGTAGGAACAACAGTTTCCATACCAACTGATGTTTCAGGAGCAACTGTAGCCTCCGGCTCTCCAATTGTTGTAAACTGAGTAGATTGATCCTCCTGCGTCTGAGCAAATGACTCAACAGATGCCGGTTCAGCTTCCTGCTGTGCGACAGGCTCTACAGGTGCAGCTTCAGCTTCCATCTGTACAAATGATTCCGGTTGAACACTCTCCTGTTGAACAGAAGCAAACGACTCCATAGGAGCAAACGGCTCAAGCTGTGGAGCAACCGGTTCAGGCTGTGGAGCAACCGGTTCAGGCTGCGAGGCTACCGGCTCAACCGGTGCAATCGTATCAGGTTGAACAGGCTCAACGTTAGCTACATAAGGCTCCTTTACGGCTGACATGGCATCAACTGACTCAAGTCCTGATGCCTTAACATCCTCCTGCTTGTCAATCTCAGGAGTCTCAATGTCAAATGTCGTACTGGTTATGAGTTTAAGCTGCTCATTTGCCGCAATCTGAAGCTGTGCTTTATAATTGTTGAACTGAGTAACAAGTTCGATACATTTTTCACGAATACGCGTATACTCCTGCTCAGCAGTTCCGAGTATCTTGGCTGCTTTGTTATTTGCATCCTTTTCGATGGCCTCAGCCTTTAGAATAGCAGCATCCTTTGTTTCTTTCGATGTCTTCTCTGCGAGAAGCAAAGCCTTCTGCATGGTGGACTCGATAGAACGATAATACTGAATCCCCTCACTGAGAGTTTTTATCTGTTTTTTCTGTTCTTCGTATGCGTTAAAAAGCTCTTTATAGTTTTCAAAAACCATATCAAGGTACTCGTCCATCTCGTAACGATCGTACCTGCGCTTGTTTGTAAGTATACGTTTATTCTCTAATTCTAATGGCGACAGCATCGCTCACTCCTCCTAGAACTCTTTCTCGATAGTAGGCATCATGGATACGGTATTATTGTCATTGATTGACAAAGAATCGCTGTTGATATCCACGTTTTCCGGTGAAAAGATAAATATATACTTTGCAATCTGGTTGTATTTACCGTTTATCGCGTATATACACCCGGAAATGAAATCCATAATTCGCTGAGCGTCATCCGGATCAAAGCCCTCGAGATTTACAACTACCGGACGTCCTGATAAAAGCTTATTACATATTTCCTGTGAATCCTCAAATGAACTTGGAGAGATGATATTTACCTGCATTGCTGGTTTCATAGCCACCACCTTTGATTTTGAGCTGAGGAATGACGGTCTTTTTGTCGTCTCCTCGTCTACTGTTTCTTCACGTGTCTGAGAAGCGAAGGTTCTTTTCCTGGGCTCTCTTTCTGCAGGTGCCTCAGGCTCTTCGTTCTCATAATAATCATCTTCATAATCGTCGCCGTCTTCTTCTCCGATTTTGAAGAAATCCAAAACTGATTTTAAAGCCATCTAACTTCATCCTTTCTGATAGTTTCTCGCCCCAAAGATACCCGTTCCGACTCTGACAAAAGTAGCCCCCTCTTCTATCGCTACTTCATAGTCACCGGTCATCCCCATGGACAATTCTCTCATATCTATATTATCGTTGTTTTTCCTCTTCATGTCAATAAGTAATTTCTTTAAATCTGTAAAAATCTTCCGATTTTCATTCGCATCTTCCACAAATGGTGCAATTGTCATCAGTCCGTGGACATAAATATTGGCAAATTTTGCGATTTCGTCCAAAAATGACTCCACATCTTGTGGTGCGAGTCCAAACTTACTCTCCTCGCCGGCCATGTTCACCTCGATCAAAACGTGCGCAATCTCACCATGCTTTGCATACTGCTTATTAATCTCTTCTGCCAGATGAAGTGAATCTACGCTGTGGATCATTTTTGTTCGTCCCGGGAGCATTTTAACCTTATTTGTCTGAAGATGTCCGATCATATGCCATTCCAGGCCCTCTTCCATCTCATCATGCTTCTGCACGAGTTCCTGAACTTTATTCTCACCGAAAATACGAATACCGGCATCTACGGCTTCTTCGATCATTTCGATAGGCTTAGTCTTGCTTACTGCAATAAGCGTAACTTCGCTCCTGTCACGTCCTGCGCGCTCGCATGCTGCACATATTCTTCGTTCAACCTCTTCTAAGTTCTCTGTTACTGACATTCGTTACTCCTTTCTCTATACGTCGCGTGATGAAAACGTGTATCTGTTCGGGCACGCTTGCGCTTTTTTCTTGTACGTCACGTTGCATGCGTGCATAAAACGCACGCTACGCAACGACGTACAAGACACATCCCGAACAGTGATACACATTTTTCATCACGCTCGTTTAGTTTGGCACAGATTAATCAATAAAATCATTGTCCGTCAGTTCTGATGGATCAACGACAATATGATCGAATGATTTCAGGCCGTCTTTCGTATCATTAGCGATGATCGAATACTCTTTATTCTGGTATAATACGTTTACCGGACGGAACCTGCAGAAGCCCTCATTGACGGAATAAACACCCTCCCGGTCCATTTTTTTGTTAAGAGTAAAGAGTCCTCCGGCGCCGGACATGATGGTATCTCCGGCAGTCAGTCGGGAGTCTCTGATATATGTTTTATCCTCGTCGGTAAAGCTTGACGTGATATCTATATTCTCAACCGAGGTACCTTTATCGGGGTCAGTCACCTGTTTTACGATGGTTTGTTTACCGTTATTTACGGTGATGAAATCCTGAGGAACTTCATAGTATTCTTTCTTAAGGATTGAGCTGTTCGGGATCTTTAATCCTTTGGCGTGTCGAAGATTAAACTCGATCTTGAGAAATCTGTCATTGATATACCTTTCCATATATCTCGAAGTACCAAGCTCACAAAGGTGCTTTCCGTTTCTCTCAAAATGTCTTATCGATGCATTAAACGAAACTCCGTCACGAAGTATGGTTATACGGACTGAATCTTCATCCTTTAGAGTCTGATAATAACTGTCGTCAAGCTCTGTTACCAAGGACCAGTCATTCGATGTGACAAGCTTATATGCTGCTTCACCTGACATAACATGACCTGTGGAAGCAACCTGCTTCCTTTCAATAGACGCGTTTGATTTGAGAAGCTCAGGTGTTACCTTTGAACTCCTTACGTCCTCATATCCGTCAGTATAATAAGAAATCACACCGCATTTGGGTGCTTTATACTTGCGATACTGCGCATCTAAGCCTGACGCCTTTATTTGCTTTTTCATAGTCTTGTATAGGTTGCCACGACTGTGCTCGAGAATTATATTGTTGATTGAAAAATGGAAATTTGAAACATCCTGATAGTTTGATAAACTAAAAGAATTGTTGAAGGAATCAATCTGCTCCCTTATCGGTGAAATCTCAGCAACTCCGGCATTATCATTGCGTATGTTACCGAGCATTTCCCTCAGGGAATCATTATCATCCAGAGTATAGACTATATTACCTTTTCCTACCCTTGACCCTTCGGATATATAGTAGTTTATATAGCCGGCATCATCGGTAGTTACGACCTCCTCCTCTCTCACGACATACGCGAATAAAGGAGAATCATCAGAAATCTCAGAGGTGTTTACCTCGTATATGGAGACATGGCTTTTTGTAAAATAATTCCATGCAAGTATGATAAGATATAACAGGATCAAAAGCGTCAGGAAAAATGCGATACCGGGTGTCTGTCGGCGTCGCATTTTTACAACGTTATGTTCCTCTACATTCTTACCAGCTCTCTCCAATCAAGATCACCTCGTTCCAGAGCTTTAATAAGCAGTTCAGCTGTGGCTACATTGGTAGCAAGCGGGATGTTGTGAACATCACACAACTGAAACATGTTACTTACATCAGGTTCATGAGACTTTGGAGTAAGAGGATCCCGCAAAAATATCACGAGATCGATCTCGTTTCCCTCAATCTGTGCTCCAAGCTGTTTTTCTCCACCCAGATGTCCTGCCAAAAACTTGTGGACCGAAAGGTTTGTCACCTCTTCGATTAGTCTTCCGGTTGTACCCGTGGCGAAGATTTTGTGTTTGCTCAGGATTCCATGATAAGCAATACAAAAATTTTGCATGAGTATCTTTTTGGAATCATGCGCGATCAAACCGATATTCATATATCCTTTTCCCCCTTTATTTATCGACGAGACGGTTGTATCCCTATATTGATCAAAAGACCAACCGCGATCATCGAACTTAACAAAGATGAAACACCGCTGCTTAGGAAAGGTAGCGGCAAACCTGTATTCGGAAGGATCGATGTGTTAACTCCGATATTGAAGAATACCTGGATAGTAAACATTGTTCCAATACCGATAGCGATCATCATTCCCATATAATCTCTTGCTTTTTTTGCGACAAGGAAAGACTTTATGATAATAACCGATAATAGGGCAATTATTATCATACATCCTATAAAACCGAACTCCTCACTGATCGGGGTCCACACAAAATCGGAATCTCTGACACTGACAGTGTTATAATTCCTAACGGTGGAGTCGGCATCTACCATAAGCTTTCCATAAAGCTTTCCCGAGGCGATGGATACTACAGCGTTGTTCTGCTGAAACATGGTACCCAGAGCTTCTTCCTCAGGATGCAAAAATCCCACGATACGTTCAACCTGGTACTGATTCAAAAACAGCTTATCACCCGGTGTGGTAATATACCAGAAAAATCCAACAGTAACCGGAATTACTATAGCTGCGACCGGTCCAAGTATACGTGCTCCTATACCTGAGCTGATAAGCATCATTACTAGTACTACAATTATAACCATACTTGAACTCAGATCCGACTGGATCAACACGAAAAACGTCGGGAAAAATGTCACGATACAAGCCAGGAAAAACACTTTCCAGCTTTTGATATTACGGTCTTCATTCTCTTCATATCGGTTAAACAGAGCTGCAAGTGTCAGTATCATGACAACCTTTAATACCTCTGAAGGCTGGAAATAGTACAAGCCAAGATCCAACCATCTGAATGAGTTTGTTGACAGATCAGTACCGATAGGTGAATACTTCGTGGCTATAACCATTAGTGTTGAAACCGCGTAAAACAGGATGACATACTTACATAATGAATGATAATCAATTATCGATGTTGTGAGCATTACTATAAATCCAAGAGCCAAACCGAACATCTGCTTGCCCATGGAAAAGTTATTTGTCACTCTGGATATTATAAATGTGGAAATAATGGACAACACTAATACAACTCCGATCAATGAAAAATCGTAGTTCTTCCACGTATAACGTTTCAATGAGAGCCATTGAAATATCCGCAGATTCATAGTGTTTCCTCCGTTTTTTATTTGTACGGATCAGTCCATAACGGCGTCCGTAGAAAGAGCAGGAAGTGTAACCTTTTTCTTCAAAAGATCATCCCTTGATGTCTTATCATAGTAATATTTGTAGATATTTGAAGCAAGCTCGGCCGCGTTACCGGATGTAAATCCGTTTGGTATCTGAACCGTTACTGATATCTCAGGATTTTCATATGGTGCAAAGCTTACAAACAAAGCGTGGTTAGGCTCGTTGTTGGTAATCTGAGCCGTACCGGTCTTTCCTGCAACATTTACAGGAAGCTTATCAAACAGTGATGTAATGCTTCCCGAGTCAACCACTCTTCTCATACCGGTTTTAATGGCTGTCAGAGTGGAAGGAGTAAGAGAAAGCTCATCCTTAACCTTTGCCTTATTCTTTCTGGCATTGTCTTCGTAAACATCTTTTATCTTATCTACCAGTGTCAGATCATAGCAGGTTCCGCCATTTGCAAGTGTTGTAACATACCTTGAAAGCTGTGACGGAGTATATGAGTTAGACGCCTGTCCTATCGATGATCTGACAACATCGACATCTGAGAATGTCGGCTCAGCCTCAGGTACCTCTACACCCGACTTCTGAGTAAGACCGTACATTGCAGCATATTTACGAAGTCTGGAAAGACCCTTCTCGTTATCAACCACATTTTCATGGCCGTTTCCAAGCAGATAACCCATCTCATAGAAGAAGTAGTTACATGAGTGCTGGATGGCCTGAGTAACATTTATGGTACCATGTCCGACACTGGACCAGCATTTCGGCCAAGGCGGATTGATCTTGTCAAATGTGACCTTATCCTTTACTCTGGTGTAAGGATCGATAAATCCTTCCTCCAATACAGTTGTAGCTGTAACCATCTTAAATGTAGATCCCGGGGCTGTCTTCTGCTGTGTAGCTCTGTTCATAAGCGGGAATGCAGAGCTGGTAACCACCTTGTTGTAATAGTTTGCGTCAACGGAATTGGCAAACTTGTTATTGTCATAGCTCGGATAAGATACCATAGACAGAACCTTACCGGTCTTTACATCAGTGATCACAACAGAGCATGCACATGGTGTGAGTCCGAGATCTCCGACAGGCAGCTCCATACTGGTAATCTTAGCTTTTATGAAGGAGTAAGGAGATGTCATGCCTGCTTCAATCTCCTGATATGTCGTTGTATTCATTTTAATGACGTCCTGATCAAATAGGAGCAGACATATCTCTCTTCCACTGATCTCGTCACTGTTTACCATTACATGATAAACCTTTTTATCAAAAGTAAAATCATCAGAAAGCTCATCAAGAATATATGATGATATCTTATCAAACACCTCTTCAGAGGAATAATAGTTAGCATCGATGTCCAAGTATTCAAGATTTATCCAGTTGTTTCTGATGGCATATACAATAAACTCACTAAGCGATATCTTACCGTTTTTAAACTTCAAAAGAGTATCATCGGTAGAATCTGATCTCTTTACGGAAAGAACCTGATTCGCCTCAAGCATATCGTAAATATATAACATGTATTCACTCATGGACTCGGACAGCGAGTTCATGGCTTTTTTATTGTTATACGAAAGCTCCTTTTTGATCCTCTCAAGTGCATTTTCCTTCACTCCTGAGAATCTGCTGTATATATTCTTTTCCAGTCTGGTTGCCTTGTTTGATGAAAAATGACTGACATCAACAATACTGTTTTGGAGTATCGCGTCATAAACATCATATATTGACACAAGGATTCCTGAAGCTTTTTTACCCTTTGTACCATGTGATCTGGAATCAGTAAGCTTTGATAACAGTATTCCCGAAACCTCTTTTGCGGCAAGCAAATACGTTGCCTTCTGCAGTTCGGAATCGATGGAAAGGTATACATCGCTTCCGGAAACAGGCTCCTTTGATCGATTCTGTTGTATAATTCTCGAGGATGAATCCAGGACAAGAGTCTCCTGTCCCTTTTTACCCTTAAGTATGTTTTCGTATTCCTTTTCAATACCGGTCTTACCTATCTGATCAGATGCAGAATAATCACTCGTCTCATCGGCGTATTTATACTGCTCCAGAGTTTCCTCGGATATCAGTCCGGTATAACCAATAATATGTGAGAAATACTCACTGTCATAGTAAACCCTGTGAAGATCTGTAGAGATCTCAACTCCGGGCATATCGGCTGAGCTCTCTTTGATAGCGGCGACCGTTCTTTCATTTACGCCGGAGCTTATCGTAATCGGCTCGTATTTAGAATAAGTCTTCATAAGCATGGCATATCTGACTGTCATGATCTGAAGCGCTTCTTCGTCAGTATAATTTGGCTCTAAAAGCTTTCCGGTTTTCTCATCCTTGAGTTCAGGTGAGAAAAACCTGGTTGTATTCGGTTTGTCTGTTGTTCTCAGATAATCAAATATTTCCTCGGCAGTCATATTCTCCTGCTCTTCGGAAAGCTCATCTACACTTTTTTTGAAGAAAATATCTCTTTTGAATCTGAGCTCGGAGTTCTTTTCTACATTAAAAACCTTCTTCCCCTTTTTGGTTATCTTAATCGGGAAGGTCAGATCGATCTTATCATCATTCTTTTTGATCAGGTTTATACATTTGAGGATCATGGCATTTTTGGAGATGTTATCCGTGAGCTCGCCGGTATCCTCTATGGTAACAGCATAGCTCTGCTCGTTCCCGGCCAAAAGCTTGCCGTTGCAATCGTATATCTCTCCTCTTGCGCTTTTTATAGTCCTGACTTTGGTATTTCTTACAGATGCCTTCTTATCGTATTCCTCACCGCTTATGATCTGCAGATAGAACATTCTGATAATAATGATCGAAAAAAGCACTATGTATGTTGTGACGAGCACAAACAGCCTCGACTTAACAACAGATCGGAGGCCTTGCCATATACTTTCCCACATGGCTACAGTTCCTCCCTTCGTCTTCTTCCGGAGTTCAACAGATTCTCCAGGAAGTTGATAAGATAATATAATAACAAGCCTATTATTACAGTATAGAGAATCTCAGGAAGCATAACTCTTGTTAAATAAAAGAAAAAATGCAGCCTTCCTCGAAGCAGAAACTCTGTTATATAGTAATACATGTTATAAACAAAATCACCTACAGATATAAGAACAATAGGGAGAATAATACTCTCAGTAAAAAACAATTTCTTGATATATCCGATAAAGAAACCAATAGTCATAAAAATAAACCCGTACAGCCCGATAACGCTTCCGTACATCATATCAAGCATAAGCCCACTGACCAGACCTATCCACATGCCATGAGTACGACCGCGAAGATATCCATAGCTTACAGTAACGACCAAAAGAAGGTTAGGCACGACATTTGCAAGCTCTAACACCTGGAAAAAAGTCGTCTGCAAAAGGAAGGCGACCAATATCATAAGTATTGATATTACTACCTTCTTAATCATAATTAGACATATCCTTCACTTCTGTGGAATCCTTAAGCTGCGTTATGATCAGTACAGTCTCAAGCTGATCAAATGAAACAACCGGTGTCAGATGAGCCGTCTTTGAAAGTGTGGACGGATCTTCCTTAATGTCTTTAATATAGCCCACGGAGAGACCCTGAAGGAATTTGTCACTTACATGTGAGGTGACAACCTCATCACCTTCCTTAACGTCAGCCGAATTGTTGATCATTTCAACATCAATATATCCGTTAAATATGCTTTCCATGTTTCCTCTTACCATACAGGTTTCACCTGTCTTTTCAAACATGGCTGATACATTGCTCTTGTCATCTATAATAGCTCGAACCTTTGCATAGTGCTCTCCTGCCTCGCTGATAATACCCACCAGGCCATTACCTGCGATAACATTCATATCAACGTTAACGCCGTCCGCAGTTCCTTTATCAATAGTAAAAACATGGAACCAGTTATTTCCGTCACGGCTTACTACAGTCGCGGCCACCTTTGGATAATCAGGATATTTTTTGTCAAGCTTATAAAGCTCGCGGTAGTTCTCAAGGTTCGAGTTCTCGCCCGCAAGGATTTTGTTATCGTAGGAAAGCTCATCGATTTTCTTCTTCAGCTCTTCGTTCTCAGCCATAAGCTTTTCTTTTGATTCCATGAAATCAAGCTTATCAGAAAAAAACTTACCCACTGAGTTTATTCCTTTTTGCATAGGGGTAATAACATTTCCCAGCGTGGTTTTTACACCAACAAAGCTGTCTGAGTATTTGAATGACAGCACTACCAGGACAAAACATAGAATAGTTAGAAATATATATACAAATTTCGGATGTATCGAAAATTTTCTCTTTCGTTTACTCATTTTAATCTTCCATTCCCTATATGATCACGTTCTTACTGAGTAAGTCTGGTCAGATTCGGATTTTCAATAATAGCTCCGAGTCCCATTACAACAGAGCTCTCCGGCTCATTACATAGGTTTACTCTGAGTCCGAGGTTCTGGTAGAAGAACTGACCGAGCTCTCCAATCTGTGATGAACCACCGGTAAGATATAATCCATGCTTATAGATATCAGATGAAATCTCAGCCGGAGTTCTTTCAAGAAGCACCTTGATCTGGTCTACGATACTCTGGAAAAGATCGATAAGAGCGCGATGAACCTCATTCCCTGTCACGGTAATCTCACTCGGAAGACCGGTAACAAGATTACGTCCGCATACGTCCATGGTTGAGTCATTCTCAAACGCAGAAGCGATGGATGTCTTGATCTCCTCGGCAGTCCTCTCTCCGATAACAAAGTTTCTGTCTCTCTTAATGCGAGCGATGATAGCCTCATTAAAGCGATTTCCTCCGATAGGGATAAGACGGCTCTGTACGATACCTCCCAATGAAAGGATGGAAACCTCTGTAGTATTCGCACCGATATCTACAACCAGAGTTCCTGTGGTTCCGGTGATATCAAGATCCATACCGAGAGCATCGGCTATCGGTTTTTCAACTATATTTATTCTTTTCGGTTTGAGATTTGTATTAGAGATAAGATCGAAATACGCTCTCTTTTCAACCTCGGTAATATCGGTAGGTACGGCTATATAGTATTCCGCGCCTTTGAAACGTTTTTTACCGTCAAGCTCGGCAAAGAAATAGTCGATCAATGACTGCATGTTTCCAATATCCGCAATAACTCCGTTTTTAACGGGATAAGATACAACAATATTCGCCGGCGCTTTTTCATACATCTCGTATGCTTCATTGCCGACGGCAAAGGTATGTTCCTTATTGTAAACGGCGATCACGTTTTTCTGATGCAGGATGATGCCCTCATCATTTTTATAGATTTTGATCGAGCTCGTTCCGAAATCGATTCCGATTGCTTTTGATGACATGATATTTAGTCCTCTCCTTCGTTGTTTATTTCATTACTATTTATAAAACCGCTTTCAAAAAAGCTGAAATATTTATTGTCGCCGATTATGATATGATCATTCAGCATCAGTCCCATATAATTACACGCGTTATAGAACTTTTGAGTCGTTTTGCAATCCTCATCTGACGGATAAGGATCACCGCCGGGATGATTATGCAGGATGACCATATTTGTCGCCTTGTATGTAAATGCAAACAGTATTGCTTCTCTTGGCGAAACGACAGCAGCATCCATCGTCCCTTTAAACATATCCTCATACTTGATAAGTCTTGACGAATTATCAAACAATACTACGTAAAAATGCTCCGACTCGTATGATCTGAGCTCTTCCATAAAGTAGGCCGCTATCTCCCCGGGAGTCCGAAGTCTAACCTTGTCAGGCTGACTCAGCCTTGACATGCGTTTCGAAAGCTCAGCGACACACATAAGCTCTAAAGCCTTTACTTTTCCGATACCTTCAATCTTCATCAGATCAGGATGATCCGAATGATAAAGTCCCAAAAGACCGGGATAGGCCTCGGAAACAGAGAGTACATCATAAGCCAGCTCGACGCTTGTCTTTTTTGACGAACCGGTTCTCAATATGATGGCTAATAGCTCAGCATCCGATAAAACATGTACTCCGTAGTGTAAAGCTTTTTCGTAAGGACGCTCCATACAAGGGCGTTCCTTGATAGTATAATGATTTTTCATGGCATATGTTTTCGTCACACATACCGATAAATACCGTAACTAGTATTATACCACATTTACAAGCTTTTTATCAACCAAATTTTGCAAAGATTTGAGAATTCCCAGTTTGCCATGGCCGAACGTGAGTCCGCCCTGGAAATATACGGCATAAGGCTCTTCTATTGGCGCATCTGCTGTAAGCTCAATACTTGCCCCCTGTATAAAAGCTCCTGCCGCCATGATCACATCACAGTGATAACCCGGCATGGCATACGGCTCCGGCGTAACATGGGCATCGATCGGTGATGCAGCCTGTATTCCCTGACAAAATGCTATTATACGATCAGGACTGCCAAGCCTGATGGCCTGTATGATATCAAATCTGTCATCATCAGGTCCCGGAGAAGTCTCGAATCCAAGCCCTGAATACAGATGAGCAGCAAAAATTGCGCTTTTAAGTGCGGAAGCAACAACCGTCGGAGCCATGTATAATCCCTGATATAGTGACTGATTTATGGATAATGAAGCGCCAACCTCAGCTCCGAGTCCCGGTGATGTCAGTCTGTAAGCACATTTTTCAATAAGCTCACGTTTGCCGACGATATATCCTCCCATAGGTGCCAGGCCGCCTCCGGGGTTCTTTATCAAAGATCCGACACACATGTCAGCGCCCACATCCATCGGCTCGATATCCTCTACGAACTCTCCGTAGCAATTATCGACCATGCAGATGATATCAGGTTTGATACCTTTGATAAAACTGATCAACTCTCCTATCTGCCTGACAGACAGAGTTTTTCTCATGGCATAGCCTTTTGATTTTTGGATAGTTACCATTCGGGTTTTATCATTTATAGCAGCTTTTATCCCGTCAAAGTCAAAGGAAGAATCCTCTTTAAGATCAACCTGCGCGTACGTAATCCCAAACTCGGCAAGAGAACCCATGCCGGCTCCTCTTCCATTTATCCCGATAACATTTTCAAGCGTATCATACGGTTTCCCGACAGGACTTAAAAGCTCATCTCCGGGTCTGAGAATCGCAGACAGCGCTACATTTAATGCATGAGTCCCGCAAGTGATCTGCGCGCGAACAAGTGCCGCCTCTGTATGAAAAACGGACGCGTAGACTTTTTCAAGAGTATCTCTTCCGTCGTCATTGTAGCCATAACCTGTTGTTCCGTAAAGATGGTTCTCGGCTACATGGTTATCCTGCATCGCTTTCAGGACTTTTAGCGTTCCTGTTTCAGCTCTTTCATCTATTCTTTTAAACACAGGTTCAAGGCTTTTTAAAGAATCATCGGCAAGCCCTATAACCTGATCTGATATTCCCAGTTCCTTATACATCGTTAAACCTCTCTACAATAGCTTTTGATATTAACTCATCAGATTCATACTCATCTTTATCGAAGTATGTAACATCTTTTTCTCTTTTATACCAGGTCAACTGTCTTTTTGCAAAATGCCTGGTGTCTCGTTTAAGTATTCTTATCGCCTCATTAAGATCATACTCTCCGGCAAGGTATGCGGCAATCTCCTTATAACCCAATCCCTGCATGGATGTCATTTCTCTGGTAACACCCTTATCAAGCAATCCCTGAACCTCTGAAACGAGCCCGGCGTCTATCATTTGATCCACTCGCTTATCGATCCTCTCATACAAAAGATTTCTGTCACAGGTCAAGACTGAATACAGAAATCTGTAGGGGCTTTCCTTTTTTCTTTGCTCATCATTGTGTGAAGATATGGGAGTGTGAGTCTTTTCAAAAAACTCAATCGCTCTGATCACTCTTTTTACATTGTTCGGATGAATAGCTTTGGCCGAAGCCTCATCTATATCATAGAGTCTTTTATGAAGAGCCTCTTCACCGTAGGCACTTGCATACTCCGTAAGCTCTTTTCTTAATGCTTCATCAGGCTCTTCATCGGAAAAGTCAATATCATATAAAACAGCCTGGATATAAAAGCCGGTACCTCCCACTAAAACAGGAATATGACCATGACTTAATACATCTTCAATGCATTTTTTCGCCTCCGTCTGAAACCTGACTACATCGAAGTTTTCATTGGGATCAAGTATATCTATCAAATGATGCGGTACACCGGCTCTCTCATTCGGTGGAATCTTTGCAGTACCGATATCCATACCCCTGTAAACCTGCATGGAATCAGCATTAATAACCTCACCGCCTATCTCTTTACATATATTCAGAGACAGCTCGGTTTTTCCGACAGCAGTCGGACCGGATATGATCAAAAGCGGCTTTTTTTCATTCATTATCTTTTGAACCTTTTTTCAAACTCATATTTACTAAGTGATATCGTAGTAGGTCTGCCGTGAGGACAGTGATATGGCTCATCCAACGTAAGCATCTCCGATATCAGAGTCTTTACTTCGGGAATTGATAAAGTATTATTACCTTTCACGGCAGCCTTACACGATATGGTCGCAAGTCTGTCGAGTATCATCTCGGGCTTTTTGCCCTTCATACCATCCATAAGACTGTCAAGTATATCAATAAAGATCTCACGTGCGTCAAGGTTTAAGAAATCAGTAGGAACCGCCTTTATAAGGTACTCCCTGTCACCGAAATCTTCCCATTCAAAGCCAATCTGTAAAAATGCCTCGGAGTTCTCCAAAAGAGTCGTTTGCTCTTTGCCGGAAAGTGAAACAACGATGGGTGCCAAAAGACTTTGACTCATCCCCTTTTTATCTCTCATCTTTTTCACAACACGCTCATAAAGAACCTTCTCATGTGCCGCATGCTGATCGATGATCAAAAGCTCTTCCTTGTATTCTATCAGCCAATAGGTCTCAAACACCTGACCGATTATCCTGAAGCTCGGAGCTTCCTCCTCACGGAAAAGGTTTTCTGACAAAAATGACGAGGGCTCATTTACCTCGGTAGGCTTATCAAATCGTTGCTGTATATAGCTGCGATCCACCACTTCTTCAGGCTCTTTTGTCGATACCGATCTGACTTTTTCAAAAGGCTCAGGAGCTTTTGTAATAACAGTCTCCTGTACCTGCCTTCTATCCTCCAGTGTTTCCTCAGGTATAAGTGTGATCCTGTCAAGAGCATCCTTTATGGTGTGATAAAACAACTCATATACCGGCTTTTCATCTCTGAATCGAATTTCCTTTTTAGTAGGATGGATATTTACATCGACCAGTTCGGGCTTCACGGAAAGCATAAGCGTAACAAAGGGAAATCTGTGATTCATCAGATAGTCCCTGTAACCATCCATTATAGCCGCATGTATCGTGTTATTTTTAATGTATCGTCCATTCACAAAATAATGCATATAGCTTCGGTTACCGCGCGAGAACTCAGGCTTTGCGATATATCCGGTAAGTACCAATTCATTATCTTTTGCCTCTACCGGAATCAACACCCTGGTCAAATCGGAGCCGAAATTATAATATATATTTGTTCTGAGCGATGCATCACCCGCAGTTTTAAGCTTTGGCTTTCCATCATTAATAAACTGAAATCTGATCTCCGGATGAGACAGAGAAAAAGTAAGCATGCATTCGGAAATGGCATTTGCTTCCGTCACTTTTGATTTCAAAAACTCGCGCCTTGCAGGTGTGTTGTAAAACACATCCCTTATAATAAAGGTAGTCCCCTCCGGACTTCCTATCTCCTCGCTCTTTACTTCCTCTCCACCCTCGATAATATATCTGGTTCCGACTATGGAATCATGTGTTCTTGTTATCAATTCAACCTTTGATATGGCTGCTATACTTGACAGGGCTTCTCCGCGAAATCCAAGACTTGTCAGATTCAAAAGGTCCTTTGCATCTATTATCTTGCTTGTTGCATGACGCAAAAAAGCTGTAGGAATCTCTGATTTTTCGATACCGCAACCATTATCCGTCACGCGGATATGATCGATCCCGCCGCCTTTAACCTCTACGGTGATCGCATCTGCGCCAGCATCGATCGCATTCTCTACGAGCTCCTTGACTATGGAAAGCGGCCTCTCCACCACCTCGCCCGCGGCTATCTGATCAACCGTTAATTTATCAAGTACCTTAATCATCTGATCAACCTTTCATCAATTGTTTACCACTTATCCGAGATTTCATTTTGCCATTTATTAACAAGATTCATCGCCTGCATTGGAGTAATATTCGAAAGATCTGTATCTCTGATCTCACATAAAATATCATCCATCTGAGTTTCATCTCCCAACGTATCAAATATGGAAAGCTGTCTGGGTCCGATTTCTTCCCCCTGAACCCTGATACTGTCAGGCTTGGCCGTAAGAACGGTCATTGGCATACTGGTAACCTCGTTATTCTCCAGATTATCGGAAATGATCCTGGCTCTTGACAGCACCTCTTCCGGAACACCTGCAAGCTTGGCAACCTGTATTCCATAGCTCCTGTCCGCACCGCCTTCAACTATCTTTCGTAAAAATATCACATCCTCGCCATCTTCCTTGACGGCAATACAGTAATTCTTTACACCTTCAAGCATACCACCCAGCTCGGTAAGCTCGTGGTAATGAGTTGCAAACAAAGTCTTTGCACCTATTTTCGCTTTGTCTGCGATATGTTCAACAACGGCCCACGCTATGGACAAGCCATCAAATGTCGATGTACCTCGGCCTATCTCATCAAGTATGATAAGGCTATCCTTTGTTGCATGATGAAGTATGTTTGCAACCTCAGTCATTTCAACCATGAAGGTTGACTGACCGCTTGCAAGGTCATCCGAGGCACCAACCCTTGTAAATATCCTGTCAACTAATGATAGCTTTGCGCTTTCTGCCGGTACATATGAACCCAGCTGCGCCATAAGCTGAATAAGAGCGGTCTGCCTCATATATGTCGATTTACCGGCCATATTAGGTCCGGTTATAATTGCTATCCTTTGTGAGTCCGTATCGAGCTTAGTATCGTTTGCCACGAACAGATCGTGTTCGATCATTTTTTCAATGACAGGGTGTCTGCCCTTTTTTATAAACAATGAACCGTCGTTACAAATCTCAGGTCTGCAATAATTCTCTCTTTCAGCAACATAAGCAAGCGATGCGAGCATGTCGATCATTGCTATCACGTGCGCTGTCTTTTGGATTCTTTCTATATGCTTGGCAAGCTCATCTCTAAGCTCACAGAAAAGCCCGTATTCCAACTGATAAAGCCTGTCCTCGGCTCCGAGGATGGTATCTTCCATCTCCTTCAGCTCAGGAGTGGTAAATCGTTCGGCGTTAGTAAGAGTCTGTTTTCTGGTCCAGTTATCAGGCACCTGTGATAAAAACGATTTAGTAACCTCAAGATAATAACCGAATACTTTGTTATACTTGATTCTGAGATTTTTTATACCGGTATTTTCTTTTTCCTTAGCTTCAAGTTCTGCCAACCAGTCCTTACCCTTCGTTTTTGCCTGGCGGAGCCTGTCAACTTCATCATTGAAACCGCTTTTTATTATTCCGCCTTCGCGTAAGGTCATCGGCGGATCTTCATCTATGGCTTCCTCTATCATCGAATGAAGATCTTCCAATGAATCTAATTCATTTGAAAGCTTCTTAAATAACGGACATTTGAATCCCTGTACCAGTTCTTTTATGGAAGGAAGAATAGCAAGGGATGAGTCAAGTGCAAGCATATCTCTTGCATTTATTGATTGGTAACTGATCTTACAGATGAGTCTCTCCATATCATAAACGGGACCCAAATACTCTCTGAGTTCTTCTCTGGTTACAGGATCTGCATTCAAATCAGCTATTGCATCATATCTTTGCTCTATCTCATCACGGACCAGAAGCGGCCTCTCCACTCCGGCTCTCAGCATCCTGGCCCCCATGGCTGTTTTTGTTTTATCAAGAACCCAAAGAAGAGATCCGCGTTTTTGTTTCTCGCGCATGGTTTCCACCAGCTCAAGATTTCTTCTGGTATTCCTGTCAAGAAGCATGGTTGTCCCCGCCTGATCAATTTGTACATGGCTTATATGATCAAGGGAACATTTTTGAGTTTCATAAAGATACTGCATTACGCAACCGCATGCAGTTTTGCAGAGTGGGATGTCATTTAGTCCAAGCCCCTGTGTCGTTTTAACCTTGAAGTGTTCACAAAGAGTCCTCTCAACATTATCCGGAGAGAAAAACCTCGGTTCCAGAGCTGAAATAGATATGTGAAGACGTTCTTTTAGATCATTCAGATCGATATTTACCAAATAAAACGCATCATTTGCAATAATCTCTGATGGCATGTAACGATTGATCTCGTCAAGAAGCTTGCTGACATCAGAAATCCCTGAGACATGAAACTCACCGGTCGTAACATCTGTAACAGCGATACCAAACCCTTCAGGTCCGGCAACTATTCCCATGAGATAGTTATTTCTGTCTTCCCGGAGTGTCTGTGTAAACGAATTGGTCCCGGGTGTGATGATCCTTGTTACCTCACGACGGACTAATCCCTTTGCCTGCTTAGGGTCCTCCATCTGTTCACAGATTGCAACCTTGTATCCTTTATCAACAAGTCTATGGATATAAGTATCCGCAGAATGAAAGGGGACACCACACATGGGTGCCCGCTCTTCGAGGCCACATGCTTTTCCCGTAAGGGTGAGTTCAAGTTCCTTTGATACGGCAAGTGCGTCATCAAAGAACATTTCATAAAAATCACCCAAACGGTAGAAAAGAATGCAGTCTTTATATTCTTCCTTTGTGTTCAGATAGTTTGTCATCATGGGGGATAGCTGTCCCATCGATCGTTCCTCCCCTATCTCCCTTTACTCTTCCGGAGCCGGAGCCTCTGTTTCTACCGGCGGCTCGGGCTCATCAGGCGGCGCCTCGGTAGGAGTAGGCTTTTTAGTCTTCTCCGGCGGTGCCTCGGTAGGCTCCGTTGGCTCTTCAGTCACCTCGGGATAATCCGGCTCTTCTGTTTCATCAGGAGCTACTGTCTCCTCAGGTGTCTTGGTCGGCTTAGGTGTCTTTACAGGCTTCGGCGTAACCTCGATAGCAGGCTGTTCTTCGATCGGAACCGGCTTATCAACAGAAAGATACATTGCATTGATATAGCCTTCCTGTCCCTGATATGAAACCTTCGCCCAATCTCCGCCATCATAGCTGATCATATCTACTGAGGCTCCAAAAGGAACCTTCATAACAACCAAAGCAGTCAGGCTGGGCTCCGAACGAAGGTTGACATCACTGGTAGTATACGCATACTCAGCTGTTTTTAACTCGTCTTCATAATCGATAAGATCGTCATTCTCGATCATTTCCTGATTCGGATCTACCGTCTGTACGGGCTCCTCCTCGGTTTTATCAACCTCTACGGCAGCCTGTGTGACCGTGCCGGCGTTAACTTCTTCCTCGGTATAACGGTTAGTCTGTCCTTTGATATAGAACCATGCAACTAAAACAAGTCCGACCAAAACTGCCAATGATATAGCAATACTGATCGAAAACATACCTATTTCGAATGCCGGATTATCGGATCTCTTTATTCTTCCGAAAAATCCGTACTTTTTCTTGTTCATATTGTTCCTCCGTCAGGGCTGATCATGCTTTAATCCATACCTTAAATATTATACTCATCTTACCCTGTTTTGTCAATTGATAAAAATATATTTTTTCGAACATTTGTTTGACAAACGAATCAAAATATGATACTATTGTTCTGTAGGATAGAAATATTACAGGGGGATTATATGACCCCCGGATTGTGAGGTTATTATGGCACAGGGTAAGATTTCAGCAAAACAGAGCGAGATTCTCTCATATATGAAACAGCAGATACTCGACAAGGGCTATCCGCCTTCTGTTCGTGAGATATGTGATGCTGTGCATTTAAAATCACCTTCATCAGTTCATTCACATCTTGAGACACTCGAATTAAACGGATATATCAGACGTGATCCGGCCAAGCCCAGAGCTATCGAGATTGTAGATGACGGTTTTAATATGACACGTCGTGAGATGAGAAACATCCCCATGATCGGACAGATTGCAGCCGGTGCTCCTTTATTTGCAGAGCAAAATATATCCGGCTACTTCCCTCTCCTTTCCAGTGAGCTTCCTGCAGGTGATCTGTTCATGCTCGATGTCAGAGGTGATTCCATGATCGAGGCCGGTATATACGATGGCGACCGTATCATCGCCCAGCAGACTCCTGTTGCAAAAAACGGTGACATAGTAGTCGCTCTCATAGAGGACTCGGCCACAGTAAAAACTTATTATAAAGAAAAAGACCATTACAGACTTCAGCCTGAGAACTCATCGATGGATCCGATCATTGTAAATGAAGTGATCATCTTAGGCAGAGTTGTCGGATTGTTCAGACTCATGTAAAATCTGTTCCGGACTAATAAAAAAGAAGCATGAAATATCTCAACTTACGTGCCCGAAACGAGATATACATGCTTCTTTTTGAATTTTTAAGCTTTTTGTTTTACATGTTTACGATCAAACAATTCCCTGAGCCTGCATAGCCTCAGCAACCTTCTCAAATCCTGCGATGTTAGCACCTACAACATAGTTCTTCTCGAAGCCATACTTCTTAGAAGCCTCATCACAGTTCTTGAAGATGTTCTCCATGATGCCCTTAAGCTTGGAGTCAACCTCCTCGAATGTCCATGAAAGGCGCTCTGAGTTCTGGCTCATCTCAAGTGCTGATGTTGCAACACCACCGGCATTTGATGCTTTACCAGGTGCAAAGAGAACTCCGTTCTCCTGCAGATACTGAGTAGCATCAAGAGTAGTCGGCATGTTTGCACCCTCAGCAACTGCGATACAGCCGTTAGCTACGAGCTGTTTAGCATCGTCGATCAGAAGCTCGTTCTGTGTTGCACACGGAAGAGCAACATCACACTTGATGCTCCATACGCCACGTCCCTCATGATACTCAGCTGACGGACGAGCTGCAGCATACTCGGTAAGACGAGCACGCTTAACCTCTTTAACCTCCTTGAGGAGCTCTACATCGATACCGTCCTTATCATAGATCCAACCTGTTGAATCAGATACTGTTACAACCTTTGCGCCGAGCTGCTGAGCCTTCTGTGTAGCATAGATAGCAACGTTTCCGGCACCTGATACACAAACAGTCTTGCCCTCGAGGCTCTGGCCGTTTGCCTTAAGCATTGCGTTTGTAAAGTAAAGAAGTCCGTAACCTGTAGCCTCTGTACGAGCAAGTGAACCACCAAAGGTAAGACCTTTACCGGTGAGCACTCCCTCATAGAGGTTGCGGATACGCTTGTACTGACCATACATAAATCCGATCTCACGTCCACCAACACCGATATCTCCGGCAGGAACGTCTGTATCAGCTCCGATATGCTTGCAAAGCTCAGTCATGAAGCTCTGGCAGAATGCCATAACCTCTCTGTCTGACTTGCCCTTCGGATCAAAATCAGAACCACCCTTACCACCACCGATAGGAAGACCTGTAAGTGAGTTCTTGAAAATCTGCTCAAAGCCGAGGAACTTGATAATTCCAAGGTTTACTGACGGATGGAATCTCAGACCACCCTTGTAAGGACCGATAGCGCTGTTGAACTGAACACGGTATCCGGTATTCACCTGTACCTGACCCTTGTCATCAACCCAGGGTACACGGAACTTGATCTGACGCTCAGGATTAACCAGTCGCTCAAGCAGTGCATCCTTACGATATTTCTCCTCATTTTTCTCAACCACCGGACGAAGAGACTCAAGTACCTCTTTCGCAGCCTGATGGAATTCCGGCTCGGCAGGGTTCTTTTTAATGAGCTCGTCGAGCACTTCATCAACATATGACATAGTGCAATACCTCCTTGCAATTTTTATGCTTTTGCTATTATACACCTAACTTGATATAATTGCAAGTTTTTTCTTAAATAATATCAATTTTTAACAACAAATAATATCAATGACGAAAAACGGCCGATTTTAGGGCAAAAAAAGAACACCGACTGATCAGTGTTCTTTCAGATCATGCATAGCCATGTAAGAATTAGTGTATCTGATATCTCCGCTCACATCCTCACCGAACCATTCCGGCGGAGTGAAGTCCAGACTGTCTTCAACCGACAGAAACTCGACCTCTGCAAGATAGAATCCCTCACGAGAACCATGAAAAACATCAAGCTCAATATTATATCCATCATAAGGAATGACATATCTGGTCTTGTGAATGGGAATACCGTCGGCCTTTTTGAAAAGATGCATATAGGAGTCAAAATCAAGCTCTGACTCGATCTCCTCTGCAACGTTTATCTTTTCATCAGTGTTTGGCACTCTCTTCTTATATGTAAAAATATACTTGTTTCCCTTTCTTCTGATACGAAGGGTCGGGTCCTGACATAAATAAGCCTGCTCGATTTCGACTCCTTCGTATTTTTCAAGATCAGAGGGAAGGTATTTCACCAAATACTTCTTTTCGATTTCCATGTTAGTCCTCCGAAATCAGTTGACTGATCCAAAAGAGCCAAACGGATAAAACCTTAACCACGCTCTACCTTCTATATCCTTTTTGTGAATCAGGCCAACTTCGGGAAAACGGCTGTCCACACTTGCATTTCTGTTATCACCCAATACAAAATACTCATCAGGCTGGAGATAGATGGTGTCTGCAGCCATTCCGGGATCCTCTATGAGCTCGGCACCATACCTGTCATCAGTAAGCAAAGCCCCGTTTATATATACCTGACCGTTCACAATCTGAACAGTCTCGCCCGGAAGTCCGATCACTCGTTTTATGTAATCATCCTCTGTTGAGATCGGAAATACTACAATATCAAATCTCTCGGGATCATGGAAATAGTAGCTTAACTCCTCTACTATCAACTGATCACCATTTGTAAGCGTCGGCGACATCGAAGATCCGTCAACCGAGGTGTGATGTGCGATAAACTTTGTGATAAACAACGAGATCACAAGTGCTAAAGCAACTACGATCAAGATGTTTCTGAAAAGTCGGATAAGCGGATGTCCCACTGCGAACTCAACACTCTCCGTCTCTACACCTACAGATATATCACCAAACGCTACATTTTCCACCTGTATTCCATCAGACTTTGCCTCTTCAAGATAAGACACAGGCGTTTCATAGTTATCACTCTTTGGTAAATCGTCGGTCTCGGTTTCACTACCAAGTGACCATTCCATCGGCTTTTCAATGGTAGTAAATTTATCAGATGAAACCTGTGACGGCTTTGCGGCAGCAACCTCAGGCTTGACCATATCTCCATAATTCTGTGAAACAGGCTTTTCCAAAGACAAAGATACGACATCCGGTTCCATAGTTTCGTCAGGGACGAACTCAACCTCAGTTTTATTATCAGGCATTTCAGATGCTGTATTCGGAAATACCGGTTCAAGCTCCGGCTTAGAATCCACAACCATGTCGGCAGCTTCGGGCTGAACTACCATCTGCTCTTCAACAGGCTCAGGCTCCAACTCAACACGTCTTGCCAACTCAGGATTAACCACGCGCTCGATCATATCAAGCTCATGTGGCTGAATGGTTGCCATATTTTCCGGTTCGGGCTCATCTGTTGCCTCAACCTCAATCGGAGTTGACGATGAACCTATATTAGTAAATCCCTGCTGTTCCATTATCTTGTCGATATCGGAGAACAGAGCTTCGCGATCTATTTCACTCATATATAAACCTCCATTTTCAGGAAACACATTCAATCGTTATACTACCAAGTCTGGCATTTCTGAAATCATCAAGCAGGAAAAATGCCGCCTTGTCAAAATCAGGCTCACCGCCCTTAGCTTTACAACCACGTGCTGTGGCAAGCTGTTCTAGAATATGAACCGAATCACCCTCAGGTTCAAAGCCGTAATGTTCACTTATAACACCTTTATGCTCGGCCTCCAAAAACTCGATCAAATCGAGGGCAAGATCGGTAGTTACGATCAATTCGTCCTTGATCGAACCGATCCAGGCTAAGTGAAGTCCGACTATCTGATCCTCAAACTTGGGCCAAAGTATACCCGGTGTATCAAGTAACTCAACGCTTCCGCCGTTTTTTCCGGCAGAAAGCCTTATCCACTGCTTACCCTTTGTAACTCCCGGTTTATTTCCGGTTTTTGTAGATGCTCGTCCGGAAAAGCTGTTAATAAATGTGGATTTGCCAACATTGGGGATACCGACTATCATCGCTCGTACTGGACGATTTTTGATACCTCGTTTCAAATCCTTTTCTCTTTTTACACGAACAGCTTCATCAATAAGTTTGTTGACTCTGTTCAAATCCTGTTTCTTTTTTGCATTGATAGAAAGCGCATATAAATCTTTCGACTCAAAATATTCAACCCATTTATCGGTTTGAGACTTATCAGCCATGTCGGTTTTATTTAACAGAAGGATTCTCGTTTTACCCTGCGCCAGCGTATCTATCTCGGGATTTCTGGAACTGATGGGAATCCTCGCATCTATAAGCTCAATCACAATATCAATAAGGCGAATATCTTCCTTCATGGATCTGATCGCCTTAGTCATGTGACCCGGAAACCATTGAAAATGCATTAAATGCTCACTCCTCTGATTTCTCCTCGTTTTCATCAGATTTGGATTTTTCGGGCTCAGGTCCCGCTATAAAACCAAACGGATCTAACTGGAGAAAAACCGTACCTATTATATTTTCGCTTCTTACTTTAGTAAAACTGGAACTCCTACTGTCATCCAGATCAGTCCTTTTGTCACTCAGAACAAAAAACTCATCTTCCTTCAGGGTAATGTCCTGATCAGCCTGCCCGGACGATACATTTCTGTCAAACTCATAATCCTCTTCGAGCTTTTTGCCGTTAATATAGACATACCCACCGGATATTTTAACCTTTTCACCCGGAAGACCGACAATTCTTCTGATCAGTATCGATGAATCAGTTCTTTCTTTAGTATCAGCTCCTGATTCGGGGAAAAATGCTATGACAGAGCTTCTGCCGGGCGACACAAATCGTTTAAAGAAGGTGTTTACTATGACCTCCTGCCCGCTGTGGAGCGTGTTTTCCATAGAAGAGCCGATCATTGTGACCTTTTTCAGGCATAGATTGATTATACACCATGCCAAGGCTATAACAATAACAACAAGGATAAGATATCTGATCGTTTCAAAGATCAGCTTTTTTCTTTTTTCCTTTTTAGCCTCTTCTTCAAATCGGAGATTCATTTATGCCCTCCATATCAAACTGCGCACCATAAATATAGGAAAAAGGTCAACAAATCATAATAATTCGTTGACCATGTTTTCTTTGTGAGAATACTTATTATCTTACAAGCTCTTTAACCTTAGCAGCCTTACCTGTGCGGCTTCTGAGATAGTTAAGCTTAGCACGTCTTACCTTACCACGACGTACAACCTCAATCTTCTCAACGATTGGTGAATGAAGAGGCCAGGTTTTCTCTACGCCTACACCGTTTGAGAACTTACGAACAGTGAAGGTCTCACGGCTTGAACCGCCCTGTCTTTTCAGCACAGTACCCTCGAATACCTGGATACGCTCGCGCTGACCCTCTTTTACCTTTGCGTGAACACGTACAGTGTCACCGATGTTGAAGTCGAACGTTTCGCCACGAAGCTGTTCGTCTTCGATCTTCTTGATAATGTCGTTCATCTTTCTTCCTCCTTAACGTTCGATGTTCATAAAGTAATATATCTTTAGCGGACCATCTAATGATTATTTTGCACAACGTTAGAACTATAACATACTTTCGGCTCTCAGTCAAGCAATTTTTTTAAGAAAAATGCCATTTTTCGATATTATTTGACTTCCTTGCCGAATCTGACAGCGATAGAGTTTGCATGAGCATAAAGCTTCTCAGCCTTTGCGAAGGCTATGATATCCTCATGAGCCTGCTCCAATGCTTCTTTAGAATAAGAAATCAGGCTGCTTTTTTTGATAAACTCATCAACCGACAGAGGCGATGAGAATCTGGCTGTACCACAGGTCGGAAGGACATGATCAGGACCTGCAAAGTAGTCTCCCAACGGCTCACAGCTGTACTCTCCCATAAAGATAGCTCCGGCATTTTTGATCCTGCACATAACATCAAACGAATCTTTGGTAAGGATTTCCAGGTGTTCGCTGGCTATTTCATTAACAATATCCACAGCCTCGTCCATATCACCGGCTAGCAGGATATATCCCCAATCATCCAGAGATTTCTCTATGATCTCACGTCTTGTTTGTTCCTTTGCATATTCGTAAGCAAGCTTTTCAACTTTTTTAGCAAGCTTCTTGTCGGTTGTAACTAAAACAGCCGATGACATCGGGTCGTGCTCCGCCTGGCTCAACAGATCACAGGCTACATACTCGGGAGTAGCGGTTTCATCTGCGAGAACAAGAATCTCGGATGGTCCTGCAACCGAATCGATTCCGACGGTACCGTAAACCACTTTCTTTGCAAGTGTAACGAAAATATTTCCCGGGCCAACGATCTTATATACCTTCGGAACAGTTTTTGTACCATATGCCAAAGCCGCAACGGCCTGTGCTCCGCCTATCTTATATATCTCGTCACATCCCGAGAGGTCAGCCGCAACCAAAACCTCGGGAGTGATCGTTCCATCCTTTGATGGAGGAGTCATCATTACGATCTGCGGAACTCCGGCCACCTTTGCAGGCACGACATTCATAAGAACTGATGATGACAGCGGAGCTCTTCCACCAGGCACGTATACACCGACTTTCTGGATCGGGGTTATCCTCTGTCCGAGCATTACGCCATCTTCTCGAGTGGAAATAAAGCTCTGCCTCACCTGTTTTTCGTGATAGCTACTGATATTATCAATAGCTTTTTTGATTGTCTCTATCAGAGAATCATCCACCTTTTTGTAAGCATCATCAATCTCAGCTTTGCTCACTCTGAACTGATCAGGTGAAAGCTTTACACCATCAAGTCCCTCAGTGAGACGAACCAGGGCATCATCACCGTTTTCACGGACGTCATCGATGATCTGATCCACTATCTTCTGTATTTCCTCGTCACCTCCGAAGCTGCGCTTGGAAAGTGAATCAAGTACCTCTTTTTTTGTTTTCTCGTTTAATTCAATTACTCGCATAAGCCCTCCTTCAACGCGTTTATCAATGCAAGAATACGGTCTCTGAGAAGCTTCATACTTGCCTCATTAACTATTACTCTCGCAGAGAGCGGACATATAGTATCCAACACCTCAAGCCCATTCGCTTTAAGCGTTGAACCCGTTTCTACAATATCAACAATAACTTCTGAAAGTCCAACTATAGGCGCAAGCTCAACTGAACCGTTAAGCTTTATGATCTCAACAGTCTGATGCTTTTTCTCATAGAAATAATCCTTTGCCATACGCGGGTATTTCGTGGCAACTCGTCTGATCCTGCCGTTTTCAAGATCATCCTTTGCGATAGCCGGGCCTGCGACGCACATATTGCATTTGCCGAGTCCCAGGTCCAATACCTCAAGGATCTTTCTACCCTCTTCAAAAATGGTATCATACCCGACCACGCCCAGATCTGCCGCGCCGTACTCTACGTAAGTCGGCACATCAGAAGTCTTTGACAAAAAGAACTTTAAACCAAGTTCGTGATTTACAAATATAAGCTTTCTGGTATCCTTATCCTTTATCTCATCGCAGGTTATCCCGCTTTTTTCAAAAAGGTCCAAGGTCTGCATCGCGAGCCTGCCCTTTGCCAAAGCGATAGTGATAAATCTGTCTGTACCTTCCATAAAATGATCCTTTCTATCATCTTCACACATTAAATACTGTTATCTCTCCGGTATCATCGATGTAACGAAGCTCTTTGAGTCCACGTCTTTTCCCGTATTCCTTATATTCTTCGAGCGACAGATCAGCATTCTTTCTCATAAGAAATGCCGGCTGTCCCTCGTCGCGAAGCTTTTTGGCCAGATCTATAGCCACGTTACGATTGGTAGATCTGTACAGGATCAGTATATCCTCATCCGGAGTCAAAACCTCAACCTTTTCGGAAGCGAGCGCCTCCATCAGTGAGTTGAGCAGGAAAACTACGCCAACCGCCGGCTTATCCTTACCAAACTGCGCCATCAGATCGTCATAACGACCTCCGCTCGCTATAGCCTCACCGGTACCGAATGTATAAGCCTTAAAAATGACCCCGGTATAATAATCCATCTTCGCAAGCATTCCAAGATCAAAAGTAACATGATCAAGCATGTTGAAACCTTCCAAGATATCACGGATCGTCTCAAGTCTTTCTATTGCAGCCAGGGTTTCCTCATCAGAAACTCTTTCTTTTACAAATGTCAACGAATCATCGTCAGCAAAAATCTCCGGAAGCCTGATCAGAACCTCTCTCACACCATCATCCATTGACTTTTCGCTAAGGAGCTCCTTTACGGCATGTGAGTTTTTGTTCTCAATGAAGTGTCTGAGCTTTTTTATCTCCTCGATATCAAGTCCGGCTTTACGAACAAGTCCCCTGAATACACCGGCATGTCCTACATCAACACTAAAATCCTTAAGCCCGCTCTTTTTCAGGCACTCGATCGCAAGCGTAAGCATCTCTCCGTCCGCATCGGAAGAAGCATCACCGATTATCTCTGCTCCGATCTGAGTTGTTTCAGAGAGCTTCCCCTGGTAAGAAGTGTTATGGATAAAAGTGTTTCCGGTGTAGCAAAGCCTGAGCTGCATATCCTCATCCGCATAATATCTGGCCACGCACCTTGCGATCTGCGGTGTATGATCAGGCCTCAAAACCAGAGTGTTATTATGTCTGTCAAAAAACTTAAACATCTGGTTCGACGGAACGGTTCCTCTTTCCTTATTAAAAATATCAAAAAACTCGTAGCTCGGAGTCTTGATATCACGGAATCCGTAAAGCTCCATCTCGTGTCTTATCATACGTCGAATGACATTATACTCCCTGCATTCTCGTCCGTACACATCTCTCACACCGTCCGGCGTGAACAAAAGTGATGGTTCAAAATCCATTACCGATACTCCTCCTATGCATCAAAAATATTCCGATATCAGCTCTCTGTATTTCCAAGCAGAGCTTCAACATATTCATCACCCTTGAACATATCAAGGTCTTCTATCGTCTCTCCCACACCGATAAACTTAACCGGGATATTTAACTCGGACCAGATTCCCACAGCGATGCCACCCTTTGCTGTACCATCCATTTTTGTGAGTATAACTCCGGTAACATTCGTAACATCGGAGAAATCCTTTACCTGCTGTAGAGCGTTCTGCCCGGTCGTAGCATCAACTACTATGAGTGTCTCAAGATAAGCTCCCGGATACTCCTTGTCAAGTATCGTATGGATCTTGTGAAGCTCGTTCATGAGATTCTTTTTGTTGTGAAGTCGGCCCGCAGTATCACATAAAAGAATATCAACATCTCTTGCCTTTGCGGCAGCTACGGCGTCATAAACGATCGACGCAGGGTCCTGTCCCTCAGTTCCCGCGATAATATCAACTCCCGCTCTTTTAGACCACTCTTTAAGCTGCTCGATAGCACCGGCCCTAAAAGTATCGGCTGCGCACAGTAGCACTTTCTTGCCTCTGTTCTTTAGAAGAGCAGACATCTTTCCGACGCTTGTTGTCTTACCTACGCCATTTACACCGATAACCAGAACAACGGATTTGCGATTCATAAAGAAATACGCATCCATAGGCATCTCTAGTTTCTCTTTAAAAATTTCCTTGAGGATATCCTTGGCAAGATAAGCGTCGGACCATTTTTTCTCCTCAACCCGAACCTTCATCTCCTCAATGATAGCTTCAGAAGTCTCAGCACCGACATCAGC
Organism: Lachnospiraceae bacterium P6B14; assembly: GCA_000687695.1. Lineage (GTDB taxonomy): Bacteria > Bacillota > Clostridia > Lachnospirales > Lachnospiraceae > Eubacterium_F. Next base: position 64,915 of record JHWZ01000007.1, on the reverse strand, counting down.
CATAACGAGTATCTCTTCGAGCTCCTCGTAAAAATCATCATCGATCGGACGTCCCGCCGCAAACACATCGTCCATATATTCGGACATCTGGTTGCGCGACTTGCTCATTCCGTTTCTTAATCTCTCAAAAAATCCCATGTTATTCTCCTATCGGCTCCCAATTAGAAGCATTAATAATACTCGTTTACGTTAAAGGCTCCCGATTAGGAACGTTAATACTACTCGTCAAGTTACAGGCTCCCGATTAGGACTGTTTAAGATTGTCCTAGCGGGGGATGTGTCTTTAACGTCGTTGCGCAGGTGAGGTTAGGAAACTCGAAGAGTTTCCTTCGAGCCGTGCAACGTGACGTTAAAGAAAAAAGCGAAAGCGTGCCCCCGCGGACATTTAAACAGTCCGTATAGGGAGCCGTAGCTTTACTAGTCGTCTAACTGCTCCTCGATAAGCTTAACGGAAACGAGCGTCGAGACACCCTTCTCCTGCATCGTAATACCATACAGCACATCAGCCGCCTCCATGGTTCCCTTACGATGCGTGATAACGATAAACTGTGTATTCTTAGTCAGTTTATGAAGATACTTGGCATATCGTTTAACGTTCGAATCATCAAGCGCCGCCTCGATCTCATCAAGCAGACAGAACGGTGAAGGCTTTAGGTTCTGTATGGCAAAAAGCAACGATATCGCCGTAAGAGCCTTCTCTCCACCGGAGAGCTGCATCATATTTGTAAGCTTTTTGCCCGGCGGCTGTGCATTGATCATGATACCGGCATCGAGTACATCCTCATCTATTGTAAGCTCCAGCGTACCCTTTCCGCCTCCGAACAGCTCCTTAAATACCTTGTCAAACTCTTTCTGTATCGCTGCAAACTTTTCGGAGAACTGTCTTCTCATCTCGGTATCGAGCTCCTCGATGATACCGCGAAGCTTTTCTTCCGAAGCAACGAGATCATCATGCTGGGTTGTCAGCACTGTATAACGCTCGTAGATCTCTTTATATTCCTCGATAGCGTTAACATTTACATCCCCGAGTGCTCTGATGTTCGAACGAAGCTTGCCTACTCTCTGGCTTCTCTCGGTTTTAGAAATAGAGTCGTCAAACTCCATCTCGGTAATATTATGATAAGTAAGCTCGTACTCATTCCAGATGTAATCTATCTGATTTTCAAGCTTCTCATCAACTTTCTCGCGCTGAGACTCCAGTCGGAACACCTCTTTATTCAGGTCTCCGATACGAGTGAGCAGCTTTTCTCTGGACTCAAATGCCTGTTTCTGAGAGTCGATAAGCTCCTGTTTCTTTATCTTTTCTTCCTCTACAGTCTTATCAAGCTCAACATTTGCCTCCTTGAGTTCCTCGATACGAAGCTCATATGCCTTTATCTGATTTTCATGCTCCTTGATGGAAGAATCAGAGTTATCAGCCTCGGCATGTATGGCATCAAGCTGCTCTTTTGCAGAAGCCGCTGCGTTTGTGAGACGCTCGATATTCTCATCGATAAAGCTCTGCTTACCACGAACAGACGTCATCTCAAGTCGAAGTTCATTCAGAGCTTCCTGATCAGCTGTCTGTTTGTCATGTGCATCACTGATCTCATTTCCGAGAGTCTCAACCTGCTGTTTAGACAACTCCTCTTCATTTTTCGAAAGCTCAAGCGATTCGTCGATAGACTTAATGGCAGTCTCGATATCACTCTTTTCTCTCTCGAGAGCCTTTTTATCGTCGGCTATGGCATTATACTCTTTCTCTGTTTCTTCCTTGATGCTGACTGCCTGGTCATATTTGATCTTTGCAGTTTTCTGGCGAAGCTCGAGTTCCTGAAGCTTTGTAGCTTTCTCAGTGGCAGTCTCAGTCATCATCACGATCTCTTCTTCGCGATCGGCAATGCCTGCACGTATCTTCTCAAGCTTTTTCTCGATCTCTTTCAGGGAGTCGCCGAGCTTTTCAATCTCACGGCCTCTTCCAAGCAGATGGTTCTTATTCTTAAACGCACCACCGGAAATCGCACCACCGGGGTTCATTAACTCACCGTCAAGTGTAACGATTCGGATAGAGTATCCGAACTCTTTATTGATCTTTAGCGCATTATCGATAGTATCAACAAGCAAATATCTGCCAAGCAGGTATCTGACGATCTTATCGTACTTATCATCTCTTTGAACAAAACTGTCGACAGGGCCCAAAACTCCCTTTTTACTCTCTGCCTCCTCAGGCCATGGCTCCTTTCCGGTAGGAGTTACGGTTGTCAAAGGCAAAAAAGTCGCGCGGCCGTAATGATTCTCCTTGAGGAACTCGATCATATCCTTTGCGACCTGCTCATCTTTCGTGATGATATTCTGGATATTTCCTCCGAGACAGGTTTCAACAGCTATCTCATATTTGCGATCAACCTTGATGATATCTGCTACTACACCAAGGACGCCCTTATTCGTCTTTTTCTGCTCCATGACATGGCGGATACTCTGACCATAACCCTCATAGCGCTCAGTCATGTTTTTCAGTGTTTCAAGACGTGAGTTCTCTCTGTGATACTCACTCTTCGTTTCATCTATCTTGCGATTCTCCTCGAGGATCTCCGCACGCTTAGCTTCGATCTTTGCGAGGACGTTCTTATGCGCGATATACTCGTCATCATATTTTGCCTTGGCCTCTTTGAAATCAGCCTCCTCATTTTTCATGACCTGAGTAGCCTCATCGACCTTTGACTGATTTGTAATGATCTTCTGGTTCATCTCTGCCTGACGAAGACGATTCTGATCAAGCTGTGAACGCAGCTTCTGCTGACGAAGTGTAATCTCAGAAGAACGGTTCATGGAGTCAATGATCGCCTCATTCTCCTCGCCGAGTCTGATCTCTTTTTCAAGGATCTCCTTTTCGAGTTCCGTCAGAGCCTCCTGAGCGTTCTGCTCACGAATCTCCATGTCTTTCAGGCTTTCTTCAATCTGAGCTTTCTCATCCGTATATTGAGCCTGTTCCTCCTCGATCTCTCTGATCGACTCAAGAATAGCCTCTTCGCGGTCACGGAAATATGATTTTCCCTGCTCAATAGAGGAAATCTTTTCTTTACATACTCTGATCTCGGATTCACAGTTCTGCAAAGCAAGCTGATTCTCCTGGATTTTGTCCTTTTTATCCTGAATAGACTGATCAAAGTTCTGGATCGTTTCATCAAGCTGACTGAATGTCTCGGCTGTAGCTTCCTTCTCTTCCTTTGCCTTTGTCAGATCGTCGTTAGCTGTCTGTATGGTCTCGTCAAGCTTTTCTTTATCATTGTTCAGCGCCTCATATTCCAAACGAAAAAGGCCGATTTCCATGTCCTTCAGCTCATTTTTGAGATCGATATACTTTTTCGCCTTTTCTGACTGCTCCTTAAGCGGCTCCACGCGAAGCGTCAGCTCTCCGAGGATATCCTCAACACGAGTCAGGTTTAGCTTTTCGGCTTCGAGGCTTTTCTCTGCAGAAGCCTTTCTCTTCTTAAACTTAACGATTCCTGCGGCCTCATCAAAAAGCTCACGTCTGTCCTCCGGCTTTCCTGAAAGAATCTTATCGATCTGTCCCTGACCGATGATCGAATATCCTTCCTTTCCGATACCGGTATCAAAAAAAAGCTCCTGGACGTCACGAAGACGGCATACCGCTCCATTCAGCAGGTACTCACTCTCTCCTGATCTGTAGACCTTTCTCGCAATCTGAACCTCCTCAAACGGAGTATCCAGCTTGTGGTCGTCATTTGCAATAGTCAGCGCAACATATGCATAACTCTGCGGTTTGCGAAGCTCGGTACCGGAAAAAATGACATCCTGCATGCTTGCTCCACGAAGCTGCTTGGCACTCTGCTCGCCAAGTACCCAACGCACAGCGTCAGCTACGTTACTCTTTCCGCTACCGTTCGGGCCTACAATGCCCGTAATTCCGTTATTGAACTCAAAAACCAATTTATTTGCAAACGATTTGAATCCGTGTACTTCTATACTTTTTAAATACATCTTGTTATGCCCCTTTTATAATAATGACAAAAGATCCTTATCTTTCAGCACAAGTAATGCCTGATAAGCGGCCTCCTGCTCGGCTTTTTTCTTTGTGTGACCGGTTGCCTTCGTGATCTCTTTCCCTTGGATGATAAGTCCTATGGTGAACACCTTTTCATGAGCCGGTCCCGATTCATCGATTACTTTATATTCGATATTCGTGCTGTTATGAAAATAGCTTTGAACGATTTCCTGAAGTTTTGATTTCGAATCGTAGTAAAGTCGCTTATTATCAATATCTGTCAGAATATACTTTTTAATAAACTTCTCGGCCTCATCATATCCGCCGTCCAAGTAAATCGCACCGATAAGCGCTTCGAAAGCATCGGATTGTATCGAATCACGATTTCTTCCGCCTGTCTTTTCTTCACCATGACCGAGGATCAGATGCTTATCAAGTCCTATCTGCCTTGCAGCTTCTGCGAGACTCTGTTCACAAACAAGGCTTGCTCTGAGAGTCGTCATCTCTCCCTCGACCATATTAGGATGCGCATCATAGATAAACCTGCTGGAAACCAGCTCTAATACAGCATCACCGAGAAACTCCAACCGTTCATTGTTCTTTGTATACTCAAGTCCCTTATCATTAGCATAAGATGAATGGGTTAGAGCATTTTCAAACAATGAAATGTCAGAAAATCGGTATCCTATGGACTCTAAAAATAATTCTTGATTTGATTTACTCATTACCACCAACAACCTTTGAAATCTTACCGCTTATATCGTTTTCTTTAAAAGTGATACACTGCCCGATCGCCGTTTTGATCTCAAAACTCTTTGAGTTTCCATGAGCCTTGACCACGAGACCCTTAAGTCCCAACAGAGGTGCCCCTCCCTGATCCTTTGTACTGAAAAGAGCAAGCTGCTCCTTCAACGACTTCTTAATAAGCACTGCTCCAATCTTCGTCTTTGCACTCTTTAAAAGCGCTTTTTTGACAACACCGAGGAATGTAAGAGCCAAACCTTCAAAAAGCTTAAGGATCACATTTCCTACGAAAGCTTCGCATACAAGTACATTCGAAGGCTTCGACGGAATATCTCTGGCTTCTACACTTCCGATGAAGTTAATATCCTTGCATTCCTTGAGTAACGGTCCTGTTTCCTTAACAAGCTTGTTTCCCTTTTCCTCCTCTGTACCGATATTTACGATACCGACTGTCGGATTCTTTACACCCATAACATTTTCATAGTATATAGAACCCATCTGAGCAAACTGTACGAGGTTTTCAGGTTTCGCGTCTACATTTGCGCCACAGTCTATCAGAAGACTCATACCCTTCTTGGTCGGCAAAAACGGACAAAGAGCAGGTCTTTTTACGCCCTTTATACGACCGACTACAAGCTGGCCTCCAACCAGGATGGCTCCTGTGGATCCGGCAGATACGATGGCATCTGCCTCGCCGTCACGTACGAGCTTCATCGCTACGACCAGTGACGAGTTCTTTTTCTCCTTTATCGCAATCGTCGGAACCTCGCCCATGTCTATGACCTCATCAGCGTTGACCACTCTGATCCTGTCCTTCGGGTAATCCTCATATCCGGAAAGCTCTTTATTTATTTCAGCCTCTCTTCCAACCAGGATGACCGATATCTGGTCGAACTCCTTTACAGCCTCTATAGCACCGCTCACAGTCTCCTTTGGAGCATAATCTCCACCCATTGCATCGAGAGCTACCGTTACGTCCATATGCAACCTCCTTTTCAATCTCCTATTAAACAGTAATGACCACCCCGTGTTAAAAACGCGGGGTGGCCTTATCATTTTTTCAAATGTCTATTCCTTGGTTTTCTCATAGAAAAATGATTTTGCACTTACAAAGTTGTACTGTGCAGGCTTGATTATCTGCTCCGTACTTCCCACAAAGAAGATTCCGTTATCTACCATGGAATTAGAAAACTTATGGTAGATTTCATCTTTGGCTTCCTCTGTGAAGTATATCATAACATTTCGACAGACTATCAGGTGCATTCCGCGCGGATAAGGATCTTTGAGCAGGTTATGATGCTTGAAGGTGATCCTTTTTTTGATCTCATCGGAGATCCGCACATATCCGTCACCGTCCGATGTAAAATACTTATCCTTGTAAATCTTCGGAAGACCGGCTATACTCTTTTCAACATAGCGTCCTTCCTGTGCTTTTTTAAGAATATCCACATCCAGATCGGTTGCCAGTATGTTCACCTGCTGTAAAGGCACATGCTCAGCCAAAAGCATCGCGAGCGTATATGGCTCATCGCCTGTTGAGCAAGCCGCACTCCAAATGTTCAGGTTTTTACCGAAACGTTCAATGAGTGTAGGGTACACGTCCTTCTCAACCATCTGCCATTGGGGCGGATTACGATAAAACTCGGAAACGTTTATCGTAAGATACCCGGTGAAGTCTGCCTGCATCTCAGCATCCTTTGACAACGCAGCAAAGAAATCTTCATATCCGTTAAATTTACGACGTGTATAAAAATTATCGATTCTTCGTTTCATCTGGCTTTCTTTGTAGCAGTTTAAGTCTATTCCGGAGAGTCTCAAAAACCAGTTTTTAAAATCCTCATATGTATTTGCCATAATACGCAAAATCCTTCAATACTCTTTAATTATTCCTCTGCAGCTTCCTCTTCTGCAACATCGGCAGCAGGTGCCTCCTTAGCAGGCTCAGCAGCAGATTCTTCTACAGACGCCTCGGCAGGTGCTTCTTCCTTTGCATCACCTGCAGCAGCCTGCTCAGCCTTTTGCTTCTCAATCTCTATAGCCTTCACACTAAGTGATATCTTCTTTGTTTCCTCGTTGAAATCAACGATCTTGGCTGTTACTTCCTGACCTACCTTCAGAACGTCAGAAGGCTTCTCAACATGATCGATAGCGATCTGAGAAACATGAAGAAGTGCATCGATACCCTCCTCAAGTTCTACAAATGCTCCGAAATCAGTCATACGTGCAACCTTACCGGTGATCACGTTGCCGACTGCGTACTTCTCTGCAGCATCCTTCCATGGATTGTTCTCGTCGAACTTCATGGTAAGAGCGATCTTTGTATCGTTGATATCTTTGATTTTAACCTTTACTTTATCACCAACCTTGAAAAGCTTCTTCGGATCATCAACACGTCCCCAGCTCATCTCTGAGATGTGAAGAAGTCCGTCTGCACCACCGAGATCGATAAAAGCACCGAAATCTGTGAGGTTCTTTACAGTACCCTCGATCATCTGACCAACCTCGATACGACCGAGAAGCTCCTCCTGAAGCTTTTTCTTTTCCTCTACGATGAGGCAGCGTCTGTCACCGATGATACGACGCTTATGTACGTTAACCTCTGTAAGTACAAACTGGATCTCCTGATCAGTGTACTTGCTCAGATCCCTTTCGAACACGTCGGAAACCAGGCTGGCAGGGATGAATACACGTCCCTCTCCGTAGCTGACGCTAAGTCCGCCTTTAAGCGCCTGTGTAACCTTTCCTGTGAGGATCTCATGGTTCTCAAACGCCTCTTCAAAACGCTTGTTAACCTTGTCCTGCTGGAGACGTTTATAAGTAACCAGCACCTGGCCTTCGCTGTCGTTAACGCTAACTACTTTAACAGTCAACTCATCGCCGATCTTTACTTCGCTCTTAAGATCAACATCAGGGTTATTGCTGTATTCATTCTTGGTCAAAACACCATCAGACTTTGCTTTAATATTCAGGATGATCTCATTATCCTTGACATCAATAACAGTCCCCTCAACAACTTCGCCCTTGTGCGGTTGTTTAAAATTGGCCTCCTCCTCTAAATACTGCTCAAAACTCATTTCCTCTGACATGCCTCTAAAACCTCCTGAATTAAAGTATTTGGGGTCGAAGCCCCTGCGGTAATGCCTAAGGCTGCAAATCCGTCGAAGGATATTTCATCGATCGAATCTGCTGTCTGTATGAAAAAAGTGTTTTCACACTGTTGTTTGCATATCTCGTAGAGCTTTCTCGAGTTCGACGAGTCTGCTCCTCCGATCACGATCATCGCGTCACATTCAGCAGCAAGAGCAGCTGCTTCTTCCTGTCTTTCCTTGGTCGCACGACAAATCGTATTGACAACATTTAGATTATACTCTTTTTTTTCAAGAATTTCAACAAATTCTTTAAATTTTTTCGAATTAAATGTGGTTTGAGATACAACACAAACCTTCGAACGTGGATCAGAGGGTGCAAATGACTCAGCCTGCTCGTGGGTTTCAATAACCGTCCCGCCTGACTTTGTCCAACCGAGAATTCCCTTAACTTCGGGGTGTTCGGCCGATCCGACTATGACAATTTCCTCCCCGTCCTCACTTCTGTCCCTTACGATCTCATGGATCTTTTTCACAAAAGGACATGTCGCATTTTCGTATGAACCCCCCCGCTTCTCAAGCTGATCCACGACAGATTTCGGAACACCATGGCTCCTGATAACAACCAAAGACCCGTCCGGCACGTCGGTCACATCATCTGCAACCTTTACTCCGCGCTGATTCAGGTCTTCAACCACTCTTTCGTTATGAATTATAGGCCCCAGCGTAAAAATACCAAGCTCCGGACTCTCATCACTCAGCTCATAAACCCTGTCAACAGCCTGTTTTACGCCAAAACAAAACCCGGCATGCTCTGCCACCTTAATCTGCATCATAAAGCTCCATTATTCGCTCAACCACCTGATCGATCGTCAAATCCGAAGTATCAACGAGCACGGCGTCATCAGCCTGCTTCAGAGGCGAAACCTCGCGATTCATGTCCTGTTCATCTCTGGCAATGATATCCTTTTCAATCTCGTCAATATCGCAGCTTTCACCCTTTTCGATAAGCTCCTTATACCTTCTCTCAGCTCTTACTCTGGAGCTCGCCGTCAGGAACACCTTTAGATAGGCATCCGGAAGCACAACAGTCCCTATATCACGGCCATCCATAATGACATCCTGTGTACAGGCAAGTTTCTGCTGCAATGCGACCAGCTTTGCCCTGACATCGGCATACCTGGCGATAGACGAAGCGGCCTTTCCGACCTCCTCCTGCCTGATATCTGTGGAAACGTCCTGATTTCCAAGATAAATATGCTGAGTCCCGTCCTGATAATCGATTCTTATATCTACACCACTTATCTTAGCAGAAACTAAATCCTCATTTAAAATATCAACATCACTCTTAAGGCAAGCAAGAGCCATGGTTCTGTACATGGCACCGGTATCTACGTAAACTATCCCGAGCTTTTTCGCTACAAGCTTGGCTATAGAGCTTTTACCTGCGCCTGCCGGACCGTCTATTGCAATGTTTCTCATGATTCTCCTCCTTCTCTGCCACTTCTCCCCGCGGCAGCACCTGTAGACCAGGCTATTTGAAGATTATATCCGCCGGTCAACGCATCTACGTCCAGAATCTCACCGGCAAAATATAACCCGGATATAACTTTACTCTCCATTGTTTGCGGATTTACGTCCATTACACTCACTCCGCCTCTGGTAATGATAGCCTCATCGAACCCTCTGACCCCTGTAAGCATCACCGAGAAATCTTTCATGGTCTCAACCAAAAGCTGTCTTTCCTCTCTCGTGATATCTATTCCTCTCTTTTGAGGATCGATCTCGCATCTTTTTAAAATCACAGGAATCAGACTTTGAGGGAGCATACTCCTCATAAGATTCGACATTGCCTTTTTCCCGTCATTTTCAATCTCTCTCAAAACCCGTTTATCAAGCTGTTCGAAATCCAGAGCAGGCTTGATATCGATATGCATCGAAAGATGCTCCTCTCTGAGCCTGTCACCAAGCTGAGAGCTGGCAGTCAAAACTGTAGGCCCGCTCACACCGAAATGCGTGAATAAAACCTCTCCAAAGCCCTCCATAAGTGTCTTCTTCGAATCCTTATCCCGGATTTTTATCGCCGAGTTCAGCAGCGTCAACCCCTGCAGCTTTCGAATATCGGTCTCAGCTGTAGTCATCCCGGTAAGCCCGGGTCTCATATCGATTATGCGGTGACCGCATGCTCTGGCCATCCTGTGTCCATCACCTGTAGAGCCGGTAGAGGGATAAGAGACACCTCCCGTGGCCAGTATCACTCTTTTTGCCATGTACCTCTTGGATTCAGAGGTCATTACTCCCATTATGGATTTCGTATCCGAGATGATCAGGCTGACCACCTCTGTTCTTAAACGAACGGTAACGCCTGCATTTTTGCAGGCCTTATCAAGCGTTCTAATAACATCAGAAGACTTATCCGAAGCGGGAAACATCCTTTTCCCACGTTCTTCCTTAACCTTCAGTCCATTATTTTCGAAAAATGCCACGACATCAGTGTTCGAGAAACCATAAAGAGATGAATAAAGGAACTTTGCATTGCTCACCACCTGCGGAAATATATCCTCGATATCGCAGGCATTAGTGAAGTTGCATCGTCCCTTTCCCGTTATATATAGCTTTTTCCCTGTTTTTTCATTTTTTTCGAGAAGAAGAACCTTCTCTCCGCTGTTCGCAGCAAAAATAGCGGCCATCAATCCGGCCGCACCGCCTCCGACAATTATTACGTCATACTCATCGCGATGCGTAGATCTCATCAGCAGCCATCTCCTTGTTCTCGCTGATGTAAGGCCCCTTTTCAGTACAGAAGCTGATAGAGTGAATACCTTCTACATTGTCCAAGATGCTGTTTGCGAAACACTCAAGAATCAGATCCTCCATCTCTTCATCGCACCCCTTGACAGGCTTTGACTCACTGTCAAAAGCAATAATAGCACGATCCCCGTCTGAAATAGCACTTGCGATGCGGATCTCATCATCCTCAAGGTTCTGAAGAACCAATTCCGTGATATACTCAACAGAGTCATCAGCCTCGTTCTTTTTCACTTGAGAAGGCATGATGGCCATATTGGCAGGGTCGATAGTAAACACCGTAATCGTTTCCATATTCGGTGAAGGTATCGGCTCCTCGCTGGGTTCTTGTTCAGTTGTTTGATTGGTAGTTGGCTCAGGAGTATCAACACTGTCCGAGCCGCACGCTGTAAGTGCGAATAAAAGAAGCACTATACAGAGTAATCCGGTTAGTTTTCTCACACCTGACCTCCCATATATGATCACTCTGTACATTATAGATGATTTTTTTGTCACTTTATTGACAGAATAGGCGAAAAGCCCAAATTATTCGATATCCTTCATGACCGCACGATTTCTATAGATATAGTCTATAAGCGAGAGCACTGTCAGAACCAATGCCAAGTATACCACGATCGTATCTATGATCCTGAAAACCTCATGCTCAAAATGAAAAATCAGAAGCAGCGCCATCAGCATCTGCGAACAAGTCTTTATTTTCCCCCACCAGCTTGCAGCGATAGTTACGCCTTTTTCCACTGCAACCAGGCGGAATCCGCTGATTATAAACTCACGGCTGATGATAACAATAACCACCCATGCAGGAATCTCCGGATGCTCATCCGCCAAGAAGCATATAAGAGCTGCGCAAACAAGCAGCTTGTCCGCCAAAGGATCCATAAACTTACCGAAAGTGGTTATCTGGTTGTATTTTCTCGCCAGATAACCATCAAAGAAATCCGTAACGCAGGCCGCAATAAAAATACACCCTGCAACGATGTCCGGATTTGGGAATCCTTGTGGGAAATCGCATAGCATGGCAACCACAAAAAGCGGAATCATGGCCACACGAAGTATAGTCAGTATATTTGGCAGATTCATTCGATATCTCCTTTCAGGTCATAACCCTTGGCCTCTGTTATGTTAACGCAAACCAACTCTGATGTCAACCTTTCTGTTTCGGATTCGAAAAATACCAAGCCGTCGATCTCAGGCGCATCCCTGTAGCTACGTCCCATATAGCAGCCTTCCTCGGGCAGATATCCCTCAACTAAAACCTGAAGCTTTTTGCCGATCAGTTCTTTGTTCTTCTCAAAAATAACATCCTGTGAAATCTTCATGATCTCATCAGCTCGTCTTATTCTCTCTTCCTCGTCTATACTACCTTCAAACCCGGCAGCAGGCGTACCCTCCTCCTCTGAGTAAGGAAACACGCCCAGCCTGTCAAAATGCATCTTCTTTACGAAGTCTGTACATGCATCATGCTGAGCTTCAGTCTCGCCCGGAAAACCGCTGATAAGTGTTGTTCTGATAGAAACATCAGGAAGAATATCACGGATCATATTGATCTTTTCAACAAGCTCATTTTGATTTGTGCGTCTTCCCATCCTTCTGAGCACTTCATCGTCTGCATGCTGGATAGGTATATCAAGATAATGGCATACCTTCGGTTCATTTTTCATGGTCTCGATAAGCTCGCGCGTTATCTCCTCGGGATAACAATACATCAGGCGTATCCATTCGATACCGTCGATGGCGCAAAGCTTGTGAAGCAACTCCGGGAGCCGTTTTTCGCCATATATATCAACTCCATACAGCGTGGTTTCCTGTGCGACCAGGATCAGTTCAACAGCACCGTCAGCGGCCAAAAGCTCGGCTTCTTTTACAAGCTCCTCCATAGGTACGGACCTGTATGGGCCTCTCATGTCAGGTATTGCACAGTAGGTGCAACGTTTATTACACCCTTCGGCTATTTTCAAATATCTGTATGGGGCGAATCCTGTACGAACACGGCCTGTTAAATCTTTCGGCAGGTGATCAAGCGGCTTAAACACGCCATTTTCAGTGATATCATCCGGATTTTTTGAATCATGTTTTTCTTCCATTGCGTTTCTGATGACATCTGCTATACTGTCAAACGCAGTAGTTCCTACGATAACGTCAACCTCGGGGATTTCTTTCTTTACTTCATCCTGATATCTCTGAGCAAGACATCCCGTCACTATCAAAGATTTGCAGCGGCCATCCTCTTTCATTTGCGCGAGATCAAGGATAGTCTCGATACTCTCCTGCTTTGCATCCAGTATGAAGGCGCATGTATTTACGACGATCACATCGGCCTCAGACTCATCCTCGGTCAACTCAAACTCAGGCGCCGGTAAAAGCGCCATCATTTTTTCGGTATCAACCAGGTTTTTATCGCAGCCTAAAGAGGCGAAGAAAACAGTTATCATGAAACCTCACTTTATCACAACCGCGCATCGGACGCGCTAATTTGTCTTTAGATTACCACATATGGCATGGCTTTATCTGCGCCGTTACCATAAACGACGTTATGCATGAGCATAGCTATTGTCATCGGGCCTACGCCGCCGGGAACCGGCGTTATCTTGGATGCGACAGGCTCAACTGAATCGAAGTCAACATCTCCACATAATTTGCCATTTTCCATACGATGGATACCTACATCGATAACAACGGCACCATCTTTGACGTAAGAAGCATCGATCATCTTAGGCTTACCGATAGCCACGATCAGGATATCAGCACGTTTGCACACTTCTTTAAGGTCTTTAGTATGTGAGTGACAAACCGTAACCGTAGCATTTTCACGAAGCATTAAAAGCGCCATCGGCTTACCGACGATATTTGAACGCCCGATCACTACGCAGTTTTTTCCATCCATATCAACGTTTGATCGTTTCAGAAGCTGAATAATCCCTGCCGGCGTACATGAGAGATAGCCCGGCTGACCGATACTCAATCTACCTACATTCTCCGGATGGAAACCATCTACATCCTTATCAGGCGAAATAGCCTTAATAACCTTATCTTCATCAATATGTACCGGAAGAGGCAGCTGAACCAGGATGCCATCAACACTGTCATCCCTATTCAAGTCATCCACCAGCTTCAACAACTCTTCTTCAGTCGTACTCGCCGGTAACTCATGAGAAACACTCTTCACCCCGCAAAACTCGCAGGCCTTCTTCTTATTCCCGACATAAACCGCGGATGCCGGATCATCCCCCACCAGCACCACCGCCAAGCATCGGTTAAGTTTCTCTTTCTCAACTTTTGCCTTGCACTCTTCCTTTATCTGAGCAGAAATCGCTTTCCCGTCAATAATTTCAGCCATAGGTCAACTCTCCTAATTTATTATAATTGTCACAAGTTTCCAAGCGGCCATACAGAGTAGACATCTGTTAGATCCGAAGGGCCTCAATGAAACGCCACTGCGTAGGCTCCGTATTTTGGAGCCATGCAGTGCTGCGTTTCATTATGGCGTAAGCGTAGCCCGTAGGATCAACAGATGCTACGGTATGGACGGGTGCCAAACTATTCCAGGTACTCGATCTTATCGCGTATCGATTGCATATGCACATCGGTCCTGTTGATCACATCCGCGCACGCCCTCAACTCATAGACGATATCCTCAGCATCCCTGACATTCCTCTTATACTTCACCGAATGCTCCAAACTCGCCCAAAAGTCCATCGCGATCGTCCTGATCTGGATTTCAACACGGACATCCTCTCTTCCATTCGAGAAAAACACAGGCACTGTAGCGATCAGATGAAGGCTTCTGTAACCGTTTTTCTTGGGCTTTTTGATATAATCCTTCGTCTTTATGATCTCGACATCATCCTGCTCCTCTAACATCTGAGCAACCTGATAGATATCATCCAAAAACGCGCAGATAACCCTGACTCCGGCAACATCATTAAGATGCTCCTTAACATTATCAACGGTAAGCGCAACACCCTTTTTCTTCAGCTTTGTAGCGATACTGTCCGGGCTTTTGATACGTGTCTCGATAAACTCGATCGGATTACGATTTCTCGTCATCGAAAGCTCATCATTCAGCACCTGAAGCTTCGTCTTCATCTCACGGATCGCGCCATTGTACATCATCATCATATGAGTAAACTCTTCTTTGCTGCCCTCAAACAGGTTATTATCATCACCCGGCAGCACAGCATACTCCTGATGCGCCATCATATACTGATCGTTCATTTTTCATTTCCTTTCAGAAAAATACCTGGACACAGCTTATTTCCTGTTGTAGTTGATAAGACAACCCTTGTTTATGATCTCACGCTCATGATCAGTGAGAGCTCCGAGTCTCAAAGTGATCTCCTTAACATCATCACCGATCACATAAGCCTTGACCTCATCGATTTTCTCGGTGACAGCCTTTTTGATATCCTTAACAAAGATATAATCATCCTTGTCAAATACGAGATCGCCATCATAAACAAATGGAAGCATACCCCAGTTGATCAGGTTAGAGCGATATCTCTTCGTAGCATACTCACGTGAGATATTTGCAAGTCCGCCGAGCACTCTCTGGCAGCTGGCCGCCTGCTCTCTCGCAGAACCATCACCCGGTTTTACGGCAAAGATAACCGAACCGATCTCCACATCTTTCGGGTCAGCATCGGAAACAGTCTTTATCTTATCATAAACACCTGCCAGTTTATCATCCGCAGCAAAAATATCCCCGCCCTCGATTCTGGCAACCTCTGCCTTGTGAACCTCTTTAGCCTTACCTACGTAAGCCGGATCCTTTCTGGACAGTGTAAACTCGGCCAAGCCAAGCGGATTCGATCTGTATGACGAGGTCTCTCCCGAAGGGATCAGCTCATCTGTCGTAGTTACGGGATCATGGATCATGGAAACCACCTTGAGGAGGATATTGTCCGTAAGCGGATACATTTTCGGCCAATCGACGATATTCGGTCCGAAAACGATGTCCGTATCAGGCTCAGCCTTTCCGATACCGTTATATACACGATTATCATAAATACTCTTGTCAAAGAAATACTTCGGATTCGAGAAATTAACATCAATATCCGTTGCAGCGGTCAGATAGCCCTTGTTTGCCGCTGTTGCTGCGATAGATCTCGCATCCATCAGTGCAACCGACGCAATCTGACCATTTGTAACCTTAGAACCCTCTCTGTTCGGGAAGTTTCTGGTTGAATGTCTGATCGACAGACCTCTGTTTGCCGGCACGTCTCCGGCACCGAAGCAAGGACCACAGAATGCAGTACGTAAAGTAGCTCCTGCCTCAAGGAATGTTGCAACCGTGCCATTTTTAACAAGTTCCATAAGAATAGGCTGACTCGCAGGATATACACTGAGTGAAAAAGCATCCGAACCGATCGTGTGCCCCTTCAGAATATCGGCAGCAGCACAAAGGTTTTCAAAACCACCACCTGCACAACCTGCGATGACTCCCTGCTCAACATACACCTTACCGTCATGGATTTTGTCAGTAAGCTTGTACTCGATATCATTGTTATCAAGGCTGACTAAAGCCTTTTTCTCAACATCTCTTAATATGTCACCCGGATTTGCATTCACCTCTTCGATCGTATAAACGTTGCTTGGGTGGAACGGCATAGCGATCATAGGCTTGATCTGCGACAGATCGACCTCAACCACGCCGTCATAGTATGTAACATCAGCAGGATTTAGCTCCTTATATGCCTCAGGTCTCTTATGAATCTCATAGAAATCTTTAACCTGATCATCAGTCTTCCAGATAGATGAAAGGCACGTGGTCTCGGTTGTCATGACATCCACACCGATTCTGAAGTCAACACTAAGGTTATCGACACCCGGTCCAACGAACTCCATTACTTTATTATTTACATAACCGTTTTCAAAAACAGCCCCGATGATGGCCAAAGCCACATCCTGAGGACCGACTCCGATTTTAGGCTTACCGGTCAGATAGATGGCAACCACACCCGGCATAGGGATATCATAAGTCTGCTCGAGGAGTTGCTTTACGATCTCCGGACCTCCCTCTCCGATAGCCATCGTTCCGAGAGCACCGTATCTGGTATGTGAATCTGATCCGAGGATCATCGCTCCACCCTCAGCCAGCATCTCTCTTGCAAACTGATGGATAACAGCCTGATGAGGCGGTACATAAACACCGCCGTACTTCTTTGCGCATGACAGACCAAACATATGGTCATCCTCATTGATCGTACCACCTACAGCACAAAGTGAGTTGTGGCAGTTCGTCAGCACATATGGCACGGGGAATTTCTCAAGTCCTGATGCTCTGGCTGTCTGCAGGATACCTACAAACGTGATATCATGCGAAGTCAGCTTGTCAAACTTTATATTCAGATTTGTATTGTCTCCGGATTTATTATGGCTTGTAAGTATGCCATACGCCATGGTTCCGGTCTTTGCAGCCTCTTTATCGTATCCTGCAGCCTCCGGAGCCCCTTCGCTTACAAGCTTGTCTCCATTAACTAAAAACGCTCCACCCTCTCTTAAACTAATCATTTCTCTATGATCTCCTTTCACCTTTTCTTTCTGTCCCATCTCTGTTCACAGTACATGCAACGATACACCCTGTGATCACGGTCAGTGAGCTTGAACTTATGCGGAAGCTCCTGCTCTATGGAAGTGATACAACGCGGATTCTTACATTTAATAATATTCGTCACCACCTCAGGAAGCGGCAAAACCCGCTTTTCCACTATCCTATTTTCTTTGATCACGTCGATGGTTATATTCTCGTCGAGGACACCCAACATCTCAAGATCGATCGTGATCGGCCCCTCGATCTTGATAATATCCTTCTTTCCCATCTTCGACGATCTGGCGTTCTTGATGATAGCGACAGACGCATCCAGATCCTCCAGGTTAAGATAGTTGTATATCTCCATAGCGCCGCCCGCACGGATGTGATCGATCACGACACCCTCCTGCAGACCGCCTATTCTAAGTTCTCCGTTTTCCATAGACATATCCTTTCATTTATAATCCGTAAAAATGCCGCGACACTCGAATCGGTACATTTTTAGATCAGATTGACCCCGCTTCTTTCAGGAGCGTCATGATCAGTGCCATCCTCACATACACTCCGAACTGAGCCTGCTTGAAGTACACCGCCCTGGGATCATTATCGATCTCCGTCGAAATCTCGTTCACACGAGGCAGCGGATGCAGAACCAGCATATCATCGCGGGCAAGCTCCATCTTCTTTCTGTCAAGGATAAAGCTGTCCTTCAACCTGATGTAGTCTTCCTCATTGAAGAAGCGTTCTCTCTGGACCCTTGTCATATACAGGATATCGAGCTCAGGCATAACATCCTCGAGAACACCCACCTCGCGATAGTCGATCAGATTTCTGTCAAGTATATCCTTTCTCAGATAATCAGGAATCTTTAACTCGTCAGGTGAGATCATGATGAAGTGGACATCAGGATACCTTACCATCGCCTCAACCAGCGAATGCACGGTACGTCCGAACTTCAGGTCACCGCACAAACCGATTGTCAATCCGCTGAAGCTTCCCTTAAGCTTATTGATCGTCATCAGATCCGTAAGAGTCTGAGTTGGATGATTGTGTCCACCGTCACCGGCGTTTATCACGGGTATTTTCGAATGAACACTCGCTACATAAGGCGCACCCTCCTTCGGATGCCTCATGGCGCAGATATCGGCGTACGATGAAATAACCCTGATCGTATCGGCTACACTCTCACCCTTCGCCGCCGATGACGCATCAGCCGAAGAAAAACCAAGCACCTGACCGCCGAGGTTCAGCATCGCTGATTCGAAGCTGAGTCTCGTTCTCGTGCTTGGTTCATAAAAACAGGTCGCCAATTTTTTTCGATAACACACATCCTTGTACTCATCAGGATTATCATAGATTTTACCCGCCAGCTCCAGCAGATCATCGAGCTCCTGAACCGACAGATCAAGTACATTCATCAGGTGTCGCATGGCTTCCTCCTCTCTCAAACACACATTTATGATATTATACTACATTTTGTGGAGTTTTTCAAGAATTTATTCATTGACATTCTAAATCTGATTATCTATAATCAGAATATCAAAACCAATTTTCGAGCCACGGCTCCTAAACTCAGGAGACAAAAAAATGACAAGCACCCCAAAAAAATCGATATTTCATATAGAATCAGCGCTTATTCTTCTTGCTCTCATTATGTCCTGCACGATGATTCTATGCTGTAAGGTTTCAAATGCAAAGACCATATCGTATATGATGATAAACAAATCATCCAGAGGAGCCGGCTTTACCAAACCTGACAGACTCAAAAGATACAAGGTCAAGAAAACCGGAACCAGCGCCTCCATCAAGATCGATAAATACTGGGGAAGCTACGATATTAAAGCGAAAACCCGCGGAAAAACCATCTTCCATATCAAGTATAAAGTGAAAGGCAAGAAAAAATGGCGCAAACTCACTGTCAGAGTACTGGTCACTTACAAAAAAAAATACGCTAAGCTTGCCTTCAAAAGACAGAATAAGTACAGAAAAAGACATAAAAAAAAGCCGATCAAGTGGTCAGATGTCGCGTACAGGTTCGCTCAGTTCAGACTGAAGAGCAGCGGATTCGACAGACATCAGAATCTTCAAAACGATGCCAAGCTGTTCTTCGGACAAAGCTATTATACTGCACATATCAAGGTCGGAGAAAACCTGATTTGGTCTACAGTCACGCATCCGCCCGCAATGGCTGTAAAGCTATGGAAAAACTCTGATCGTCACAGAAAAAACATGTTAAGAAAAGAATACCGCTGCGGGGCGATCGCATTGACGAAATCGACCTGGTGCGCGGTATTCTTCGAAAACTCACCAAAAACTCTGATAAACACGTAGTGTTTAGAAGAGCCCTTTTATCTTGCCCTGTGCGTCTACATCCACGTGCTCTGCCGCAGGCTTCTTCGGAAGTCCCGGCATAGTCACAATCGTGCCTGTCAGAGCTACGACGAATCCGGCTCCGGCACTTACATATACCTCTCTTATGTGTACCACATGATCTATAGGACGTCCGAGTACGGACTTATCATCCGACAGCGAATACTGATTTTTCGCCATACATACCGGGAAGTGTCCGAATCCAAGCTCTGTCAGCTTTGCAAGCTGTGTCAGTGACTCATTTGAAAACTCTACCCTGCCTGCTCCGTAAATCTCGGTAGCGATGGTCTCGATTTTTTCCTTGAGTGATATCGAATCCGGATAAAGCGGATGATACTTGCTCGGCTTTTTCTCTATGGTCTCAACAACCTTATTTGCAAGCTCGACACCACCGTCGCCACCGTCTGCCCATACATCGGCAAGCGCAAACTCGGCTCCCTTCGACTCACAGAACTCCTTGACATACTGAATCTCAGCATCTGTATCTGTAAGAATATGGTTAAGAGCCACGATACATGGCACATCGAACTTTGCTATATTCTCGATGTGCTTCTCCAGATTCGCAATACCGGTCTTTAATGCCTCGAGATTCTCTTCTTTCAGCTTATCCTTCGGAACTCCGCCGTTATACTTAAGCGCTCTCACAGTACATACGAGAACAACCGCATCCGGATGAAGTCCGGCGAAACGACACTTGATATCCATAAACTTCTCAGCACCCAGATCAGCACCGAATCCCGCCTCTGTGATAGTATAATCAGCAAGCTTAAGAGCAGTCTTCGTCGCACGGATCGAGTTACAACCATGAGCGATATTTGCAAAAGGTCCGCCGTGAACCAAAGCAGGAGTATGCTCTAAAGTCTGAACCAGGTTCGGTCTGATGGCATCCTTAAGAAGTGCCGCCATAGCGCCGACAGCCTTCAAATCCTTTGCAGTAACAGGCTTACCTTCATATGTATATGCAACGATAACCTTTGAAAGTCTCTCCTTCAGATCCTTCATACCTGCACACAGGCAGAGAATAGCCATGATCTCAGATGCAACAGTGATGATGAAATGATCCTCTCTGGTCACACCGTCAACCTTGCGACCCTGACCTACAGTAATGTTTCTCAAGACTCTGTCATTTATATCCATGCAGCGTTTCCAAACGATCTGCTTCGGATCGATGCGAAGATCATTCCCCTGCTGGATGTGGTTGTCAAGCATAGCAGCCAGAAGGTTATTAGCAGCTGTGATAGCGTGAAAATCACCTGTGAAGTGCAGATTCAGCTCCTCCATAGGAACAACCTGTGCGTATCCGCCACCTGCAGCACCACCCTTCAGACCGAAACAAGGTCCCAAAGAAGGCTCTCTGAGCGCGATAATAGCCTTTTTACCGATAACCTGCATAGCCTCACCGAGACCAACAGTCACGGTAGTCTTTCCCTCTCCTGCCGGCGTCGGGTTGATCGCAGTCACCAAAATCAGCTTTCCATCAGGGTTACTCTCGACCCTGTCCATAAGCTCATCCGTAAGCTTTGCTTTATATCTGCCGTACGGATCGATCTCCGTGTCAGAGATCCCGAGCCCCTCGGCAATCTCCGTAATCGGCTTAAGCTTAGCGCTTTTAGCGATATCAATATCCGACTTAACCTTTTTCATCTTCATAATGATTCCCCTCCTCATGAATTAAAAAAATGGAGCCTACCCGTCTAGTGTATCACACTTTACGAGAAAACTCCATCATAATTTTCTGTTTTTTAAAAAATAACAAGCACGACACAATCCAAATATCGCTCAAATCGCCTTAATAAAAGGAATTTCTGTAGCATGATCTGATTATGTGATTGATGATCTCATCTGCAGTGTTGATTCCCGTGGCCTGCAGGAGATTTTTGAAATGTGCGTTCGAGTTGACCTCGCATACCAGCATGCCCTCATCACCGAAAAGCAGGTCTACCCCGGCGAAATCAGCACCGACAGCATGTACTGCCTGCTTTGCGAGCCAAACTTCATCGTCATCAGGCTCATAAGCTCTGCATTCACCGCCGATTGACGCATTTGACCTGAAATCAGTCTCAGAAGAACGATACATGGCTGCTATAACATCCGAGCCCACGACCTGAAGTCTTACATCTCTTCCCTTTGATGACTCGATGAACTCCTGGAAAAGTATCTGATTGCTGGTCAGCTTACTGTCCGTGACCTTTTTTCCGTTTGTGTTTAGACCGAAAAGCTCATAAAGTTCCTGCTTGTCTTTTACCAGATGAACCTGTTGTCCAAATGATCCAAATGCCTCCTTTACGACAAAAGGGAAACCTAGTCTGTCAGAGACGCGATTCAGAAAAACATGATCGGTAAATCCGATATTATCGTAGGTCATCGGGGCAAATATTGTCCTCGGAGTCGGAAGTCCGTTAGCCAATAGAGCCATATGCGTTTTTCTTTTATCATCACAGGTGGCTATAGCTGTTGATGAGTTAAATACGGGTATCCCCATATGCTCGAGAAACTCAGCAAGCAAAACATCTTTGTCCCAAAGTATAACAAAATCCGGCTGTCCTCTGAATCCCGGGAAAATAGTAAGCCCGGTATCTACAAGACAACCAGTGTTTTCCATCTTGGTGAGTTCCACGCCTCGTTCTTTTGCAGAACGCACGAGCATATCAGCAAGCTCATCAAACTTGGTGCTCCATAGAAACCCATTTGTTATCAGTACTCCACGCACTAGAGTTCCTCCAAAAACAAATCAACATCAACGTATCGTTTTATTCATCAGCTTCATTAGCCAGGTATTCATCAAATCGTTCTCTGGTCATGATGATCTCACGAGCCTTTGTGCCCTCCTCAGGGCCGACCACTCCTGCGTCGGAAAGCTGATCCATGATCCTCGCAGCTCGGTTAAACCCGATACGAAAGGCTCTCTGCAGAGCTCCGATGGACGCCTTCTGCTTTTCTATGATAAAGTAACCCGCCTCAGCGAAATACTCGTCTCTGTCATTTCCGAAAGCAGGCGCCTGAATATCTGCAGAACCTGCATCTCCCTCTGCCTGAACACTCTCTATTGACTCGGTGACCTCCTGATCGTAAGCAGCGCCACCATGTTCCCTCAAAAATGTCACGACCTTGTCTCTGTCATCATCTGATACAAACGCACCCTGTACACGTATCGGCTTCGGTAACGACTGAGGCGCGAAAAGCATATCTCCGTTTCCGAGAAGCTTCTCCGCTCCGACCTGATCGATTATCGTACGCGAATCCACCTGAGATGAAACCGAAAGAGCTATTCTCGAAGGGATATTTGCCTTTATGACACCCGTGATGACATTGACTGATGGCCTCTGAGTTGCGAGAACGAGGTGAATACCTGCAGCTCTCGCCTTCTGTGCAAGTCGCATAACACTGTCCTCAACATCATGAGAAGCTACCATCATCAGATCTGCAAACTCATCAACGATAATAACTATCTGCGGCATCTTTTTATATTGCGGATCTGCCTTTTTGCCAAGTCTTTCAACCTTTTTGTTGTAGGTTGCGATATCTCTTATACCCAGCTCGGCAAAGGTCTTGTACCTCTTCTCCATCTCGGCAACAGCCCATGCGAGCGCAGCTGAAGCCTTCTTCGGATCATCGACAACAGGTATCATCAGATGCGGTATATCCTTAAATGCCATAAACTCGACCATCTTCGGATCGACCATGATCAGCTTGACATCATTCGGATCAGCTTTGAAAATGATACTCATAATTAGCGTATTTATAAGCACCGACTTACCTGATCCGGTAGAACCCGCCACCAGAACATGAGGCATCTTTGCAATGTCGGTAACGATTGTCTTTCCGCTGATATCTTTACCTACGGCAAATGAAAGCTTGGATTTGCTGCTCTGGAACTCATCGCTCTCAAGCAACTCCCTGAGCGTGATGGTCACTCGACTGGCATTCGGAACCTCGATACCAACAGCAGACTTACCGGGTATCGGAGCCTCTATTCGAATATCCGATGCAGCCAGGCTCAACTTTATATCATCAGCAAGCGCTGTGATACGACTAACCTTAACACCCTGATCGGGAATAAGCTCATATCTCGTAACACTCGGTCCGACACTGATATCACCGAGACTAACCCCTACACCAAAACTTCCCAGTGTTTCCTGCAGTTTCAGCGCCGTCTCCTTTAACTCTTTCTCACTGATTCGTCCCGATCCGCCCTTCGGCTTGCTAAGAAGATCGAGAGACGGGAACTGATATGGAATCACTTCAGGTTCCGCGCTCACGCGGTCGGAGCTTTTCTCCTTCGCTCGGGCATCAGAGCCCTCCTCAGGAGAAAACTCCTGCCGCTCGCGCTGCGAATCAGAAGTTGATTTATCTTTACTCAGTTCTCCTGCTGCGAATGATCTTTTAGCATCGCCCAAATCAGCCTGATCGCCTAAATTTTGCACATCCGTCTTTGACGAATCAATTGAGGCGCCGACATTACTGTCAGCAACGAATGTACCAAACTTCTCGGCCATCACCTTATCAGCGATGCCACTATCATCCGCACCGGCATTTCTTTCGATGCCGCGAATATGCACATCCGCTAACGCCCTCTCCTGATCAGTCTCCGGCAACTCCGGCTTCACCGACTCAAGTACGGCCGTATCCTTCATATCCTTTTTACGTCTTATAATCGACTTCTTTTCCGGCTTTTCCCGGGAAGCATCCAGCTTCGGAGCGATCGACTGTGACGATGTAAGTACCTTCGGCTCAGCCACATGAGCAGCCTGTTCATCTCTAAGCGTCGAATCAAAGGTATGGATCTGCATTTGTCTCTCAGCAAGTTCCTCTTCACTGAGCGCAGAACGCCTTCTCATCTCTTCGGTTTTATCCTTCATCTTCTTACCCATCGAATGGAAAAGAAGCTTTCTCGAAAACAGAATAAAGAACAAAAACAGCAGGCCGATTATCAGGATCAGATCACCTGCACGACCAATAAGCTTTGAAAGCTCGTAGGATAAAAGACCTCCGATAAAGCCACCTCTTGTATGATACTCTGCGCTGTGAGAAAACGTCTCAAAAACGGTTTTTACATCACTGATAAAAAACCACTGAACAAATCCGCAAACAGACGCATAGAATCCAAGCCCATACCATACCTTATTCTTAATAACATCATTTTTATGATTACTTATAACGATAACACCCAGAAAAGCCAAAACAAACGGCAGAGCAAAGGCCACCGCGCCAAACATTCCAAACAGAACAAAAGCTACGGCATTACCAACAAAGCCACCCCATCCAATAAGGCTGACCGCAATCAAAAGAGCAACAACAAGAACAACCAGAAAGATAATCTCGTGAACGATCGGATTATTCTCCACCTGCTTCTGTCTCTCTTTTTTCTTTTTCTCGTTTTCTTCCTTAAACCCTAATGCCATTTACTTTTCCTCTTAATAAACCCCTGTAACAAAACGATACAGGGGTTTATTTATTATCATTGATTATTGTGACGACTTAAGCAAATCCACCACGGATTACTCAGCCGGCACGTCCTTGATTGAGAACGAAATGCGTCCCATCTTGTCTTTGCCGAGGCAGATAACCTTAACCTCGTCGCCGAGTGTAAGCTCATCCTCAACATGGTTGATTCTTCTGTTAGCGATGTTTGAGATATGAACCATTCCCTCTTTGCCCGGAGCAAACTCTACGAATGCACCGAAGTCTTTGATGGAAACAACCTTTCCGGTGAGTATCTGGCCCTTCTCGAAATCAGTTACGATAATCTTTATCAGGCGGATAGCCTCTTCCATAGCAGCCTTATCGGTACCGCATACGGAAACGTTACCCTCATCATCGATATCAATCTTAACACCTGTACGCTCGATAAGTGCGTTGATCGTCTTTCCTCTCTGACCAACAACATCACCGATCTTCTGAGGATCGATCTGAATCTGAACGATCTTCGGAGCGAACTCATTAACCTCAGGTCTCGGCTCAGCGATACAAGGCTTCATGATCTCATCAAGGATGTAGAGTCTTGCCTCTCTGGTTCTCTCTATAGCCTGCTCTACGATCTGACGGGTCAAACCATGGATCTTGATATCCATCTGAATAGCTGTGATACCCTTGTGAGTACCTGCTACCTTAAAGTCCATATCACCAAAGAAGTCCTCAAGACCCTGGATATCGGTAAGGATCAGATAATCATCATCTGTCTCACCTGTTACAAGTCCTACAGAGATACCTGCTACAGGAGCCTTGATCGGTACACCTGCCGCCATAAGTGACAGTGTGGATGCACAGATACTACCCTGTGATGTAGATCCGTTTGACTCAAGGATCTCAGATACCGTACGGATTGTGTACGGGAAATCAGCCTCTGAAGGGATAACCGGAAGGAGCGCACGCTCTGCGAGTGCACCATGTCCGATCTCACGACGTCCCGGTCCACGGCTCGGACGGGTCTCTCCAACCGACCATGACGGGAAGTTATAATGATGAATATATCTCTTAGTAGTCTTTGCCAAATCGAGTCCGTCGATCCTCTGCTTCTCTGAAAGCGGAGCCAAGGTAGTGATATTCAATACCTGAGTCTGTCCACGCTTGAAAAGACCTGAACCATGAACAGTCGGAAGAATATCAACCTCTGCTGAAAGCGGACGGATCTGCTTGATATCACGACCATCAGGACGCTTCTGATCTTTCAGGATCATCTTTCTGACTGTCTTCTTCTGGAACTGATATACAGCCTCATCGATATACGGCAGCCAATCCTCATGCTCAGGTGCGTAACGCTCCTCGAGACGATCCTTGATCACACGGATGTTTGCCTCACGATCCTGCTTAACATCAGTAAATACTGCCTCTTCCATAGCCTCCGGAGTGATGAAATCAACCATATCCTGGAACATATCACCCGGGAAGTCAAAATGGATATACTCATGCTTCTCTTTACCACACTCAGCAACGATGGTATCAAAGAAACGTATAATCTCACCGTTCAGATCATGTGCACCATAGATAGCCTTGATCATCAGATCCTCAGGAACCTCATTTGCTCCTGCCTCGATCATGATAACCTTATCACGAGTTGACGCAACTGTCAGAGCAAGATCAGATACCTCACGCTGAGCAGCAGTCGGATTGTAAACGAGCTCGCCATCCACGAGACCTACCTGCGTAGCAGCAACCGGTCCGTCAAACGGGATGTCTGAAATAGTCGTGGCAAGTGCGGAACCAAGCATAGCCAGAACCTCCGGCGCACAGTCCTGATCCACATCAAGCACGAGATTCTCCAAAGTTACATCATTACGATAGTCCTTCGGGAACAAAGGACGCATCGGACGATCGATAACACGATCGGTAAGGATTGCATTATCCGAAGGCTTGCCCTCGCGACGTGTAAATCCGCCCGGGATCTTTCCTACGGCATACATTTTTTCACTATACTCTACACTAAGCGGGAAAAAGTCGATTCCCTCTCTTGGCTTCTCCGAAGCCGTCGCTGTTGAAAGTACGACCGTATCACCATAACGCATCAAAGCCGCACCATTTGCCTGAGCTGCCACACGACCGATTTCACAGGTCAGTGTACGTCCTGCAAGCTCCATACTGTAAGTCTTGTACATTAAATTTTCCTCCCTTGTCACAAACTTTCTATATTATATACGATTTCCACCGAAAAATCAACCATAAATTACGGAAAATCAGCATTTTTAAGAAAAAAATAACCCGGACGGGTCACTCACGCATACATCTCGCGTCAGTTTACGTCCGAGTCACCCGGATACGAATAGTCCTCATCTCCCCAATTCAATACTTCATCATGGAAAAGCGGTACTCTCATCAGACCTGCGCCAAACAGATATGCTCTGTCCCTCTCAGGTATCTCACAAAGCCTTTTCCAAGCGAATCCGACGATAGTCTGCTCACCCTCGCCAAGCTCCGGATCTACGCCTTTTTCCGGCGCCGCATCGTCATCTATCTCCACCAAAAATGTAAAGACACGGCTAACTCCGTCAGGCTTATACTCTCTGGCAAGCGGTCTGAGTATCTTCCCACTGACCTTTGCTTCTTCAAAAAGCTCACGCAAAGCAGCCTCCTCGGGACTCTCGCCCTCTTCAACTCCGCCTCCGGGGAGATTAAAAAAGTCCCGACCTCTCATCTTATGTTCGATCATTAATATCTGATCACCACGACAAACCAGGCACTGCGCTCTATCTCGCTTTTCTGCCATATAACCACCCTTCCAAGAAATAAAAAGGCACCACCCTTCGGCAGTGCCTTATTAAATCACTTTCTGAGGCCAAGACGCTCTATAAGCGCACGATAGCCATCAAGATCAGTCTTCATGAGATAATCAAGAAGTCCTCTTCTCTTACCAACCATCTTAAGGAGTCCACGACGTGAATGATGATCCTTCTTGTTCTCCTTCAGATGCTCAGTGAGCGTGTTGATACGCTCTGTGAGAAGTGCAACCTGAACCTCCGGTGAACC
Source organism: Lachnospiraceae bacterium P6B14 (assembly GCA_000687695.1). Classification (GTDB taxonomy): domain Bacteria; phylum Bacillota; class Clostridia; order Lachnospirales; family Lachnospiraceae; genus Eubacterium_F. The sequence goes on along the minus strand of JHWZ01000007.1, from coordinate 36,933 downwards.
CGTATCGTTAGGGGTACGACCGTAAGCCTCGATGATCTCTTTTTTCTTCTCTGCTGTCATCATGAGTTTATCCTCCTTTATTTGATATTTGCCGATAACTGAGGAACGGTCGGAGTAGATCCGGTACCTAAGCTACGGTAATGTCACAAATGCGACTTTATGTATACTACCACATAAATTGGCGTTTGTAAAGACTTTTTTTATTTTAATGATTAATGCTATATAATCCGACAAACATCATTACTGAAGACATCGCAAATGCTGCAACAAGTATAATGGTTCCATAAATAGCCACACTTCTTGCTCGACTCCGTTCTTCTTTAGGTTTATCAGTCATCTGTTTAACAAATACACCAATGAAAAATGCACCCACCATTGCAGTCAGAGGAATATACCTAAAATCCATGGTGCATTCAAACGGGTACTTGATCGATGCAATATAGAACCCAATCATCATGAAGATGAAAAATGCACCCATCGCTAATTTCTCCATATACATCGAGTCAAACTTTCTGGCCAGATTATATATCATATAGATAAATCCACCAACGGCAAGAATTGCAGCGGAGTAAAACAAAATGTAAGTATAAACTCTATATTCAGGCTTAGGATCAAAAGTATGATCCCTTACAAATTCACCAAACAACGACGTTTTTAATGCTGTTATCGCAGGATTATAATCATTATAAGATAAAGCACCCGCTTCAGAGTATTCAAGCCACTGTTGATAAACACTGGAAAACTGACCCAATGAAAAATCAAACAATCTCTTTACAACAGGAACATCACCAACGTACATCGGAAGACCTTCCGGCATTGGATAAACGAAAAACAGTGGCATATTCCACCTTATCAAATTGTATATATGGAACCACATACCTATGGGCAGACTGATCACTCCATAGGTAGCAATCTGGCCGAAACAGCGCTTAAAGCTGTGTTCTTTTATATGCTCTATCAATTTGATCAGAATCAAAAACCCAATAGGTAATGCAACAAACACAGCCGAAGACTTCGTCATCAATGCAAGCCCCACGGTGATCGCGGACAAAATTAGGTCTTTCCATTTTTCATCCCTATACCATTTAAGTGCAAAGTAAAGCGTAATTGCAATCAAAAGTGTAGAAAGCATATCATTATTCACACTTCCGGATAAAAATATAAATGTAGGATGAAAACAAACGATACATGTTGCGATATGTAAAGGCAGTCCTTTTAGGCCAAAATATCTGAATATCTTATATGCAATATACATAAGCGCGACACCGTAAAGTAGCGTCAGGTATTGAAGACTCTCTGCTGCCTCTTCAAATGTCAATCCAAAAAAATTTGTTTGGATATCAATCCACCATGAACAAATAAGATGATGTAAAGGGGGATGCGCAAATTGAAACTTTGTTGTCGGATCAAAATCAGGCAACAATCCGTTTTTTAGAATGTAACTTATATAACCATAGTGTCCATCCTGATCAAAATAAGCAACATCATGTTGTCTTTCATATATAGATGTATAAAGTATATAAAACCAACGTATAAGAAAACCGCCAACAAAGAGAAATCTTATTACAAGTGCATTGTTAAAGAAAGCTCTATTTTTTTTCATGATAAGAAGCCTCCGTATTGACGCTCCACACCGCCTGCTTATCTGTTTTACCTTCACGAATAAGCGATACAGCTTCTAATGCCGTAGCCATGGAATGATCCATGTTATTGTACCTGTGCTGACCGTTTCTACCAATACAGAAAAGATTATCAAACTTATCAAGATACTCAATAATATCATCCATATGTGAATAGCCGTCAAAATACGCAGGATAAGCCTTCTTCACACGTTCTCTATGAGATTTTAATACACTATCCTTCTTTATTACTCCGATCTTGCAAAGCTCCTTGATGGCGAATTTAACACACTTATCTTCCGGAAGCTCCCAGAACTTATCACCTTCATTACAAAAATACTCCAGGCCGATCCATACTGTATTTTCGGGATCCTTCACCATATAAGGTGACCAGTTATTAAAAATCTGGATTCTTCCAAGCTTCACCCCTCGATCCTGAACATAGATCCAGCAATCGGGTACAATATTTCCAAGAGTTTTTTTACTGGTTTCGTTTTCAAGTTCAATACGATTTACAAGAAGTCCTACAGTTACAAAATCCCTGTACGGAAGTTCTATCGCTGCCTTTTTAACAAGTGGTTTGATATCATCTGCTCCATCGAGCCCCTGAATCAAATCCTTTACAGGCATGGAAGAAAGAAATACATCTCCGGCGAACTCCATATCTCCTCTACCGGTATCACATACAACAGATTCAATACGTCCATCCTTTACATTTATCTTTTTTACACAATGATGGTAACGGATCAAACCGCCTTTCTCTTCTATCTTCTTTCCTACCAACTCCCAAAGCTGTCCGGGACCGTATTTTGGATACCAAAACTCTTCGATCAGTGATGTCTCGACCTTACGGTTTTTCTTTTTAAATATCTTTCCGAATATGTCGCTGATAACAGCACGGATTGATAGTCCCTTGACGCGCTGAGCACCCCAATCCGCAGATATATCACGAGGATGACGTCCCCACAGCTTTTCAGTATATCCCTCAAAAAACATTCGGTATAAAACCTTACCGAATCGATTAATATAAAAGTTTTCAAGGTTAGTTTCCTTGCGCTTGTGAATGCAGGCACCGAGATAACTGAAACCGGCACGAATTGTCGTCAAAAAGCCCATTCCACGTATCGTTCGCCAGCTCATGGTTACCGGATAATCGAAAAACGTATTCTTGTAGTATATCCTGGAAACACGCTCACGAAGAAGCATTACTTCATCTGTTTTCTCGGGATCAGGGCCATTCTTCTTCCATGCTTTTTTTCTCTTCAGGACCTTATCATCATAAGCAGGCTTCCCCTGAATCGGCAGCAACTCTTCCCACCATTCCATAATGCTGTCATCACGTGAAAAGAACCTGTGACCACCGATGTCCATACGGTTCCCTTCATATCTGACTGTACGGGAAATACCTCCGAGCGTATCACTCTCTTCCAAAACAACAACCTGATACTCGCCATTTCCGTCCTTCAGAAGTTCATAAGCTGCAGTAAGTCCTGCAGGTCCTCCTCCTATGATCACTACTCTTTTCATATTGTTCCCCTTTTCTTTTTTATTATTAATGTTTTTACGTAATCGTAACAAAAATACATTACTGTAATCAAAACTGCTATAATAGCAATGAACCAACCAATTTCATACCCTTGCGGAGAATAACTGATAACGATTTCATGATCACCGGCATCCAAATCAAAACAAATCAATGAATCAAGCCATTTGTCGTACTTGATATACTCTCCATCAACTTTAATCGAGTATCCCTTATCATACGGAATCGTTGTTACCATTGTTTTTCCTTCAGGGATTGAAACAGTTCCTTCGAATGTGCTACCACCATGCTTTTCTATCTTTAATTCAGACTTCTTTAACTCATTTATATCCTGTTCAACCAAGGCCGTATCCAAACTTGAAATCCAGGCATTCGCAAGCCCGGTCCATTCGCATCTTATTTCAACTGACACTCTTTCACCCGGTGAAAACGTTCCCAAATAAGTCGAACATATATGTTCATACATGTAACAGTCTTCAACGTAGTTTCCGTTTACATATATCTGACCACCTGATAGCTCTTGCGGCTGAGCATATATATATACAGGCTTATCATCGGGCGCAACGAATTCAAGAGTAGTTACTCCATCGCCATCCATACGTTCAAAGTCAATACCTGAAAAATACTCCCGCTCTGCTCCTACTAATGCAGATAGAACTCTGTTTTGGTTTGTAAACACATCCGAATCAAGGTTGTCAAGATTCAAGCATTTTTTATCAGCAGCATAGGCAATAGACAACGCATTTTGATTCGTGTATAAGTTTACACTTTCGCTTTTTTCAATAAATGCATACCAATTAGGCACCATATGCTTAACAAGCTTGTATTTCACACCAAACAATGAATCAGTGATCGGATTCGCTCCATACCAGGAATTCCAAAACCATCCCTGTGCCAATCCTATCTGCGGTGTTAATCTATTTATCCCATCGTGATATGTAGATGAATAATGCATAGTTCCATTATAACCAAGCATCATTGAGTCATTCAGTGAAAACTGATAATCCTGAGACATACGATAAAGACCTTGATCATTTTCCTTTACCACATCTACCAAGGGCTCAGTCTCATCAAGGAAGGACTCTAACTCATTCGTTTCCATATAACCGAAGTCTTTGCCGTTTTTGTCAACACAAACACGAGCATTATATACGAGTTCGACACAACAAATAATCAAAGCGATATATGGTACCGATTTTGGAATACTCCTTCCGTCCTCATCCCAAAGCCTGTATGCCATAAATGCAAGAAACACGATAAAAAAACCAAAAACAAACGCATATCTGTACGGAAACCAGTTCGGCGGCTGAAAACCGTGCCATATGGAATCAATCTTTCTGTTCCAAAAGCTTAAAAGCATTATGCCTATTATGATAGCCGCGCCTATTTTCTCCTTTAGTCTTCTTTTGATCTGAACAAAGAAAATCAATGCCAGAATCAGCATAACAGAGCCTGCAAAGATAGAAGGTAATGCGCCTTCCTCCTGGCCGACATTAGTTATCGAATCCTCCTGTCCCGGCAATAACTTACTAAACACTCTGCTGAAAATAAAGTTGGTTCCCTCTACATCACCGCCCGCGTTTGATAGCTTTCCGCTTGTAAGATCCAAATATACCGGCAGCAAAACCGGCAGGGAAGAAAGTGTTGACAACACACCAACTCCGGCATATCTTAATAACTGTTTTCCTGAATCCTTTAGCTCTGAAGCTACATTTCCTTTCTTCCATTCGTGAACGGATATCACGCGAAGAGCAAAATACAATACAGAGAAAATACAGATCATATAAGCTGTATAATAATTATTTATCATTGCACCAAACAATGATAAATATAGAATCAGTCCGTGTTTCCCATCGAGTATTCTTTCTATACCAAGCAAAACCAAAGGCAGGAATATACCTCCAACAAGCCACATATAACAGCCTGCATATACGATAAAATAAGACATCATTGCATAGCAGGTCGAGAAAACCAAAAATGCAGGCTGTGTCTTTTTTTCAGATATCCCATACTCCAGGTAGACCATAAAGGTCAGTCCGCAGAGTCCAATCCCAAGGATCTCCAAAAACATTACACCTAAATAGATCTTAGATAACGGAAACAGGCATGTCAGAAATCCGAATATTCCACCACTATAATAGGCATATAGTCCCAGTGCATTACCACCCATGGAACGAGACCAGTTAAACAATAAAGAATTATCCGTCGAACCGCCGACATGACGTAACGACGCCAAAAACTCAGTGTATTGCCCTTTCAAGTCCATAAAAAGAACAGTCTTGTTGCCAAACGGATAGAAATCAAGACTCCACAAGACTATCAAATATAAAAGTGCAGGCAAAAGAAATGCGATAAGGAAAAGCCATGCACGTTTATGCTTTTCAAATAAAGCACTAAGTTTACTCGTCCCCGTACTCACCAGATACGTTCTCCTCATCAATTATATAAATCGGTCTGTCCTTTATCTCCATATATGTCTTTGCCAGATACTGACCGATAACTCCCAACGCAAACAACTGAATGCCTCCAATAAAGCTTATAATACATACCAAAGATGGCCAACCTGCAACAGGATCACCCATCAAAAGCTTTCTGACTATAATAAAGATAATAAAGATAACAGATATCAAACAAAGTATTATACCAACAATTGAAGCTATCATTAGCGGAGCCGTAGTAAATGCAACTATGCCCTCTATGCTGTATTTTACAAGCTTGAAAAACGACCATTTAGTCTCGCCTGCGGAGCGCTCCACGTTTTCATACTCAAGCCATTTGGTTTTAAATCCTACAGATCCAAATAGTCCTTTTGAGAACCTGTTATGCTCTTTATACTGCAAAAGAGCATCAACAAACTTCCTGCTCATCATGCGGAAATCTCTGGCTCCATCCACAAGCTCAACATCTGCGATATGATTCATGATACGATAAAACATCCTTGCAAAGAATGATCTTATCTTCGGTTCACCTTTTCGGTTAACTCTTCTGGTTGCAACCGCATCATATCCTTCCTCTTCTATTCCGTGGATCATATCATCAAGAAGTGATGGCGGATCCTGGAGATCTACATCCATAACGACAGTTATATCCTCTTTACTATGCTTAAGTCCGGCATAGATACCGGCTTCTTTACCGAAATTCCTGGAGAAGAATATGTACCTGACTCTATCATCCTTCTTGGCAAGTTCAAGAATACTTGATCGTGTCTCATCAGTTGAGCCGTCATCGATAAAGAGCACACAAAAACGACGGTCATCCATCTTATCAATAACCGAAATCAGTTCCTTATAAAAAATCGGGATAGCTTTTTCTTCATTGTAGCATGGTACTACAACACATACTGAACTCTTCATTTATACTTAGCCCTCATTCTTTACAAAACACTTTGCAAAAGCCATTCTTATCAAGCCATATATCTCTCTGATCACAAGTCCCAACACAAATGAAGCCACAAACAATAATCCACCATATAGCAGATAATATAGCACAGCATATACACCGACCATTTGCCCCTCATTTAAACTTTGCATAATACTTCCACCGTACTCGCCGAGTATCCTCATAAACATACCGTGAAGCATAAACACGTATAAGGTCATTTCGCCGATAAGCTGTATTATTCCGGATCTTATACCCTTGAAAAGTTCAACAAACAAGAGTAGAAGTCCTCCTGCGCATAAATAAGCCGGAGCACATTCCATAACCATAAAGTGATCCGCGTTACCAACACCATACTGATTAAAGGAAATCATGGTCAACGAATATCTGAGGAAGAATCCGACCAAAAACAGAATTAGTCCGATTATTGCTTTTGTTCTTCTGCGAACAGATTCTTTTTTAGTAAGCAAATACACTTCATATCCAACGAATATAAATAAAACATTTATATTCGGAACATATTTTGAAAGATCAACAAACGACTCAGTCTTTGTCAAAAATGAAATGTCATTTATGGCAACAACTAAGAAAACTAAAGCCATATACGAACGTCTGATTATATTGTATTTGCGTTCATCAACACAAACCAGCGCAAATAATGGGAATAAGATTAGAAGTTTGACATAATCAATAATGTACCAAAACTGACCAACCATATCCTGAGGGCTCTGTTTAAAGATATAACCGGTAAGCAGTTCCCAGTGAACACTGTATTCTTCATTTTTGTATATTATATCAAAAGCAAAAACACAAATCAGGGTAACAATTATAGTAGGAATGTAAACCCTCACAATAAAGCCTTTAATCTTCTCCCCAAAAACACCAGGGATTCTTTTCAGTCTGTCTTCACCTTGGACTTTTGAAAAAAAGAAGAACCCAAGTATCGTAAAGAATATGGGAACATTATCCGCAATCAAACATTTGATCCCAAGAATAACACTGTCAACATTTCCTTCGCCGACAACATATGACAACTGAATATGCGCCAGTATAACCATAAAACATGCATACACTCTCAATAACTCAACAGAAGAGTCGCGCTTGACGTTACGCGAGTATAAACCAATGTATTTCGACAGCATAGATTCTCCCCTTTCTTTAACTAAAATATTTTACCATATGTTCCAAATATCTGCAAGTATAACTTGATTTTTTGGTATGCATCGTATAAAATAGATTTCGTGCCATCTTTCAATTTTACGGAGGTTGACGTGATACTCGACAAAAGAACCCGTCTTATAGCGTTTTGGTGTATCCTTGCATTACTCATTTTTGCGAGGCTTTATCAGTTCGGCCTGGTCCCGGGAGATATAAATCAGGACGAGGCTTTCGCCGGGTACAACGCATATACACTGTTCCATGACGGCAGAGATTCTTTTGGATATGGCATGCCTATGTATCTTACAGCCTGGGGCTCAGGCATGAATGCACTTGAATCTTATCTGGCGATACCTTTCATTGCTCTTTTTGGTCCTCACACATGGTCTCTCAGACTGGTCCCGTTGATATTATCCGTCCTGTCACTGGTAACCATCTACAAGCTCATTCACAATTTCATGAAAAATGACGTTTTTGCACTGTTTGCTATGCTTTTTACAGGCATCATGCCATGGCACATCATGCTGTCGAGGTGGGCTCTGGAATCTAACCTCGCACCAGCATTTTTATTATTTGGTTGCTATTTCTTTCTTAAGGGATTGGAAAAAGAAAAATATTACATATTCGCCGCGGTATGCTACGGGCTCTCCCTTTATTCTTATGCAACCATTTGGGTGGTCGTTCCATTCATAATCCTTGCCGAAGTCATATATTTCATCTTAAAGAAAAAGATCAGGCTCACAAAGTATACGATCTCAGCCGGCATCATACTTATAATGATATCTCTGCCCGCTGTATTATTCCTTCTTGTCAATATGGGCTATATGGATGAGTTCAGATCGGGTATTCTTTCAATACCGAAGCTGGTAGGCTTTAGAGGCGGTGAAATATCGTTTTCAAATCTATCCGAAAACTTAGACAACTTATTCAATATCATACTGAACCAGAATGACGGTCTCATCTGGAATACCACAAATGAGTTTGGACTGATATATAAATATAGTCTGCCGTTTTCTGTAGTAGGATTGGGCGCGATCACTGCACCGGTCGTATTGAAAAACATGTCAATATCATCTTCAGAATCAAACAACATAGTAAATAAATCTGATAACACAACCGAGACAAAAGGAAACAAAAACATTTCCTTGGTTTTTTTCCTTATTGTTCATTTGATTGCAGGATTTGTTGTAGGCGCTCTCATTTCCGTAAACGTCAACAGAGTAAACATACTTTGGCTGCCGTTGATCCTTTTGACAGCTTACGGCATATACTTTGTATTCTATGAAATAAAATGGATACGCGACAGATTGGTCTGGTTGCCTTTGGCAGTGTATCTGTTCAGTTTTGTCAGATTTGAGATGTACTATTTCACTGAATATAAAAAGAATATCAATTTTGATTTTTGTGAAGGTATAGAAGATGCTCTGACCTTTGTAAAAGATGATTTGGCAGATGAAAACTTAATATACATAGCTCCCGGACTAAACTATGCACGTGTAATGTTTCTGACGGAACAGGATCTCGATGAATACTTAGACACAGTAGAATATACGAATTATCCATCTGCTTTTTTGGATGTAAAATCTTTCGGAAGATACAGCTTTGACTTAAACACCGAATCCGAGCCGGACAACACCTCGGCATACGTTGTAGATAATTCATTTGACGATTCATACCTGGTTTCAAGACTTTATGAATGTGGATATAATAACTATAAAAGCGGAAGGTATACTGTCTTCTACAAGTAAATCCTTCCGCAAAAACTATTTCTTCTTCAACTCCTGCAGCTCCGCATGAGCTTTTGCGAGTCCCTCATTCTCTTTATCAATCTCTATCATCAGGCCGACTATGCCCTCAGACAGCGCTCTGACGTGCTTCGCTATAAGCGGAAAACCTTTTTGCTCTGCTATCTCGCCTATCTTTCCGGCGCCGAAAATCAGAGTCAATGATACACCTACCGCAAAAAGAATGGCTATCACACCGGTAGCGATACCGCCTTTTCCTTTTTCCTTTTCGGTCCTCTTTCTGGATTGTCTTCCAAGGCCGAAAGCGATCAAACCGAATAAAAATGCCACGCTCCCGCCGATCCAGCCGAACAATACTCCACAGACCAGTGCAACAAGTATTCCGAAAAGTCCGAACAAAAGCGCCGCTCTAGCATGTGGCTTCTTCTCTTCCATCTGATACTTCCTCCACAAACCCCATCAATACTGTCCGAATGCATACACTCACACTAATCGTTAGTCACATCACCATTTCCGCTGATCGGTATCTCATCACCGGTATAGGTAGGCGGTGGTTCAACCGTTATACTGAATACAGCCTTGATCCTTGCTAAAAACTCTCTTGCTTCCAACACAAGATATTTCGCACTGCTGATATGAAATCCTGAGTGAATCCCCCACGCCTTTAAACCAAGGCCTCTGGCAGTATACACTGCACGTATGAGATGGTACTTCTGCGTGGATATAACGCAGCTTTTTACCTGAAATACATCCCTGGCTCTGATCATGGTCTCATATGTCGTGAAACCGGCATGATCCATAAAAATATTCTCGGACGGAACACCTGCTTCGATAGCATAGTCCTTCATCGCCCGAACCTCATTATGATACTCCTCACCGTGATCACCTGACATCAGAAGTCTGTCGGAAACGCCCTCGTTATAAAGCTTTATAGCGTTATCAAGCCTGTCTTTTAAAACTGCTCCCGGTGTTCCATCAGGCGCCAAACCTGCCCCGGGAACAATGATGCAATCAACCTTGTCAGGTATTTCACTTTTATCAGCCACTATATATTTATTCGCTTTTATACTGACATATACGTTGAACCCGACACATATCAGAATAAACCCTACCAAAACGAGCAACACGATCAGTAGGATCTTTTTAATCGGTTTCTTTTTCTTTTTACTCTTACTCATCCTGATTAAAAAGCTCCTCTAAATCATCTTCGGAATCGTCCTTTGATAATTCGAATCCCAACTCTGCCTCAACCTCAGATTTGAAATCCTCTATAGTTTCCTGGTTGAGTATCGGCAGATCATCAAGAGATTCGTAATTAAAGTATCTCAAAAACTCCTCGGTAGTTCCGAACATCATCGGCCTACCGGGGGCATCCATACGTCCTACCTCCTGGATAAGTCCGTATTCTACAAGCTTGCTGACCGCATGATCACAGGACACACCACGTATCTTCTCAATCTCAATACGAGTGATAGGCTGCTTGTAAGCAACTATTGACAAGGTCTCCAAAAGCACATCCGTCAGAACATGCTTCTTCGGAATATGTGCAACCTTTATAAGATACTCGAACATATCCGGTTTTGTACAGAGCTGGAACGCACCATCCATCTCGATTATATGTATACCTCTGTCCTCTTCGTCATAACGGGCCATCATATTTCTTATAACATTTCTGACTGTCTCCTCGTCATGATCCACGGCACCCGCGATACGCTCGAGCTCCACTGACTCACCTAGCGCAAATAGTATTGACTCTATAGCCGCTTCCAATTCTTTGATATGCATCACTCTCTCCTTTATTTTGCGCCTGGTTACGCGTTTGCAGGCGCGCCCTCTTTCTTTATGGCATTTTTATTCTTATTATTGTATTCTATCTCTATCTCTCCAAAAAGCGAATCCTGAACGATCTTGAGGATTCCTGTTTTCATGAGCTCCAAAACGCTCATAAAAGTAACAATCAGATAGCTCTTTCCTTTTTTCTCCTCCAAAAGCTGCCTGAAAGAAAACCTTCCGTGCAGCATTGCGTATTCCTCAACATGGATCATCTGATCCTCGATATTTATATCCTCTTTTTCGATCTCACCGAACTTACTTCTGATCGGATCGATCTTGTCAACCTGCTTCTGCATGACCATGTCGAAAACCTCCTGAAGCTTCGCCAAGGTCACATCACTCAAAAGCTCGTCATAGTCAACACCCTCATCGAAGTTTTTTACCTCATCAGGGATAGTGGGCTCCTTGTAAAACACCTTTCCTGCATCAAGCTGACGATCCTTAAGCTCGAACGATGCATACTTATAGAGCTTGTACTCCAAAAGTCTTTCGACGAGCTCCTGACGTGGATCCTCTTCTTCCTCTTCGTCATCATTTTCATCCTTCGGAAGGAGCATCTTTGACTTTATACGAAGAAGTGTCGCTGCCATCACGAGAAACTCGCTCATGACATCCATATTACGCTCCTGCATCTGAGACACATAGTCAAGATACTGGTCCGTAATGATAACTATCGGTATATCAAAAATATCAACTTTATTCTTCTCGATCAGATGTAACAGCAGATCGAGCGGTCCGTCAAAGACCTCAAGTTTAACATTTATTGCCATAAAAATCCTTTCGCGGTTCGAGCACGCTATGACTGTATAACTCGTCCGGGCTCAAGCCTAATTTCGATGACCTCCGGTGGGTTAAAAAATCTGAACTTCACATGGTGAGTTCCCAGTCCCCTGCCGACTATCATCGTTTTTTTATCCTCTTTAAACTCTCCCGCATCATATTTAGGAAAAAGTCTCAGATACGGAGAAACAAGTCCTCCCAAAAAAGGAAGCCTTACTATTCCGCCATGCACATGACCCGACAGTGTCAGATCAGCTCCCCAGGCTACATATGCCTTAAAGTATCTCGGATCATGCGCAAGCAGAATTGAATATGATTCTTCGTCTGCGCATTCTGTATTTAACAGCTCTGCGACATCCTCTTTACTGATAAGGTCCTTAGTCCTGTACTGTATCAGCGGCAGATCAAGTCCGTAAACTTTTATATTATCAGCCAGATCAATATGCTCGTTTTCAATATACGTGATACCAAGCTTTTTTAGTTCAGCCTTGTATGCATCATATTCATCATACAGCCTGATCTCATGGTTACCCGGAGCATAATAAACAGGACATATTCTTTTCAGCTCAGATAAAAGCCTGAGCACCTGTTGCACTCTTTTATCGGATACACTCATGTGCTTTGTGATCATATCACCGGGAATAAAAATGTAATCAGGTGACAGCACACGCACCCTGTTTATAAGCCTGTTATAATCCTTTCCATGCTTACAGCAATGCAGATCCGAGAGCAAAACAAAGGTTTTTGGCGACGTGACCTTTGATGTCGTCAGGCGATACTTGGTCGTAACGAGGTGATAATTAGAAAGATAGCCATACGCGAGCATGACAACTATCACAACGATAATGATCAACCAAAAAAGCATTACATCTCCTCAATATAAGCCTTGGCTCCGAGCTTGTTTAGCTTCTCGCCTTTTTTGATAACGCCGTCCTTCATTTTCTGACGATAGTCCTTGAGTTTCTGATGAAGCTCATCATCCGATATTGCCAGCATCTCGGCAGCAAGAAGCGCCGCGTTTGTTGATCCGTCGATAGCTACTGTTGCTACCGGGATTCCGCTTGGCATCTGAACGATAGAGTAAAGTGAGTCAACTCCACCGACACTCTTCGTATGGATCGGAATACCGATGACAGGCAGATCAAAAAGAGCCGCACACATGCCCGGAAGATGCGCCGCACCGCCGGCACCGGCAATGATAACCTTTACTCCTCTATCCTGCGCATGAGACGCATAATCAACAAAAATATCCGGCATGCGATGCGCAGATATGATCGTCATCTCATAATCGATTCCCAACTCTTCAAGTGTGTCGGAAGCTTTTTTCATGATCGGCAGATCAGAATCGCTTCCCATCAGGATTCCTACTTTTGGCATAACATTTTCCTCCATTCTAATTATATAACAGCCGCATCGGGCGCTGTCGGAGCTATTCTCACGACTCACAGCTTCGCTGGTTCGCTGTGAGAATACTCCTGCCGCCGATGCTAATTACTTATGCGCGAGCGGCGGTAGTTTATATCCGAGTGAGCACAACGAACTGTTTCAGTTCGTATTCGTGCGAGCGAGGATATAAAGCTACCATTGCGCGAGAGCTTTAGTTCAATGGCTCATTCAGCGTTTCTGTACCTGGAAGGACAAATCGTCCATCCTGAATGATTATAGCCTCATCACCCGACTTTGTAAAGACAGAAATCTTTCCGAGCTCGTCGAACGGTATCGTGATATCGGTATGGCACTGGAAATACGCCTTCTTTATATCGGTCTTTCTTAAGATCGATCGTTCGTTATCCTTTGCGATGATCTCCTTGCCGTCAGGATTATGGACCACGACATCCTCGCTCATCGAGTAGCAGGTATCTCCCACAGCGAAGTGCGGACCTGTTTTTTCAGCAATCAGGATAGGCAGTTTTGCCTCGATATCGTATTTTCGACCCATCACATAAGCTGCGGTGTTGGTTCCGATAGCGAACTCGCCTATCGGCAGTGTTTCATGGTTATGAAGCACATTTTCCTTTATATATGCCTTACCTTCAGCCTTATCTGGATAGTTACCGCATTCATAATCGGTGATCATTCCATCCTTAAAGGTGATCTTCAGATCATCGTATTTAAGGCCGTTCAGGAACACTCTTGATACATGTAACGTTCCTTCTGATCCGGTCAAAACCGGTGAAGTAAACACCTCTCCGACAGGGATATTTACATCAGCCAGACAGTTCTCAAAGTTTGTCTGTTTTTGTGGATCATTAAGCTCATGAAGCATAACCTTCATATCAGTCTGATTATCACCGCGCCCCTGTACTCTGACATATTCCCCGGTATCGAGCGCATCGATGATCGCCTGGTGTATCCTTTGATACATATCCTTATCAAGCGTATTGATCCTGACTGTTTCTTTAAAAATATCGTCAAACTCATCGCCGATCTCAGGGATCGGATAAGCGATGATCGTAAAGCTCCTTTTATCTCCCGGGATGTAATCATCCTGCATGATCATGTAATCCCTGCGATATCCGAGACTTACTTCTTCCTGCTCCTTGGTATACTTCGGGGCTTCAGGCTTTACCTCCGGTACAAACAGTTTTTCACCAAATGTCTCGATAACAGCCGGCCCTGCATAGGTGATCGCATAGTCTTTATACTCTTCAAAGGACTTCTTTGCATGCTTCAGTTTCTCGCTGACCAACGCATTATTCAGATACAGTGCATCATCAAATCTGTGATCATGCAGATACTGTCTGTTTGCAGGAGTAGAGATCACACCGATAGCTTTTGTATTTGTCTGCCTTCTGAAAGTCGGCTTAAGTCCCATCTTATCTAACTGTAAGACAGCTTTTTTAACCATCGGCTCAAACCCGATCGGATATCTTATTTCGACGGTTTCTTTCTGTCCGAGGTCGATCCCCGCGAGTTCAAATCCTTTCTTATAACCCTCGGTATAGGTCTCAGCCATCTTCTCGAGCTCATCATCGCTCATTGTATTCAGATACTTAAGTACCTTTATCTCATTGTCGGATATAAACTCACCATATTCATACAAAAATGACTCGTCACTGTGGTCTCTGTTCATAAGGAGCTGATAAACCAAACTATCATCATCCGAAACGACCAACTTATTTATTGATTTATCTACTCGAAGCTCATCATAGTCATGAACAAAATAATAGATCATTTCCTTAATCGACGACTCTATTTCATTTGTTTCCGGATCATCTGCAAGAAAGCCTGCAATCTCTAAGAATAATTCGATCCAAATCAGCAACGTCCATACATCTTTCTCATATGACGAAACTATAACCTCTCTGATATTGGTCGCGATCCAGTTTAATTCCTGAGCGGTTTTGTCTCCATACTTTTTAAAACGCTCAGCGCATACTCTCGGATTGGTAAACGACTTTTCGTATGCATCTCCTGCTATATCACTGTATAAAACGCTGTTAACCTCAGCCGTAGCCATCTTCTTGGGATCATTGCACACGGCCACACAGTGTTCAAGTAACCCCGCCTGTACTTTCATATACTCGCGAAACTCCTCCGGCAAAGAGGATGCTTCATTCTCAGCCACCCACTCGCGCAGCCTCTCGCAGGCCATCTCAAAGCGTTCTTCTACTTCCAACTCATCCATCAAAAATACTATTCTCCTCAAAATTTATCGGCGCCCCACGCACCGATCTATTTTTCTGCATAGCTCCCGCGGAACACACGGAGTAAGAAACTGTTTGTTCCGAAGGGACTGTCGAAAACGTCACTGCGTAGGCACCGTTTTTTGGTGCCATGCAGTGCTACGTTTTCGAATGGTGCAAACGGATCCCGTAGGAACAACAGTTTCTACGGTGTGTTCCGTTAAGTTTACATAATAAGCGGTGCTATAAGCCGGGTTCTGTAATAGGTGATCATCTATCTAGGACCGCCGTTACCGACGGCCTCAAGCAACCTACCCGAAGACACGACGGGCCGCCGTATGGTCTTCTGCTTGGTCTTGCTACGGATGGGGTTTACATACGCCTCCGATGTTACCACCGAAGCGGTGAGCTCTTACCTCGCCATTTCACCCTTACTCGCCAGCTCGCTTTTTAACTGTCTTACCCATCTTTAGACTGTGAAACAATTAAAAAGTGAACTGACGAGCGGTATAATTTCTGTTGCACTTTCCCGGGAGTCTCCTCCGCCGGACGTTATCCGGCAACCTGCCCTGTGTAGCCCGGACTTTCCTCGCGCGTAAAAATACGCCCGCGATCACCCGCACCGCTCAATTATTTACGTAATTTATCCTAACAATATACCTCCGCCGATAAACTCTCTAAGCACCGAATTAAGCGGCACATGATGCGGATCTACCGGAAGAAAATAATCAAGGAACTTAAGTAACCTCTGAGCCTCCGAATACTCAGGCGAATCCTGCGGCACCTGGAAAAGCACAGGATCCGCATACAGCTTCATCGCCGCAAGCTCATAAATCAAAGCCGAGTTAAAAATCACATCAGCTCTTTCCTGGAACGGGAAGATGTTCTGCTCCTCGCCCCTTCTTACGCTGTCCCACATAGCTATGGTTCTCTGCGCTGTATTTCCCCGAGTCCTTGCATCCCTGATGATACGGCGTATCAGTCGACCGTCAGTGGTCGGGATACGGTTGTGATCATCGAGATTTAATGTTGTCAGCGCCGAAATATATATCCTGAATTTCTCATCATCAGGAATTTGACTTGTAAGCTTATCATTCAGGCCATGTATACCCTCGATAACAAGAATATCATTATCTCCTATCTGCAAAAACGGCTTGTCGTATTGACGTCTTCCGGTGATGAAATTATAAGTCGGAAGCTGTACGCTCTTACCATCCAGAAGATTCATCATATCTTCCTGGAAGCCTGCAGTATCGATGGCCTCTATGCATTCATAATTATACTTTCCATCCTCATCCTTCGGAGTATCCTCACGGTTAACAAAATAATCATCAAGTCCGATCGGATGCGGATTGACACCAAGCGTCTTAAGCTGTGTCGAAAGTCTGTATGAGAATGTAGTCTTTCCTGAGGACGAAGGACCTGCAATAGTAACGATCCTCGCTCCGCTCTCTACTATCTGCTCGGCGATATCGCCAATCTTCTTCTCATGCAGAGCCTCCTGAGTGCTCATAAGCTCAGTGAACTCACCACGAACGATAACATCATTCAGTTCTCCGACATTTGATACTCCCATCATTTCAATCCAGTCATTTGTATACTGCATCACATCGAAAAACTTCTTTGATACTCTGAAATCCTGGATCTTGTCCGGCTCATTTTTCTTTGGTAAGATAAATACAAATCCGTCCATGTAAAGCTGGAGTTTAAAATCACCCAAAACTCCCGTACTATATGGCATTGCTCCGTAAAAATAGTCAGTATACTCACCGAGTTCATACACTGTCATACGTGAGTTTCTGCGATATTTTGAAAGCTGTACTTTTGAGTTCATATTAAGGAGTCCGAACATCTCCTCGGCATCTCTCGTACGGATCACTCGCTTCTGGAACTGCAGATCAGCAGCTACATACTCTCGCATTTTATCTTCGATCAGATCCAAAAGCTTTTGATCAAGATCGATCTTTCCGAATATATGACAAAAATGTCCCGTGTAAAGCGTATATTCAACCTTTACACCTTCAAGCTTATTTGCGGGAACGATCTCATGTATAGCCTTTAATACGAGCATTGTTATACCACGCTCATACACACGCATACCATCATTATCCTGCATCGTGCAAAGTTTTACATGACTCCCTTCCTCTACAGTATGATAAAACTCCTGCACTCTTCCGTTTACCTTCGCCATGATAAGCGGATAAGGGTACTCGGAAGCATGCTTTTCCGCCAAATCCCTAAGCGTGGTCCCGGACGCAACCTCGATCTCATTTCCTTCCAAATAAATCTTCATATCATGCCCTCCATTTGATGTTCATACTTCCCATTTTCCATCTGTAAAAATATCAAGCAGTTACTAATCATAGAAGCTCTCCTTCAGCTCCTTTATTTCCTTCTTTAACTCTTCCTTACGCTCCGTAGCCCTTTCACCGAGCTCAAGCCCGGGTGCATCAAGCGTTTCGAGCAATGATGCCATTTTGTCGGTCATCATCCTCATATAACTTCTGAAAATAGTCCCGCCTTCTTCTGCAAGTATCCTCGAAAACCTGTATTCCGTATCAGTATACGGCGTATCCTCCTCGCCATGCACGGCACGGATTGCGATATAAAACTTACCGTCTTCCATACAGATCGACTCACGTTCGATCTTGAATCCTATCTTGTGAAGATGACGTCTTACTTCCTCAATATCAGACTGCGGTTGAAGCACCAGAGTCTTTATCCCTTTCAAAATATCCATACTCTCCGACAGCATCCCGCATATGAGCATCCCGCCCATCCCCGCGATCACCACAGTCTCGACCTCGCCATCATTTAAAACAGTTAGCCCGTCCCCAAGCCTGGTCTCAATCTTATCCGTAAGCCTAAGCGCCTCGATATTCTTTTTCGCCCTCTTTATCGGACCTTCATTAACATCCGTCGCAATAGCTTTCTTATACTTCTTTTCTTTCACCAGAAAGCTGGCAACATACCCATGATCAGTCCCGATATCCGCCATGGTTATTCCATCCGGAACTAATCCAACTATCATCTTCATTCGTACAGACAGGTTGATTTTCATTTTTAACTTCTCCATGCGTCCATACCGTAGCATCTGTTGATCCTTCGGACTCCACGTTGCGTATATAAGCTCTCGGCGCTCGTCATCCTTGTCTCGCTGTGCCCTCGAGCATATATGAACACATCGTGTGTTCCATTTCAAAACGCAGCGGTGTCGGGAACTCTACGAGTTCCCTTCGCACACGGCGTTTTCCCGAGGTCCTACGGATCTAACAGATGTCTACTCCGTATGGACGCGAGTACTCTAGTGCTACGGAAGCGCGAGCGGCAGTAGTTTTCTTCCGAGGAGCCCTTTATATGGGCGAGCGAGGAAGAAAAGCTACGACCGCGTCTCGCGCGACATATTACTCCAAATAATCCTTAAGCTTTCTACTACGGCTCGGATGTCTAAGCTTTCTGAGCGCCTTCGCCTCTATCTGCCTGATACGCTCTCTGGTAACATCAAATTCTTTGCCGACTTCTTCCAAGGTCCTCGCCCTCTGATCATCCAGACCAAAACGCAGCCTCAGAACCTTTTTCTCGCGCTCGGTAAGCGTCTTCAAAACCTCATCAAGCTGCTCCTTCAGCATAGTCTCAGCAGCGGCCTCACTCGGAACAGGAACATTGTCATCCTGGATGAAGTCCCCAAGATGTGAATCCTCCTCCTCACCGATCGGAGTCTCCAACGATACCGGCTCCTGAGAGATCTTCTGTATCTCACGAACACGATCAACAGGCAGATTCATCTTCTCTGCGATCTCCTCCGGATACGGCTCGCGTCCGAGTTCCTGCAAAAGCTGCCTCTGAACACGAATAAGCTTATTGATTGTCTCCACCATATGAACGGGGATACGTATCGTACGAGCCTGATCTGCAATAGCACGCGTGATAGCCTGACGAATCCACCATGTAGCATAAGTAGAGAACTTGTAACCCTTTTTATAATCGAACTTTTCAACAGCCTTAATAAGGCCGAGGTTACCCTCCTGGATCAGGTCAAGGAAAAGCATACCACGTCCAACATATCTCTTCGCAATGCTGACAACCAGACGAAGGTTCGCCTCAGCGAGGCGCTTTTTAGCATCCTCATCACCCTTCTCCATACGCATAGCGAGTTCCTTCTCCTCCTCAGCAGAAAGAAGCGGCACCTTACCGATCTCCTTCAGATACATTCTGACCGGATCCTCGATACTGATACCCTCAGGCACGGCGAGTTCGATGTTCTCAAGCTCTTCTTCGGTAGGCTCATCGTCCACATCAGAAAGGATCTTGTCATCCTCAGGCTCCTCGTCCTCGACCATCATCGTTATACCGACCTTGTCGAGTTCCTCATAAAGCCTGTCCTTCTTCTCCTCATCGATCGCAACGCCTTTCTCCGAGATGACCTTCTCAACGTCAGCCACGTAAAGAGCATTGTCACTCTTTTTCGACATCTCGACGAGAGTTGTGATGATGTCCTTCATTACCTCAAGCTCATCTTCCTCTTCGATCTCCACATTCTTTTCCTTCCTCATTTTTCTTCCCCCATTCATATATTTTTATTATAACTAAATATCTATGTGAAGCTGCTGAAGTTTCTTTTTTTCCTCCAGCAGTTTTTGAACCTCTTCGATGCCTGTGGCGTTTCTGCTTTTTTTATCAAGCGACGCTTTCAGGATCACATGTACAACCTCATTTATCGCGCGGTCTTTGGCGCCATCTTCATCAACTTCTTTATGAAAAATGCCCGCGACCTTGCTTTGCATCTCGACATCTTCGAAATGTCCGAGTATAGATGCCGCATCTACCTTACCCGTACTCAACAGCTGCTCGTACACATACCGCGCTACCTCGTGATAAGGCTCGTCGATAAAGTCATCCACCGAAACATACGTGCGTAGCTTCTCAAAGCTATCAGGATGCTCACATAGCCATGTAAGAAGTATCCCCTGGCTTTCCGATAGAGCATCGTCTTCGGGGATGCCCCGTCTGTGTTCGCTTCGCTTTGCCCGCTCATCAAGGTCTATTCCTACCATCTGAGCGCTTTGCTTTCTGACGAGAGCTCTGAAGTCCTCGCTCCTGACATGATACTCTCTCGAAAAAGCTTCTATATAATTTGTACGTTCAGCTTCATCCTCAAACTCACAAATCTTTTTTGCGATCTCATTCATAAACCGCGTTTTTCTCTCGGGATCATCGAGATCATAATCCCTCGCGATAACATCGACCTCAAAGAAAAAGCTTGTCAGCGAATTTTTGATCCTTAATTTAAACTCATCAGCTCCGAGAGCCTTTATAAACTCATCAGGATCCTTGTGCGGACTCATTCGTATCACCTTCGACCTGATGCCTTCATTTTTCAGCATCGGTATCGCCTTCATAGCGGCCGATGTTCCGGCGCCGTCCGAGTCAAAGCATACATATACGAGATCCGTCATTCTTTTTATCAGCTGCGCGTGTCCGGGCGTAAATGCCGTCCCCAGAGCCGCCACAGCATTCGTGAAGCCCGCCTGATGCAGAGCGATCACATCCATGTATCCCTCACACAGGATAAGTCCGTCTGTGAGCTTTCCATGTATATAATTGATTCCGAACAGATTTCGGCTTTTGTCAAAAACGATAGTCTCGGGTGAGTTCATATATTTAGGCTTTCCGTCACCCATCACTCGTCCACCGAATCCGATTACATGATTCCTGCGGTCGACTATCGGAAACATTACCCTGTTCCAAAACTTGTCATACGGCCCGCGCTTTTCATCATAGACAAAAAGCCCGCTGGGCTTCAATACTTCATCCGTGAATCCCTTACTTTTTAAAAACCTGTATAACGAGCTGTTTTGCGGCGCGAATCCCAAAGCAAACTTTTTCATCGTCTCCTCATCAAGGCCTCGCCCGGAAAGATAATCAAGTCCTTCTTTACCCTTCGGATCTCTGAGACAAGCAAAATAGTACTGCGCCGCCAAAGAGTTTACCTTAAATAATGTATCTCGTAATGACTCCTTCCGTCTTCTGTCAGGATCCATATCCTGCGTAGGCAGCTGTATCCCCGCCCGCTCAGCCAAATACTGCACCGACTCGGTGAAGGTCATATTCTCATATTCCTGTAAAAATGTAAAGACATCTCCGCCCTTGTGACATCCGAAACAATAATACATCCTTTTATCGGGCGTCACGGTAAACGAAGGCGTCTTTTCATTATGAAAAGGACACAGTCCCTTGTACGAACCACCGGCCCGCTTCAGGGACACATACGTGCCGATCAGATCAACAATATCCGTCCGGCTTCGCACGTCCTCGAGTATATCGTCACCGTAATACATTCTCATCCTCTTTCCAAAAATATCAAGCAGTCTAGTATACAGACCACATCTGAGGGATTGCAAGCTCCGTATAGATCTTTACCGCGTAATTATCAGTCATCCCGGCGATGAAGTCACAAACAACTCTCTCCTTGGTTTCATCACCGATCATTGCCTTGTATTCATCAGGGAGCAAATCCGTATGATCAACATAGTATTCATACAGCCTTCTGATCAGCGCCTGAGCTTTGCCTTCCTCAGTTTTTGCTATCGAGTTAACGTACACATTGTCAAACATGTACTTTCTTAATTCCATGAGGTTTTCTTCCATCTCTACGGAAAGCGTTATATCATTTGCCTTCTCAGAAGAAATGATCAGATCATGTATCAAAGTATTCAGTCTCTCTCTGAGACTGTATCCAAAAGCTTTTTTGTATTTTTCCGGGATATCCTCATCTCGGATAACCCCACCTCGTATCGCATCATCTATATCAGAATTAATATATGCTATCTTGTCACAAATCCTTACTATTTTTCCTTCGCGTGTTGAAGGGCTTCCGGCCGTTGAATGGTTCAGTATTCCGTCTCGAACCTCCACGGTAAGATTTAATCCCTTTCCACCCTTTTCGAGCTTCTCTACCACACGAATACTCTGTTCCTGGTGCTTGAAGCCACCCGGTACTATGAGATTGAGCTCTCTCTCTCCCGCATGTCCGAACGGTGTATGTCCGAGATCATGTCCAAGCGCTATCGCCTCGGTCAGATCCTCGTTAAGCCTGAGCGCCTTCGCTACTGTCCTTGCGTTCTGTGACACCTCAAGAGTGTGTGTAAGCCTGTTTCTGTAGTGATCTCCCTTAGGTGCAAGGAAAACCTGAGTCTTTCCTTTCAGCCTTCTGAAACTCTTTGAATGCAGGATTCTGTCGCGATCCCTCTGATATACAGGGCGTATGTCACACTGTTCCTCATGGACATCTCTTCCCTTAGAAGTATCAGAAAAAGATGCTTCCGCGCATAAAATGCTATGTTCACGCTGCTCGAGTTCCTCACGGATAGTCATTTTTCAGGCTCCTTTCCCATTAGAACAACACCTGCATATATAAGCTACAACATAAAAAAGGTATTTCCTTTTTTTTAGAACAAAAAAAGCATATCCGAATAATCGAATATGCCCTAAAATCGCATTGATCCATTATTCTTTGGGTTTGGAATAAACACACCCGCAGTAATTCTGTCTGTACAGATCATACTCGGCTGACAGCTCTATGCTTCGCTTATAACCGTTTTTCTTCTTGAAATCAGATGGCAGATACTTCAGACCATATTTCTCAGCCAGCTCCTCACCTATACTCATAAGAAGATCAGCATCCTTGTGCGGACTGATCGACAGCGTTGTACAAAAAAGCTCAAAACCGTTTTCTTTGGCAGCTTCTGCTGTTTTCGACAGCCTGAGTCTGAAGCATTTATCACATCTCGCTCCTCTTTCAGGCTCATCTTCCAGTCCATTTGCTGCTTTAAAAAAGCTTTCCGGATCATAGTCGGCATCTATAAAACCGATCTCTTTACCGTAGCTCACCTCGCTCAAATACCTCTTAAGCTCGGCTTTTCTCTTCTCATACTCGTCCGGCTCGGTTATATTCGGATTGTAAAAAAACACAGTAATATCAAAGAACTCATGCAGATACTCAGTGACATAGCTGGAGCAAGGTGCACAACAGCAGTGTAAAAACAGCCGCGGCTTCTCCTCCGCGCAATTCATTGATATGAACTCATCCAGCTCTTTCTGATAGTTTCTCATATTATTCCCCATAGTTGTAGTCGTTGCGCAGACACCGTATTTTGGTGTCGTGCAACGTGACGTATGATAAAAGAAACGTAAGAAACTCTATGAGTTTCTCGCGTGTCCGAGCAGATATGCACTTTTATCACTTGGATAGTTTAACCAAATTAAGCCTGAGCGCATTCATACACACCGTGAAACTCGACAGCGACATCGCCGCCGCACCGATCATCGGACTCATGCTAAAACCAAACAGCCCCGCCGCCATCGGTATGCATATAACGTTATAAAAGAACGCCCAGAACAGATTCTGATGTATATTCCTGAGTGTCTTTCTGCTGAGCACGATAGCCTTGGCAACATCTGAGATCGAACTGTTCATAAGCACAACATCAGCGGAGTCGATAGCGACATCCGTACCGGCCCCTATAGCAACTCCTACATCAGCTATCGTAAGCGCCGGAGCATCGTTTATGCCGTCACCTACCATAACCACGGTTCCGGCCTCAGACCTTATTACGTCAGCCTTTCCGTCAGGCAAAACTCCCGCTATTACGTCGTCAACCCCGACCATGTTCCCGATAGCCTTTGCAGTTCTTTCATTATCACCGGTAAGCATCTTTACACGTATGCCGAGTGATCGGATGCGCTTTATGGCTGATACCGAATCATCTCTTATCGTATCAGCTATAGCAATGATACCTGAAACGCTTCCGTCTATCTCAACATATACAGGGGTCTTTCCTTCATCGGAAAGCTTTTCGGATAAAGATTTCACTTCATCGCCGCCGTCATTTGTATACCCGTTATCATCAAGAATAAACGATGCTCCACCGACTCTTACGCTCTTTCCGTTTATGTTACCGCGAAGTCCGTTCCCGGCGAGCTCTTCAAAGTCAGAAACATCATATGATCCTGTTCCTGTCTCTTTAACATCATCAGATCCCTCAGACGACATCACACGCCTTACTATTGCCTTAGCAAGCGGATGATCACTAAGCTTTTCGATCGAAGTCGCATACTTAAGTAGCTCCTTCTCATTCATATCACCCGTTATGATAACATCCGTCACCTCAGGCTCTCCCGATGTGATGGTTCCGGTCTTATCAAGGATAACCGTATCGACACGTCCCATCATCTCCAGAGCTTCACCCGTCTTAAAAAGAACCCCGTTCCTCGCACCGATTCCGTTACCAACCATGATCGCAACCGGCGTCGCAAGACCCAGCGCGCAAGGGCAAGATATAACGAGCACGCATATCGCATGCTCCAGCGCATGATCCATCTCTACACCGGCGATCATCCATCCGATGAAAACGATCAAAGCGATTCCTATCACAACCGGTACAAAAACACCTGAGACACGATCCGCGATTCTTGCGATAGGTGCTTTAGTAGTGGCAGCATCAGTTACCATCTTTATTATCTGAGATAATGTGGTATCCTTTCCTATACGCGTAGTTTCACACTTGAGATATCCTGACATATTTACGGTGGCGGCGCTGACTTTATCTCCGCCCTTTTTATCAACCGGTATTGATTCGCCCGTAAGCACAGACTCATTCACTGCTCCGGCTCCATCGATAACCACTCCGTCAACAGGTATTATCTGACCGGCTTTTACTGTAAATACATCACCTATTTTTACTTCCTCTATACCTACCTCGATCTCAGCCCCGTCACGTATCAATACGGCGGTTTTCGGTCTCAGCTTCATTAGACTGCGAAGAGCATTTGTCGTACGTCCTTTCGAAATAGCCTCGAGGAGTTTTCCGACTGTAATGAGAGCAGGTATCATCGCGGCAGACTCAAAGTATAGTCCCTCATGATAAAGCTTACTTATATCGAAGCTCATATTTACACTGGAAAGCATATATATCCTGACAAGAATATACGAGCTCCATAAAAATGAAACCGAGCTTCCGAGCGCGACCAAAGTGTCCATATTCGGCGCCATGTGTAAAACAGACTTAAAACCGCTTGTAAAAAATGCACTGTTTATGCACATCACAACGAGAGCCAGGACCATCTGTATCAGTCCGAGTGCTACATATTTTTCATGCAAAAATGAAGGCAAAGGCAGTCCCAGCATATGATGTCCCATTGTGATATACATAAGACAAATCAAAAATAGCACAGACCAGATCAGCCTGTGTTTAAGATGTTTTATATCCGGCTCAAAATGATCAGCTTCGGAATCATCTTCCGAAGCTGAATCAGAGTCATTATATATAGATGCGCCATATCCGGCATCAGTAACTGCCTGTATCACGGCAGCACTGTCAGCGCTGCCCTCAACAGTCATAGAGTTAGTAAGAAGACTAACCGTACAGGATGTTACTCCCGGTACGGCCGATACGGCCTTCTCCACACGCGCCTGACATGCGGCGCATCCCATACCCGTAACGTTATAATTCATTTATTTCACCAACTGCTTCCCACAATTATTACAAAACTTCGATCCCGGTGTTATCTGAGTACCGCAACCGCTACAATATCTCGGCGGTTCGGGAATCTCTGATCTGGTCTGCGACGGTGTATACGGCTGGTATCCTTCATTGTCCCAATATCCCTGGTACTGTGCATCGCCAAACGCGAGAATGCATAAAAATACGATCGGAACCAGCGCCAAACCTACGAGGAATCCGCCACTCTTTCCGAAGGCCTTTCCAAGCTTTACATAGTTAATGATCATAAATACCATACAAGTGATCGAGCAGCATGCACCCAGAAGCATTATTCCGAGTCCGACAAAGAAAAGTGTAACCGGACCGTTGATACTGTTATCGATCTGATATCCGTGAGTAAAGAAGCTGAAAAAGCTGCCTCCCAGACCCGCGATAAACATAATAACGCCTGCAAATGTCACAACAAATGTACATATATTGAGTATCAGCATCGCTACGGCAACCTTTTTCTTCCATGCGATGATGAAAAGATCATACAAGTTCAAAAATGGTATAAGCGCGTGCCAACCAGGCTTTCCTGCCTTTGTAAATATCTTCCAAAGTGCGATGATCATAAGAACAATGATTGCAAGCGAGATCAGGTTTGTAACGAGATTAACGCCCAACAGAGCACCATCTGCTACGCCACTGTAGTCATTGTAATCTCTTACTCTACCGAAATCTCCCCAGTCGATATTACCAAAATCAATATCACCAATATCCATATTCGTTACCTGTCCTTTCTTTACTAATAGTATTTGTTATATCAAAAGACTTAGGCATTATAACATATCATGTCATATTGCGCAAGTCTTCAGCTCACATTATTAACAATCCCCACAGAAATATAACCATCAACAATAGCAGCGAGGTCTGTTCCTTCTTCTCCCACAGCGGTCCATCTGCCATCTACCATCAGCTCCATCACGCCGTCCTCGCGCTCTCTGGTCTGCTTGTATCTGTCGGTATAGAACATCCCTCTGGAAACCTTTCTGTCACGAAGTATACCCTTGCAGTCTGAAAGCTTTCCCTTTGGGAAATTTATATTATATACCTGACCGTAATCAAGCCTGACCTCCATGGCTTCATCTAAAACCTCCTCGAGATAAGCATCAGTTATCTCGTGACATTTTTCCGCAGGCTCTGAAACAGCGATTGCATGATAGCCCTGAAAAGAGCCTTCAAATGCGGCTCCGAGGGTGCCTGAATACTGAATATCCGTAGCCGCGTTATATCCGTAATTGATGCCCGAGATCAAAACATCAGGGCGCTCCGGAAGTACACTCAGCCCACCGACCCTGACGCAGTCAGCCGGTGTTCCACTGCAGGAAAAAGCATGCACTCCCTCTACCGGGAAATCCTCTACGGGTTTAACCTCTATAGTATCTCTAAGTGTGATACAATGGCTCATTGCACTCCTCTCACCCTCAGGAGCAACCACCCATATTTCTCCGTATTTTTTTGCGACGGTAACAAGCCTTATCAATCCGTCAGAAAGTATTCCATCATCATTTGTTATCAGGATCTTTTTCATCAGTCGTTCTCCTTTACAGACTCTCCGGCAGAACTTCATTCATACTTCCTGTCCTGTAGCCTTGCAGATCAAGACTTACATAAGCAAACCCCATGCCCTTGAATGTATTATTTACCTCAAGTCTGATATCACCCCTCATAAAGGTTGAAAAATCGTTAGGATTAAGCTCTATTCTCGCATTAACAGTGTTATGAACACGCACTCTTACCTCTTTAAAACCGAGTCCTCTTAAATAATCCTCAGCCTTTTCAACGAGCTTCAGCTTCGCCTCATCTATCGTCTCTCCATATGGTATTCTCGTAGCCAGACACGCATAGGAAGGCTTTTCCCACGTAGGGATATCAAGCGCTCGGGAAAGAGATCTTATCTCATCTTTGGAAAATGCCAGATCTCGTAATGGGCTTTTTATCCCAAGCTCGTCCAAAGCCTTCATACCCGGTCTGAAATCACCATCATCATCAAAGTTTGATCCATCCAAAAGGTGTTTATAGCCTTCCGAAAAAACCGCTCTTTTCATCACTGAAAAAATGTGTTTTTTACAAATATAACATCTGTTTTTCGGATTCTCACTTAAGCCCTCAACCTGCATTATCTTCGGATCAAAGGATACCCATCGGATGCATCTTTTTTTGCAGTATTTTTTCGCTTCATCACACTCGGCCTTTGGCATCAGGCATGACTTGGCTGTGATAGCAACTACGTTATCTTTTCCGAGAGCCTTCACGCAGGCTTCCAGCAAAAATGTCGAGTCAACACC
The DNA here is from genome assembly GCA_000687695.1 of Lachnospiraceae bacterium P6B14. GTDB lineage: Bacteria > Bacillota > Clostridia > Lachnospirales > Lachnospiraceae > Eubacterium_F. The sequence goes on along the minus strand of JHWZ01000007.1, from coordinate 8,419 downwards.
TGCCGAAAAAGCAACCGCAACCTTTCTGTATGACTCGATGGTCTTTAACAGAACCTCGTATTTATCCATAAGGACTTTATTACTCATATTATCTCCAAATACTATCTTTTTTGTTTTTTATACGTAACCATTCCGAACGATCCGGGGCCGCAATTAAGTGCCATTACAGATGAACCGGTGTAAAACTGAACAGATTTAAACTTTACATGCTTCATGATCTGTTCCTGAATAAACTCTCTGTCCTGACGTTTCAGATTGGTACCAAAGACTGCAACTACATCATTCTCAACTGCCGCACTGTTTTTCAACATTCTCTTTATATATCTGCTCCAGGCGCTCTTTGTACCACCCATATAAGCACGGTAAAGCTTCATCTTGGTTTCATTTACATAAACAACCGGATGAAGAGAAAACGCTCTGACTATTTTTGCAGACAACTTGCCAATCTGTCCCGATTCATACATATAGTCAAGATTCTGAAGAATATACTCAGCCTTTACGCTGTCTCTGAACGAATCTATCATTCCGAGAAGCTCCTCAGTCTCGACACCCTCAGCTGCGGCTTTGGATGCAAGCATACACATAGCGCCGAGTGCGCCTGCCAAATGACCGCTGTTGACCACATGAACATTATCAAATGTCTTTGCTGCCTCAACAGCATTCGGATAGCTTGACTTATTAACAACATCGGACCCGGAAATATGGATAACATTTTTTGCATCCTTTAAGCATGAAGCAAAAAACGACTCGAACCTTTCAACGGATACAGGTCTTACGATAACTCTTTTGTCCTCCTCCGTCATGTACTTAACAAGCCCCTCTGAATCTATATCAATACCATCACGAAAAACTCCGTCCGATGTCTGGATTCTGATCGGGATAACTCTGATACCGAATTTATCCAGAACATCCTTCGGTATCGAAGCGACACTGTCAGTAGTAATAACAACTGATGCTCTTGCTTTATGAACGTCTCTCCACAGACTTGCATTCTTCTCTATGTCAGTTTTTGCATCTGTTATGGTAACCAGTTCACTCGGCAAAAGCTTAATAAGCTCATCTTCAAGCTCTACACCCCTCACAGGTTTGACCAGATATGTATCAAAGCCCTCTCTCATATAAAGCTTTGCCTTGTCTGAACCTGCGTTTGCAGTCAGGGCGACAATCTTCGAATCTCTGCACATGCCTCCCGTCTGGTTCCTTATTCTCTTCAGACACTCGATTCCGTCCATATCCGGCATCAAATGGTCCATAAAGATAACATGATAATGGTTCTCAAGAGTCTTTGACAATGCCTCCTCCGCAGATGAAACGGTTGTCACATTAACCTTTGTTTCACGAAGAAGCTTTGCTACCACCATCAGGTTTGCAGGAGTGTCATCTACCACGAGAACGCTCGCATCAGGAGCTACGAAGCTTGCACTGTATTCCCTTAATTCATTAGTCCTCTTGGTTTTGAAGAAATCAACCTCACCTATGAGTTTCTCTCCGACTGCCTTCTGCGGAATCTCTATTACGAAGGTTGATCCTTTTGTGTATACACTGTTCACTGAGATCTTACCGCCCATCATATCTATAAGCTGTTTTACGATAGACAAACCAAGACCGGATCCCTCTACCCTCGCATTCTTCTGCTCATCAACACGCTTAAATACATCAAAAAGATAAGGTATGTTTTCTTTACGTATTCCCATACCTGTATCTGAAATTGTAAAGATCATCCTTACTATTTTTTCAGTATCAGGCTCGGCATTTATCGAAAGTGCCACACTACCTTCTGAGGTATACTTTACTGCATTATTTAGAACATTGATCAGAATCTGCCTGATCCTCACATCATCACCGAACAGCTCCTCAGGGATTCCCGGAGCCACATCAATGTTGAACTCAAGTCCCTTTTCATTCGCTCTGGTCATGATCATGTTTGTTACATCGGATATCATGTCAGCAGCATAATAGGAACTCTCTGTTAGTTTCATCTGCCCCGACTGCATTTTTGACATATCAAGTATATCATTTATCAGATGCAACAAAAGCTGACTTGCCGAACGAATATTTATCGCATCCTCATTGATCTCATCCGATGCATTTTCACGAAGTATCATCTCATTTAATCCGACTATGGTATTGATAGGCGTACGGATCTCATGACTCATACTCGAGAAAAACGTATTCTGCGCACGGTTCAGATCATCTATCTCATCCTTCTGTTTAACGGTTCTCTCATTCTCTTTTAATAGCAGTCCCGATTGGAAAGCTATCATGAAAACTATAATAAAGCTCACCAGGAAAAATGACACGATCGAGTCTGCAAACTCCGTGTATGCGCCTCTTTCCGTAGCAAGATTCGGAAATCTGTAATAAACATAATAAGTAACTATAACGGAAACCGTTTCAAGAATCAAAAAGAATACTCTTATCTTTCCGCTGAGCATCATACCGATATAAACTGTAACAAAAACATTCCAGCAGATAGCTCCGCCATGAATGGCTCCGCTTGTAAAAAAGTTTAATGGAATAAATATAACAGATAAAACAAATGCAACTATCACTGATACAATCTTGACCTTGTGAAATTTAAATGCCAGTATGATCAGAAATATAAATGCAACAAAACAACTGACGGCAACAACCATCGACCAGAACGCCTCACCGGTAAAGAAACCGCCGATTATAGCGAGAAGCAACCCAAACAGACCGATAACGGAAAGCAGCGCAAAGATACGTTCATTAATATCGTATTCGGGGTTATTCAGGTATTCACGTGATTTTTTAATTATATTCATACACGTACTCCTTTACAGTGTAGCATCTATAGCCTCGGTAAGGCCTGTGTACATAGTCATCGCATCTCCGTGTTCGTTCCTCACATCATTGATTCTGCCTTCATGAGCAGCAAGCTCTAGTCGCTCGGAAATATCTCCAAGCTCCAACGCACCTATCATCCTCGATGTACTCTTTACAGAATGTATCTTTATCTCATATTCTTCCATGTTTTCAGCTGCCAGCATATCGTCAAGAAATGCTCTGTTATCAGGAGCATTGGCAGCATAATCTCTCAGTATTTCAGTAAACAGTTCTGAGTCATCATCACAGTAACCCAGACCTATTGATGCATCAAGCCCGAACGCTTTCAGTGACACAAAATCATTACTCTTGCTCTCGTTATCATTATTCTCCATATGCTTACCCCTGACACTCTCGGTCTTTTTTATATTCTGAACAGGCTTTACATCATCCTCTTCAACATATCTGATAAACTTCTTCGGAAGTACGTTTTTAAGTGTTCTTTCAAGCTCCATAGCATCAATCGGCTTTCCTACGAATCCATCAAAGCCTTCCTTCATAAACATATCCCTTGCAGCACTCACCGTGTTTGCGGTGAGGGCAACTATCGCCATCTCACTTCTGCCCTTAGACAGGGATTTGATCCTCTTCATAGCCTCTACGCCGTCCATGCCCGGCATCATATGATCCATAAATACAATATTGTATTCATTTTTCGAACACATATCTATGGACTCCGGACCTGACTCGGCTGTGTCTATGACCATACCATATCCCGAGAAAATACTCTTAGCAACAATCAGGTTCATCGGCTCATCATCAACTACGAGAGCTCGAACGCCGTCAAGCATGATGCGGACATTATCGGAAACTCCGCCTTCCATGGTGGCATTTATGGCCGAGATAACCGGGAAGCAATACAATGGCTTTTCAAAGAATCTGACCTTCGAGCCGGCAGGCAGCTGATATCCGGGATCTGCAGTAATGAATACGGGTATCTTTTCAGCTATACTCTCGATGTACTCTGATGCAGATTCATACTCCTTCATACCGACAAATATATGTGTTACACCTGTTGTATCAACAACCTTTTTCAGATTCTCCGCGGAATCAACACCGTGGATACCGACACCCATTCCCTTGACAATATTTGTTATCATGGAATTATAATACTCTCTGACAGCAGGTATGGGATATTTTTTAAAGCTGAAAAATGCACCGAGAACAACCTTTTCAGGATTTCTTACGGATACACAACCGGAAGGATCGATAACCTTTTGCGGGAGGCAAACGTGAACGGTGGTTCCCTTTCCTATCTCGCTTTTTATGGTAACAAAGCCTCCCAAAATCCTTACAAATCCGCTTACTATGTGCATGCCGAGACCCAAACCGCCCTTAACTCGGCTTCTCGATGAATCGACCTGATAGAATCTGTCATATATCTGCTCTATTTCTTCCTGAGTCATACCGATACCGGTATCGCTTACATCGATACAAAGACTTACCTCTGAGTCAAGCTGTCCTTCCTCGGACGTCAGTCTCACATATACACCTCCGGCATTTGTATATTTCATACCGTTCATGATCAGGTGCCAGAGTATTTTTTTAATCTTTCCGAGATCGGAATACATAATGGAAGGGATCGCGGGATCCACGTCAAAGATAAGCTCCACCTCAGGAATAATATAAGGCTTAAGCTCAGATACCAGATCAAAAAGAAGTGATGATATCATGTAGTTTTCTTTATTTGTCACAAGAAGATTTCTGTCAATCTCAGAATAATCCAGAATGTCGCTCATCTGACTCGCCACTCGTCTTCCGGCGTTTCTGATGGCATCAACATCATCCTTGTTTGCTTCATTTATACCACGGTCAACGCAAACAGATGTCAGGCCGATAACAGCATTAACGGGTGTTCTTATCTCGTGTGAAGCGTTCGCAAGGAAGTCATCAAGTCTCTCTGTAGTCTCTGAAATATCGTTTACTCTCTCTCCGATATCATCAAGCATCCTTTTCCATTTGCGTACTATTACTCTCGCAAACCACGCGATAAGTGTCATGACCGTTACATGCAAACATATCCTGCTGATCATCAGAGGATCAAACGTGCCACCGTTCACATAATAAGCAACTACATTGTATATAAAGGTTAAATAGTAAACAACCTGTGCCATCAGGACTAACGCACTGATGCCCGCCATGGTAAACAGCATTATAATAGCACCCATGACAACGGACATATCAAAAGTGCTTGTCGGATGGACTCCGTAATAGAAAAATGTGATCATCATGCATATGGCATATATCCATGTTCTCTCATTGTCGGTTCCAAACTGGATTATATGCATGACCCAGCACATGATACCCATGATAGCAATGAGAACAACAGCCCATGTCTCCCAACTGTTTCGAAGTGATTCGAATACGAGAAGAGATGACATAACTGTATTTCCAATAAGGATTATCAGGTGGGACCCGCTTAACATACCGTTCTTTTTGAAGATTTCTTCCATGCAGTATTCCTCTCAATATGCTTAATTATTGTCATTTTTCAAAAAGACAAACAGTCTCTATATGTTTTGTCCATGGGAACATATCCACGCAGACACTCTTGACCGGATGGTAGCCGGCTTCAAGTATCGGCGTCAGATCCCTGGCAAGCGAATCCGGCTTGCACGACACATATACAAAATGCTCAACTCCGTATGAAAGCAGCTTCGGAAGTGCTTTCGGGTGTATCCCCTCTCTCGGTGGGTCGAGAACCATTACATCAGGTGTCTCCGTTATCTCGTCCATCACCTGCAGGACATCTCCCGCTATAAACTCACAATTATCAAGGCAATTAAGTGCCGCGTTCTCTCTGGCGGCCTCCACAGCCTCCTCTACGATCTCCACGCCTATGACCTTTTTGGCAACAGGCGCCAAAAGCTGTGCGATGGTACCGGTCCCGGAATACAGATCAAAAACGGTCATCCCGTTGATGTCGCCGATGTAATCTCTCACTACAGAATACAGAACCTCAGCACCGGTCGAGTTTGTCTGAAAAAATGAAAACGGCGTGATCTTAAAATCCAATCCGAGTAGCTTCTCGGTAATATAGTCACTGCCATATAAAAGTTCGGTATGATCAGACTGAACAATATCGGCAAGGGAATCATTGACTATATGGAGGATCCCGGATATATGCCCATACAGGTCAAGTACCAAAAGCCTGTCAACATAGTCATCTATCCACTCTGTATGACTGTAGGAACCGCCCTCGTAACAGTCCTTCGAACTCGTGACCAAGGCCACCATGATCTCGCCTGTCGCTACACTTTTTCGTACCAGCAGATGTCTGAGATACCCCTCGTGAGTCTTTTTATGAACGTAGCTTAGCCCCTTCTCCCTGAAATACTGCATCGTTGCCCACACGATCGCTCTGTAATCGCTATCGACGATCTGACAATCACTGATAGGCACAATGTTATAAAAGCTTCCTCTCTGATGCAGTCCCAGTGTCAAAGGTCCGTCCTTTTCGGCATCGCCGAAGGAAAACTCCATTTTGTTGCGATATCCGGTTGTCCTCGGAGACGCCAGACACTCATTCGGTACCGCCTCGGGACATACGTCTGATATCAGGTTCTGGACTTTTTTAAGCTTCTCAAGCGCCTGTCCCTCGTAGGAAAACTGCTGGTACAGACAGCCTCCACACTCGGGAAAATGTATACAAAAAGGCTTTTCCGGCCCTTCGGGAATTCGTTTTTTTGATTTTCTGCTCATATTCTCTCACTCTTTTCTCTGTGGCAGACGACATTTGCCACGTGTTTATATTATACCGAAAAACTGATAGACTTTCAAGTATAAATGTGTTAATATATAGCCTGTACACTATAAAAACACATATGGAGGATATATGACAGCGAAATCCGATAAACAGCTTGAAACCGAGGAAAGTCTGCTCGGTCTCATAAACAAAATGAAAGAGATTGATTACATCGATCCCGAGATCATCCCGGACATCGAATTATATATGGATCAGGTGACGACCTTTATGGATCTGCATTTGGGCGCCTGCAGACGCACGTCTGAGGAGAAGGTCCTGACGAAAACGATGATCAACAATTATACCAAAAACGACGTCCTTCCGCCGCCTATCAAGAAAAAATACAGCAAGGATCTGATATGTACCCTCTTTACTGGACAAACCAGTAAGGAGGGTATTTTTATGCGCTATAGTTATGAATTCAAAAGAAAATGTGTGGAAATGTATTATCGTGGTGAATATCCTGATACTCCCGATGGGATTCGGAGCAGGAGTTTTCATGATAAAATACGAGAATGGGTTAGAATTGAAGAATCTTGTGGTCCGGAAGCTTTACGAAATAAGTGTCAATACAAAGAATGGACACCAGAAGAACGATATGCCTTAGTTGCGCGGGTGTTAGCTGGCGAATCATGCCGCTCTGTTGCTGTTTCAGCAGGAATTGCTTCAGGTCAACTTTATCAATGGGTTCACAAATACAAGATTTACGGTTATAATGGTCTTATACCAAAACAGAAAGGACGTAAATCGAGGAATCCAGATATGAAAAAAGTAGGAACGAGAAAGCCACCAAAACCTGATGAATCCGAATACGAAGAACTAATCCGTTTAAGGGCTGAAAATGAATATATGAAAGCTGAAATCGAAGTGATAAAAAAAGAGATCGCCTTGAGAGAAGAAAAGGAAGCTGCGCGACTCAAGGCGAAAAAGCAGCGATCATCAAGGAACTCCGTTCCAAAGGATTCAAACTGAAGCACTTGCTCAAGGCTGTGCCGATGTCCAAATCCACCTACTACTTCGAAATAAGCAAGGATGATGTGGTTGCCGAAAGGAACAAGGACTTAATGCGTAAGATTAGCGAAATTTTCGAAGACAATAAATGCAGGTATGGGGTTCGAAGAGTGTATCAGGAATTGCTGAACCGTGGTTATAAGGTAAACCATAAACGAGTTCAACGCCTGATGCATGAAGCCGGTTTAATGGGGAAGCGGCCCAAGGAAAAGTATCATTCTTACAAAGGGGAGGTCGGCAAGGTTGCTGATAACCTTGTCAACAGGGATTTCAGCACGACTGCACCATTGCAGAAATGGACGACGGATGTATCTCAGTTCAATTTTAGCTGGGGAAAATGCTACATTTCGCCGATACTTGATATGAACACTAATGAAATCATATCCTATGACTTGTCAATGAGTCCAAATCTGGAGCAAATCCATCGTATGCTTGAAAAAGCATTCGAAAGATTCCCTGATTTAAACGGTCTTATATTCCATTCGGATCAGGGTTGGCAGTATCAACACGCCTACTATAGAACAGAACTCAAAAAACACGGTATAACACAGTCCATGTCACGAAAAGGAAACTGCTATGACAACTGCATTATGGAGACATTCTTTGGAAGATTAAAAAATGAGATGTACTACGGATATGAGAAAGAATACACTTCTTTCGAAGGATTCTCAAAAGCTGTTGAAGAATACATCGATTACTACAACAACAAACGAATTCAGGCAAAAACCAAATGGATGCCTCCCCAAAAATACAGGGAAGCATCCATGTGTTCAGCCTAGTTCATAAATATGTGTCCAGGATTCTGGGTACATATCA
>JHWZ01000006.1 GCA_000687695.1 Lachnospiraceae bacterium P6B14 | reverse complement strand
TCCAGGCGCTACTGCGCACAGTGACTCTTGATCTGCGTGGCTGCATTATATCTGTGGCCGCCAGTTTGTCAACCCTGCGCTATGCGCACCGCGAAGCGGCTGCGGGGTTGACAAGCCTGGTGGCTCACAGATAAAGTCACGCCTAGGCAGATCAAGGGACACCTTTGCTTCCTGAAGGAACCAAAGCCTGAACATGAGAGGCTGGCGGAAGCGGAGCGGACGCCAGGCTTCCGTTGAAGAAGGCGTTGCGGAAAACTAAAAACTGTGGTATAGTATGATAGCAGTCAGTTCTTGACCGCATCATCGGGGAGATTCTACCCTGCTTATTCCTACAGTAAATTTACGCGGCCCAGCGTGATACTTTTCCTTGACAGTAACCCGTGATTGTGATATTCTAAATACACGGGCAACGGCGTTCGTAACTGAATGCCGTTGCCCTTTTTTATTGGGTTAAGGAGGGATAATATGGCAGCGTTTGACAGAATAGAGTCAGGGATTCCGGAGATGGATAAGGCTCTTGATAATATCAGGCTTGGTGATAACGTGGTTTGGCGCGTTTCTGAGCTTGATGATTTTCTGTACTTTATGGAGCCGTATCTGGAGCAGGCTATCCGTGACAAAAGGAACATAATATACTTCAGATTTGCAAGCCATCCGCCACTGATCAAGGACCGTCCGGAGGTAAAGACTATACAGGTTCCTTTGTCGCACAGATTTGAAACGTTCACTGTCGAGATCCATAACGAGATTGAAAAAGCAGGACGGGATGCTTTTTATATATTTGATGTTTTATCGGAGCTTCAGGCCGCATGGGCGACTGATCTGATGATGGGAAACTTTTTCCGCGTGACTTGTCCGTTTCTGTTTATCCTGGATACGGTGGCATTTTTTCCGATCATCAGAGGAAAACATTCAGTGCATGCGATCAATAAAATACTGAATACAACGCAGCTGTTTTTTGATGTTTATAAGGACAGTAAAAACATATATATCCGGCCTGAAAAAGTGTGGAACAGAAACTCGGATACGATGTTCCGTCCGCATATTTTTAACCCTGAGACCGGGAGCTTTCGACCTATTCTTGATGGTGTAAAAGCGGGACGGTTTTATCAGACGCTGAAGAAGGCGCAGCGCGAGGCCGGTGAGCAGTACATGGATTCGTGGGACCGGTTTTTTAATCGTGTAAAGGATTTTTATCATTCGGGGGAAGACATCACGGATCAGTGTGGAAGAATGTGCGACATCATGATGACGCGTGATGAAAAAATGCGCGCTCTCGTGAAAAAGCATTTTGAACCTGCTGATTACTTTGAGGTGCGCGACCACATGGTCGGAACCGGTATGATCGGAGGAAAGGCGTGCGGAATGCTATTGGCCCGCGCCATAATACGGAATGAAGCACCTGAGGTGGATGAGGTGCTCGAGCCGCATGATTCGTTTTATGTCGGTTCGGATGTTTATTATACGTATATTGTTGATAACGGGTTCTGGGATGTCAGGATCCGTCAGAGAACAGAAGAAGGATATTTTGAGTTGGCGGAGGAGTTTGCCACCCGTCTCAGGGAAGGAAGCTTTTCGCCGGCGTTACGTGAGCAGTTTGAAAGGATAGTTGATTACTACGGGCAGGATCCTTATATAGTTCGTTCGAGCAGTATTTTGGAGGACGGTTTTGGTAATGCATTTGCCGGAAAGTATGAGTCGGTATTTTGTGCAAACAAAGGAACTATCGAGGAGCGTGTTGCGGAGTTCGAGGAAGCTGTAAAAACTGTCTATGCGAGCTCTATGAATTTATCTGCTTTGGACTATCGAAAAAGGCGAGGCCTTGACAAGCGCGATGAACAGATGGCGCTTTTGGTCATGAGAGTTTCGGGAACATATTATGGTCCTTATTACATGCCATGTGCGGCAGGAGTGGGATACTCTTATAGTCCATACAGATTTTTGGAGAGTATCGATCCGAAGGCAGGAATGCTGAGACTCGTCATGGGTCTGGGTACATCGGCTGTCGACAGGACAGAGGGGTCGTATCCCAGACTGGTCAGCCTCGATGCTCCGGAGCGTACCATATATACGGAGGTATCCGACCGCCATCAGTATTCTCAAAGGAAGCTGGAGGTCGTCAGGGATTCCGAGCGTGTTTTGGAGCAGCTTGATCTGTCGGCCATCGAGCCGGAGCTTCCGAGGTATCTGGCTGATATTCTTCTCGAGCACGACACGGATGCCGAGAGCAGACTCAGAGAGATGGGACGTGATACTCAGGTCAGGTTTATCTCATGTCGCGGACTTGTAAAAAATGAAGAAATGATGAGTCGGATGCAACGCATGATGCTTGCTATCCAGGATGAGTACGACTATCCGGTAGATACGGAGTTTACGATCAATCTGTCGGATGACGGAGAGTATCTTATCAACCTTTTGCAGTGTCGTCCGCTCCAGGTATTAAATGATGAGGCGAAGATAAGCGTTCCCGAGAACATCGGCGACGGGAATATTTTTTTGGAAAACAAGGGCGTCTCGATGGGACTGTCCAGGCAGTCGGAGCTTGACATAATAGTATATGTGGATCCGGTTGCTTATTATCATATGCCGTATGCGGATAAGCCTGCAGTTGCGAAAATGATTGGGCGGGTGAACTGGAGTTATCGTGACCGGAACAAGCATATGATGCTGGTCGTTCCGGGGAGAGTCGGAACGTCTTCGCCGGAGCTTGGCGTGCCGGTGACTTTTTCGGATATAAGTGCGTTCGAAGCAATCTGTGAGGTAGAAGAAAAAGAAGCAGGATATAATCCGGAACTCTCATATGGCAGTCATATGTTCCAGGATCTGGTAGAGGCAGATATTTTGTATACTGCAGTTTTTGCAAATGAAAAAACGATCCGATTCGCACCGGATTTATTGTCAGGGGCGAGTGATATCTCATCGCAATTTGACGAGGATGGATCGCTGGATGGAATCGTTAAAGTTTATGATGTATCGGGGTGTGATTGCAGTCTGTATCACGATTTGAAGCAGGAGCATCTGCTGGTGACGATCTGATATAAAGCAAGGATATATGGAGTAGATGTGGGAGGGCATAACTAATGAATAAAAGGAACCTGGAATACTTTCTGAAAGTGTATGATATGAAAAGCATTTCCCGGGCCGCCGAGGCACTTTATATCTCGCCTCAGGGGTTGAGTAAGACTATCTCAAGGCTTGAAGAAGAGCTGGGTGTGGAGCTTTTTAAGCATAAGGCAAATAGGATAATTCCTACGCCGATCGCCGCGAATCTGGCAGCTCATGCAAAGAGTATTTTGATCGAATATGATCTCATCGAGAACCATCTGTTCAAGACCGGATGGACAAAAAAGCCCGCGAAGATAGCGTGCTCATATGATGTTCCGCAGATGATCCCCACGGATTTTTTTGTGGAGTTTGATGCGGCGCATCCCGAACTCAGAATGCAGATACGGGAGTATCCGGAGAGCATGATACTGGAGCGTTTGGACAAATCGAAGGTTGAGGTGGCTATCGTATCAGGACCGCTGGATGAACTTGATTATGATATAATCCCGTTATTTACAGTTCCGTATTGTTTGGTGATAAACAAGGAGCATCCGTTGGCGGAAAAAAAGACCATCCGTTTGGAGGATCTGGACGGTGAGCCTTTAGCGGTAAAGGATGTTCAGAGCAGGATCAGTGCCATGCAGATTTTGGAGCTGGCAAGACATGAGTCAACTCCCGATTATATACTGGAATCATCTGATGCACATCTGATACATGCGATGGCAGAATCAGGTGCTGCGATAGCGATGACACTTACCTATCTGGCGGACAAGATCAAGAGTGACGCGGTAGTTGTACGTCCATTTGAAGATGAGGTTTTTACCAAAACGGTTTATCTGGTGAAAAAGAAAAACTATTTGATGAGCTACGAAGGTGAGCAGCTTTATGATTCGATTCGGGAGTATTTTTCAGAACGGTAAAAAAGCCAGCGCAACATAAAGGTTTAACTGGACAACAATTTTTCTGCTTTTCAAATAAATGGATTCATGATATAACTGTTGCCATAAAGAAAGCGGGGCAACGGAGTTCCATGTGTGGTGCATGGGACTCCGTTTTTTATTTCTTTTTGCTCCGAAGGAAAGGAGATGTGAATGATGGATATGACAAGAAGGAATTTCAGTTCCGGAGCTCCGTTGGAGGAGAAGGTGGGCTACTCAAGGATGATCAATGTTGGACCGTATGTGAAGGTGGGTGGAACAACATCCGTACAGCCGGACGGAACAGTGTATGGAGAGGATGCTTACGAGCAGACAAAATATGTTTTGGAAAAGCAGCTAAATCTGATTAAGGAGGCAGGGGCGAAGCCGGAGGATGTATTTAATGTGATGATCTACACCACGGACATCGGCCAGGGCGGAAGGATATGCGAGGCATATTCAGAGTTCTTCCATGATATCAAGCCTTTATGCACAATGGTTGAAATAGCTAAGCTAAACAGGCCGACACAGTTTGTTGAGATCGAGATGGAGGCAATGCTCGGCTCGCAAGTTAAGGAGGGATGACCATGAACAGGATAGAAGAACATCCGATACTCGGTCATTATTCAAAGGGACAGGAGATCACGTTTACGTTTGACGGCAAGCAGATGAAGGGATTTGCAGGAGAGCCGATTGCGGTTGCGCTTAAGGCCAACGGTGTGATGATCCACAGATACACAAAAAAGGAACACAAGCCGCGCGGTATCTTTTGTGCGATAGGAAGATGTACTGACTGTGTAATGGTCGTGAACGGAAAGCCGAATATAAGAACCTGTGTTACTCCTCTCGAACAGGGGATGGAGATTCAGACACAGGACGGAGTTATCCCAAAGGAAGCATGAAGAAGGAGCGAGGTGAGTGTGGATGAAAAGATATGATGTGATCATAGTAGGTGCCGGACCGTCCGGACTTTCGGCAGCGATCGAGGCAGCCGGAAGAGGATTAAAGGTTGCAGTATTTGATGAAAATGAAAAACCGGGTGGACAGCTGTTCAAACAGATCCATAAATTCTTCGGCTCAAAGAAACACAGAGCAAAGATAAGAGGTTTTCGTATTGGAGAAGAACTCCTCTCCGAGGCGGCCCAAAAGGGTGTTGAGGTTATCCTTAATGCAACCGTGACAGGACTCTATCAGGACAAAGAGATAGTAGTCAGGATCGGAGATGAGGTCAGTCATTATAAGGGAGATACGGTGATCGTTGCAACCGGTGCAGCGGAGAACATGGTCACTTTCCCCGGATGGACACTTCCCGGTGTGATCGGAGCAGGAGCAGCTCAGACCATGATGAACCTTCATGGTATAAAGCCCGGAGAAAAGATCCTTATGCTGGGTTCCGGTAACGTCGGTCTGGTGGTTTCCTTCCAGCTTTTGCAGGCAGGATGTGAGGTCGTGGCACTGGTAGATGCTGCGCCGAGAGTTGGAGGCTACGGTGTTCATGCTGCTAAGGTGGCGAGAACGGGAGTACCGTTTTATCTCTCACATACGATCACGGAGGCACACGGAGAGGATCATGTAACCGGTGTTACTATCAGTCAGGTGGATGAGAAGTTCAGTCCGATCAAGGGAACTGAAAAATACTTCGATGTTGATACCATCTGCATGGCGGTCGGTTTGTCTCCGATGAGTCAGCTGTTAAAAATGAGTGGTTGCAAGATGGAAGACAATCCGAAGCGCGGAGGCCAGGTTCCTATCATAGATGAGTACGGAGAGACATCCGTACCGGGCGTCTTTGCCGTAGGTGATGTATCCGGTATCGAGGAGGCATCCTCGGCGATGATCGAGGGACGAATGGCCGGTGTATGTGTTGCCGAGTATCTCGGGTATTGCACAGAGGAAGAAAAAAATGCCGCGCTTGAAGAACTCTCTGAAGATCTGGAGAGTCTGCGTCAGGGTATGTTTGCTCCGTCAAACAGGGGAAAGAAGATTGAAAAAACCGATGAGGGGATCGAGATATCCTCGAGTCTTCTTGAAAAAGGATACGTTGCGGATGATGAGATCGAGAGATTCCCTGGTGTTACACATAAGGTCGGTGTTCATCCTGTTATGGAATGTACTCAAAACATTCCATGTAACCCGTGTCAGGATGCCTGCCCGAAGGGATGTATCTCAATCGGTGAGAATATCACTTACCTTCCGATAGTTGTTGATAACAGTGAGTGTGTGGGCTGCGGAATGTGTGTAGCCAGCTGTTCCGGTCAGGCGATCTTCCTAGTGGATGAGGATGCCGGAGATGGTACAGCGACAGTTACCATTCCTTATGAGTTTATGCCGTTACCCAAAGAGGGAAGCAAAGGCTACGGCCTGAGCAGAAGCGGAGAGAAACTCTGTGAAGCAACCGTGGTTTCGGTAAAGGATATGGCAAGCTTTGATCACACCAATCTGGTTACCATGAAGGTGCCTAAGGAATTCGCTATGAAGGTGAGATTTTTCGTAGCCTGAAAAATAAACGAATATGGATAAGGAGGGTGATACACATGAGTGAACCGATAGATCGTTCCAAAGATATCGGCGAGTTCATACCTATGCCGGATGACGACATGCTGATATGTCGTTGCGAGGAGGTAACAAAGGGAGAGATTCGCCGCGCCGTTCATGACGGCATGTGGACACTTACGGAGATTCGCAGGTATCTGCGAACCGGAATGGGGCTCTGTCAGGGACAGACCTGTTCACGACTTGTAAAGGGAATAGTTGCAAGAGAGCTTGGCGTCACTCCGGACAAGCTGGAACCTGCAACCGCGAGGTCACCAATGAGACCTATCGAGATGCGGGTGCTGGGAAATGAAGGGGGTGATGGATTATGACAGAAAACAAAGCAGATGTTGTTATAGTCGGTGGAGGAATCATCGGTTGTGCAACAGCATACTATCTGGCAAAAAAAGGAAAGTCCGTCATAGTCCTCGAGGCAAGTGACAATATCGGAAACGGAGGATCAAGTCGAAACGGAGGCGGTGTCAGACAGTCCGGAAGAGATCCGAGAGAGCTTCCTTTGGCGATGTACGGCATCAAGTATCTGTGGCCGGGACTCTCCGAGGAACTGGGAGTGGATTGTGAATATCATAAAGACGGTAACCTTCGTCTCGGAAAGACCGAGGAGCATCTGAAGATCTTAGAGGGCCTGACAGAACGAGCGAAGGCCTGCGGGCTGGACGTCCGTATGATCGATGCGAAGGAGGTCAAGGAGATCAACCCGCATTTGTCTGACGAGGTGATCGGAGCCAGCTGGTGTCCGACCGATGGACATGCAAACCCGATGAAGACTACTCTCGCTTTTTACAAAAAAGCCAGGGAGATGGGTGTGAGATTCATCACCGGTGAGTCGGTCACGGGTCTGAAAAAATACAAAGGACGCGTGAGCAGAGTGTATGGAGAGTCCGGTGCCGTATATGAAGGTGAGTACGTAATGGTGGCAGCGGGGTATGAATCCAGGGATATCCTGGAAACAGTAGGAATAGATGTTCCGATGCATACAGAGCTGATGGAGTGCTTGGTCACAGAGGCAGAGCCTCATATGTTCGATCAGATGCTGGGTACCGCGGAGGCAGATTTTTACGGACATCAGTCGGATCATGGATCCTTTGTATTTGGAGGATCCTCAGGAATAGAGTTGAACAACAGAGACCACGGTCCTTTGAACTCGCCGAGTAATACGGCTATCACAGCACCGTGTATCTGCAGAGGTATCATGAAGTATTTCCCCGAACTTGAGGATGCGAAGATAGTCAGAACCTGGGCTGGATTTTTGGATATTTGTCAGGACGGAGTACCGGTTTTGGGATTTGCGGATGAAGCGCCGGGTCTCGTGATCGCATGCGGTTTCAGTGGTCACGGGTTTGGAATAGGACCTGCAGTAGGTGAGCAGCTGGCGATGCTCATGATAGAGGGAAAGACATCTGTGGATATCAGCGGACTGCGCTATGGTAGATTTAAGGCAAAGATATAGGAGGTGAAGAGAGTATGAAAGTAGCTATTGAAGAATTATCAAAGATTGAAATTATCACTAGAGAAGCAAAGGTTTTGGAGCTTACCAAGGAGTTCGGTAAGTTCGGTATCACCGGAATGACCATCTATGATGCAAAGGGTTGCGGAGTTCAGCTCGGAACACAGGAGTATGAGGTTGAAAAAAATGAAGAGCCGACACTCCTTGACAAGCAGGTTGTTATGGTCGTTCTTCCGTCGGCAAAGGTAGATGACTTCTTGGATTTTGTTGAAAAGCAGCTCTATACAGGTCATATCGGAGATGGAAAGATCTTTGTATCACCGGTAACAAATGCGATTCGTGTACGTACCGGAGAAGAGGGTATGGATGCCCTTGTGGAAGGAGAATTTGATTGATAGAAGGCTATCGTTAAGGAGAAGAGAAAGGAGGCGTTTATGGGAGTAAAGAAACTGGGCCTCGGAAGTGTCATCGCAACAGGTGTAGGACTGGTCGTAGCGTCAAGCTGCCTTCTGTCCATCGGTATCGGGTCTTCGGCGATCGGTATTCCCTTTATTATATCAATGGTGATCGCCTGCGTGCTGAATATAGTAACTCTAATGTCGATCGCAGAGCTGAACTCACTTATGCCGGATCTGACAGGTGGACTTGCACAGTATTCACTGGCTTGTGTGGGACCTTTTATTACCATTATATGTACAGTGGGTGGATACGTGCTTTGTAACACGATCGCAGGATCAGTCGAAGGTGCGATGTTCGGAAATACGATCGCGGGGCTTTTTGATGGAACTTCTATCCCACCGTGGGTTTTCTGTGTTGTGTTGGTTTTGTTATTGATGATCGCCAACCTAAACGGTGTGGATGTATTTATCAAGATTCAGGATTTCGTAGCTTATGCGCTCATTGGATCCCTGGTCATCATGGGAATCATGGGAGCTTTCGGGATCGGAACCGGAGAGATCGTGCAGCAGCCGAAGGTTTTGGCTTCCGATTTTTCGAGCATCACGGGACTTTGCGGACTCGCATTCTTCCTGTTTATCGGAGGCGAGTACGTAGTACCTCTTACCAAGGAGTGTAAAAATGCCAAGAGAGATATCCCTCTTGGTATGATCCTCAGTATGATCATCATATTGGCGATGCAGGCATTTTTGACCTTTGGTTTCGGAAACTATACTTCGTGGGAAGAGCTCGGGGCAAGCACGACACCGCATATTCTTTTTGGTCAGATGTTGCTCGGGCCGATCGGAAAATACTGGATGGTCATCGTGTCACTGCTGGCTGTTATCAGTTCGGTAAATACGATCATGTCATCATTGTCATACATCCTGATGGGTATGTCGAAGATAGGGCTTCTGCCTGCGTTCTTTAATAAAACAAACAAGAAAAATGCCCCCTATATGGGAATCCTGTTTGAGGCAGCAGCGTTTTGTCTGATCAATATCACGGGACTGTCAACGACAGATTCACTTTCATTTTTGATCTCGGTACTGGCGATCTTGTGGATGCTGAGCTACATTGTATCAAATCTGAATGTGTTGCTTTTAAGAAGACGATTGCCGAATGCGCCGCGAAACTTCAAGGTGCCTTTGGGACCGGTAATCCCGATTATAGGTATAATGGGAACCGGTTGGATGATATACAATATCGATCCGGACTGGGCAGTCAAGGGCCAGTTGTATATGGTTTGCGGAATCATTATTTTAGCGCTTACGGTGTTCGCATTTTTCTGGCTTAAGTTTAGAGTTAAACGACCGTTTTTCAAGCCTTATCCCGTTAAGGAAGTAATGGCGATGGAGAACGAATTGTATGAAAAATATCACAAGAAAAAGAGATAAAAAAGGAGGGTATGATTATGGCTGATTCAAAAATTGATTTTCTGTATCTGAGTGAGGAAGACATGCTGAAGGCAGGCGTAAACGACGTGGTTGCCTGTACCGAGTGTATGGAGGAGCTTTTGATCACCATGGATAAGGGTGATTATCTCATGGGTGGTGAGAACGGAAACTCTCATGGAACCATGGTTACCTTCCCGGATAATCCGCCGTTCCCGAACATGCCGAAGAACGGGCCGGATCGTCGATTCATGGCAATGCCTGCTTACGTAGGTGGCCAGACAGATATGGCAGGTATGAAGTGGTATGGTTCAAACGTTGAGAACAGAGATAAGGGGCTTCCGAGATCTATCCTTATGGTCATGTTGAATGATAAGGATACAGGAGCTCCGTTGGCCTTGATGTCTGCGAACCTCCTGTCTGCGTATCGTACCTCAGGTATCCCCGGTGCGGGAGTAAAGAACCTGGCAGTGGAGAATGCCAAGGTGCTCGGTATCGTAGGTCCGGGCGTTATCAATATCACAGCGATCGAGACCTTTGCTGCGCTTCGTCCGACGCTGGATACCCTGAAGATCAAGGGAAGAGGAAGAGAGTCTATTGATAGATGTATCAGCTTTGTAAAGGAGCATTTGCCGCAGTTTAAGACAATCGAGGTTGTTGAAACACTCGAGGAGTGCGTAAGAGGTTCGGATATCATGAGCTTTGCGACCTCCACCTCGATGGGTATGGACAGAAGTCAGTATCCGTTTATCGAGGAATCCTGGATCAAGCCGGGTGCGCTGTTCTGTATTCCGGGTTCGGGAGATTTTTCTGACGAGTATGTATGCAGTGGCAAGGCAAAGCTTGTATGTGACAATATCAAGTTGTATGAGGCATGGGCGGAGGAGTATCCGTATCCTACCTACAATACTATTTATATTCCGGGTTGTTTGTGGTTGGATCTGGTCCATGACGGAAAGCTTTCCAAGGACAAGATCATCAATCTCGGAGCAATCCTCGCCGGAAAGGCAGAGGGAAGAAAGTCAGATGATGAAGTCATCATCTACTCGGTAGGCGGTATGCCTGTCGAGGATGTAGCATGGGGCAAGCAGTGTTATGAAAAGGCAAAAGAGCTCGGTATCGGAACCAAGCTCAACCTGTGGGATAAGCCCTATTTATTCTAGGTCACATCTATCATCCATATTCTAAAAGGGGGCGGCGTCCGAATGGGCGCCGTTTTCTTGTTTTGCGGGAAACGTGGCTTGACAAAAATAAAAAAACTGATAGAATTCTGATGGTAGGATTCTATCGTGGTATTTTTCATACCGTGAGAAAGAGGTGTTATCATCAAAAAAATACTTATTATATTTATAGTCGTTGAGCTCATAGTGATCGGCTTGGGAAATTTCTTTGCTATATCTTCGCTTGACGGATCTTATGACAAGACATATCTGGTTGAGATAAAAAGACTGGCAGATGAACTTAAAAATAGCAATACTGCTATCCAAAGTAAGCTGACAGATTTTGACCGAGAGCGCTATCCTCATATTGTTTCGGTGTCGCCATTCGATGTCGAAAACCCGGGGAGTGAGGACTATGTGGTAGAGGATATAAACGGATCACTTTGCCGAATTGTATATGAAAAAGAAAAGTCGTATAACGGACTGGTATTTATGAATATCGGCTTTGGTGCGATGCTCCTCATAACCGTCGTTTTGTTTATACTTATTAACAAGAAGGTCATTCGTCCGTTTGCCGAGATGGAACGACTCACCGTGGATCTCGCCAAGGGGCATCTGTCTGCTCCCGTGCATGAGGAAAAAAGCCACGTATTCGGGAGGTTCCTGTGGGGCATGGACATGCTCAGAGAGAGGCTCGAGGAAGGAAAAGAGCGTGAACAGGCGTATCAGAAGGAAAGAAAAACTCTTATGCTTTCTCTTTCCCATGATATAAAAACACCGCTGTCTGCGATCGAGCTGTATGAAAAAGCGCTGTCATCCGGGCTTTACGATACACCTGAAAAGCAGGCAGATGCATACGCCGGGATAAAGAAAAACGCGGACGAGTTGCGTCGTTATATTGACGAGATCACTGCTGCTTCGAGAGAGGATTTCCTTGCGCTCGAGGTTAAAAAGGGAGAGTATTATCTGGCAGATGCACTAAAAGAAATAACTGATTACTACAACGAAAAGTTTGCATCGTTGCATACGGGCTTTACGGTTGAGAGCCATGGTAACCCGCTGCTTTGTGGTGATCAGGATCGTATCGTGGAGGTTATCCAGAACCTGCTTGAAAATGCGATCAAATACGGTGACGGTCGTAAGGTGAATATCTCCTTTTCCGAGGAAGAGGATGCGCAACTGATACATGTGATGAGCACCGGTGAGCCGCCGAAGGAGGATGAAATGGTTCACCTGTTTGACTCCTTCTATCGCGGGAGTAATGTCGGTGAGAAAAAAGGTTCCGGACTTGGTCTGTATATCAGCAGGGAGCTGATGAAACGAATGGATGGAGACATCTATGTGACGGCGAGTGAAGATACTTTTACTGCGGCGGTTGTTGTTCGAAAAGCATAAAAATCCCGAAAATACGGGTGTCGGAACACTTTTTTAGAATATTAAAACATTTAAGGATTGTTTAATAATTGATTTGGTAAGATAGCCTCAGTAACAGAGAAACTGTACTGAGGTTATTTTTATGAAACGGAGGGAAACGGTATGTTTCTACGAATGCTACGCAGAGATCTGAAGAGAAAAAAGACGATGAATACGATCCTTTTTATCTTCATCATCATCGCGTCCATGTTCATGGCGAGTGGTATGAACAACGTCATCGCGGTGACAAACGGACTGAGCGATTACTTGGTTGAGGCCGGTGTCGGTGATTACAACATCCTTACGATGGGTGATCACGCGGTGGGTGCACTCGATGATTTTCTGAAGAACACAAAGGAGATAAAGGACTATCGCATCGAGGAGACTATATACGCGTCACAGAAGCATTTTAAAAATGCGGACGGAACGGATATAGATTACAGCTCGACATCCGGTGCGAACCTGATCATGTCGGGAGCGCATACGGCTCTCAAGTTCTATGATGGGAACAACGATCTCATCACAGATCCGAAGGAGGGTGAGGTCTATGTATCACACGGTTTCCTGGATGAGACGGATAAAAAAATCGGTGATACTATTCACGTTAATCATAACGGTGTAGAGTTTGATTTAAAGATAGTCGATATCTGCAAGGATGGCTTCCTCGGAGGTGCGATCGTCGGTAACAGAAGATTTATCATAAGCGATAAAGATTACAACAAGCTTAAGGAAAAACAGGTTATTCGCGATTCATACATGGGGCAGTGCTGCTACATCGATACGGATGATACGAAGGCGATCAAATCGGCACTTACGAACACAAGTAACGTAGCATTTGACGGAGATAAAAACCTGATAAAAACATCTTATCTGATGGACATGATACTGGCTGTTGTGATGCTCATCATGAGCGCAGTGCTGATCATAGTATCACTGGTCATCCTGAGATTCTCGATCCGCTTCTCCATCGAAGAGGAGTTCAGAGAGATCGGTGTTATGAAGGCGATTGGTATCAAAAATATCAAGATTCGCTCACTCTACATCGTGAAGTATTTGGCGATGGCGTTGATCGGATCGGCGATCGGATTTGGAATCAGCATCCCGTTTGGAAACTTCCTTTTGAGGGAAAGCGCAAAAGCGATCATGCTGAAAAATAACGACGATGTAACATGGAATATTATCGGAGCTGTTTGCATCGTGATAATATGTATACTCTTTGGCTTTATGTTTACAAGAAGAGTAAAGAAGTTTACGCCGCTCGATGCAATCAGATCAGGTCAGAGTGGTGAGCGTTATAAAAAGAAAAACAAATACCATTTGAGAAAAACTCACTTGAAGCCCGGCGGATATCTGGCACTGAATGATGTAATCAGTGCACCGAAGAGATTCTTCACGATTGTCTTGACATTTTTACTGTGTACCGTACTGGTACTTATGATGGTGAATATTTCATCGACCATGCGCAGCGACGCATTTGCTGACAGCTTCGGAAAAGTGAGTGATCTCTACATCATGGATGTGGATAAGACGATGAAGATGGTCAGCGCCGGTTCGATAGATGGAGTACAGGATATGCTCGATGATTATGAAAAGAAGTTATCTGATGCAGGCATCCCCGGTAAACTCTGTGTGGAGCTCCAGTACAAATATCCGATCACGGTGAACGGAAAGGACTATAGTTACACTTTCCAGTGCGGACTCGGGACAAAGATGGATGATTATGCTTACATTGAAGGAACCGCTCCGGCGGCGCCTGATGAGATAGCGATCACTCCTTCCGTAAGTAAGTTTATGGGGATCGGAATCGGAGACAAGATCACGGTTCATTTCACCGAAAAGGATATGGACTGTATAGTAACTCAGATATATGAAACCATGAACAACATGGGAGAGCTGATCCGCTTCCATACGGATGCGCCGGTTGATATCATGCACTTCTCGAGTGCCATGGGTATTCAGATCGATTTTGACGATAATCCGGATAAGGAAACCATCTCATCGCGTATGGCTAAGGTTGAGGATCTATTTGATACGGACGAGGTAATGAATGCCGAGGACTACTGTGTAGACTGTATGAAGGTAGCGCCGACGATGGAAGCGCTCGTGTATCTGCTCTTGGCAATCACGATGGTAGTAATACTTCTGGTGACGATCCTTACGGAAAGGACACTCATCGCAGGAGAGGTCACGCAGATAGCTACATTGAAAGCGATTGGCTTTTCAAACGGTGCGATAGTAAGATGGCATACTTGGAGATTTGTAATAGTCGGAGCTGTTGTTGCGTTCCTGTCAGCGGCGCTCTCGATACCGGTCACGAAGCTTTTCGGTGATCCGATCTACTCCTTGGTAGGAAAGAGTGATGTTGAATACAAGATTGATGTTGCAAAGACATTCTTCTTTTACCCGGGAATAGTACTTGTTGTAACAGTTTTAGTTGCAATGATAACAGCATTATTCACAAGAAAAATAACGGCACGTGACACAGCAAATATTGAATAAAAAATGGAGGAAGAAATCATGAGTGAAAAGATCCTTGAAGTAAAAGATGTATGCAAAACATATGTAGTAAATAAGCGTCAGAATAACGTATTGAGAAACGTAAGCTTTGATGTTGAGGAAGGTGAGATGGTCGCAATCATGGGACCATCCGGATCAGGAAAATCAACCCTTTTGTACGCAATATCAGGTATGGATAAAGCAACCAGCGGAGAGGTGAAGTTTGAGGGTGAGGATATCACTCAGATGAAGGATAAAAAGCTTGCCGGTCTCAGACTTGACAAGATGGGATTTATCTTCCAGCAGATGTACATGATGAAAAATCTCACCATCCTTGATAACATCACTCTTCCTGCAGTACAGAGTAAGAAGGATAAAAGAACAAAAAAAGAAAAATACGAAGATGGAGAAAACCTGATGAGAAAGCTCGGTATCATCGATGTTGCGGATAACGATATCAATGAGGTGTCCGGCGGTCAGCTTCAGCGTGCGTGCATCTGCCGTTCTCTGATAAATAAGCCGAGTGTAATCTTTGCCGATGAGCCGACAGGAGCCCTGAACCGCACTTCATCTAACGAGGTTATGGATGAGCTCGTAAAGCTCAACAAAGAGGGTACGACTGTAATGATGGTAACACATGATGCCAAGGTGGCTGCGAGATGCTCACGCGTTCTCTACCTCGTTGACGGAAATATAAAGGGCGAATATGAGAGCCCGAAGGACGACAGCATGAGTGAAAAGGATAGAGACAGAGCACTTAACTCATGGCTCATGGATCTGGGTTGGTAAGAGCTGAAAACACGGTGCATCCGTGTCGGAAGATTTTTCTGGAAAAATAAGGCGAAACGCTTGACTTTTCGGCGCATATGGCTTATACTGTTATTAAGTATAAGTATGTGTGCCGATTTGATTTCGGCGAGTAACAGAACAGGACAAGGAAGCCTGTTGGAAAGCGGGGTGTTTGCTATGATAGGGACAAATGCAAATTCATTCCAGGTAAATACAAATGCCGCTCAGTCTGCAGCGCAGACAGCAAGGACGCAAACTACACAGAGTACCGAGACCAACCGTGCAGCGGTTGAGCAGAAGGTTGAAACCAGAGTCGAGTCCGATGTCAAGCGCGAGGAGGCCGGCAAGTCTGCTGCCGAGCAGATGCGCAAGGAGAACATTGCGCGTACCGATAAGCCCGAAGAGGGTATCGAGCTTGAGATCAGCAAAAAGGGTCTTGCTGCGGAAAAGGATGCAAAGGCTCAGGATAATAAAAAGGCTGATGACAAGAGTGCTTCTCAGGAACAGATCGAGGAGCAGCAGAAGGTCAGAGAGCACATCAAGGAACAGGTTAAAAAAGAACTCGACGACGAAAAACAGAAGGCAGATCAGGTTGAGCGTCGCGAGGAAGATAAAAAGGATCAGGAGGCCATCCGTGAGAAGACTGCTCAGGGCGAGGAGGAGACTCGCAAGCAGAACATAACGAACTACGCGGGCTACACAAACGCTCAGCTTCAGCAGATGGCTCAAAAGGGTGAGATCTCACAAAACGATTACAAGGCTGAGATCGAGAAGCGTGAAGAAAAGCTGCAGAACACTCAGCAGAGTCTGTCACAGACAGAGAAGGATATGGCTGAGAACACCAGCCGTATTGATAAGGTAGAGCGCCAGACAGGAGCTGTAGAGACAGCCTTTGACGAAGAGTCAAATCAAAACATAAACGCTGAAACGAGAGCAGAGATCGTACAGAACCTCGAGAATCCTCAGCAAAACACTACAGTTCAGCAGAACAATCAGCGTGAGCAGCAGCAGAGAGCATATGCTCAGTGGCAGAATGATTTCGGATTCCTGATCAGATGATGTGGTAGGATTTAACAGTTAAAAATGGCATCCTTGCGGGTGCCATTTTTTTTATTCTTTATCGTTGGTATTTACTCTCGCCGAAGCTACTGCATGCTTCCAACCATCTAAAGCAGCTGCTCTGTTCTCATCGCTCATATCAGGCTCAAAGGTTCTGTCTACAGTTCGGTTTGCAAGGATATCAGCGGTGCTCTTCCAATAGCCGACAGCCAGACCTGCCAGATAGGCCGCACCCAATGCGGTGCTCTCAACAGATGCCGGGCGGATCACCCGCTTTGCCGCGATGTTCGCCTGCTGTTGCATAAGGAAGTTGTTGACGCTGGCGCCTCCGTCTACTTTCAGTACAGTGAGCTTTTCACCGAGGTCGGCCTCCATCGCTTTGATAACATCGTAGGTTTGGAATGCGATGGACTCCAGAGTAGCTCGTATGATGTGGTTTCTGTTTACTCCCCTGGTGAGTCCTACTATAACTCCTCTTGCATACGGATCCCAGTATGGAGCACCGAGGCCTGTAAATGCAGGGACGACGTAGCAACCGTTTGTATCGTTTACTTTGAGTGCGAGCTCCTCAGTCTCGGAAGCATTGTTTATCATATGCAGCTCGTCACGCAGCCACTGTACGGCCGCGCCCGCGATAAAGATCGAACCTTCCATCGCGTAGCATATCTTTCCGTTTATACCCCAGGCTATGGTCGTGACGAGACCGTTTTTCGAGAATACGGGCTTGTCTCCGGTGTTCGCGAGTAAAAAGCAACCGGTTCCGTAGGTGTTTTTCGCGTCGCCCTTTTCGAAGCAGGCCTGTCCGAAGAGTGCAGCCTGTTGATCTCCCGCGGCTCCCGCTATTTTTATGCGCCCACCGAGGAGCTTGGGATCGGTCCTTCCGTATACCTGGCTGCAGGGCTTGGGATCAGGAAGCATCCGCTTCGGGATATCGAGAAGCCTTAGTATGGCATCGTCCCACTCAAGTGTGTTTATGTTGAACATCATCGTTCGGGAGGCGTTGGAGTAGTCGGTGACGTGTACCTTTCCACCCGTAAGTTTCCATATGAGCCAGGTTTCGACTGTTCCGAACTTCAGCTCGCCCTTTTTCGCACGTTCTCTTGAGCCTTCATTGTGGTCAAGGATCCATTTGAGCTTGGTCGCAGAAAAGTAGGCATCGGGGATGAGCCCTGTCCGTGCCCTGAACTTTTCGGTAAAGCCCCTGGCCTTAAGCTCGTCACAGATATCTGCAGTCCTGCGGCACTGCCATACGATGGCAGGTCCGATAGGCTCTCCGGTAGAGGAGTCCCAGACGATGGTGGTCTCCCTTTGGTTGGTTATACCTATACCTGCGATATCGGATGCGGACGCACCAACCTTACTCATCGCCTCTGCGGCGCAACCGAGCATGGTTGACCATATCTCACCGGCGTCATGCTCAACCCAGCCGGGCTTCGGGAAGTACTGCGTGAACTCTTTTTGAGCCATTGCGCAGAGCTTGCCCTTTTTATCAAAAAGAATGCATCTGTTACTCGTTGTACCGGCATCGAGTGCCATGATGTATTTGCTCATTGATCATACCCTCCTCGCATTCTCAATTATATCGTATCAAAAGCCTTTTGTATACACTTTTTTCTTGCGTTTATACGTGTTTTATGATATAGTATTACGCGTGTTGATATTTTTTAATATGAAAAAGGAGAAGTAAAATGGTAACAGTATTTTCATCAAAGGGAATCCTGATATTGATCGCATTTGCGTGTTATCTCGTGATGATGATCAGCATCGGTGTATTCAATATGAAAAAAACACAGACAACAGAGGATTATTTCCTTGGCGGACGTGGACTCAGCAGCTGGGTAGCAGCTCTGTCAGCTCAGGCATCCGATATGAGTGGATGGCTTTTGATGGGTCTTCCGGGATCGATCTATATCGGCGGTACCGGCCGAGTATGGATCGCGATTGGTCTTTTCATAGGTACGGTTCTTAACTGGGTGTTTATCGCCAAGCCGCTTCGTCGTTATACTATCGTGGCGAACAACTCTATGACATTGCCTGAGTTTTTCAGCAATCGTTTCCATGACAAGAAAAGAGTCCTGATGACTCTGTCATCCATCGTTATCACCATATTCTTCCTGGTGTATACTGCATCCGCACTTGCTTCGGGAGGAAAGCTTTTCAACCGTGTATTCGGACTTGACTATCATGTGGCTATGGTTATCGGAGCGTTGGTTATCCTGGCGTACACCTTCATGGGTGGATTCCTTGCGGTCTGTAAGACGGACTTTGTACAGGGCGCGCTGATGTTTATCGGACTTCTTACAGTGCCGATCCTTGCATATATGGCAATCGGTGGAGATGTGGCAGGTGCACTTACAGCCGGTGGTGTAACAGATTCTGATTATCTGAATATGATGTATGCCGGAGGAGAGCCGTATCCGTTATCATCCATCCTGTCTGACCTCGCATGGGGATTCGGATACTGCGGAATGCCTCATATCCTTGTTCGTTTCATGGCGGTACGTAGCGAGAAGGAGATCAAAAAATCCACGACCATCGCGACAGTATGGGTGGCTGTTTCACTTGCAGCCGCATGTGTGATCGGTATCATAGGACGCGGATATATCCCGGGACTTGAGGATTCAGAGAATGTGTTTATCGAGATGATCCAGAAAGTGTTCTCGGATAATATGGTATTTATATTTATCGGAGGTATTTTCCTCTGCGGAATCCTCGCGGCTATCATGTCGACCGCGGATTCACAGCTTCTTGTCTGTGCGTCATCGGTATCGAAGGATATTTATAAAAACCTTATCAAAAAGGATGCACCGGATAAAAAGGTGCTTTGGGTAAGCCGTATTACGGTCGTTATCGTAGCAGTGATCGCTACTGTCATCGCCTGGGATCCGAACTCATCGATCATGAATCTCGTGTCGGATGCGTGGGCCGGTCTCGGATGTGCGTTCGGACCTTTGGTTGTACTTTCACTCTTCTGGAAGAGAACAAATATTGCCGGCGCCTTCGCGGGTATTTTTACAGGTGGAGCATTTGTTATCATTTGGGATTATATCCCGTTCGGTGGTGAGACCCTGTACGCAAAGACAGGTCTTTACTCACTGCTGCTTGGATTCTTTATCAGCCTCTTTGCTATCATTATCGTGAGTCTTGTTACCAAGAAGCCAAGTCAGGAAGTGCTTGATGATTTCAAAAAGGTAAGAGAGTATAAGGAAGAAGCGGAGGCATAATGGTTTTTAATCCATATTTACCTATCAATGAGTACATACCCGACGCCGAACCACATGTGTTCGGCGATCGGGTTTATATTTTCGGTTCACATGACGCGGAGGGTGGTTATACCTACTGCATGCGCGATTATGTTACATATTCTGCGCCGGTTACGGACCTTACCGACTGGCGGTATGAGGGCGTGATCTATCGCTCCGACCAGGATCCGGACTATCCTAATCGTAAATACATGTATGCGCCGGATGTGGTTCGCGGAAATGACGGCAGATACTATCTGTACTACGGTATGGGTGGAGATTACGGCTATGGAGGTTACGACGGACCGATAAGTGTAGCGGTGGCAGATAAGCCCGCCGGTCCTTATGAGTATCTCGGATTCGTGAGGAATGCTGACGGCACTCCGATGCAGAAATACATCTGCTTTGACCCTGCGGTAATAAATGATGATGGTGTGATCCGCCTTTATTACGGAACCCGTTACGGCTATGAAGAGGAAGATGATTTCATGACGAACGGACGTCTTGACGATGAGGTAAAGATGTTTAACCGTACGCGGGAGGAAATCCTTTCGTACATGGATTCCGGCGAGTCGGTAAACGGCCCCGCCATGCTCGTTCTCGAGGATGACATGTTGACCGTAAAGGAAGAAGCGCGCCTTATTATTCCATATAAGGTGAAAGGCACAAGTTTCGAGGAGCATCCGTTCTTTGAGGGTGCATCTATCAGAAAAATAAATAGTACGTATTATTTCATTTATTCATCCTGGCTGAACCATGAGTTGTGCTACGCGACGAGCGATAAGCCGGACAGAGATTTCACTTTCGGTGGTACAATCGTTTCGAACGGTGATATCGGACTGAACGGGCGTGAGGCGAAGGATCGTTTGAATATGACCGGAACCACGCACGGAAGTATTGAGAATATAAACGGAAAATGGTATGTATTTTTCCATAGGCTGACACACAAGTCTGATTACAGCAGACAGTCCTGTGCGGAGCAGATAGAGATAGCACCTGACGGGAGCATACGCCAGGTGGAGATCACGAGCTGCGGGCTTAATGGGGGACCACTGCCGGCAGTGGGAACATATCCTTCGGTGATCTGCTGTAACCTTACAAATCACCATATGCCGCACGGATCAAACAGTATCTTTAAAGATTCTTTTCCAAATGTGACTCATCTGGGTGATGACAGATTTATCGGAGAGATAGAAAATGATACTCTGATCGGATACAAGTTTTTTGAGTTTAACAATAACAAAAAAGTATCCGTTATCGCACGCGTTGAAAATGCAGAGAATCTGGTCGTATTGGATGCGCCGTTAAGAGCGGATGAAAGAGTTGGTCAGAAGGGATTTGAGAGGGCAGATGCAGTTAAGGATTCTTTCACATCGGAAGACTGCATACTCGATATCCGGCTAACGCCTGAAGGCGATACGGTAGGGAAAATAATCATACCTCATTCCGATGATCCGATGGAATGGATCAGATGTGAAGGGGATGCAGATATTCCGAACGGAGTTCATCCATTGTACTTTGTTTATCACGGAAGTGAAAAGATACAGATAAAGGATATAGGTTTCGAATAAAAAAATGGCACCCGCAGGTGCCATTTTTATTATGATAATTATTGTTATTCTTCAGTAATTTCTTCTGCTTTTTTTCTCTTCGGAAGTCCCTTTACGGTGAGGAATATACCTATCGGCAGGAGTATGATACTTATGATCTGCGACGTAGACAGTACGCCGATACCTCCGCGGATCGCGTCGCCCCTTAGATACTCCAGGATAAATCTTACTATGGAATAGTAGATAAGATATACACCCAATACTTTTCCGTTACGCAGTCCTATCTTTAAAAACAGGAATAACAGTACTCCGAAAAAGATAAAGTTGAGTCCTGCCTCAAAAAGCTGGACAGGGAATCTCGGAACCTCGGATAGCTCCGGTACTCCCTCCTGATACGGAAAATGTACCGCAAAAGGTCCATGATATTCTATACCATAGCAGCATCCCGCTAAAAAACAACCGATCCTTCCGATGCCGTGAACAAATGGGATCATCACGGCGAATACATCTATAAACGCGCGGAAATCAACCTTATACTGTCTGCAGTAGATATAAACAAATATTACGGCACCGATGAGTCCGCCGTAGTAAACATATCCTCCGAACAAAAAAGTGATCTCAAACACTATTCTCTTAAAAAAGTTCGGATATGTTTTTTCTACTACATCCCATATCTTTATCAGCTTCGGGAGCATGGTGATACAGTATACGATTTTTGATCCTATAAGTATTCCGATGAAAGAATACAACGCTCCATATAAAAGATCCGGCTTGGGTAAGGATGCTCGCATGCAGAACTTTCTGGCGATAAGAATAGCCAAGGCAACACCTGCGATAAAAATGATACCGTAAAGAGGTATTTCCAAATCGGCTATATGAATTGATGGAAACATGTTTTTTTCTCCTTATCCTGTTTGCCTTTTGTATAAAAAATAGGGTTGCCGTCAAAGACGACAACCCCTGATTGTCAATTATTACTGATCAAGCTGATCTGCAAGATCGCCCCAATCAATCTTATCAAGTGCGTCCTGAATCTCGCTTGTCTTGCTGTCTACGAAGCACTTAAATCCTACACATCCGTAGCATGTACCGCCGCTTGTACCGGCCTCGCTCATTACAGATGCGCCACATACTGTACATCCGATAGCGAAGAGTGCGCCGAATACGATACCGAGGATACCCATAACCATACCGCCTGTTCCCTTAGCGCCATCAGTCTCTTTCTTAACCTTAACGCTCAATACGATGGCAAGAATACCGCAAACAAGTGCGACACCTGCACCGATGATACCGAATGTGATACCACCAATGATTGATACTACCAAACTGATGATACCAAAGACCATGCCAAGTGGTGAAACATTGTTGTTGTTCTGCTCCATGATTTCCTCCTAAAAATATAGATATTGATTAATGGTTTCTGTACGGAAGCTCCTCTTTCCATCCCTTTTTGGATGACAGAACTCACGCATACATACGAATTATATCGAAATTTCAAGGATTTGTCAAGCAAATATGTGCGAAACAATACGAAAGAGCTAAAAAAATATCAAAAACCACGATAGCAAATATCGTGGTTTTTAGTTTGTTCGTACCCACATATAGCAGTAGGCCTGAGTTCTCGCTGCGAACAGTTCACTCTTTAACAGATCGCGAACCTCGCTTTTCGTATACCATCCGGCTTCGATTTCCTCCACCTCAGAATCACTCGGGCGTATGGTTCCCGAAGCGTGTGCCACGACGCAGACATTTGTTTCATTTGCGAATCCGACAGCGCTGTAGCTAAGCGGGATGATATCCGAAACATCGCAAAGAGTAAGTCCTGTTTCCTCAAAAAGCTCACGCTTTGCAGCCTGCTCAGGAGTCTCATCTCCGTCTATCAGTCCTGCCGGAAAGTTGTAGATCCATTGTCCGGTCGCAAGTCTGAACTCACGGTTCAAAAGGATATGTTCCTCTGACTCATCCGTGAGTATCAGAACGACCGCATCAGGGCGCTCGGCGTGTAGGGTAGTAAGGCTATCGATATCAGACTTTCTGCTGATCATCTCATAGACCTTTTCATGACCTGATGCGGTTTCATACGTTATGTCATATCGGTGGATATAATGACCGTCGTGGACTTTTTTGATCGATTTAAACTTCATGTCGGTGCTCCATTATTTCGGTGTAGCATTTTCAAAATGGCTCCTTGCAGCCAGATATGATTGAATTGCGTAATCAATCGCGGTCTCACCGGGCTTACTTGCATAAGCGTCATTTGTTTTCTCCAGGGCAAACCTGGCATACATTACCGCAAAATCGTGCGCGCATTTTTCCTTATCAGTCATAGACACCTCCAAATCCGGAGCGATTTTCCCCCTTCCGCTCCTAAACGTAAGCAGTTACAGTTATATTATACATAAATACACACATGAACGCAAGCACATAAAAAAGAAAACCGCAAAAACTTGACCTCTCTTCATTTTTGAGGTACAATATAAGGCGTTTACGTACATCAATTCAGTGAGGAGATGATAACATGAGAGAAAGCGGAATACTATTCCCGATCTTTTCCGTGCCTTCTAAGTTCGGCATCGGCAGTTTTTCGAGAGAAGCGTATGAGTTTGCGGATTTCCTTGAAAAATCGGGACAGGGCTTTTGGCAGATACTTCCGATAGGACCTACCGGCTTCGGTGATTCACCTTATCAGAATGTGTCGGCATTCGCCGGAAACCCTTACTTTATTTCTCTGGAAACATTGATAGAGGATGAGTTGCTTACGTGGGACGAGGTGAACGCGGTAAACTTCGGTTCAGATGAGACCAAGGTTGACTACGGTGCCATCTATGAAAGCCGCAGAGATATCTTGAAAAAGGCTTATGAGAAGTTCACTGAGAAGCTCGAGGCATCAAAAAAGGACAAGTCGATCACGGCAGGCTCCGCAATCCCGAACGGGATCACAATGCCTGAGAAAGATACCAAGGATGAGAAGGCTACTGATAAAAAGGCAGCAAAAGAGCCTAAACAGAAGTCACTCGCCGAGGAGTTCGCGGCATTTTTAGAGATGGAGAGCTACTGGCTCGAGGACTATGCTCTTTTCATGGCACTGAAGGAGAAGAATGGTGGCGCGTCCTGGCTTGACTGGGAGGACGATATCAGAAAGAGAAAAGCATCTGCGATAGATACTGCGAAAAAAGAGCTTGCTGATGAGATGGGGCTTTACTATTTCGAGCAGTTCGAGTTCGACCGTCAGTGGAGAGCGCTCCGTGCGTATGCAAATGCGAAGAACATAAAGATCATCGGAGATATACCTTTTTATGTTGCGATGGATTCGTCGGATACCTGGTCGCATCCTGAAGTATTCCAGATGGACAAGGATCTGAAGCCGACCGTCGTTGCAGGATGTCCGCCGGACGCTTTTTCTCCTACCGGACAGCTTTGGGGGAACCCGATCTATGACTGGGATGCCGAGAAAAAACGCGATTATGACTGGTGGCTCAGACGTATGTACAGGACATACGCGTTCTACGATGTCATCAGGATCGATCACTTCCACGGGTTTTGCGATTATTATGCGATCCCGTACGGCGACGAGACCGCTGAGAAAGGTAAGCTGAAAAAGGGCCCGGGCATAGATCTTTTCAATACGCTTAAGGCCAAGGTTGATAATCTCAGGATCATAGCAGAGGACCTCGGAAACAACACTCCCGAGAATGAGAAACTGCTTAAGGATACGGGCTTCCCGGGGATGAAGGTGCTTCAGTATGGTTTCACCAGCTGGGACAGCTATTATGTGAACCACAGGCATATAAACAATTGTGTTGTATACACGGGAACTCACGACAACACACCTACACGTGCATGGTGTGAGGAGATCAGCGAGGGCGAGCGCGATTTCACCCGTCGTTACATCAACTCGATGAACACCGATTTCGGCGGCCTGACATGGGATCTGATCCGCGAGGCATATCGCTCTGTTGCAGATCTGTGCATCATACCGCTTCAGGATTATCTGTGCTTTGGTCGTGAGGCGAGGATAAACACGCCGGGCGCACCTGATGGAAACTGGCAGTGGAGACTGAGACCGAACTTCCTTTCACAGGAGCTTGCGAGCAGCATCAGAGGGCTGGCTGAAGTATACAGCAGAATACCAAAAGAGGAGGAGAACTAATGAGTAACCCTATTGTAACCATTACCATGGAAAACGGCGATGTGATGAAGGCGGAGCTTTATCCCGACATCGCCCCGAACACTGTTAACAACTTTATCTCACTGGTGAAAAAAGGCTTTTATGACGGCCTGATCTTTCACCGTGTGATCGAGGGCTTCATGCTCCAGGGTGGAGATCCCGAGGGTACCGGCATGGGCGGTCCGGGATACCAGATTCCGGGAGAGTTTAGCAGCAACGGATTCGAGAACAACTTAAAGCACACACCGGGAGTTCTTTCGATGGCACGCTCGATGATGCCTGACTCGGCAGGAAGCCAGTTCTTCATCATGCACAAGACGTCACCGCATCTTGACGGTGAGTATGCCGCATTCGGAAAGGTGATCGAGGGCATGGATGTTGTTGACAAGATCGCTACTGTTTCGACCGAGTTCGGTTCAGACAGACCTTATGAGAATCAGGTAATGAAAACCGTTACCGTAGAGACTTTCGGCGTTGATTACCCGGAACCGGAGAAGTCATGATATAGTCAAATACAAAAATGCCTCGCATGCGGGGCATTTTTTTCTTGATTTCCTATTATATGTGTGATAGAATGTATGAGTTAAACTTGATATTTTTTAAGGAGCGCCGCAAAATCAGGCTCTCCGAGAGTGAAAGGAAGTTGAAAGACGATGAACAGGATCGTAAAGAAAGAGCCCCTGAATCCTACCGTTGTACGTATGGTAGTCGATGCGCCGCTGATCGCGAAGAAGGCGGAGCCGGGGCAGTTTATTATTTTCAGGGCAAAGGAGGACTCCGAGCGTATCCCGCTGACTATCGCGGCATCTGATCCGGAAGCAGGGACAGTCACCATCATTTACCAGATTGTCGGTGCGGGCGTGATGGAGCTTGATTCTTTGAATGAAGGTGAGTATATCCATGATTTCGTGGGACCGCTTGGCAAGGAGACGGAGACCGATGGTCTCAAAAAAGTTGCTGTAGTCGGCGGTGGAGTCGGCTGTGCCATCGCATATCCGGTGACGAAAAAGCTTCATGACCTCGGTTGTGAGGTACATGCCATCGTAGGATTCAGAAACAAAGATCTTGTGATCCTCGAGGATGAGTTTAAAGCGGCTTGTGATAAATACGTTATGATGACCGATGACGGTAGCTACGGAGAGAAGGGACTTGTTACCGACGCTCTGAAAAAACTCATCGAGGAAGGCAACGAGTATGACGAGGTCATCGCTATCGGACCGCTTATCATGATGAAGTTCGTGTGCCTGACCACGAAGGAGTACGGCATAAAGACCATCGTCAGCATGAACCCGATCATGGTTGACGGTACCGGCATGTGCGGATGTTGCAGACTGACGGTAGGCGGCAAGACGGTATTTGCCTGTGTTGACGGACCGGATTTCGACGGACACGAGGTAGACTTTGACGAGGCCATGAAGCGTGGCGGTGTATATAAAGAGTTTGAAGCGAAGGCTCGCGAAGCATCGTGCAACCTTCTGAAAAAGGAGGTGCAGTAATATGCCAAATATGGATCCGAAAAAACACGAGATGCCGGTGCAGGAGCCGAATGTCAGAAACAGAAACTTTGACGAGGTGGCACTTGGCTATACTTACGAGATAGCAGTAGAGGAAGCGCAGAGATGTCTGAATTGTAAGAACAGACCGTGCGTGGAGGGCTGTCCTGTAGCAGTACAGATCCCTGACTTCATCGCGTGTGTAGCAAACGAAGATATGGAGGGAGCGTTTGATGTCCTGAACAAATCCACATCACTTCCGGCCGTTTGCGGTCGTGTATGTCCGCAGGAGACTCAGTGCGAGCAACGCTGCGTGCGCGGTATCAAGGGCGAGCCGGTAGGTATCGGACGTCTTGAGAGATTCGTTGCAGATTATCACAGAGAGCACTCCACGGAGAAGCCGGTGGCACCAGAGAGTAACGGTCACAAGGTTGCGATCATCGGTGCAGGTCCTTCGGGACTTACGGCAGCGGGAGATCTTGCAAAACTCGGCTACAAGGTCACTATATATGAAGCACTTCATGTGGCGGGAGGAGTTTTGAGCTACGGAATCCCTGAGTTCCGTCTTCCAAAGGCTATAGTAAACAAAGAGGTTCAGAACCTTATTGATATAGGTGTTGACATCGAGACCAATATGGTCATGGGCAAGGTTCTCACCATCGACGAGCTTTTTGAGATGGGAAATGAAGCTATCTTCGTAGGGTCAGGAGCCGGACTTCCGAGATTTATGAATATCCCGGGAGAGAGCTTAAACGGAGTGTACTCGGCAAACGAGTTCCTCACACGTATAAATCTTATGAAGGCTTACAAGGAGGATTCAAAGACTCCTATCCAACATGCGAAAAAGACTGTCGTAGTCGGCGGAGGAAACGTGGCCATGGATGCAGCGAGATCGGCCATGCGTCTGGGAAGCGATGAGGTATATATCGTTTACCGTCGTGGCATGGAAGAGCTTCCTGCACGTAAGGAAGAGGTTGAGCACGCAGAGGAGGAGGGCGTTATCTTCAAGACGCTTCACAACCCTGTTGAGATACTCGGTGATGAAAACGGAAATGTTTGTGGTATCCGTTGTATAAAGATGGAGCTCGGCGAGCCCGACGAGAGCGGACGCCGTCGCCCGATCGAGGTACCGGGAAGCGAGTTCGAGATCGAGTGTGACTCGGTGATCATGGCGATCGGAACTTCACCTAACCCACTCATCTCATCAACGACACCGGGACTTGATACGAACAAGCGCGGATGTCTCATCACTCAGGATGATTCCGGTCTTACGACACGCGAGGGCGTCTACGCCGGTGGAGATGCGGTCACGGGAGCAGCTACGGTCATCCTTGCCATGGGAGCCGGAAAGTCAGCTGCAGCGGCGATCGACGAGTACATCAAATCTAAATAAAAATATTCCGAAAGAGGGTGTTGTTTATGCACCCTCTTTCTTTAAAAATACACAGAAAATCTGTTGACAAGCATAAGCGTATAGTGTATTATAAACGATGTCATGTAGTTTTAAAAACCACTAGCGAGGAAACAAATGAACATTCCAAAAAAGATGCCCATATCCAACTTCGTATCAGTGAAGGAGGATAAAAACGGCGCATTGAAGGAAATCTCATTCAAGAATGAGGATACCTTCAATTTTGCATTTGATATAGCAGACGCTATCGCTGATCGTGAGCCGGACAGACGTGCGATGATCCACATTGCAAAGGACGGCACGGAGCGAGTCTATACCTTTGGCGACATGAAGCGACATTCATCGCGTGTGGCCAATTATTTGAGTTTCCTTGGGATCAAAAAGGGCGATCGCGTGATGCTCGTTTTGAAGCGTCACTATCAGTTCTGGTTTACGCTTTTGGCTCTGCATAAGATAGGAGCTGTCGCAGTGCCTGCGACAAACCTTCTTCTTAAATCCGATTTCGAATATCGTTTTAAAAAAGGAAGGATCGACGCTGTCATCTGTACTGCTGACGGCGATGTTTCCTACGAGATTGATAAGGCGGCCAGAGGAAATAAAAACATAAAGCACAAGATAATGGTCGGCGGACGAAGGAGTGGATGGAGAAGTCTCAATAAAGACGTGAAGTATTTCTCATCGCATTTTCCGAAGCCTGAGGGCGACGAGTATGCCTGTGGTGATGATCCGATGGTGATGTTTTTTACATCGGGGACAACAGAATATCCCAAGCTCGCGGCACACAGTTTCAAATATCCTCTCGGACATTATATCACTGCGAAGTACTGGCAGTGCGTCGATCCGGAGGGGGTACATTTTTCCATATCCGATACAGGCTGGGGAAAGGCACTCTGGGGAAAGATCTACGGACAGTGGATGTGCGACGCCTGCATTTTTACATACGACTTTGACAAGTTCGATGCGAAGGAGATACTTCGCATGATAGATAAATACAAGATCACTACGTTCTGCGCTCCGCCGACGGTGTACCGTGTGATGGTTCACTTAAAGCTTGAGAAGTATGATCTGTCATCTCTTAAGTATGTGGTGACGGCCGGGGAAGCGTTGAATCCGGAGATCTTTAACAGGTTTAAAGAAAAGACAGGCCTTTCCATCATGGAGGGACTCGGCCAGACTGAGACCACGCTTACGATCGGAAACCTTATCGGGACCGAGCCGCATCCGGGGTCACTCGGCAAGCCTTCACCGCTTTACGATGTCCAGTTGATGCTGCCGGACGGAACGATGGCTGAGTCCTACGAAGAGGGCGAGATCGTGATCTATGTAGGTGATCCGGCTATCGGAAAGGAACAGCCGCCTTGCGGGCTTTTCCTCGGATATTTCGAGGATGAGGAGCGAACTGCGTCAGTATGGCATGATGGTTACTATCATACAGGCGACACCGCATACATAGATGATGAGGGATATTATTGGTATGTCGGACGTACCGATGACCTGATCAAGTCAAGCGGTTATCGTATCGGCCCATTTGAGATAGAGAATGAGATCATGAAGCTGCCATACGTACTTGAGTGCGCCGTGACAGCAGTTCCGGATCCGATCAGAGGCCAGGCGATCAAAGCAAGTATCGTTCTTGCAAACGGTATCGAAGCATCGGACAAGCTTCGTGCCGACATCATGAAATCTCTGAAAAAGAGTATCGCTTCATACAAATGGCCAAAGGTACTTGATTTCCAGTCAGAGCTTCCGAAGACTTTTTCCGGAAAGATCCAGCGCAAGGAGATCAGAAACCGCGATTATAATTCAGAAAAAAATGAGGATAATAAATGAGTGAAAAGATAGTAGTGACCGGTATGGGTGCGATCACTCCGATCGGAAACAGTGTAGAGGAGTATTGGAAAAATGTCACGGACGGCGTCTGCGGCGTGGGTTCCATCACCCAATTTGATACATCTGACCTGCCGGTTAAGATTGCCGCTGAGATCAAAGATTTCGAGCCGACTGACTACATGCCGAAGAAGCTTACCAGAGAGATGGATCCTTTTATGCAGTATGGATATGCTGCTGCTATCGAGGCGCTCGCACAGGCAGGTGAGGCGTTGGCAGATGATAGCGCTCTCGGAGCTTCTGCGGGATTGTCGGAAAAAAGAATAGCTGAGCCTACACGCATGGGTATCGTTATCGGAACAGCACTCGGTGGTATCACCCCGATCAGTGAGACTCAGGACGGAATATCAAAGGGCGAGCATAAAAAAGTAAGCCCCAGGTTTGTTCCGAAAATAATAGGAAATGAAGTGGCAGCACAGATCGCCATTGCAAGAGGATATCTCGGACCGTCACTTACCGTGAGCACAGCCTGCTCATCAGGTGGTGATGCGATAGCAACAGGATGTATGCTCCTTATGAGTGGTCAGGCTGACGCGGTACTCGTGGTCGGAGCAGAGTCAGCACTGTGTCCTTTGTTTATCAGAGGCCTCGTATCCGCGCATGCGCTTTCCACGAACAACGATGATCCACAGTGTGCGTCAAGGCCTTTTGATAAGGATAGAGACGGTTTTGTGATAGGAGAAGGCGGTGGAGCGCTCGTATTGGAGACCGCTGAAAATGCTGCGAAAAGAGGAGCTGCAGCTTTTGCAAATATAGCAGGCTTTGCAAACTGCACTGACGGTTATCATGTGACCAGTCCGCATCCCGAAGGGATCGGAGCGATCTTTTGCATGGAGCAGGCCGTCAAAAATGCCGGCATAAAACCGGAGGATATAGGATACATAAATACACACGGGACATCGACTCCGGTCGGAGATCCGATAGAGACAAATGCCATCGCAAAGGTGTTCGGAGGAGATGATCCGGCATCAAGTGAGACCTTAAAAAAGATGGCAGTGACCTCGACTAAGGGTGCTACGGGGCACATGATGGGAGCCGGAGGAATCACCGAGGTGATTACCTGTATACAGGCTATACGTACGGGTGTGGTTCCGCCGACATTGAATCTCGACAGCCTCGATGAGGCATGTTATGAATTGAACTACGTGCCAAAGCAGGCACAGCAGTTTGAGATAGAATACGCTATGAGTAATTCGTTCGGCTTCGGTGGACAGAACTCGAGTGTAATTGTGGGGAGAGTACCATGATGAGGACGAAGGTGGCGGAACACTCGCAGGACTGTTTGCAGGGATTAAGTTGGATGACTGATGGTAAAAAGGAGCTCTTGGGGAGCTCCTTTTTTATGGATTGAATAAGTCCAATCAACAGTTTGAATGCATGTCTCCCAAATTGTTTTTCTCGGAATAAAATAGCAAATACGAAAAAAAAGTCAAGAGCCTGTTGACATTATATCCAATTTTTGATACAATTAAACAACCAAAGATGGATATTTTTCGGTTAAAAATATATCATTTGGAACGGAGGGATATTATGACTATAGAAGAGATGGAAAAGATCAGAAAAGAAAAAGGCCTTACGTATCAGCAGATATCCGAGGAGTCAGGTGTTGCGCTGGGTACCGTGCAGAAGATATTCGGAAAGACTACGACTTCTCCCAGATATGATACTGTGCAGAAGCTTACGGACCTTTTTGTCAGAGAGAGTAATGCTTATCATGCGGACGGATCTGCTACAGACGGTAGGGTGAAGATTAGACGGATAAAAACTGATAGGCAGGGAACGTATACCATCGATGATTATTATGACTGGCCGGATGATGAGAGGGTTGAGTTGATCGATGGTGTGATCTATGATATGGCGGCACCGACTCAATCACATCAGGTTGTTCAGTATGAGATATATACACAGGTTTCTGCACAGATCAGGAAGCGTGGAGGAGGATGTGTTCCCTTGGGGGCTCCATCCGATGTTGAGTTGGGAGATGATCGTAGGACGATGGTTCAACCGGATTTTATGATCGTATGCGACAGATCAAAACTTGATGGTCAGCGATGTGTGGGTGCACCGGATTTCGTTATTGAGATACTATCTCCTTCGTCAAGGAAGAAAGATGCCTTTATCAAACATAACAAGTATATGACATCCGGTGTCAGGGAGTATTGGACTGTAGATTTGAGGGACAAACTTGTCACAGTATATTGCTGTGATGAAGGAAGGGTTTTTCAGTATAGCGTGGAAGAAAAGGTTCCAATCGGGATTTACGATGGAGCGATAGCTGTGGATTTTGGAGAGATCATGGAGTATGTCAGAGATATATTCGGAGAGGAATTTGAAGAGTAGATAGAACAACCGGGACGGCATCGCCGTCCCGG
The DNA here is from genome assembly GCA_000687695.1 of Lachnospiraceae bacterium P6B14. GTDB lineage: Bacteria > Bacillota > Clostridia > Lachnospirales > Lachnospiraceae > Eubacterium_F. Next base: position 148,922 of record JHWZ01000006.1, on the reverse strand, counting down.
TCTTTCTCATCCTTTTATTGTCTTTCCATCAAACGCTATTTTTTTTCTGAGTTTCTTGCTCTTTTTCAGTTTATTCCTAAGAGTTTTATTCTTTACAACCAACGTTTCCAAATTGATGCAGGCTGCAAAGGCTCCTTTACCTATGGAAGTTATGGATTTCGGGATCGTGACTTTTTTCAGTTTTTCCATTCCGAAAAACGCCTTTTGGTCAATGGCATTTACGGTATAGGTACGCTTGCCCAGTTTTATGGATGAAATAAGTTTGATCTCCTTGGAGTTTTGCTTTTCATACTCATAAGCACTTAGATATGTTTTTTTACCCTTGCTGTATGAAACATACCAAAAGTTTTTCCTGAGCAAACCTACTCCGTCAGCAAGAACGGGATTATCCGTGTACTCTTTAGGGATTGAGAGACTTTCTTTCGGATAATAAAACACATGTGCCATCTCATACACGCTTCCGAGGCTTCCGCTGTGATGCTCGATACGGTAGATAAGTCCGTCCTCTTGCCCTATATAGTATGCGTAGCTGACATACCTTTTCTCGGCATTCGGCTCAATGGTTGTATCGTTTATGTAAGGGTTAACTGATACTGAGTGCATGTGTCTGATCACATCACATTTTACCTTGCGTCCGTCATACAGATCTACCTCTGCGGGAGTATCTTTGGAAAAGCCTGATACATTTGGAACATAATCAAGATAAAAATCTAATGACAAGTATTCCAGTCGAGAGTAATCCTCTCCGCCCGGTTCGAAAATGTATTGTCCGCTTTTTTTGTCATAAGCATAGTAGTTTTTTGTATTGATATCATACCATGCTTCGTTTTGGTTTAGCAGTTTGTCGTTTTCATTGACATGAACCTCTGTCTCATGTCTGACTTTAGTATTGAAATCCTGAACGATATCCGCGAAAATTGTGACCTTTCCGGTTTCAGAGTTGCCTCCTCCACCTATAGGAGCGCGACACCCGAGTATAGGCATGCTCTTGGTTTTTTCCATGGCATCGGCTGCCTTTTTTCTGATCTTTTCTTCTTCCGGACTGAGCGTTGGGAGCGGGGTATCACTGGCCGAAGGATCATCACCTATAACAACTATAGGAGGATCTTCTTCGACCTTTACGGCCCGGACATCTGTTTTCGAAAACGGCGAATAAGCCGTTCCTACAATCAACGTCAGGACGAGAATGATGCTGATCCGTTTTTTGTTTTGTTTTTTCATAACTCCTCCATGTATTACCATATATGCTTTGCTTTTGCCCGAGGCTTTACTACTGACCGGATGTACGCAAAGGTCTTTTCCTCTCCATCTTTCTCAAGCATTATCAAAAGCTTTTTAAGCATCGACGCAGTACGAGGATGCATATAATGCTTGCCCTTTCCCTTTTCAAAATACATGTATGTCTTTGAGTCGTCATACTCATTTCCGAAGTAAATCTTACTCGCGGCTATCCTGTCGCAGAACATTTCAACCACATAACGAACAGGCATCGGTACAGGCTCTCTCTTTTTCGATTTGGAATTATAATCAATCCAGTACTCAAAATGATGTCTGTTTCGCCCCTGGTGATGCATCCAGGCTCTCGAATAACCATTTGCATCCCTGGCCCCTACGTTCGGGCTTCTGTCGGGTCTGTAGTATCGGATGCCCTCGAGAAACTCAGTAGGTGAGTATTTCGAAAGGTCATGTCGTAACCCCTGCCAAAGTATCCCACATTTATAACAATGCTTTATCACGAGATGACGATGTCTGGTGATCGTCAAAAAATGCTCTTTGATGTACAGCATACGACCTCCGCAAATATCCTTATACTGCTTTTATTCTATCGTTTTACGACATTTATGTCAACCAGAATTGACATTTCAATCAAAAAAATATATACTATGAAAAAAGGAGGAGACAAAAATGCCATCAGAAGAAGAACTCTACGATCTGGCGGAGCTGTTCAAGGTATTTGGAGACACTACCAGGATCCGAATTCTATATGAATTGTTCGGAGGAGAACTGTGTGTTGGAGATATTGCTGAAAAGCTGTCTATGACTCAGAGTGCAATCTCGCATCAGCTGAGAGTATTAAAGACCAGTCGTTTGGTACGATCCCGTAGGGATGGAAAAACTGTATATTATGCTCTGGACGATGATCACGTTCGTGACATCATCGAAAAGGGTGTTGAGCATGTTATGGAGTGATAAGAATAATAAGGAGGTAGCGATATGCTGGAGGCGCTGAAGAAAGAAGTATATGAAGCAAATATGGAGCTCGTTGAAAAAGGGCTTGTTATCTACACATGGGGAAACGTAAGCGGTATCGATCGTGAACATAACTATGTTGTTATCAAGCCGAGCGGAGTTGAGTACGACGAGATGGGACCTGATGATATGGTTGTGGTAGATTTCGATCAGAATGTTGTCGAGGGTAAATATCGTCCGTCATCCGATACGGCAACTCATATCGAGCTTTACCGTAAATATGAGGAGATCGCGGGAGTAGTTCACACGCATTCAACCTGGGCTGTGACATTTGCGCAGGCAGGTATGGATATTCCGGCACTTGGAACCACGCATGCGGACTATTTTTTCGGAGATATCCCATGCACGAGGGACCTTACCGCAGATGAGATCAATACTGCTTACGAGAGAAATACAGGACTTGTCATCATTGAGACCATAGGAGACAAGGATCCGATGGAAGTTCCGGGCATTGTTGTAAAGAACCACGGACCTTTCACTTGGGGCACATCACCTGCAAATGCTGTTTACAACGCAGTAGTCCTCGACAAGGTTGCCGAGATGGCGCACCACACCCTGACACTGAACCCGGACGTGAAACGCGCACCGCAGTATCTGATGGATAAGCATTACTATCGCAAGCATGGCGCGAACGCTTACTACGGACAGAACTGATAAATGGATACGGACAGATTTGACAGAGCGATAGCTACTATAGTAACAAGAAATCATGAGAACCACGGCATCGGGACACTTGCTGAAAAGAGTGTCCATGCCGTGGTTAAGTTGTATATGGAGTCGGATGAGGATTATCACGAAACACCGATCGACGGATATGTCGCTGATATTTTTCGTGATGACCGGGTTATCGAGATACAAACACGCGCATTCGAAAAGCTCCGTGGGAAGCTGAAAACTTTTTTGCCGAATTATCATGTGACGGTAGTTTACCCGATACCTGCCAATAAAACGCTATGCTGGGTCGATCCGGATTCCGGGGAAATAGTTGAACGGCGCAAATCAAATAAACACGGAACACCTCAGATGATCTTTTCCGAGTTATACGCAATCAAACCCTTCCTCACAGATCCAAATCTGTCTATCGTAATACTACTGATCGATATGGAAGAAATGAAGTTGCTCGACGGATATGGACCTACGAAAAAAAAGAGGGCAACCAAGTATGATAGGCTGCCGTTGAGACTTGTTGAGGAGATTCACCTCGACTGTCCCGATGATTATCGCATGCTGATCCCTATCGAACTGGAGCATTTCACTTCGGCCGAGTTTGCAAAGGCGACAGGCATCTATAAGGAGGAAGGCACAACTGCGATGCAAATCCTAAATGAGCTTGGCGTAGTCGAGCGAGTAGACAGAACAAAAAAGGGATATATTTATGAAGTGATTTAGTAAAAAAAGGAGCTCTGTAAGAGCTCCTTTTTTGTACTAAAAATAACCTCTCCTGCTCCTGTCATAAAAACCAGATTAATCAGTTACTTTGATCTTGCACTTTGCTACGGCGCCATCCTCCCTGACTGTCACGGTGCAGCTCCCCTTAGCCTTTGCCGTGATCACTCCGGAAGAATTGACACTTGCAACTTTTTTTCCACTACAGGTAAATGTCGGTATGTTTCCTGAACTGACAGTCGCCTTTAGTTCAAAAGTCTTTCCCTTCTTAATAGTCACTGAAGATTTGTTCAGACGTATCGTAGGTGATGCGACGGTTATCGTGCAGTACCTGGTGACGCCGTCCACGCTCGCGCTGATCCGCGCCTCGCCATGCTTCACCGCCGTGATGCGTCCGGCTTCATCTACAGTTGCGACGCTGGGCCGCCCGGACTTCCATGTCACGGGACGTCCTGAAGTGACCATAGCGCTGAGTCTTGCAGTCTGACCCCGATACATCTTGATTTCATCAGCGGAAAGTTTGATGTACGGTTTTAAGACCGTCAGAGTACACGTCTCCTTTACTCCGTCAGCGGTTGCCGTGATGATAGAGGTGCCGGGTTTGATAGCCTGGATCAAGCCGTCGTCGCTGATGATCGCGACGCTCTGCTTTGATGACTTCCAGGTGACCGGCGACCCGGATGAGGTGTTAGCCTGCATCTGGTAGGTCGCACCTCCTTCCATCGACACTCTTTTTGTATTCAGTGTTATCGTGGTTTTTTCAACAAGGATGGTACACTTTGCCTCAGCACCTGATGTTTTGGCGGTGATCTGGCAGGACCCATCCTTTTTTGCTGTCACTACTCCATACATATCCACGCTTGCTACTTTTGAATTGGAACTTTTCCATGAGACATCGAGACCGCCTGTCGAGGCGGCAATGATTATTTTAGATTCACCAATTTTCATGGTTTCCTTGTAAGAAGAAAGAATGATGATCTCAAATCCTTTTCGTGAAGCCGCGATAGTCACCGGGTCCGAATCGTTTGGTGGAGGTGCTGTAACATCCATAGCCGAAACCGCATTCGGAGGCGCAAAAAGAACACTGCCAACGAGCAATAATAACAAACCAAAAATGGAAATCACTTTTCGACATAACCTGTGCTTATTTACTTGTCTTCGATTGGCGGAAAAAAAATCCGCACATAAAGAATTATTCATGAGAAACCCCTCCTTTGCACAGGAGCAGGAGTGGCTGGAACTTAAATATATCACAACATGTCGTGGAATGCAAGAAGTTTTTTTAGAAATAATGCGACAAAACTTTCCGCAAGCCGATTTTCGTAAGTTTTATAAAATTGTGAATTAAAACGACAAATAGGATATAAAAACGATATAAATTAAAAAAATCTCCCTGTATACTGATGCTAACATAAGAGTCCGTGACGAAAAAAAACTAAAACAAATCAATTATCTAAAGGGAGGTTTTCGCGATGAAAAACGTGAAAAGACTGGTGGCATTTGTGGTAGTGATCGCTATGGCGATCGCACTCACACCTGTGGATGGAGGTGTGACATCAGCAGCCAAGAAGACAACAAAAAAGTTTAAGGCAACAAAGAATATGACATTTACCGACAAAAATGTAAGTGACCTCGGTAAAGCGCTCAAAAACAAAAAGGTAAAGACGATAACACTTAATCTGAAAAAGACCAAGGACCTGGTTATCCCGAAGGGAGATTATTCCACTAAGAAGTTGATCGTTAACTCACCAAAGACATCTATAGTTAACAAAGCAACATTTGATACGGTTAGGATCGATAGTATCGCGCCGGATACCTGGACAGAGAAGGGAAACGGAAACAGCCTTTGCGTAATGACATCAAACAAAGTACACATCAAGGTTGATACAAATAAACGTGTAGCTGCAATCCTGTTTGGGCTGGATGCAAAGACAGAAAATGCGCTGGCAAAGAATACAAAAGGTAAAGCAGACAACAAGAAAGATGATCCTGCAGATACACATACTGTAGAGGTACTGGATGGTTCAGTCAGCAGTGTGGTTGTAGACGGAAACGTTAAGCCGGTTGCAGTAAAGACGAGCGGAGATTCGACTGTAGGAACCATCGCAGTTGAGAGCAAGGGAGCAAACCTTGATCTGGTTGCCGGTGAGGAGAGCCATATCAAAAGAGTTGAGCTCGCAGAGAAGGCCGGCAGTGATCAGACAAAGGTAACAGCTGTTGCCAAGGATGATGCAGTGATCGATCAGGTAACAAATAAGGCTGAGGGAGCTGCTCTCAAGGTCGAGGCAAATGGTAACGCTACTGTTTCAAACGTAAAGGTAGTAGGCGGTGCATCCGCAGATCTAAGTGGCGATTCAAAGAAACAGACAACAATCGATCTTAGCCAGGCAGATACATCAAAGGCAATTGTTTCAGTAGAAAAAGAGGGGACAAAGATCGAGACAGCAAAAGGTCAGGACGTTTCAAATATCGTAGATAACAAGACAGGAAAAGATCTCGATACAAAAGAAAAAGTAGAAATAACAGAGGACACTCCGGCTACAGGCGGAAAGAAGCCGGGCGGAGGAAGCGGCGGCGGTTCCGGCGGTGGCGGCGCTGGCGACGGTGGCGCTGCAGCAGGACATGCTATCGGAGAAGAGGTTACAGGAAGCACAGCTTATGTAGCAAGTGCAGGTGCACATGTTCTCGAGGAGAATCTCGAAAACTGCGGTGGAGCAAATCTTCCGTCAGGAAATCAGGACGTACGTGGAAAGCATCTGAATGTAACAGTAGTTGTAAAGAATGTATCTGTAGCAGCAGGCCATACAGCGCCGAAACTTCTTCTTGCAGCTATGTCAGATGGGTGGAATGATTGGTATGCAACACCGGATAGAACAGTAACTGTACAGGCGGCAGAGAAGACTTATAATATTTCACTTCCGTTTGATTCATTCTATAGCAATGCAACGACACCTAACCCGAAGTATTATCGCATGAGATTCCGGGGTGAGGGAGCAACTCTTACATATAAGATAACAAGAGTGGCTATCGAGGATAATGCAGTTCAGGATGCTCCTGAGCAGGGAACAGGTTCAGGCGCAGCAGCGGATGGAAACTATCTCCGCAATACTTCATTTGCAGGTGACGAGTGGTCAAATTACATAAATGAAGCTGCTGCTGCAAGTGTTGCGTTTGCCAACGGAGTAGCAACAGCGACGATTACAAATGCAGGTTCAGAAGACTGGCATATTCAGATTAAACAGACAGGCTTGGGACTTACAAAAAACAATAAATATAAGTTCACTGCAACCATCACATCGACAGCAGCAAGAAGAGTAAAGCTTGCGATTATGCAGGGAGATAGTACTTGGTGCGGAGGCGTCGCATTCAATCTTGCAGCTGGAGAGAATAACATCTCAAAGGTTATCGAGTTGAATGGTGGTTCAATGACGGACGGAGTTGACTGTGCATTCCAGTTGTCTCTCGGAAAGATGTATGATGAGTCACAGAATCCGCGAGTTGCACTTGATACTCCTGCATCAACAATAACAATCAGCAACCCGAGACTTGAGGATACAACAGAAGCTGTATCCGGTGATGATGCAATCGTGCAGGGATCCGGAAGCGGTGGAAATGGTGAAAGCGGATCAGGCAGTCAGACAGGTGAAAATAATACTCAGGAAGAAGTTACAGCAGTACAAATACTTCAGAATGTGTCACCATTTACAGTCGGTGAAAACACAGCATGGGGTGATAAGAGTTGGTTTGCCACAGGGTCGGTTAATGATAATAAAGTAACATGTAATATTACTGATTCACAAACAAACATTTGGGATGTTCAGCTTGATCAAAATGTGACTTTGAGAAATGGTTATGTTTACGAAATAGAAGCAGACGCAAAGCTTTTGACGGATGGAAGTAAAACAATCCAAATCGGTATTCAGAAAAACAGAGGAGACTATGCGACGTATAGTGAGAAGTTGGTAGAATTGACCGGAACAACAACCCATATCAGCTTTGGCCTTCCATGGGATCAGGCTGATACAAATGCAGCTAAGTTCTTCATTAATATGGGAAGACATGCAAATGACTCATCAACGAGTTATCAGATCGAATACTCAAATGTAAAGGTTACACAGAGAAGGAATATTGCAACCAACAGTTCGTTTATTAATTCAGCTGATGGCTGGGGACACTGGGAGGAGATCCCGGGAAACGCATCCTATAGTATTGTGGATGGAAAGCCTCAGTTTACAATTATCGGTGACTCAGATAATGATTATTCGGTACAGCTTAAACAGACAATGGTTCCGTTGCAAGAAGGAAAGAGATATAAGCTGGTTTACAAGGCTAAATCGACAAGTGCTAGGACAATCAAGACGCTGCTTCAGCATGATGGCGGAAGTTGGACAACATATAGCAGTGAATTGACGGATTTTGCAGCTGGTGAGGAAAAAGAAGTAAGTATTGATGTTGACCTCGTAGGTCAGGATGATCAAGTTAATTACCAGATTAATATGGGTAAAGTGAGAGAAGGTCAGACACAGGCATCGGTAATAACAATTTATTATGCTTATCTTGTCGAGGTAGAATAATAGTTACAGAGAAAAAAAGTGTCGATTTATTTTTCTAAATATCTTAGGGGGATAATGATGAAATTAAAAAGAATAATTAGCGTAGCTCTTGCAGCAGCAATGATAGCAACAGTTATACCGGCATCGCCGGCAGAGGCAGCAAAAAAAACAAAGACCACAACAGCAACGGTAGCTAAACCGGGTTCAAAAAAACTGAACCTCAAAGGCTACAAGCTTAAGTGGGAAGAGAACTTCGACGGAAGCTCGCTGAACAGAAACGATTGGAACGTCGAACTCCACGAGCGCGGTTGGGTAAACGAGGAGCGCCAGGAGTATGTTGACTCATCGGAGAACATCCAGGTGAGCGACGGTAAGCTTCACATCAAACCGAAAAAGGTTGGCGACAACCAGTACACATCAGGTCGAATCAGCACACAGAACAAACATGATTTCAAGTACGGAGTGTTTGAAGCAAGAATAAGAATGCCTAAGGGCGCAGGTTACCTGCCGGCATTCTGGATGATGCCGACAAATGAGATGCTCTACGGTCAGTGGCCTATGTGTGGAGAGCTCGATATCGCAGAGGTATGGGGATCACAGACAGACAAGCTTTTCGGAACGATACATTATGGAAAGCCTCACAAAGAGTCTCAGGGAACATACACAGTTAAAAAGGGTAAAAAAGATTTCTACGAAGCATATCACACATATGCTGTAGAGTGGGTACCGGGACGTATCACGTGGTATATCGACGGTGTAAAATACCATGAGGTGAGAGACTGGTATACATCAGCAGAGGGTGGTGACAAGCTTACTTTCCCAGCTCCGTTCGATCAGGATTTCTATCTGATCCTGAACCTCGCGGTAGGTAACAACTGGGTAGGTGAGACAAATGCAGATACCGATGCCGATATGGATAACCAGGAGATGGCAGTAGACTATGTACGCGCTTATCAGTTGCCTGCATCAAAGTATAATGAAAACGTGATTTCCGATGCGCCGGAGGATAGTAAAGAAGTTAAACTCCGCGATCCGGATGCAAACGGAAACTATATCGTGAACGGTGATTTCGCAGAGGCAGAGAATCTGACCGCTGATAAGGATTGGGCTTTCAAGCTTGCAAACGGTGGTGAGGGCGAAGCAAAGATTGCTGATAATAAAGTAACACTTACGACAAAAGCAGAGGGAACCGTAGACTATTCACTTCAGTTGGTACAGAACAATCTCCCCATGGAGAAAGGTGCATCCTATCGTCTTACTTTCGATGCGAAGGCATCTGAGCCGAGAAAAATGAAGGTTGCTCTCCAGGGACCTGATCAGGGATGGGTAGGATATCTGCCACAGCAGACAGCTGATCTGACAACAGAGAACCAGACCTTTACTTACAATTTTTCGATCACACAGAACTCCGATCCGAACGGACGACTTGATTTCAACTACGGTGCACTCGGGTCGACAGCGGATATAGAGCTCAGCAATGTTAAACTTGTAAAAACAGGTGGTGGCGGAAGCACAGGGAAAAGTGTAACACCGACCGGAAACTATATCTACAACGGAACATTTGACCAGGGCAAGAATCGTCTCGGAAACTGGGAATACTTCAAGAGAGACGCAAAGTATATTTCGGTTACAAATACGAAGAATGAACGTCGCCTGAAGGTAGTTGCTCCGAAAGGAACAAGCAAGGCTCATCCGGTTATCATTGAGCAGAACGAGTTGGGATTACTTAAGGCGGGCACATATCTCCTTTCCTACAAGGCATATAAGGAAAATGCCACAGAGGATGAGAAGTCAGTACGTTTTGAATATGGCAACATTGATTTCGAGCCGCAAGTTGTCACTGATAAGGAGACAGCTTACGAGGTGAAGTTTGATCTTGCAAAAGACATTACACGCGACAAGGCGAACTTTGCAATCCTGTTCATCGAGCCGGGTACATACTATGTTGACGATGTCAGTCTTACAGACAATGCACTTTTGAAAAACGGTACGTTCGATGATGGCATGTCAAACTGGAGTATGTACGTAAACTCACCTGCTGAAGCAAACTCGGTTGTAGATTCGCTTTCAGAAACAAACGCACTTGATATCACAATAAATGATACCGGAAGTGATTCTGATGACTGGTATATACAGCTCAATCAGGAAAACATAAACCTTGAGTACGGAAAGAAATACAGGATTTCATTTAGAGCAAAATCGACAGTAGAAAGAAAGATCCAGTATCGTCTCCTTCACAACGGTGAGAGCGATAATATCTGGGATGCCATCTACAGCGGCAACGAAGAGCCGACGGTAACAAATGAGTGGCAGACATTTACAAAAGAGTTCAAGATGGATTATCAGACAGATGTAAAGAGCCGTTTCAATATAACGCTCGGATCTGTTGGCGGAAAACGCATTAGCGAGACACATCATGTGTTTATAGATGATGTGTTGCTTGAGGAGATTGGGTGACAGGTTGTTTTATATAAATCCCCTTTTTGGAAGGTTCCCCTATGCTGTTCTAAACGGTGTGGGGGGATTTTTCATATAAGGTCTACTATTCTTCTTTTATAATCAAGAAACTCCTTTGTTAAAAGGAATTCTTTTGTCTTTTGTGGTCTGTTTTCTATGCTTATTATTTCGCTTATTTTTTTGGATGAAAGTATGGCGATACGATCTGCGAGAAGAATTGCCTCATCAACATCGTGAGTGATAAAAATAGTAGGCAGTTTCAAATCCTCCATCACGGACAGATACCAGATATGCATAGCGGAGCGGGTGATGGTATCGAGAGCGGAAAAAGGCTCGTCAAGTAATGCTACTTCTCCTGAAAAAAGATAAGTACGCAGTAATGCCGCACGCTGTCGCATCCCTCCGGACAGCTCTGAAGGATGCGATTTTTCATGCCCCTTCAGACCAAACTGATCAAGATGACTTTTTACTATCTCGCGCGCGTCCTTTTTTTTCATGCCCCTGATGATGAGGGGGAGAGCGATGTTATCGATAAGAGTCTTATGCGGAAGCAAAAGATCTTTTTGCAGCATATAACTTATGCGCCCCGGTTGTCCGAGGATGCTTTCTCCGTCAAGAATAACATCGCCCGTATCGGGTTTCAGTAAGCCTGCTATGATGTTAAACAGCGTTGTTTTTCCTCCGCCGCTGATACCAAGCAGGGCTACTATTTCACCCGGATAGAGAGTCAGGTTGACGTCATGCAGAACCTGCCTGCCGTCAAAAGACTTGCTTATATTTTTAATACTTAATTCTTGCATTGTATCCCCATACCCAAAGCTTATGACAGGTAATCTGTAGAGAGTCCCGCGTTCTCGGGAAGCTCATTTTCCACGAGTTTGTTTTCGTTTAACCATTTATAAAAAGCATTCCAACGTGCCGGATCGATCACTCCCCAGCTCTTTGCGTCCGCTATATACTGAGTGCTTAAGTAAGCCTGGCTTTTTTTGACAAGATCTTTGTCAAGCTCCGGAGCAGCTTTCAGGAGGATATCTGCAGCCTCGTCAGGATTCTCGGCAGCGTACTCGTAGCCTTTTTTAACCGCAGCGACAAACGCCTTGGAAGCATCTGCGTTTTTCTCGAGATAATCATTATTTGCGATCAAAACCGGAGTGTAGTAATCGAATACCGGGTCGGCGTCCTTGAAAAGAAGGAAGTTGTGATCGATGTTCTCCATCTCAAGTTTTACCTTGTCCCATCCGGCGTAGATCCAAACGCTGTCAATATCTGAGTTCAAGCCTGCGACGATGTCCTCAACATAAGTCGAGATCATGTTTACCTTGCTGAAATCTCCGCCGTCCTTTTCACAGAGGTATTTTAGTATTGCCTGCTCTGTCGGCGAATCCCAGGTTGCATATGAGTGATCTGCCATCTTTCCGAAGCTGTCGATGCCCTTATCCTTCAGAGAAACAAGTCCGGATGTGTTGTGCTGCAATACGGCAGCTACAGCAGTTATCGGAAGAGGGTCAGCCTGCGCAAGAGCGGGTGCCATAGTATCCTGAAACTCGATACCGAACTGAGCATCGCCTGATGCTACCATCTGGGTAGCTCCGCTATCGGGTGGCTGAACGATAGTTACATTTAAGTTATTCTCTTTGAAAAATCCTTTTTCCTCTGCAACATATAAACCTGTGTGATTGGTGTTTGGTGTCCAATCAAGAACCATGGTAATATCTGCCGGCTCTGCCAGCTTAGTTGTGGTGTCATTATTGTCTGAAGAAGAGCTCTTCTGACTGTCATCACCGCAGCCTACGAGTGAGAGTGACATCACAAGTACCAATAATAATGCAACTGTTTTTTTCATTTTTCTTCCTCCCAAGAAACTGTTTTGTTTCTTATTATTTTTATTATTTTTAACAGTATCAGACTGATAAATGATATCAGAAAGATAACTGCAAACATCTTGTCATACGAGAAGCTTTTTTTAACTCTCGTCATGTAAACCCCGAGTCCGGAAAAACCGCCGAGCCATTCGGATATCACGGCACCGACTATAGCGTAGGATGTTGCTATGTATAATCCTGAAAAAAAGTGACTCGCACTCCCCGGCAGCTTTACATGAAAGAACACCTGCCATGGTCCTGCACCCATGGCGCGCATCATTTTTATGGCGTCGGCATCCGCTGCGCGGTAACCATTTAAAAGGTTTACAACCAGCGGGAAAAATCCTGCTATCACGACCAAGGTGATCTTCGGTGCGGTCTCGTAGCCCATCCACAATACCAAGAGTGGCGCTATCGCGACAGTGGGGATGGTTTGCGTGAGAACCAGAACAGGATTCAGAGCCTTGTATAAAAATGAAAACCTGTCCATCAGCGCCGACAGTACGAGTGCTAATATGATGGCAATCCCGAGTCCGGCAAAAGCCTCGTACAGAGTCGTACCTGCATGCTTCATAAGTAATGGAAAATCATTTACAAATGCCCTTGCTACATCCATGGGAGAAGGGAGCATATACTTCGGCAACCAGCCTGCCATATGAGCCAGCTGCCAGATTATGATGATCCCTATGATAGTTCCTATAGGTATCAGGTAATCACTTATATTGAGTTTTTTAGTGGTGTTTTGAGACCTTTTTTTCAATAGTCAGCACCTCTCCCTCAGGTTTATAAACTATTTTAACATAAGTTGAAACGGAATCGATTCCGCCTGCGTCTATAGCTACCTTCTGGCAGCCCTTGACTATGTCCATCAGCTGATCATAGTCTCCCTCGATCGTTGTTTCAAATGGTCCGACATAGGTTGACAGACCAAAGCTCTTGATATAAGCGATTACCTCATCAACGATACGGATAACCTCGTCATCACTTGTCGTGTTTGGCAAAACCTGGATCGCTACGCTTGCATTCATTCTTTTGTCCTCCTTATTTCATATAAAAAGCCCCGGGCGGAAACACCCGAGGCTTTGAAGTCATGTTCGGAAGCTTCCTTACGCCGGTATTAGCCGGTTCAAGTTCCAAGGGTCGATCCAAAGATCTCTCAGCACAAATGCGCTCCCCCAGCATCTCATTATTAAATCAAAAAGCATTATATACGATGAATGAGTAGTTGTCAACCACTTTTGAAAAATGCCTTGCAGATACAGGGGGATTCGTGTATAATACGTGATGTGAATACTTAAGAATTGAAGGAGCGGAAACGAATCTGAGGAGGAGTACGCGACATGGAAAAAAATCCCGGATCACATCTGGATGCTCTTGAAGCAGAGGCGATATATATCATGCGTGAAGTGGTGGCAAGCTGTGAGAAGCCTGTCATGCTTTACTCTATCGGTAAGGACTCCTCTGTCATGCTCCATCTCGCCTTAAAGGCGTTCTACCCGGAGAAACCTCCCTTTCCGTTTTTACATATTGATACTACATGGAAGTTCCACGAGATGATCGAGTTCAGGGATCATATCGCAAAAAAACACGGGATTGAGATGATAGTGTATACAAATGAGGAAGGCCTGAGACAAGGTATAAATCCGTTTGACCATGGCTCGGCATATACCGATATCATGAAGACCGAAGCTTTGAAGCAGGCGCTTTCAAAGTATGGTTTTACTGCGGCGTTCGGAGGCGGAAGGAGAGATGAAGAAAAATCCAGAGCCAAAGAACGTATTTTTTCTTTTAGAAGTACCCTGCAGGCCTGGGATCCGAAAAATCAGCGCCCGGAGATGTGGAAGCTGTATAACACAAGGATACATCAGGGAGAGAGCATGCGAGTATTTCCGCTTTCAAACTGGACAGAGAAGGATATATGGCAGTACATACAACGTGAAAACATAGAAATAGTACCGTTATATTTTGCCGCCGAAAGGCCCGTTGTTTACAGGGGTAAGGATATAATAATGGTAGATGATGATAGGATGCGCCTCGAAAAAAGCGAAGAGCCTGTTATAAAAAAAGTCCGGTTCCGCACACTGGGTTGTTATCCGTTGACAGGGGGAGTGGAGTCGGAAGCTGATACATTGGAAGCGATCGTATCGGAAACGCTGGCGGCTGTAGATAGTGAGAGAACAAGCCGTGTGATTGATCACGATGGTGGTTCGGCAAGCATGGAGAAGCGAAAGAGAGAGGGGTATTTTTAGTGATGGATAAGCTTTTGAAATTCATCACCTGCGGAAGTGTGGATGATGGAAAGTCAACCCTGATCGGGCATATGTTATATGCCGCGAAGCTGATCTTTGCCGATCAGGAAAAAGCACTTATACTCGACAGTAAGGTTGGAAGCCGCGGTGGAGAGATTGATTATTCTCTGCTTTTGGACGGCCTTGTAGCTGAGCGTGAACAGGGTATAACCATCGATGTAGCGTACAGATATTTTACTACGGAAAAGAGAAGCTTTATTGTAGCGGACACTCCGGGTCATGAACAGTATACGAGAAACATGGCTGTCGGGGCATCATTTGCAGACCTGGCGGTAATACTTGTAGACGCGTCAAAGGGAATACAGATCCAGACCAGAAGACATGCAAGGATTTGTGCGTTGATGGGAATCAGGCATTTTGTTTTTGCCGTAAACAAGATGGATCTGGTAGGCTACGAGCTTGATATTTTTAAAAAGATTGAAAAAGAATTAAATGAACTCGCAGCTGATCTGGAGTTGAATGATGTGAAGATAATTCCGGTTTCGGCGACAGAAGGTGACAATGTAAATAAACCGTCAGATAACATGAGCTGGTATGATGGCGAGGCACTGTTAACCTATCTCGAAAATGTCGATGTGTCGGACTGTGATGCGGAAGAGGGATTCGTTATGCCCGTCCAGAGAGTGTGCAGGCCGGATTCTGAATACAGGGGATTCCAGGGACAGATAGAGTCCGGAAATATCTCCGTTGGAGACAGTGTGAAGATTCTGCCCGGTGGTGAGGAGGCGATCGTTTCATCCATATATGTGATGGATGAGGAAAAAAATACCGCGCATGCGGGGCAACCCGTGTCCATCGCTCTCGATAGGGAGACAGATGTGAGCAGAGGGTGTGTTTTTGTAAAAGGAACCATGCCGGAGGTTAGCAGGCTGTTCAGAGCGATCATACTTTGGATGGATGATGAGCCTTTGATTCAGGGGAAAAATTACATTGCAATGATCGGGACGAAGGAAATCCCGGCGACGGTGAATCAGATCAAATACAGGATCGATGTAAACTCGGGTGAGCATTTATCTGCGACAACGCTTGAAAAAAATGAGTTGGCGGAATGTGAGATCGCGCTTTCGGAAAAGATTGTGCTTGATACCTTTGTAAAGCACAGAGCGCTTGGCGAATTGGTCCTTGTTGACAGAGTTACAAATATGACATCCGCATGCGGCACGATACTCCACAGTATGAGAAGATCGGATAACCTCACCTGGCATACTATGGATATAACGAGAGAGGTCCGTGCAGGTCAGATGAACCAGACACCTTATACGCTGTGGTTTACCGGATTGTCAGGCTCGGGCAAGTCTACACTCGCAAATGCACTGGAAAAAGCTCTCCACATGGAGGGAAGACATACGATGCTGCTTGACGGAGATAATATCCGTATGGGACTTAATAATAACCTCGGCTTCGAGGAGGCGGATCGTATCGAGAATATCCGTCGTATCGCTGAAGTATCAAAGCTTATGAATGATGCCGGCCTGATCGTCCTTTCTTCATTCATATCTCCTTTCCTGGCGGACAGACGCAGAGCAAAACAGATCATAGGTGAGGAGAGTTTCATAGAGATATATGTCAGTACACCTATGGAGGAATGTGAAAGAAGAGATGTAAAAGGTCTGTATAAAAAAGCAAGAGCAGGTGAAATACCAAACTTTACCGGAGTAAGCAGCCCGTATGAGGCGCCGGAGAATCCGGATATTGTTATAGATACTTCAAAAGTTTCAGTAGAGGAATCGGTAAGAATAATACTCGATTATTTGAAAAAAGGAAGGGGTAATAAATGAGACTGAAAAAGGTAGTGGCAACTGCGTTAGCTCTTGTTATGGCAGCGGGCATCACAGCTTGCGGATCAGGTGGAGGAAGCGCGGAACTTTCGATCACGAATGTATCCTACGATCCAACCAGAGAGTTATATGAAGAGTATAATAAAGCCTTTGAAAAATACTACAAGGAAAAAACCGGAAAAGATGTTGAGGTGATCCAATCCCACGGCGGCTCCGGTAAACAGGCGAGGTCCGTGGTAGAGGGAGCCGATGCGGATGTGGTGACTCTTGCCCTCGAGCATGATATAACTCTTATCGAGGATGCCGGTATGATCAAACCGGGATGGATAAATGAGTTTGACCTTGATTCCTCACCGTATACATCGACAATTGTTTTTTTGGTGAGAAAAGGAAATCCAAAGCAGATTGCGGACTGGAACTCTCTTATCACGGAGGGAGTGGATGTCATCACACCTGACCCGAAAAGCTCGGGAGGAGCGATGTGGAACTTTTTAGCCGCCTGGCACTATGCGATGAATAAGTTCAGCAATGATGAGGTTCAGTCAAGGGATTTTATGTCCAAGCTCTATTCAAACGTATCAGTAATGGATTCGGGAGCCAGAGGTTCGACAACAACCTTTGTTGAAAACGGTCAGGGAGACGTTCTGATAGCCTGGGAGAATGAAGCGATCAGCACCATGAAGGAGTACCCTGATGATTTTGAGATCGTGACGCCGAGCTTAAGTATCCTTGCTCAGCCAAGTGTTGCGATCGTCGATGAGAATGCTGATAAAAATGGAACGCAGGAGCTTTGTAAGGAATATCTTCAGTATCTGTACTCCGATGAGGCTCAGGAGATCATCGCAAAAAACGGATACCGTCCTTCAAACAAGGATATACTCAATAAGTACAGTGGTACATTTGACCTGAATGTAACGCTCTGCGATATACAGGATTTCGGTGGTTGGAACAAAGCGTATGATGATTTTTTTGCAGACGGAAAAATCTTTGATGAGATATATACTGCAAAGTAATAGGAGTGAACCTCATGAACAAAAGAGGTGGCCGCAATAGAGGCGGTCGTGGTGTGATTCCCGGATTCGGACTCTCGCTGGGCATCACGATCACATTTTTATCTTTGATAGTATTAATTCCGCTGGCGTCGGTGCTGGTGTATTCGCTGCACCTTTCGCCTGCGGAATTTTTTGGTATTATAACCGAACCCAATGTTCTGTGGGCGTTTGGTATCAGCATTCTTACATCATTTATCGCGGCGATGATCAACTGTGTATTCGGGACGATGCTCGCATGGGTTTTGGTCCGCTATGACTTCCCCGGAAAGAGAATACTTGACGGTCTCATAGAGATCCCGTTTACTCTTCCCACAGCGGTTGCCGGTATAACACTTTCAAAAATGTACTCGACGACGGGGGAGATCGGAGGACCATTATCCGCACTTGGAATAAAGGTTTCCTACACTCATATCGGTTTAACATTGGCACTTGTTTTTATTGGAATCCCTTTTGTTGTACGTTCGATTCAGCCGGTGTTAAAAAAGCTTGACCCGCGGTATGAAGAGGCGGCACGTATGCTCGGCTCATCAGGCTTTACTACATTTAGAAGAGTTATTCTTCCAGAGCTCAGACCCGCTATTCTGACAGGATTCGGACTTGCATTTGCGAGAGGACTCGGTGAATATGGAAGCGTAGTATACATCTCGGGAAATAGCGCGAAGGAACATACCCAGGTAGTATCGTATGTCATAATGCAGAAGCTTGAGCGTATGGACTACAGTGGTGCTACGGCAATAGCTTTAGTTACACTTATCATAGCATTTGTAATACTGTTTGCGATAAATATAATACAGATCAGACAGGCGAAGCGGACAGGGGGTGAGGTGTGATCATATGAAAAGACAAGGTAAAAAAATAGGGCGCACCGGCATAGTACTTATCATTATTAGTATCCTTTTTGTAATTCTGATGCTGATACTTCCTTTGATATCCGTATTATATAATTCGTTAAGTAAGGGACTTGGATTCTTTTTCAAATCACTCAGTACTGACTATGTCATATCCGCGCTGGGAGTCACTCTTATCGCTACTGTTATTGCAGTTGTCGTGAATACGGTATTTGGACTTTTTGCCGGGTGGCTTTTGACAAAGCATGACTTCAGAGGGAAGCAGATACTGGCCACACTTATTGATATTCCGTTTTCCATATCACCTGTTATCGCAGGACTCGCTTACATCATGACCTTTGGAAGACTGGGCTGGGCGACACCGTTTCTTAACTGGTTAAATACGACCTTTGGATGGGATATTCAGATAGTATTTGCTCTACCCGGAGTAGTTCTGGCAACCATATTTGTCACTTTTCCGTTTGTGTCCAGAGAGATCATCCCCGTGATGAACTCGCAGGGACGAGATGAAGAAGAGATGGCTGCGCTGATGGGAGCAAAGGGGATGTCGATATTTAAAAAGATCACATTCCCGCATATAAAGTGGGCGACCATATACGGTATGATCTTATGTGCATCGAGAGCACTTGGGGAGTTCGGTGCAGTGAGTGCTCTTTCAAAAACAAGAGGACAAACATTTACTTTACCTTTGGAGATTGATGCGCTTTATCTGGATGGTTCCGCAGACTCCATAGTAGCTGCGTTTTCCGTATCATCACTTCTTGTGATAATAGCAATAGTAGTACTCATTCTCAGAAGTGTATTTGAAGGTAAAAGTGAAAAAAAACAGGCCGGTGTTGACAGGTCCATTTAGAATTAAAAAGGGGCGGATATTATGTTTGTAGAGTTAAAAAGTATAAAAAAGAAATTCGGGGAGTTTGTTGCGGCAGATGACGTAAACCTTTCGGTAAATAAAGGTAGCCTGACAGCTCTCTTGGGACCCAGCGGTAGCGGGAAAACGACAATCCTGCGAATGATAGCGGGCCTCGAGACCCCTGATGCCGGAGATGTTATTATTGACGGAAAAAGAGTGAACGATATCCCCGCGGCCGAAAGAGGGATAGGTTTTGTGTTTCAAAACTACGCTTTATTCAGATACATGAATGTATATGATAATATTGCGTTTGGTCTCGATATAAAAAAGCAGGATAAAAAGAAAACGAGAGAAAGAGTAGAGGAGCTCTTGGAACTTACAGGATTAGTCGGATTTGAAAACAGATTTCCGAACGAGTTGTCCGGAGGGCAGAAGCAAAGAGTAGCATTTGCCAGGGCGATCGCCCCGGAGCCCGGACTCCTTCTTTTAGATGAACCCTTTGCCGCCATAGATGCCAAGGTTAGACAGGAACTCAGAACATGGCTTCGCGAGATGATATATCGCGTGGGCATCACGAGTATATTTGTGACACATGATCAGGAGGAGGCAGTCGAGGTGGCGGATCAGATCATCATAACAAATAAAGGTAAAGTTGAGAAGACAGGTTCCGCGATAGAAATATATAAAAATCCCACGACACCTTTTGTAAGCGAGTTTATCGGTCAGTCTACAGTGATCAGTGATTACCATAAGCTGCGAGGCTTTTCAAAGGGAGATTACCGGGGAGCAGTATTAAGACCGGAGTTTATAGAAGCATTTAAGCCGGATAATAAAAGATTTGAAAGTGTTATAAATGCGACTGAAGAGGGAACTATCACTGACATCACATTTCGTGGAAATCACCTTGAGGTAACACTGGAGGTAAATGGTGTAACGCTGATCACGCAGCGCTCACTCGAGCGCCGCAGTATTGAGATCGGTGAAAAGATGAGAGTCATAGTATATCGTGTGCTGGCATTTGACGACAGCCGTGCATATCTGATTGAAAATGAAGAACTAAAGGAAATGGGAATTGACTATAACAATCTGGAGACTTATATCTACAATGCTGACCAAGGTGCGTTCTTAGTGTGACATGTTAATTTAATATCTCAATAGTGACCAGGGTCTGATAAAGTGTTCCTTCGTATCTTATGCAGATTCTGTACTCATCGGGTTTCATATCGTTCATCGGAAACAGATGAAAGTAATCATACCCATAAACCTTTTTGAAAGGGTTTGTGATTTCTGTACCGTCTTCGGTGTGTACATAGTCTATGTGGTAACGATGCTTCTTTCCTATCATTATAATCTCAGAGAGAAGGTGTTCTCTGCTCCACATGCAAAAAGTATTCCCGTATAGTTTACAAGGAAAACTATACTTGTCAACGGGGTAAGCCGGAAGCTCTGAAAGCGGGGTGTTTTTCTCAAACGGAACAGGCTTATGCAGTTCTCCCCGGATAAGACATCTGTTTTCTTTAAGCGGTTTACTCAGGCTCTCAAAATCAAAAATAAAGGGATGAGCTGAAAAGAAATTTTTGCTGAAGATTATTTCGCGCAAAAGCTTTCCGTTTTCAAAATCCCACTCGCATAGTTTTCCCCTTATCTTTTTAGTCGGCTCAGCCAGTCTCCCGTCTGAAGTAAAGCAGGTGTTTGTTTCACGGTCAAAAAAGGTGTTCCCACGAGTGATGGTGTAGTCTGTAGGGAATCTTTTTTCAAGTCTGACGGTGCCGGCATTTTCATCGATAGAGACGATAAGTCCATATGAGGTTCCCGGTCCGTCATACCATTTTACCGGACGGCGAGCATCGTCGTGGTTATCAAAGAACGACAGATAGAGACGCGAGGGATCCGCGTTCGGATAATCACGCAGGATATCCGCGCTGTGTTGGAGAAAGAACCATGGATCAAAGTCGCCCTCCGGGGTCAGAACCTTGTCAGCCTGCTCGGTGTTTTTGAACATATCAGGATGTGACAGGATCCAGACCAGTTCCTTTTTCGGGAAGTTGATTTTGGCGATGGTGTGTATATTTCTCAAGGAGACGATCAGATAATCCGGATCATCCATCACCTCGACAGAGTTTATGTGTACCCAGTCGTTTCTTTTCTTTTGCTTTTTGTTTTGATACGTCATATCAAAAATATCATCAAGCGTCAGAGAGTCGAGCTCCTCGCCGGTCTCGCGGTCAAGTTTGATTATCTTGTTCTCGACATGCTTATTGTAATGAGAGTTTGAGAGTGCAAGGATGCTTCCGTCAGGATGCTCCGTAGCATAGTGATGGAAGCCGATTTTGTGAACGTATGAATGGTGAGTTCTTCCGAGCCAATCCATCTCGTGAGCCATTACGCTCAGAGCCAAACCATAAGTAGTATGTTTCATGTTTTTCTCGGAGAATAAGAATCTTCCGTTTTTAAGGTTAAAAATACCATAGTGAGTCGGATTGCGATTGAGTATCCCACGAACATTTGCGTTTTGATCGATTATGAAGGTGGCCCCTTTATGTCCGCCGCTTACGGAAAAAAAGCGATCGGGTTCGTCGTTTAGTTTTTCGTCCTTATAGCTTTTCAGGATTCTTTCATGATAGATGGAACCAAGATGGTTTTTAAGCTTTATTCTAATTCTTTTTTTTATCACGGAATGAGTATTTTCGTCCTCGATAAAAACATCAATCTTGTTCAGCTTTCCGTCATACAGAGCAAGTATCGGAACACGGTGTGCAGTGGAAAAACCGGACTCACCTGTTGTAAAGTCACCTGATCCACGCATACCCTTAACGGTATATGTGACTCGTGAGGGGAAGGCTGTTTTTATCAATAATAATGCTGCCGCGGGAGCTGACTTGTACGGGTCTATTATAAGTACTGCACCGTCTGTTCCGATGTGTAAACCGGAAAGGAATTCATCTATTTGTTTTTCTATTGCTTCCGTACGAACTGCGTGTGGAGTCTGTAATTTTAAAGCATTTGTTTTGTATCTGTTGTCGGTATATGCCGAAAAAGCATTTATATTGGTATCATTATTCCATAGAATAGAACCACTTAAGGTGTATACTCCACGGAGTAATCTTTTTAACTCGGCTTTGAATCCGTATCTCATGTTGTTCTCCAATCATTTAATGATTTCTTCAGTTACTCTTTGTGAGGATTTCCCGCATTCCCAGCTGCAGAAACGGTTGTAAAAATCATCGTATTTTTTCCGGTATTCTTTTTCTACATCATGAAGGTTGATTATTGAATCTATAACCTCGTCCGTAGTAAAGAGGAGCGGGCCCGGGACGAGATCCTTCATATCAAAGTAAAAGCCACGGAGCTCATCCGCGTATTCATTCAGATCATAAGTGAAGAATAAAACGGGGCGTTTAAGGTTTGCGTAGTCAAAAAAAACAGAGGAGTAATCCGTGATCAGTATATCAGATATCAGGTATAGTCGTGCTATATCGTCATACGAGCTTACATTATATGCAAACCCCTCAAGTGTCGAAAAGTCGAGAGAGTCCACAAGAAGGTAGTGGAGTCTCAGAAGTATCACGTATTCATCTCCCAGCCGTTCTCTCATGCGTATGAGATCGAGTTCCAAAGAAAACTCGTATTCCTTTTCGGAAAGCTTTCTGTCATCACGCCATGTGGGAGCGTAAAGGATAACTTTTTTATCAGCGGGAATACTTAGTTCGTTTTTTATGTTACAGGTTAGTTTTGTTCTCTCATTCGGCGGCAGATAGAGTATATCGTTTCTGGGATATCCTGTATTCAGAAGTTTTCCATCGTATGCAAAGCAGTGAGGAAATGTTTCAGAGCAAAACTCATTTGGTGAGATAAGGTAATCCCACTGCCCGGATTGCAGCTTAAAATTGATCTTGTATCTGGGCGTTCCGAACACGGCTTCATCGATATCAAAGCCCAGCCTTTTTAACGGTGTTCCGTGCCATGTCTCCAGCAATACGGCCCCCGGTCTTTTGACAAAGAACATGGGTTGTCTGATATTTGTAATATAATATTTTGAGCAGGCCATGGCCCTCATGTACTTTAGTGAGCCTCTTTTTACCTGTTTTACGGGATAGGGGATATCAAGTTTTTTCTTTTTATCTCTGACCCATATATATTTGTATTTTCCGGGGTTGTTTTTGCAAATATACTCGAATATATATTTGGGACTGTCTGAGTAGCTTTTTCCGAAAAAACTCTCAAACAAAAAAGCATCATCATTCATGGATCGATTCAAAAAAACATGTCTGTATATAAACTGTTTTATACGTTTCCAATCATGAAAGTATCTTAATCCCTGTTGCCTGAGAGTGTGCATACGAATTCGTTTTATGGTTTTATCAAGAGTATGACGTAATGAGTATTTTATGATCATATGGTGATAATGCTTGGCATTTTTAAGCGCGTCTTCGGATATCAGAGAAAAGCATTCTTTGGCTTTTTTAAATACTTCCGACTTGTTTTCCGCATTGTCCTTTATAAAAAAACGGGTTATTCTTTGTACGTAAAATCTGATGAAAAGAGCATCGTATTCTGCCTCGCAGGATGGAGTGGTCTTTTCTGTTATTTTTTTTGTGTCAATATAAGCGCGTAAGGCTTCCGTCAGTCTGACGTGAGTTTTCATGGTTTGGTTTAATGAAGGATGATATACGGGATCCTGATGAAGGCGTTTGAAATAGAACGGATAAGAAATGTGCACGCAGCGTTGGGCATTGACGAGAAGCTGAGCTACAAACGGGATTTCGGTGTAGTAGATGTAGCTTTCGTCAAACATTATACTATGCTTTAGGATAAACTCACGGCGAATTAATAATCCTGTTGCTTTGATGCCGGTCAGTACCATGTGGGAGGTCAGGATATTGGAGAGTGCGGAGGCTATATCCGCGGTTTCTGTCGGACAGAGAGCAGAGTTATCCTTCATGCCATTTAGTAAGTGCAGTCTGTTTTTCCAGGTTCTTTTTATATCACCGGCCACAATGTCTTTTCCGTCTGATAATCTGATGAGTTCACAAAAAGTTTCAGACAGGATATAATCATCGGAATCCAAAAAAAAGACGTATTCGCCGCGGCTTGCTCGAATGCCTTCATTTTTTGCGGCGGCAGGTCCGTCCTTGTCCTCAGGTAGCTCGATCACCTGAAGTGGAAATGAAACGTCCATGTTGCGGATAACATCAGCATCGGCGTGCGCCGTGTGAGCGCAAACCACTATAGCCTCAAAGTCCTTTTCTGTCTGGTCTTCAAGGCTGTTCATGCAATCAGAGATGAAAGGCATCTCGTTTTTATAGCTGATGATCACACTTACCTTCAATTTTCGATGTTCCTCTCGATAGTTTTGTATATGATTTTGTGCTTATTGTTTTTCAAAAAGAGTTATCATATCATCCGCGTGGATCATAGTGTTTCCTTTTGGTACTATCGGCTTTCCATCGCGGACTATACATACAAGTATGGAATCGGTTTTCAGATCGAGATCGCGTACACGCCTGCCGACCCACGGATGATCGCTTTCTAAGTTGATTACGGAGAGGCGCATATTTTCACCGGCGATGTCACCGGTCAGGGATTTCAGTCTGGTGTATCTCTCCACGAAGCCCGCGGAAATAATACCTGTTGGGATAGCGACCATACCGACTCCCAAAAATGCAGTGATTATGGTAAATACTCGTCCCGCTATGGTTATGGGGTAGATGTCGCCGTATCCCACGGTAAGCAGCGTAGACACTGACCACCACATGCCTGAGAATGCATTTGAAAAAGCTTCCGGCTGAGCTTCGTGTTCGAGAGAGTAAATCGCAACGGATGAAGCCAGCATCAGTATAAATATGAGCAGCACGGACGAAAAGATCTGTTCCTTTTTATCTCTGAGTACATCGATGACGACGTTAAACGCATCGTATTGTGTATTGATCCTGAACAGATGAAAAACTCTGAACACCCTGAGTATACGGAATGCTACTATACCGGAAGGCAGCATCAGCAGGAAATAAGGTAATAATGCCAAAAGGTCGATAAGACCTTCCAAAGAAAAAATGAAGTATATTCGCGATTCTATAGGCCCCCTGTTTGGGAACAGAAAATCGGCGGTAAAGATCCTAAGAATGTATTCAACAATAAAAATAACAACAGTGACTGCTTCGGTGATGTTCAGATACACCTGAATACTGTTCGAAAACTCGAATGTATTTATGATAAGGATAGCGAGGTTTAAAAGGATGGTGATA
The DNA here is from genome assembly GCA_000687695.1 of Lachnospiraceae bacterium P6B14. Classification (GTDB taxonomy): domain Bacteria; phylum Bacillota; class Clostridia; order Lachnospirales; family Lachnospiraceae; genus Eubacterium_F. The sequence continues at coordinate 123,332 of JHWZ01000006.1, read as the reverse complement.
ACGATAATATAATCGCAGGCACAGCTCGGTTTGTCTTCTTTGTTTCCGAGCTGGATTATCTCAAATACTCTTCGTCTGAACTGTTTCATATCTTCGTATCCTCCCTACTCAGGCAGGTTGATCAGTTATCAAATACAGCTACAGTATACCATAGAAGCGGTAAAAAAAGCAAGTTTGAGCAAAAATAAGTGATTTTTATTGAAAAAACACTAAAAAGAGTGTATAATGAAAATTGGTTTTTTGAAAAAATGAGCAGGAGGAATCCTATTATGTGTGGAATAGTCGGATATATAGGAGGGAAAAAGGCGGCGCCTATCCTTTTGGAGGGACTTGCAAAGCTCGAATACAGAGGTTATGACTCTGCGGGTATCGCGGTACGTGACGGCGAGGACAAGCCTACGATCGTAAAATCACAGGGCAAGCTTGCTGTCCTTTCCGAAAAGACAAATGGAGGAGATTCGGTAAAGGGACAGTGCGGTATCGGACATACCAGATGGGCAACGCACGGCGAGCCGTCAAAGATCAACGCACATCCGCATCATACTGATGATGACAATGTGGTTGGTGTACATAACGGGATCATTGAGAACTACAAGGAGCTTCAGGAAAAGCTTTTGCGTCATGATTACAAGTTTTACTCCGAGACTGATACGGAGGTTGTGATCAAGCTTATTGATTATTATTACAAGAAGTACAACATGGGACCGATAGATGCGCTTGCAAAGACAATGGTCCGCGTCAGAGGTTCGTATGCGCTTGTTGTGATGTTTGCCGATTATCCGGGCGAGATCTACGTGGCCAGGAAGGACAGCCCGATGATCCTCGGACTCGGTGAGGGAGAGAACTTCATCGCATCCGATGTCCCTGCCATCCTCAAGTATACGAGAAAGGTTCAGTATATCGGAAACCTTGAGATGGGTCGCGTGACAAAGGACGGCGTGACATTCTTCGACCTTAACGGTGACGAAGTTGAGAAAAAAGTCGAGGAGATCGAGTGGGATACCGAGGCTGCCGAGAAGGGCGGCTACGAGCATTTCATGATGAAGGAGATCCACGAGCAGCCGAAGGTCGTCGAGGATACGATACGTTCTTTTATCACGGGAGAAGAGGGGGATTACAAGGTTAATCTTACTGAATGCGGTATTACCGATGATCTTATTAAAAATTGTTCCGCAATACATATCGTAGCATGCGGGTCGGCGTATCATGTCGGCGTAACGGCGCAGTATGTATTTGAGGACCTGGCGAGGATTCCCGTGAGGGTTGAGCTGGCGTCCGAGTTCAGATATCGCAATCCGATCCTGGATAAAGATGCCCTGGTGATCATCATCAGCCAGTCCGGTGAGACTGCGGATTCCCTTGCGGCTCTCCGAGAGGCAAAGGATAAGGGAATACCGACGCTTGCTATTGTTAATGTAGTGGGATCATCCATTGCCAGAGAGGCGGATTATGTCTGCTACACGCTTGCGGGTCCTGAGATCGCTGTCGCTACGACAAAGGCGTATTCAACACAGCTTATAGTGAATTACCTTTTGGCGATACAGTTCGGTCGTGTGAGAGACATGATAGATGACAGCAGAGTAAATGAACTCATCGCAGACATGCTCACCATCCCGACAAAAATAGAAAAGGTAATTGAGGATAAGGAACGATTGCAGTGGTTTGCAGCCAAGTTTGCAAATGCCAAAGATGTGTTCTTCATCGGAAGAGGGATAGACTATGCGATCTGCCTTGAGGGATCGCTGAAGATGAAGGAGATATCCTATGTGCATTCTGAGGCTTATGCGGCAGGAGAGCTTAAGCACGGAACGATAAGCCTTATCGAGGACGGGGTACTCGTGATAGGCGTGGCGACTCAGTCCACATTATATGAAAAGCTGATATCAAATATGGTAGAGGTACAGAGTCGAGGAGCATATCTGATGGGACTCACGACTTACGGCTCCTATGACCTCGAGGATACGGCGAACTTCACGGTTTACGTGCCGAAGACGGATGAGCATTTCACGACAAGTGTTGCGATAGTTGCATTGCAGTTACTCGGTTATTACCTGGCTGTGGCAAGGGGACTTGATGTCGATAAACCGAGAAATCTCGCAAAGAGCGTTACTGTGGAATAAAACATTGACGAAAAAGTAAAATTATGTTACATTATTTATGCTGTCGTTTGATGGCGAAAGAGTACTGCAGAAAAGCGGATTACGCGCTTCTGTAACAATAAAATAAAAATGGAGGAAGTTACCCATGATGAAATTAGTTTTGGTAAGACATGGCGAGAGTGAGTGGAACAAGCTCAACCTCTTCACCGGTTGGAAGGATGTAGACCTTTCCGAGAAGGGACACGAGGAGGCTAAGCAGGCAGGTATAACCCTTAAGAACGAGGGTTACGACTTCGACGTATGCTACACCTCATATCTCAAGAGAGCTATCCACACACTGAATCATATTCTTGATGAGATGGACAGAGCGTGGCTCCCTGTTCACAAGACATGGAAGCTCAACGAGCGTCACTACGGTGCGCTTCAGGGCATGAACAAGTCAGAGACAGCTGAGAAGTACGGTGAGGATCAGGTAAAGATCTGGCGTCGTTCCTTCGATGTAAAGCCGCCGGCACTTGAGCCTGATGATGAGAGAGCACCGAAGAATCAGGATATGTTCCGTGACGTAGATCCGTCAGTTCTTCCGCTCAATGAGTCACTTGAGACTACTATCGAGAGAGCAGTTCCTTTCTTCGAGGAAGTTATCAAAAAAGACATGGAGGCAGGCAAGCGTGTTATCATCGCCGCTCACGGAAACTCACTTCGTGCACTTGTTAAGTATTTCGATAACATGACACCGGAGCAGATCCTCGAGGTAAATATCCCGACAGGAGTACCGCTTGTATACGAGTTCGATGACAACTTCAATGTTATCAAGAGCTACTACCTTGGCGACCAGGAAGCACTGAAGGCAAAGATGGATGCAGTAGCAAACCAGGGAAAGAAATAATACATTTCAATAGAAACGTTTACAACCCTTGAGGGATCGTGAAAAGCACGAAAACTCAAGGGTTTTTGCTTTTCGTGACGGTTTTTTGTCTTTTCGTGCGGTAAGCGTTTGCATATTATCAATGTTGTGATATAATAGGGTCGTGGGTGTGTAGGGCACACCCGCGATTTTTTTGTAGGGATTTAGTGAGTTCGGTTGTTATAATTAGTAGGATATGAGCTTGAGTAGGATCAACGGACGGATGAGTGGATTAAAGAGATGGAAGAGCGGGGGATATTGGGGTTACGAAATTGATTTGAAACAGGAGGATATCGAGATGAAGATGAGATCAAAGAGAGTCGGAGCATTTTTACTGGTGCTGGTGATGCTGCTTGGTATCATGCCGGTGCAGGTGGCAAAGGCGGACGAGGACGACGTCCCATATGGGGGCTCGGGAGTATTTTTCTACCTTGACGAGGCGTGTACAAAACAGATTGTAAAGCCGGTTAAGGAGTCTGAGAATACAAGTGCGTACAGATACTACAGGATGGATATGCTGTCGGGTTCCACCAAAAAGATATATCTTTTGATGAAGAACAGCGATTATAGTAAATATCGTCCTCTGTCAGACGGAAAGGTGCTCACGGTAAAAGACAGGCATGAGAACGATGTCACTGATAAGGTCGTAGGCAGCACAATAAAAGTGAAAAATCTCAATGCAAAGGAAGAAGAACAATACCTGTTTGAAGTGGAGATTACGGGAGCCTGCGGATATGATTATTTAAAACTGGAGCCGATATTTGAAATCAAGGAAAAATACCCGAATGGCGAAAGTGAATGGGATAGCTATTTTGGATCGCCGCTTAGTATCGATTTTGTTGATGAAGGACTGAACGCATGCGATAAATACGATACGTGTTACAGTCAGTATATTTTTGAAAAGGTGAAGGAAGACACTGTAGCAGGGCGCCTGTATTTCGATCTCGGAAGATCCGACTACGGGAAACAAAACGGTTTTTGTGCGCCGGCGCCGAACGCTCTTATGTCTTTTGCCGTGTGGAACGGAGATGAGCTCATCACCATAGAAGATGCTTCAAAACTCACTGTGTATGAGAAGGACGGAAAGACTGTATCGGACAAGGTAAAACTGGAGCAGCATTATCACACGGAAGTAGGAAAGCTTATCGGTGTGATGAAAGTAGTTTACTCCGGTGAGGATGCATGCGGGGATTATATCATTCGCTACTCGGACGGAGCGAAGAGTTATGACCTTGACTTCACTGTTGGGCTGCCCGCAATAGGTCTCTACTCCGCGCCGGAAAGGAGTGAAAAAAGCTTCATCTCAGAGGCGTATCTAAAAAATGAAAAGCCAAAGAATTATTATATACTTACCGATCACGCCGTGGCGTGGGAGGATATACATTTCGAGTCAGCGTACCATGGCGACTGGGATGACTGCTTTAAATGTGAGAAGGTAAAGGATATTACGGGCGATGGTGTTAACGGATATGAAGTAAAGATCACACCTACATGGGACGGCCCGACCTCTATGAAGATGTACATCACCGGAGACAATATGGGATCGGGCGCGTCAAGCCGTGAGTCGGTATTTTTTTACATGGTAGCGGTAAAAAAAGGTGTGAAAAAAACGATCGACGGGTACACTTATCAGGTTACAAAATATGTTGACTCGACGAGTTCGATGGGTGGAGTGAAGCTTCTGAAGGCGAAAAAGGGTAAGAAATATGTTACTCTTGGTTCCCCTGTAAATATCTATGGTAGAAAGTATCTCGTGACAGAGATCAAGGATGGTGTATTTAAAAATGACAAGAAACTGAAAGAGGTAAGAATAGGTAACGACCTTGAGGGTGAATACAATGTGAAACTGAAAAAGATCGGTAAAAATGCTTTTTGCGGTTGCACCGCACTAAAGAGCATAGATCTTAAATATGCTACGAACTTAAAGAGCATAGGAAAAAATGCGTTTAAGGGAGTGCCTAAAACAGCTAAGGCGATCGTTCCGCCAAAGCATAAAAAGAGATTTATAAAGATGCTCAGGAAGGCCGGTTTCCACGGGACGTTTACGACTAAATGGGAGTGGGAAGAGGAGGAATCCGAGGCTAAAAAGAAGATAGAAATAAACAATGTAGCTCTCTCTATGCAATGCGGGAAAAAGAGTACACTTTATTTGAAGAATCTGAAAAAGAAGGATTACGGAAAGGTGAGCTGGTCGTCTTCCGATACCTCTGTAGCAAAGGTAAGCTATAACAAGAAAAATGGAAAAGCGACTGTAAAGACTCTTACGGATGGCGAAGTGACCATAAAAGCGAAGTACAAATCTAAGACATATAAATGCAAGTTTTTTGTCTGGAAGGAAGGAAAGAATATAGGCTTTGAGGGTGATCCGATAGTACCGCAGGCGGTAGAGGCGTATGCCAAGGATACTCTTGAGGGGTTACGTGGTACGGAAGATCTTTTAGATGATGGCGACGAAGAAGAGACTCGTATCAAGTATACAAATAAAACAAAACTGGGGTCGCCATTTGTGATAATCGATGAGGAAGATCGTACGGTAAATAAGCCGGATGACATATATTATTTCCCGATATTTGATGATAATGGTAAGATGTTTGAGATAATGGCCGTGATCGACTTGGACGTGGCAGGTCAGGGTGAAGGACTGACTGTAAGTATCTCCAGGGAGTGGCTAAAGGACATCAAAGATACCTATAAGGATGGTATGATAAATGAATATCTGTTGATCGGCGGGGAGAATAATCTTTCGGTAAAGAAGCTCAGCCCCAGAAGACTAATCAATACTATTAAAAATCTGAAGCCTGACCCGAGTTTCACGGCGGAAGAGATAGCTGAGTTAAAGAACGGTCACCACACGGATTGGCTGGATCCCGACCAAGTGATCGCGGAGTTCATCCACGAGAACAACTTTGATTGTTTCGTTAAGTATGATGATGACGGAATTGTAAGTAAAACAGAGGATGTTTCCGCCACTGAGAAAAAGGTTTCGGTTCAGTGCAATGACGGAGTGAGTGATCATATAGAGATTACACTGAAAGGCACCGACATTGGCGGTGGCGTGATGGCATGGAAGCTGGGGGCGTGCGAGCTGAGGTGAGGATGATCCCACAGAATGGAGGAAAGCGAAGATGAAGCTGACAGCGTATGAAAAGAAGGTATTTATCACATTTGGCGTAGCGTTCATCCTGATGATAGTGAGTTCACTTTTGATGCTGAACGGATGCGGAGCGAGTGAAAAAAATAATGATACCGAACCGGAAGTGGTTGATGCTACAAGCGATCAGGCGGCGAGTGAGAGTGCTGTCGAAGAGACTGCTACTGAGGGGCTTGAATCTCTTGAATACGATCCTGCAATGAGCTCCATGCCCGGGTTCCCGATCATCGTCTTTTGGGATGAGCCTGAGAATTACGAAGATGAAGTAAAACTTACGTGTTCGCAGGGGGAGTTGATAAAGTGGAACCAGAAAACAGGAAAGACTAAAGACTTGGGAAAAACGCATGCTTATAAAAAAGATGAGGATATATATTGGTCACCGATGGAAGGTCAGTCAATTAAGGATAGCACTACAATAATTGCTACACGTCATAAAGCAGCTGTATATGGAAAAATTGAAATATACTTGAGTGATAAAGGCACATATAAAGCAAGAAAGGTGTAAATTGTAGGTGATGACATTAAAAATGATGAGAAGGATGATAGCAATCGTTCTGGCGATGATGCTTGTGATATCAGTGAAATGGAGGTAAATCAATCATGAAGATAGATCCAAGAAAAGCAGCTATGATAGGTGTAGCGGCGACGACAATCTTTACGCTTGCCGGATGTAGAGCTGAGGATAATGACATCCCGGCCGTTTATGGTCCGGATATCAGTGTCGAAGATAACGAGCCTGAGTGTGTTTACGGACCGGAGGCCATGTTTGAAACGCCTGCGCCAAGTGCGGAAGTCGTATCCGGAGCAGGAGCAGCAAGCGATGTTGACACAAAGGTATCAGATGCCAAAGATGAGAAAGATGACAGAGAGTTTCTGGAAAAGGTGTATCGTGAATTCGCAGCGGAGTTAACCCCGCATGATAAGAAGAATCCTGCAGGAGACTATATCGCTATAGTGGATGCGGGGATGCCCGTGCTTCTGGTCACTGACTCGATAATAGGTGGAGACACAGGGGAACAGGAAAAGCACATGAATTCTGCCCATGCGTATATGTATGCATATAATTATGATAAAGAGAAAGTTGAGTATATCGGTTATATCAACAGTACAGGCTCGGGGTATCCGCTTCTTGTATCCGATGGGTATGTGATCGGAGGGTTCCATCACTCTTCCAGAAAGCTCACCGTGAAGGACGGAAAAGGTGAGATGGAGGAGATTGATGGTTTTTACCTAAACAAAAAGAAGCTTACGCATACGGTTTACTCGGTTTACCATGGTGGAGAGGACAAGATATCAAAGGATAAGATCGCCATCAAAGATATGAATGATGAAGACAGGCATGACTACTACGGTTCGACACTGGTAAATGAAGATGGGACATACAATGACGACACGTATGTTGTTTTTGAAAAGCTGTCATAGCGCGTGGCGTAGATGTAGGTTTGATTTGGTGAAAACCAATTTGAATGATGTTGTAGAGATTCGGTCATCTCGTTTGTTATACTATATGAGAGGAAGATTTCATCGAGGAGGGATGAGCCATGAAGATGAACCTCAAGATAGCTGTCATATGCGTTGTGATCGCAATTCCTGTTGCGTGGCTTGTTATTTTTACGCATACTCCGCTACATCTGTCGGAACTCATGGACACTGGGGATGTGAGCCGGATCGAGATTCAGCTGTATGGAAATCCTGAAGAGGCGGTGGAAATCACAGATGATACAGTCATAGTCGATACAATAAAACGACTTGATGATATAACGTTCACCAGATATTTTTTTAATTGGGACAGGGGTGACGGTTGTTGCGCGTATGAATTGTGTTTCTACCATGAGAGTGCGAAAGAAGATGATTCGGAATCGTGTAGCCGATTTGAGATGTATTATGATTCGTTTGATTATGATGGGGCTAGATATGCGGATGATGGGCGATATCAGGCATTAGCGAGAGAGCTCTTTAATCGATATGATAAAAAGCCCCGCCTGGAAACAAACTATGACAGGATCGACCTGACGGTGGGAGATAAAACGGTATCTGTCGGGTATGACGATCCGGATGGGAGTTATGATCAGGAGAGGATCCTGGGCGCGCTTGAGAGACAGGAGCTGCGCTTGACAGATGGAAAGGAAAAGCCGGAGAAAGCGGAAATACGGTTGTCTTTGTATGGCGCAGATGAAAATGGTAATGATAAGCAAACTGAGATACTGATAGATAAGTATGTCTGGATCGATGGTAAGGCGTATTCGGCGAAAAGCATATCCGAACTGGAGACTATGCTTAGGAATATACTGAAGACTGTCAGTTTATGAAAAATACGCTGAATCGGTTTTTTTGATACTTTTAACAACAGTTTTTAGGAGAAGGACTATGAGAATACATAAAAGGAAAGTAGCCATGATAGGCATAGCAGTGGTGATGATTGCTTCACTTGCCGGGTGTGGAGCATCAGAAGGGTCAGATAAAAATAACGTGACACCGGGTGCGGAATCAGTGGCTGCGAGCGGACAGGCGGTGTCGGAGGCGGCAGCGGAGGAGGACACGAGAGTGGCAGAACTCGAGCAGGTGCCACCGCCGGAGGAGTATTTTTGTAAGCAGGATGTAGGAGACTTTACGGTTTACATCTACTCAGGAGATGCAAAGAAGTTTGTTGAAAACATTTCTCCCCTCGATGGAATGTATGAGGGAGAGTATTACATTGATGTATATCAGGGTAATGAGCGTAGAGACAGTGCCCTTTATGAGATAATGGGAAATCGTACAAATTATTTCTACAAAGATTTTGAACTCGGCGTGACTGATTACAATAAAGACGGACTTTATGATTTCGCGCTTGGAAATCGTCTAAGCAGCAACTACTATGAATACCGATTCTATTCTGTGGATAGTGAGGGGAAGCTCCGTGTGTTGTTGGATCATAAAGGAAATGAGATGATGATCACCGCCAATAACGACGGTTTTTCTCCGATATTTAAGACCAATGAACGTACGGTTTACTACACTTCATATGATGGAATCGCAGGGGAATACCGCGAGAATAACGCAGTTTTCAGTGATGAAACGGCGTTTGTAAATGAAAACGTAAATCCGTTTCTGACAGAGACAGAACAGGTCGTCCCGGTCACGGAAGTTAAGGTGACTGATAAAGATCCATGGGGATCTGATATGCCGGAGATCATTTTTGTAGACGAGGATCGACTTATCGTGACCTGCTATAAGGGTGTTTTTGTCTATGATAAAAAAGAACACAGGATGTACAGAACCCTGGACCGAAAGGCGATAGGCTGTGAGGCAACACAGGGAGATGACTATACGGAAACATATGCGACTGCAAACGGAGATAAGGTCTACCTGGGCTGCAGAAATAAAGGGATTTTGTATGAGTTTGACGTGGAAGAAAACAAACTGACCAAGCATGAATACGTGGAGAACCTGGCAGGTAGAATCGATGAGTTCAGGCATTTTGTATACATGAAAGTAGCTGATCTGACAAGCACGGATACGGATGATGACATGTCGGATACATATCCTAAGACTGACATAGCGTGGTACCTTAATAAAGCCGGTGCGAAGTTCTATACCGTGATAAATACTGAGGACGCGTTTGAATGCGGCAATGGCAGACTGACTGATCTTTTGTTCTATGAATACGGCGGAAAGGATGTTGAAACCGATCCGGATCCTGCGTTTAATAAAAAAGAGGATACCTATGAGTATATCTTTAGGGATGAATACCGCGCGTCGGTCATGGTGACGGGTTTGTCCGGGGACAGGCTGACATTTCGTAATGCAGTGCCGAAGGAAGACATATATGTTGAAAAAGAGGGGGAGGAGCCCGATGACAGCATCATAGTGGGCATGATAGGTGTCGGTCCGGAGATGAGCGTGTCACTTACGTCGGATACAAAGTACAATATTTATAACGGGAAATACGGTTCGGATGGTCTCGAGCTTTTATCGAGGGTTACATCCAAGCAATTCCGCCGGTATGTGAAAAAGGAATTAAAAATCCGCGACCACGAGATGAAAGATGCTCCGCACTACTGTGAGCCGACCTGTTTCGGACTGCCGTTTTTGATCAAAGTTAAAGACGGGAAGTGTCAGGTGGTCACCAAATGTTACGAGGTTTAATGTGGCTACGCTTGTTGATGCAGAAACCATACTGGCGAGGCTAAAAAGTGCCGGGATTCCGTGCTACAGGATGGAGTCGGGTGCGGGAAGTGTATTTACAATCAAAGCAGGTATGTCCTTGGAAGGATACGACATTTTTGTTTCTGAAAAAGACGCTGAGCGTGCGGTGCAGATAATCAAATAATCAATGGAGGTAAATGAATGATGAAGACAGGCATGACTACTACGGTTCGACACTGGTAAATGAAGATGGGACATACAACGACGACACGTATGTTGTTTTTGAAAAGCTGTCATAGCGCGTGGCGTAGATGTAGGTTTGATTTGTTGAAAACCAAGAAAACGATGAAGTGAAAAAGTTTACTGCACAAATGAACATATGCGCGAAAATCGGGCAAAAATGCCAGAATATATGCGCGAAAATCGGGCAAAAATGCCAGAATATATGCGCGAAAATCGGGCAAAATTTGACAAAAACGACGAAAATTGGTATAATGCAGGCATGCAGCTATAAATGAGGTAATTGATGGAGGGATTAGTATGCTTGCAAGAAAACACGAAGGTGAACTGGAGGAGTATATTTCGCAGAAAAAACAGGCTCTTCTGGTTGACGGAGCCCGACAGGTCGGGAAAACATTCTTGATCCGCAAAATATCTGAGGAAACCGGCAGGCCATTTTTCGAGTTCAACTTAATTGAGCAGCAGGAAGTATGTACATTATTTGATGGTGCCAAGGATGCATCGGATTTTATTCAAAAGCTTCAACTCATTGCGGGAAAAGCCATTCCCGAAAGCAGCATTTTGTTTTTTGATGAGATACAGGAGGCAGACGATGCACTTACGCTGATGAAATTCCTTATTGATGAAAACAAGTATACGTATGTATTTTCGGGATCCCTTCTTGGGATAGAATTGAACAGTTTTCGTTCTGCACCGGTGGGATATTTGCATGAAACAACGATGTATCCGCTTGATTTTGAAGAATTCCTGATGGCGCTCGGTGGACATGCGGACACCTGGAACCAGATTATCGAGTGCTTTGAGAAGAAGGAACCCGTTGATGGTTTTATTCACGACAAATTGATTGATCTATTTCATTTATACTTGATAATCGGCGGTATGCCGCAGGCTGTTCAGTCATATGTAGAAACGCATGATCTGAATGATGTTTCAGTTGTTCATAAAGATATAGTTAATCTTTATAAAAGAGATTTTACAAAGTATGAAAAAGAAAAAAGACTGAAGCTGGTCACGATCTATGATTTGATTCCGAGTGAATTAAACATGCAAAACAAGCGATTCGTGTTTTCGGATTTAGATAAACAATTTAAATTTGATAGATATGAAAACAGTTTTTTGTGGTTGAAAGACGCCGGGGTCGCGATACCCGTGTATGGAGTTGCGGAAACAACGGTACCATTCCTTCAGAGTAAGACAAGCAACTTGTTTAAGCTATTTATGAACGATGTTGGGCTGTTGACATCGTATTATTCGGACGAGGTAAAACTAAAGATTTTGAATCATGAAAAAGATATAAACTATGGTGCTATGTTTGAAAACGCGGTAGCAGTGCTTCTTGAATCAGCAGGGACTACTCCATATTATTACAAGGATTCTAAACTGGGTGAGGTAGATTTTATTGTAGAATGTGATGGCGCATGCATTCCTATAGAGGTTAAATCCGGGAAAAAGTATCGGAGCCATCGAGCCCTAAACCATATCATGCAAAGAGAGGAGCCATATATATCAAAGGCTATTGTTTTGTCAAACTCCAACGTTGAAGTAGATGAAAGGATAGCCTATCTGCCCATCTATATGGCCGGGCTGATTCGAAACAGCAAACTAAAGAACTCGCATATTCAAATTGATATGACAGGGTTATAATAAATAAAAACTATGGTCAGTGATGATCTCATTTTGATAAATGTTATGGTTAAGGATCATCCCAGCGTGCGCTCTCAACTATATGGGTTTCAGGATGGGGTTTATTAGTTTTCGGTCGAGGCCGGATGATGACTCTTCCGGCGGAAATCAGCGTAAAACCTTGACAAGAGGCGGTTTTGGTGGTAAAATGAAAGTCCGTCGGAACGAAGGGCGCTTTCGGGATGTGGCGTAGTTTGGTAGCGCGCTTGACTGGGGGTCAAGAGGTCGTCGGTTCAAATCCGGTCATCCCGATTATGATTACATTTATAACCATACTAAGCATACTAACGTTGGTGCTGTTCTTCTGTATGTTCCGCACCAAAAAGAGCAAGAAGCCGATATCAAAAGTTATGTTTCAACTGATGGTATCGGCCTTATTTCCCGTTGCGTCAAATGTGCTGATTCTTTTTTCGCCGAATGCGACCGTAGGTGGTTGGGGCTACGCATGCTATTTTGTAAGCACGAACTGGATGCTCGTGTACATGCTCAGATTCTGTGCGGAGTATTGTGATTATTCTTACAGAAGGACAAAGTGGGAGAGACTGGTAGGATTCCTTGCCGGAATCGATACGGTATTGGTATTCTTAAATCCGTTACTTCATCATTGTTTCAAAATGGAGCAGGTGACACTGGAGGGTGGAAGCATATACTTCAAATATGCGTCGCTTTGGTATCATTATATACATCTGGGATTCTCATATGCTATAGTTGCCGCATGTATGATAGTAATGATCGTAAAGATCGTAAAAACATCGGTGCTTTACCGCGAGAAGTATTTCGTTATCGAGTTCTCGATCATCGTTGTTGCGGTGTGGGAAATGTATTACATACTGAACAAATCAGTACTTGAGTACTCCATGATCAGTTATCTGACGATGGCTATTTTGATCTACTTTTTTGCGATCGAGTACAAGCCGTATATTGCAACATACCGGATGTTAAGCGAGGTTGTGACAAACATAACCGAGGCAATTTTCTTCTTTGATGATAATTATAAATGTATATTAGTGAACCGTCGTGCAAAAGAGCTTTACGAGATGAATGGGAGGAGTATCGAATCGGAAGCTGCCATGGACGGAGTATGGAATTATGCAAAAGAAGTTATCACAAATGGCGAAGTCGATATCGAAGATATTCTTATGGAGGGATACTTCCAGTGTGTCAGAAACTTTACCGTAGAAGGGGAGAAATACACTTATGATATTGAATTCCAAAAGATCAATGATAAAAAAGGACGCACGGCTGGTTCATTTTTAGCGGTCAAGGATAGGACTGAGGAACAGAGACGAATTGATAAGGAGCGTTATCAGGCCACACATGACAGTCTTACCGGTATCTATAACGCGGATTATATGTTCTCACGTATTGAAAAACTTTTGATAGAGAATCCTGATCAGCGTTATGTTGTTGTCACGTCTGATATCAAGGGATTCAAGATGGTGAATGACATATACGGTCGAAAAACCGGTGATGAGATCCTTATAAATCTCGCAAATCAGATAAGAGCCAATGCATCCGATGATACGATATATGGACGTATTGGAGGAGATAAATTCGGCTTGATCATGAACAGAAAGAACTTCCGCGAGGAGATTTTTGAAGAGGGTGTCATGAGAGTCAAATCCGATATGGATAAAGAGAAGGATATGTTCTATCCTATCATAATCCATGTAGGGGTATACGAGGTTTCAGATAGACGTATTCCTCCGTCGGTAATGTTTGACCGTGCGACGATGGCATTGGCAACTATCAAAAATGATATGCAGAAGAGAGTTGCGTATTATGATGTAAACCTGCGAGAGAATATCCTTTGGGAGCAGAGAATAGCAGGTTCTATTGATGCGGGACTTGAGGAGGAGCAGATACTTGGTTACGTACAACCTCAGGTAACTGTAGACGGAACGATCTGTGGAGTCGAGCTTTTGGCAAGATGGATGCATCCGACGGAAGGATTCCTGAGGCCAAAGAGATTTTTGCCTACTCTTGAGAAGAATGGTTATATTGTCAGAGTTGATCAATACATGTGGGAGAAGGCATGTAAGATCGTAAAACAATGGGAGAAACAGGGATGGGATGATCTGTATGTATCGGTAAACATCTCACCGGTTGATTTCTTCTTTATTGATGTCGTGGAGGTTTTCGTAGAGCTGACAGAAAAGTACGAGGTGGATCCGAAAAAGCTCAGACTTGAGATCACGGAACACACCATGATGTATGATGCAAAGCGAAGGATAGAAGCTATTTACAGTCTTCGTGAGCACGGGTTCATCGTGGAGATGGATGATTTTGGAAACGGGTTCTCTTCGTTAAATATGCTTAAAGATATTCCTCTTGATGTGATAAAGATCGATATGGTATTCCTCGAAAAAACAAGAGAAGAGGAAAAGGCCAAAGAGATATTGAAGTCTATTATATCATTGGCAAAACGCCTAAAGCTTCCTGTTATTACAGAGGGCGTCGAAACGAAAGAACAGCTTCAGTTTTTGTCCGGCATCGGATGTGATATGTTTCAGGGGTATTACTATTCCAGAGCAGTGCCGGTTGCGGAGTTTGAGGAGAGATATATGCGTACCGGCGGTGGGCGCATCATGAGAGAGAGTTAAACGTAAACATCATGTGTGTGGCGGAGGTTAGTGTGAAAAATCACATTGATATGCTGATTTTTCACACGGCTGTTTGTGACGAGCCCAAACAGCCTTTGATCCGACATGCGTGCCGAAAGCACGCATGCGGTGACTCGCACAAGTGCTCGTCGTGGAGGATTAGTATGTATTATTTATCTGATTATAGAGAAGGAAACAAGTTTACCGGAGTTTATCTTTGCAAGCAGAAACAAATACTGAAAACGAAAGCGGGGAAGACATATTATTCGCTTATCCTGCAGGATAAAACAGGAACTATCGATGCAAAAATATGGGAGCTCACTGCGGCTATCGCCGAGTTTGATTCCATGAATTACATTGCGTGCGAAGGAACCGTTACCAGCTTCCAGGGCAATCTCCAGGTAAACGTAAACAGGGTACGTGTAGCCGACGAAGGTGAGTATGATCCCGCAGACTATATTCCTTGTACAAGCAAGGATATGGATGCTATGATGACAGAGTTTATCGGGTTTGTAAACAGTGTAAAAAATCCATATCTCGGTCAGCTATTAAAGAAATATTTTGTCGAGGATACAGACTTCTTAAAGAGGTTCAAGGCTCACTCCGCAGCAAAGAGTGTTCACCATTCTTTTATGGGTGGACTGGTTGAGCATACACTGGCAGTGACGAGACTGTGCGAGTTGTATACGAAACAGTATCCGAGGATAAACAGAGATCTTTTGATCACCGCATCACTTCTTCATGATATGGGGAAGGTGTATGAGCTTACTGATTTTCCGGAGAATGATTATTCGGATGAAGGAAACCTTTTAGGACATATCTATATCGGGGCGAGACTTATTGAGAACGCATGTGAGGATATAACCGGATTTCCTTCAGAGCTTCGTGCGGAGCTCATCCACTGTATCCTCGCTCATCATGGAAAGCTCGAGTTCGGATCGCCGAAAACACCCGGAATCATTGAGGCACTCGCCCTTCACATCGCGGATAATACCGACGCAAAGCTTCAGACGATGACAGAGGCTTTGGACGGTGCTAAAGATGATATGGGTTGGCTCGGTTTCAACAGATTGCTTGACAGCAATATCAGACAGACTCATTCAAAAGATGAGTAATCCGGAATCAGAGACAGAAAGAGCGCGTATGGTGGAAGTTAAAAAGAATCAGGAATATGAGATTAAAATAGAGTCCTTCGGGAACTCCGGGGAGGGTATCAGTCATATTGATGGCTATACCCTTTTTGTGTCGGGAGCTCTTCCGGGCGAAAAGGTAAGAGTTGTGGTGACCAAAACAAAAAAGAACTACGGTTACGCGCGTTTATTGTCTGTAATTACGCCATCACCTGATCGCGTAGAGCCGGTGTGTCCCGTAGCGAAAAGGTGTGGAGGATGTGAGCTGCAGCACATGTCCTATGAAGCTCAGCTTGGATTCAAGATAGGACGTGTGAAGGAATGCCTTGAGAGGATAGGAGGAGTTGTCGTCCCGTTGTTAGAGTCTATAGGTTGTGAGGATGAACCGTGGCACTATAGAAACAAGGCACAATTCCCGATCGGAAAAAATAAAGAAGGAAAAAGAGTAATAGGATTTTATGCAGCCAGATCACATGATATAATTCCATGTGACGAGTGTGTGATACAGCAACCGATCATAAATGAAATAAAGAAGGTAGTAGAAGATAATATCGATCTGACAGAGGATATCAGACATCTGTATATCCGTACGGCAGCGGCAACAGGACAGACCATGGTATGCCTTGTTGTATTTAAAAAAACTGCGGACGTGGAAGATATAATAAGCAAAATAAAAGAAATAAAAAATGTAACAAGTATATGTATTAATTATAATAAAAAAGAAACCAATGTAATACTTGGGGAGTCATTTGAAATGGTCGAAGGACCGTTATATATCGAGGATAAAATAGGTGATGTTTTATTCCGTATAGCGCCGGAATCATTTTATCAGGTAAACTCTTATATTACGGGAAAGCTTTATGATAAAGCACTGGAATATGCTTCGCTTGGTGGTGACGAAGTGGTTTGGGATCTTTACTGCGGGATAGGTACCATCAGCTTATTTTTATCAAAAAAAGCGAAGGAAGTAATCGGAGTGGAGATAGTAGAGCAGGCTATTAAAAATGCAAAAGAAAATGCAAAGATAAACGGTATTGATAATGCGGAGTTTATCTGCGGGGCAGCGGAGGATGTTATAGATGCGGCGATGGAAAACACGAACATAGATCTTCCTGATGTTGTAGTCGTCGATCCGCCACGAAAAGGCTGCGATGAAAAGCTGATCACTGCCATAGGTAAAGCGTCACCATCACGCATAGTCTACGTCAGTTGTGATCCGGCGACACTTGCTCGTGATATCGACAGACTTTCGGAGTACGGTTACTCTTTGAAGAGGGGGTGTGTTGTCGATCAGTTCTGGCAGACCAGACACGTCGAGACTGTGGCACTACTTGAGAAGTAAAAAACATCTTTACATATATTGAAAGAATGTGCTATAATTCACCATGTAAATATGTTTTATGGGAAAGGAGAGTATAATGAATCAGAATAATGGACAGACTGCAGAGCAGCCTTTATATGAGCAGGTGATGCAAGGGGCGAGCGCCGCTACGCACACTGCGGCTGAGGCGGTTATGAGTGAGACGGGTACGATCTCGCGCAGAGCGTATAACCTGATCATCGGATTTATTGTTCTTTGGGGTGTCGGACTGGATACGGCGATCTGTATGTTTTTCGGAGATCAGATCACAGCCGCTTTTCAGAACAAGTGGGTATACATTTTGATCTATCTCGCCATGGTCATCGTCGGATGCATCATAGTGCATGTAGCAAAGAACCCTGTCATCAGTTTTGTCGGTTACAATATTTTGGTTGTAGGCTTCGGTATCACGCTTGCTATGATCGTGAGCATGTATATGCCGCAGATCGTACTCGAGGCATTTTTGGTAACGACTATTGTTACGGCATTGATGCTTTTACTCGGAACACTTTGGCAGGATATGTTTAAAAAAATCGGAAGAGTTCTGTTTGTCGCTCTGATAGGAGTGATCATCACGGAAGTCATCATGCTTTTGGTAACAGGTACATATCCGACATGGATCAGTGTGGTATCAGCCATCATCTTCTCGGGCTTTATCGGATACGATTGGGCAAAGGCACAGGAGGCTACACCGACTGCAAAGAATGCGGTTCTTTTTGCAACATCACTTTACGTTGACATCATCAATCTGTTCTTGGATATTCTTCGTATCGTGAGTGATGACTGATTGTTTTTTATTGACAACGTTCGCAGCTTATGGTAGTATAATAAGCGATGAGGCAAGGGCGTCTCGGATATACTCCGGGGCGTCTGTTTATATTTTGGAGGAAAAAAATGGAAACAATGGCAGACTTTGAGGACGAGATAAACGCGTCCTTACAACGATTTCGCGAAGGGGACATCGTGCATGGAACGATCATCAGCGTGGAGGAAGAAGAAGTTTTGGTTGACTTAAACACCTTCTCCCAAGGTGTGATCATGCCGGATGAGTACA
Organism: Lachnospiraceae bacterium P6B14; assembly: GCA_000687695.1. Classification (GTDB taxonomy): domain Bacteria; phylum Bacillota; class Clostridia; order Lachnospirales; family Lachnospiraceae; genus Eubacterium_F. Next base: position 104,977 of record JHWZ01000006.1, on the reverse strand, counting down.
GTGATGATCCGAGCTTTCATGCGATGGATGAGCTGCGTACGGGTGATCCTATCACGGCTATTGTCCTGGATTCTGATGACGGAAAGGGAAGGGTTTTGCTTTCCAGAAGAGAAGCAGTCAGAGACAGCGCTTGGGAAAAACTGAAGGAAGCGATGGATACTCACGAGGTATTCAAGGTAAAGGTGCAGACATCCGTAAACGGAGGCGTGATCACTTACGTTGAAGGGCAGCGTGCTTTTATCCCTGCATCTCAGCTGGCGCTTGATTATGTTGAGGATGTGGATGAGTTCGTGGGAAAAACCCTTCAGGTTGTCGTGATAACCTGCGATCCTGAAAAGGATAAGCTGGTGCTCTCCGCGAAGGAAGTAGAGCGGGAGCTCGCTGCTGCCGCACACGATAAAAAGATAAATGCTTTGCAAAAAGGATATATCACTGAGGGAGAAGTTGTACGGATAGAGCCCTACGGTTGTTTCGTGGATATCGGAGATGATCTGACCGGACTTGTTCATATCTCGGAGATAACAAACAAGTTTTTAAAATCACCTAAAGAGGTTGTAAAGTATGGTGATCGTGTAAAGGTCAAGGTTCTTTCGGTAGATGAAGGAAAGATTCGCCTGAGTATGAAGCAGGCCGTCGAGGGCGATGCCCCCGAGCTTGATGATGAGGAGCATGATCCGCTCGAGTATCATGATGAGGATGAAGGCGGCGGACTGGCAAGTCTGTTCGCAGGGATAAAGTTAGATGATTAATGATCAATAATGCCCACAATAAAACAGGCAGATCATGAAGATCTGCCTGTTTTTTAATTGATTATTCCTCCACCTATCACGTAGTTATTATCATCATAAAAGACCGCTGACTGTCCCGGTGTGGCCGCTTTTACCGGTTCATCAAAGTGTATTTGCAGATCGCCCTGATCCGTCATCATGATCTCGGCATCCGTAGCCTGATGATGGTAGCGGATTTTTGCCCGACATCGGATATTTTCACCCGGATTCATCGGTGGGATACTTTGGAAGTTCACATCGTGGCACAGGACGGTGTCACGGAGCAGATCGGTCTCTTTGCCCAACACAACCTCGTTTGTATCGGGACGAAGTTCTGTTACAAAAGTACGTTCCCCGAGTGCTATGCCGAGACCTTTACGCTGTCCGATAGTATAGTGAGTAATCCCTTTGTGGGTGCCTAGTATCTGTCCGTCTTTGTTTACGTAATTACCTTCACCGGGCACGGGGGTTTTTGCGTTTTCTTCGATATACCGTGCATAGTCATCATCCGGAACGAAACAAAGCTCCAACGAATCCGCCTTTTTAGCTACGGGAAGACCTGCTTTATCAGCGATATCACGTACCTCATCTTTATTTAGTTTTCCCAAAGGCATCAGCGTTACTGCCAGCTGCTCCTGTGTCAGACGGTAGAGCATATAAGTCTGATCCTTTTTATTTAGCGGATTGGCCTGCACTGTATATCTTCCGTTTTTAAGCTGAACGACCGAAGCATAATGACCGGTGGCGACATAGTCCGCCTGCTGTTGTCTCGCGAAGGCGAGCATCCCCTTCCACTTGACTGCACGGTTGCAGATCACGCAGGGGTTCGGAGTTCTTCCGTTCAGATAGTCATCGATAAACGGCGTGATCACATGCTCGTCAAATTCCGAAAAACAATTCTGAACATAATAGGGTATTCCAAGAACATCAGAAACCTGCCTGGCCTCATCAATCTCGCAACAGCGGCTTTCCGATCCGTCTGCGGCGACCCAGTTTCTGAGAGTCAATCCGATCACCTCGTGACCGGCTATCTTAAGAAGATAGGCGGCAACCGCGCTATCTACACCGCCGGACATTCCGACGACAACTCTAGCCATAGTGTATTATTCCCTTCGTTTATTTTAACATGAATCGACTTGCGACTGCAGTGCCTATCTTTATATACCACGGACGGAGTGCTTTGTTCGCGTTTTTCAGTTCCTGTATGATCGAGATGCCCTGCGGGCAGTGGCTCTCACACTTACCACAGCCTATGCACTGAGTCGGGAAGGATTTTTCTTTTCTTATTCCGACTGACTGTGCGTACTCGAAGCGCGCACTCTTCTTTCCACTGATCATCGTTTCATTATAATAACGGAACGCTGCCGGGATATCAACTCCCTGCGGACATGGCATGCAGTAGCCGCACGCGGTACATCCGACCTTTGTGATCTCGCGGATACTCTCTCGTATGCGATCTATCATCTCGAAGTCTTCATCGGTAAACTCTCCTGCCTGAACCTCAGATGCGATACGGCAGTTTTCCTCGACCATCTCTATGGAGTTCATTCCCGAAAGGACGCATGTGACCTCGGGTTGGTTCCATAGCCACCTGAGAGCGAGCTCTGCAGGAGTTCTCTTTTTAGGATCATTATCTATTATTTCTTTTGCTTTTTTCGGGAGCATGTTTACGAGCTTTCCGCCACGCAGAGGTTCCATGATGATAACGGGGATACCTTTTTCGGCAGCGGCCTTGAGTCCGATCACTCCGGCCTGGGTTGTTTCATCCAGATAGTTATACTGTATCTGACAGAACTCCCAGTCATACGCATCGAGGATCTGTAAAAATCTATCCGAGTTTCCGTGGAAAGAGAAGCCGATATTTCTGATCGCACCGGATTTCTTTTTCTCATCGATCCAATCTTTTATGCCCAATGCACAAAGCTTCTCCCAACTTTGCAGGTCAGTGAGCATGTGCATCAGATAGTAGTCGATATGATCTGTTTTTAGTCTCGAAAGCTGTTCCTGAAAATGCTTCTCGATAGACTTCGTGCTTTTTATCATATATCCCGGAAGTTTTGTCGCGATGTTTACCTTGTCTCGAAGACCGGTACGGGAAAGGATCTCGCCGAGAGCCACCTCGCTACCGGGATAAATGTAAGCGGTATCGAGATAGTTTACACCAGCATCGATGGCGGCACGAAGTTCAGACTCTGCCTTGTCAAGGTCAATACTGTTTCCCTTTTTTGTAAAACGCATGCAACCGAATCCGAGAAGGGATATCGGTTCGCCGTGCTTGTCCTCGCGGTAGTTCATAGGCACACCTCCTGCTACACGATGATTGATTCTGATTAAACAGTCGAAAAACACTATGTATTCATATTATATCGAATCACATATGTTGTCAAGCAACATCGATTGACAATCCCGCCCGAAAATGATAAACTCTCTAGTAATACTATCGATTCAAGGAGGGCAATGCTGATGGAAAAAAAGGTTTTTAAGTTTAAGAAAACTGTAGCTATAGCACTTGCTTTTGCCATGGGATTCACTGCATCCGGTGTAGATACTCCGACGGCGAATGCGCAGGCAAAGGAAGGGAAGATCGCTTTTTTATCAGATAACAAAGCGATGTCAAAAAGCGTAGAAAAACAGTTAAAGGAAGAAGCTTCGGTTTTACCTGCAAAAGTTGATCTGCGCGACTATGATAAGGATGGAGACGGAAAAGGCGAAAACTATGTGACTCCGGTTAAATTCCAGAACCCGTTCGGTACCTGTTGGGCTTTTGGTATTCAGTCTGCTGCCGAGATTTCATACTTATTTGAGAACAACCTCGGTACACCTGCCGGAACAAAAAATGAAATAATAGATCTTTCCGAAAAAGATTTCGCATGGTACTACTATCACGGTATTACCAATGATGATGTGAAATCGGGGATCATTCCGTCGTCTCAGGTCGGAGAGGGATTTGATCCATCAGAAATAGAAAAGGATAACAAAAACGCATGCTATGATTTCGGAGCCACGACGCTGAATTGCGGTTCAAACTTTTTTATGTCCGGTCAGGGACCTAAAAGGGAAACGGATACTGTAAAGGGATGGGCCAAAAACTACGGTGCTGTCGATGATCAGCCATATCAGTATAAAGGAATGCACGGATGGATCACTACTGATAAAAATGAGTCCGATGAGGCGAAGGCTGCCAGAAAAGAATACGATTATAAAGATTTTTACAATCTGTATTTAATGAATGATCCTCAAATGTTAGCGATAATGAAGCAGTCCGGTTACAAGGACGGTATGGTTTTCAAAGAGTGGTTTGACAGCGTTTATGAGGAAAAACTTCTCCCGGGTAGTTATGATGATATAGAAAGCTATGCGAAGTTTGACGATTGGAGGCTTCCGGTGAACGATGAATACCGCCTTGGCGGCGGCAGATTGCTTATGAAAGAAAGCCGTATCATGCAGACTCCTATCGGCACTAAAATGGGCCTTTTTACAAACAATGAAGATACGAGATGGAGCATAAAGAATGAATTGAAAAACGGCCACGGAGTAGTATTATCATATTATGCGGATCAGTCAAGACCGGGGGATGTGCTTGGTGACAAAGGATATATGAACACGACGAATTGGGCACAGTATACCAATGATTATAAACAAGCAAATCATGCGGTTTGTGTAGTGGGCTATGATGATAATTATCCCAAAGAAAATTTCACAAGAACGGTGGGAGGAAAAACTGTTGAGGGCAGTACCCCTCCGGAAGATGGTGCATTTATCATCAAGAACAGCTGGGGATCACTTGACGGCCAGGTAGCGAGAGATTGGGGAATTGATGGTACGGGTTATTTTTACCTCTCATACTTTGATACGTCTGTTAGCGGAGCGGAGTCATATTGCTTCTACTCAGAAAAAGAACAAAAAGCTATAGGCGAAACTACGATAGCTCAGTATGATCTGCTTCCCGCGAATACCTATATGAGTATGGATGAAATTGGGGCAAAAGCGGATCCCACACAGAAGTCAATGATGGCAAACGTATTTACCTCAGAGCAGAGTACTAATCTGTATTCAATCGGGATGGCTACAAATACTCCCGGAACATATGTAGATTATGCGATCTATACTAACCTTAAGGATCCGTCTGATCCTCTTTCGGGCACAAAGGTAATAGATGGTATGGAGATTTTCCTTTATGCCGGATACCAAAGGATTGAACTGAAAAAAGATATTCCGGTTAAAAAGGGAGAAAAATACTCTGTTGTGATCTCTGAGCACTACAAAGATGACGATAAAAACAGTGATGTTTATAAAGAACTGATACCGTTAGGCGTGGGTGTGGCACCGTTGAAGATCAAGGGAGTGATTAACCCCGGAGAAAGCTTTGTATCTAATGGAGAAGGATGGGGAGATATCAGCACTCTCAGAGATCAAATTTCTGATGCCATTTGGGGGCCGAACGAAGCTGGTATGCAGATGGCGTTTGGAGAATCTATCACAAAGGACTCCTTCCAGATTGATAACTTCCCGATCAAGGCATTCGGTCATAAAGCAAATGCAAGCATAAAGATCAGTTCAAAGGATGCCGTAAAGAAAAGCGTAACACTCAAGGTTAAAAAATCGAAAGTCAATAAAAAGGCTCAAAAGTTTACCGTAAAGGTAAGTCCGAAAGCCAAACTCAGTCTCAGTGTAGTAAGTACTCCGAAAACAGGCAAAAAAATGCTCACTATAAAGAGTACGACCATTACACTTAAGAAGAATGCACCGGCCGGAAAATATCAATTCCGTATCGCTGCAAAAGAAACATCTTCAAGCAAAAAAACTACAACAAAAACAATAACGGTCGTTGTAAAGTAATGATACGTATCGGCTGCGGGCAGTGACTTTCGCACTTCCCGCAGCTTTATTATATATCTTCTTTATATTCTAACAGTTCTTTGATATATGCCTCCCCATAGGATGAAAGCTCGCTTCCCTTTCTGACTATATATCCGATCGTGAGCGGATCCTCTTCCTCAAGTTTTATGGAAACGAGTCCCTGTAAAGTAGAGTCTTTCTCCGCGAGCATACCGGAGCCGATGGAGTATCCGCCGAGCTCTGCGATGATCTCCATAGTAGTCGCACGATCGTCCGAGCGGATCATTTTTTTGAAATCATAGTCCGCCATCGCTTCCTCGGTCAGATACAGATTGCTGTCGTCACTCTGATCAAATGATACACAGGGGTAGTCCTTCAGGTCATCGAGAGAGATGGTCTTTCTTCCCGCAAACTCGTGATCCTTCCATACATAAGCATAGGTTTCACGTCGCATAAGAGGAGTGAACTCAAGCTGGTATTCCTTGAAAAGCTTTTTGATCAGAGTTTCATTTGCTCCCGAGAAGGATACGATCCCGACCTCGCTTTTCATAGTGCGTACATCCTCGAGGACCTCTCTTGTTTTTGTCTCGTGTATGGAAAAAATAAACTCTTCCGGATCGGCATCTTTTATCACGGTAGTAAATGCTTTTATGGCAAAATTATAATGCTGCGTGGAAACTGAGAATCGCTCCTTGCTGCTGTCTCCGGAGAGATATCTGTCCTCTAGTATCTCGTATTGGCCAACCGCCTTCTTCGCATACTCGACGAACTCTCTTCCTTCGTCGGTCAGAGAGATTCCTTTATTGGTTCTTTCAAAAATAAGGATACCAAGCTCGTCCTCCAGCTCTCTGATGCTTGATGAAAGCGCAGGTTGAGATACAAAAAGCTTGGTAGATGCCTCTCGCATTGATGAGGAACCGGCTATGGTAAGTACATATTTGATCTGATTGATATTCAAGTTTATCCCCTCCGATAAGTTTTTCTTATAACGGATATTCTATATTCGATTGAGGGGATTGTCAAGCATAAAAATGAGCCGACTTTACGACGGTCCATCAGAGTCAGTGATGAAACAAGCTTTGGTTTAAACCAAACTCTTCAGTATATCTATGTATCTCACAGTGATCTGCGATGGGCGGATAGACGTCGGGAGTATGTATACGATTTCCATATAGTCGTCAATCTTCAGCGGCTTTGCGATGATATTCGGTCCGTTCAGTTCTTCGTTTATCACGCCGCTGCATATCGTGTAACCGTTCAGTCCGATAAGCATGTTAAAAAGAGTGGCTCTGTCACAGACGACCAGATCCTTGTCGCTGTCGAGGGTGCTCAGTATTTCTTCAGAAAAATAAAAAGCATTGTGAGAGCCCTGCTCATAGGAGAGCCTCGGAAAAGGTTTGAGATCTTCCGGTGTCAGAGCTCTCTTTTTTGCGAGCGGATTATTTTTACCGATGAACACGTGTGGCTTTGCGGTAAATAAAGTATTAAAGCTCAGCGAGTTATCACGCAGTGTTTTTCTGATCACCGTTTCGTTGAAGCGGTTCAGGTATAGCACACCGATCTCGCTTCGATGGTGAGCGACATCATCGATGATCTCATACGTCTGTGTCTCTCTCATATGGAATTCATATTTATCCTCATCAAGTTCTTTCAGCAGTTTTACGAAAGCTTCAACGACAAAAGAATAGTGTTGTGAGGACACACAGAAGCGTTGCCTTCCTACAGACGAGCCCGTATATCTTTCTTCTATCAGGTTAGTCTGTGCGAGAACCTGTCTGGCGTAGCCGAGAAACTCATCGCCCTCCGGAGTGATCTCGATTCCCTTGTTTGATCGCAAAAATATGCTGATGCTGTATTCATTCTCCAGTTCATGTATGGCTGAGGTCAGGCTCGGCTGAGCGATAAAAAGCTTCTTTGCTGCTTCCGTTATGTTCCCTGTGTCGGCGACAGTCACCACGTATCTGAGTTGTTTGAGCGTCATGGGCATAGCCTCGCTTTCATAGATAATGGTTATAATATATCATGTTCCATAGAAAAAATCTATAGTAAATCATGTAAAATATATATTTTACCTAGTGAAACAGTAGGATTATAATCATAGCCATAATGAATCTTGTTGTAAAGCATACGATGACAAGGAGGAAGAAAGATGAGCACAATAAAAACACCATATCGCTATGATTTTGTCGGTAGCTTTTTGAGACCGCAGGCTCTCAAAGACGCAAAGGCTTCTTTCCAGGCAAGGAAGATAAGTGAAGCCGAGTTTGATAAGGTAGTAAACGATGAGATAACAAAGGTTGTCGCTAAACAGAAAGAGTTAGGTTATCACGTGATAACAGACGGCGAGTTCCGCAGAAGCTTCTGGCATTTGGATTTCATGTGGGGATTCGAGGTAGTCGAGCATGAGGCTACGGGAAACGGAGTTCCGTTTAATGATGAGTTGGCAGTTCTCGATGACACATATCTGGTTGGAAAAATAAAAGCAAAGCCACATCCTTTTGTTGAGTACTTCAAGTTCTTGAAGCAGTTTGAGGATGAGAATACCGTAGCCAAATACACTATTCCGGCACCGGCTCAGACATTCCAGCAGATGATCGTTCCTGCAAACTTCGAGACTACCAGGAAGTTTTATCCTACAAATGATGAGCTGATCGAGGATATCGGAAAGGCTTATCAGGATGTGATAAAGCAGTTTTATGATGCAGGCTGCAGAAACCTTCAGCTCGATGATTGTACATGGGGTGCTATCGTGGGAGATGCCGCGAAGCTCAGATACAAATCACTCGGTATCGATATCGAGGAGGTGAAGGATCAGCTGTTAAAGGTAAATAACCTTGCACTCGAAGGAAAGCCTGATGACATGATCATCAACTCTCATATCTGCAGAGGAAACTATCACTCAACTTACTTTACGAGCGGAGCCTATGACACAGTAGCAGATCATGTATTTGCAAGAGAAAATGTCAACGCTCTCTTCCTTGAGTATGATGATGAGAGATCAGGTGGATTTGAGCCTTTGGCAAAGGTGTCTGAGGATAAAAAGGTAGTGCTCGGATTGATCACGACAAAGACTCCTGCCCTCGAAGATAAGGAAGCAGTGATCGCAAGAATCAAAGAAGCAGCAAAATATGTGCCACTTGACAGACTGTGCTTAAGCCCGCAGTGCGGATTCGCTTCCTGTGAGATCGGCAACAAGCTTACTGAGGATGAGCAGTGGGCAAAGCTGAAGCTTGTTAAGGAGATCGCCGAGGAAGTGTGGGGCAAGTAAAAGAGACTCGGGAAATCGTAAAGCCCGGATGGATGATCATAATTGATCATCTGTCCGGGCTTTGTTGTGATAAACTTTGCTTATCGCCGACGATAAAAATGGTATAATTGACATATTCCTAGTAACATGCTAGGATTATAGCAGTTTGAAGAGAGGAGGTGCGGAATATGACCGCTTCGATGTTTATGAAAACATGTGAAACCACTTGCTGTCGAATGCAGGATTCCCGGGCGAGTATGGCTGGGGCGTTCGGTTTATCTTCCGTGCGCTCGATCATCAAACGATGTTGTTAAGCCATAATCTTGCTACTTGCCCGGGTCACCCACCCGGGCATATTTTGTGTGAAAGGTGTGAGCATAGCTGAAGAATCCGAGCATGTATGTGGCTCACGCCTAAGAAAGGAGAATGACTATGAGCTTACATATTAACTCCCTTCTGATTCACGGAGGGATAGATGGAGATGAAACGACGGGCGCGGTCAGCGTTCCGGTATACCAGACCTCAACATACAAGCAGGATGGTCTGGGAGAGCTTAGAGGAGGTTGGGAATACTCCCGAACAGGAAATCCGACCAGAGCAGCTCTCGAAAAACTGATAGCGGATCTCGAGCATGGTGAATACGGACTTGCATTCGCATCGGGACTCGCGGCGATCAACACAGTTCTTTCTCTATTCAAAGAGGGAGACAAGCTGGTCGTATCGGATAACATTTACGGAGGGACATTCAGGATTCTTGACAATGTGTTCAAGAACTTTGGAATAACATACGAGATAGTCGATTCCTCCCGGACTGATCTCGTGGAAGATGCGATCGATGAGAGCGTGGTTGCCGTATACATTGAGACCCCGGCTAACCCGCTCCTGACCGTAACGGATATCGAGGCGGTATCAAAGGTCGCACACAAGCATGGGAAGTTAGTTATAGTTGATAATACATTTTTAACACCGTATCTGCAAAGACCACTTGATCTCGGTGCGGACATCGTGCTTCACAGCGGAACGAAGTATCTCGGAGGACACTCCGACACGGTATCGGGTCTCGTAGCTCTGAAGGATAAGGCCTTGGCCGATCGTCTTTACTACCTTCAGAACTCCATCGGTGGAGTTCTCGGACCATGGGACAGCTTCCTGGTCATCAGAGGAATAAAAACTCTCGGAGTCAGGATGGACCGACATGTGGAGAATGCGGTTAAGATCGCTGAGTGGTTGCAAAACAGCGGCTATGTAAGCAAGGTTTATTTTCCGGGACTTAAGTCTGATCCGGGTTATGAAACTCAAAAAAAACAGGCCGACGGTCCGGGCGCGATGATATCATTTGTGCTTGATGAAAAGTATGACTACAAGGCATTTTTCAAAAATCTCAAGCTTGTTACCCTGGCCGAGAGCCTGGGTGGAGTGGAGTCCTTAGTCTGTCACCCCGCGAGCATGACGCACGCGGCTATACCTGCAGATATCAGAAAAAAAGTCGGTATCGTTGATGAGCTGATAAGATTATCAGTCGGCATCGAGGATGCGGATGACCTGATAAAAGATCTCGAGCAGGCAATCAAGGCATCAGCTAAGAGCTGATCGGAAAGGTGACAGTTATGGAGGTACATATGGACATCCGGAGTATGATAGGACATACTCCGGTACTCAAAATAAATCACATGGATATAAAAGAAGGGGTAAATCTTTTCGCAAAGCTGGAACTGATGAACCCTGCAGGAAGTGTAAAGGATCGTGTCGGGATGTACATGGTAGATGATGCGGTCAAGCGCGGGGTTTTGAAAAAGGGCGGAACGATAGTTGATGCCACAGCCGGCAACACCGGTATCGGGATAGCAGTAGCGGCGCTCAATCAGGGTTACAGAGTGATCTTTACGGTGCCTTTGAAGTTTTCCGAAGAAAAACAGCAGATCATGCGAGCACTGGGAGCTGATATCATCCACACACCGAGGGAGGCAGGAATGCTCGGCGCTGAGGAAAAGGCAGAAGAGATCCTCAAAAATACCGAGGGTGCGATATCATTAAGACAGTTCAGAAATCCGGCAAATCCTCTGGCTCACTACGAGACTACCGGACCTGAGATATATGAGCAGCTCGACGGTCAGATTGACTATCTGGTTGCGGGAGCCGGCAGCGGTGGGACGTTCTCGGGAGTAGTAAAATACTTAAAAGAAAAGAATCCTGATATCATAGGAGTACTTGCCGATCCTGAAGGATCCACCATAGGCGGAGGTGAGCATCATGACTATGATATAGAGGGAATAGGAAATGATTTTATCGCCGACACCATGGATATATCTTTGGTAGATAAGGTGATAAAAATAAACGATGATGAAGCATTCGAAGCATCCAGACTTCTTGCAAAAAAAGAAGGTATCCTTGCGGGCTCATCATCGGGTGCGGCACTCGCCGCAAGCCTTAAGCTGGCAGATGAGATCGATCACGGAAATATAGTTACTATTTTCCCGGACAGAGGCGATCGTTACTTAAGTAAAGGCTTATATAAAACAGTTATGTAAAGCTTTGTATAAGAAGCTTTCATATAAAAAAATAACAATCAAAATTGAAAGGAGATAATAAAAATGGCAAGAGTAAATCTTAAAACACCGGAGGAGCTTGATCCTCAGTCAAAGGCAGCTTATGATGATCTGAATTCAAAAGGAAAGATCACAAACATGAAGCTTGTTATGCTTCAGGACTATGGTACATATCTCGCATTCATGGGATGGTATGACAGCTGGGCATCTCTTGAGAAAACAGTAGGTCAGCGTGCAGCAACCATTTATGCACATTCCGTATCTACCACAAACGGATGTCAGCTCTGCTCACTGTTCTTCATCAGTGACTTAAAAGAGCTTGGACTTGATCCTGCAAACCTTGTTCTCGAGGAGAACGAGAAGCTTCTTCAGCAGCTCGGAGCGCAGATCGTAAAAGATCCCACAAAGGTTTCCGATGAGCTTCTTGACGGACTCAGAAAATACTATACCGATACCGAGATCATCATCATCGTCGGTTTCGGTGCGCAGATGCAGGCAACAAACAATTTCAACTCAGTTCTCGGTGTGGATGTGGACGAGAGACTCCTTCCGCTCAAGGGAGAGTTCAAGCCTGCAACATGGAGAGAGAATATCAGGATTGAGCCGTGATAAGTATTGCTTATCGCTGATGATTAAATCCACGTAATTTACAAAAAGCATACCGTATGATATGATAATACCAACCTAGAGAAAAGGAGGTGCGGATTATGACCGACATGATGAAAATGATGATGTGTGAAACCATGTGCAGTCGAATGCTTGGTTCCCGGGGAAGTGATATGGCCGGGGCGTTCGGTTTATTATCCGTGCGCCTTATAAAACCATGAGTTGTTTGCCATATCAAATGTAAGCCCGGGAAGAGGAGTCCCGGGCAATTTTTTTGCGGATAATATCCCAGGCGCAGATCCGGAATGCGCCAAAGGATTTATCATAAATGAAACTATAGTCCATAAAGAAGGAAAGGAAGTCAAAATGACTTCAGAAAGAGAGGTTTATCATGACAAATAAGACTTTTATTAAAAACATTGTAGCAGGAGTACTTTCATTCACATTGGCATTCTCACTTGTAGGATGCGGAACAACAGACGGCGCTTCAGCGTCAACAAAGGCAACACCAAACGCAGAGGAGCAGACACAGGATGCTGCACCGACAGAAACAACAAAGCTTACAGTAGGAGCAAATATCACTCCGCACTCGGAGATCCTGGAGCAGGCTAAGCCGATACTTGCTGACAAGGGAATCGAGCTTGAGGTAGTACAGCTTGAGGATTCGGTAACACCGAATACGGGCGTTATCGAGGGAAGCCTTGACGCGAACTATTTCCAGCATGTTCCTTATCTTGATCAGTTCAACGAGGAGAACGGATCCGATCTGGTATCAGTAGGTGCTATCCACTATGAGCCGTTTGGAATCTATGCGGGCAAGACAAAGGACCTTAAGGACCTTCCGAAGGGTGCGGTCGTAGCTGTACCGAACAACGTTACAAACGAGGCGAGAGCTCTCCTTCTGCTCGCACAGGAGGGTATCCTCAAGCTTAAGGATGATGCAGGCATCGAAGCAACTGTAGAGGATATCGTTGAGAATCCGAAGAACATCGAGTTCAAGGAGCTCGCTCCGGAGCAGCTTGTAAACGCACTTCCTGATGTAGACGTAGCAGTCATCAATGGTAACTACGCTATCGAGGGTGGCCTTCATGTGAAGGAAGCGCTTGCGGTAGAGGCAAATGACGGACTCGCTGCTAAAACTTACGGAAACATCATCGCAACATCACCGGCAAAGAAGGATGATCCTGCGATCAAGACTCTCGTAGAGGTTCTGCAGAGCAAGGAAATCTCAGATTTCATTAACGGTAAATATGATGGTGCGGTAGTTCCGCTCCAGTAAAAAAGCTTACATAATCTGATGCATTTGTAAAGAATAACCACGTGAACAAATGATATTTGGAGGATAACGATGATTGGTTTTGAGTATTATAATCCGGCAAAAATAGTTTTTGGAGAAGAAAGTGAAAAGAGTATAAAGGACCTTCTCGCTTCCTATAAAGTGAAGTCGCTTCTGCTGGTTTATAGCGGAGACTTCATCAAGGATCTCGGAATATATTCCGTTATAAAAGAAGCGGTGGATGAGCTCGGGATATTTTTTAGCGAAAACGGAAATGTAGTACCGAATCCGACCATCGAACTTGTAAGAGATTTGGTTGATAAAGGAAAGAAAGATAAGGTGGACTTTGTCCTGGCGGTCGGTGGAGGAAGCTCCATCGATACCGCAAAGGCAGTGGCTCTGGGTATCCCCTACGATGGGGATGTGTGGGATTTCTTTGAAAAAGGAGTCTCGCCCGAGCAGGTCCTTCCTATCGGAGTGATCGCCACGACGGCGTCAAGCGGATCAGAAACATCGAATGCGGCTATACTGTCGAGCGGTGAGTGGAAGCTTGGTTTCGAGGATGACCGGATCATCCCGAAGTTCGCGATCATGAATCCGAGATTTACCGCGGGGCTTCCCGCGTATCAGACCTTCGTCGGAGTGGCCGATGTGTTGGCGCATCTTTTGGAGAGGTATTTCTCTGATGAAAAGAACTCAGATACTACGGACTATCTGATCGAAGGGGCGATAAAGGCATTATTATTAAATGCGGACCGATTGCAGGCGGATTTGCATGATATCAATGCCAGAGCCGAGATACAGTGGCTCGCCAGTGTGGCACACAACAATTTCCTTGATGCCGGCAGACGTGCCGACTGGGGATCACATCGTATCGAACATGAGCTTTCAGCTCAGTACGGTATCACCCATGGAGAGGGAATGGCAGTTGTGTTTGTTGCATGGACAAAATACATGGCAGAGAAAAAGCCATGGAGACTTGCGCTACTCGCAAGCAGAGTCTACGGAGCTGACCCGTATGACTACACGGAGAAAGAAAGAGCATATAAGCTCTCAGAGGAGCTCGAGGCATTTTTCAAAAAGCTGGGATTAAAAACGACGCTCACAGAGCTTGGTATTGACGATAAGGATTTCGATATCATGGCAAAAAGAGCAACTAAAAATGGTCCGGTGGGGCATTATGAACCATTGGATGAAAAGAGTTTTGTAAAGGTGCTGAGACTCGCGATTTAGAACATGCCATGCATGTTTGTGACGCTGTCGCCGGGGGAATGGCATAGACTTCATAAGTTGAAAATCGTTGGTTCGAATCCAACCGGCGTCATTATTATTTGAAAGGAGATGAAAGCTGTGTCTGCTGTATTTAAGCTGGATAAAGTATCAAAAATATATAATAACAACGGCAAGGGCTTTCATGCTCTGAAGGATGTAAGCCTTGAGATAGAGGAAGGTGAGATTTTCGGAATCATCGGTATGAGCGGTGCAGGAAAATCTACACTGGTACGTACGCTGAATCGTCTTGAGGATGTATCCGCGGGATCTGTCAGTTTTTACGGACAGGATCTCGGGAACTTAAGCCCCGCAGAACTTCGTAAGGCGAGAAGATCTATCGCAATGATATTCCAGAGCTTTAATCTCCTTCAGCAAAGAAGTGTAATAGAAAACGTGATGCAGCCGTTAAAGATCGCAGGACTGCCACGTGCAGAGCGAAAGAAAAAGGCTCTCGAGATGCTCCGGATAGTAGGACTCGAGGAAAAGAAAAATGAGTATCCAACGAGACTGTCAGGTGGTCAGAAGCAACGCGTTGCGATAGCCAGAGCTCTCGCTGCGGACCCGAAGGTACTACTCTGTGATGAGGCAACGAGTGCGCTTGATCCGAAGATCACCGGAGAAATATTGGATCTGTTAAAAGAGATAAATGAAAAGAGAAAACTGACTATCGTTATCATCACGCATGAGATGTCAGTGGTTGAAAAGATATGCGACAGAGTCGCTATTATTGATGAAGGGAATCTGGCTGAGGTCGGAGAGGTTAAGCAGGTATTTCAGGCCCCTAAATCCGCTTCTGCCAAAAAGCTTGTGTTCCCAAGTAACCCGTTTGATCCGTCAACTAAAAGCAGTCGCCTGATACGACTTGTTTTTGATGGGCTTTCGGCAAGCAAACCGTTTATATCCAATTTGGTAGAGGATACGGGAAAGAAAGTAAATATCCTCAGTGCGAATACCAGAAGTGTCGGAGGTATAGGATACGGACAGATGGTTATCGAGTTACCACCTGAGAAGGATGACCATGAGTTGATCATTCGGTATTTCACTGACAAAGGACTCGGGGTTCAGGAGGTGGATAGAGATGAGTGAGTATATAATTGACGCAATACTAAACGGTATTCTTGAAACTCTCGAGATGACTTTTTTTGGAGCATTATTTGCGTACATCATCGGACTCCCGCTGGGTATAATCCTGTATGCTACGGCGAAAGACAGGATACTTGAGAACAGGCCGGTGAACTTTGTCATCGGATTGATCGTTAATATATTCAGGTCGTTACCATTTTTGATCCTTCTGGTTTTATTCATTCCTTTCACAAGATTTATAACCGGTTCCTCCATCGGTACGGTAGCGACCATAGTTCCTCTGACGATCGGAGCTATTCCGATCGTTGCGAGGATGGTTGAGTCATCACTGTGTGAGGTTCAGCCCGGTATAATCGAGGCGGCGGTCTCGATGGGTGCATCACCTATATATGTAATAATTCATTTTATATTACCTGAGGCTACGCCATCTCTCCTTCTGGGCGGAGCCATAAACGTCGCAACTGTACTTGGCTACTCCGCTATGGCAGGAGTCATAGGTGGAGGCGGCCTGGGTGCTTTGGCACTCCAGTACGGCTACTACAGATATCAGACGGATGTGCTTTGGACTACAGTGACCATTCTTATCATAATGGTTATGCTAACACAGGGCGCCGGAAACCTGCTTTCAAAGAAGGTCAGAAAGTGATCGATGTCATTCGTGCAAAATGAGCGTCGTTCGTGCGGAAAATGTTGACGAATCGGAAGATATAGTGTAGACTCTCACCTCGGATACAAAATACGTCATAAAGAAAGGCGTTAGTAAAAGGAGGAAGGTAATATGAAGGCAATGGTAAAGAAGATTGGCATCATGCTGATCGCAGGCGTACTTTCATGTGTATGTCTTGTAGGATGTGGAGCTATTTCCATCGATGATATCAAGGGTGATTGGACTGCTGATACCATCAACGGACAGGCTGTAGCAGATTATGCAGCATCTCTCGGTGTTCCGACAGAGGCAGCTGTTACAAACTGGACAATCAAAGATGACAAAACTCTTACATCTTCAAATGTTACAGGAACTATTGAGTTTGACATGGATCTTAAGTCAAACGGATTCGAGCTTAAGCAGAAGGGCCAGAGTGATGTATTCGCTTCTGTAAAGTATGACAAGGATGCAGGAACACTCACATTCGCAATGAAAAACTCGGACGGAAGTACTCTTACATACGTAATGAAGAAGGGTACAGGAAATATTGAAGCAGCTCCGGCTGATGATGCTTCTGAAGCAGAGGAGCCTGCAGAGGACGACTCTGAAGTAGCTGAAGAAGAGGTTGACGATTCTGAAGACGAGGCTACAGAAGATGAGGCTGCTGAGGATGAGACTGCAGAGGATGAGGAGTCTGAGGAAGAAGAGGAGTAATCCGATCCCGTGAGTAGAAAGTTGTTTTGATATTGAATACGTTATAGAATATGTAAAAACCCTTGCCTGTGCAAGGGTTTTTATGTATAATAGGATATGTTTACGGAAAGAGAGGTGATCATATCATGAGCTTTAGTATAGCTGTAGTGGATGACAATGCAGATGATCTTAAGCGTATGAAGGATATTTTATCATCCCTTGACAAATCCTCGGATATTGACACCTTTTCCGATGCTGAAAGCCTGCTTAATGAACTTATGCCCGGACGGTTTCATATTTTATTCCTGGATATACAGATGGAAGGGATGGATGGTATCGAACTTGCAAAAAAAGTCAGAGAAACAGATCCTCACGTTCTGATCATTTTTCAGACAACCTCTAAGGAGTATGCGTTTGATGCTTTCCCGGTTCATCCGTTTGATTACGTTGTGAAACCATGTAAAAAAGAAAGAATAGGAAAGGTACTCAGCGAAGCGAAAAAAGTGTTCGCGCAGACAGTGCCGGAGATATCAATAAAAGTTGCATACGGTGAACTGAGGCTCCCGATTGACCGAATTATTTCCGTTGTATCAGACAGGCACAATGTAATGATAGATCTGGATGATGATGAGGAACCTATCAGATGTATAGACACATTTACGGGTATCTCGGAAAAGCTGGAGATACATTCCTGCTTTCTTTTTTGCAATCGCGGAGTATATATAAATATGGATCATGCGGTTTATCTGGAGGACGACGGCGTCAGGATGAAAAACGATGTCGTATTTCCGTTTAGGACCAGAGATAAACAGGCGTTAAAGATGCAGTTTTCGCAGTACCGTATCGATCATATGAAACAGGGCATGTGGGCGTAGAAGCCCGAGGAGAATTATAAATGGATGTGTTATTCAGATATTTTCTTGAGTTCATAGTTGTGCTTCCCGTAGCATTCTTTGCATATATTCCGATGAGAAACAATACAAGATTTAATTGTGCATTCGTATTTTCAATAAGCGGTATAGTTATAATAATATATTCCGTTGTTTGTGCATTTATCTGTTCGATTTACGGACTGAGTACAAATCAGGTATTGATACCCTCTCTCCCGTTGTTTATGATCGCATATCTGTTTCTGGTAAAAGGGGATATCTTTAAAAAGCTTTTTTGCTTTTTTATTGCCATGATGCTCGGAAGTTTTTGCACTATGTATACGGTATATTTAAGTGCGCCCATAGAAGCAAAAAAAATGGCGACAGAAGGAGAAACGGATCTGTTTGCTGCTTCATCTTCGCTAATTTGTTTTGGAGTTTTTGTTGTTA
This sequence comes from Lachnospiraceae bacterium P6B14, assembly GCA_000687695.1. GTDB lineage: Bacteria > Bacillota > Clostridia > Lachnospirales > Lachnospiraceae > Eubacterium_F. Next base: position 86,683 of record JHWZ01000006.1, on the reverse strand, counting down.
TTTTTGCTTTGTTTTTCAGAGCTCTGTTTACATGGATACCGTACCTTTTGGAAGATGTTCTTTTGGAAAAAATATGGAAAAAGATCTTTATACTGCCGGTTGTTTTGACGGCATTCTTTTATTGGCTGATACCCACTGATCCGAGAAATCTGATCCTGTTTCGAGCGCGCGCCATAGGGATCGTGCTGGTTTCCATCCTTCCCTTAGTTATTTGCGGAGTGTTCTATATCGCATGGTGGATGGAGAGGAAAAACAGAGAGAATACCAAAACCCAACAGGAAAACGAAATGCTTTTGATGGAGAAAAAGAGATACCGGGAGTTCAGTGAGTATTATAATGCTTCACGGGCGCTCAGACATGATTTTCGCCAGCAGGTCCTCCTTATAAACAGCTATGTGGCAGATAAGGAATACGAAAAGCTCGCCGACTGTATACATCATATTAACAGTCAGATGGGAGAGTCGCCGGAACGGTTCTGCGCGAATAATGCTATTGATGCTGTGGTGACATACTATAAAGATATCGCGGATGAGAAAGGGATAAGTACGCGTTTTGTTCTCAATCTCCCCGAAGAACTGCCGTTGGAGGAGTACGAGATCTGTACGGTGCTCGGAAACCTTTTGGAAAATGCGGTAAGAGAGACCTCGGATGTGTCCGGCGAAAAGGAGATCATAGCTGTAGCTCAGATGATCTCTGATGAAATGATGGGACTCAGTGTGGAGAACACCTTTTATGGAAGGATAAACTGGGGGCGTGACGGATTACCAAAATCAGAAAGAACAGGTCATGGTATCGGATTACGATCCGTAAAGGCCACAGCTGAACGCATGAAGGGAACGATGAATATAAAGGTTGACGGGAAAACCTTCTGCGTCAACCTGATATTACAGGTGTGATCTGTTACATGATCTGATCCGAATCAAGGATCACGGTAAATGGTCCCTCGTTTACGAGAGATACCTTCATGTCTGCACCGAATATCCCACGCTCGACTTTGGGAACGCGTGTGGCGCACTGATCACAGATATAATCATAGAGTTCTTCGGACATGTCCGGGGCACCGGCGTCAGTAAAGCTGGGGCGGTTGCCCTTTTTACAGTTAGCGTAAAGCGTGAACTGAGAAACCATAAGAAGTGAGCCTTCTACATCCGCAAGGCTCAGATTTGTTTTGCCGTTTTCATCGTCAAAGATGCGGAGCTTGATCAGCTTGTCAAGCATCTTATCAGCTATTTCTTTTGTGTCGTTCTGACCGATACCGACCAGCACGAGAAAGCCTTTATCTATACTTCCGACTGTTTTTCCTTCTACCTCGACAGAGGCCTTTGATACAACCTGGATTACAAATTTCATGATCGATCATCTCCTATAATAAAATGTGTTGCAGGAAGCATTATAGCACAAAAACACATAAGATGTAAAGAAAAGCCGCGTATTATACGTCATTACTTGTCATTTTTGGAAAAATGCGTTATAATATACAACTGTGGGAAATGATTATCATTAAGAATATGAGGAAAACAGATGAAGTACTATTTTGCGCCGCTCGAGGGGATCACAAACCACGTATTCAGGCGCACCTATGATAAATGGTTCGGAGGGGTCGATGCGTACTATACGCCCTTCGTGACAACCCGTGATGGCGGGATCATGAAAAAGAAGGAGCTTTTTGACATCATGCCGGAGAATAATCCCGGCATTAAACTCATACCGCAGATCATGACTACAAAAGCGGATGAGTTTGTGCAGGCAGCGACACATATGAAGGAGCTCGGATACGAAGAGGTGAACTTAAACCTCGGGTGCCCGTCAGGAACCGTTGTTCCGAAAGGAAAGGGTTCAGGGTTTCTAAGACATCCCGATCGGCTCGATGAGTTTTTATATAATATTTATGAAAAATGCCCGACAGATATTTCCATTAAAACCAGGATAGGGTTTTCTGATCCGGATGAGTTTCATGAGTTATTAAATATATATAATAAGTATCCCGTAAAGCTTTTGATAATACATCTTCGCACCCGCGAAGAGTGGTATAAGGGAAAAGTTCACGACGAAGTCTTTAAGTATGCATGGGATAATTATAACGACAAAAATAAGCTTTGTTATAACGGAGATATTATTACAACGAAAGACGTAAACAGGATCGAAAACGAGTACTCAGGGATCGAACATGTGATGATCGGAAGAGGTTATCTGACTCATCCCGGATTCGCAGGAAATGAAAAAAAGAAGTCCTCATACGAGGATAAAAAAACAGTTACAGGTTTTATTAAAAATCTTCAGGCAGAATATGAAGAGATACTGTTCGGAGAGACTCCGGTATTGTTTAAGCTGAAGGAAATCTGGGGGTATCTTTTTGAATCATTTTCGGATGACGAAAAGCTGTTCAAGAGAATAAAAAAGACAAAACATCTGAAAGAATATAATGATATTATAAGCGGAATCGAAGAGGGGCTATAGCACCTGACAGTGAGAAAAACCGGATAGGAAAGTGTGAGAAAATGAGACTTAATGAACTGAAGCCGGGACAGTCGGCGAGCATAATAACGGTTGAGGGAGAAGGCGAGCTTCGCCAGCATCTTCTCGATATGGGATTGATCCCCGGAGCTACAGTCAGCCTGGTTCAGTTCGCCCCGATGGGAGATCCGATCGAGATAAGGACCCACGGATATGAACTGACTATCAGATTAAGAGAAGCAGAAAAGATAAAGATAAAAACAGTTTCCAATAAGGAAAAAAATAAGCCCGAAGCGGCTTCGGATAGAAAGGCATTAAGAGAGCGTGAGGTGAAGGTCAGCCATCCGGGTCTCGGTGAGGAAGGAAAGTTTCACGAAAAAGAAACCGAGAATCCTGTGCCTGAGGATACCTGTTTGACATTTGCCCTGGTTGGCAATCAAAACAGTGGGAAGACAACTCTTTTTAACCAGCTTACCGGATCAAATCAGCATGTCGGAAACTTTCCCGGTGTTACCGTCGATCGAAAGGACGGCGTGATCAAGGGTTATCCCAATACAAGGATCACGGATCTTCCGGGTATCTACTCCATGTCGCCTTATTCGAGTGAGGAGATAGTATCGAGAAACTATGTTCTTAAAGAGCATCCTCACGCGATCATTAATATTGTTGATGTTACTACCATTGAGAGAAGTCTGTATCTGACGATGCAGCTGCTCGAGATGGGGATCCCGATGGTGGTCGCGCTCAACATGATGGATGAGATGACGGGAAACGGCGGATCCGTGGATATCAATGCAATGGAGGATATGCTTGGTGTCCCCGTAGTTCCGATCTCTGCGGCAAAGAACGAGGGTATAGAGGAGCTCGTTCACCATGCCGTGCATATTGCAAAGTATCAGGAGGCTCCGCTCAGGCAGGACTTCTGCGAGACAAACGACCATGGAGGAGCGGTTCACAGATGCATGCATGCGACCATCCACCTCATCGAAGATCATGCCGAAAGAGAGGACCTGCCCGTACGTTTTGCCGCCGGAAAGCTTATCGAAGGAGATAAGAGAGTCCGAAAAAAACTCAAGCTTGACGATAATGAAAAAGAGATGCTGGAGCATATCGTTCTTCAGATGGAGAACGAAAGAGGACTTGATCGTAACGCGGCCATAGCTGAGATGCGATTCTCCTACGTATACAGAGTTGTAGACCGCTGCGTGAAAAAACCTGTAGAGAGCAAGGAACACCTCAGAAGCAGAAGGATAGACAGGGTTCTCACCGGAAAGTACACCGCCATACCGATGTTTGTGATCGTTATGGCCTTGGTATTCTTTTTGACGTTTGCGGTGATCGGTCCATTTTTGCAGGATCTGATGCAGATGGGGATAGATGCTCTGGATGAACTCACCATGAAGGCTATGGAAGCAGGTGGGCTTAACGATGTTGTAAAGAGCCTCGTATCTAAGGGTATATTCGGCGGAGTCGGAAGTGTATTGAGCTTTTTGCCGATAATAGTAACCATGTTCTTTTTCCTTTCCGTCCTCGAGGATAGTGGTTATATCGCAAGAGTTGCGTTTGTTATGGACAAGATCCTCAGAAAGATAGGGTTGTCGGGAAGCAGTATTGTTCCGCTTTTGATAGGGTTTGGCTGTACCGTTCCGGCTGTCATGTCTACCAGAACACTGCCGAGCTCCAGAGACAGAAAGATGACTATACTATTGACGCCGTTCATGTCATGTACGGCCAAGCTTCCGATATATGGTTTCTTTATCCATACTTTTTTCCCGAACGCGGGATGGTGGATTATCACGGCGCTTTATTTTTTGAGTATAATTGTCGGAATAATAATTGCTCTGATCTATAAAAAAACAATATTTAAAGGAAAGACTGCTCCGTTTGTTATGGAGCTTCCGAACTATCGTATTCCGAGACCGAAGAACGTTGTATGGCTTCTGTGGGAAAAAGCAAAGGACTTTTTGCAAAGGGCATTTTCGGTAATACTTATTGCAACCATCATAGTGTGGTTTTTGCAAAGCTTTGATTTCGGATTCAACATGGTGGCGGATGCCAAAGACAGTATGCTGGCAAGCATAGCAGGGTTTATCGAGCCTGTCATGAGGCCGGCAGGGCTTGGCGACTGGAGGATAGTTACCTCGCTTATCAGCGGAGTTATGGCTAAGGAAAGCGTGGTGGCCTCGATGGAGGTTCTTTTCCCGGGAGGCGATCTCGCAACGACGATCAGCTCGCTTACGGCGGCGTCCATGCTGGTGTTTAGCCTTCTGTATACTCCTTGCGTGGCGGCTGTTGCGTCGATCAGAAGAGAACTCGGACACAAATGGGCGATATACGTTGCTGTGCGTCAGTGCTTCGTGGCGTGGCTGGTTGCAGCAGCGGTTAATCTGATAGGGCATGCGATGGGTATGTAAAAACCATCGAAAAGGTGAGTATTCTGATTGACGAGAGTACGTCCGATATGTTACAATAAATTCCAACCACATGAAGGGAAGGGGTGTGTATTATGAAGGATAAGTCAAAAGGATCGACATCTGTTTACAATCTGATCGAGAGGTATGATTATGAGGATACCGAACTGAAAAAAGATGGTAGCCAGGCGTCAAGGATCTATCATAACTACAGAGAGTACTTCGAGGACGTGAGACGCAAGTTCAACAAAATTATGTCCATATCCGGTCAGATGGATGGCGTGATAGACGGTGTGGTTGATGCGTCGAATAATGTAAAAGAAGCCACTCTGACCATCGCGGACGGCGCTCAGGACCAGGCCAAGGATGTCAGCGATTGTATGATCATAATCGATCGTATCGTCGGAAAGATGGATGATCTGGGAGTCATCTCTGATGATATGGACAATCTGGCCCATACGATGAATGAAGAAAACTCCGAAGGTCAAAAGATCATCGATGAGCTAAAGGAATCTCAGGAGAGAAATATAGAAGCTATCAACTCCATCGCAGGTGAGATCGACAAGCTCACCAAGAGAATGGATGAGATAAACGAGGTTATCAAGCTTTTATACGGCATCACATCTCAGACAAATCTCCTTGCACTGAACGCTTCCATCGAGGCTGCCCGTGCGGGTGAAGCCGGAAAAGGCTTTGCCGTAGTCGCAGAGGAGGTTAGAAAGCTTTCGGATGAGAGCCGCAATACAAGTGAGACCATCAGCGAGGCTATCGGAAGTGTAACAAAGGATCTTGACGAATTGAAAAAGACACTCGATGTGTCGCAGGAGGTATTTGAGGGACAGTCGGATACGGTCAATAAGGTTACTGACACCATGAACGGGATCCATGATTCCATAGATACATTTGTAAACAAACAGCGCGAGTTCCGCGATGATGTTTCCGTGATGATGGACGAAAAGGATTCGCTGCTCAACTCCATTGATAACATACATCAGATCACGGAGAACTCATCTGCGACAACCGAGGAGGTTGCTTCGCTTACGATGATGCAGGACAACTCGGCTGCCATGCTCAAGCAGATGGCGAGAGACCTTCAGAAAAAAGTCACCGAGATGGATCGTGTCAATTCGCATATCAAGGTGAGTCTGGATGAAGACAGACGGAAAAAGATCGCTATGATGTGGGATATAGATGTTCCGTTCTGGAATCCTGCAACAGAGGAGGCTAAAAAGACCGCGAAGATCCTTAATTTCGATGTTGATATTTTTGCACCGAAGAGCAGAGGTGAAGCCGGTGCCAAGGAGGCAACTGAGTTTCTGTCAAAGGTAAACTCAAACGAATACGATGGACTTGTTATATCTCCGGTTTCGGGAAGAAATGTCGACGAGCAGGTTAAACGCATATCTTCTGAGAAACTTCCGGTGGTATTTTTGCAGTCTGCCATTGATGGAGTTCCATACGTATCGATAATAGGTACGGATAACAAAGAATGCGGACGTAACGCCGCACGTTCAGCCATCAAGCTCATGGGAGGAGAAGGCGAAGCAGCTATAGGTATCTGGAGCGATTCAAAGATGGATGCCATCGAAGACAGAGCTGCCGGATTCATTGAAGAGATGGGTAAAACAGCCGGAATTAAACTTCACAAGTTTGCCGTAAAGAGCAGTCCGGGTAATGATGATGTAAACCGTATAGTGAAAGACCTTCTCGCTGAGCATCCTGATCTGAAGCTCATCTTCACGACCAACATCGATTGGGGCGCTGAGATGGCCGAGTATCTGAGACTCCATAGCGAGATTGATCTGAAACTCGTTACGATCGACTTCACAAAGGAGATCATAGGATATGTGCGTAATGGACAGATCAGTGCAGCCATCGCGCAGCGTCCTGTTTTGTGGGGATCCACGCCGCTTGAGATGCTGAACAAGGTATACGATGGAGACAGGGTGGAAAAAACACGCGACACCGGAACGTACGAAGTAAACGCAGGCAATCTTGATATTTTTGCAAAAAGAATGTAGTAAACGGTAACTGAATGGAGTAAGTCATGGCCAGAGTTATGATATGCGGGATAAAATCTCCTGAGGATGTGGAGATTGTGAATGAATTAAAGCCAGAGTACATCAGCTTTACGTTTTTCAAAAATCGCGATTATATCCCGTATGAAAAGGCAAAGAAACTCAGACAGATGTTGGATAGAGATATTCGTGTTGTGGGAGTTTTTGTAAATGAAAACACAAAGATAGTAGCCAGTGCCGCAAACGACGACATATTTGATATCATCGAGTTCCATGGGAATGAGGGTTCCGGTGAGATCGAGAGGATAAAGGCGTTCACCGATAAACCGATAATTCAGGGGTTCCGTGTGAAATCGAGTCAGGATGTCTCGGATGCCGTAGACAGTCCCGCTGACAGTATCCTTTATTACTCGGACAAAGGAAATGGAGTTCCTCTTGACTGGAGGATGATGAAGGGCATCACCAGACCGTATTTTCTGGCGGGAGGTCTGACTGCGGACAACCTTGAAAAAGCGATAAAAATCTGCCATCCGTTCGCGGTAAGTGTGACCACCGGTGTTGAGACAAACGGGGGCAAAGACAGAGACAAGATGGATGCCTTTATCAGGATAGCCAGAAGAACGAAATAATGACATAAAAATGACTTTGTTAAATCGTTGACAAAGCCATTTTTTTATGCTAATATAAGTACGCATTGCTAGATCGATGCTCATTTATACGAGCGGTATTCGGAAGAAACTGCATCAAACGATGAGAGTGACCTGCCCTTTGAGAAGGGGGTGAGGCCATGAAAAAAGTAGGATTTATCGGGGCCGGTAAGGTGGCCTGCTCGATGGGGAAATACCTGTCGGAGAAGGATGTTACGGTCACGGGGTACTACGACACAAATCGGGAAAGCGCGGACGAGGCCGCGACTTTTGTCGAAACCTGCGCGACGGGTTCTATCTCGGAGATCGTTGCGTCAAGCGATGTGATCTTCATCGCAACGCCGGATGATGCAATAGCTTCGGTGTGGGAAAAGATCAAAACCATGGATATCAATGAAAAGATCATAGGGATATTCAGTGGGTCATTATCATCGATGCTTTTTCAAGGGATCGAAACGACCGGAGCAACAGGCGTTTCCATCCATCCAATGTTCGCATTCAGCGACAAGTTTTCCGATTACCGACAACTTCATACAGCTATGCTTACCATGGAAGGCGACGAGTCTGCGGTGGATTATATGCGCGCGCTTTTTGAAGGATTGGGTCACAGAGTGTTTGTGATCGACAGAGAAAAAAAGATGCGTTATCATGCCGCGGCGAGTGTGGCGAGCAACCTTATGGTAGGACTTTATGGCATGAGTCTTTCCATGCTCTCCGATTGCGGATTTTCGGATGAGGACGCGGTGGGGATATTGACACCGCTCATCGAAAAGAACACGTCATCCATGATCAAAAATGGTCCGGTCGCAGCACTGACGGGGCCCATCGAGCGTGGCGATTCGGAAACGGTGAGACATCATATTGAAGCTATGACGTCGGAGGAGAAGGCGATATATATTCCGCTTGCCGTGCGTCTTATAGATATAGCCACCAAAAAGAATCCCGGAAGGGATTACGAACCTATGAGGCAGATACTCGCTAGTGAGATCTGACCGGAAAGGAAGAAAAATGGGAAAGAAAAACACGGTACTGACATTTCGTCAGGCGAAGGAAGAGGGGAAAAAACTAACAATGCTCACGGCCTACGACTACTCGACGGCAAAGCTTATCGACGAGGCCGGGGTAAACTCGATCCTTGTGGGAGATTCACTCGGAAACGTTGTCCTGGGATATGAGGATACGATACCGGTGACCATGGAGGACATGATACACCATGGAGCGGCGGTATCGCGCGGAGCAAAAAACGCGCTCCTCATAATCGACATGCCGTTTATGTCATACCAGGTTTCGGTAGAGGAGGCATTGAAAAATGCCGGACGACTTATGAAGGAAGGCGGAGCCGACGCGGTGAAGCTTGAGGGCGGACACAGAGTGTGTCCTCAGATAAAGGCGATGACCGAGTCCGGTATCCCGGTGTGTGCACATATAGGAATGACACCGCAATCTGTGAATGCATTTGGCGGGTTTAAGGTTCAGGCGAAGACTGAAGCGGCAGCGAGACTTCTGATAGAGGAGGCACTGGCTGTCGAGGAAGCAGGAGCATTTGCCGTGGTTATGGAGTGTGTGCCTGCTAAGCTGGCTTCATTGGTAACAGAGAAGCTTCATATCCCGACCATAGGAATCGGAGCCGGAGCAGGCTGCGATGGACAGGTACTTGTTTATGCCGACATGCTTGGAATGTATTCTGATTTTGTTCCGAAGTTTGTAAAGCAGTATGCGAAGGTCGGAGACATCATGAAAGAAGCGATCGCGGGTTATATCGATGAGGTAGGAAGCGGAGCGTTTCCTGCTGAGGCTCATACGTTTAAGATCGATGATGATGTAATAGAAAAGCTATACTAGAAGACGTCCGGAAACGCTGACGGCTGTCAGCTGTTTCCTGCACTACATGATAGGAGGTTTGTTTTATGAGTATTGAAATTAAGTCATCACCTGATGAGGTGAGAAAAAAAGTAAAGGAATGGAGAAAGCAGGGCTTATCGGTAGGGCTTGTTCCGACGATGGGATACCTTCATGAGGGACACCAGAGCCTGATCAAAAAGTCGGTAGAGCAGAATGATAAAACGGTAGTGAGCGTTTTTGTAAATCCGATTCAGTTCGGACCGAACGAGGATCTGGCAACATATCCGAGAGATCTCGACAGAGATGCAAAGCTGTGTGAGGATACGGGTGCTGATCTGATCTTCCATCCGGAACCGGCTGATATGTATGAGGATGATTTCTGTACATTTGTTGATATGGATCATGTGACAAAGAATCTCTGCGGTAAGACCAGACCTACTCATTTTCGTGGAGTGTGTACGGTCTGCTCAAAACTCTTTCATATTGTCGGACCGGACAGAGCATATTTCGGACAAAAGGATGCCCAGCAGCTCGCAGTGATCAGACGCATGGTTCGTGACTTAAACTTTGATCTGGAGATAGTAGGCTGTCCGATCATACGAGAGGATGACGGTCTCGCGAAGAGCTCCAGGAATACTTATCTTTCACCCGAGGAGCGCCGGGCAGCAACCGTGCTGAACAAGGCACTTTCGGCAGGAAAGCAGAAGGTGGAAGCAGGAGAAAAAAATGCTTCCGTTATCAAGGAGATCGTCACCAAGACTATAGAGGCAGAGCCTCTCGCAAAGATTGATTATGTGGAAGCAGTTGACTTTGATTCCATAGAGCCGATTGATACTATCGAGGGATCCGTGCTTGTAGCTGTGGCGGTATATATCGGAAAGACAAGACTTATTGACAACTTCATTTACGAAGCATAAGTAAAAAAATACTGATAAAAAATAACAGATCAGTAAGGGAAGAAACGGAGGAAGAACCATGGTACTTCATATGTTAAAAGGAAAGATCCATCGTGCCACGGTCGTGCAGGCTGAGCTCGACTATGTCGGATCGATCACCATTGATCCGCTTTTGATGGAGGCGGCAGGCATACTTGAGTACGAGAAGGTACAGGTGGTGGATGTAAACAACGGATCCAGATTTGAGACCTATGTTATCACGGGTGAACGTGGCAGCGGGATGGTGTGTCTGAACGGTGCTGCAGCCAGAGAGGTAAGCGTAGGAGACAAGGTGATCATCATGTGTTACTGTGAGCTTTCGGAAGAAGAAGTAAAGACGCACAAACCGAAGGTTGTTTTTGTTGATGACGACAACCAAATAGTATCACTTGATGATAAGGAAACTCACGGTCAGATCCGTTGACAAGAGACATCTGAGTTTCGTATTCACAGGTTGTATCAGGGGTAATATGGAGGAAAATTATGTCTGATAATAAGTATAATAATAAAACGGTTATCGTCGGGGTTACAGGTTCCATCGCCGCGTACAAGATTGCGGATCTGGTAAGCACTCTTGTAAAAAAGGGTGTGGATACCTATGTAATAATGACGAAAAACGCAACCAATTTTATCAATCCCATAACGTTTGAAACACTTACAAATCACAAGTGTTTGGTTGACACCTTTGACCGCAATTTTAATTACAATATTGAGCACGTTTCTCTGGCTCAGAAGGCTGATGCGTTTTTGGTTGCACCTGCATCTGCAAATGTGATCGGTAAGATTGCAGGAGGTATCGCGAATGATATGCTCACTACCACGATAATGGCTGCGGGTTGTAAAAAGCTCATTGCGCCGGCTATGAATACGGGCATGTATGAGTCGGAGATCCTTCAGGATAATCTTGAAAAATTAAAGAAATACGGATATGAAATAATCGAGCCGGATGAGGGTAGACTTGCCTGCGGAGTCAGCGGTAAGGGCAGGCTTCCATTGACGGATGTTTTGTTAGAGCATCTTCTTTTTACAATAGAAGATAAAAAGGATCTTTCCGGGAAAAAAGTCTTAGTCACTGCAGGCCCTACGAAGGAGAGTATCGACCCGGTTCGTTATATCACCAACCACTCTACCGGAAAGATGGGCTATGCTATTGCGCGTGCAGCGATGAGAAGAGGAGCTGAGGTGACTCTGATATCAGGGACAACTGACCTTCCTGATCCCATAAAAACCAACGTTATCCATATAGAGTCAGCGGAGGAAATGTTCAATGCGGTAAAGGATCACGCCGACAGTGATATCATCATAAAGTCAGCTGCAGTTGCGGATTATACTCCGACGGATACATCGGATAAAAAGATAAAAAAAGAAGACGGAGTTCCTGCCATAGAACTGAAGCCGACCACGGATATACTGGCGTGGCTTGGCGAGAATAAAAAGCCCGGTCAGTTCATCTGCGGTTTTGCCATGGAGACAGAGGACCTCGTGGAAAACGCGAGGAAAAAGCTTGAGAAGAAAAACGCTGATATGATCGTGGCAAACAATTTAAGAACCGAAGGAGCCGGCTTCGCCGGAGATACAAATGTTATAACCATGATCACCGCGAATAACGTTCGTGAGCTTCCGATCATGACGAAGGAACAGGATGCGGATGAGATACTCGATATGATAACCTCATATAGTATCCCCGAATTGACTATTCACTAGGTAAATGCGCTATTGCCTTTTACTTGTGTATATGTTATAATGAAATGTGCGCAAAGGGCGCTTGTTAAAAGGAATGAGAAAGGATCATAGATTGGCAAAACGTAAAAGAATAGCGATACTCGTCGGACAAGCCGATGAAGAGTATCAGCGCCGATTTATAGAAGGATTTTTGTCACAGACGCAACGTGAGAACTACGACGTTTGTGTCTTTTCAATGTATAGAAAATACCAGTCTACAGCCGATCGTGAGATGGGCGAGTCGAATATTTTTTCTCTTTTTAATTACAATCTGTTTGAGTCTGTTGTTATGCTCAAGGATACTATCCAGTCAACCGGTATAGCAGAACGTCTCGAGGAGGAGCTCCACGAGGGTTTCGATAAACCGGTTATTGTTATCGAGCAGACAAGTCCTTATTTTGACTCAGTATGTACGGATGGTTATACTCCTATCTTTGAGATAGTATCACATCTCATCGAGGATCATCACTACAACGACATAGCATTTTTGACAGGTAAAAAATGGCACCCTCACGCCAAACAGCGACTCGAAGCATACAAGCAGGCGATGAAGGATCATGGGCTCGAGGTACGTGAGGACAGGATTATTTACGGTGATTTCTGGTATAGGAGCGGTCGGCTTTGTGTGGATCAGATTCTGTCGGGAGACGCGGGGATACCTGAGGCGATCGCATGTGCAAATGACCAGATGGCCATCGGTGTGTGCGAAGCGTTGACCGAAAGGGGATATCATATTCCCGATGATATTGCTGTGGTCGGTTTTGATTCCACGGAGGAGGGACGTACATCTCCGGTACCTCTCACGTCTGCGATTGTTCCCGCGAAACAATGCGGCATATATGCGGCTGAGTACCTGCTTGCAAAAATGCAAGGGAAGGAAGTCGGGGAGTTTAAAGGAAGGGCGGAGATCGTGACCGGACCGAGCTGTGGCTGTCACGACGGAGTGATCCAGCCACTCCCGAATATTCGTGAGAACTGGGGAACAGATCTTTCTACGGATGGATACTATTCGATAAACAATTTCATGGCGGATGATCTGATGAGTCAGGTCAACCTCATGGGATTTTTGAGTACAGTATACACCTATGCATATCAGATAAACGATGTTAAGGAGTTCCATCTTTGCCTGCAGCGCACATGGGGTGAGCTGGATCATGAGGAGGCTATCCACAGTAAAAATGATGGCTACGACAAATACATGATCCATGCGGTTTGCTATCACAGTGACGGAGCGGATGGTTGTGTAGATCTGACGGATACATTTGAGACGAAGGAGCTTTTGCCGGGGCTTGGAGATGACGATGAGCCCGGTGCGTATTTCTTTACTCCGGTGTTCTATGAGGATGAGTGTTTCGGTTATGCTGTAGTTCGCTATCTGGAACCGATTAGATCATATGATATTGTTTACCGTCAGTGGATAGAGCAGGTATCAAGAAGCTTTGAGTCGTTGAGACGTACCGCGTCTCTGCATATTTCCGAGATGAAAAATAATGAAGCGCGGAAGTTCGCAAAGGTTCAGGCCATCGAGCAGCTGGCTGGAGAAGAAAAGGCTGATTGCGAGACAGTGGAAATGCTTCTCGATGAGAATCTTTTTACATACTATTTCCAGCCGATCGTAAAAGTGGAAGATGGCGAAGTATATGGATTTGAGGCGCTGATGCGCTCAAGTACGGAGAGGAGAGTATCTCCTTTAAGTATTATAAAATACAGTGGTATGATGGGACGTCTCGCCGATGTTGAGAAAGCAACATTTTTAAATGTGCTCAGTATGATAGATGAGAGTCCGGAGCTTTTTGGCGGAAGAAAGGTATTCATCAACAGTATCCCGGGAGTCAAACTCAGCCAGTCAGTCTACAGTGAGATGGATGCTCTGTTTGACAAGGTTCATAAATATGTTGTCGTGGAGATGACTGAGGAAGCGGAGGTCATCGATGAGGAACTCGACAGACTCAAGGATTACTTCCATAAGAAGAAAATAGAGATGGCAGTTGATGATTACGGTACGGGGTATTCCAACATAGCCAACCTGCTTCGTTACATGCCTGAGTATGTAAAGATCGATCGCTCTCTTTTGAGTGATATTCAGGACAGACCGCAGAAGCAATACTTCGTAAGAGAGATTATCAATTTCTGTCATGACAATGATATCATGGCTTTGGCTGAGGGTGTCGAGACCTCAGAGGAGCTGCGTATGGTCATACATCTCGGCGCGGATCTGATACAGGGTTATTATACCTCGAAGCCTGCTCCTGAGATCATCACGGAGATAGGCGGCAAGATCAAAGAAGAGATGAAGCAGTATGTTAAGGAACGTCGGGAAGGCGGATTGACCAGACGTTCATACAAAGCGGGACGTACGGTCAGAGTTCCGTTAAATACACTTACAAAGGAAGGCTACTCGGATATCGTAGTGGGTGAGGATAATCCGATATGTCGCGATGTGACATTTACCGGAGCACCGGGTATGCCTACGAATCTGAACATGAGGATAGCACCGAACTTTAACGGTGTGTTGACATTTGAGAATGTTTATTTCACTAATATAAAAGGTCATCCGTGCATCGATATCGGAGAGGGAGCTGATGTGACTCTGATACTTCACGGAGAGAATGTGTTAAAGCGTGGTGGTATCCGCGTTCCCGAGGGAGCAAAGCTGACCCTGGAGGGAACCGGTGATCTGAATATCATCCTTGACTCCGAGGAATTTTTCGGTATAGGAAACGATCTTCAGTCCGCAAACGGACGAATCGTATTCCATCAGGATGGTGAGGTGCATATTGACACCTCAGGAAAAAAGGGTGTATGTATCGGCTCGGGCCTCGGTGGAAAGATATCGATCCAGCGTGGTAAGTATTTACTTGAGGCGAGCTCAAACAAGTGTGTAGGTGTCGGAGCCGTAACAGGTGATGTCGATCTCAGGATCAGTGAGTGCGCCTTCACATCTGAGTTCTCACTTACATCCGGACTTTGTATCGGCTCGATGAAAGGCAATGCCAGAATAAAGTTCTACAAGTGTGCAGTTAAAACATTTGTAGGTGGTTCTTCCATAGCATGTATCGGAACAGTTGATGGGGACCTGGCCCAGATAGAGTTTGACAGTACGGGGGTATCCGTCAACGCACGTGGAGACAGATCGACATGTCTGGGTGCACTGAATGGCCATACTGATCTCACCACGTCATACACGGGGATCAAGGGAGAGGGTCATGGTCATGATGCCATGATAATCGGCTCCAAAAACGGTGATACATCTGTGAAGCTGGCTAACTCCGACATAATTGTGAAGATAAAAACAGAGGTGCCGGCGGATACAGTAGCCTGCAAGGAGCATCTTGATCTGGATGTGGCCAGATGTAAGTATACGATAAATGATGAAGTAATTGAAATAAAGGAGTAGATAATGGATCACAAAAGCGTGGCTAAGGATCTTTTTACTGAGGGCTATAACTGTGCCCAGTCGGTGTTATGTGCATTTGAGGATGTGACAGGACTCGACAGGGAGACATCGGCGAAGATAGCGTCATCGTTTGGTGCCGGCATGGGACGTATGCGTGAAGTATGCGGAGGCGTCAGCGGTGCGCTCATGGTTTTGGGAATAGTAAAAGGGTATGGTGATCCGAAAGCATTAGATGAAAAAAATGATCACTACCATCTGGTGAGAGAGTTCATGGAACGTTTTAAAAAAGACAATGGTTCGATCCTTTGCAGGGAGCTTTTGGAGGGAGTATCGGTAAAGCCCGGACCTGATGCCGAGGAGCGAACCGAAGAGTATTATAAAAAGCGTCCGTGTCCGGAGCTCGTTGCATATGCGGCGGGGATACTTGAAGAGATGCTGGATGCGGACTGAGACTAAACAATAAAAGAGAGAACATCGTGCTTGCACGTAGGTTCTCTCTTTTTTGTTTAGGTGAAGGCGCCCGTGCAACGAGGATGCTTTGCATCCGAGTCTGCGCGGGCACTCAGTCCGCCATCACTCATGCCACTCCTGCAATGGTGTATGCCTGAGCCTGATTGCTCAGATAGCTCTGTGTCTTCTCTGCAACCTTATCAGCACTGTTCTGGTTGGTTGTAAGTCCGTCGCGCCACTGCTCAAGCTTTTTGATAGTAGCGTCAACAGTCTTTTGTGAGATGTCCGGAAGATCCTCTCCCCAAGCCTCTGTAGCCTGCTTGAGTCCCTTCTTAACTGCAGCGATCATCTCATCTGCCTTTGTCGGGTCATCACCTGAGAGAGCTTTTGCCATCTGGAACATCCTTTCACTGGTCTTCTCAACGCCCCACTCGCCATCCTCGGCGATGTCCTTCTTTGCCTGCTCGATCGTTTCGGGATCTGCAGCCTCAGCGAGTTTTCTGTAGGTCTCTGCAAGCGACCATCCGTTCTCCTGCGGTTTTCCTCCGAGAAGCTGAGTAACGAGGTTCTGCATCTGCTGGGTATGTGCATCCAGCTGCTCGTTCAGGCTTTTGATGAGAGCATCGCGTGCTGCCTGCTTCTCATCCACTTTGTTTTCCTCGGTCGTTTCCGTCTCGGCAGCCTTTGCCGCAGCAGCAGCCTCCTTAGCCTCTTCAGAGAACTCTACGGTAACGCCCGTGTCGGCAGCTGTATCAGCCGTTTTGGTCGCATCAGTCTTTTTTGTTGTAGCCGCCATGTTCTGATACTGCGTATAAGCCGAAAGTCCGCCGCCAATTCCATTTACAGCCATAGGTTCCTTCCTTTCCGTACTTTCGTACTGTTGCAGCCTTATGCGCTGTCCGGCCTCCATGCCGACCCGCACGCACTCGGCGTAGGTTTACGTTTCTATGCCATCGAATCTCAGACAACACAAAAAAGGGCTATCCGACCGATTCGTCTAACATATATATCGGAAACATTTACGGATACTTTACCCTTTTTTTGAAAAAAAATATGAAAAATATCTGGCAGTTATTATGCCATCCGTTCACCGCGCTTGAATACGGGGTACTTTTTAACGGACTTTGCTATGTTCATCGAGTGGTCACCGATACGCTCGAGATCTACAAGTATCTCGGTGAAATACAGTCCTTCAGTGGCTCCGCACTTTGCTTTGTTGATTCGTTTGATATTTGAGTTACGCATCTTTGCGACCATGTCGTCGATGCCTTCCTCCATGTCATTTATGATCTGGTACGTCTCGGCATCCGGTGCATAGAAATACTCACAAGCCAGATCGAATATCTTGTAAACCTCATTTGAAAGTTGCTTGAGGTCTTTGAGTGCTTTGCCGGTGAATTTTTCTTTGTTCTTTTTCATCGTGAGAGCATAACCGAGCATGTTCTCGGCATGATCTCCTATTCGTTCGAAGTCGTTTATGATATGATACAGATGCCCTGCGTGGTTCGCCTCTGTCGCAGACAGATTCAGGGTATTGGTCATGGTCAGGGCATTGGTTATTTCCTTATTCAGGAAGTCTAAGTTCGATTCATTTTTGCGGAAGTCCTTTTCGGACAGAACATCCTTTTCGTAGAATACCTTCGTGGATGCCTCGAGGTTTGTTCTGGCGAGATGCTGCATACGACCTACCTCAGAGTCGATCTGTCCGAGGAGCACTGTTCCGGTCTGATAGCCGGACGTATCGATGAACAGAAGTGAGTTTCCTTCCTCCTCGGCATCCTCTCCGCGGACAATAAGCTTTGACAGCTTCACAAGATACTTCGAGCACGGCAGGAGCACGAGCACTGTCACTACATTAAAGATAGTGTTGGCGTTCGCTATCTGTCTCGACGGGTTGTCAGGTGATGAAGCAACCATCCATTCGAGGATCTGCGGGAACACATTTGTGAGCACCATGAAAAGTATCATACCGATCGATTCGAAAAGTGCTACGATGAGCGCAACCCTCTTTGCGTCCTTACGTCCTCCGATAGATGCCAAAGCCGGTGCTACCGAAGCTCCGATATTCATACCGAGCATGATATAGAAAGCCTGGTCGAATCCGATAACGGAGTTGAGAACCATCATCTGCAATACACCGACTGAAGCAGACGCGCTCTGGATGATAACCGTAAACAGGAATCCGACGCACATCGCAAGAACCGGATTTGACACACCTACGAGTATATCCTGGAACCATGTTTCGTTCGCCAAAGGTTTCATGGCAGAGCTCATCATTCCGAGACCGATGAAAAGCACACCGAGACTTGTAATGATGTTGCCGACATTTTTCCAGGTCGGTTTTTTAACTATCATTATGATAACAACGCCGGTGAAAGCGATGACCGGCGCGATCTCCGATATATTGAAGGCGATGAGCTGACCGGTGATGGTGGTACCGATCTTTGCACCCATCAGTACTCCGACGCTTCGCTCCAGCTTCATCATGCCGGCTCCTACGAAACCGACCACCATTACACACATAGCATTCGAGCTCTGGATCAGTGCAGTAAGACCTGCTCCGACACACATTGCTATGAACTGATTTTTGGTTAGTTTTTCAAGGATTGTTTTAAGATAAGAACCTGCGGCGAGCTTGAGCCCGTCGCTCATAAGATTCATTCCGAAGATGAAGAGAGCAAGCCCTCCCATCAGATTGAACACATTCCAGATAGTCATCCACGCTACCCCATTAATGTCTTTCTGCGCCATTTTTCGCTATTTTCGGGCGCTGTTTTGCGTTTTCTTTTGTCTGCTTTTTCTTACCAATTCGGATAATAACATACAAGAGTCGAAAACGCAAGGATTTTTTCATTTTTATGTTGAAAAATGTCCCAAAAGGTTGTATAATCTGACTATGTTTGTGATTCGCAAAATTTTATGTGAAAGGAGATTGCAATGATTTACACAAAAGAAGTTGAAATGATGTGCCCGGTTGCTAAGGGTGCAAAGCATGAGCCTGCTCCGATCCCTGAAGAGGGCAAGTGGGTACATGCTAAAGAGATCAAAGACATCTCAGGTTTTACTCATGGTATTGGCTGGTGCGCTCCGCAGCAGGGTTGCTGCAAGCTTTCGCTGAACGTTAAGGACGGCGTTATCGAGGAGGCTTTGGTTGAGACTATCGGTTGTTCCGGTATGACTCACTCAGCAGCTATGGCAGCTGAGGTTCTCCAGGGAAAGACAATTCTCGAGGCGCTCAATACAGACCTTGTATGTGACGCGATCAACACCGCTATGCGCGAGCTGTTCTTGCAGATCGTATACGGACGTACTCAGAGCGCATTCTCTGATGACGGTCTTGCCGTAGGTGCAGGTCTTGAGGATCTCGGAAAAGGACTTCGTTCACAGGTTGGAACGATGTATGCAACCAAGGCTAAGGGCGTTCGTTACTTAGAGATGGCTGAGGGTTATGTAACAGGTCTTGCTCTTGACGCAGATGACGAGGTGATCGGATACCAGTTCGTCAATCTCGGCAAGATGACAGATTTCATCAAAGCAGGCGACACACCGAACGAGGCTTGGGAGAAAGCCAAGGGTCAGTATGGTCGTGTCGATGACGCAGCAAAAATTATCGATCCGAGAAAGGAGTAATCACTATGGCACTGTTTGAATCATATGAAAGAAGAATTGACCAGATTAACAAGGTCCTCGGTGAGTATGGTATTGCTTCTATCGAGGATGCTAAAAAGATAACGGAGGATGCCGGACTGAATGTTTATGATCTGGTAAAAGGCATCCAGCCTATCTGTTTTGAGAATGCATGCTGGGCTTACACAGTAGGCGCTGCTATCGCTATCAAGAAGGGAGCACGTCGCGCAGCTGACGCTGCTGCAGCTATCGGCGAGGGACTTCAGTCCTTCTGCATCCCGGGTTCTGTTGCAGATCACCGCAAGGTTGGTCTCGGACATGGTAACCTCGGAAAGATGCTCCTTGAGGAGGAGACAGAGTGCTTCTGCTTCCTCGCAGGTCACGAGTCATTCGCAGCCGCTGAGGGTGCTATCGGAATCGCCGAGAAGGCAAACAAGGTTCGTAAAAAGCCTCTTCGCGTAATCCTTAACGGACTTGGCAAGGACGCAGCTCAGATCATTTCCCGTATCAACGGCTTTACATATGTAGAGACCAAGTACGACTACAAGGCAGCAAAGGTGAATGTTGAGTTTGAAAAAGCTTACTCAAACGGAATCCGTGCTACCGTTAAGTGCTACGGCGCTGATGACGTTCAGGAAGGTGTTGCTATCATGCATATGGAGAACGTCGGTGTATCGATCACTGGTAACTCCACAAACCCGACACGTTTCCAGCATCCTGTAGCAGGTACATATAAGAAGGAATGCATCGAGCAGGGCAAGAAATACTTCTCTGTTGCATCAGGTGGTGGTACAGGACGTACACTTCACCCGGACAACATGGCAGCAGGACCAGCTTCATACGGTATGACAGATACCCTCGGACGTATGCACTCAGATGCACAGTTCGCAGGATCTTCATCCGTACCGGCTCACGTTGAGATGATGGGTCTCATCGGAATGGGTAACAACCCGATGGTTGGTGCAACCGTTGCAGTTGCAGTTTCTATCGAAGAGGCGGCTAATGCAGGAAAGTTTTGAGCGTTAACGGACTGAGACTAAACAATAAAAGAGGGAACAGAGTGCTCGCACTCATGTTCCCTCTTTTTTGTTTAGATGAAGTAAAACACGATGTTTTATAGTCCGCTTACTGGAACTTGTCCTTTACCAGGCTCTTTAATTCTGTAAGTACCAGTGTCGGGTCAAACGGCTTGGTGATGAACTTCTCCGCGCCAAGCTTTAATGATTCGAGAACCTTGCTTCTCTGACCTGCGGAGGTGATCATGGCTGCCTTTGCATTTGAATCGTATTCCATGATGCCTCTGAGTGCCTCGATACCATCCAAAACCGGCATGGTGATATCGAGAGTGATGATATCAGGATGAAGCTCTTTGTAAACCTCTATAGCTCTCTGTCCGTCCTCGGCTTCTCCTATGATCGCAAAGCCGTTTTTCTCGAGAAGATTTCGAAGGATGGTTCTGGACCAGCCCGAATCGTCTACGATAACTACCGTCGGCTTTCCGTCTGAGCCTGCGCCCTCGGATTTTTCGGTGTTTACGCTCACACGAACATCCAACGCTGTCTCTCCGACATTAACCTCGGTGTCGACGGAAACGAAGAGTTCGATTTCTTTTCCCTCTATATGTATAGGAAGAATATATCCTCTTCCCTTGATGGACTGCTTGCTGTAAAAAGCCTGCGGGTCGATCTCGATGAGCATACGCTCACTCGCGAGCTCGGTAGTGATCAGACCGCTGACACCGTTGATGAACTCGCCTACTGCATCATAAACCTCCGGAGTCATCGAATCATATTTCTTTCCGGTGATGTGGTTTGCCATAAGGATGAATGCGTCATCACCATTCTCCGTGAGAAGTCCGATATAAATCGAATGGTCACCATGGCAACGCTGGATAGTAAGTGTCTGATATGGAACCTCGTTGACCTTTCTGATTTTGTCGATATAAAAATCGCTCGAGACAAATCTGGTCATGTTTCTGAGAACCTGTCCCGCGATATTTGATACATACGGCTGTGAGGAGGTAGCGAATGCAGATATATAACCTCCGACATTTTCCTCTTTGATCGAATCAAGCTCAGCCTGATCGAAGCCTTCTTTTTTGCGGAAGCCTTCGAGGTATCCGTCTATGTCAGAAGCCTCGACTCCTGTTTCATCAACGAGAATCTGTATAAATCGCATGTGAGGGCTTCCCTGCTTGGCGAGAAGACCGCTAACCTGAGCGTCGGTAAGTGCACCCATCTCGACAGCGATATCACCGAAGCGCTTATCCTCTTTCTGCTGTCTCCTATTGATCTCGGTAGCCTGGTCATCTGTAATTAGTCCCTCGGCAACTGCCATCATACCGAGTTTGACTCTGGTCTCTGCCTGCTCCTTCAAAAGCTTTTCGAGTGTTGGGGCGTCGATTATGTTCTCACCCACGAGATAGCGTCCAAACAGTTCAGCAAACATGTGTATCCTCCTTGCATTGAAATGAATGCATTTATTTCAAATTCATACAGGTAACAGTATATCATACATAAAAGAAAAAATCAAGAAAAAAAGAACACCCGATGACATATCATCAGGCGCTCTTTTTGTGACTTTCTCTAATCTTTATGAACAGTGGAGGCTGTCAAATTCAATCGTCATTGGGATCCTTCTTAACGATCACTTTGAAGGATGCTTTCTTTCCCGTGGATACCAGGGTCGCGGTTATGGTCGCGGTACCCGGCTCAAGTGCCGTGATGAGACCGCGTGTATTGATCACGGCAACGTCCTCATTGCTGCTTTCAAATACGGGCTGCTCAGTTGCGGAATAGGGCTTGATGATCAGCTCTATGATGGAACCGATGTAACCCTGGTTTCCTTCAGTCATGGTAACTGAGTTATCTGAGAACTTGATACTCACAGGTACGGGTGAAACAGTGATTCTGCACTTGAGAGTATCGATCACTTTGTCTTTATTCTTGATCGTGACCTTGATGAATGCTTTACCGACGGCTTTTCCGACGATCACACAGGAACGCTTGTCATCTGATGTGCTGGCGATCCTCACCACATCGGAATCAGAAGACTTAAACGATGCGGTCACATCTTCATCAAGATTATACACACGAAGCGTGAATGTAGTGGATTTGGTCAGGTTGAGTTTTTTAAGATTAAGCCTTGGATTCCTGACCGCAGCTTTACTGACACCGGCTGTTGCGAAGAACATGCAGACCAGCAAAGCACACATTATCACGGATCGAATAGTACGTTTCATAGAAGTTCCTCCTTGTACTCTCCTACTAAGGTAGTATAAAGATATCACGCCACTTGGTCAGAATTATGTCATTTCTGAAAAAAAGGGAATCTATGGCGTTGACATATTTTCAAATTCAGTTTACAATGGTACTATATCGAATCGGTGTGATAAAAATGTCGCAATTTAGTGTCAGAATAAAGTCATTTTGAAAAAAATTCAGGAGGTGGAATATGCAGCGTATACTGATCGTAGATGACAATGAGGATATACAGGATATTCTCGGTACCTACGTCGCGAAGGAGGGGTTTGAACCGGTTGTTGCAAAGGATGGCTTCGAGGCTTTAGACCTGTTCAAAAAGACAGATCCCGCCGTTATTCTTCTTGATGTGATGATGCCCGGTATGGATGGCTACAAGGTATGCCAGAAGATCCGTGAGGATTCGGATGTGCCTATCATCCTGGTCACGGCCAAGGGCGAAGACTATGAGAGAGTGATGGGGTTGGATATTGGAGCGGATGATTATATCGTGAAGCCGTTCTCGGGTAACGAGGTGATGGCACGTGTTCGTGCGGTACTCCGTCGTATGGGACGTGCTGATGTCACCGAGGATAAAAAGGTTCTGAACATCGGAGATCTTACCATAAATATCGAAGCTTATACAATATATGTAGGTTCGAAGAAGCTTCCCATGACGAAAAAAGAGGTTGAGACCATGTGGATCCTCGCAGGGAATCCGAGCAAGGTATTTACCAGAGATAACCTTTTGGACAGTCTGTGGGGACAGGATTATTTCGGAGACAGCCGTACGGTGGATTCGCATATCAAGCGTCTCCGTGCAAAGCTTGATCAGGTAGAGCATCCTGATTGGGAGATAAAGACTATCTGGGGTCTGGGATATAAATTTGAGATCAAGATCTGATACCTGAAAATCGAGGATTAAATGAAGCACATTTTTCTACGCGTTTTCATATACTTTGGCGTTGTGATCGTGGCCTTTACGCTTCTGATCGGTCTTTTGTTCACGCGGTTTAATCAGAAAAACATCATCGGAACCTATCGTACGCAGCTCACTGATCTGGCAAAGACCGTAGCGGACCGGGTGGGCAAAGCCAGTCAGACGGAGGATGTGGAAACGTTTTCCGACTACCTTGCCGCCGTGGAGGATTTCGGCAGTTCGAGGAAAACGGATATTTGGATTTTTTCCAATCCGAAGTCAATAAATCCTCTTCAGGATCAGTTTACGAATGTGGTTCCCGATCAGATGGAGATGCCTGCAAAGATGGAAGGGATTTTGGAGCAGGCGTTTAACGGCAAACGAAAAAACTATACCGATCATGATGACATATATGATACGGATATGATGCATGTAGCCACACCGGTGTATGACAATAACAAAACTGTCATAGGTGCGGTGTTGGTAACGGGACCCATGACAGTGCGATCTGCCACCGTACTCCAATATCAGAAGTACATGCTTCTGTGTGTGGGAATGGGTGGACTCATCGCCATCATACTTGCATTGATCTTTTCAAGACAGCTCGTCAGACCCATCCTTCGTATCGATGAGTTCGCGGGGGAGATAGCCGCGGGTGATTACAGCGGAACCACGGGCATCATAAGAAATGATGAGCTCGGTTCTCTGGCTGATACGATGGACGAGCTCGCTGAGCAGCTCGATGAGGCCGAGAACTACCGGGCCGGTATCGAGCAGAGCAGGCGCGACTTTTTTTCAAATGTATCGCATGAATTAAGAACACCCATAACCGTCACCAAGGGATATGCGGATGCCCTGGTGGAAGGATATGTTGATAATGAAGAAAAGCGTGAAGAGTATCTGAAAAGAATCCAGGATGAGTGCGCTACGATGGAGAGACTTGTATCGGATCTTCTTATCATCTCCCGTATGCAAAATCCTGATTTTGAGCTGAACACCGAGGTGATAAATCTCATTGCCGTTGCACAGGATGCGATGCGTGGATTGCGCATTCTTATGAAAGAAAAAAATATCCACAGCGAGGTAACCTATGATGATGAGATGTCTCTGATCGAGGGTGACTATGATCGTATCAGACAGGTGTTTGTAGTGCTAATGCAAAACGCGATCAAGTACTGTGATCCCGGCACAGAGATAAAGGTTCATATAGGAAGAAAGGACGGGCGGATCAGCGCGTCAGTTTCCGATCGTGGAATAGTGATCCCCGAGGAGGAGTGGGTACAGGTGTTTGATAAGTTCTATCGTGCATCGACTCACGGAGGCAGAGAAGGATCCGGATTGGGACTCGTTGTGGCGAAAAATATTATCGAGCGACACGGTGGCTCCATAGTCGTAAAGAGTACTGAAACAGACGGAACTGTATTCACAATGGAGTTCCCCGAAACGTCAGTAAATATAGATGAATAAAAATACGAAAAAAAACGAAAAATATACTTGATTATTTCTGAATAGTATAGTATAATAAAACCATCGAAAAGACAAAGAACTTTCTCCTGAAGTGTACGACAACTTCTGTATTTTTGAACCTACAACACTTTAAAAGGGATTCCTATATTTGTAGTTGGATGTCGGGCCGTCACTGCGTATGTACACTTACCGTATATTCGTACTTATGGAGACATAGCAACGGAAGGCAGAAGGCTACATGCGGTTGCCCACCTAGCCTTTGCTAGGAGTCAAAAAACAGAAGCCGGCATTTCGGGATTGATAAGCAAGATATAGGCAGCGAGCGATCGCTGCCTGTTTCAGTCCTACGGACAAACGGGAATGGAGGAGATTTATGAAAGACGGATTTGTTAAGGTCGCTGCGGTAACACCTGATGTCAGGGTGGCTGACCCGGAGTACAATGTTAAAAAAATGGTTGAGAAAGCGGAGGAGGCTGCCGCTGTCGGAGTGAGACTTTGTGTGTTCCCCGAGATGAGTGTGACGGGATATACCTGCGGTGATCTGTTTTTAACGGATGCTCTTTTGAACGGAGCCAGGGAAGCTCTTTATGAGTATTTGTATCAGACAGCTGAGCTCGATATGGTATCTGTTCTCGGTATGCCTTTGGAGCACAGAGGTCGTGTATATAATACTGCGGTTGCAGTATGTGGAGGAAAGGTTTTGGGTGTGGTTCCGAAAACCTATATCCCGAATTATAAAGAGTTTTATGAGGCACGTCAGTTTGCACCGGGAGAGCCCGAGATGGGAGAGATACTTCTCGGTGATGACAAGGCACCGTTTGGTACCGGTCTTCTTTTCCAGGACACATGGATCCCCGAGTTCACATTTGCCATCGAGCTGTGCGAGGATCTGTGGGCAGTGAGTCCGCCGTCTTCGGAGCATGCGGTAGTGGGAGCGTTATTGATAGTTAATCTCTCAGCCAGCAATGAGCTCACCGGAAAATCCGAATACAGAAGAGATCTTGTTTTAGGCCAGTCAGGCAGAGCGGTTTGCGGATACATATATGCCGATGCCGGTGAGGGTGAGTCCTCGACGGATATGGTTTTCGCCGGTCACAATATGATCGCCGAGAACGGAAGGATGATCGCCGAAAACAAACCTTTCGGTGATGAGAGGATGCTTATCACCGAGATTGATATCGCGAAGCTTCGTAATATGAGAAGAAATCTGACTACGTTTCCGGTTTGTGCCGACTGGAGAAATGTGGGTTACAGGAGATGCCGTTTTGATATCGGAGCACCTACCGAGACCATGATCACCAGAAAGTATTCCAAGCTTCCATTTGTACCTGAGGGTGAGTCGGCGCGTACCGAGCGTGCGACGCTTATCACGGATATTCAGTCGAGAGGACTTGCAAAGAGACTGTCTCATACCGGATGTAGGGATGCGGTTGTCGGTCTCTCGGGTGGACTTGATTCCACGCTTGCATTGTTGGTTACGGTGAAAGCCTTTGATCATTTGGGACTCTCCAGAGACGGTATACACGCGGTCACGATGCCGTGCTTCGGTACCACGGATCGTACGCATGATAACGCGGTTCGACTTGCAAAGGAGCTTGGTACCGACTTCAGAGAGATAGATATCAAAGAGAGTGTGCGGGGACATTTTTCTGATATAGGACAGAGCGAGGATGTACACGATGTCACCTATGAAAACTCACAGGCCAGAGAGCGCACGCAGGTGCTCATGGATATTGCCAACATGACAAACGGTATGGTCATAGGAACGGGAGATCTGTCGGAGCTCGCTCTCGGATGGGCAACGTATAATGGTGACCACATGTCCATGTATGGAGTCAACGCGTCCATACCGAAGACCCTCGTAAGATATCTGGTGAAGTATTTTGCCGATAG
Organism: Lachnospiraceae bacterium P6B14; assembly: GCA_000687695.1. Taxonomy (GTDB): domain Bacteria; phylum Bacillota; class Clostridia; order Lachnospirales; family Lachnospiraceae; genus Eubacterium_F. The sequence continues at coordinate 59,662 of JHWZ01000006.1, read as the reverse complement.
TACGGATAAAGAATCACTGAAGACTGTTTTATATGACATTCTTGATACACCGGTAAGCCCTGAGCTTCTGCCGCCCGACGGTGATGATATATCCCAGCGTACTGAGGATATCGTTGGCCCATATGAGCTTCATGATTTCTTCCTCTATCATATGATGAGGACGGGAGCTGATTCAAAAAAAATATTCCGACTCGCGAAATACGCGTTTGGTGACGAGTACGACGATGAGACTATAGAGCATTGGCTTGATACATTTATGAGGAGGTTTTTCGCTCAGCAGTTCAAGCGCTCATGTCTTCCGGATGGACCGAAGGTCGGAACGGTATCGCTCAGTCCGAGAGGGGACTGGAGGATGCCGAGTGATGCGGCAGATACTCTGTGGAGGTTGAGTTAAATGGCTTTACAATTGATCACAGGTGTTTCCGGCAGCGGCAAATCCACACTCGCATTTGACATGGTCACAGAGGTTGCTTCTTCTGATCGCAATAAAAATGTTTTCGTTTTGGTGCCTGATCAGTTTTCACAGGAGGCAACCAGGATCCTTGCAATAAAAAATGGTGGCGGGATTATCAATATTGATGTCCTCAGCTTCAGGCGTCTTGCGTACAGAGCGCTCGAGGAGTTTGACGGGCTTAGCCGTACAGTCTTGTCCGATGAGGGCAAGATCATGCTTTTGCGTAAGGTTATTTCAGATAAAAAAAATGAATTAAAATTCTTTTCAAAGGGGCTTGACCGTCCGGGATTTCTGGACGAGTGCAAGTCTCTTTTAAGTGAGTTTATCGAGTATTCCGTCGGGGATGATGAGATGGAAAAGCTGATAGAAAAGTTTGGTCCGGACTCCAGAACCTCATGGAAGCTTCAGGACCTGATGGTATTAAAGCACGGCCTTGAAGAAAGAATGGGAGAGACTTATCGTATGGCTGACGAGTTGATCCCTATGCTTACCGACATGGTGGACCATCTTTCTTTTTTGGAGGATGCCACTATTTGTATTGATGATTTTACCGGCTTTACTCCTGTTCAGTACGGACTTATCACAGCGCTTATGAAAAGATGCCTGGATGTGATCGTAACTATTTCAACAGATCATGATGATACGAGAAAAGAAGTGTTTCAGATTGGAAATCATACCATAAAAAAGCTTACTGAGATTGCAAAAGAAAACGGTATTGCGGTTAATGATATTATCAGGGTTGGGGATGGAAAGAATTATGATTCTTACAGACTAAAGGATCAGCCGGAGCTTTTGTTTTTGGAGCAGAATATTTTCAGATATAAAAAAGCAGTATATAGCGGAGAGAATACAGGAGCAGTAAAGGTGTATTCTCTTCGAACGGAACGCGAGGAGTGTGCATTTGTTTCAAGTCAGATCGGAAAACTTATCAGAAAAGAAAAATGTGACCCCGAAAGTATCGCTGTTGTTACCGGAGATATAGACGGGTACGAGCCTTATCTGCGCCGCTCATTTGAAGAGTTAAATATTCCGTTTTTTATTGATAAAAATAAAGCACTCGGGATGAACCCTCTGGCTGAGTATATCTTGTCATTTTTGAATATGATGCACAGAGGCTTTGACAGAGAAAGCGTTATAAGATTCATGAGGGGTGGTCTTTCGCCGTTTTCATTAAGCGATGCCGACATCCTTGAGAACTACATGCTTGCCAGCGGAAGGTGGGGATACAAAGCATTTTTGGAAGAATGGAAATACGATGTCCATGGTTTATATGCAGAAAAAATGGACTTTATTAATTCCTGCCGTAGCCTGTTTATAGATACCGTCGGTGATGCGGTCAGCGCTATAGGAGGCGGAAAGAAATCCGTTTATATTTATACAAAAACACTGGCTGAGTTGATAGTTAAAAACTCATGCAGGGAGAAACTTGAAAAGCTTGCTGATGAGTGGGATGAAAAGGGTGATATTCTTTTTGCAAATGAGTACAGAAGGATATACTCATCCATGCTTGATATTTTTGATGAGCTGGTCGAACTTTTGGGTGAAGAGGTGGTTTCACTGTCTGATTATATCCGTATTCTGAGTGCGGGTATCGCGGAGGGTGTTTTGGGATTCGTTCCGCCATCAAGAGGACGAGTGGTAATAGGAGATTTGGAGAGGACACGTCTCGGTGAGATAGATCATCTGTTTTTCATCGGAAACAGAGATGATATTTTCCCGAAGGGAAGGGGCTCAAAAGGGCTGCTTACAGACAGAGAAAGAGATATGATAGAGGTGTTTGGAGATGAGGTCGGAGTTGAGCTCGCGCCAAACGCGGAGAAGCTTTACGAGCAGGAGATGAATTATATTTATCGTCTGGTAACCAAACCCAAAAAGACTCTTACTCTGACATATATAAAGACAAATGTATCCGGAGATAAGCTTCGTCCGTCGTATCTGATCGAAAGGATTGAGGATATGTTTGAGATGGAGGATGATTATGTAGAGTTTGGCAGTAATATGGGATTCGGTGACGATGAATTTCCGTTTAAAAAGGATCTGAACAAATCATCTGTCCGGCTTCCCGATAGTATTGCAAGGGATCTGTATGGGGATAAAATAGAAGCAAGCATAACCCGTTTTGAAAAATACGCCGCATGTCCGTATTCGCATTTTCTGACGTATGGGTTGAGACTGAAGGAAAGAGAAGAATACGAGGTGGAGGCATCGGACCGCGGGAATATTTTTCACAACTCAATGGAAGAGCTTTACAGGATGATGAACGAAGCGGGTCTGACATGGCGAACCATAGATGAGGATAAACTCAGAGAGTTCGGAGAAAAATGTTTTGATAATGAGAGCGGAGAAAAATACCGCGATGATGTTTTCGGTCAGAATAAAAGAACTGAATATTATCTCAAAAGGATGAAGAGGGTTTATCTGAAGATGCTTACGTTTATGCGGGAGCAGATGAAGGTCGGAGACTTTGACCAGATCGCTTCGGAGGCTTCTTTTAGTGCTGACCCGAAAGGGCCAAATGAATTTAGCAGTCCGCTTACGGAAACTGACCTTGGAGGCGGACGTAAGCTCCGACTCAGAGGAAGGATAGACAGGATAGATGCTTTCGTTAAAGATGGAACAAGATATATAAAAATACTTGATTATAAGAGTAGCGCGAAGGAGCTTGATCTGAACAAGGTTTACTATGGATTGGAGCTTCAGTTGTTTACATATCTTGCGATAGCAAAGAGTTATCCCGGTGATCCCGGTATCAAAGATAATAAGTCCGCGGCAGTTCTTTTTCAGCCAATCGATCAAAAGGAACACAAGCTCGATAAGAAGGATGCCGACGGTGATAAATATGAGTTTGATGAGGCGTTGGCAGCCAGACCGAAGGGGTATTTTTCGGACCGCTTGTATGAGAATCTGGATACGACACTGGCACCGGGTGAAACATCACTTGCTATCCCTGCCAAGCTGAAAAAGGATGGCGATTTCGGAGCGGGAACCAGAGTGATCTATGATGATGACATCGAAAAGATCACCGACTATACAACTACGTGGATACGAACAGCAGCAAAGAATATTTATAAGGGTGATATCAGGGCGTTCTCATATAAATACAAACAGGAGGATGGCTGCGCGTATTGTCCTTATTCCGGTGTGTGCGGAATAGAGCCCAAAACCTGCGATGATATGAAGAGGACTCTGGAGAGTAACGGAGTCGGTGATGATATAATCAATCAGATAGTTTTACATAGTGAAGATGGAGAAGTCTATGAAATCGATTAAACCGAAGTGGACAAAAGAACAGGAGCAGGTAATAAAGGCCAGAGGATCTGAGCTTTTGGTTTCTGCTGCAGCCGGATCCGGAAAGACTGCGGTTTTGGTCGAAAGGATATATGACCGTATTATGGATAAGGATGAGCCTGTAGATATAGACAGGTTTGTTGTCGTGACATTTACAAAGGCTGCAGCGGCGGAGATGAAGGAGCGTCTGAGAAAAAGAATGGAGGATGCTCTTTCGGATAAGGGAGTGACTGCTTCGATGCGGGAGAGATTACGCAGGCAGCTCAGACTCATACCGGGTGCTCATATTTCAACCGTGCACAGCTTCTGCAACTATATAATCGGTCAGTATTTTTATCGTATCGGATTGGATCCCGCGTTTAGTGAGGCGGACGAGTCCGAGCTTGTCCTGATAAAAAATAAAGTACTTGATTCACTGCTTGAGAGTGAGTATGAAAAGGATGATGAGAGCTTTGAGAAGCTTGCATCATTGAGAGTACTGAATAAAAATGACGCGGCACTTAAAGGTTGGATACTTGAGATGTATGAGCATGCGTACAGTGAGCCGTTTCCCGAGCTGACTATGAGCGAATGGGAAAGAGAATTACAGACGCCTCTTACAGATGGAGAGTCAAAGGTAATGCCGGAGCTTATCAGATATGTGACCCGTCTGGCAGAGGGGATGCTTGCTTATGTAGGAGAGTTATCTGACCGGTACGCAGGCTTTCTTACGGGAAAGAATGATATGGATACCCTTACCGGGATATCAGCTACAGCTCACAGCCTGGTAACCATCGGTAAATCCTTTCAAAGCGGAGAGAGAGACGCGGCTAAAGCATACGCGGATATGAGACTCGTTCTTTCGGATATGGAGCTAAAAGGTCTTCCTCAGAATCCGACAAACAAAGAAGGTGCGGAGATGAGAGACCTTGTGATCGGAAAGATCAAACCGATCAGAGAAAGGTTAGAGAAATCCTTCAGGGATGGTTTGTTTTCCGTTTCTTTAGAAGAGCATGAAAAAGAGCGCAAAGTAATGGCTGAAACAACCTGTGCCGTTATCAGGCTGACCGGGGAGTTCGCCACTGAGTATGCAAAGGAAAAAAGAGAGAGAGGAATAGTAGACTTTAACGACTTAGAGCAGTTTGCGTTAAAGATACTTTTTGATACCGATGAGAACGGGAAAAAGGTAAAATCGGATGCGGCGAAGGAGCTGTCGGAGTATTTTTCCGAGATTATGATAGATGAGTATCAGGACTCAAACAGAGTTCAGGATACCATACTTTGGAGCATATCAAAAAGCGACGGATCCGAGCAAACCGGGAAAAACCCATGGGAGTGCACCGGTAAAAACAGGTTCATGGTCGGAGATATCAAACAGAGTATTTACAGGTTCAGGCACGCGTGCCCGGATCTGTTCAGGCACAAGCTTAATACTTATTCTCAGGATGAAAATGCCAAATGCAGAAGGATCGATCTACACAAAAACTTCAGATCAGCTGAGCTTATTATAAATTCAACAAATGAAGTATTTGACCGAATAATGAAGGCTGATATCGGCGGAGTGGATTATGATAAGGATGCCAGGTTGGTTTATGGTCTGGAGAAAAGGGCCGAGCCTGATAAAGACACACCATGCCCTAAGGTTGCCCGTGAGGATATCATTGAGAAGTATTGGGAGAGAGATGAGGAGGAAGCATATCATATCGCATGTCAGATAAGGGCTATGGTAGAAGGAGATGATCCGCTTTATATTCCCGAAAAAGATGGTGGATACAGACGGGTTAATTATGGTGATATAGTGATCCTTTCCCGCGCGGTCATGCCTATCGCATATGAGTATACAAATACTTTCAGAATAGCAGATGTGCCATTTGTTACAGAGCTTACAAACGGATTTTTCGACACCAGAGAGATCAGTCTTATGGTTCAGCTTCTCAGTATAATAGATAATCCGAGACAGGATATCCCTCTCGCAGGAGTGCTTGCCAGTAACCTGTTTGGTATCGATGAAAAAATGCTTTCATTGGTCAGGATCGTTTATCCGTATGAGGAGCTTTTTGATGCGATCACTATGTATGCGAACAGGGAAAAACAGGATGTGGAGCATGATGAAACTACGGCATCAAGGCTAAATGATTTTCTGCAGATGATAGATGAGCTTCGGAAGGAGTCTCCTTATATCCCGATGACCTCTTTGGTTGAAAAGGTATATCAAAAGACGGGAATATATGAGTTCTTTGATGAGGATATGGATGACGATTTTAAAAGACGAAGAGCAAACCTTGATTATTTTCTGCATATGGTTACTGAATATGATAAGTCAAGTAAACAGGGGATACATGCTTTCGTTGATCACCTGAGACAGATCCGTCAGAATGAGGTTGATATCGGTGAGGCGCAGATAGATGAAGAAAACGAAAACGTCGTGAGGCTAATGTCTATTCATAAAAGTAAAGGTCTGGAGTTCCCGGTTGTGTTTATCACGAGAGCAGGGTCAAAGGGCAATGCCACGGATGCGGGTCGATTTGTATATGATACAGACATCGGAGTCGGAGGTCTGTATGACGATGAAAAACACGGATGGACAAAACCGACATTGATGTGGAATCTTATCCGCGAAAGAAATGAAGAGGATGAGCGCGGGGAGCTGTTCAGGCTATTGTATGTGGCGATGACCAGAGCCGGGGAGCAGCTCATAATCGTACACGCCGAGGATTCCGAAAGGCCGGAAAAGGGGACGAGCTACGAGGAAAGGATGAGTATGAAGGCACTCGCGGATATGATCAGTCCGGCGGTATCCGATGATAAGACTCATAGATTTTTTGAAACCCGGAGGATAGAAGGAAGTATTCGTGAGTATTGGGGAGACAGAATGAAAGCCATCTCCTGTGCGCATACTAACCGGAATGGCATTATTTTTGACACATACGATGATTATAATGCAAAAGAGTGGGATGAGACCACGGAGAAAGCGGAGCTTCCACCGGTGAGACTTTCCGTATCAGAGCTTAAAAAGGCATCTATGGAGAAGTCGGAGGATCATCCCGGAATCGGACCTGCAGCACCCGAGACCGAGGAACTCCCCGGGTTTATGAGAAAGACCCAAAAAAGAGGATATACCGGCGCCGAGCGCGGTACAATATACCATCAGGCGATGGCTACTATAGATTTTCCGTCAATAGATCCGGGGAACGCAGAGGCTTCGGTAGATGCCGCGATAGATAAGCTGGTTGAGAAAAAGCATCTGAAAAAGGATGATGCAAAGATCATAGATCAAAATAAGCTTGTGTCATTTTTTGAAAGTGATCTGGGGAAGAGGATGATCACTGCTTCGAAAGTCGGAAAGCTGCAAAGGGAAAAGCCTTTTATCCTGAATAAGGCAGCTTCGATGATCGGTGGTGAGTATGCAAAGTTCGGTACCACTCCTATCATGATCCAGGGTATCATTGACGGATATTTTGAGGAGGACGATCAGATAGTACTTATGGATTATAAGACTGATAAAACCGATTCGGATACGGGTTCGGAGCTCGCGGATAAATATCACGTGCAGATGGAGTTATATAAAGAGGCGCTGGAAAAGCTGCTTGGAAAGGATGTTAAGGAGTGTTATCTTTATTCCTTCCATTTGGACAGGGAAATAAAAGTGGAGTTTCAGTAGTTGATGGAGGTGCATATGTACGAGGATTTTGCAAATGTTTACGACCAGGTGATGGACAATATCCCATACGAGGATTGGTTTGAGAGGATCCATGAGTATTTGAAGGATCATGGGATCGCCGAAGGATCGATCTGCGAACTCGGTTGCGGAACGGGTACCATGACGGAGCTTTTTGCGTCGGCAGGATACGACATGACGGGCGTGGATGTATCACCGGAGATGCTCGCTCTCGCAAACATGAAAAAAGAAGAGAGCGGATCAAATATCCTTTATATCGAGCAGGCGATGGAGGAGCTGGAGCTGGATAAGCAGGCAGACGCCATGATCAGCGTATGTGACTCGGTAAATTATCTGCTCAGTGACGAGCAGCTGGATTCACTTTTTGCAGGAGTGAAAAAATATCTCCGTCCGGGCGGGTATATGATATTTGACATGAAGACGGCATTTTGTTATCAGAATATAATAGGTAATCAGACCTGGGTTGAGCAGGATGAAGACGTAAGCTATATCTGGGAAAACTATTATTATGAAGACAGATTTATCAATGAGTACATGCTCACTATTTTTAAAAGAAGAGATGACGGCCTTTTTGAAAAAAGCGAAGAGGCACATTATCAGAGAGCGTATGATATTGATACGTTAAAAGAGAAAATAGAAAAAGCCGGACTCACATTTGTTGAGTCATTCGGTGGAGATATGGTGAGTGAACCGGGAGATACCGACGAGAGATATTATATTGTATGTAAAGCGTAACAGTATGCGGGGGTGTGAAAGATGAAGCGTTATCTGAAGGTGGCGGTATTATTACTGATGATGGTGTTTGGACTGTCATTTAGTATCAACGAGGCCGAGGCGAAAAAAGTATATCGTACGGAGACGGTGACGGTGCCGGTCTCTGTTCCTGCGCAGACTCTTTCGGATGCACCTGTCTATAACAAGGACACTGTTACAAGAAAGCAGATATCGTCAAAGGATGTTACGGTTCCAAAGGGGACAATTGTTACTGTAATAGGAGAGAAAAAAACAGTTACCGATAACAAAACGGAAAAGTGGTTCAAGGTATCGTTTCCCGTGGGAAAGAAGACATATAAAGGCTATATTATCAATACAAATATAGAGCTTAAAAATACCGAGGAAGCTGCTGCAAAGATCATAGATGCCGGAGACGGGACCAAGGTTAAAATAAACCCCGGGAAGAAAAAGTCATTAACCTCTGATGGGGTCATCGTGACCGTAAAAAACTCAGATAAAGTAAATATAGTTTCGGAGACTACGGTTAACGGAAATAAGTGGTACAAGATCTCATTTGAGTTTAACGGGAAAAGTGTAACAGGCTATCTGAAGGTAAAGTTTGTTATGCTTACAAAGACAAAAAAAGAAGAAAGGATATATGCACTTACCGAGGCACAGTTTGAGGAAGAATTGAAAAAGCAGGGAGTGCCTGAGGAGTATAAACAGTACTTAAGAATCCTCCACGATCAGTATCCGTTTTGGGAGTTCCGTATGTACGAGACCGGACTCGAGTGGGATACCGTCATTAAAAATGAAAGCGTGGTAGGACGAAACCTGATACCGAACTCAAAGTCGGCCGCATGGAAATCAAAGGATCCAAAGGCATATGATGAAAAGACGGGTAAATGGAAGGTGTTTGACGGGTCAACATGGGTAGCCGCTTCCAAGGAGGCTGTGGCGTACTATATGGATCCGAGAAACTTTCTGAATGAAAGAACCATATATCAGTTTGAAACCCAGGAGTATCAAAAGGGGATACATACCAAGTCCGGTGTTGAGAAGGTGATTTCGAACACGCCGTTTTCCGGAAAAAAGTTTTCGTATGTGGATCCTTTGACCGGAAAAAATGCAAAGATGACCTATGCATCCGCGTTTATGACGGCAGCGGAAAACACAAAGGTCAGTCCAATCCATCTTGCTTCACGTGTAAAGCAGGAGGTGGTCACCAGCACCACTACAACGAGTGAAGCTGTTACCGGGAAAAATAAAACTTATCCGGGTATTTATAACTTCTATAATATCGGTGCTTACAGCGGTAAAAATCCAATGTTAAACGGATTGAAATGGGCGTCGGAAGGAAAGGATTATCTCCGCCCCTGGACTGATCCGTATCGTTCCATAGTAGGAGGGGCGATGTATATCGGATCGAAATATATCAACATCGGACAGAACACGGTTTACCTTGAGAAGTTTAACGTGACTCCGAAGGACAGATATACTCATCAGTATATGACTAATGTTGAAGCAGCCACATCTGAGGCGGCTAAAATAAAAAAGGCATATGAGGAAAGCGGCCTTTTGGAAAAAACACCTTTGGTGTTCAGCATCCCGGTGTATAAAAATATGCCGGCGGATCCATGTGCTGCGCCGAAGTAAAGAGAGGATGGTGTATCAGAATTGAAAAAACATTCCATCATAAGAAGAATTATGATAGCCGGTCTGATCCTTTTTTTGGGAGGTTCGATCGGCTTAGTGCATCGTTTGCCTGACGCAAAGGCCAGCGGTGGAGCTATATCACTGTCTGTTTCCGATCCCGTCAAAAAGAAGGGAGAGGTGTTCTCCGTTATCTGCAAAGTTACGGCAGAAACAGGAGTGCTGGAGACTGATTTTTTTGTTGACTATAACACCTCTGTTCTAAAGTTTATAGACGGAGGGGCGAAGGCGACAAAGGAAACCGGAGGGGTGCATATCCAGTCGCTTGACAATACTGACTCTCCTGTCAGAAGGACATTTTCTTTATCCTTTATCGCGCTCGAAAACGGAGACGCTACGGTGTTTATCAGAAACGGCGCCAGAGTGATGGACGGTGAGGGCTCACAGCTATCACTGAAAACAGACAAGATAGATATCACCGTAAATGAAACAGGAGAAGAAGAGGAAACGCCCGTGGGGCAGGCTTCGCCGCCGGCAGAGCCGACACCGACAGTCAAGCTCAGCGGCAACTGGAAGCTGAAGGAACTCACGACAAACGCGATCACTATGAACCCGGAGTTTGACCCGGATATAAGAACCTATGAGGCTGAGGTCGGAAACGAGACGGATACATTTTTCATGGATTATACTCTCGCAAGCAAAAAAGCTAAGGCGGAGTTAAAAGGAAATAAAAATCTCACGTACGGATTAAATAAGGTGATCTTAAATATCACTGCAGAGAACGGAAATAAGAAACGATACATTTTTATGGTGACCAGAAAGACGGAGCCTGATCCTGCGCCGGAAACAGAGCAGGTGGTGAGCGGTCCGGCCGCGGATGGTACAGAACCTCTTGACAAATCCGGGGACAGCGGTTACAGTATCATATTATACATAATAGTAGCAGTGCTTGCTGTTTTTTCCGTATCCATGGTAGTTTTGGTGGTAAAACAGCGCAAGGAACTCGAGTATTATTATGATAAGGAAGACAGGGAGGAACGTAGTGAGACAGAAGATGACCGCAGAAGCGGAGAAGGCGATCTCGAAGGGAGCGAAATTCGCGGCGAAGCTCGGGAATTCTACGATAGGTACTGAGCATCTGCTGTATGGTCTTTGTGCGGCTTCGGGTGTTGCTCAGACCATTCTTAAAGAGAATAAACTCGAAAAAGAAGATATCCAGTACGAGATTGAAAACTATGTCGGCAGATCCGATACGGCACTTCTCGATCCGGAGGAGGCGACTCTCTCTCCGAGGCTGGAGGAGATCATAACAAGTGCCGGGAAGGAAGCTGAAAAACTCGAGGCCGAGCTTATCGGTACCGAGCATCTGCTTATCGCCATACTCAAGGATATCTCTACGGTTGCTTACAAGATACTGCTTAATTCCGGAGCAAATATCCAAAAGATATATATGGACATCATCGCCACTATCGGTGCTGATCCGACCAAGGCTAAAAGCGAGCTTATTCAGACGCGGACCGAGGCTAGAAAAAAAGGAAAAGGCGGAGGTCAGACTCCTACACTCGATCAGTACGCGAGAGATCTAAATGCTCTTGCAAAGGAAGGAAAGATCGATCCGGTCATCGGCCGTGAGGATGAGATCGAGAGTGTGATAGAGATACTTTCACGCAGGTCGAAAAACAATCCCTGCCTCATCGGTGAGCCCGGAGTAGGAAAGACGGCCATCGCGGAGGGACTCGCGAGAAGGATTGTCGGCGAGGAGGTACCTGAAAGCCTGATCGGAAGGAGAGTAATGACGCTCGATCTGTCGGGCATGGTTGCGGGTACGAAGTATAGAGGTGAGTTTGAAGAGAGGATAAAAAGAGCGCTCAATGAAACGCGTGATGCGGGAAATATCCTTCTGTTCATCGACGAGCTCCATACGGTGATCGGAGCAGGCGGGGCAGAGGGCTCACTTGATGCGGCGAATATATTAAAGCCGGTTCTCGCTCGCGGAGAGATACAGGTGATCGGTGCTACGACTACAGATGAGTATCGTAAGCACATCGAAAAGGATGCGGCGTTGGAGAGACGTTTTCAGCCGGTGATCATAGAGGAGCCCTCGGAAGCACAGACCATCACCATCCTTAAGGGGGTGAGAAGTCTCTATGAGAATTATCACGAAGTGACCATCAGTGATGAGGCCGTGGATGCAGCGGTCAGACTCTCATCCAGATATATCAATGACAGATACCAGCCTGACAAGGCTATAGATCTGATAGATGAAGCGGCAGCCAGGTTCAGATTAAAGACCATAATCCACAAATCTCAGGAGCTAAAGGATCTCGAGGAACGTGAGGCGGTCCTGTATGCAGAGAGAGAGCAGGCTCTGATCGATGGTGACATAGAGGCGGCCATAGAGATCCAGGAGAGTGAGAGGATAAACGACGAGAAACTTGCCAAGGAGCGTAAAAAGCTTACCAAAAAAGCCAGAAAGTCCGAGCGTATCGTCGGGGAAAAGGAAATAGCGGAGGTGGTATCACGCCGTACTCATATTCCCGTAAACCAGCTCGAGGAGGAGGAACTCGAAAGGCTCAAAAAGCTTGAGAGCATCCTGCATGAACGTGTGGTAGGACAGGATGAAGCGGTAACTGCCGTATCAAAGGCTATCCGCAGAGGACGTGCCGGGATGAAAGACCCGAAACGCCCCATCGGTTCATTTTTATTCCTGGGACCGACCGGTGTCGGAAAGACGGAGCTTACGAAAGCCTTAGCCGAGGCGGTGTTTGGCTCGGAAAAGGATATGATAAGGATAGACATGTCCGAATACATGGAGAAGGCGAGCGTGTCGAAGATGATCGGCTCTCCGCCGGGATATGTCGGATACGAGGAGGGAGGCCAACTCTCTGAGAAGGTGAGGAAAAAGCCTTACTCTGTACTGCTTTTCGATGAGATAGAGAAAGCTCACCCGGATGTGTTCAACATGCTCCTCCAGGTGCTCGAGGACGGTCATATCACCGACTCGCACGGCAGAAAAGTTGACTTTAAAAATACGATAATAATAATGACCTCAAATGCGGGAGCGAACCGCATCATCTCTCCGAAAAATCTTGGCTTCGGCGCCAAGACCAGCGCCGAGGAGGATTATAAAAAGATGAAGGAAGGCGTGATGGAAGAGGTTCGGCATATTTTTAAGCCCGAGTTTATAAACCGAGTTGACGAGCTGATAGTATTCCATACGTTAAATGAGGAAAACATTCATGATATCACTGCCATCCTTGCAAGAGGACTTGAGAAACGTCTAAAGGAACAGACAAGTGTATATCTGACTGTTACGGATGAGGTGATCGACTTCGTTGCAAAGAAGGGCTTTGACAAGGATTTCGGAGCCAGACCGATCCGACGGGCTCTCCAGAACAATGTCGAGGATACTCTGGCTGAGGCGATGCTTGACGGAACGATCCATAGAGGAGACACGGTAATTGCCGAGCTTGACAGCTCCGATAAGGATGACGGAGATCGTGTTGTTGTCAAAAAAGTCGAGCAGGAATTACCAATAGAAGGAACGCCATTTAATTAATAAATAAACTAATATGAGGAGGAAAGAAAGATGGCTGTAGTACTGAATTATATCATCATTGCCGTAGGAGTTTTGGTGATGGTAGGTGGAGGTTATCTTACCTATCTTAACAACAAAAGAGAGGAAGGACAGAGAAAAAAGCCGGCTGCTGTTTTGTGGATATTGGGAATTATTATTGCAGCGTTCGGTATGTCTTTTACCATCATACCGACAGGTTATACCGGAGTGCTTTCAACCTTCGGTCAGATCTCAGACAAAACTCTGCCGAACGGATTCAACATCCGCATCCCGCTCGCGCAGCAGATATCACTTGTAAACAACAAGCAGCAGGATATGGTTTTTGATTCGGATCAGATAAAATCCGAGACTCTCGAGAGAAACACGGTAACATTTTCAGGAGTTACGGTAACCTACCAGATCAATCCCGAGAAGAGTGCGTGGATCGCTGCGAACGTTTCAAATTATGAGGATAATCTCGTAAATGAATCACTGGTTGCATCAGCGATCAAAACAAGTTCAAAAACTCTTTCACCTGTCGATGTTACGAACCGTTCCATACTCGAGCCGAAGGCGCAGGAGTGCGTACAGGAGTCACTCGATCAGAAGTACGGTGAGGGAACTATCAAGGTTAATAAAGTAGTTATAAATAACGCTCAGTTTGATGACGAGTATGACCAGAAGATCGCTCAGAAGCAGCAGTCACAGATGGCATATGAGACACAGGCTATCGAGAACAAGAAAAACATAGAAAAGGCTGAGGCCGACGCCAAGGTTAAACAGACAACAGCTGAGGCTGAAGCGAAGGCAAACAGAACACTTGAGAATTCCCTTTCGAAAAATGTCCTGACATCGAAGTTCCTTGACAAGTGGAACGGTGAACTCCCGAAAGCAATGGGTGGAGACAAGGGAATGATATTTGACGTGTCCTCACTGATGGGTGATACTGTCGGCTCGACAAGTTCATCAGACACGACACAGACAGAAACTTCAAAATAAAAAAATACCGTCCTGCGCTAAACGGCGCAGGCGGTTTCTTTATGGAGAGAAGTATGCCTAAGGATAAAACATTGTTTTTTTGTAAGGAATGCGGCACTGAGGTGAGCAAATGGCAGGGCCAGTGCCCGGGCTGTCATGCATGGAACACTCTCGTTGAGGCTCCGGCGGGACAGGCTGCCAAGCTCGCTACCAAAGCTGTCAGTGAATCCAGAAAAAGAGCAGCGGCGAACACCGGACTGAAAAAGAAGCCTGTTACGATCCGCGATGTGGAGACGGCAGCGGATGCCAGGCAGTCGGTCGGTATGGAGGAATTTGACAGGGTTCTCGGTGGAGGAATAGTCCCGGGATCGTTGATTCTGGTTGGTGGTGATCCGGGTATCGGAAAATCCACATTGCTTTTACAGACTTGCAGGATGCTGTCAGGTAAGGGTATTCGTACGCTTTATGTATCGGGTGAGGAATCCGAAAAACAGATCAAGTTAAGAGCTGATCGTATAGGTGAGTTTGAGGATGGGATGCTGCTTTTTTCAGAGACCTCCATGAGCTCCATACTTGAGGCGGTCGATGAGGTGGCACCGTCTGTTCTTGTAGTCGACTCTATCCAGACAGTGTATGAAGAAAGCATAGATGCTGCACCGGGCTCGGTCAGCCAGGTGAGAGAGATCACAGGAACTCTTTTACAGCTCGCGAAGAGCAGAAATATAACGGTATTTATAGTCGGCCATGTTACAAAGGAAGGAAACGTGGCAGGTCCCAGGATGCTCGAGCACATGGTGGATATTGTCCTTTATTTCGAGGGTGATAAGACAGCCATGTATCGCATGCTGAGGGGAGTGAAAAACCGATTTGGATCGACCAATGAGGTCGGTGTTTTTGAGATGAGAGAAAAGGGTCTTATCGAGGTTCCGAATCCGAGCGAGTATCTGATGGCCGGTAGGCTCGAGGATGAAGCGGGCTCTGTGGTTGTATGTACCATGGAGGGGTCGAGGGCATTTTTGATAGAGGTGCAGGCGCTCGTATGCAGATCAAGCTTCCCCGTTCCGAGGAGGACTGCTGTTGGATCTGATTATAACCGTGTAAATCTTTTGATGGCGGTTTTGGAAAAACGCATCGGAATGACATTGGGTGATTGTGATGCATATGTAAATGTGGCAGGAGGCATGCGTATCACGGAGCCGGCTATTGACCTTGCTTTGGTCGCGGCGCTTATCTCAAGTCACACCGGCAGAGCCTTTGATCCGAAGATGATATTTTTCGGTGAGGTAGGTCTGGTCGGAGAGGTACGTGCTGTATCGCAGGCGGAGCGTCGTATCAGTGAGGCGGTAAAGACAGGATATACGACGATAGTTTTGCCGGAGAGTAACCGTATCGCAATCGAAAGAGCAGGAGGGATAAACCTCGGAGGAGCGAAGCTCGTCGGAGTAAAACATATCAGGGAACTCTCACAGATGAATCGTGAGTAAACCGTCAGAAAAAAATATGAAATCTCTGTGAAAATGTTTGTAATTTTTATTTCGTTATGTTATAATCGTATACAGATGGAACGTGATCGGCGGTGGAGCTTCTGCCGCTACAAGTAAGAAAGGAAAACAGAATATGAGTGTAGTAGAGGAACTCATCCGTGAGGAGGGCGATGGCAGCCTTAGCTTTGGCAACTATGAACTGGACTCAAAGACAAAGAAGGCGGATTTTCCGTACGACGGTGCTACGTACAAGATCAAAACCTTCAAAGAGATCACCAAGCTTGAGCGCAACGGTACCATGGTGTATGAGAGTGTGCCGGGCTCGACAGTGACTAACTTCAAAGGAGATAAAAGTGAGTTATCCTTTGATGTGGAGGCACCCGGAGATCTGTCCTTTACAGTAGAGCTTGAGCCGGATACGCTGTATCGTTTGGATGTAGACGGGGAGTCGTCAGGTAGTATTCAGACTAACCTGGCCGGAAAGCTCAGTGCGAGCGTGGAGCTTGATGCCGGTAAAAAGGTATCAGTAAAGATTGCAAAGCTGTAATCTGAATCAGTTATGAGGCGGTCGTGAAAACGGCCGCTTTTTTTGGAGGTAGGTATGGCAGAAGAACTTAGTACCGGAAATGAGATTTATTTCGATGAGGGTTTCATGGAAAACCTGATGGCGAATGAGTCCATCGGGAAGTTCATCGAGCTGGGAGAAGCCTTCCGTACACTTATGGCCTATTATAAATGCGCGATCATGGAGGTGGAGACGAAGTTCAATGTTTTAAATGAGGACTTCTCCGCCGAGTATGATCGTAACCCGATAGAGACGGTGAAGACCAGGTTAAAATCTCCTGAGTCCATCATCGAGAAGCTGCAAAGGAAGGGGCTTCCGTTTTCTGCTGAGTCTATCGAACAAAACTTAAGTGATATCGCGGGAGTGCGAGTGATCTGTGCTTTTCCCGAGGATATTTATCTTCTCAGTGAGTGTTTGCTGGAGCAGGATGATATCCGTCTGGTCAGAAGAAAGGACTATATTGCGGAGCCGAAGCCGAACGGTTACAGGAGCCTGCATCTGATCGTGGAGGTGCCTATCTTTCTTCATAACGAAAAACGTTTTATGAAGGTAGAAGTTCAGCTTCGTACCATCGCCATGGATTTCTGGGCGAGCTTGGAGCACGCGATCTACTATAAAAAAGGTCACAACGCGGAGGAACTTCGAGCCGAGTTAAAACAGTGTGCCGAGACGAGCGCGGCGTTGGATCTGCGGATGCAGGACATCAGAGCGCGGCTTGACGAAGATGAATAATCGGTATTATGATTGTATATGTTTATTGAATGCAAGGCGAGGAGGAAATGAAGATGGAGGATTATCAGCAGCCGGGGCAGGGACAGCCACAGTGGCAACAATACCCACAACCACCGCAGCCGCCTAAAAACTCCAACAACGGATTATGCATAGCAGCGATGGTACTTGGTATCTGTTCGCTTGTTTTGGTTTGTGTTCCGTTTATTCCGATAGCAACGGGAGTAGTCGGGATAGTGATGAGTGTGATGGGACTGAAATCAAAGGGAGCTATGCAGGGGATGGCGATCGCGGGACTCGTTACCTCCATACTTGCACTGGTATTTGTACTTATATTTGTTCTCGGTCTGAATGAGTTTGGTCTGAACGCTTGTTACGGATGCAGACATATGGCAGGATTCTGACGGAAAGGTAGTCTTGATTGATGAACGCGTGGCTGATCTATGATCACGAGGGGGCGGACAGAAACAGAGATTATATCGACTATCATTACGAAGTCGGTTCCCGTTATGGTGTAAACTTTGAATTAAAATATACAGAAGAAATATCGGAGTCTGCCTTTGGGCAGGCTCCGAGTTTTGCTATCGTACGTACAATCCGACCTGACTTGAATAAGCTGTTAGAGGAACACGGAATACCAACTTATAATAATTATAAAGTATCATACATGGCTAACCATAAGGGAAGATGTATCTCATATATTTCCGAAAAAACAAATGTGCCGGTGATCCCGACAGAGGTGATAAGTATAGACGATGATATCCGAAAAGTGTTGACAGGTAAACAGGGTTATGTGATAAAACCCGCGTCCGGTCACGGCGGAATCGGAGTAAGAAGAGTATCTGACGATGATAGCATGATCGTTGATCTCGAAAAGAGGACCGATAATGACGACCTGATTCTCCAACCATTCATCGAAGGCCCCGGTGAAGACGTACGTGTCTATGTCATCGGAAAAGAAATAATCGCCGCGGTAAAACGCAGAGCACCAAAAGGTGAGTTTCGTGCCAACGCCTCCCTCGGAGGACATATCGAACGATACTCATTATCTGATGCGGGAATTGATTATGTCAGCCAAATCACAGATATACTTGATTTCGGCATGGTAGGGATTGATTTTATTATCGACGAAAACAATCATTTTATATTCAGTGAAATCGAAGATGTGGTCGGCTCTCGTATGCTATACAAAACTCATCCTGAGATAGACATCTTAGACAGGTACATTAATTACATACTCAAGTCTCAGTAAACTTCCCGGCGCGTATGCTGAATGGTTTTCCAACGAGGGACATGTTGCTTGCGTCGTTGCGCAGCGCGTGTATTTTACGCGCGCACAACGTGACGCAAGGAAATAAGCGCAAGCGGTCCCGAGTGGAAACCATTGCAGCACACGCGCCTACGTGTTTTTTTTATTTTTGTTGCAGAAATCCTATAATTATGTTAAAATAATCCTTGGCGCATCGTTCGCATCGGGCGCCACAAGAATCGGTACATTTTTATAATTAATCAACATGAGGAGGGAAATGACATGGGATTTATTCAGGCATTTATCGGCGCAGCCGGAGGAACTCTGGCAGATCAGTGGATTGACGTCATCGTTCCGGCAGACGCTCCGGGAACAGCAGGTGTCATCCCGGCAGTGATGCAGGGACAGAACAACGGACGTGGATCCAACACAAAGGGTTCAGAGGGGATCATCACCAACGGAAGCAAGATCCGTATCCCGGATGGTTACGCACTTGTGACCATGCAGGATAACGCTATCACAGGCTTTGTTGCTGAGCCGGGTGGTTATACCTTTACATCGGACGATCCGAACGCAAAGAGCATCTTTACAGGCGGCGGTCTCGTAGAGGGCGTGATTAAGCAGGCTTGGGAGAGATTTAAGTACGGTGGTCAGCCGGGTTCATCACAGATGGCTGTATTCATCAACCTTAAAGAGATCCCGAACAATAAATTCGGTACACAGTCCGAGATCTATTGGGATGATATGTATATAAATGCTCAGGTAGGAGCTATGGTACGCGGTACCTACACATTGAAGATCACAGATCCTATCAGCTTTTTGAAAAACTTCGTGCCTGTTAAGTATGTGACAGGCGGCGAGTGCTTCGATTTTGCGGATATGGACAATGAGGCAGCAGACCAGCTGTTCAACGAGGTTGTAAGCTCACTCGGAGCTGCATTCTCCAACTATACAAACGATCCTTCACGCGGAAACCGCATGAACAAAATCCAGGGAGACCAGATCGGATTTGCTCAGTCTCTTTCAGGTGCGGTTGAGGAAGCTTATCAGTGGAAGAGTGACAGAGGTCTCGAGATCGCAAAGGTAGCCATTGCTGCCATCGAGTACGACGAGGATTCCAAGGCACTTCTCTCCGATGTCAAGAAAGCAGACGCTCTCTCAGGCGCGAGAGGAAACTCATTTATGCAGCAGTCCGTTGCACGTGGTATGGAGGCTGCCGGCCAGAACGGTGGAGCCATGGCTATGGGCATGATGGGCATGGGACTCGGTGCCGTAGGTAACGGTGTCGCAGGACTTCAGCAGCCTGTAGGAGGAATGGCAGTCGGCGCAAACGCAGGCATGCAGCAGCAGGCTCCCGCAGCAGGTGCAGCACCGGCAGGCGGTGAGGATCCGGTTGCAAAGATGAAGCAGATGAAGGACCTTCTTGATGCGGGAGTTATCTCTCAGGAAGAGTTCGACGCTGCGAAGGCAAAATACCTCGGAATCTGATAAGGAGCGATTTTTATGGACGAGAATACAACAACTTTTGAGACGAATGACGCCGCTAAGGACGGACAGACCAAATGCCCGAAGTGCGGTGCCACGGATATCAGTCTAAACGCCTCAACAGGCGAGCTTCGCTGTAATTTCTGCCGAACCACCTTCAAGGCTGAGGCTCTCGATGACATGGCTTCGGGAGTGGGAGACCTCCAGGGTGAGCAGGTAAGTACGGGTGCAGCGGATATAAGCAATGCCGAGGATGATCAGACCATGACGCTCAAGTGCTCAAGCTGTGGAGCTGAGGTCGTTATCAATCTGGCAGAGTCTACACAGGCGCGTTGTCATTGGTGCCGTAACACACTTTCGGTTAATTCCAAAGTTCCGAACGGTGCAGTTCCTGATGTAGTGCTTCCGTTCAAGATGAAAAAGCAGGAAGCAGAGGGACTTATTTCAAAATATGTCGGTGAGAGACAGTTCTTTGCGAACAAGACATTCAAGTCTGAGTTCACCACAGATAACATCATGGGTGTGTACTTCCCGTACATGCTTGTCGATATGAAGGGCCACGCTACATTCTCCGGTGAGGGCGAGATCAAGACCGGTTCCTACACCAGAAAGATCAGCGATGACAACACTGAAACAGTCTACAAGGTGGACAGTTATTCCGTACAGCGTGAGTGTGATGTTGAGATCGATGATTTGACTGTGGAGAGTAGTTCCAGACGTGAGGGAGCATCCACAAAGGGTGAGACGAACAACATCATCAACGCTATCCTGCCTTTCGATACTGAGAACTCGGTTAAATACGATTCTAACTATCTTAAGGGATTTACGTCAGAGAAGCGTGACGTAAACAAATCAGACCTTCAGCCTGTGGTTGATTCACAGGAGAAGGAAGCGATCAAGTTTGCGCTCAATGGCAGCGTAAAGCAGTATGACCGTGGAGTTCGCTGGGATAACGTAAACGTAAACAAGCAGGGAGAAAAATGGCTCGCAGCTTATCTCCCGGTATGGCTTTACAGCTACGTTCAGAACCCGGGACAGTCAAATCAGCTTATACACTATGTGGCAGTTAATGCGAGAACAAGTGAGACGGTAGGAAGTGTGCCGCTCAATCTCGGAAGAATGTGGAGTGTGATCCTGACGATCGGAATCATTCTTGAGGCAGCGGCTGCAGGAGTAGTGTTCGGAGTCATGAAATCATGGAATATTGAGAGCTGGGTTAAGCTCGTTATCCTCGCATTACCGATCATCGTTGCGGCGATCGTAGGATTCTCGATATACGGTAAATACCGAAATACGAGTGCAAGGCATCATTTTGAATCGGAAACGAAGATAAATGTCACCAACATAACAGCTCAGGACAACAAGATAAGACACTTTGAGACGACTGACAGTACCATGAACGGTGCGAATAATAAAACCGTATTTATAGAGCACATGAAAAACAAAGCGAGCCAATAACTGAAACAAGGGGGCCCCGATCTTAGCGGATCGGGGCTCATTCTGAAACGAGGTGAAAAATATGCCGGAGGAAAGATATACTGATTACTCGGCAATCCTTAAAAATGTCCCGTGGGTGACGCTGATACTGATAGTGATCAACGTGGGAGTATTTTTCTTTTGCGAGGCAAAAGGATCCTCGCTTGACACTGATTACATGATAAAAATGGGGGCAGCCTACGAACCCCTGATCATAGACGGGCATGAGTATTATCGCCTGATAACGCATTTTTTTCTGCATTTCGGATGGGATCATTTGTTCAACAACATGATATCCCTGTTTGTACTCGGATATGCGACGGAGCTTGTTCTCGGAAGAGTGAGGTTTTTTGCCCTTTATTTCCTTTCGGGAGTGGCAGCGGGAGTCGCGTCACTCATCTATAACCTGAGCAGTAGCGATCCGAGCGTCTCGGCCGGAGCATCGGGAGCTATATTCGGTCTCTCCGGTGCCCTTTTGATCCTGGTTATCCGTGGTAACCGCGGACGCAGAGGAACCGAGGTCGTCCGTTACCTGATCTACATGGCACTGAGTTTGTACAGCGGATTTGTGGATCCATCGATTGACCATATGGCGCACCTGGGAGGCTTCGTTTTCGGTGCCCTCCTATGCCTGCTGATGACACTGGGAAAGAAACGCATGAAGGTTACCTATTCATAATGAAAAAAACTTGCGATAAATCCGAAAGTATGCTATAATATCTTGGCTTGCGTAGATAGATTTGATGCGAGGTGCAACATATGAGAGTAAACATATACTACGGTGGACGAGGGCTCATCGATGACCCGACTATCTTTGTGATCGAGCGTATCACAAAGGTTCTTGATGAACTACAGGTTTCCGTAGACAGATATAACCTTTTCGAGCAGAAATCGAGCATCATGGTGATGCCGAAAACCTTGAAGGGCGTGGATGCCGTGATACTTGCGGCTTCTGTTGAGTGGTTCGGAATCGGGGGATTTTTGCAGCAGTTTCTGGATGCATGCTGGTTGTACGGAGACAAGGAGGAGATCAAAAAGATCTACATGCTCCCTGTTGTGATGGCAACGAACTATGGAGAGAGAGAGGCAGAGTTTTCTTTGATCCGTGCATGGGAGATGCTCGGCGGTGTTCCGTGCGAGGGTATCTGTGCATACGTGGAGAATCACGTTGAGTTCGAGACGAACGCGGAATACAACCTGATGATTGAGAAAAAGACGGAGAATTTTTACAGGACCATCTCCAAGCGTCAGATGGGATTCCCGAACTCAAACATGCAGGTTATGAAGACAGTACTCAGATCGCCTACTCTTCCGCTTACGCCGCAGGAGAGCGAGCAGCTGTCAGTATATGTTTCAAACGACGAATATGTAAAGAAACAAAAAGAGGATATAGAGGAGCTGACAAATCTGTTCAAAGGAATGGTTGGCGAGGCTCCGAAGCGGGATGAATATGTGGATGCACTCAAGGAGCATTTTTATCCCTCAGATGATGTTGAGGTTATCTACCAGCTGGATCTGACCGATGAGAACTCATCGCTGATCATAGAGGTGAACAAAGACGAGCTGGATGTGCAGCGTGTTTCGCTCGGGACCGCTCCGAAAAATGGCAAGCCTGACGTTACCGCGAAGGTTCGTACCGAGGTGTTCCGCGACATACTGGACGGAGAAAAGACATTCCAGGGAGCGTTCATGCGGGGCGATATGCCTGCGGTAAATGGAAACTTCACCATGGTGAGATACTTTGACAGCCTTTTCAGGTTCAATGATGTGGAGGTAGAGGAATTATGAGTGATTGTATTTTTTGCAAGATCATCGCGGGAGAGATCCCGTCAACAACGATATACGAGGATGATGACGTTAAGGCAATCCTTGACGTGAATCCGGCAGCGAGAGGTCACGTGATCGTGCTTCCGAAGAAGCATGCCGAGAACATTTTTGCTGTCGATGATGAGGATCTGAAGAAAGCAATATGTGTTGCGAAAAAGATAGCCACAGCCGTTAAGAAAGCATATAATTGTGATGGCGTGAACATCCTCCAGAACAATGGTGAGGCAGCGGGCCAGAGTGTGTTCCATTTACATATTCACGTGATACCGAGATTCACCGGTGACACGGTAAACATGAAATGGGTACCGGGAGAGATGCCATCCGACATGGATGTGATCGCTTCAGAGATAAAAGCGGCCATGGACTGATGGCCTGGCTTACGAAATAATACCGGGAGAAGGGTTGATATATGGCTGAAAAGAGAATAATACTGACCGGCGGAGGGACCATGGGGCATGTGACTCCGAATATAGCGCTAATGCCGGAGCTCAAAAAAAGAGGATATGAGATCTTTTATATCGGATCGAAAGACGGTATGGAAAAGGAGATCATGTCGAATTTCGACGTGCCTTACTACGGGATCTCGTCAGGTAAGCTCAGAAGATACTTCGATGTAAAGAATTTCACCGATCCTTTCCGTATCCTAAAAGGATATAATGAGTCGAAAAAGCTTCTCAAGGAGATAAACCCCGATGTGGTTTTCTCGAAGGGAGGATTTGTGACGGTACCGCTCGTAAGGGCAGCCACAAAGAAACACATACCGTGTGTGCTCCACGAATCCGATATGTCACCGGGACTTGCAAACAGGCTGTGTATCAAGTCTGCGGACGTGATATGTACTAACTTCCCCGAGACGGTAAAACATCTTCCCGAGGGCAAGGCTCAGGTTACAGGGTCTCCTATACGGCAGGAGCTTTTTGAGGGGGACAAAAAGGCAGGTCTTGATTTCTGCGGGTTTGACGATAGCAAGCCGGTGATCATGATAATCGGAGGAAGCCTTGGGTCTGTCCGCGTGAATGAAGCAGTGAGAGCCATTCTTCCGGAGCTGTTAAAGGATTACCAGGTGGTTCATCTTTGCGGAAAAGAAAAGCTCGATGAGTCGCTGGTCGGAACAAAGGGATATGTGCAGTTCGAGTATATCCAGAAAGAACTCAAGGATCTGATGAAGGCAGCGGATATGGTGATCTCGAGAGCGGGAGCAAACGCGATATGCGAGCTGGCGGCTCTCGGCAAGCCGAATATCCTGATACCGCTTTCGCTGGAAGCCAGTCGTGGGGATCAGATACTGAATGCAGAGTCCTTTGAAAGACAGGGATATTCATATCTCCTCAGGGAGGAGGATATGACGGATGAGACGTTGCTTACGGCAGTAAAGACAACCTGGGAGAAAAAGGATGAATACGTCGAAGCAATGAAAAAAGGCGGTCATGGGGATGCCGTTAAAAAAATAGCGGATATCATTGACAGTGTATGTAAAAAGTGATAGTATAGCGAAGGTATATTTACCTTGAAAGGAGCAAAAAATGGACAAGCATGTAACTTTTGACTATTCACTCGCTTCGGGAGTGATCCGTGATGATGAGGTTGTTCAGATGAAGGCAGCTGCGGATGCAGCGCGAGAGACACTGGAGAAAAAGACCGGTGCAGGAAATGATTTCCTCGGATGGATCGACCTTCCGATTGATTATGATAAGGAGGAGTTTGACCGTATCAAAAAGGCTGCGGATAAGATCAAATCTGATTCTGATGTGCTGATCGTGATCGGTATCGGAGGCTCATACCTCGGCGCAAGAGCCGCTATCGAGTTCCTTCGTCATGGATTCTACAACTCTCTTGACAAGGGTAAGAGAGGAACTCCGGAGATCTACTACGCAGGAAACTCCATCAGCGGAACATATCTTTCACAGCTGATCGAGACTATCGGTGACAGAGATTTCTCCGTAAACGTTATCAGCAAGTCGGGTACGACTACAGAGCCGGCTATCGCATTCCGTATTTTCAAGGAGATGCTTGAGAACAAGTACGGCAAGGAAGAGGCTGCAAAGCGTATTTATGCGACGACAGACAGAGCAAAAGGTGCTCTGAAAGTCCTTTCAACAGA
Organism: Lachnospiraceae bacterium P6B14; assembly: GCA_000687695.1. GTDB lineage: Bacteria > Bacillota > Clostridia > Lachnospirales > Lachnospiraceae > Eubacterium_F. The sequence continues at coordinate 34,445 of JHWZ01000006.1, read as the reverse complement.
AGAGGGATATGAGACATTTGTTGTACCTGATGATGTAGGAGGACGTTTCTCAGTCCTTACTGCAGTAGGACTTCTCCCGATAGCAGTGAGCGGTGCTGATATCAGCAAGCTTATGGAGGGTGCACAGAGCATGAGAGAGCTCTGCCTCAACACTGCAACAGATAAAAATGACGCGATGAAGTACGCTATCGTACGTAACATTCTTCATAATAAAGGAAAGTCTGTCGAGGTTCTCGCAAACTATGAGCCGTCATTCCACTATATTTCAGAGTGGTGGAAGCAGCTTTACGGAGAGAGTGAGGGCAAGGATCAGAAGGGTATATTCCCTGCATCCGTAGACTTTACGACTGACCTTCACTCTATGGGACAGTTTATCCAGGATGGTTCGAGACTTATGTATGAGACTGTTCTCGAGCTCGAGACACCTCCTATGGATATCACTATCCGTGAGGAAAGCAAGGATCTTGACGGCCTTAACTATCTCGCCGGCAAGACCATGGATTTCATCAACAAATCCGCGATGAAGGGAACTCAGTTGGCGCATACCGATGGCAACGTACCTAACCTCGTTATAAAGGTTCCGGAGAAAAATGAGTTCTTCCTTGGAGAGCTGTTTTATTTCTTCGAGTATGCCTGCGGCGTGAGCGGATATATGCTCGGTGTTAATCCGTTCGATCAGCCGGGTGTGGAGAGTTACAAAAAGAACATGTTCGCGCTTCTCGGTAAGCCGGGTTATGAGAGCCTGACAAGAGAGCTTCAGGACAGACTTGGCTGATACGAATAATAAGAGAATAGTAAGCTATAACTAACCGCCTATAGTAAGCGCTAACTAACCAAAATTAGGCACTTTCGGGACATTTTTTACTTGCATTTTAATAAAAAATGTGTTATCTTATTTCATGTAGCAAACATGATAATTGTGTCCGCCTTATGTCGCGGGATACAATACACTAGAACAATAGGAGGATATGATTATGGCTTATGTAATTTCTGACGCATGCATCAGCTGTGGAACCTGCGCTGGCGAGTGTCCGGCAGGAGCAATCGAGCAGGGCGATACTCAGTATGAGATCAACGCAGATAGCTGCCTTGATTGCGGTTCTTGCGAGGCAGTTTGCCCGACAGGCGCCATCTCACAGGGATGATTAAAAAGTAAAATGAAAAGCGGCATCCGATGGGTGCCGTTTTTTTGTCTAAATGGCAGGATTTTAGGTCTTAATAGCTCTTGACATGACTCAGCAGGGGGCATAAAATATAATTGTGGTCAAATCATTCAGATAAGGAAAATGCTGATGCAGTCCTTGAGGTGTCGCTGTTGGCAAACAGGGATATGTTTGAAGAAGTAAGGAGGGAAAACGATATGATGGGACCGGCACTGACAGAGTTCATGGATAGAAATAAAGATTTCAGATTTCCGATTGACTCGATCGTTCAGCACTTCAAACGAGAAATGATTTCGGATGAAGAGAGAGAGCAGGGTGTGTACACGTATCGAATTGTTGATTATGCGGAGCACACGGAAACAGGAGAGATACTGGTTATCTATCAGGCACTGTATGGGAATAAGAGAATATATGCCAGACCTATTGAGATGTTTATGAGTGAGGTTGACAGAGAAAAATATCCGAATGTGAAGCAGAAGTATCGGTTCGAGGAGATTGCGAAGTGACATGATAAAACGAGTTCTTCCACGACTGGGGTTCTGTTTCGGGAGGGGAGTTTATGAAGTGTTCGAAGGTCGGATTTCGAAAGGTTTATAAGAAGTTCTGTCTTTTTGATATGACTGATACGTTCAGGAGAGCGCTGGTGGAGTTTCCGATCGATGTAGTCAAGAGAATGCTGGAAATCCTCGTCAATATGAGGGAAGACGGGATAAGTGAATGAGGATCAGTTCGACGCAAAAAAGCCTTGCGAAAGCAGGGCTTTTGCTGTATAATGAGCGCATAAACGAAAGGGAGGCCGGGCTATGAAGGGAACGTATGATGAGATGGGTTTTGCCAAGCCCGATACCGACAGGGAAGATAGAACCGGGTTCCCCGAGGTGATCTTCTGCGAGGGTAAGCAGGATGAGCATCTGGTGGAGATTTTTAAGGCTGTTTACGATAGAGAGAAGAGTGTGTTCGGTACGAGGGCGTCTGAACATCAGTATGAGCTTGTAAAAAAGGAGATACCGGGTGTGACGTATGATAAGGTGTCTCGTATCCTAAAGGCGGCAGATGAGCCTATGGAGCAGGTAGGTGAGGTGGCTGTGTGCTCAGCAGGGACCGCTGATATACCTGTCGCTGAGGAGGCTGCGCAGACAGCGGAGTTTTTCGGATGTCACGTGGAAAGGTATTTTGATATAGGTGTGAGCGGACTCCATCGCCTGATGGATAAGGTAGATGATATCAGAAGAGCTAACTGTGTTATCGCAGTTGCCGGGATGGAGGGAGCGCTTGCGAGCGTTCTCGGTGGGCAGGTGAAAAATCCCATCATAGCCGTACCGACATCAGTTGGATATGGTGCGAGCTTGAACGGACTGTCAGCACTGCTTACGATGATCAATTCCTGCGCTAACGGAGTGTCAGTGGTAAATATTGATAACGGATATGGCGCGGGATATATAGCTACGCAGATAAACAGGCTGGCGACGAGATAGCCATAATAGACGCCGGTAGAGAGCGTTTGACAGATTACTTGAGCAAGAGATGCTGCTTTCGAGGTGGCATGGAGGATAGATATGGAGCAGGCAGCACGCTATAAGACCAGAATGAGATTTACCAAAACAGGCTCAGTGCGCTTTATAGGACATCTGGATCTGATGAGGTTTTTTCAGAAGGCTATTCGAAGAGCCGGTTTGAATGTGGCGTACTCGCAGGGATATTCTCCTCATCAGCTGATGAGCTTTGCGGCACCGTTGGGAGTCGGAGCAACGACTGACGGAGACTATATCGATGTAGAATTCGCGCCGGATGAGGCGGAGCCCGATGTTATAATGAAAAAGCTGAATGATGCTCTCACGGATGAGGTTTTTATAACAGAGATAGAGCGTATGCCGGAAGGGTTTAAAAACTCCATGTCCATGCTTGAGTCATCAGCTTATATGATAACTGAAAAAAATGGGATCGATGGTTCTGATGGAAAGAAGAGTTTTCCGAATAATTATAGAGAAAGATTCGAAGAGTTTTTATCTCAGGACAGTATAATTATAACTAAAAAAACAAAGAAATCAGAGAAAGAAATAGACCTTAAACCTGCGGTTATTTTTCACGCTTATGAGCAGGAAGAATTTGAAAAAATGATCGGAGAAAAACTCCCTGAATTACATACTGTATACGAAGGAGAGAGTATATTTTTAAAGCTTCCGACAAGCAGTGAAAACACTGTAAAACCCGAGCAGGTTATAGATACATTTTTTAACTATTGTAACCATGAGCCGGAGCCGTGGAGCTATCAGGTTCACAGGTTACAGATGTGGTTTAAAAGTGGTGATAAACATGAGTGAAAATGGCGAAAAAATAACTTGTGAAATATGCTTTCACAGATGCCGGTTGTCGGAGGGACAAACCGGTTTTTGCCATGCGCGCATGAATAAGGATGGTAAAAATATACCGCTAAATTATGGCAAGGTAACAGCTCTTGCATTTGATCCGATAGAGAAAAAACCTCTGTATCATTTTTATCCGGGAAGCAGTATTGTATCTGTAGGTGGATTTGGATGTAATCTTGCATGTCCGTTTTGCCAAAACGTCGAGATATCAATGGCTGATGGAAGAGAAGCACCGGAGACTCATGATTATTCCCCGGCAGAGCTGGTCGCAATATGCCATAATTATAAATCGCAGGGAAATATCGGAATCGCTTTTACATATAATGAACCACTAATTAATTATGAATACATATTGGAAACGGCAAAGCTTATTCGTCTTGAGGGGATGAAGACCGTACTCGTTACCAACGGTAGTGCAAACCGCAGTATACTTGACGAGCTCGGGCCTTATATTGATGCGATGAACATAGATCTAAAGTCATACGACAGGGATTACTATGCACATGTCTTGCATGGTAATTTCGCTGTGACATCGGACTTTATTGAGCGTGCACTTAACTACTCTCATATAGAGCTCACTACACTTATTATTCCGGGTGAAAACGACAGTGAAGACGAGATGAGATCTATCGCCTCATATATTTCGGATCTTATAAAAAGAAGCGGAAAAGATATTCCGCTTCATGTATCCAGATTCTTTCCGAGGAGTAAGTATTCAGATCGTAAGCCCACTCCGGTGGAGACGGTCTATCGTCTCGCTGATATAGCCAGAGATTACATCCCACATGTATATGAGGGGAACTGCTGAGATTATCGTGAGCATTGACTTTCTATCATCAAAATCTTAAATACTTAACAGATCAGCTATCTTATCAGCGATGGCCAGGCGGCTGTCAAGCCTGCTTGCAGGTGCGAGCTCGATCCGCTGATCTCTCACATCTCCATTTATATCCACGGCTATATACACCTCGCCGGGTACGCTGTCAGCGTTGTTCGGATCGATCGTTCCGATGGACCCTGTCACACCGATACCGATATCGGCTCCAAAGCTGTCTCTGCAAACACGAGCCATCTCTCTCGCCGTTTCCAGTGAGTAAACTCCGTAAGTATCTATCACATCAGCTGCCACCCCGCAGCTTATCTTCGCTTCATTGGAATAGGTGAAAAATCCGCCCTTTACAACTTGCGATGCTCCTTCCCTGTCCGAAAGCAGCATCCCTATCATCCCGCCCGTGCAACTCTCCATAGTCGCCACGGTCATTTTTTTCTCAATCAAATTGGCCGTGATACGGTTATATCTCTCAAGAATTCTATTGTTATGATCAAGCATGTTTTTTACCTGAACTTGAGGATATTGTTCTCCTCCGCCTCCATTCCCTTCGTCTTCACATTTCTTAAAGTGTAAGCCAGATCGCCGAACGAATATATAATAAGCCCCGTCAGTATCAGAGGCATGATGATATCCGGTACCTGTCCCAGGAGCCACATGCTTCCATCGTGCAGGAACCAGAACTCGATCACGGCGTATACACCCCAGGCGATAGTCGACTCGAGGCAAAGAATGCCTTTGTAGTTAAAAGGTCTGTTTGTATAATCCCACCAGAGGTATCCCGTTTTCCATATCATATACTTCGCTACCACCAGCTCCAATATGGTACAAAAGATCATACCGACAAAGAAATAAAGGAAATAGTTGTGTGGAAGCAACAAAAGAAGTTTGTATCCGATAAACTCGCCGAATCCGTAGATAGGGCAAAACGGCGCATAGAGAAATCCGCGATTGGTCCATTTTTTATTCATCCACGAGATATACAGGGTTTCGACACACCAGCCGAGAACACCCCAGACAAAGAACATACCCACGTACTGTCTGACCTCATGAGGATTCACGATATCGTACATGTTCAGATCGAGTGACCATAAGAAAAATCTCTCGCCGGCATTGGAACTCTGTATCAGCCCCACCACATAGTCTGCGACCATACCGAGGAGAAGGACCACACCGATCACGCGGATCAGTGCATTTTTGCTTATCTTATCAAACCACTCGAAGGTCGGAGTGAATATAACGTTCATGAAAAGGCTGATGAGACCTGCGAATCCGAGGGATGTAACCATGGATGCGTACGGTGTTACGGAAAGATACATCTCTGACATATCCCAGGGTCGGAAACCGAAAATGGCCTCGACCGCATATCCGTATCCGATCTGAAGAGCCGTGATGACCCCATAGACACAGAGTATGTAAAGGGGAAGCCTTTTGGTTGTCGGAGTCCCGAGGATCAGGTAGATAATGAGTATACCCAGCCCGTATACAAACAAAAAAGGCAGGATGAATCCGCGGTTACCGATAAAGCCTGTAGCCAGATAACTCCAGACGTTTTCGGCCAGAAAACCGATCAGTGAGACTAAAGTTAGCATCAGCATCCAGCTGTATCGATTTTTTACCAGAGATTTTACCCTGTCCTGAAACGAAGCCATGACACCCTCCAAATCAAAAAATTCGTACTTATTATAACAATAATTGCAAAAACTGTCAATATATGATAGAATAAGGGGCGTATGGGTAGGATTTTCCAAAAAGGAGAGTGCCTATGTGGAAAAAAATCAAAAGAATACTTGGGATTGACAGAAAAACGCCGAGACAGCTGGCATTCTTTGAGGACGCCAATGCCTATGCAGGTATTTATATGTCTGTCGTGATCATCGTTTTGGAGCTGTTCATGATAGGCTCTTTAGCGCATAACGTATTGTTTGAATCGAAAAAGCGGTCTACCGAGTGGATCATACAGCACCTGAGCGCATATCTGGTGCTCATAGTGATGGCGGTGCTCCTTTTGGTGTTCTGCATACGCTATCGTGGCAAAAAGCTTAAATATTGCGTGAATTGGGGCAGGTTTATCCGTATATTCTTTTCCTGGGTGTGTATCGCCTTCGGAATGTACATATCATACCTTGATTATATCAAGGGTGAGCAGATACTGACATTCCTTACGATGATCCTTTTTGCGGTATGCCTTTTGAACTGGCGACCGATAGTGACGCTGTTTCTGATGACATTGTCCTTTGCCGGATTCTATGTCATGATGGGATTCGGAAAAGAGATCACGTATGCTACGACGGTAAACTTTATCATCTATTGGATCTCGATCATGATGGTATCGATCAGTATATATCATCAGAGGCTGAGTGAAGCGGAAAAGTCGGAGCGACTCGAACAGGTAAACGAACACCTCAAAAAGCTGGCCATAACAGATGAGCTTACGGGTATTCGCAATATGAACTATTTTCATGAGCAGGCGGCTGTCATTGCCGCTGATCCGAACAGAGAGTCCGGACGACTGATAGTTCTTTATGTGGATATCGAGAATTTCAAAACCTACAATGATAAATACGGATTTGAGCAGGGAAACGATCTCCTCAAAAGGATCGCCACACAGCTTGAGGCTGCGTTTGAGGGAGATCTGGTATCGAGATTCTCCGATGATCATTTTGTGGTACTTACAAAGGATGACAATATAGCTGACAGGATAAACACACTATCACATTCTGTTCGTGTAAAGATGGACGAGGTGTATCTCGGGATAAAGGCCGGAGGTTATCATCTGGCTGACGGAGCCGTGGATATAGCATCGGCATGTGATCACGCCAGATATGCATGTTCTACGATAAAGACAGATTTTGACGAACACTATCGTGAATACGACAAGTCGATGGATGACGGAGTCATCAGGAAACACTATATCATAAACAATGTCAGAGAAGCGGTTTCGCAGGGATATATAAAGGCATATTATCAGCCGGTGGTATGGTCAGAGGACAAAAAGGTATGCGGTGTCGAGGCGCTGGCTCGCTGGATAGACCCGAGATATGGTTTTTTGTCTCCGGGAGATTTTATCCCTGCTTTAGAGGACTCAAGACAGGTATATATCCTCGACAAGGGAATAGTTGAGATAGTATGTAAGGATATCAGGGAGAGGATGAACTCCGGAGAGCCGGTATTACCGGTGTCGGTGAATTTTTCAAGAATAGATTTCGAATCCTTCAATGTGGTCGCATACCTGAAGGAGATGACTGATAAGTACGGGGTTCCGCCGAGACTGATACACGTCGAGGTGACCGAGAGTGCGCTGACCATGCGTTCGGAGGAGCTCGGAGAGGCGATAGGAAAGCTGAAGGAGATCGGCTTTACGGTATGGCTTGATGACTTTGGATCAGGGTATTCATCATTAAATGTCTTGAAGGATTATGAGTTCAGTGTATTAAAAATAGACATGAATTTCCTTTCGAACTTTTCAACTAACAAAAAATCGAAGCCTATCCTGGACAGCGTGGTACGCATGGCTGACCAGATAGAAATGAGGACACTTTCCGAGGGAGTGGAAACGGAGGAGGCATCGGAGTTTTTGAAGGAGATCGGTTGCGAAAAGCTGCAGGGATACCTTTTCGGAAAGCCCATGCCGAAACAGGAGTTGTATGAGAAGATCAAAACGGGAGAGCTCGCTGTCAGTGAGAAGATAAGTGCAATCTCTGAAAGCGATCCGGATTAAAGCAGGAGATAAGACAACAATGAAGAGTGTTCGTACGAATGATAACAAGAGACGAATTGGAGCATGCCTTGTTGCGGGCATGCTCCTGCTCGCGCCTATAGGAGCCGTATTTGGCTCGGGAGATGTAAAGACTGAGGTGTCCGCCAAGGTAAATCTTCCTTCCGGAGGAGACCTCATGGATCAGGTTGACAAGACTGCCTATATTCTTTATGACAATACAAACGGCTTGCCTACATCGGAGGCAAACACCATCGCTCAGACGAAGGACGGATTCATATGGATCGGAAGCTACTCCGGGCTTATAAGCTATGACGGAACGACATTTCACAGGTTTGATGCATCTGATGGAGTTGCGAGCGTAGTTTGTCTGTTTGTGGATTCCAGGGATCGTCTGTGGATAGGGACGAATGATTCGGGGCTCGCTCTGTATGATAAGGGCAGCTTTACATTTTTCAATAAAGAAAAAGGCCTGCTTTCCTCATCTGTGAGATCGATAGCTGAGGATGTAAATGGCGACATCATCATCGCGACCACGCAGGGGATGGCCTATATTACGGCGGATAACGAGCTTCATGTTGTAGATGATCCACAGATAAATAATGAATATATAACTCAGATAAAACCCGATGGCTTCGGTAATATATTCGGAGTTACGATGACGGGAGGTATATTTGAGTTTGAGGACAAGAGAGTTACACGTTACATATCGTCAAAGAGCGGAGAGATAGATGCGGTGAATTGCATTTGTCCGGATCCGACAAAAAAAGATTATGTTTACGTTGGTACGGACAACGATTATGTTTGGTACGGAGATATCAGCAGGGGATTTTCCGGTGCAAAAAAGTATATGACCGGAGAGTGTAAATGTATAAACAACATCCGTACGATCGGTAAAAAGACTTGGATATGTACAGACAACGGAATCGGTTGGCTTGATAGTGAAAAAGTTTTCAGGCAGCTTAGAAACATTCCGCTTGACAACTCCATAGATGATGTAATAACTGATCATGAAGGGAACTACTGGGTCGTGTCCTCAAGGCAGGGCGTAATGAAGGCTGTAGCGGATCAGTTTGTCGATATCACCAAGATGGCAGGTCTCGGATCGATGGTAGTAAACAGCACCTGCGTATACGATGGAGATATGTATATCGGAACTGATACAGGTCTGTATATCATCGATTCCAATTATGAAAACAAGAACAACAACCTGACGCAAAAACTCCAGGGCGTGAGGGTAAGATGTCTTATGAGAGATGATGAAGGAGCGCTCTGGGTGAGCACCTTCAATGGCGAGGACGGAGTCTATATTTACAAGGGAGGAGAGATCACACGGTTATCCGAAAAGGACGGATTGAAATCCAATTGGATCAGATCTACTTACAAGCTCTCGGATGGAAGTGTTGCTGTTGCCGCGAGTGGTGGAGTGAGTATAGTAAAGGACGGAAAAATACAGAGGACCTTCGGCTCCGAGGAGGGGATAAACAATTCCGAGATACTCACCATATGCGAGGGATCCGACGGTGAGCTTTTCTTCGGAAGCGACGGAGATGGCATATATATAGTGAATAATTATAAAGATGAACACACTGCCATAAGTCGTATCGGAACCGAGGATGGTCTCGCGTCGGAAGTAATCCTGAGGATACGTTATGATGTGAAAAATAAACTCTACTGGGTTATCACCAGTAACTCCTTGGAAATGATGAAAGGCAGAAAAGCCGAAAAGATAAAAAAGTTCCCGTATTCAAATAACTTTGATATACAGTTTGATAAAAACGGGGATGCATGGATCCTTTCAAGTAACGGACTTTATCAGGTCGAGACTGACAATCTGGTAAAAAACGATGTGATAGAATGTCAGCATTATGATTCCTCCTCGGGACTCCACTGCGTACCGACCGCGAACTCATGGAGTGATCTGTTGGACGGCGTGCTCTACATAGCAGGCTCGACCGGAGTGAGCAGTATAAACATCGACAAAAACGAAGATCAGGCACAGAATGTAAGACTTACCATACCGTTTATCACGGTCGATGATAAGGAGGTTTATATAGACGGACCTCTGGTAAAGATACCCAGTGATGCGAACAAGCTTGTCATACACGGGTACGCACTTACATATGCATTGAAAAACCCGACGGTAACCTACAAGCTTGAAAACTTCGATGAAAAAGAAACCGTTACCACTAAAAATGATCTGACAGCGGTTACATATACAAACCTTGACGGCGGTAATTATAAGTTCAAACTGAATGTGGTAAACACTGTCACAGGCCAGGTTGAAAACAGTCTGTATCTGAATATCGAAAAGGAAGAAAAGTTTTCCGAGAGCCCGTGGTTCATCCTTATCGAGGTCGGCGCGGGGATACTCATTGCGGTAGTTATAGTGTGGGCTATAGCAGCCAGAAAGCTTCGCAGACAGATAAGAAAGACCAGAGAGACTCAGGAGTTTGTAGACCAGACCATCAGCGCTTTTGCGAAGCTGATAGATGCGAAGGACAGGTATACGCAGGGTCACTCCAGAAGAGTGGCAGCGTATACCGAAAAGCTTGCCGTGAAGCTTGGCTTCTCTGAAGAAGAGGTTCGTAAATACAAAAATATCGCACTTCTTCACGATATCGGAAAAGTGGCGATACCTGATAGAATACTAAATAAACCCGAAGGTCTCAACGATGAAGAGTATGAGATCATGAAGTCCCATGCAAAGCGTGGCCGGGAGATACTGGAAGAGATAAAGATTGATCCGGATTTGGCGCTCGGAGCCGGCTATCACCATGAGCGTTTCGATGGACGGGGATATCCGGAAGGTATGCATGGTGACGAGATACCTCCCGTGGCACAGCTCATCGCCATCGCGGATACGTTTGATGCCATGTATTCTACACGTCCGTATCGTAAACAGCTTCCGTTGTCGGTGGTTCTTGATGAGTTAAAAAATGCCGCGGGTACCCAGCTGAACGAAGAATATGTAAATGCATTCCTGGAGCTTGCACACGATGGAGAGCTTGTAAACCTCGAGGAAGCCAAACGCAGAGAAGAAGCCTACGAGGAGAGTTGATATGCCCGATTGGGAAAGCTTGCCTGATAATATCCGTACGGATGAAGTCAGACCATACTATGATGCACTTGTAAAAAAAGAAAAACAACTCTGCGCAAAAAGAATGATCGACGTAGGGGTGTCGGTGTTTTTGTTATTGTTATTATTACCTGTACTAATCGGTATAGGGATAGCAGTCGCTACCACAAGTAAGGGCGGAGTATTTTTCTGTCAGGAAAGAGTAACAACGGGAGGCAGGCTTTTTAAGATAATAAAGTTTCGGACCATGGTTAAAAATGCCGAGGAACTTGGAGCGAAGGTAACAAGTGATGAGGATGTCAGAGTGACGGAGATCGGTGCATTTTTACGTAAGTACAGACTTGATGAGCTTCCGCAATTGATCAATATTATTATGGGAGATATGTCGTTAGTCGGGACCAGGCCGGAGGTTATGGAGTATGTAGATAAATACACACCGGAGATGATGGCGACACTCCTAATGCCTGCCGGAGTTACCAGCGAAGCAAGTATAAAATATAAGGATGAGGCAAAAAAACTCTCGGGAGTGACCGGCGAGGATGCCGACAGTGTTTATGTCGATGAGATACTCCCGGAAAAGATGAAATACAATTTGGATTACGTAAAAAACTATTCAGTATTTAAGGATATCAAACTATGTCTTTTGACTGTGACAGAGGTGTTTAAGGATGAGTGAAAAGATACTGTATATCGAGGCAAATTCGGGTATAAGCGGTGACATGTTTGTTGCGGCTTTACTTGATCTGGGCGCGGATGAAAAGGTATTAAAAAAAGTGCTTGATTCTATCCCAATCGATGGATATGAGATTGAGATTTCCGGAAAAAAAAGAGCGGAAATAGATGTATGTGATTTCAATGTGATACTTGATCATGAGCATGAAAACAATGATCATAACATGGAATATCTGTATGGCCATGAAACAGAAGAAGATCATCATCATGCCTCGGAGGATATGCATCATAATCATCATCATGAACATGATCACAAGCATGCACATGATCATCACCATCGAACACTTAAGGATGTATATGACATCATAGATAAGACGGAAATGACTGAGGGCGCAAGTGTTTTGGCAAAAAGAATATTTGAGATCCTGGCGCGCGCCGAGGCAGTAGCGCATGGCTCAACGATGGAAGAGGTTCACTTCCACGAGGTGGGGGCTGTGGACTCGATAGTTGATATAATCGCCGCTGCGGTATGTGTGGACGACCTCTCGCCTGATAAGGTGATAGTGTCACCTCTTGCGGAGGGGACAGGAACAGTACGTACCCAGCATGGAGTTTTGCCTGTGCCGGTTCCTGCTGTAGCGAATATCGTAGCAGAGAACGGGTTGGTACTGCGATGCGGAAACATAAGAGGGGAGTTGGTGACACCGACAGGAGCAGCTATTGCTGCCGCCATAAAAACCGATGACAGACTACCTTACAGCTATCGCATCGAGGGTGTAGGAATAGGAGGAGGAAAGAGAGAGTATGATCCGCCGAGCATGCTGCGTGCAATGTGGATCTCTGAGGCGGCTGATGAAAACCATATAGTGAAGCTCGAGACAGATATAGATGATTCCACCGGAGAGGAGCTCGGCTTCGTGCTGGAAAGACTCTATGAGGCAGGAGCAAGAGAGGTGCATTTTTCTCCCATCTATATGAAAAAGAACAGACCCGCATATGAGCTTATCGTGATCTGCATGCCCGAACAGGCGGATGAGTTGGAACGGATCATTTATATGGAAACAACGACCATAGGGATCCGCAGGCAGATGATGGAAAGAACTGTTCTTGACAGAAAGCAGATAACGGTTGATACGTCCTATGGACCGGTAGAAGCAAAGCAGGTAACCCTTCCGGATGGAAGCAGTCGTATTTACCCTGAATACGAAAGTGTGAAGGAGATTGCCCGAAAGAATGGAGTTAGTTTTCAACAAGTAAAGAATGAGGTTTGATTATGGATTTAAGTGTTTATGAGAAGGTGTATAAGCTCGGTATGAAAGAGTACCGAAACAAAACGATGAAGGGCGAGTGGCCATATCTGTGGGTGCTTGATGCTATCCTTTCGCATGTTGACGTGGCGAGAGAGGAGTATCTGGGATTGGTTGATATTCCGATCGACCAGATCAGAGGTACAAAGACAGAGGGAAGGACGAATGCGTTTGCGGCGAACTTTATGCCTCTTTTACCGTCTGACTCGGAGTTCGCGTACAAGTGGGCTCAGCTTTACGAATCGCATCTTGAGGAAGGAATACATGAACCGATAAAGGCATATGAATTTCTGAATCAGTTTTATGTCCTCGAGGGTAACAAAAGAGTATCAGTCCTTAAAACATGTAACGCGGTTTCCGTGCCCGGCACAGTGACAAGAATAGTTCCCAAAAAGGGCGATTCCGAGGAAAATATAATATACTATGAGTTTCTCGATTTTTATGAAAAAACACATATAAATTATATTAATTTTTCTCAGGTGGGAAGCTATCCCGCATTGTCAAAAATAATCGGAGTCGAAACTGCGGATGACTTTACGGATGATGTAAAGGAGCGGTTTTATTCTGCGTATGTCAAGTTCTCTACCGTGTTTAAAAAGAAGGGCGGAGACAAGTTTTCTTTGACAACGGCGGATGCATTTTTGCTGTATTTGGATCTGCATTCATATGATGAGATGGATAGTAAAACCGGTGATGATATTCAGAAAGAAATAGATCAGATCTGGAATGATTTTGTTTATTTTCCAAACAAGCCTGAAGTGAAGCTGATCATGGATGCTGATCCCAAGACGATGAAGCAAAACATAGTTAAAAAGATACTTCCTATAACTCAGTCGGCTCCGGTGAAGGTTGCATTTATCCACTCAAAGACGGTGGAGACCTCGAGTTGGACATACGGTCATGACCTGGGTGCCAATCATCTTGAGCAGGCTCTAGATTATAACGTAGAGGTAAGTTCATACTTCGGTGCGGATACTCAGGAAAGGGAAATGGAGTGTTTCGAACAGGCGATAGTAGACGGGAATACGATCATTTTTTCAACATCTGCCAAGCTGGTGGGAACGAGTATGAAATACGCGCTTGATTATCCGAAGTTGCATTTTTTGAACTGCTCACTTAACACAAACAGCAGATATATAAGAACTTACTACGGACGTCTTTATGAGGCAAAGTTTTTGATGGGAGCGCTCGCCGGAGTGCTTTCCCCGACAGACAGTGTCGGTTATCTGGCTGACTATCCGATCTATGGCGGCATCGCAAATATCAATGCTTTTGCTCTCGGCGCAAAGATGGTGAATCCGAACATAAAGGTATATGTTAAGTGGGGGCATCTCAGATCAGAGAGACAGGACGAGCTTTTGCGTGATGCGGATGTCTCGCTGGTCTCCGGGAGAGACTTCATACGCCCCGAGGATGAATCCCAGAGATTCGGTCTGTATGATCCTCATGATGAGAGTCGCGATTCTCTGGCGATGGCCGTTTGGGATTGGGGTGTTTATTATGCAAAGACAGTAAGCAGTATCATCAATGGCAATTTTAAACAGGAGGATGACTCCAAAAACGAGGTTCTAAATGACTGGTGGGGGATGAGCTCCGGAATGATAGATGTAATATGCTCAAAGACTCTTCCGCCGGATACCGTACGACTTATAAATCTTCTTAAAAAGGGAATATGCTCGGGCGAGTTCGATCCTTTTGCGGGAATGAGATATACAAAGGACGGAACTCATTATATCAAGGTTACGGACAAGCTGACGAGCGAGCAGATCATCACGATGGACTGGCTTGCAGAGAATGTTATCGGCTTTATCCCGACCATGGAGGAGTTGACCGAGGACGGAAAACGTCTCGTAGAGGTGCTCGGTGTGTCAAAGGTTAAAGAGGAGGAGTAGGCGATGAAGGATCAGATAAAGATTCTTTTTCTGGCAGATGAGCCTGACAAGGGACTGTGGGATTATTTTGAAAAAGAGAAGCTCGCCGGGATTGATATCATCATATCCTGCGGCGATCTCCCACCCCAGTACCTTTCTTTCCTTGCGACCTATTTCAAGGGGCCTGTGCTCTACGTACACGGAAACCACGACGAGTGTTATGAAAAAACTCCGCCGGGCGGATGCACGTCGATAGACGGCAAGGTTTTTGTGTATGAAGGAGTAAAAATAGCCGGGCTCGGAGGCTCGATGGAGTACAAAAGAGGAGAGCATTTATTCACCGAAAGGTCTATGAAAAAACGGGTAAATAAACTGAAAAAGAAACTGTTCTTTAAACATGGCCTGGACATATTTGTAACGCATTCACCTGCATTTAATCTGTGTGATGGTGATGAACTTCCACACCGCGGATTTAAAAGCTTTTACAAGATATTAGACAAATACCATCCGCAGGTATTTGCTCACGGGCATGTACATTTGAACTACAGTTATAATCAGCCCAGGATAGTAAACTATGGTGATACAACAGTAATAAACGCATACCAGAAATATATATGGACATATGAAAAAAAATAACGATATTTTTCCGAGACAGGGCCGTGTTATTTTTATGAAAAATGAACCGGGATACGGCCGGATAGAAGTAAAGGAAGCGATCGAAAACCACGAGCTTTTGAGACTTCTTTTAGTTGATGAGGTCAGGGAGTCCGCCGCTGTTATGGAGGAGGGCAGACACTATGAGCTCGTGTTTAAATATACCAAGGATTTTACTGTCGCGTTTGATAAA
Organism: Lachnospiraceae bacterium P6B14; assembly: GCA_000687695.1. GTDB lineage: Bacteria > Bacillota > Clostridia > Lachnospirales > Lachnospiraceae > Eubacterium_F. Next base: position 18,593 of record JHWZ01000006.1, on the reverse strand, counting down.
AGACCTGAGATCAGGTCAACGCTCCTTTTGGGTGGAGCAGGGTTTTCTTTTCCTAAATATTATATCGATTCTTTTCCGGATAAAACGATAGATGTCGTAGAGTTTAAACCCATCATGGTTCAGCTTGCAATGCAGTATTTTTATCTGGATGAATTGTATAAAGACTATGATCTGACTAACAGCGGGCGTTTGAGAATATTTACCGAAGACGCAAATGATTATTTGGTAAAAACCGATCAAACTTATGATCTTATAATTAACGACTGTTATATCTCAAACAGGATGGATGACGATCTGCTAAAGGATAAGCAGGTAAGAAACGTCAAAAGGTGTTTGAACCCCGGCGGCGTGTACATGATAAATCTGATCACTGCCGTAAAAGGGCCGGGTTCCATGCAGGGGATACTCGAATATGAGATATTGAAAAATAACTTTAAAAACACGGATATGTTTGCGTGCAAAAAAGAAATGGGAGCGCTGGAAAAACAGAACGTGATCCTCGTGGGAACTGATGGTGCATGGTGATATATTATTGTATAAAAAAAGCCTCGGCATATCGCCGAGGCTTTAATACTCTATTAAACCGGAATGTTTCCGTTCAGCTTTTCGATGATGGTCGGCATCTCGGAATCAACCTTGTCATTCGGCAGCTGGCATGTGCCGGCGTTAGCATGTCCGCCTCCGCCATAGCTCAGGCAAAGATCGCCGATATTGACATTTGATGCTTTGTTCACGATGGACTTTCCAATCATAACAGCTGTGTTCTGTTTTTTGAAGCCCCATGCGATATGAACACTCATCTCAACCTCAGGGTGCATAGCGTAAACCATGAAACGGTTTCCGGTGTAGATCGTCTCCTCGTTTCTGAGGTCGATAACAGCTACACGGTCATGGATCTTGGTGATGCGCTCAAGCTGCTCTTTGAAAAGCTTCTGCTGATCGAAATACAGTGCTACACGCTCCTTGACGTCAGGAAGCTCGAGAACCTGCTCGATGGAATGTTCAACACAGTAGTCGATAAGCTCCATCATCAACTGATAGTTTGAAATGCGGAACTCATGGAAACGGCCGAGGCCTGTACGGGCATCCATAAGGAAATTAAGAAGTACCCAGTCCTTCGGCTCCAGGATCTCATCTACGGTAAAGTCTGCGGAATCGCCCTTATCTACCGCAACCATGATCTCATCGGAAACACGTGTAAAGGTTTTTGCTCCGCCATAATAATCATAAACGACACGAGCAGCACTCTTTGCGTCTCCATCTATAATGAACTTGTCTTTGGCAAGTTCAGGGTCTACACGTGAAAGCTCACTCTCGTGGTGGTCAAAAGCCAGTGAAACACGAGCGTCAAAAGGAAGGTTTGTCGTTATATCATTCTCAGAAAGCTCTATCTTTCCGTCCTGGACATCTTTCGGATGCACAAAAGTGATCTCGTCAATGATGTCAATCTCCTTGAGGAGCATAGCACAAACCAATCCGTCAAAGTCGCTTCTTGTAACCAATCTCTTGCTCATAATACCCTCCATTCATAAGTGTTTGTACAAACACCAATCAATACGAGCATTATTATAACACAGTCACCGACAAATGACAACCCGAATTTGCGAAAAAGTTTCGTGGAAAGCCCGAAAAAAAGCGAAAAAATAGCTTTACAACACATATATAATATGATATGATGATTATGTATCGGTAGAACTATGCCTTTTGGAATGAAAGTGAGGCGATAATATGAGCGAGATTTCAGGAGTATCCGGTGGTGCAGGTTACTACACCGCAGCGATCGCAAGCGGAAACAGACTTCAGAGTGCCGCTGATGGAGCAGCGGAGTCCGCGATCGTAGAAAAGGAAAACGCCCAGGTCAACGGATTGGCACAAGGTCAGCGAAATGCTGAAGATGTGAAATCGCTTTTGAACGTGGCAGATGGTGCCACTGATAAGATAGCGGATAGCCTTAGCCGTATCCGTACGTTGGCCGTACAGGCACAGAACACGGCAGTACTTACAGATGATGACCGTCAGAAAATCCAGGATGAGGTTGATCAGCTGAAGCAGGGTATCGCCGATGTTGCAAACAACACAGAGTTTAACAAGAAAAAGCTTCTGGATGGCTCTTATGAGGGCTATGCGCAGACAGGAGCAAACGAGGGACAGGGCGAAAACGTTGATATCGGCAATGCTACTCTCGAGGCTCTCGGCATCAAGGATTTTGATGTAACGAGCAATGATCCTGCAAAGAACTCTGTAAGCATCATTGACAACGCGCTTGAGAAAGTATCGGAGACACGTGGAAAGATCGGTGCACAGTACAACGGAATGGACTACTCCATCCAGTATAATGCGATCGGTCAGGAGAACCTCTCCAGTGCGGCAAGCCGTATCGAGGATGCTGATATTGCGGAGATGGCATCGAAGCTGTCAAAGGAAAACCTCTTGCAGACTTACCAGATGATGATGCAGAAGAAACAACAGGAGGAGGAGAGCAAACAGTTTGGTGCTCTGTTCTAAGAATTATGATTAAAAAGATGATATCTTTTACGGATCAGCGCCTGTGGGCGCTGATTCTGTGTTTAGTGCTCATGACAGGTCTGACCGGCGGTTGTACACTCAAAAAAATGGATGGCCCTGATCAGATAAAAGACGTGGAGGCTCCCGCCGCCGAAGAGACTGAGAAGCCTGAGGAGACAAAGGGACCTGAAATCCTGGTTTACTATGATGCCCAGGGAAATCGCTATGAGATGGTGATAGACGACCGCGTTACCAAACACCCATACGATATAACGAAGATAGTTCATACTCCGGACAACCCGAAAATGTTTGATTCCTATGATGACGGGGTTTACAAAAGCCGAAAGGGCGTAGATGTCTCCCATCACAACGGGGAGGTAGACTGGAAAAAGGTCAAGAAGGCCGGCTACGATTTTGCATTTTTGAGACTTGGGTACAGAGGCTACGGTAAGGAAGGGAAGCTTTTGGTAGACAGGGAGTTCCAGTCGAGTTTCAAAAAAGCCAGAGCCGCAGGTATGGATCTCGGAGTTTACTTTTTCTCTCAGGCGATCAATGAAGAAGAGGCCATCGAGGAGGCGAACCTGACACTCAGGGAGCTTAATGATTCAAAACTCGAGCTTCCGGTGGTTTATGATCCTGAGTATATCAAAGAGGATGAGGCGCGTACTGACGGCCTCAGCAAGGAGCAGTTTACCAAAAACACTCTCGCATTTTGCAAAGTGATACAGGATGCGGGTTATCAACCGGCGATATACAGTAATCTTTACTGCGAGGATCACATGTTTGATCTGTCACAGCTTGAGGCATATCCGCTATGGTATGCGGATTACAGACCGGAGCCACAGACGCCATACAGGTTTACGTTTTGGCAGTATTCGGAGTCGGGAAAGGTTCCCGGAATCCATGGTCAGGCTGATCTGAATGTAGAGTTTATCAAAAAGAAAAAGAAGTGACTGAGATCAGCCACTTCTTTTTTTGCGTTAATTATCAGTGTCAGATTATCAATCCGCCTGCACTCTGATCCATATGCATCAGTGAGACCTCTCTGACCTCTTCTTCGGCACTTTCAAATGCTCTTACGATCTCGGCATCGAAGTGACTTCCTGCGCCCTCCGTTATGATGGACATTGCTTTTTCGAAAGGCATGCCTTCCTTGTAGCTTCGTTTAGACACGAGGGCATCAAATACGTCCGCAACTGCCATGATACGTGCAGACAGCGGGATGTCTTCTCCTGCAAGTCCCATGGGGTATCCCGAGCCGTTCCATTTTTCATGGTGGTAGAGGGCAAGGTTTTTGGCTTCTCTTAAGTATCCTGTATCCGGAACGAGCTCGATAGCACGGTCGAGGATCTCGGCACCTGCGGTAGTGTGCTCCTTCATTATTGTAAACTCTTCATCGGTAAGCCTTCCTGCCTTATTAAGTATCGCGTCAGGTACATGGATTTTTCCGACGTCATGAAGCGGAGCGGAGTCGCCGACGTTTCTCACGAATTCGTCGGTGAGCTGATCTGCATATATATCGAGTATCTTCATCTGTCTCATGATGATCTTTACATAGGCTGCGGTCTTGCGGACATGATCTCCGGTACATTTGTCTCGGCTCTCGACGAGGTCGGCGAGTATGATGATCAGGCCACTTTGCATCTGCATGATAACCTCGTTCTTACGTTGGATATCAAGAGAGTACTGAAGGTCGTCGTCAGCCAGCTTTGATACGGCGTGATAGAGGTTTTCGACCTCGTCACCGGTTCCGATGGCGAGCTTGTGGATCTCTTTAACCTGTTCCTCCATGGCTTGGGCGTTCTCGTGGGCGAAATGGCTCACACTGTAGGAAATGGTGTTGACCGGGAATATGATATGGTATTTGGTCAACCACAAGCCTACTGCCAGGATCAGTATAAACAAACCGAAGAACAGGGAGAAAAGCTTTGCAAGGAATATGGTTCCATTGCCGTACAGCTTGTCCATCGATACGTCTACGCAGGCGTAGCACTGGCATTTTCCTTCTGAATCGTAAACCGGTTTGTACACGGTCATAAGCCATCCGTATCTGTCCTCATATATAAGAGGTTCTATCTCCTTGCCCTCCAAAAGATCATTCAAGTAAGGCTTGAATGAGTCCTCGATAGCGACGATGTCACCCGGAGCAGCACCTTTGAGTTCAGGCGTATCCAGGTCGAACACAACGTGGTAGCCGTCCTCGAGTATACGATAGATATAAACATATTCGATATCCTCGGAGCTCTCGCGGATCGTAGTTAGCCTTTGTTCTATGTTACGATACCCCGGAGCATTTTTGCCCTTTTCTATATACTCATCCACGCGGTCGGGATCTATGACGGCAGTTTCTAAGTCCGCTATGGTCGTCGCGAGTTCCTTTCTGTCATCCACGGTCATATTTACATAGATTCTGTAGCTTATAAGAGTACTTGCTATCGCGATGAGGAACATCGAAGGTACCAAAACTATGATGATCTTTACACGAAGTGACAGAGAACGCACATTCATCGTACGGGCGATCTTCAACATCTCCTGGCTCAGAGGATCCTGCTGCCAGTTGGTAAGGGTAAAGTTCTCGGAAACCTTTTTTGGTATGAGCCTGTATATCGCAAACGCCACATAGAAGGTGATCAGCTTGTCGATCAGATCTATCAGGATATCAGCGGAAAGCTGTGATCCGAACATCGAGAAAAATGTATTGCTGTAGATCGTGGATGCGAGATCCGCGGAGATTCCCTCGGTAGCAAAGCCGTAGAGAGCCCATGTCAGTATCGAGCTCAGACCGCCGACAAAAATGCCCGTAGCAACAACAGGGACAAAGATCTTGAATACATTCTTGAACCAGCCATGACTTGCAAAGAATGCAGCGAACACGGCTATGAGTACATTGATCAGGCCGTAATAAATGGAGGATGGATCAAAGATGGTCTTTATCAGGTTTGTGATGAATCCGACAAGGATACCCGGCAGGAAGCCACCAAAGATGGATGCGATAACGGTACCTATTGAATCGAGATAAAGCACGATACCCGCAGAAGACGCTGCCTGGGATATGCCAATATTGAGAAGGATGCTTCCGAGGATAAGCCCGGCTATCCAACTCTTTTTTGTTTTCCTTTTTATGGGCATTACTAACTCCTCCTTACCTCTTTATCTTTATCTTACAGATTGTTTTTATTTTCTTGTTATTCGCGAGATATGCGGTTACCTTTACGGTATGTCCGCGTCCTTTTTTCTTTGCTTTAACAACGCCTTTTTTGTTTACGGAGGCGTAGGATTTTTTATTTACCTTCCATTTTACACGCTTATCCGCTGCATCCGACGGAGAAACAGTAGCCTTGAGATTGAGCTTTTTCCCTGCTTTAAGCTTTGCGGTTTTTTTGTTCAGCTTGATGCCGATTGCCTTGATAGTCGGATTCTCGGGATACGATATCTGCATTGGGAAGGCCGACATATTCAGTAGCCCTCCCGAGGAACACTTCCCGGTGTACGTGTCCTTTTTCTGTACATTTTCAAGTATAAACTGCTTGCGGAAGGATGCGCTTTCATTCGGGAAGACAGTTGCGAGCCTGGCAACTGCTCCCGTCACACACGGTGCGGCAAACGAGGTTCCGTTTGAGTATTTATATTTGCCGAACTCGGAGGTGTTTGGGTCTGCAACAGACAGAGCGAATGAATCAATGAAAACCTTTAGTCCGTTGGACAAAGCGTCTCCGCCGAGTAATTTTTTAAGATTTATGGACAGATAATAGTGTCCGCTGTTCTGTTCAAGCCAGGCCTGAACAGCCTTATGCGCGCCGAGACGTCCGCTCACATCAAACCACGCCCCGGAGCCTCTGGTTGCCGGCTGAAATACAAATGAAAAATAGTATTTTGATGAGCCGCTATAGTCTATGGGATAATCAGTAACATCATAAAAAACCATGTAGTTATCGGAGTTACTGCTGTTAGCGTCTTTGATCGTGACCATACCTGATCCGCTTTGGATATCTCCATGTATGTCTTCCGAACTGTGAGATACTGAAATGGTCGAGTTCTCCGAGATGCGAAGCAGGGTCTTTTTCCCGGAGGGGAAATCCTCGCAGAACGTGCACAGTCGACTCTTTTTGTTGCTGTCATATGATGCCGGGAGGAAGTTGTCTCTTGTTGTGGTGGTAAGTATCGTGCTTCCCGGTGCCATCAGATGAACATGATTTACACCGCAGTTCGAATATGGAGTAACCTCGCCCTTGTAGTTGGTGGCACCTGTTACCAAAAGGTAGGTGGAATCCTGCTGGAAGGGGAGCCCGTATGGCTTTTTCTCGAGATTCTCACCTTCATTACCGGCTGAGTATACAAAGAGTACACCCATTTTGCCGAGCTTATTGATCGTCGAATCGATCACGCTTATGACATTGCTTCCGATGTCTGAATAGGGAATAGCTGACGGCTCGACACCGAATGAGCAGTTCACGGCGACTATGTTGGCACCGAGCATTTTTGCCTTATATATGTATTCAAACGCAGCGAGCTGAATGGCTATAGTCCCGCTGTTATCAGAGTTGTCCGAATCAAATATCTTTAGTGACATGAGTCTGGCATCGCGCGAAATACCGGAGATGCCGACGCCGTTGTCAGTGGACGCGGCGATCACTCCCGCGACGCAGGTTCCATGATAGTCCGCGGCTGAAGTGGGGTAGGGGTCTTCCCTGTTATTACAAAAATCATATCCGTACTTTCCCGGCAATGACGGATACGGGTTTTCCCACATCTTATCCCTGAGATCCTCATGAGTATAGTCTATACCGGCATCCACAACCGCGACTACAGGTGGGTTGTCACTCGGCGGAATGATGGAAAGGTCTTCCTTTTTGTAAGAAATATCCGAGTCCGATAAAGCATCATAGTGTGAAAGTCCGGGCTCATAGGTTTCATCGTTGAGGTACCACTGTTCGGAAAGCAGAGGGTCCGTACTGCTCTGAGTGAGGCTGTAGTTCGGAGTAACCTCGGTAACATACGGGTAGTCTGAAAGCGTACTTATAAGCTCCCCGGTTGAAAGCACGGATGATCGCACATAGATAGCGAAAAATGTACCGAAGTCCATCACATCACGAATGCTGATCCTTTTATCCTCGGAAAAAACGCCCTCTTTGAGAAGCGGGCTCGTTTCTCCATCCGGAAGAGTGAGCGTGACAAGTGCTTCGTTATCCTTATAACTGCCGATATCGTCCCCACACTCAGTATCAAAATCAGTATCCGGGACGGGCTCAAGCTTCTCTACTTCCGCGTACGAGTCAAAGAGGGGCTCTATTTTGTTCATATTGATACAGTCTGAAGAGGTATCGAAAGCTGCAAACGAAGGAGTATTTGTACAGATACCCGCTATCAGGAGTACCAGTGAAAATATGATAGACAGGCATTTTTTCATAAATATGGTGTCCTCCGGGGGTTGTATATCAAAAAACGGTATTTTTTACTTGATAAAGTTGTCAATTACTGTTATTATATAACATATAAGAAGAAAAATCAAACATATATGTAAAGAAAAAACTTGAGGAGGCGTGATATGCTATTTGTTAAGGTTGATGAGTTGAAGCCCGGAATGCGTCTGGGAAAGCCTATCTACAACAAGAACGGCGTTCTGCTCTATGATCGTGATACCAAGCTGACTATGCAGGCCATCTATGGAATCAAGAACTTCAATCTCATGGGCCTGTATATCCTTGAGCCGGCAGAGCCGGTTCCGCCGATGACCGAAGATGATATAAACTTTGAGAGATTCCAGACTATGGCAGTGTTCTCGATCCGTGAGGATTTGGATCTGATTGCCATGGGGAAAAAGGACAAGGGTCTTGATTGGCTCTGCTCCCTGGTTATCAAAAACTACGGTGCGATCGACCACAAGATCAATTTTGTTCAGAGTCTGAGAAGTAGCGAGGACTTTGTATATAAGCATGTGCTGAATGTGGCTATTTTGGCAGCCCTTATTGCCGGCCAGCTCGGAGTGAAGGGCGGTAGGCTCAATATGATAATCAAGGCAGCGGTGCTGCATGATATCGGTGTGACCAGACTTAAGGAGGTTCCTGACGGGACAGATGTGGATCCTGAGATTCGCAAGGTTATCAAGTCAAATACCGAGGATATCCTCAAGACATATGGTGAGCTCGATGATGAGATCATGAACCTGATAAAGCATATGCAGGAGATATATGTGAGAGAGGGCACGGGAGAGGAGCTTCCCGAGGCTCTGAGGATGAATGTCAACGCAAATATTCTTTATATTGCTGATACATACGACCGTATGACAGCTATGAAGTCAGAAACCGAGCCTACATCAGAGGTTTTGGCTGTGCGTCATCTCCTTGATAACGAGGATAAGTATGATCCGATGATCGTTAACGCGCTTATAAAGGCTATCAATATCCTTTATCCGGGCGTATGTGTCGAGCTCGAGGTGAAGAAAAAGGAGATCACCGGAGAGGTGGTTGAACGTATCGAGAAGGGTCTTGTCATCAAAGGCAACGACGATGCGATCTTCGAGCCGATGGTCATCGAGTTCCGTTCGAACACGCTGTATGACCTCTCGCTTCCGACGGTGAAAAGCGAGGTGAAGATCGTCGATGTTATGAAGACGATGGACAATCGTATACAGATGGATCATGATCTGCTCGATCAGTTCGCTCCGTTAGGACCTATGGGAGAGTCGGATCTGAAGTCGGTATTTTCGTAAAAATGATAAAACGGCCTACGGGCCGTTTTTTTTATTGGATTTTCGGGGCATTGATAGGCAGATTTGATTGTCCGCTCGGGACTCCGTTATTGTCGAAAGAAAACTAAAGAAACGACCCACGGATGCCGATAAATAATGTACAAGTAGTGAGAATAGGAGGGCACGCGTATGCAGGTAAATTTTGATCCGCGTTCCCTGAACTCTCATGATACTGTTAAAAATGTATCAGTACCTATTGCCACGGACGGCAGAAATACCGACAAGATCGGAGCTATGGACAGCATTGTACAGGCAGAGTTTGGGAATCAGAAACAGACTATGACCACGGGCACGTATGCCGAAGAAGTGGCAAAACAACTTGATATAAAGGAAGTAAGCTCGGACCTCGACGTGATGGATCCGGCAAACTTCATTTCTCAATGTATGACAGGTGAGGATGCGCATGATCTTTCAGAGGAAAAGACGCCTCTGGAGGAGTATACCGCGTCCTCTCTTGAGCGCGCTCTGGTACGTGTAAAGGCACAGCGCGACGTAAGAGAAGAATCTGTAGAGGATGAGGCCAAAAGAGTTCGTGAGGCTGAGAAGGACATCCGTGAAAAATCTGAGGAGATAGCCCTGGATGCCAGACTTCTGTCTATGATGAGCCAGGCGTTGGCCAACTCTGATCTTCCTATTCTTAAGGATACTCCCGAGGATATCAAAAAAGCAGTGGGCATGGCAGAGGGTGTTCGCTCATTTTCTGATGCTTCGATGCAGTATATGGTAAAAAATGAAGACAAGGTGACACCTGATTCCATAAACGATTCGCTCTATGGATCCGGAGAAGCCCGCATCGGAAAGCAGATGGCAGAGGATCGCGGGGAAAAGGCGACCGAAAAGATCGCAGTTCCCGATGAGAGTCCGGCTGACGGATTTGAGGATGTAAAGGGTCAGATAGAGAATCTTTTGGGAGAGAAAGTCGATCAGGACAAGCTTGACATCGCAAGATGGCTTTATCAGAACGATATACCCGTGACCAGGGAAAACGTAGAACAGACGGACGCTGTACAGAAGCTCCGTGATATGGATACGGAGACGCTTCTCGGCAGGATCATAAGCGAGATGGAGGACGGAGTATCAGCGACGGAGGCTGATCTGAGCCACCTTAGTCGCGAGGAGGTTCGTGATCTCGTAGACAGGTTGGTAAACACTGACGATGCGACTGTAAGAAAGGCATATCCTGAGGATACCGTCACTGCCAGACGCAGACTTGAAGAGGTCAGACTTACCATGACGATCTCAGCTGCAAGACAGATGAGCAATCTCGGTGTGACCATAGATATAAATAATCTCGAGGAGATAGTTAACGAGCTCCGTTCAATCGAGCAGAAGGCTAAGGAATCCCTGTTTGAGGAGACTATGCTTACCGACAACGACAACAGAGATTGGGTATATGAGGCTACAACAGCAGCCAAAAATGTTTTAGGTTCTCCGATAGAGCTTTTGTCAAACACCTTTGAGAGAAGACAGACTATAACGTTCTCAGAACTCTCCATCGAGGGAAGTACTCTTACTGAGACATACAGAAAAATGGAAAGCACGTACGAGGCAGTAGGCACAGAGGTTAGAGCTGATCTGGGTGACTCGATTCGAAAAGCATTCGGGAATCTCGGATCGATGCTTGATGAGCTCGGTATGCCGCATACCGCCGCAAATGAGCGAGCACTTAGGATACTCGGTTACAACAGCATGGAGATAACCAGAGAATCCGTCCTGCAGATGCAGACCTATGACAATCGCGTGAACACATTGATGGATGCCATGAAGCCACAGGTTGTTAAGCGTATGGTTGATGAGAATATAAACCCGCTTGAGCTCTCATTAGACCAGCTCGAGGAGCAGGTGGAGCGTATAAGTGAAGAGGTTGGAAGCGAGGATATCGCATTTTCACGATTCCTTTGGAAGCTCGACAGACAGAAGGCTGTCACTGAAGAAGAGCGAGAGAGCATGATCGGTATTTATCGTCTGCTTGACAAGATAGAAAAAAGCGACGGTGCGCTGGTTGGTCAGCTCGTGAATGAGGGGCGTGATATTTCTCTGAAAAATCTCCTCGAGGCATCACGTACCAGGAAAAAAGGACATGTGGACGCGGAGGTTTCCGATGAGGCCGGCGCGTTAGCGCGTGCTGAGATAAAAGGAGTTTCCATCGATGCACAGATCATGTCTGCATTTACAAAGAGTGAGATGCCGCAGCTTAAATACGCACTCTCGCCGAAGGCTATGGCTGCATACATGGGTGATGTGACCGAGATGACACCCGAGGAGCTTTTTGAACTGTGCACAGAGCATGGTGAGTCAGAGAGCGAGATGGATGAGTATTATAAAGAAATGGCCGCAGATATGCGTCATGTGGCAGAGCAGATGGATAACCAGACCGGAGTATTTTTGGAAGAGGTCGAGCTCCCCGAGACCATTGGAAATATCATGTCCGCGAGTGACTATATCAGGCACAACATGCGTGATGCGAGAAATCTGTGGACAGAGGAAGAGTCGGAGAGAGTGATAGAGCGCTTCGATCAGGACGATGTCGACGAGATCTATGATGAAATAGAAAAAACTCACTTAAAGACTCTTGAGGATTCCAAGGAATCTGACGATATAACTAGTGATAAGATCAAAGCCACGGCAAGGATGGCCGGGCATATATCCTTCTACAAAGCGATCCGCAGGTATCAGATGTACGAGGTACCGGTGATGACTGAGCGTGGTGTCGTAGATGTAAACGTCACCATAAGGGAAGATGGAGCTGAGCGCGGAACCGTAGAGATCACAACTGACTCGGATGAGCTTGGAAGACTTCAGGGAACATTCAAGCTGAGCGGTACAAAGGTAAACGGTTTTGTGACTGCAGCAAATAAAGAAAGCTTCGATGTGTATACAGAGCTTTTGGATCGTTTTACGAAAGGATTGGAAGAGATCGGTTTTACAATGGATGGTAACAGCCTGTTTGATGGCGAACGGAATTCTCTTCATGTAGGAAGCGAGACTACGGGTGCAAAGAATCAAGATCTGTACCGTATCGCAAAGTGCTTCCTCCAGAGCATCTGAAAGTGAAGGTTCGTTGTTAAATAGGAGGTATCATTATGAAGGTAAATAATAATATCGAGGCTCAGAGAGCCAACTTCAATCTTAATGCGGTTCAGAAACGTTTGACCGCGTCTACTAACAGACTTTCCAGTGGATATCGTATCGTAAAGGCAGCGGATGATGCAGCGGGCATGGCCATCTCTCACAAGATGCATGCGCAGATCCGAGGTCTTATGCGTGCGTCTGAAAACGGTTCTGATGGTATCGCTTTCATCCAGACTACAGAGGGTGCGCTTAACGAGGTTGAGAATATGGTTCAGCGATGCAGAGAGCTTTCAGTCCAGGCGGCTAACATGGGTACGACTACCGTCGAGGACCGTGTTGCTATCCAGCAGGAGATCGACCAGCTCCGTACAGAGATCGATCGCATCTCGCGTGATACCGAGTTCAATACAATGACTGTTCTTGACGGAACATGTACCAGACAGTCATCATCAAGTAATGTAAATGTAAAGCTGATTTCAGCTTCTGATGATGTTAAGCTGACGAGCTATAGTATGACAATAACAGCTCAGCCTAAACCGGCCAGAGCAACAGCCAATTTCCCAACGGGAAATATGCAGACAGAGAAAGCGAATTACAGCGGTTCGATCTATATGAACGGTATTCAGATAGATGTTGATGAGAATGATTCTCTTCAGGATGTGTACCAAAAGATCCGTGATACCGGAGAATATATGAATGTTGTTGTGACTCCTCGTGCTTCCGCTGCAGAGGATGCAGCCGAGGTTGGACTGGGAACAGCTGGATCGGTGCTTGAGTTTAAGACAAAAGAAACAGGAATGTCACAGAAGATCAATATCCATGCAGATGAGCCTTTGGCATCACGTCTCGGATTGAATGCGATAAGTCCTTCAAATCAGGAGCATGGAGAGGACGTAAAGGTATCAACGCCGCTCGGTGCGAATTTTTCCGCGACAGCGACGGTTTTCACTGATGGTGGTCGTATCACCGTGACAGATCGTGGCGGTTTTGAGATGATATTCGATGCGGATGCATTCAGTAAGATGACATCAGGTGAGTTCTCTGCTTTGACAGCAGCGCAGAGGGGTGCAACCGTAACCATGCTTGATGCAGGTTATGTGGCAGTTCAGATTGGAGCTAACGAAGGTCAGACCATAGATATGAGCGTTCCTCCGGTAAACTGCAAGTCGATGCATATCGAGTATTGTAATGTATGTACATATGATGGAGCACAGGATGCGATTTCAAAGTTTGATGCAGCGGTTACATTCGTAACGAGTGTACGAGCCAAGCTTGGTGCTTACCAGAACCGTATGGAGTCAGCAGTTGCATCAGTTGATGAGACGAGCGAGAACCTTACCGAGGCATGCTCACGTATAGAGGATGTAGATATGAGTGAGGAGATGACCAAATACACCCAGTACCAGGTACTCGTTCAGGCAGGTGTATCGATGCTTTCACAGGCAAATAATCAGCCACAGAATATATTGCAGATGTTACAGGGATAATAAAGGAGATCAATTATGGACAAATCAACTCTCCAGGCGTTTGCCACACGTGTTACGCAGGCAAATCGCTCGGAATTGGTTGTTGTTATCTATGAAGTGGCACTGGCCTCAATCAAAGAGGGGAGGGACGCCCTCGAGGCCGGTGCTATTGCCGATGCGCGAACTGAGATTGACCGCGCAAAAAGTATGATTCAGGAGCTGATGTACGCACTTGATATGCATTATAACATTTCAACGTATCTGCGTCAGCTCTACATCTTCGGCTACCGCGAATTATGTCAGGGTATCGCGAATCGTGATCCGGAGCGCTTCGATCACACAACAAACATCCTTGAGGGATTATTACAGTCGTTTAAGGAGGTAGCGAAGCAGGATGATTCAGCACCTCTTATGAAGAACACTCAAACTATCGTTGCCGGTCTCACATACGGACCGGGGTCGGATTTACGAGAGACCATCGGAGTGGGAGTGAATCCAAGTAGAGGTTTCAGAGCATAAAAAAACACCGCAACCTGGGCTTATCGGGTGTGCGGTGTTTTGTTTTTGCCTCAGTAGTTTATCTCATTCCAATGTTTTATTTGAATAGTTTTCCAATCTATGGAAGAATCCTGAAATGTGGACATTTTCTTTAACAATTCTAAACACAAAATGATAATCCATGGATTTGAGATTTACCTCTCTGTATCCCAGGCTTGCAAGGTATAAGTCGTGAGACACATCGTATGCATGAGGATTGTCTTCGAGCCTGTTAATCGCTATTGTGATTTCATCAAGCAGTTTTGACGCGGCTTGTTGATTGTGTAAATGGTCAGTTAGGTAGGATACACATCGATCAATTTGTTCTTCGACGATGGGCGGAATTAGTACACTATATGCCATGTTTTCTCCTTATTTGGGAAAGAACAGCTCTGGCATCATTTGATTCTCCACTATCAATCTGTTCTTCCGCTTTTTGAATCATATCATACATTTGATACCTCTTTGTTGTTTCTTCATACAGATCCATGCTCATCAAAACCATGTCACCATATCCGTTTTTAGTAATAAAAATTGGCTCATCGGATTTATGGCATAAATCAGAAATCTGTGAAGTGTTTTTGAGTTCTTTGATTGGGATAATAGTAGCCATTTGGAAACCCTCCTTGTGTGATAATCATGTGATAAATATACCATAACTGTCACATAATGTCAACGTTCAGGGGTAGCTATTAGCCCTCTGTGATTTCAACAACATACGACGCTGCGCCAAAGGACAGTATGTCTCCGTCCTTTAGGCGGGTTTTCTCCCATGGTGTAAGCCGGTTTTTGTTCAGGAGTGTCCCTGATGAGGACTCTTCATCAGTTATGTATATGGATTTGCTCTCCTTTTCGATCCGGGCATGAATAGGTGAGACGCCTTCCCTGTCTATAGCTGCATCGACCTGTCTCTCATCCCTGCCGATCTGCCACGGAAACATCCCTATAGGGATGGTGCATAAACCTGATACCTGAGGCAAAAGACAAACCGAAAGTTCGTCCTCTTCCTCCCATACCATAGCCTGTACTCTTCTCGGGCATAGTTTGGATGCACCGTAGACAGCGACTATAATAAAAAATGCATAGGCGCCCACTGCCTTGGGAATATCGATACTGCCGGATACAGGTGAACTGAGTATTCCGAGATATAAACAAAGAGTTGGAATGATGATTCCGGTACATATCAGTCCGATCGGAGGCAGATATGATAGTGCATTCATATCTTTCTTGGTCTCAGATTTCTCAGCATTCTTTGACATGTTGTTCTCATGTAAAAGTCCCTTTGTCTTTCTATCTCCTCTTGCCTTATCCATGGTTCCGGATAAAATCCTACGAACCTGAGATGACTCTTCTTTTTCCGTACTTGTTTTTTCTTCATGGTATTCGTCTCCCTCATCTGCAATAAAATCTCGTATTTGTTTTATGGTTACCTTTTCTCCTACGGTTAAAGAGTGAAACCTATAGATCAACTCTGTTTGTTCTCTGTCGTATTCAGGATACTTAAGTATCTGTTCACATAGTCTGTTTAGTTATATTCAAGTAGACTTTTATGTGTACAAATATTGCTGTTTTCAGTCTTGATACAAATAACAACAGATTATAGATTGCATTAGGCAGTAAGATAATGGGATGATCTGATTAAGCAATGAATAACAAATATTATATTGTTTTTTTAGGTAATCCGTTTTTGCTTTTTTACTTATTTATAATAATTCTTCTATGTGAATATAAAAATAATTTCGTTGTCAAACTTGAAACGCCAGCACATCAGCATTTCTCAAAGAATTATATTATTGACTATTATACAGCGTGGTGGTATAATCAATACGGTAGTTAACTTTTTAACTGCATCTATTTTAGGAGGGGTGTTTGCTTTGTGCTGTTCTCTCATTAATCTGGTTTGGCGTGATGGCAATACATTAGAAGAATCGTGCTTGTGATTGTACGGATGCTAGTGCTAATGAGAAGACACTAAAGTATGTGCTGATTGATATTGGCGTCATAATGGAAAGAAAACGTATATGTTGTTTATGTTTTAAAGAATGAGGGTAATTATTCTTGCTGGTTAATTTGCGACAAAAGAATGATTATAGGATCAAATATCAAAAAATGGTTCATGTAAAGAGAAAAAGAAAATGATATAGGAGAATCAATTCTTTCAAGGGGTTGTAAAATATCATCTACACATAAATGGAATCCTATAGTATTTATGAGCGTGTATTAATATGGAGGGATCATAAAAAGATAATAGCATGGTATAAATAACTGAATTTATGAAAGCGAGGTAAATGTTATGAAAAAACGTATTTCTGTTTTATTAGTATTATCGTTGGTGTTGATCTTGATGAATGTTTCGCCAGTTTCTTCTGCGGTAAGTAAGCCAAAGCTATCAAAGACATTCTTGACATTAAGACAGAAAAAAGAGGCTGTTATCAAAGTCAGGAATGTTGATGTTTATAGAGTAAAAAAAATCACCGCGAAATCATCGCGTCCAAGTCTAGTTGGTGCTTGGGTTGAAAATATAAGTGATTTAGTAATCGTGCACGAATCGGGAAGTGGAGATGCTACTGTCACGGTGACGGTTGTACTTAAATATAAGATTGCCGGGAAAAAGAAGTATAAGCTCAAGCTTAATGTAACAGTGCCCGACGATGGAATCGACTCGCCAGATTCGACTTTTCAACCAATTAATACTCTTACTCCAACTGTTTCGCCATCGGAAACATATGCTCCTGTAGGATCAAAAAGAAAACAATTAGCAGATTATGTATATAGTAATGGAAAAGAATGGTATGATGGAAGAAAGGCAATTTTTTCAATAGATGACAATAGCGTAATTGATACAGAAAAAGATTTAAAAGGTATAATATCAAATAATGATGGAACAATAGAGTTTGGCTTTATTGAAGTTCATTACACTGATAACAATAAAAAAGAAATACTATATACAAAAAGAAGTCGGTTGATTATGAGTTCAAGCGACAATAGTAATGCAATTACTGTATCCTTCGGATTTGTGCCATCAAGTGCATTGCTTGATGAGACATATTTTGAATCCAAAATCCAAATAACAGACATAAATGAGTATATGAAGGAAGAAAACTTTTTTTGGGATACTAAATATGGCGAAATAAATAAACGATCAGACGAGGCGTTCAGATATATAAGGGGCTTCAGTTATAAAATAGATGACTTTTTAAACATGATTCCACTTGGTATTACTGCTTCAGATTTAGGATTTAAGCTTCATTAATCGTAGAATGATTAAAAAGTGCCACTTTCATGAGTGGCACTTTTTTGTTTTTGTTGATTTTTCATTATGTTCTATAGAAAAAAAGCCACAAGATTGTGTTTATCGTTCATGCGGCGTTTGGTTTGGGTTTATCCTAGCTGAAGCTTTTCTTTTAAGGCCTCTTGGAGAACCTGTGAAAAGTTTACACCGGCGGCCATCGCTTCTTCGTTCAGCCACTCGGGAATGGTGAGAGTTTTTTTGATTGATTTTGTGTTAACCCTTTTTCTGTAATCAAGAGTATCACATCGTATATAGTTGACAATTTCTTTTTTCTTTAAAGTGATACTATTCATATCTGAAGGAGCAGGAATATCCTTTTTCTCGTCTTCATATCCACATAAAAACAGTGAAAGAACATCTTCGGCCATGAAAATGGCATCGCCCAAATCGTCACCGCAGGTATAACAACCATCCAAATCCGGAAATCGCACTGAAAATCCGCCGCCCTTTTCCGGTGTAAAAATGGCAGGATACACATATTTTGCCATGTTACTACCTCCTCTTGCATTATAGCACGTATTTATACGTAGTGTCAAGCTTAAGTTTATGTAAAAGTTAGGAGGGCAGTAGCTTTTTGAGGTTTCCACTTGTAAAAATCTACAATTGTGCTATAATAAGTGATTGATGAATATTACGGTGCGGTGAAACCGCCTGTCCGAAGGACAGGAAACCGTGTGTCCGATGAATCGGAAACCGATTCCGAACTTACGCGGCGGAGCCGCCGTTCCGATGCGGCGTGAGCCGCTTGTCCGGAACGGGTTGAGCCACCGCTTGTTGTTATTTTTGTTTTGACTTTAAGCCGTAAACCTCACGCATTGAGATATCTTTTGTAGGGTCGATACTCTCGATGTTTATCTCGTATCCATCATGGATTATGCGATCCAGGATTGCATCTGCAAGTGGAGATGCACTGCCACCAAGTTGATCATACCATCCTTCCTTACGGTACTGTGAGCAAAAGATGGTTGAAGAC